>CAVUEZ010000009.1:0-572887 GCA_963740615.1 Terriglobia bacterium
AGATGATGCCACCGGCAGAGCGAACCGCCATGGAAACGAACCACGGCGATGCCGTAATGACATCGCCGTGGAATCAGTATTGCTTTCTTATTTGTCTCGGTCATATTGACTTCTATTCCTTGTAGGCGAATTTCGCCGAACACTCCGTCTTTCTCCTCGTTGGGTCCGGCGGCATAGTAGATGGCATCTTTGTCGCCGAGGCTGGCTCCGTTACCGGGCAGTCGTCCCGACCTGTACGTAGAGCGTCTTCTTCCTTGTCATCACGCAGGTAGTCGACAAAGGCTCCCCGAATTGATGTCGAATGCAGCGATTCTTCCGGCACCGTCGAAGCTGCCGACGAGCAGATTGCCGGAAAGTGGCCCCCAACCTTGTGGAGCGAGTGTGAGGCCCCAAGGTCCGTTGAGACGCTTCTGGTCGTCGAAGACACGAATCAGTGTGCCGTCGGGCCGGAACTCGGCGAGCTTGCCTTTGTCAGGACGTGCACCCGAGCTCTTGTCTGCCTTGCGTGGACGCATCTTCCTCGCCGGCTTCGAACTCGTTGGGGTTCGTCTTGCCGTTCTGGTTTTTCAGCGCCCGATATTGCGTAGCTGACGAAGAAGTTTCCACCCAGCTGTGCGATGTTGAAGGGAACAGGGTGGCCGGGTTCGCGTTATGCATCTTGTCGGGGTCGGCCGCGTCGACCGGGTCACCGGTTGCAAACGGATTCGCGAACCCTTGTGTGGGCACGAGTTTCCAGTTCGTATCGAATTGACGGATCTGTGGATGGTTGCCGAAGTCGACTGCCAGAACTTCGACCATGCCGGATCCATCGCGAGACCAAAGAACTGCATTCCTTCGCCCGACCCCGTCGAACATGACCGGAGCGTCACCGTTCACACGTACTGTGGAACCATCGGTTGCACGTTCTGTCCAAGACCGAGATCTTGCCGCCGGTCGTTGCACGGAACAAGAATCGAGCGGCACCATCGAAGTGAACCTCTTTTCCTTCTTTGGTCGCTAATTGTGTTGTCACTCGGAAGTTCTTCGAGTTGATGTCGTCGCCGTCGAAGAGCACTCCGGTTGTCTTTCCGGTGCTGCCATCATCGGTTCGAGCATCTGCTCCTGGCACCTGGACTTCGGTGAGCTGATCTTGGTGAATCTCGCGCAACGCCGCATCGTTCGAGTCACGAACGTCGCCGATGTACTCGTATGAGGTGCCGCCTCCGGCGATCCAGAAGTGACCACCTGCACCGGCGGGGCGGTTGGCAAGGCCCCATGCGTCGACCATGCCGGCGGGGTGGAACTTTCCACCGTACGTGGCGTGTGTGGCCGCGAGTACCTCGGTTGTAAATCGGTTGGTCAGGTCGGAGTCGGAAGCGGATAGCTTCTGGCCCCACAGCCCGATGCGGCGAGGGTGCCGATTCAGAGCGACGCGGCGATGAGCGCAGGCGCTTTTCTCTTCCTGAGAGGCTTCCTGAGTTCCTTGTTGATTCGAGCAATTCCTGAAATTTCGAGCATATAGGCGAGGGTAACGAACCGTTTTCACGCTTGCTAGAAGAAAATAAGGGAATGCTACCTATACACAGCTGGTGAGGGCCTCGAAAACGGTCAGGCTGTCTGGCTACCAGCTCACGGCCATCTACCATAATACCTAGTCAGAGCCTACTTACGCGGCAGTTTGCCTTCGACCGGCGAGTCCCGATTCCGCCCGAACATATGGTTAAAGTCGGGTAAGAAAAAGTTTGCGAGACAGTAAGAACGAGGGACGTTACAAGACGTAATGGCCGTTCTACGAGCCTCGGTTGGTGAGGGCGCCAAGATTTGTGAGTTCGACGCTCTGCCGTATGTTGATTCCGTGGCAGAGCCTGACATATTGGACTCCGATTACGAGTATGTCGACACGCTTGTACGTCGGCTGGCCACAACCGCGCTTGCAACTCGGAAGATGTCGCAAGTCGCCCACGCAGGTTTACGTCACGTCGTGGTCGCTCCCTCTGGCGGCACGAATGACCCAGAAGACCCGGCCCGGCAGGGCGTCTTGCCGCGGCGCTTCTCGACGTACGTAACGAACGAGCGCAGATTCAGATCAAGAATGTGTGGGCCTCGGACAGCAGCGTGCAGCAACTTCTCAGAGAGGTGCTGCGGCATCCGTACTTCGTTGCATATCCCACAGTGAGGAATGCCGCCGCCGCAGGGCTCGGGTGGAATGCCGACCTGCGGCGTATGACAGATAGGCGAAGTGGGCTTCCCGATGAAGCCGGCACACTGGGCAGCGCTCGCCGGCTTGTTCCACGAGCAATGCTTGCGAAAGTCTTGGGCAGCAATCGCCCAAGGGCCGGCAGGCGTTGAACAACGCACTTCTATACGAGCCCAACAGGAGATCGCTCAGCATGCCTGGCAGAACGTTGCACTACGGGAGCTCAGCCTGTTTGCCTTCGACCCGAGATATCCGGCCCTGGCAGCAACGACGAGAGGTCTGCTCGATCGCAGGGTGAGCGAGGTGATGACGAGTGGGGAAGCCATGGGCCTCTCCACGATGCTTTCGAAATACACCAGGATGAGTCGTGGGCCGCCTTGCCGGGCTTCGTTCGACTCACGAGCTCGAAGCGTCGCTCGCCGTACTTTCCGGTGATGCCCGGCAAACCGACCAGGGTGGTCAGCATCTGGGCAGAGGCAACTGATCTTCGCGATGCCCTGATAAAGCTCAGAGGTAATCACGACCTTCCGACGATCAGCAGGCTCGCGACCGAGGCGCTGGAGATACAAGAACTTGCTCGAGTGGGTGGTCTCTTCGACGAACCCAGACTGTATTTGCCGGTATTGGATCTGGCCGGGCGCCGCTGTAGACCGGGCACTTGGCGGTGCTTTCACGATGTTCGACCCCGAGCTCGTCAACGGGCTACAGAACATCAGCGACGAGGTTGCCGCTCGTGAGCTAACTGCGCTCTTGGAAGAACACTTCGCGCAGCCCTCCCATGGTGCAGACAACCCGCCCGGTTGTTTGCAGAGGCCTTGGCGGAGATTTGGCAGAATGACCCCGAGTCGAGAGTCGCTCTCGAAATAGTGCAGAGGTTCGCTGAGCAAGGGACCGCGCTCGGCCAAGTTGTCGCCACCGGCGCTCGATAGTGAGGCACCGGGGTTACCCGCAGGTTTCGCCAAGGTATCAGTGGATCACGAAACAGGCTCATGACGCGAACCCTTCCGGTTGGAGTGACCGCCCGTATAACGAAGCGGCATTCGAGATTTCCGTAGCCTTGTACCCCGACGGGCGGCCCATGACTGCCTACCACGTTGGAGACACATCTCGCGAGCGAACCCAATCAGTTTGCGTTCGTCGGCCTCGCATTGGATAAGCCCAAGATAATCCGCGGTCTACGCACTTTCGTGAGAAGACCGCGCTTTCCGCATGTACGGCTCGCAGCGGAAACAGCATTACGGTTCCAACCTTTTAATGCCGCGGTTCAACAGCTGGTAGGGGCGCTAGACCCGACCATGCAGGGTGCCGCCGCTCGGGTGCCTGGAGAATCGGTTGGGAGCAGAGCGTGGTGTCGATTCGCACTGGTCGCGTCTACGTGGGGCCGAAATGACCTTCGTGAGGCCGTACAAATCTGCGCAACCCATGTAGGTTTCCACCACTTACAGCGAGCTGCTCAGGCGGCAGTCCGGCTACGAGCCACCGCGACTCGTATGAGGAACCCGCCTTAGGCGGGCCATTTCAGGATTCCGACACGAACGGCGCTTGCCCTTTCGCTGCGATCCTTAGGCACCGTTGCGATGGAGCGAATATCGCATGCACGTACGGCGGCACAGCTCGACACGCTACTTGCACGTCTACAGGCCGACGGTCAAGAGCATCGGCAAATAACTCGGAATCTGGGCCGGTAGTGAGAAGTGCTCGCCGTGGATTGCTTCTTTTCGAGGAGACAGCCGGTGCCGAGCTCTGAGCACGATTGCATCCCAAACCGGACCGCGTGCAAATGCTGCTGCGACATGCCGGCTTCTTGGATACCGATCGCTTCCCTCATCAACCCGCCACAGACCGAGCCGCAAGAGGAATTGCAGAACACGCATCTTCAAACTCCTCGAGAATGCTCGGCGTAAATATCATGCCTCGAGGCGACATGGCAATCGAGGACGCCGATCAACTCCGCAGTTGGCTGGCCGGTGCCCGCGGGAAGAAGATCCAGACGACACATAATGGGTGTCTCGAGTTCGGCGAAGCACTGACGCTTGTATTGAGGGACGATCCGGACGCTTCGCGCATTGTTGGAAGTCGTTCGAATGGTCGGTCCTCCCGATCTCGCCAGGAATCTCAACAGCACGCGACAATCAGTGCAAAACACTCTTCTGTAATTGAGCATCAACGCTTTGCTCGGGCGTTATGCCTTAGGTTTTCTGGTCTGCAACGGTTTCGAATATTCGTTAGCCGAGGCCATTGGCACTGCTGTATTGGTGCTCGGCGGGCGCGGGAACGGCAATTATTGCCACCGGAAAACTCACTCACACGGCCTCGGTCGGTGTGCTCGGTGTTGCGTTCGCTTTCGGTCTCTCGTTACTTGTCATGGCGTCCACGATCGGGAACATAACCGGCTGCCACATCAACCCGGCCGTCACGGTCGGCCTGTGGATCGGCCGCAAGATCGAAGCGATTCTTGTTCCGTTCTATATCGTCGGTCAGGCGATAGGCGGAATTATCGGCGCACTCGCCATCTGGTTGATAGCCAACGGAGCACCGGGTAACTCAACGCGACACCTCAAAACTTACGGTGAACGGCTGGGGTAAGAACTCCCCGGGCGGTTTTGACTTTGGTGCAATGGTCGTCGTCGAAGTCGTCTTGACGGCGCTGCTCGTATTCGTCGTACTCAGCACTACACACCGTAAGTTTTCGCCAGCGGCAAGTGGTCTGGCTGTCGGCATGACTTTGACCCTGATCCACCTGATCAGCATTCCTGTCGACAACACGTCGGTGAACCCGGCTCGAAGTCTGGGTGTCGCCGTGTTCGCCGGAGGAACCGCTATGAGTCAGCTTTGGGCATTTATCGTGTTCCCAATACTCGGAGCCGTCATCGGAGCCTTGGCGTGGTACGCAATTGACGACGGTCGCACCGACGGATAGGTTTCCAGCCAATTGGGGGTCGTTGAGAAAGAATTGCTCCCGGTTCCTCCAGATGAGGGAAATGGGCAGAACGTTCGAACACGACGAAATCGTTGTGCGGAATAAGGTCGGCCGGCGGGACTTGTACCTGTGATGGCTGCACCTCGTCATGACGTCCGGCAATCAACAAGACCGGCATCTCCAGCTCGGGAAGCCGTTCCAAGACATCCCACTATAGCGAAGTGTGCCGGTGCAGTTAGAGTCGGTCTCGCCCCAGAGCACTCGATATGACCCTGTTCCGGCCTTGTTTCCATGCCGCCACGAGCTCAGCAGGCCAGGGTTTGAGCGTGCAGAGGATGGCGAGTTGAGAAATACGCGAGGGTATGCGACGGCGAATCCCTTCGAGGTCATGTCGGGTGAGGTCACGTCAGGCGACGACCTCAGTGATCGCCGGTACCGCCATGGCATTTGCGCAACCAGTTCCGGAATGCGGCTGCGAACATGGAACACTTGGTGGAGTGTTTGCAAGTATCAGAGACTCGATACCGGTCGCGCGCGCGTAACGCATACTCGAGTGAAAGCCAACCTCCCCCATGAATGCCCGAAGAGGTGCACACGTTCGATTCTCAGGTGCCGTCGAACAACGTCGAGCTCGTTTACGAAGTAGTCGATTGTGCGAACGGCCGCATCGGAAGAACACGCCGAACGGCCGCAACCGAGTTGGTCATCCAAGAGAGTCGCTACGACCCTCGCCGGACAAACACGCAAGATTCGTCGGGTCTGATACGTGGGGCATTCCTGGACCACCGTGCACTATCAGCAACGGAAACTGCGACGTGCTGTGCAAGTCACCGTGCACCCGGAGCCAAATGTGACCCAGCTCTGTCTCGACGACGGACTCCTGGTACACGCCTCCCACGGCTCGAGTATCAACCAAGGTTTAGCTTGTTACTCCGTCAGCCAGGAGATCTCCGCTCATCGCCTGCATCCTACCCAGAGAGCCCGAGCCGGTTTGACCAGAGGCAGACCCGGATTCACTCTTGGTGCTGCTCGGCCTTTTCTTGCTTGATCTTTCCGCGAAAACAAATGAACGCAAACGATCGGCCAGCCGGTGTGACATTTCATTGAACTGCAAACCGACCTGGACAGTGTCGCCCGACGGCTCGCCCCACCATGCCACTTCGCTGTTGAAAAGTCCAGAGGCTCCGTGCTCTATGGCGAACGAAACCTGAAAATACGGACTGCGAGGCTCGCGGGGGGTACGGACAGAATAATGCACCTCACCCCACCCTCGCTGACGTCTGCGATCGTGCCTGTTACCGTCTCCAGCGGCAAGTACAAGATGATGTCACTGTCCCCACTCCGTGCGAACGAAGCGCCGTCGCTGAAGAACCTCGGGTGGACCGAGTGCACGAAGTGTCCAAGTCGGAACATGACCCCCTAGGCGGTCACGAAGTTCATCCTCACTTGCTTCGACGAGTTTCCCTCACGCCATCCGAGCACTATCAAACGTTCGGATGATGGTAAGGGCACAGGCTCTTAAGTGAGGTTTCAAAGAGGGGTGAGCAACGATCAAACTGTCACCATCAGTGCCTTCGACCCGAGAAGGATGAATAGCCGTCTCACAACAAGGGAGCCGAATCCACAGCAATTCGTTGATTGCCGGCCACTCGATCGAAGGTTTCTTGGCCACGGTCGCCGATTTCTTGAACAATCCCATGTGCCCTCCTGCACATTTGTGCATCCTAGCGGTCCATTTCACCTCGATGTGTCGAAGCCCAAGGCCGGGGAATGGTGCCTGTCGAACCCAAAAAGGCCTATTGCGGAAGATCCATACGACAAACTGCCGAAGATCCACCGCGATCGTAATGGAAAGCTCGGATTTCACGGACGGTGAAAACTCGACGACATCTTCGCGAGTGGTACGCGTCGGGGGAAAGGACCAGTCACCGGCCCTAGGGTGGATCGGTGAGCCCGACGGCACGCAAAGCTTCGTCGTGAGCTGTTTCGATCCTGATGCGCCCATTCCCGGCGGTTTCTGGCACTGGACCGCCGTGGACGTACCTTCGACGGTGCACGAGCTCGATCAAGGAGCCGGTTCATCCGACGAGACGTTACCGAATCGCGCGTTCCACGTTCGCAACGATGCGGGAACACGAAGCTATACCGGCTGCGCGCCACCTAAAGGTGATCTCGAACATCGTTACTTTTCACGGTGTCCACGGTGGATACCGCCCAGCTGCCCGTAGACGCCGGCGCATCACCTGCCGAGGTTGCGAAACTTCTCGCTTTTCGCACGATCGGCAGGGGAGTGCGCATTGGTACCTACTCGATCAGAAGCTAAGGGTCTTAACCGCCTTGGCTCTTGGGCGCTTTGGCAAGTGCTGCCGAGAACGCCTGAGCGATCGCGGCATGACCCTTTGTGCTGGGGTGAAATCCGTCGGTTCCGTAAAGGCCAGGCGCAACACCGTCTTTGGCGCGCCGCGAGACCAACGGCGTGCAGATCGACGAGAATGGCGCCGTTTGCATTTGCGACCCGGGCCGTTGCAGCGTCGTAGTCGTCGACCATTGCGTTCAGGGCGGAAGGAGCAGGAACATTACGGGCGCGCAAACGGCGACCTGTTTCCGACGTCTCCGTTGCGGGCCCGCACGTAGGCCGGCATCTGGTCGAGGGGTGGAACATTGCCGACAAGTACGGTGGCCTTTGTCTGGGTGTGTAAAGTCGACAAAATTTGAGACAGCGCACGTTCGTAATCTACGACTGATACTCCCGCAATAATGTCGTTGACGTTCAACCACACAGTTACATAATCGGGATGCAACGAAACAGCGAGAGGCAGTTGCTGTGTCACTGCATCGGTGGTGACGGCCCCACGACGGCAAGATCGGTAAACCCGGTTTGGCACGGCATCGCCGTCGCCCAGAGCACTTTCGTCCACGCGTCCCGCAGCGGTGCATCAGCTCCGACACCCAGTGACTCGCTCGCACCAATTGCAGCGTACTGGAGTGGTTGAGTTGGCGGTGCAACGGGAGGGCCCGCAACTTTCTTGGGCCCGGTCGTGCATGCGCCCACGGCAAGAGCTGCCAGTAGCAGAAACGTCGAGGCAAGAATTCGCCGGAAACCCGTTGTAGCTATGGTACCGGTCATGCGTCGACAGCCTCGCGCAGGCAAACGAGATGCGCGCATTGCGGGAAGAACTCCGGCCATGAGTGACACAAGCGTTGCGCCTGCAACCGATGCTACGGCAAGTTCAGCGGGCAGTGCAGCTTGCACACCTGCCAAACCCTGAGCTCTGAGGTACCCGTCTACAAGAGCGCCGACTGCTTGTGCCAAAAGTAGGCCGGCGACTGTGCCGAGAATTCCACCTACTGCACCAAGCACTCCGGCTTCGATCAGAAATACCCAAGCGACATCGATGTCTCGGGCTCCTATCGCTTTTAGCACTCCGATCTACGCGACGACGTTCACGTACCGCTGCGAGCATAGCGTTGCAGATACCAAGCGCCGAGATCACCAAGGCAATGAGACCAATTCCACGAGCACTATCTCGACGACGTGCAGATAACGTTCTACCGAAGCAATCAAGTTCTCGGGTGCGCTACTGGAGTAGCCGACATTGGTCATCGCGTTACGCACCGGCTCGACTTCGTTCAAGGTATTCGACACTACGAAGAGCCCGTCGTACAGAGTCTTCGGCAGCTCGAGATCATCACCTGCGGGGCCTCCGGTAACCGTCCAATCACGATCTCCGCGTGTTTGCTGGATAGAAGTCAACACTTCGGCGGGGAAACATCTTCGGCTGCGACTCCTACAACCAGCATGCGAGTCCAGCGTCCCAGAAACGGGGAACCTTCCGATTGGCCAGTGCTCGCGGTGCGCCTACTTGAATTTCGCTGCCAACCACGAGGGGAGCATCTTTGCGTTGTAAGCCGATCGATTCGAGAAAAGACGGAGTTACTGCTGCCTCTGTCGTTGACCCCGGTACCGGAAGTCGCCCGGCGATCAAAGTGATGGGCAACTTGTCAGCCTCGTTGAGCTCGACTCCTGCGACTCGCTGAAAGAGCACGCCGACGACGAAACGAACGCTGGTCCTGTTGTTTCTTGAGGTTGAGCACCTGACCGTTGGGCAGAGAAGTGGGAGGCACGACAACGGCGTTCTCGCTCATGACTCTGACAACCGACTTGACTCCGGGAATTGCACCTATCGATGTGACAGCGTTGTCGTCCAAGTTCTTCGGAGGGCCGGGCCTCGGTGAGTCCGTTCCCAGCTCACCGGGGTCGGGCTGTGCTGCCACCACTTTGATTCCCGCGAGAGGTCCGCCGGCCGAGAGCTGGCTGAGTACCGCGTCTGGGCTGTCCGTGTGATCGTGAGCAACCCGGAGAACAACCGCGGCCGCGAGTGCAACAGCGAGAACAGTTAGTACTGCACGACCAGGTCTACGAGCGACATTGCGGAATGCGAGAGCGCCCGAGTCGACCCATCTCATGGCCCTTCTCCGGAAGCCGGCTCTTCTCCGACGCCGTGCTGCCTTTCAACAACGTGGCCCGCATCCAGCGAGAGCCTTTGTTTGGCACGCGAAGCAACCTCGCTGTTGTGAGTCACTACGATCAAGGTGGCGCCACGCTCTTGCACAACTCGTTCGAGAAGATTGATAACGATTCTTGCCGAGCGCTCATCGAGGTTTCCTGTGGGTTCGTCGGCGAGTACAAGTGATGGGGCGTTCGCCAGCGAACGAGCGATGGCGACGCGCTGACGCTCGCCTCCCGATAAATGCAATGGTTTGTGGTCTTTACGATGGACGAGTCCGACCGCGTCGAGAAGTTCCGTGGCGATCTTCCGTCTGCGGCTCCTGGGGGAACCGCCGAGACTGCACGCCAGCTCGATGTTCTCTGATGCAGTGAGCGACTCGAGAAGGCCGAAGTGCTGGAAGACGAACCCGACAACGTTTGATCTGTAGTGTGCAAGCTGGAGCGCCGCGACATCTTGATCAAGCGATCTGACCCGACAAGCAGTTCCCCTTCTTGTGGGCGCTCGAGGCCGCCGATCAACGAAAGTAACGTGCTCTTGCCTGCTCCCGAGGGACCGGTAAGGGCTAGATAGCCCCCACTCGGAACCTCGAAAGAGACATGATCGACCACCCTGAGCGGGCCGCTGGGGCCACGGTAGGTGTGGGTCAGGCTCGACACCGCGATTCTGGCGCCTGCTGAATCAGATTCTCCGGAAGACCTTGCCACGTTTACAACGGGTTTAGCATTGAACGGCGTTGCCTGCATGGCCCCCGATTTGTCTACGACGTGTAAAAGAGCGGTTTCTTCAGGTCGTAGTACCGATCAACAATTTGGAGCTGCTGCCACTCGTTGAACATCGCCATTGCTTCATCAGGCAAGGGTTTGGCCTCGTTGGCGCGGGCCTCGGCTTCGGATGTGAAGTAAGCAACGTCGGTGTACTCGTTGTTGCCGTAGATCGCCCTGATGGAGCCGATGAGGTCGGGGCGCAGCTTCTTCATCTGCTCCTCGGCGCCCTTCTCCATTTCACGGAAGGCGCGATGGATTCATGATTCGACCTTGCATGACTTGCACGAAACCGGCCTTGTCTGATCCTCCGTTGAGGAAGATATCGACTGCCGTGGAGTCATGGAAAGTGACATCACCTGAGAAGTACTTCTCGGTCTCTTGCCACCACGTGGCTTGTTCGGGGCGGGCACTGTTGCGCATGGCGGCGTCGGGTGACTCGAAACGCGCAATTGCGATCGCGACATTGTTTTCCGTGACGCCGAATGTCGAACCGAGATAGCCGGTGGCGCCGGGCTGAAGCTCGTCGACCCATCTGTCCATCTGACGCTTCAGACCCTCTGTATCGCTGACTGGTCCTTGAATTACCTGTACGAACACGCCGCCTCCTCTAATAGGTCCAATTTCGGTTGGTTAGGCCGACCTTAATCCGCGCCGGCGGTAATCCCAAGGCCAATCCCCCGGCCGTCATTCCGTCGGGTCGGGTTGAAAGGGACGAACCTCGACGATCTCACGACATGCTCGTGCGCCTCGTTCCGCCCATTCGAGGGCCTTGTCGAGATTGGGGGCCTCGATGACCCAAAAACCGCCGAGTTGCTCTTTGGTTTCCGCAAACGGACCGTCAGTGGTCACAACCTCACCATCAATGACACGCAACGTCTTTGCGGACTTGGATGGAACAAGCCCTCCTGCAAACACCCACGCGCCCGCGTCTTTGAGCTCATTGTTGACTACGTCGACGTCTTTGTACGCCTGCTCTATGAATGCCTGGTCGGGCTCGGGGCGGCTCTCGTCGAAGTGAACCGAGATCATGTACTGCATTTCAGTATCTCCTTCCCGGACTGGCCTTGCGCCTGTCCTACATGTCTTGAACGAACGCCATCTACGGATTTCGACACTACCCGTCGAATTTTCTCTGGGAGAATGTGCCGATGGCGAGGCCGCGTTCTCGATACGGACTTCTGATGGCCCCAGGCGCTGGCTCTGACTCCACCTCACCCGCACTTGTGGCTATCGAGTCTGCCCTCGGCAGGCAATTAGAGATTCGCCGAATGGATTTTCCGTATCGAAAGACAGGTCGCCGGGCACCCGACCGCCAGCCCGTTCTTGTTGAGTCGGTTGTGCAAGAGACAAATGCATTGGTCGCAAATGAGAACCTTCGCCCCGAGCGAGTCTTTCTCGGAGGGCGTTCGATGGGTGGGCGCATTTGTTCCATTGCAGTAGCGAACGGACTTCCGGCAGCTGGACTGGTGCTCATGGGTTACCCGTTGCACCCACCCGGAAAACACGAGAAGCTCCGTGTCGACCATTTCCCGCAGCTGAACGTACCCTGCTTGTTCGTGTCGGGTACCGCGATGCATTTGCAACGCCGGACGAGTTGACGGCGCATACCCGCGCAATTAAAGGTGAAGTGACACATGAATGGATCGAAGGTGGCGACCACGGCCTACGCAAGTTCGTCGACGAGACAACTGAGATTGTCACGGCATGGATAGCCCTTCACTTAGCCAGGTGACAGCGTCGGCAAGATCGAATGGGGCCCCGTTACCCTCTGACACGCAGGCATCGGCTCTCACCTTCGGCAAGGTCGCGGTGTTGTGCACTGGTTGAGGCCGGTCGGGCACAACATCGCCGGTAGGAGTACGAAACACGAAATCGTGATCGAGACTGAAGCCTCCTTCATGCACGAGACGGTGATGGAAACCACAAAGAACAGCTCCATTCCAGGGATCTGTCGGTCCGCCCTTGGTCCAGTGCCAGATGTGATGCACATCGACCCACTTGCGATGCTCACACCCAGGGAAGATGCATGTGCCTCGATCTCTTTTCATCACGGCGGCTCGAGCCGGCCCGGTGAATAGCCGGCTCTTGCGTCCCTGTTCGAGAACCACGCCATCTCGATCGAGCAGTGACACCACAACGGGGGCATCACATGACAGCCGTCGTGCCGTTTCGGGGCATATGTCGTGGCCATCGACGTCACATTCCCCGTCTGCATCATCAGCGAGTGTCTCGGCGGTCACGTTGAGATTCACGAGAAAGGCATCTGAGGACTCCTTGATATCCGAGGCAAGATAACTTCGAGCCATAGCCACAAACGCATCGACCAGACGCCCCTCACCCGTTCCCGAGGGAACGTCCGAGGCTGCTTCCTCGAGGGCCTTTTCGGTGACTGCCTTCTCTTCGGCCGTCATCCGTACCGTCAGCATGTGACCGCCCTCGCCGTCGAAGCTCCAGCTCAAGGACCGGCGGGCATAGGCGGTGTTCGTTTCTTCGAGCTCGCCGGCACGGCGATAGCCGCGAACGATTCGTTCCAACTGTGAGGCGGTTGCGGCCCTGGCGTAGTGAACCAGCAGTTCCTCGTTCTCGGGTGTGGCTACTCGGGTAATCGCTCGCACTTTGGCATAGGTGAGCTCGCCTGTGGAGAACAAAGAGACGGTGAGCGGCAAGAAGGCCAAGCCCCGCGCAACTCGAACGTGTTCACGAGCTGCTCCCGGGAGAATCCACATTGCCACGCAAGCCAGTGAGCACACGATTGAATGCCCCATGCATTCCAAACATTGCGCTTGTCAAACTCGGCGACCAACAACAAGAGTCGACACATCGCAGCGGCCATACAACTCGCAAGACCTCGTATCTCATCTTGCAACTGCTCGTCGTTCAACGAGGACGGATCGGGTACGGCGTTCCCGAGGGAACGCCGGTTTGATTGTTGTCAACAACATCGATTACTGCGGTACTGCTCATGACGAACGAGTTTACGAAGACACTGTGACAGTAAGCGAAGAACGGGACCCTTTCGAGGCCCGTTCCTTTTCCCACCAGTCGGCGTACCTCAGAATGGTATTTGGTCTTGCCGTCTCAACACCGCATTGGTCATTACGTTTCCAGCTATGTCGTGGGCGCCAGTATCAGGTACCCACGTAAAGTCAGCAGTAGTAGTGCTGCCCAATGCTCCTGGTCCACCTGTATCAGCAGTGAAGGTCACTGTGACTGTCGAATTGCCACTCACCACCGAGTAATGCAGTCGAGCTGTGAAGGTGTGGTTCTTGTTGTTGGTGCTGACAATGTTGTTTGGCAAGTTAACCGAGCCAAGGTTGAATGCGTTGGCAAAAGTCATTGAGTCAGCGTTACTTCCGCTGCCGCCGTTGATTGTAACTGTTGCGTTAGCGCCAGTCGTGACATCCGGAGTCGTGCCGAGAGCAGCCCGTGAACAGAGTCGCCGGGTCCATTTCCTCGCTGAACGTGAAGGTAATCGGTCTCCTACCTCGACCACGCCGGCAATTTAAGCGACCATTCGTTGTGCTCACAGCAGATACGGTTGGGGCCGTTGTGTCGAGTACGAGATCTTTGTTTGCACTCAGCGAGTCAGCCGCTCCCGGATTTGCCAGTGTTAGTACAGCGGCAGCGGTGCCATTCTTGATTGTCCCACCATTGAGGCTGAGGGCATTCGACGAAACGTAGTCCAAATCAGCCGACGTGTTGCCGTTAGCGACTGTGTAATTGAATGTAAGCGTGGTAGATCCTGAGCCACTCGTGTAGTTGACCGCTGTACTGGCTGGACTTCCAGTTGCAAGTGAAAGTCTCGGCGCACCTACTACAGTTACCGACTCGCTGAATGTCACGGTTACGGGAATCACAGTGCCCGCCTTGTAGTTGCCATTTGTCCTGGTGGAGCTGACGTCGACAACCATGGGGTCCAAGTTGATGTTGATTTGAGTGCCGGCGGTCTTTACGGATTCGGTGTTGCCGGCATTATCAACCGAGAAGTACTTGATCGTGTATGTGCCATCGACGGAAAGAACTATCGAAGTTCCCTGTGATGAGCTCGTGGTAGGTATGGATCCGTTGATCGTGTAGTACGTCTGAGCGATACCCGAGCCCGAATCCGATGGAGAAAGCGTTACGGTGACAGGGCTGGTCTTCACTCCACTGCCGATCGACGCAGTATTGTCAGTGGTAACGGGAGCTGTCTTGTCAATGCGAATTTGCGTACCGGCAGTTTCTATGGCCTCGGTATTTCCGACCGTGTCAACCGAGAAGTACTTGATGGTGTAGATGCCATCGGAGCTCAGAGTTATGGCCGTGCCCTCTGATGAGCCAGCTGACGGCGTCGATCCATCAGTTGAGTAATAGGTGTGTGCGACTCCCGAACCGGCGTCGGTCGGGGAGAGCGCCAAAACGACCGTTGACCGTGTCCAACCATTTCCGATGGCACCCGTGTTGTCGGTGGTCACCGGTGCTGTCTTGTCGATCGAGTACACCTGACCGGTGAACGTGCCGGCGAGTGCGTTGCCGGCGCCGTCTGCTATGGCGCCAATGCTGCTGAGGTTTAGGCCGAGGGAACCACTGCCGGTTCCTGTGGACGCGGTCACCGTGTAGACGGAACCCGACACCGGCGTCACACCCGAGACCGAGGGACTTGTGAGGCCTGTGTTAGCCAGTGAGAAGTTGCCAGAGCCAACGTTCACAACGTTCTCACTGAATGTCACAGTCCAGTTCACAGACGATGCGTTGGTTGGGCTGGAGCCTGCCAAATTGATGGACGAAACCGTAGGAGGCGTGTTGTCATTCACAACAATCACAGAGGCACTCGAACTGCTCTCGGCGCTGAATGTTGCAAACACCGCAGTGACTTTGTAGGTGTATGTGTCACTAGGAACAGAAGTGTTGCTACAGGAAAGACCCGTTGTAGTGCTGCAAACTACGTTGGAGGAGTCGTTTCGGCGAACGTCGTATCTGGTGACTGCCGAAGCGTTGCCGTCGATGTCTCCGGCATTCCACGACACCGTTACTGTGGCATTCACCGCAGATGCGGTGACATTGTTCGGAGCGTGCCAAGTCGCAACCGTGGCGCTTGCAGTGCCCTGACTGGGAGACGTCCAGAACGCCGATGCAACTGTGGCTCCTGCCGCCAGCGCAAGACTGCCCAGCACCAGCACTGACGCTTTGAGTATGAATGATCGGGTCGCGAGATTCTTCATGCCTTTGTCGCCGTTCCCTTGTATGACAGCGTGAAGGTTGTGTTCTTGCACGCATCTTGGTTTGCACTTGTGTTCAGCATTTTCACGTTTGGTCGCTGTTGTTCCAGTACGCCGAGGTCGGCCAGAGTCTTGCTCGAATGGGCCGGTACTGTTGACGGTCCCGCGAACTGAACAACCGAGAGATTGTCGGTTCCGACACACCCGGCAACAACTTGACCGTTTCTCTTCAAATCGTGCGGCACCGTGACAGTGATGCCCGAGACGGCGATCGAGTAGCTGAACGGGTTGTTCAACGTGAGGTTAAGGTACTGATTGCCTCCGGGAACAAAGAGTTTGTTGACATCGCCGGAGATCGCAAAGGTGCCTGCCGGGGCGATCGTCCATGTGTAAGAAATGGGTGCGCTCTGATTGCCCGCCTTGTCGAAGGCAACAACTGTGAAAGTGTGTTGAGCAGCTGGGAGCTTCTTGTACGTGATTCCATTACTCGCGCACGGAGAAAATGCGTTTGTGTCGAGCTTGCACGAGAATGCGACTCCACTTTCCGAATCGGTGTAGGTGAAGGAGGCGTTGTCGTCGAAAGTCGCGGGATCGGGTCGTTTGGTTATGACAGGCGCCGGAGGCGGCGTAGTGTCGACAACCGACCATTGATAGACGGCAGATGAGCTGAGATCGCTCTTTCCTGATTGGGCAGCAACTTTGAACGTGTGCGCTCCGGCGGCAAGGTTGCTGTAGCCAACGCCTGTCGAGGCGCACGACTTGAAACTCGAGCTGTCGAGAGAGCACTGAAATGACACGCCGGCTTGTGTGTCTCTATATATGAAAGCCGCCGACGTCGATGAGGTCGGGTTGGGAGGGAATGTCAGGAGAATTGGCTGGGGCGGAGCCGGCGTAGAGGGCTTCGCTGCAGCGGCGATGATCACCGTGTTTGCTTTCTTCAGGTTGCGGATGATCCGCATCGTTCCCCCAAGATCGTTGTGTTCGTAAAGGGTGCGAGCTCGCCGGGAGAGCGGGGAAGGAGTTGCCGCTCTCCCGGCGAAGCTGGTTATTAGTTGCTGGATAGTGTCAGAGTGACAGTTGCTCCCTTGCATGCATCCTGGCTGAGGGCGGAGTTGGCCATGTTGAGAGTGCCCGAGCCGAGTGCAACGCCACTCAAGCCGTGGCCGACCACTGTGTTGGAAACAACATCAGCAATGCTGAAGTCCGACGCCAGGCAGGCCGCGTCACTCGTCGAGACGACCGAGTGGATGGTGCCGACCTGAAGATCCGTACTTCCTGCGTTGTCACCGGTGAACGTCACGGTCTTTGAGCCACCCGGTGTGATGCCGTTGGCGAGTGTCGCGTGGAGGGTAACAGTGCCATTGGACGCAGCCACCGTTGCACTCCCGCTACCATTACCGGTAGTCGTCCAGTAGGCGTAGGCAAGGCCGCCACCTGCGAGGAGGGCGGTTGCAACGCCACCCACAACAATCTTCTTGAGCTTGAATTTCATGAAATAGGTCTCCTATGAGCGAGGAAGTAATTGGGTTCCAATTGCGAAAAGGGCCCGGTTTCGCCACTCGCTCCCTGCCGGTTTGGCGACCAAACAAACAGGCCGGCAGATCCTTGCTTCACCCCCATAACCGAGACCACGTTGTAAGTCGTGATTCCCGCTGGGTCCATTGATGCCACACGGACAGTGGTCAAACAAGGGTCCAGGAGGCCCAAATATTACAGAGCGTGACATTACTGCTGGTAGGAGTACCTAAGATCCTGTGTCGTTTCGCAACATGGCCCCCGCCCTGGGATGCTGGACGTCATGCAAGATGACCTTGGTAAGGAACGGCTCGGCAAGGAACACTGCGTTCCATGCGAGGGAGGAATGCCGCCACTACCTGACGAAGAAGCGGCGGCCTTGCACACGCATCTCGCCGGGGAATGGCAGCTCGCAAGGAGCGCCACGAGCATTTACCTCGACCGGAACTTCCGGAATTTCGCCGAGGCGTTTTCCTTTGCCACAAGAGTCGCGTTGTTGGCCGAATCAGAGGGCCATCATCCCGACCTCGAGATCGGGTGGGGAAAGGTTCGCATCAGTCTCACAACTCACGCAGCCGGTGGGCTTACGAGGAACGACTTCGTGATGGCCGCGAAGATCGACGCACTTAAACCAAACTAAATGATCGTTATGCCGTCGATTGCCAACTAGGAAGCTATTGAAGGCATGCTCCCGAAAACCAAGATGGGCCGCTCCATGGCAAAGAAGCTGAAAGTCTATCGCGGCGACAAGCACCCTCACCAGGCTCAGAAGCCGGAAGGGCTATCGCTGGCAAAGCAGGCGTAGTTGATGACCGTGAACGCCACCGGCGTTCTGAGATTCTTGGAAGGGGTTGAAAGCTGAAGCTGTCGGCGGAGCGCTGATCGCTGGAAGCTGAAAGTTGCATGGCTGAACAGGTTGAGTATTACGGAACGGGGCGCCGCAAATCCAGTATCGCCCGCGTGTTTCTTCGTCCGGGCAGCGGCGAATTCCGCGTCAACAACGAGCCTTTTGACCGCTATTTCGTCACCGATACCCAGCGAATCCTGGCGCGCCAGCCTCTCGTTGTCACGGAGACCGCCGGCAACTTCAACGTTGTTGCCACGGTCAGCGGCGGCGGCGTTAACGGCCAGGCTGGTGCGGTGAAGATGGGCATTGCCCGCGCCCTGCTCCAGTTCAACCCCGAGCTGCGCGGCCGCCTCAAATCGGAGGGCTTTCTCACGCGCGATCCTCGTATCAAGGAGCGCAAGAAGTACGGGCAGAAGGGCGCCAGAAAGCGCTTCCAGTTCAGCAAACGTTAGCGAGTCTCAGGAAACCGGCGTCTCGGCCGGGATCAAGAGTTTCGGCTTCCAGTGCCGGAGAACTGAAACTGAAACTGTTTTACAACTTCCCGCCCCGCGACATCGGTTGCGGTGGGCGGGACGGGAGTAATCGTGGCCGCGCGTCACGATGCAATCCAACAAGGAGGTTGATTGGCTACCATCACCATGAAGGAGCTGCTCGAAGCGGGTGTTCACTTCGGGCACCAGACCAAGCGCTGGAACCCCAAGATGAAAGAGTTCATCTTCGGTGAGCGCAACGGCATTTACATTATTGACCTGCAGAAGACCCTCAAGATGTTCAAGGAGGCCTCCAAGTTCGTGCAGGACTTGGCCGCCGAGGGCAAAATCCTCTTGTTCGTCGGCACCAAGCGCCAGGCGCAGGACGCCATCGCCGAGGAGGCGCAGCGCTGCAGTATGTTCTACGTGAACCAGCGCTGGCTGGGCGGCCTGCTCACTAACTGGGTCACCGTCCAGAAATCGGTGAAGCGCCTGAAGGAACTCGACGAGATGGCCACGGACGGCCGTTACGAGCTCCTCCCCAAGAAGGAAGTTATCAAGCTCGAGCGCGAGCGCAAGCACCTGCAGGCCAATCTTGCCGGCATCAAGCAACTGCCGCGCCTGCCCGACGCCGTCTTCGTGATCGACTCCAACAAGGAGCAGATCGCGGTGCGCGAGGCGCGCAAGCTTGGCATTCCGGTCGTGGCCGTGGTCGACACCAACTGCGATCCCAGCGAAGTGGATTACGTGATTCCCGGCAATGATGACGCGTTGCGTGCCATCCGGCTGTTCGCCTCCAAGGTTGCCGACTCCGCCATCGAGGGGGCGCAGGCTGCAACCGACAAGCAGGCCGCCGAAGTGGCGGCCGCACAGCAGGCCGAAGCCGCCGCTGGCGCCGGTGCTGAGCCCGCTCCCGAAGGCGCTGCCGCCGAGACCGCCGACGACGTCAGTATGGAAGACGTTCTCGGTGGAGGTGTGCGCAAGCAGCCGGCCCAGGCCGAGGGCGATGCCGAGAATCCCGAAGCGCGCCACGCTGAAGCGCAGACAAAGTAGCTTCTGGCCGGAAACAACGGTCGGAAGGGCGCGGCTTTCGTTCGGTCGCAGTTTCGCGGTGCGTGTAGCAAGGCGCGACTTCAGTCCTGCCGCAAAGACGAGATCGTAAGGGGGCCATGGCCCCTGACGACCCGCGCGCTTGCCCGGCGCGGGTCTCAATTTGTCATCGAGGAAAGGCATTTATAGATGAGCACGAATCCTATCTCCAGCGGCGGCGGGCCCAATATTTCCGCCGCCCAGGTCCGCGAACTCCGCGACAAGACCGGCGCTCCCATGATGGATTGCAAGAATGCCCTGGTTGAGGCCAAGGGCGACCTGGAGCAGGCCATCGTCGTCCTCCGCAAGCGCGGCATGGCCGTGGCCGCCAAAAAGGCTGCCCGCGCCACCAGCGAAGGTGCGGTCGCCAGCTATATCCATGCCGGCGGCAAGATCGGCGTCCTGGTCGAGGTAAACTGCGAGAGCGATTTTGTCGCCCGCACCGACGACTTCAAGGAGTTGGTGCACGACATCGCCATGCACGTCGCTGCCAGCGATCCCAAGTTTATCCGCAAGGAAGATGTCACTCCGGAGGCCTACGAGAAGGAGAGGGATATCTGTCGCGCGCAGGCCGCCGCCTCCGGCAAGCCGCCAAACGTTGTCGAGCGCATCGTCGAAGGCAAGATGGCCAAGTTCTATGAGGAAGTCTGCCTCTACGAACAGCCCTTCATCAAAGACCAGACCGTGAGTGTGTCGCAACTGATCGCCGCCAAGATCGGCAAGCTGGGAGAGAACATCGCCGTCCGCCGTTTTGGGCGGTTCAAAGTGGGCGACCCCGGCGCCACCGTGGCTTTCACCAAGACCGCCGACTCGGGTGAAGGCGGTCCGGCAGTTCCGCCGGGCAAATGATTCAGGGCGGCTTGGGCCGCACTTTTTTGATGGCCGCGCCATTTGGGACGCGCCGAGGCCCCGCGAGGAACCTGCCGTTTTGAGTTTTTCAGCGGCCTGTCGAGCCGCTGCGGCTAGCGTTGCCGATCGTTCAAGTTTATGGTTTCCAGGGGGATTCGGTTAATGCGAAACTAGAGCCCTGGAAACTGGAAACCAGAAACTGGAAACCACAAACTGATGTCCACCGCTGTGTTTAAGCGCATTCTCCTCAAACTCTCCGGCGAGGCCCTCGCCGGCCGGCAAGGCTTCGGTGTTGATCCTGTTCGTGTGCACGAAATTGCCGCTGAGATTCAGGACGTCCACTCCCTCGGCGTGCAGATCGCCATCGTGATCGGCGGTGGGAACTTCTTTCGTGGAGTCGCTGAACAGGCCCGCGAGATGGATCGCGTTACCGCCGACCACATGGGCATGCTCGCCACCATGATCAACGCTCTGGCGCTTCAGGACGCCCTGGAGAAACGCGGCGTCTACAGCCGTGTCATGTCCGCCATCGAGATGCACGAGGTCGCCGAGCCCTTCATCCGCCGCCGCGCCATCCGCCACCTGGAAAAGGAGCGCGTCATCGTCTTCGGCGCCGGCACCGGCAATCCCTATTTTTCCACCGACACCGCCGCTTCGCTCCGCGCCATGGAAATCAAGGCCAACGTCATCCTGAAGGCCACCAAGGTGGACGGCATCTACGACGCCGATCCTGTCCTCGTCAAGGATGCCAAGATGTTCGACCAGATCAGCTACATGGAGGTGCTCAAGAACGGCCTGAAAGTGATGGATGCCACCGCCATCAGCCTCTGCAAGGACAACAACCTTCCCATCATCATCTTTAATCTTAACCGGCAGGGCAACATCCGCCGAGTGGTCACCGGAGAGAAGGTCGGCTCCCTGGTCAGCGCGTAGTCTTGGTGCGAGCCGTACTCTTAACCGCTGCCATCGCAAACCAGATCGCGCGCCCGAGTCGAAAGGGGCCCCTGCCCGCGTCCACTCGCCCCGCTATCGGCGGAACCTCGCGGGGACGTAAGTGTTGCGCCCGCAGCCGTCCGCCGTGCGCCGTGTTTTATAATTTCCGGTTCTAATCGGAGACAATATGGCACTGCCCACCATGGCCGCGAATCCCGCTCTCAAAGACCTTTTTGTGCAGCTCAAGAGCCGCATGGAAAAGGCGGTAGATGATTTTCGCAAGGAAATGGCTGCCGTCCGCACCGGTCGCGCCTCCGTCCACATGCTCGATGGAGTCCAGGTCGAGTACTACGGCTCTGCCATGCCGCTGAACCAGATCGCCCAGGTCCATGCCCCCGAGGCGCAGCTCATCACCGTGCAGCCGTTCGACCCAACCTCCCTCGGCGCCATTGAGAAGGCCATCCGTTCTGCCGACCTCGGACTGAATCCGATGAATGACGGGAAAATGATCCGCGTCCCGGTTCCTCCGCTCACCGAGGAGCGCCGCCGCGAGATGGTCAAGCACCTCCACAAGGTGCTGGAGGAACATCGCACGGCCGTCCGCAACATCCGCCGTGACGGCAACGACGCCCTCAAGAAGATTCTCAGGGACAAGAAAATCACCGAGGACGACGAGCGCCGCGCCCTGGAGGAAATTCAGCGGCTCACCGACGACGAAATCAAGAAGATGGAAGAGTTGAGCAAGGCGAAGGAAAAGGAAGTCATGACCGTCTAGGAGGCCGCTGAAAAGCAGATCTTCGGCAGTTGAACACACTATCGGTTGTGGCCGCGTTGTGGGTTCATACATTCGTTTGCGCCTCCCTTATTGCTTCGGCGCGTTTTTCAGCAGCCTGCCAGCGCTTCTCCCGATTTTTCCTAATCCCAAAACAAAACTCGTCGTCCCCCTAAGGCAAGAAACCCGGCATATTCCTTGACATCGGCGCGACAATGAAGGCGACGGGGGTGCGCCATGCGGCATGACGTTGACACCGCGCTCGCCTTCTACTCCATCAGCAAGCTCGACCGCGATCCCCAGGTGGACGACGAAACTGATCTGCTGGCCGATGAAGATCAGGAATTCTGTCCCGCCTGCGGAGCGGAGCTGGTCGAGTGTGACGCCGACCCGTTCGCTTTTCATTGCCCGGTCTGCGAGCGCCGATATCGCTAGGTTCGTCCCTTCCGCCGCGGATTCGTCCTCACACGCTGCTTTTGTGTTCGATGGCGTGCTGGTATCCTGATGGGCACGCCCGCCTATGGCAAAGCGCGTCGTCCACGCCGCCTGTCCCCACGATTGTCCCGATGCCTGTGGTGTGCTTATCACCGTCGAAGATGGGCGCGCCACCCGCATTCAGGGTGATCCTGCGCATCCCGTCACTCGCGGCTTTCTCTGCGCGAAGGTAGCCAGGTATCTTGACCGCGTCTATTCGCCCGACCGCCTGCTCCACCCCTTTCGCCGCATCGCCCCCAAAGGCGCGCGCGCTTGCAGCCAGAAAGACTTCAGCCGGATTTCCTGGGACGAGGCGCTCGACGAAATCGCCGCGCGTTTTCAGCAGATCGCCCGCGAGTACGGCGCCGAGGCCATTCTTCCGTATTCCTATGGAGGCACCCTCGGCTCGCTCAACAACGGTTCCATGGACCACCGCTTCTTTTACCGCCTGGGCGCTTCGCAGCTCGACCGCACCATCTGCTCCGTCGCCGGCGAAGCTGGCATCCGTTCTGTTTACGGCGCCAAGATCGGCTCCGAGCCCGAGCAGTTCGCGCACTCGCGCTACATCATCGCCTGGGGCGCCAACATCCACGGCAATAATGTCCACCTGTGGCCCTTCATCGAGCAGGCGCGGCGCCGTGGTGCCAGGCTCGTGGTCATCGACCCCTATCGCACGCGGACTGCGGCCTGCGCCGACTGGTATCTGCCCATCAACCCGGGCACCGATGTGGCGCTTGCCCTCGGCCTGCTGCACGTCATCATCAGCCGCGGTCTGCAGGACGCCGAATACGTCGCGCAACATACCTTCGGCTTTGAGCAACTCCGCGAGCGCGTGCAGGACTACCCCCCGGAGCGCGTGGCCCGCTGGACCGGGATCGCCGCCGGCGATATCGTCAAGCTCGCCACTGAATACGCGACCGTCCGTCCTGCGGCCATCCGCCTCAATTACGGCATCCAGCGTTGCGACAACGGCGGCATGGCGGTCCGCGCCGTCGTCCATGCTTCCCTGTGTGATCGGTTCGTGGAAGGAAGTTGGCGGCGGGCTGCAACTTTCGACCAGTGAAGCCTACAACCTGAATAAAGAAGGGCTCAAGAGATCCGACCTGATGGCCAGTCCGGCGCGGGTCATCAACATGACCGAACTGGGGCGCGCCCTGAACCAGGCGACCGAGCCGCCGGTCAAGGCGCTGTTCGTTTACAATTCAAATCCCGCCGCCGTCGCTCCCAATCACCATGCGGTGGTGCGCGGCCTGCTGCGCCCCGACCTGTTCACCGTGGTCCATGAGCAGTTCTTCACCGACACCACCGATTACGCCGACATCATCCTGCCCGCGACCACGTTTTTCGAGCACAAGGACCTGCAAACCAGCTACGGCCATTATTTCCTGCAAGTTTCCTCGCAGGCCATCGAGCCCTTGGGCGAATGCCGGTCCAACGTCGAGCTGTTTCGCGCGCTCGCCTTGCGCATGGGGTTTGACGATCCCTGCTTCCGCCAGTCGGTGGACGACATGATCGACCTGGCGCTCTCGTCCCCGCATCCGCACCTGGCCGGCATCGACCGGGTGCGTCTGGAACGTGAGGGACAGGTCCGCCTGACGCTTCCCGTCGACGCGAGCGGCGCGTATCTGCCGTTCGCCCAAGGCTTTCCCACTCGCAACGGAAAGGCGCTCTTGTATAACCAAGCCCTTGCCGCGGAAGGGCTCGATCCCGTGGCCTCGTTCATCCCGCCGAAAGAATCGCGCCATACTGCCGATGCCCGCTATCCGCTGGAGCTTCTGGCTCGCAAGTGCGACCACTACCTGAACTCCACCTTCTCGAACATTCCTGCGCAACAGAAGCTGGAGAACACCGATCTGCTGGAGATCAGCGCTGCCGACGCTCGGCGACGCGGCATCCGCGACGGCGACCGGGTTCGTGTCTACAACGCGCGCGGCGAAATCTTTCTTACCGCCAGCGTCAAGGGCGCAACCCAGGCGGGCGTAGCGGCGGCGCGCCTGACCTGGGCGAAGCTTTCACCGCAACTGAGCAACATCAACGTCCTGACCTCCGAGCGCCTCTCCGACATGGGTGGAGGCGCCACGTTCTACTCCGTGCTGGTGGAAGTGGAGCGCGTCGCGCATCCGGGGAATTCGCTAAGCACCGTTTCGTAAACGAAGAGATCCACGACCGCAAATGCGCAAACCGGCAGTCCGAGGAAGAGCTGGATGGAGGCCGCGAATGGATCGTGTAGCCTCCGTCCGCGAATGGCAGCCGCCCGCACTGACGAATCAGGGCGGTGCGAGAGATTCGCGTGGCGGTCGGGTTGTAGCAAAACGGCGGATGCTTGGCGCGGCGAGGGGGCGGCCGCACTTTCACTGGAAACGGCGCCCCCTTGTATAATTGCCGATTCCACATCACTGGTTGTAGAGGTTGGACTATTTTTATTTTTGAGGATCATCCTCGGGTTTTCGTGCGCGCCGGAAGGACCGCACCCACAAGCGCTGCCCGCTTACCGGCGCCCCGCCGATGGATGTTCTTGCTGGTCCTTCTCTGCCTGCTGTTGCTTCCCTGCGTCTCCGCTCTTGCCCAGCAGGAGTTGATCCACGACATCCGGGTCATCGGGAATCGCCGTATTCCACGGGAAACCATTCTGGCGCGCATGTTCACCAAGCAGGGCGACGTCTATGACCAGGCGACCCTGGAACGCGACTTCAATTCTCTGTGGAACACCGGCTACTTCGACGACATCCGTTTCGAGCGTGAACGCGTGCCCCAGGGCTGGGACATTTTCGTCTACGTCAAGGAGAAGCCGACCATCCGCGAGATCAAGTACTTGGGCCTCAACTCCGTCTCGCAAAGTGATGTGCTTGACCGCTTCAAGGAACGCAAGGTCTCTCTCACCCAGGAGAGCCAATACGATCCAACCCGGGTGAAGCGCGCTGAGGTGGTCATCAAGGAGCTCCTGGCCGAGCATGGCCGCCAGTTCGCCACCATCCGCACCGAAGTCCGCCCCATTCCTCCCGCTGCCGTGGCGGTCACGTTTGTGGTCAAGGAGGGCCCGAAGATCAAGGTTGGACACATTAAGTTCGAGGGCAACCACAAGTTGAAGGATCGCACCCTGCGCTACGCCATGCGCAACCTGCGTCCCATCGGCATCCCCCATTCCATTTTTCTGGAAAACCTTTTCAGCCGGACCTACAACGCCTCCAAGCTGAGCGAAGACGTCGAACGCGTCCGCGACGCCTACCAGCAGCAAGGCTATTTCAAAGCGGTGGTGCACGATCCGAAGACCAAGGTCCGCGACACCGGCGCCCAGGGCTTTCACATTCCCCTCCTCATGCATGGTCCCGGCAAGGTGATGGACCTCACTATCCCGGTTGAGGAAGGCGAGCGTTACCGGCTCAAGGAGATCAATTTCACCGGCAATAAGGCGGTGAAGAACACCGCCCTGTTGCGCAAACTGATTCCCATGAAGGACGGCGACATTTTCAACATCGAACTGGTCCGCAAGGGGCTCAAGAACCTGCGTGACGCCTACGGCGAACTCGGCTACATCAACTTCACCCCCGTACCCGACACCCAGTTCGACGACGCGAAGAAGCTCATCAGCCTCAACATCGACTTGGACGAGGGCAAGCCGTATTTCGTCCGCCGGATCGAATTTAAGGGCAACACCACCACCCGCGATAAGGTGATCCGCCGCGAGCTCGCCATCGAGGAGGGCCAGGTCTACAACAGCAAGCTCTGGGAGCTCAGCATTCTGCGGCTCAACCAGCTCGGCTATTTCGACCAGCTCAAGCCCGAGCAGGATTCCGAAGTCAAGCAGAACAACCAGGAAGGCACGGTCGATATCACTCTCAAGGTGAAGGAGAAGGGGAAGAACAGCATCGGTCTGAGCGGCGGCGTCAGCGGCCTGGCGGGTTCATTCATCGGAATCCAATACGAGACCAACAACTTCCTCGGCCTGGGCGAGACCCTCACCGTGCAGGCGAGCGTGGGCAGCCGCCAGCGCAACATCTCCTTCGGCTTCACCGAGCCCTACATGTTCGACCGCCCGTTGCAGTTCGGCTTCACCGTCTTCACTCAGCGTTTCAACTACAACCAGGCGCAAGAGGCCAATCTGTTGGTGGGACAGACCCTGAACCTTCCGGAGAGCGTTCTCCAGGCGCTGCAGAATTTCAGCCAGTCGCGCACCGGCTTCACCGCCTCGGCCAGCTATCCGATTCGCCGCTCTTTCAAACGGGTCGGCCTTGGCTACTCCTTAGACAGGTCTTCGATCTCCGTCTTCAGTGATTTCTCGCGGCTTTACTTCCAGGAGTTGAACTTCCGCAACATCTCTGGGCCCGATGCCCTGGCCGGCATCGTGACCAGCAAGATCATCCCCAGCTTCACCATCAACACCATCGACAGCCCTCTGCACCCCCATCGCGGACGCAGCCTGTATATTGGCGGAGACATCGCCGGCCTGGGCGGCAGCGTCTCCTTTGTTCGTCCCCTGATTTCCTACACCCGCTGGACACCGATGAAGGGCCTCCGCCCCAACCGCGACGGGCGCAACAGCCTCGGTTTCCGGATCCAGGGCTCGTTCATCACCGGCTACGGCGGACGTGTCGCCCCGCCCTTCGAGCGCTACTTCATGGGCGGTGACACCGATATCCGCGGCTTCGACATCCGCGCCGTTTCCCCCGTCGCTTTCTTCGTCGAGCGCGTCGATTTTCCCCTCACCAACCCCGACGGCACGACGGTCCCCAAGGATCGCAACAACCCGCGGCAAGGCCCGGTCACCGTTCCCTTGCCCGTCAGCCGCATCATCTTTCCCGGTGGCGACACCAACGTCGTCGCTAATGTCGAGTACCGAATCCCGCTTGTCGGTCCGGTCACCCTGGCCCCCTTCTTTGATATCGGCTTCGACGGCATTGCCCGCCCCTCGCAGTTGCAGATCAATTCCACCCAACTGGAGACCCTCAACACCACCGCGTTCGGCTGTCCGGCGCTCGACGCCAGCTTCAATTGCGTGGGCGGCGTGTCCCAGACCTTCGGCAAGAACCTGAAGATCGTCGGCGCTTCCAACTGGCGGCCGCGCGCCTCCACCGGACTGGAGGTGCAGGTGGTCATGCCCGTGGTCAACGCTCCCTTCCGCGTCTACTGGGCCTACAACCCGCTGCGCCTGAATACCTCCACGGAAACTCCCAACCTGATCACCCGCGGCATGTTCCCGCCGGGCGACGCCGGCGACTACACTTATCAGCAGGCGCTCAGCACCTTTGCCCCGGGATGGATCCTGAAGGAGCCGGTGAAAACCTTCCGCTTCACCGTCGCCACTACCTTCTAAGCCCCAGACGATTGCCCCTGCCGCCCCGGCGCTGTGCTTTGACGCTGACCCGCCGTGCGCTATAATCTGTTTTCCATGAAACCTTCCGCACGGTAGTGCCCGTTCTGAGGTGTTTCTGAGAGATTTCGAACGAAGTCGTCCCAAGGAGTCCAATACCACCCCATGACACGTAAGCTTTTTCGTTTCATCCTGCCGGCGGCGCTGCTGACCGTTTCCGCCCTGGCACAGACGGGAACCGCCGCTGCCGCTTCCACCCCCGCCGCGGCCCCTGCCGCCAGCGGCCGCATTGGCATCATCAATATCCAGAACGCAATCGTGATGACCAACGAGGGCCGCCGCGATCTTGAGGCTCTGCAGAAGAAATTCGAGCCCACTCAAAACACCCTCAACAACCTCAATCAGGAAATCGAGAATCTGAAGAAGCAGCTTCAGAACCAGGGCGACAAACTGAACGAGCAGGCCCGCGCTGATCTCGTTCGGAACATTGAAGGCAAGCAGAAGAGCTTGCAGCGCCAGGCCGAAGATGCGCAGAGCGACTTTCAGGGTCAGCAGGGCCAGATTGCCAACCGCATCGGCAGCAAAATGCTGGAGATTCTCGACAAGTACGCCAAGCAGAACGGCTACTCCGTCATCCTGGATGTCTCCAGCCAGGCGAGCCCGGTGCTCTGGGCCGCCGCGACCACCGATGTGACCAAGGATATCGTCACCGCTTACAACTCGCAGTCGGGCGTTCCCGCGCCGCCGCCCAATGCGCCCGGGGCGAAGCCGACCGCTTCCTCCCGCCCGGCGCACACTCTGCCCGCGGCTCCCAAGCCGGCTCCCAAGAAGTAGCCCTCTCTATCCCGAAGAGGCCGCCACTCGGCGGCCTTTTTTTTCTGTGTGCAGCCACAACCTCGTGCTCCCACTCGACACTTTCTCCCGCCCCGGTCCCGCGCTGGGACCGACCCGGTTTGGGACGTGAATGCTTTTCCGCAATTCTGTGGAAAAGTCTGTGCAATTTTGCGGCGCGTTTTCAGCAACCTGCCAGAATCCAATTGCTTACACACTCTGCCTTGCAATTGTGGCAACTGACAACCCAGTCAAGAACCAACAGGTTAGCTGGCTTCAGGCACTTCGCTCCCATTCCCGAAATGCGCCCCGTCCGCATGGTCGTACCAAAGGCGGTTTTGCACATTAACGTCTGATGAAAACCCCCACCGTTGCTGCTGACTGCTGCTACCGGCGGCTGAATTCCGCTGCGTCGGCCAGGTTTCCAGGACGTGGAAGGGACTCCGGTTCCCCGGGGTCTTCGTTTAGTCTTCGCCCACGCGCAGCACCGCCAGGAAGGCCTCCTGGGGAATATCGACCTTGCCGATCCGCTTCATCCGCCGCTTGCCTTGTTTTTGCTTCTCCAGCAGCTTCCGCTTGCGCGTGATGTCGCCGCCATAGCACTTGGCGATTACATTCTTGCGCATGGCGCCCACGGTTTCGCGCGCGATCACCTTGGCCCCGATGGCCGCCTGGATCGCCACCTCGAACATCTGCCGCGGTATCAGCTCGCGCATCTTCGACACCAGCGCCCGCCCGCGCTCGTAGGCCACATCCCGGTGCACGATGATCGACAGCGCGTCCACCGCGTCGCCCGCCACCAGGATGTCGAGCTTCACCATTTCCGATTCCCAATACCCGGCGAAGTGATAATCCAGCGAGGCGTATCCCCGCGAAACGCTCTTCAGCTTGTCGTAGAAGTCGAGCACGATTTCGCTCAGCGGCAGCTCGTAGGTCAGCATCACCCGCCCGCCGCTCAGGTACTCGAAGTTCTTCTGTTTGCCGCGCTTTTCCTCCACCAGCTTGAAGATCGCTCCCACGTATTCCTCGCGCGAAATAATCGTTGCCAGGATGATGGGCTCCTCGATTTTCTGGATTTCCCCCTGCGAGGGCCATTTGGAGGGATTGTCCACCTCCATTACCTCGCCGTCGGTCCTGGTCACCCTGAAGCGCACCCCCGGCGCGGTGGTGATCAGGTCGAGGTTAAACTCGCGCTCCAGCCGCTCCTGGATGATCTCCATGTGCAGCAAGCCCAGGAATCCGCAGCGGAAGCCGAAACCCAGCGCCACCGAGCTCTCCGGCTCGAAAAAGAACGAGGAATCATTCAAGCGCAGCTTTTCCAGCGCCTCCCGCAACTGGGTGTGCTCGTGCGCGTCCACCGTGTACATCCCCGCGAAGACCATGGGCTTCAGCTCTTCGAAGCCGGGCAGGGGCTCGATGGCCGGGCGGTCGTCGTCGGTGATCGTGTCCCCGATCTTGGTGTCGGCCACGTTTTTCAGGTTGGCGAACAGGAAGCCGACCTCGCCCGCCAGCAGTTGATCCACCTCCACCGGCTTGGGCGACTGCACTCCCAGCACTTCCACCTCGAACGCTTTTCCGTTCGACCACAACCGGATCTTCTGCTTCTTGCGCACCGTACCCTGGAACACGCGGGTGAGCACTCCCACGCCGCGGTAGGAATCGAACCAGGAATCGAAAATCAGCGCCTGCAGCGGCGCTTCCGCCGACCCTTTCGGGGGCGGGATTTTCCTCACAATCGCTTCCAGCACCTGCGGCACGCCCTCGCCGGTTTTCGCCGAAATCAGCAGCGCCTCCGACGCGTCCAGCCCCACCGCGCCCTCGATCATCTCCTTGGTGCGCTCGACGTTGGCGCTCTGCAGATCGATCTTGTTGATCACCGGGATGATCTCCAGCCCGTGATTGATCGCCAGGTAGGAGTTGGCCAGCGTCTGCGCCTCCACGCCCTGGGTGGCGTCCACCACCAGCAGCGCTCCCTCGCACGAGGCCAGCGCGCGCGATACCTCGTAGGAAAAATCCACGTGCCCGGGCGTGTCGATCAGGTTCAGTTGGTAGGTTTCGCCATCGTGCGCGGTGTAGTTCATGCGCACGCAGTGCGCTTTGATGGTGATCCCGCGCTCGCGCTCCAGGTCCATGGCGTCCAGCACCTGTTCATGGCCTTGCATTTCGCGCGCCGACAGCGCTCCCGTCAGCTCCAGAAGCCGGTCCGAGAGCGTGCTCTTCCCATGATCAATGTGGGCAATGATGGCGAAATTGCGGATATGCTGCCGGTCCATAGACGACTGCTGAACACCGCTGAGTGACACTTGATTCTAGCATTCAGCGATTTCGCGAAAGCGGCGGTCGCGGACCGGATGTGGAGAGACGAGGTCAAAGGAAAGGCGCGCCCCAGCGCGCCTCGCCGTCCTTCAGGCGACTCGGCCCGCGGCCCCAGCCAGCTCGTAGGCCCCCGTCCAGGTGATCTCAATGTCCGTCGGAGAAACCTGCCGGCCTTTGTACGTCCCTGAGCCGCGAATACCCTGGTATTTTCCCGTTCCTCCCGTAATCGTGAACTTGCCTTCCAGCGTGGTTTGTCCGCCCGAGGTCGTCACTCTGGCTTCGAAACTGCCGTGGTCGCGGTCCCCATCGGGGTGCTCGTTGGAGTAGTACCCGTGCTGCGGGCCGTTCCCCGAGACAAGGTCGGAAATGCCGCAATACGTGACCCGCGAGTTGTTCCAGTCGGGATCCGGCGACTTCTGGGTGGCGTGGATCTCGACCACTTGGACCAGGTGATTCGGTTGGTCTTCCGCGGTGAACGTCGATTGCGCCGTCACGTGGGCGGTGAACGAGCCGGAGATATTCGGCATGGTTGCCTCCTCGGCCGGCCATTGTTGACCCCAAGGTCCACTTCGTCAAGCGAATTACTCGGCCCGGCGAGGGTGTGGGCGGCAACCAAGGGTAGATCCCTGCGCGCTCAGCCCACAGCGGCCTTGCAGATCTCCCGAGCGGTTGCTGATGCTTCCTTTCAGCGGCTCGTAAACTAGCCTTGCTGGATTCAGTTCTGTATCGCTGTTAAGCTAAACTGAAAACCTTGAAACTGGAAACTGGAAACTGGGTTGACCGCATCCGCTCCGGCGATCCGCGCGCCCTTGCCCGCGCCATCACCATCGTTGAAAACCGCGCGCCCCAGTCCACCGAACTGCTCAAGGCGCTTTTCCCGCATACCGGCCATGCCCGCGTCATCGGCCTGACCGGCGCGCCCGGGGCAGGGAAGAGCACCCTGGTCGACCAACTCGCCCGCGAATATCGCAAGCAAAATAAAACCGTGGGTATCATCGCCGTCGATCCCACCAGCCCCTATACCGGCGGCGCCATCCTCGGCGACCGCATTCGCATGGGCTCGCACTTCGCCGATCCCGGCATCTATATCCGCAGCATGGCCACCCGCGGTTCGCTCGGCGGCCTGGCCGGCGCCACTTCCGACGTTGCCGCCGTGCTCGACGCCAGCGGCCGCGACCTGGTGCTCATCGAGACCGTTGGCGTTGGCCAGGACGAGGTGGACATCGTTCGCCTCGCCGAAATCACCGTCGTCATCCTCGTTCCCGGCATGGGCGACGACGTGCAGACCATCAAGGCCGGCATCATGGAGATTGCCGACGTCTTCGTCATCAACAAGAGCGACCGCGAGGGCGCCGAGCGCGTGGAGCGCGAAATCCGTGCCATGCAGTCGCTTTCCACCCGCTCTGACAACTGGACGCCGCCCATCGTCAAGACCGTCGCCAGCGAGGGCCAGGGAGTTGCGGAACTGGGGAAGGCCGTCGCCTCTTACGACGATTTCCTGCGCTCCCACAACCTCAATCTACAGAAGAAGGTGCAAAACTGGCGGGACCGGCTCATCGAGATGCTGCGCGAGTCGCTGCTCGAGCGCGTGGTGCGCGAGCAAATGGGCGACGGCCAGGTCTCGCGCTATGCCGCTGAAATCGCCGAACACAAACGCGACCCCTATTCCCTGGTGGAAGAGATCGTCGCCAGGATCGGCCGGTCATAACTGGGAACGGCACGGCTTCAGCCGCTGAGGGAAGGCGTCCCAAGGTGTTGACAAGGACGTTCGAAAGCTGTTCTGCGCAGTCTTCAATCTGCGCGCCTGGCAACGGAGACCGGCCGCACTGAAACTGAAACCGAGACTGAGGTTCACCATGATTGCTCGCCTCTGGCATGGCTACACCAAACCCGAAAACGCCGACGCCTATGAACAGCTCCTGCGCTCCAAAATCCTTCCCGGCATTCACCGCGTGAAGGGCTATCAGGGCGCGTACCTGCTGCGCCGTGCCGTGGCGGCCGATGTGGAATTCATCACCGTCACCCTGTGGGATTCCATGGACGCGGTTCGCGACTTTGCCGGCGAAGGCCACTCCACCGCCGTGGTTTCCGAGGAGGCGCGCCGCCTGCTGGCCCACTATGATGAGCAGTCCGTGCACTATGACGCCACCCGGTGCCCGTAACCAGTCGGGGGGATTGTTATGTTCGAAATCGACCATCTCGGCATCGCCGTCAAGTCCCTCGCGCAGGCGAAATCCTTCTACGAAAAACTGGGGATGACCGTCCTGCCGGAGGAAACCGTCGCCCAGGAGAAGGTCCGCCTGGCCATGGTGCCCGTTGGCGGGAGCCGCATCGAGTTGCTGGAGCCGCTCGCCGACGATTCCCCCATTGCCAGGTTTCTCGCCAAGCGCGGCGAAGGCCTGCACCACGTCTCCCTGCGCGTGGACAACCTGGCGAGCACCGTCGAGCAGCTCAAGAAGTCCGGCGTCCGCCTCATCCATGACCAGGTCCAGGTCGGCGCCGGCGGCCATCTTTACGTCTTCGTCCACCCCTCCAGTGCCGGTGGCGTGCTGCTGGAATTGTGCGAAGAGCAACCCAAAGGCGTCTGATGATCCGGTGATCGGCTGATCTGAAGGACTTGCTGCGATCACCCGATCACCCGATTTCATGTTGATTCTTGCCATAGACACGGCCGGATCCGCCGGCAGCATTGCGCTGCTCAGGGATGGGGAGGTGCTCGAACTTGTTCCTCTCGCCGGCCGCACTTACTCCGCCCAACTGATGCCGCAAATCTCGGCCCTGCTGGAGCGGCATGAGATGGGCAAACGCGACATCGACGCCTTCGCTGCTGCCTCCGGGCCGGGCTCGTTTACCGGCCTTCGTGTCGGGCTTTCCACCGTGAAGGCGCTGGCCGAGATCCTGCAGAAGCCCATCGCCGCCGTCTCTCTTCTGGAAGCGCTGGCCTGGTCGGCTGGAATTGAAGGTCAGGTTATTGTGGCCCTCGATGCGGCCCGCGGCGAGGTTTTCGTCGGCGAATACGAGCTGGCGCCCGCCTCGCTTCCCAAGCCCCTGCGCGAGGTCCTTCTGCCGGTGCAGGAATTCGCCGCCGAGGCGCAGCTCAGCCCCGCCCTGCGCGTCCTCACCCCCGACGAGTCCATCGCCGCCGCTGTGCGCGCCCGCGGCCGTTCGGCGGAGCTTGTGCCGCGCCCCCAAAGCGACGTCATCGCTCGCCTCGGCGCCCTCAAGCTGGCCGCTGGCCTCACTACCTCCCCCGAGGCGCTTGATGCCAATTACATCCGCCGCTCCGATGCCGAGATTTTTTCCGGTTGAACGGCTAATGGCTAATCGCTAATTGCTAATCGCTCATGAACGTCCGCCCTGCCACTCCCGCCGACATCCCCGCCATGCGCGTCCTGGAAGCTCAGGCTGACACCGCCGCGCATTGGGACCAGGACGAGTACCAGCGCCTCTTGGCCCACCAGCCGCCGCGATTGGCCCTGGTAGTAGAAGAGGACGCGGTGCGCGGCTTCCTCATCGCCCGGCAAACCGGCCCGGAGTGGGAAATCGAGAACCTTGTGGTGGGTCAGCCGTTCCGGCGTCGCGGCTTGGCCGCCACCCTGCTTCGCCGCTTTTTCGACCTGGCTAGCCGGCAAGGCGGACAAGCCGTCTTCCTGGAAGTCCGGGCCTCGAATGCCGCCGCACGCGCCCTCTACGCCCGATTCGGCTTCATCGAGAGCGGCCGCCGACGCCATTACTATCACTCTCCCCTGGAGGATGCGGTCCTCTATCGCCTGCCGCTGCCAACCTCCCCGGAGCCCGCCCCTGATTGCACCGGAAACAGGGCATTACCAAAATCAGGGTAGCTGCTCGAAAGCCGTTGAAGCGGCTCCGCCCCCTGTGCTAGTTTGGAGTCCTTGTCAGACTGTTGTAGGAGGTCTGCTGGATGGCAGCTCAGGTTCGGGACATGCTCCTCGCGAGCAACGAGGAGTTCCGTCGTCTTGTTTTAGAACATTCACAATACTCCCAGCGACTCGATGCACTCACCCAGAAACGATTTCTTTCCGAGGACGAGAAGATCGAAGAGGTGCGCCTGAAGAAGCTTAAGCTGCGCCTCAAGGATCAGATGGAGCAACTGGAACAGCAGTTCCGGCACCAAGGCCATCACGTAGCGTAGTCCCATTACCAGCCCCGATCGACGGGGTCATTGCCGCTCTCACGGCAAAGCAGGCTCGTACGTTCCCAGGAACGCGGCTTCGGCCGCGTTTTTCTTTGCCGTTGTCGGTTCTCGGTTTTCGGTTATCAGTTTTCAGTTCCCCGGTCGCCAACCGACTACCGTGAACCGGCAACCGAGAACGCCTTTCCTTGCCAGCGCGACAACCCAGATTTGACCCTTCAACCGCCTCCCACCTTCTATAATTCCCCTAACACCCATGGTCCGTGACGGTTACTACTACGCGCTCGGCTCGCTGCTTGCCGCCGTGCTCCTTGCCTGGCTTGCCGGCCCGCCCTGGGCCGTGCTTCCGCTGGCCCTGGGAGTCTTCTGCGCCTGGTTCTTCCGCGATCCGGAGCGTCAGGTCCCCTCGGCCCCCGGGGCCATCGTCTCGCCCGGCGACGGCCGCGTCACCGACATCGTCAGCCTCGAAGTGGACGGCCGGTCGCGCACCCGCATCAGCATCTTTCTCAGCGTCTTCGATGTGCACGTCAACCGCTCGCCCATCGCCGGCGTCATCCGCGACGTTCAGTACCGCAAGGGCCTGTTCCGCAACGCTCTGGGCTCGGAATCCGCCGCCTGCAACGAGCAGAACATCGTTACCGTGGATGATGGCCGCCAGACCGTCGTCTTCAAGCAGATTGCCGGCCTCATCGCCCGCCGCATCGTTTTCACCAAGCGCGTTGGCGACTCTGTTGCCTGCGGCGAACGAGTCGGCATGATCAAATTCGGCTCGCGTGTGGACGTCATCTTCGACCCCGAGGCCGCCGTGCAGGTCAAAGTCGGGCAGCACGTTTCCGGCGGTTCAAGTATCCTTGCCCTCGCCGCTCTCCCCGCGTCCGCCCTGCCTGGCGCACAGCGGGAAGAAGGGGTCCGCCGATGAGCTCGGATCAATTCCGCCCTGCCGAGAACCAGCCCCGCCGCCGTCACCTGCGTACGGGCATCTACCTGCTGCCGTCGCTGTTCACCACCTTGAACATGGCGCTTGGCTATTACGCCATCTACCACGCCATTCACGGCTCAATAGCCAAGCCCTGGCATTATGACGATGCCGCCAAGGCCATCGGTTTCGCCATCATCTTCGACGGCCTCGACGGCCGCATCGCCCGCATGACCAATACCACCAGCGATTTCGGGCGCGAGTTCGATTCCCTGGCCGACGTCATCACCTTCGGCGTCGCCCCCGCCGTTCTGGCCTTCCTCTGGGGATTCCGGATGTTCGGTCCCATTAACGGCGCCGAGCTTACCTCCCGCATCGTGCAACTGGGCGTGATTGCCACCTTTGCGTTTCTGATCGCCGGCGCCAGCCGCCTCGCCCGCTTCAACATCCAGACCAACCCCCAGCCTTCCAATCCCGGCCGCCCCGGCAGGAAATACTTCGTTGGCATGCCCATTCCCGCCGGCGCCGGCGTCATCGCCGCCATCGTGCATTTCAACGATGGCGCCCCGATCACCACCTCGTGGATGGGCCTCATCTGGGTCGCACTCGTCTTCGCCGCCGGTTATCTCATGATCAGCACCTGGCGGTTCTACAGCTTCAAGGACATCGATTTCCGCAGCCGCCATCCCTTCTGGGTGGTGGTGATCATCGGCATCGTCTTCGCCTGCATCTGGTATTTCTCCGAATATTTCCTGTTCTTCCTGGCTCTGTTCTATATGCTTTCCGGTGTGGTCGCGCGCCTGCTATATATTCTGCGGCGCCGCGGCAGCCCGCCGCCGCCCCTGGAGGCGACAACCGCCCGATGAACCGCCCCGCCCAGCCCGCCCTGCCTGCCGACGGTTTCTACCGCGTCGCCGTCGTCGGCGCCGGCACGCTCAAGGGCAAGGAGTTGGCTGAGGTCCTCCCCGATACCACCTTCCCCGCTTTCGACGTCAAGCTGCTGGACGACGACGAATCTCTCGGCCAGCTCGAGGCCGTGGGTGAGGAAGTCACCTTCGTGCAGAGTGTGCGCCGGGAAAATTTCGAGAACGTCCATTTCTCCTTCTTCGCCTCCCACCCCGAATTCACCGGCAAGCACTGGCGCATGGCGCAGCAGGCCGGAAGCATGATCGTGGATCTCTCTTACGGCCTGGAGGAGGTGCCCGGGGCCCGGGTCCGCTCTCCCTGGTTGGAGCGGGAGCTTCGTCAGGCCCAGATTCCGGAGTTGGAGCCTGCTCCCGTGGTCATCGCCCATCCCGCCGCCGTTATCCTGGCGCTGCTGATCGCACGCGCGCAGAAGATTGCCCCCCTGCGCTCCGCCGTCGCCACCGTCTTCGAGCCCGCCTCCGAGCATGGCCGCGCCGGTATGGACGAACTGCACGAGCAGACCGTCAACCTGCTTTCCTTCCAGGAACTGCCCAAGAAAGTCTTCGATGCGCAGGTCGCCTTCAACCTCCTGGGGCGTTGGGGCGAGCACTCATCGCCCACCCTGGAAGCCGCCGAACGCCGCATCATCAGCCATTTTCGCCATATCACCGGCGGTGCGGGGGTGGTGGTGCCGGGGTCCCCAGCGCGCGCCGATGATGCGCGCGGTGGGGTGCTGGTGCCTTCGCTGATGCTGGTCCAGGCGCCCGTCTTTCATGGGCACGTGTTTTCGCTCTACATTGAGCTGGAACAGACGCGTTCCATGGGCGATCTGTCGCAGGCCATTGCCGGCGACCACGTGGCGCTCACCCGCGGCTCCGAGGAGTCGCCCAGCAACGTCAGCGCCGCCGGACGGGACGAAGTCATGGTCTGGATTCGCGCCGACTCTCAGCGCGAGACCGGGTTTTGGCTCTGGGCCGCCGCCGACAACCTGCGCCTGATGGCCTTGAACGCCATCGAATGCGCGCAGCAGATGGCCGCCGCCATGCCCAAAGGTAAGTTGCAGTAGAAAATTTTAATCGGCGTCATCCCGAGCGCAGCGAGGGATCTGTTTTCAACACTAACGACTAACTACTAACTACTACTCTTGAACCCGCGCCCTTACATTACCGTCCTGTTCTGCTTGGTAGCGCTCTCGATGGGCTGCGGCTATCACACCACCGCCCACTATGTCCGCCTGCCCGGCTCGGTTCACACCATCGCCGTGCCCGCCTTCACCAACCAGACGCAGAGCTATCGCGTGGAGCAGGTCCTGACCGCCGCCGTCGTCCGCGAATTCGTCACCCGCACTCGGTTTCGCATTGTCAGCGAGCCCACCCCCGACGCCGATGCCACCTTGCACGGCGCTGTCACCACCATGCAGCTCGCGCCCCTGACCTACGATTCCCAGACCGGCCGCGCCTCCAGCGCCCTGGTCACGGTCACCATGCGCGTCTCGCTGGTGGATCGCAACGGCGCGGTGCTGTTCGAAAACCCCAACTACACCTTCCGCGAGCAGTACCAGGTATCGCGCGAGCTCACCAGCTTTTTCGAGGAGGACTCCCCCGCTGTCGACCGTCTCTCGCGCGACTTCGCCCGCACCCTGGTCTCCAACATCCTGGAGGCCTACTGAATGCGCCCCTTCGCCGCCACCGAAAAATTCGTCACCGACCTTCAGGAGCGCAAGCTCAAGCCCGCCTACCTGCTGGCCGGCGATGAGGCCTTCTTCCGCCGCCAGTGCCGCGAAGCTGTCCTCCAACATCTGGTCCCGCCTGAGCTGCGTGACTTCTCGCTGCACGAATTCGACCTCGGCGAAACTCCCCTGTTCGAAGTCCTCGTCGCCGCCCGCACTCCTTCGCTGATGGCGCCGTTTCAGGTCTTCTTCATCCGCGGGGTCAAGGCACTCTACGGCCGCGGCTCGCACGAAGCGGAATTCAAGGCCATCGAAGACTACATGGCCAGCCCCAACCCCGACGCGCTGCTCATCTTCGTCGCCGACCACATCAGCATCCCCGCCGATGTCCGCCGCATGGAACTCACCGACCGCGACCGCTACCAGCGCATTCGCGAAACCCTCGGCCAGTTCTGCGCCATCATCGAACTGGCCCGCGTCGAGGAAGGCGAGGCCGTCCGCTGGGTGGTCGAGACTGGCGCCTCGCAAGGCGTGAAGGTCGATGTCGATGCCGCCCGCGAACTGGTGGACGCCCTGGGCGGCGACATGATGCTCATCGCCAACGAACTGGAGAAGCTCATCCTCTACGTCGGCGAAAAGAAGCGCATCCTGCTCGGCGACGTTGAGACCATGGTGCTGGCCGCCAAGCAGCGCTCCCTCTACGAACTCACCGACGCCATCTCCGCCCGCGACCGCGTCCGCGCTCTCGCCGTGCTGGAAGCCATCCTCTCCACCGGCGAAGGCGAAGACGCCGCCATCGGCCACCTCTATATGCTGGCCAAGACCTTCCGCCAGATGCTGGTCATCTTCGAGAAGCGTGTCCGCGACTCCCGCGCCCTCTGGCAGGCCCTGTGGCAGGGCTTCCGCGTGCCTCCCTTTGCCGCCGAAGACATTCTCCGCCAGGCCCGGCGCTACAAGTCCCGCCGCGACCTCACCCGTGCCCTCCGCCTCGTCGCCCGCGCCGACCTGGAACTCCGCTCCAACCCGCCTGGCAAGCGCCTCATCCTGGAGCGCCTCGTCCTCGACCTCTGCGCCGAACCACACACCGCCGACACCGGCTGGGAACAGCAGCAACTGCCCGTATGATCTTTGGCGACATCATCTCGTACCAGAGATGTGCATGGTGACGCGAGCGAGAGCAGAGAAGATTCGCGCCTTCTACCGGACGCTGTATCGCGCCTGGGGACGGCAGCACTGGTGGCCGGCGCAAAGCCGGTTCGAGGTGATCGTAGGCGCGTTCCTGACGCAGAACACGGCATGGACCAACGTCGAAAAAGCCATGGCGCAACTGCGGCGGGCCCGTGCGCTCAGCCTGCGCGGCATACGCGAAACGCCGCCGGCGCGGCTGGAAGAGCTGGTGCGGCCGGCGGGATATTTCCGTCAGAAGGCGCAACGGCTGAAGAATTTTGTTCACTACCTGGATCAGCGCTATGGCGGATCGCTGCAGCGCATGTTCGCGCGTCCGACGGCGGAGCTGCGCCAGGAACTGTTGGCGCTGAACGGGGTGGGGCCGGAGACCGCCGATTCCATCCTGCTCTACGCCGGCAATCATGAGGTGTTCGTGGTGGACGCCTACACCCGGCGCATCCTGGACCGTCACGGAATTCTGCCGCTGAATGCGCCCTATGAGGAGATTCGCAAGCTCTGTGAAGACGCCCTGGCCACGCCGGAATTGGCGGCCCAGATGGAGGGCGCGCACCATTCACGGCCGAAAGGGTCGTCCCATGACCGCTCGCGCATGAGCACGGCGCGGCGCACCGCCAGGGCGCAGGTATTCAACGAAATGCACGGCCTGCTGGTCGGCGTCGGCAAGAATTTCTGCCTGAAGGCGGAGGCCCGGTGCGAGCAGTGTCCGCTGCGCGAGTTCTTGCCGCGCGGCGGGTGCAAGTTGTAGCTGGCGATTTGCAGTGTGCCATGGCTGGCGGGTTTTGGCTGGTTCCCGCGGTAAACTCCTGAGCTTGCATCGGTATAATATTCGTACCGCTCCGCACAGCAAGGGCCCGCTCCGCGCGGAGCATGGCTTGTTTGTGTCCGCCAACCCGTCAATTCGGCCGCGCCGCCGCAGGACGGCGATCATCATCCTGGCGGTAGTGATTTTTCTGCTGCTCTTGGTGGTCTCCTCGCAGCAGGCCTTCAACCTCACCTTCATGCGCCCCGACACCAACGAGCAGACGCTGATCTTCTCGGCGCTGTCGGCGCTGATCTTTCTGCTGCTGGTGGCGCTGATCGTGGTGCTGGTGCGCACCCTGCTGAAGCTATTCGCGGAAACGCGCGGCGGGGTGCTGGGGTCGAAATTTCGCACCAAGATGGTGGTGGGCGCGCTGGTACTGTCCTTCGGCCCGGTGCTGTTCCTATTCCTGTTCGCCTACGGGCTGATGAATCGCTCCATCGACAAGTGGTTTTCGCGCCCGGTGGAGGAGGTGCGGCGCGACACCGAGGCGGTGGGTTCTCTGCTGTCAAACTACGCCCTGGAAAACGCCAAGGCGGAAGCGGCGTCCATCGCCGAGGCGCCGCCCACCCAGCGCAGCTTCGAGAGCGGCAACTTCGGGCCGGTGATCGAGGTCTTCCGGCACCACGAAGCGCCGCTGCAAGGCGGGTTCGTGGTGGCCATCGTCGAGGGCGAGGCGGAGGCGGCCTATCACTTGCCGCAGCCCTGGCCCATGGTGCGCGAGCGCATCGGGGAGCACCAGGGATCGATGCTGCCGCTGCCGAAGTCGGTCCAGTTGAACGGGGTGGAGTACATTCTGGGGGCGGCCATGGTGGGCGGCCGCGGCGGCTGGCTCATGGTGGGCATGCCCCTGCCCGCGCAATTTTCCAGAACCATGGCGCAGATCGAGGCCAGCCAGCGCCGCTACATGGAGCTGGCGCGGCAACGCAAGCTGGTGCGGCGAACCTACATGGGATTGCTGCTGCTGCTCACCGTGCTGGTATTGTTCGCCGCCATGTGGCTGGCGCTGTTCCTCTCCAAGTTCGTCACCCGCCCGGTGGCCGCGCTGGCGGAGGCGACGCAGCAGATTTCCCGCGGCAAGCTCGATTATCGCGTCCCCGTGAGCACCGGCGACGAACTGGGCAAGCTGGTGCGGTCCTTCAACCTCATGGCCGAGGAACTGGAAGGATCCAGACGCCAGATTGAGGCCAGCAGCCGCGAACTGGCCGACGCCAACAGCGCCCTGGAGCAGCGCCGCCGCCACATGGAGACCATCCTGGAGAGCATTCCCACCGGGGTGCTTTCCCTCGACGCGGACCGGCGCATCACCCACACCAACCACGCGCTGAACCGCATCCTGTGGCCCGACGGCGATGGTTCGCATCTGGGGATGCGCATCGACCACGTTTTCCCGTCAGAGGTGATCCAGGAACTGCGGCACCTGATGCGCAAGGCGGACCGCATGGGCTCGGCCACCAGCCAGATGGAGACCCCGTTCTCGCGCCATGCCTTGAGCGTCGCGGTCACCGCCGCCTCCTTGCAGCACGACGGGAACAGGCTCGGCTACGTGCTGGTATTCGAGGATCTCTCCGACCTGCTGAAGGCGCAAAAGCAGGCCGCATGGCGGGAGGTGGCCCGGCGGGTGGCGCACGAGATCAAGAACCCGCTCACCCCGATTGCCCTCTCGGCGGAGCGCATCCGGCGGCACCTGGAACGGGGCACGCCCCCGGACGAGCAGTCGCTGCAGGTGATCAAGGGCTGCGCGGCAACCATCGGCGGGGCGGTGGAAACAGTGCGCACCCTGGTGGACGAGTTCTCCGCCTTGGCGCGCTTCCCGGCATCCCAGCCGCAACCGGCCGACATCAACGCCATCGTGGAAGCGGCGCTCAGCATGTTTGACGGGCGGCTGGACGGCATCCGGGTGCAGACGCAACTCGCCCCCGACCTGCCCAAGGTTCTGGCCGATCCGGAGGCGATGAAGCGCGCCATCGCCAACCTGGTGGACAACGCCGCCGAGGCCACGCGCGAGGCCATGTTGCGCGAGGTCCAGATTTCCACCGCGCTGGTGGACGGACGCGACGCGGTGGAGATCGTGGTCGCCGACACCGGCCACGGCGTCACCCGCGAGCTGAAGGAAAAACTATTCATGCCGTACTTCTCCACCAAGCAGCGGGGCACCGGGCTGGGGCTGGCGATTGTGAGTCGCATCGTGGAAGATCACCGCGGAACCATTCGCGTGGAAGAGAACCGGCCGGTGGGCGCGCGGTTTATAGTTGAGCTGCCGGTGGCCGCCGAGCCGGCGCACGTGGCCGCCAACGCCTGAGAATCGGCATCGCGTAGGCTCGTGATGGAAGCTCCAAAGCGGCTGAAACTGAAACTGAAACCGAAACTGAAACTCGCATGTCCAGCATCCTCATCGTCGACGACGAGCCCGCAATCCGCGAGTCGCTGAAGGGGCTGCTCGAGGACGAAGGCTACAGCGCCGCCCTGGCCGAGAGCGGCGAAACCTGCCTGCAGGCGCTGGAGAAGCGCTCCTTCGACGTCGTCCTGCTCGACATCTGGCTGCCCGGCATGGACGGGCTGGAGACCCTGGACAAGATCAAGCAGGCGGAGAACGCGCCCGAGGTCATCATCATCTCCGGCCACGGCACCATCGAGACCGCGGTGCGCGCCACCAAGGCCGGCGCCTTCGATTTCTTGGAAAAACCGCTCTTGGCGGAAAAAACGCTCATCCTGGTGAAGAACGCGGCTGAGGCGCGCCGCCTGCGCTGGAGAACCGCGACCTCAAGCGCCAGCAGCCCAAGAGCGTCATCGTGGGCGAGAGCATTCCGGTCAAGGCGCTGCGCGGGCAGATCGGGCTCATGGCGCCCACCAACGGGCGGGTGCTCATCTTCGGCGAATCGGGCACCGGCAAGGAACTGGTGGCGCGCGCCATTCACGCGCAAAGCGAGCGCGGCGACGCCATGTTCGTCGAGGTCAACTGCGCCGCCATTCCCGAGGACCTCATCGAGAGCGAGCTCTTCGGCCATCGCAAGGGATCGTTTGCCGGCGCCGGCGCCGACAAGGAAGGCAAATTCCAGAAGGCGCACGGCGGCACCCTCTTCCTCGACGAAGTCGGCGACATGAGCCTGAAGACCCAGGCCAAGGTGTTGCGCACGCTGGATGAGCAGAGCTTTACGCCCGTGGGCGGAGATGAAGTGGTCACCGTCGACGCGCGCGTCATCGCCGCCACCAATCATGATCTGGAAGAAGAAATCTCCAAGGGCAACTTCCGCGAGGACCTGTTCTATCGCCTCAACGTCATCCCCTTCTACGTGCCCCCGCTGCGCGAGCGCCAGGAAGACGTGCCCCTGCTGGCGCGCCATTTCCTGAAGGAATTCTCGTCGCAGTACAGCCGCCGCGCCAAGGAAATCTCCGACGACGCCATCGACGCGCTCATGCGCTATTCCTGGCCGGGCAACGTCCGCGAACTGAAGAACGTGATCGAGCGCATCGTCATCATGAACCCCACCGTGGCCAAATTTGAGCGCAAGCACTTGCCGCCGCTGGTCTATCGCGACGGCTCCCGCCGCGGCGGCGATGGCTTCTCCACCCTGCATCAGGCCCGCGCCGCCTACGAGCGCGACTTCATCCTCAAAACCCTCGACCAGAACCACGGCAACATCAGCCGCACCGCCGAGGTCCTCGGCCTGGAACGCTCCCACCTGTACCGCAAGATGAAGACGCTGGGCATTGCGGTGAAGGAATAGGCTGGCCCAACATGCTGCGGAAGAAACCACCAGGGCGGACCAGATCCCGCTCCGATGCGGGTAGGCGGATTGGGCTGCTCCACTGGGCGCGCCGCGCCCTGGCCGAGTTGGGCAAGGCCGGCTCCGGTTTTGAAGCCGAGCCCGTGCATGACCTTCGCGTCGCCATTCGCCGCTGCCGCTCGATGGCGGAGGGCCTCCGCACCATCGATCCCATCCCTGGCTGGAAACAATTTCGCGCCCTCGCCAAGCCCCTGTTTTCGGCTCTCGGCGACCTCCGCGACACGCAGGTCATGCAGCAGTGGCTGTCCTCTGTCGCCGCCCAGGAGGACGCGGTTCGTGTCCGGCTCACGGCCGTGCTGAAGGCGCGGGAAAGCGCCCAGAAACGTGCCGCGCGCGACGCCCTCGGCGAGTTCAACGCCAAGCGATGGATGAAGATGGCGAACCAACTGGAGCAGCGCGCCCGCAAGCTTCCGCCCGGGAGCCGCGTCTACCAGGAGCTTGCCCTGGAGCGCTGGACGGACGCCTATCGCTTGCATCAGACCGCGATGGACTCGCACCGCAACGTCGATCTCCACCAGTTGCGCATCGGCATCAAGCGCTTCCGTTACACCGTGGAGAACTTCCTCCCCGGCCATCACCGGCGGTGGAGCAAAGGCCTGAAGCACGTGCAGGACCTGCTGGGCGAGGTTCACGACCTGGATGTGCTGCTCGCGGAAATCACCCGGGAATCCGGTATGCCGGTCGTCGTCGAACACGTGACCTCACGCATTCGGGTTGCCAGAGCCAAACGCGTTGCCGAGTACGAAAGCAGGATGACCGGCCCCGCGGCCCTTTGGGCGGTGTGGCGCCAGGCCTGCCCAGCGGCCGTGAACTCTCGCTGGCCGTGAATGCGAAGCTGCGCTACTGGTCGCGGGTGGTGGATGCCGACCCTGCTCACTCGCGTCGTGTTGCCCGGATTGGCGTCAAATTGTGGCGCGGACTCCGCCGTGAGTTGCGCTGGCCGTTTGATCGGCGCGCCACCGTCCTGCTGCGCGCCGCCGCGCTCTTGCACAACGTCGGCGCCGGGAAGGGGAAAAGGAAACGCGAGGTATTCCGGGCAAGAGTGCTGGGCAGGCTCTCGGTTCCGGTCGGCTGGAGCGACGAGGAGATGCGCCTGGTCCGGCTGGTCTCCCGTCATTCGCGCGGAACCTCGCCTCCCTCGGTGGACGAGGAGTTCTCGCTTCTGACGCCATCGCGGCAGCAACAGGCATTGCGGCTGGCCGGCATTCTGCGCATTGCCCACGCCCTCGACATCACCCACGCGGCGGCGCCTCACCTGGAAGTACGTACCGCGGAGAATATCCTGACCATCTTGGTGGATGGATTGGATCCCTTCAGCCCTCAGGCGACCGATGTCGCGGCCGCCCGCCATCTCTTTGAGGTCTCTGAGGGAATTCCTCTACTCGTCCGCCCTGCCCGCCCCGAACCAGCAGAACGCCCACTGGCGAACGCTGCACATACATAGCCCGCGGGGCGGCAGAGCTCAGCCCGGAAGCACAACTGAAGTTCTCGCACGACTTGCGGCGTTGACGCCTCTGATCCAGTGCACCATTTCTGGTGCTAATTTTCATCCTCCTTTAACAAACTTGTCATACCCTGTTGGTGGATAAGGACTCGCCTGTAGCGAGGAGTAAATGCCTAAGCTTCAACCGAGAATTTGCACCCGCTCGGCCAGGCCGGTTCAAGTAGCCGCCATCTGCTACCGCCGTAAGGCGGGCTCAACTCAGTTCTTGCTGATCCGCACCTCCAGCGGCCGTTGGACCTTTCCCAAGGGCCGCCTCGAAGACGGACTCTCGCGGGCTGAAGTCGCGGCGCTGGAGGCCTTCGAAGAAGGTGGCGTTGCCGGCGCGATCGATCCGCGCCCCGTCGGCGCATACCTGCACCGCAAGGAATCGCTGCGCGGCTACAAGTCGAAGGATGTAACCGTTCTTGCCTTCCTGATGGACGTTAAACGATGCTCTGTGCCCGCCGAATCCTATCGTTCTCCGCGCTGGTTCACCCCCGGCGAGGCCAAACACCGCCTGGCCCAGGGACGGCCCGCGAAATACCTTCGCACCGTCGAGCGAGTTTTCGATTCCGCTGTGCGCACCATTGCCCGCCGGAATTCCCCGTTATGAAGTCGGACCTCCTGAGCAGGCGTGCCCCAGGTTCGCGGCCCGCTTTTGGCCGCTAACCTGGGTGCCGCGGAACCGTCAACATCGTCCAGTCCCTTCCGGAATTTGTTATCGCTGACTTCGCCGAAACCGCCGCTGGGGCTTCATGATCGAGTTAGATAATGTCCCTGTAGCCTTGCTCCCCGACAACCAAAATCGCCCCCATTTTCCGCAAACCGGAAATCGCAAACTCGCCAATCCGCGCTTTTCCTTTGTTTGTCACAGACATCTTTCCCCCAACCCGCTATCCTTATCGTGCGCGCCCTAAGCGCAGGTGTTTTTGTCGCTGGCGCGATTAGTTAGATCTTGGACAACTTGAGCCGCCCTCGGATAGCCGTCAAATGTTAACTCTGCAGTACACACTACCCTCCCAGCTAACCCAAGGGATACCCAAGGGATCCCTTGTTATCCCTTGCGTGCCGCTTCGCCCGCATCTGCTTCTTGCCGTGAGTCTTGCGCCTTGTGCCTTGCGCCCGCAGGGGGAGGGGGGGCTGCAACACCCGTCGCGCGGCGTTAATAGCTCGGGAGTAACCAAGACGCCGGGTTGGGCGCGCAGGCTGGTATTTGCACTCCCATTTCGAGTGGCTTAAGCTCTCATACTCAACGTCGCATGAACCGCGGATCGCCTCCGACGGTCCATTGGAAGAATCCGGAGGAGAAGATGTGCCCCCTGATCGAAGCCACTCCCATTGATCGCACCACCGTGTCGCCATTGCCCAAGGGCGAATCCTGTGTACTGGTTATTTTTGGCGCATCTGGCGACCTGACGCGCCGCAAGCTGATTCCGGCGCTCTACGACCTGGCGTGCCTCGGGTGCATGAATCCGAAATTTGACGTCCTCGGCATCGGCCGCACGCCCATGACATCGGAAGAGTTCCGCGCCCGAATGCGCGAGTCTGCCGCTACCTCCCAGGAAGCCCGTGACTTCACTCAGGAGCAGTGGGCCGAGTTTGAGAAGCGGTTGTTCTACTTTGTGGGCGATGTGAATGAGGCAAAGTTCTATCCGCTTTTGCGCACCCAATTAGAAAAGATGCGCGCCGCCGGCGGCAGCGGCAATCACCTTTTCTATGTCTCTACCCCAGCCTCGGTGGCCCATCCGATCATCGAAGGTCTGGGCGCCGCCGGGCTGAACCAGAACCCCAACGGTTGGTCGCGGATCGTTCTGGAGAAGCCCTTCGGGACCGACCTCGGTAGCGCCCGCGATCTCAACGCCACCGTCTTGCGCACCTTTGCCGAGCGTGACGTGTATCGCATTGACCACTATCTGGGCAAGGAGACCGTGCAGAACATGCTGGTCTTCCGCTTCGCCAATTCGTTGTTCGAGCCGGTGTGGAACCGCAACTATATCGATTATGTGGAGATCACGGCAGCCGAGACGGTTGGCGTGGAAAGCCGGGCGGCTTTCTACGAGGAGACCGGTGCACTGCGTGACATGGTGGCCAACCATCTGCTGCAATTGCTCGCCATCACCGCCATGGAGCCGCCGACGGCATTCGATGCCGACGCGGTACGGGGGCAGAAGGTGCAGGTGTTTAGCTCCATCCACCCGATGACTCGGGACGAAGTGGAGCACCGGACCGTTCGGGGGCAATACGGTCCCGGCAAAATCGCCGGCCACGCTGTTCCGGGTTACCGCCAGGAGCCGGGCGTCAGCCCGAAATCGACCACCGAAACTTTCGTTGCCGTCGAATTTCATGTCGACAACTGGCGTTGGGCGGGGGTGCCCTTTTATTTGCGCACGGGAAAGCGGTTGCCGCGTCAACTGACGGAGGTGCGAGTGCACTTCAAACGCACTCCGCAGGCGCTGTTCTCACGCACTCCCGATGAGCAGATTGAGCCGAATGTGGTGGCGATCGGCATTCAGCCGGACGAAGGTATCGTGCTGCAGTTCGGCGCAAAAAAACCCGGCGGCCGGATGCAGGTCGTGCCGGTGCAGGCGAAGTTTTCCTATCGCGCGGCTTTCGACGGAAACACGCCCGTCGCCTACCAGACTCTGCTGCTCGACGCCATGCGTGGCGATCCCACGCTGTTTACGCGCGGTGACGAGATTGAGGCGGAATGGAGCATTATCACGCCCATCGAAGAGGCGTGGGGGCAAATGCCGCCTCCGGAATTTCCCAACTATGCCGCCGGCAGCGAGGGGCCGGCCGCGGCCGATGACTTGATCAGCGAAGAACTGCGCGGGTGGCACACGATATCGCCCGCGCCGCAGCGTGCCGCCTAGCCGGAGTTCACGGTACGGAAAGCCGCAGTCGCAAACCCAAACGCTGAAGGATTGACGGAACGAATCATGCCGAGGCGGGTGCTCGCGATTAATGCTGGGTCTTCCAGTCTGAAAATATCGCTGTACGGCATCGGCAACCATGAAGACCTGCTGCTCTCATCTGAAGTGCGCCGCATCGGCATCCCGGGAGGGCGGATTCGGGCCGTCAATGCGAAGGGCGAACTGCTGCTTGACCGGAAGTCCGAGTTTTCAGACCACTGCGCGGCACTCAAGGCCACGCTGAAATGGCTGCGGGGACAGAGTTGGGAAATCCATGCTGTCGGTCATCGGGTCGTCCATGGCGGCCGCTACACCGAACCCCAAGCGATCACTCCAGAGCTTCTAGCGGCTCTGCGGGAACTCGAGCCGATCGATCCAGATCACGTCCCCCAAGCGATCTCGGCGATCGAGGCCATCGCGCAGGAAAATTCATCCTTGCCGCAAGTGGCATGTTTCGATACGGCATTCCATCGCCAGATGCCGCAGGTCGCCCAGATTTGCCCGTTGCCCTTTCACTTTTACGAACAAGGCGTCCTGCGCTACGGATTTCACGGGCTGTCCTATGAATACATCGCCTCGGAGCTGCAGCGTCTGGATCGCGAGTTGGCGGATGGCCGCATCGTCATCGCGCATCTGGGGAACGGCGCGAGCATGGCCGCTCTTCATCACGGCAAGAGCCGGGACACGACCATGGGTTTCACTCCGGCGGCAGGCTTGCTGATGGGCACCCGTTCGGGCGATATCGATCCGGGGATCTTGCTGTATCTGATGGAGGAAAGAAATATGACTGCGAAGGCAGTCAACAGCCTGCTGAACAAACAATCGGGGCTGCTCGGCATTTCGGGCATCAGCGAGGACATGCAAGACCTGCTGCGACGCGAAAAGGACGACATCCGCGCGGGTTTGGCGGTGGAGCTTTTCTGCCTTCGCGCCAGGAAGTATCTGGGCGCCTACGCAGCCGCAATGGGCGGGCTGGACGCCGTGGTTTTCACCGCCGGCATCGGGGAACACGCCCCCGAAGTCCGGGAGCGCATTTGCTCCGGGCTGGAGTTCATGGGAGTCAAGCTGGATCCGGCCCGCAACCGCGAAGACGCGCTTGTGATTTCCGCGAAAGACAGCCGAGTGAAAGTCCATGTAATGAAAACCAATGAGGAATTAATGATCGCCCGGCACACCGCCAGGCTCGTTTTTTCGGAACGCGATTAGCAGAGGAGGGGTGCGTCATGGCGCCAAAAGCGGCAAAGAGAAGTGAAGCGACACGCAAAGAACCGGCCTTACAGCAAGCGGACAGGCACAGTGCCCAGGCGCGAACTCTGGCGGAACCGGGAGAGGACACAGCCTTTGAATTTGATCCTGCGCTGTCGAGTGTGGTCGAAAGGAAGAGGTCGGCTCCGGTCCGGAAGACCGAAGCCGAGGGGCCGCTCTCAGCGGAGATGCTGGACAGAATGCAGCGGTATTGGCAGGCGGCAAATTATCTGACAGTCGGCCAGATCTATCTTCGCCACAATCCGCTGCTGAAACAGCCGCTAAGAGCCGAGCACATCAAGCCGCGGCTGCTGGGGCACTGGGGCACTTCGGCGGGCCAGAATTTCATCTACGTCCACCTGAACCGGCTGATTAAGGACCACGACGCCGACATCATTTACATCTCCGGACCCGGCCACGGCGGGCCATCGTTGAACGCCCACTCGTATCTGGAAGGGACCTACTCCGAAGTCCATCCCGAAGTAACTCAAGATTCCAATGGCATGAGGTTGTTGTTTCGCCAGTTTTCTACTCCAGGCGGCGTCCCCAGTCATTGTGGACCGCATGTCCCGAATTCCATGCACGAAGGCGGCGAGCTGGGTTACTCGCTGCTTCACGCCCTGGGTGCGGTTTTCGACAATCCTGGGTTGATTGCGGCTTGCGTGGTGGGCGATGGCGAGGCGGAAACCTGCCCGCTTGAAGGAAGCTGGAAAGGCGTCAAATTTCTAAACCCGAAGCGCGACGGCGCCGTGCTCCCGATTCTGCACTTAAACGGGTACAAGATTTCCGGTCCGACCGTCGAGGGCCGCACCAGCGATGTGGAACTGACAAAGCTGTATGGGGGGCATGGCTACGCTCCCCGCTTCGTCGAGGGCGACGACCCCGCCAGTGTCCACCAGCAGCTTGCCAGGACGCTGGACGAATGCTACGCGGAGATTCGTGCTATCCAGAAAAACGCAGGGAAGCACGGCGCAATTCAGCGGCCGGCATGGCCCATGGTCGTTTTGCGCACTCCCAAAGGGTGGACGGGGCCGAAAGAGGTGGACGGTGTCCCGGTGGAAGGCACGTTCCGGGCCCACCAGGTCCCGCTGGCCAACGTGCGCGAAAATCCCAGGCACCTGAAATTGTTGGAAGCCTGGATGAGGAGCTACCGTCCCGAGAGTCTATTCGACCAACAGGGGCGACTGATTGCCGAATTGGCCGAACTGGCGCCCGGCGGGGACCGGCGGATGGGGGCCAATCCGCATGTGAACGGCGGGCGTGTGCTCACCGCCCTGAACCTTCAGGACTTCGCCGATTATGCGCTGGAGGTGCCGGGGCCGGGCCAGGTACTGGCCGAAGCACCCCGCAAGCTGGGTGAATTCCTGCGCAACGTCATCAAGCTGAACCAAGGGAACTGTCGCCTGTTTTGTCCCGATGAAACCAATTCAAATCGTTTGAATGCGGTATTCGATGCGACCGATCGGTGTAGTGTCGCCGCCACAATTCCCATCGACGACCATGTCAGCCCTGGCGGGCGAGTCATGGAAGTGCTGAGTGAGCACTGCTGCGAGGGATGGCTTGAAGGCTACTTGCTCAGCGGCCGCCACGGTGTGTTCTCGTCTTATGAGGCTTTCGCCCAGGTAGTCGATTCCATGGTGACCCAACATGCCAAGTGGCTGGAACAGTGCAGGGAGTTGCCATGGCGCAAGGCAGTTGCCTCGTTGAATGTGTTCCTCACCAGCCACGCCTGGCGAAACGATCACAACGGATTCAGTCACCAGGCGCCGGGCTTCGTCGACAACGCCCTGGCGCGGCGCAGCGAAACCATTCGCGTCTACTATCCGCCGGATGGAAATTGCCTGCTCAGCGTCATGGACCATTGTCTGCGCAGCCGCAATTACGTCAACCTCATCACCTGCGGAAAACAGCCCGAGTTGCAATGGCTCAGCATGGAGGAGGCCGTGGCCCACTGCTCCCGAGGCGCATCGAAATGGGAGTTTGCCTCCAACGACGGCGCCGCCGCGCCCGATGTCATTCTGGCCTGCGCCGGTGATGTGCCGACGCTCGAAGCGGTCGCCGCTTCGTGGTTGCTGCGGAAGCACGTCCCGGAGATCAGAGTCCGCCTTGTCAATCTGGTGGATCTCAGTGTTTTGATGAGTCCGAACGACCATCCCCACGGCATGGATAACATTTCGTTCGAAGCGCTCTTCACCACCGAGGCGCCGGTCATCTTTGCCTTTCACGGCTACCGGTGGGCCATTCACAGCATGGTCCATGGGCGCTCGAACGAGGGCCGATTTCACGTCAGGGGCTTCATGGACCGGGGAACTACCACGACCCCGTTCGATATGGTGGTCCTGAACAAGCTGAGCCGGTTCCATCTCGCCATGGACGCCCTCAAATATGTTCCGCGCCTGCGATCGCGAACGTCCGACGTGATCGATATGATGAACCGAAAACTGTACGAGCATCAGGCGTTCATTCGGGAGCACCTCGAAGACATGCCCGAAATCAGGAACTGGCATTGGACCAATGACTTCAGCGATCCGAGCGGTCCGCCTCCACTGGCGAAAGGCCATCCGCGGGGAGAACTATTCACGGATTCGTAGCTCCCAGGTGAGTTACAAGCCTTTTTCGAGAGCGCTGCCAGTCGCCAGCGCACCAAGTTCGTAGTGCCCAATCCGGGAACGGCCGGTCCGGTCTCAACAGCTTCCAATGTGGCGGTCCCTCTTGACAAGCGCGGGTTTCTGGACTGAAATATCGTCCCGATAAAAAACAAGCGTTCATTTTTTTTGAACTGTTGGAAAATGCCCAAGCTTGCCAAACTCGCGGTCGAGCGCAACCAAGAGAAGATCGAGGCGGCGGCCCTGCGGCTGTTCATCCGGCGCGGCTTTTACGGCACATCGGTGCGCGACATCGCGAACAAGGCGGGCGTTTCCATCGGCAACATCTACAACTACTACCCGACGAAGACGGCGCTTTTTGCCAGCCTGGTGCGCCGCTACGAGTTGCGCATGGGGCGCGTGTCGCGGGCGGTGCTCAAGCCGCTGGGCGGCTCGCTCGACCCGGCCGCCCTGCGCCGGCTGGCTCGCGGGGTGCGCAAGATCGTCTACAGCGAACCCGACTACTGGCGGCTGATGTACCTGGATGTGGCGGAATTCGGCAATCGCCACTTTGCCCACAGCTTCCGCGATCTCTCCAGGAACCTGCGCGATTTTATCGGGGAGCCGGTACGGCTGGCCAACAACGGTCGCGGCAGGCCGGTGGATGCCAGCCTGGCGTTCACCGCCATTTATCTGCAGTTTTTCACCTACTTCCTGATCGAGAAGCTGTTCGGCGGCAAGCGCCACCTTGGTTTCCCGGAACAGGAAGCGATCAACCAGCTCATCGAAATTTTCAGCTTCGGAGTTCACCCGGGCCGGGGAAATAAGCCCCGGTCCCAGCCGAAACCAGCGCTCAAGGTCAGGAGATGACGACCATGAAACGTGCAACATTTGCCGGTATTCTCTGCTTTGTTCTTTGCCTGCTGCTGGCCTCCATGCCGGCGCCGGCGCAGACCGCCACCACCGGGCAGATCACGGGCACGGTGAAGGATCCCACGGGAGCGGTGATCGCCGGCGCCAAGCTGAACCTGGCGAGCACCGCCGGCGAACACCGGGAAACCACCAGCGACGCCGAGGGCTTCTACCGCTTCCCGCTGCTGCCTCCCGGCAGTTACACGCTGAAAGTGTCGGCGCCGGGATTCAAGGTTGCCAGCTTCGACAACGTGATGGTGAAGATCACCCAGACCACCGAGCTATCGCCGGAGGTCGCGCTGGCCGGAGCCACCGAGCAGATCAGCGTCAGTGCGGAGGCGCCGCTGGTGAACGCGGCCAACTCGACCACCGGGCGGGTGATCGAGGACACGCAGGTGCGGCAATTGCCGCTGCCGACGCGCAACTTCCAGCAACTGCTGGCGCTTTCACCGGGCACCTCGGCCAACTTGTCGAACAACACCGAGTTGGGCCGCGGCAACGTCAATATCAACGTCAACGGGCAGCGCGCCACCAGCAACAACGTGGTGGTGGACGGGATGGAGGTCAACAGCCCGGGCACGAACTCGACCCCGAATCTCAGCGTGCCGGCGCCGGACGCCATCCAGGAGTTCATCGTACAGACCTCCATGTATGACGCGAGCCAGGGGAGGAACTCGGGCGGAAACGTGGCCGTGGTCACCAAGTCCGGCACCGACAGCTTCCACGGCAGCGTTTACGAGTTTTTCCGCAATCGGGTGCTCAACGCCAACGATTACTTTCTGAACAAGGCGGGCGTCGAGCGGCCGGTGCTGAACCGCAACCAATTCGGCGGCACCTTCGGCGGGCCGATCGTCAAGGACAAGACCTTCTTCTTCGTCTCCTACCAGGGGACGCGGGAACGCAACGGCGCATCGCTCTCCAACAGCCTGTCGTTCCCGCAAATGCCCGCCGGGCTGACGGACGACCGCAGCGCCGCGACCATCAGCAGCACCTTCGGCCTGCCCGTGAACCCGATTACGCTCCAGCTCCTGCAGGCCAAGCTGCCCAATGGCAATTACGTCATTCCCAGCGCGGCGCCGAACAGCCAGCTTACGGGCACGCTGGTGAGCAGCCCGCAATCGGGGGTGTCGCGCTTCCGCGAGGACCAGTTCAACACCAACATCGACCAGATGATCGGACAGAACAATCGGCTGTCCGGGAAGTTCTTCTTCTCCAACACGCCGCAGACGCAGGCCATCTGGAATTTCATCGGCAGCAACGCCTTTCCGCTGCAGGGGTTCGGAGGCGACATCGAATTTTTCAACCGCGTGCTGACGATCAGCGACACGCATACCTTCTCGCCGCGGCTGCTCAACCAGGCGCGCTTCGGCTACAGCCGCATCGACGGACCGGGCAGCCCCAATGAGCCGTTCAAGAACTCGGATTTCGGCATCACCAACCCGCTGTGCGCCGGCAGCCCGCAGTTCTGCGGGCTTTCCACCATCTACGTGGCCAACATGTTCACCCTGGGCAACTACCCGCTGTCCGACCAGCGCTCGACCACCCAGACCTACGAGTTCAGCGACATGATTTCCTACACCCTGGGGCGGCACAATCTCCGCTTCGGCGGCGATTACCGGCGCTACCTGGTGGACTTCTTCTTCAACTTCTATTCCCGCGGCTATATCCAGTTTGGCAGCTTCCAGAATTTCCTGCTGGGCGTGCCTGATTTCGGGTTGCTGGGCAACGGCGTGCGCGATCGTAACTACCGCGCCAGCGACTTCGACCTGTTCCTGCAGGACGATTTCCGGCTCAACGACAGGCTCACCCTGAACCTGGGCCTGCGGCTGGAGCGCAATGGCGGGATCAACGACACGAAGGGGCGGCTGGTGAACTTTGATCCCACCGCCTTCGCTTCCAACACCTTGCCCTGCACGGTGCTGGCGCCCTGCACCCAGGGCTTTTACAACGTAAATGGCACGCTGAATCCGAACGACTGGAACGTGGCGCCGCGCTTCGGCTTTGCTTACAAGCCGTTCGGTAACAACCTGGTGGTCCGCGGCGGGTTCGGGGTGTACTTCGACCGCTTCTCCACCCGCGTGGCCAACCTGCAGATCTTCAATTACCCCATGGATGTGGTTGGCTTGGCCGTGCCGCTGCCTCTGACCGCCGCGATCTTCCTGGCCAACCCGTTCCCGGACCTCTCCGGCGTGAGCTTTCCCATCAGTCCGGCGACCATCCCCTCGCCGATTCCGTTCTACTCGGCGGGCATTCCGCTGCCCGGCTTCCCCACCCCCATCAGCGGCATTTACATCGACCCGAACTTCCGCACGCCGTACGTTTACCAGTACAACCTGGGCATACAGAAGGAACTGGCGAAGGACTTGATGCTGGAAGTGGGCTACGTGGGGTCGAAGGGGACGAAGCTGCTCAACATTTACAACTTCGCTCAGGGCGCGACCGGCACGGCGCCTTACCTGACCGCCTACGGCTTCAGCAACAATAAGGTGCTGAACGGCTTCGAGCAGGCACGCTCGAACGCCATCTCGCATTACGATTCGCTGCAAGCGAGCCTGACCAAGCGCTTCGGCCACGGACTGCAATTCCTGGCGGCATACACCTGGTCAAAATCGATTGACGATACGTCGGGAGCGCCGACCAACGAGTTTATCGGCCTGCCGGGCGACCAGCAGAACCCCGCTTCCAACCGGGCGTTGAGTGATTTCGACCGGCGTCACCGCTTCGTCTTCAGCGGCATCTACGACTTGCCGAAGTTTTATGCCGGCGACTCCGGCCTTGCCAGGCGGGTACTCAATCAGTGGGAACTGGCGAGCGTGCTGACGCTGCAGTCGGGAACGCCCTTCAGCGTGGCGTGCACCTCGGGCTCGGCAACCTACAACCGGGCGGACCTGGTCGGCGGCGTCTCGCCGGAGGTCGGGGGCTCGGTCAGCAGCCGGCTCGACGGATACTTCGACACCGCGGCCTTTTCGCCGACGTGCGCCAACCAGCCGCCGTATGGCACTTCGCCGCGTAACTTCCTCCGCGGCCCCAACCAGAAGAACGTCGATCTCAGTATTGTGAAATTCATTCCGGTGACGGAACGCACCAAGATGGAGTTCCGCGCCGAGATGTTCAACGTGTTCAACTTCGTCAACTTCGCCAACCCGATCAGCAGCTTCACCTCGGGCGTGGATTCCTCGTTCAAGACGCTGGGCAATGTGGTCGCCACCTCCACCGGGCCGCGGGTGATCCAGTTCGCCCTGAAACTGACGTTCTAAACCGCGTCTCCTTAGGTGTGGGCCCCGGCGCGCGTTCGCCGGGGCCCTCGCCGGAACTAATTCGAGGGCACCGGTGCGGCGGGCGCCTCGTCCGCCACGGACAAAGTCATGAATAAACCGTCGGGTCTGCAGGACAAGGTGGTCATCATTACCGGCGCGGCGGCCGGCATCGGCCACGCCACCGCGTTGCGTTTCGCCGAGGAGGGCGCCCGCATCGCCGCCTGGGACGTCAACGCCGAAGGCGCTGTTTTGACGGCGGCACTCGAGGCCGCCGGCGCCGGGAAAGCGCTCTTTCAGGTGGTCAACGTCCGAGACGGCAAGCAGGTGGAGAACGCTGTCGAGGCCGTGGTCAGGCTGTGGCAGCGCGTGGACGTGCTGGTGAACAACGCCGGCATCGTACGCGACGGGCAGCTTGCCAAGGTCAAAGACGGCGTCGTCGTTTCCACCATGTCGGACGAGGCGTTCGATTCGGTCATCCAGGTGAACCTGCGCGGGGTGTTCGTGTGCACCCGCGCGGTGGCGCCGCGGATGATCAGGCAAGGCGGCGGGGTCATTTTGAATGCATCCTCCGTGGTCGGGCTGTACGGGAATTTCGGGCAGACCAACTACGCCGCCACGAAGGCGGGCCTGGTCGGGATGACCCGCACCTGGGCGCGCGAACTGGGCAAGTACAACATCCGCGTTAACGCCGTCGCCCCGGGCTTCATTGCCACCGATATGGTGAAGGCCATGCCGCCCAAGGTGCTGGAGTCGATGGCCGCGCACACGCCGCTGGGCCGCCTGGGATCTCCCGAAGACGTCGCCGAGGCGTATGTATGGCTGGCCTCCGACGCCGCCCGCTTCGTGCACGGCGCCGTGCTCAGCGTGGATGGCGGCCTGGTTTTGGGAACGTGAGAACAGCCGTCGGTCGGCAGAACAGTCTTCGGTCTTCGGTCTTCGGTCATCGGCAAAACCTGATAGCTTAACGGCCAACGACCAACGACTCTTTAAGGATCAACATGCGTTTCGCGAACATTATCTCTACCGGCCGGTTTCTTCCTCCCATCAAGGTTGATAACGACGCTCTGCGCGAGCAGTTGAAGCACGTGCCCGAGTTTGTGGACAAAATGGAGGCCGCCACCGGCATCCGGCAGCGCTGGTATGCGCCCGAGGACTGGTGCACCTCCGACCTGGCTCTGCGCGCCGCCCAGCAGGCGCTGGAGCGCGCCGGGCGTAAGCCGGAGCAGGTGGACATGATCATCCTGGGCACCGATTCGCCCGACTACATCACGCCCTCGACCTCGGTGATCCTGCAGCACAAGCTGGGAGCGAAGAACGCGGGCACGTTTGACGTGGGCTGCGCCTGCGCCTCGTTTCCCACCGGACTGGCCGCCGCCGCAGGCCTGATCGCCGCCAATGCTTCCCTCAACACCGTGCTCGTGGTCGGCGTCTACATGATGCACAAGCTGGTGGACCCGAGGGACCCGACCATCTTCTTCTTCGGCGACGGCGCGGGCGCGGCGGTGCTGGAGCCCGGAGACAAGCCCGGCTTTCTCGCTTCCGCCTTCCAGGCGGATGGTTCGTATTCCGAGTTCTGGGGAATCTTCGCCGGCGGCACCAAGGAGCCGGCGTCGTGTGAAGCGGTCACCGCGGGCCGGACGACGTGCCGGATGGTGAATCGCTATCCCCCGGAGATCAATGACGAAGGCTGGCCGCGCCTTGCGCAACGCGTCGCCGAGCAGGGCGGATTCAAGATCAGCGACGTCAACATGTTCATCTTCACCCAGGTGCGCAAGCCCACCATCGAGCTGGTCATGCAGAAACTCGGTGTGCCGATGGAGCGCACGCATACCATCATGGAGGATTGGGGTTACACCGGATCGGCGTGCGTGGCCATGGCGCTGGACAGCGCCCTCGAGCAGGCAAAGGTGAAGAAGGGCGACCTGGTGGTGCTGATCGGCTCCGGGGTCGGCTATAACCAGGCTGCGGCGGCATTTCGGATGTAAGCTCCGAGTCACCTGAATCCCGAGTCTCAGCTCAGCGCGGTAGTGCCGGAATGAAGAAGGTGCTCCTTGCCGTCGTTGTCCTCCTGCTGCTGGTCATCCTCGGCGGCGCGCTGGCCTTCTATCTGCGTCCGCTGGCGGTGCTCGCCTATATGAGCCGCAGTTCTCTAACGCGCTCCGGATTCACCGTGCACACCACCAACACGCCCGCCGGGCCGCAAGTTTCGTTGCAGGCGGGAACCGGCCCCACGCTGGTCTTTCTGCACGGCGCGGGTGATAACGCCGGCAGTTGGGCGCAGATCGCGCCGCAATTTGCCGCCCGCTACCACGTCGTTCTGCTCGACCTCGCCGGCCACCACGCCAGCGCGCCGGCAAGCGGCCCGCTGAAGATGAAAACCGTGGTCGATACCACGGACGCGGTGCTCGCCACCCTCCCGCCGCCGCTCATCCTGGTGGGCAACTCGCTCGGTGGCTGGCTGGCCATGCTCTACGCGCAACATCATCCCGAGCGCGTGCGGCGGATCGTCCTGGTGGATGGCGGAGCGATTCGCGGCAACCGCCCCGACCTGGCGTTTGTGCCCGCCAATCGCGAACAGACACGAAGGATGTGGAACGCGGTGGTGGATCCCGGCAGCCCGCACGTGCCCGATTTCATTCTTGACAACGTCGCCCGCAACGCCCAGCACGGTCCCCTGGGCCGAATGGCCGCCGCCGGCGACATGGAAAAGTACGTGATGCCGGAAGCGGAGCTGGCGTCGTACCCCGTCCCCGCCGATCTGCTCTGGGGTGAGTCCGACCGCCTGCTTCCTCTGGACTATGCGCGACAGATCGCATCCGCCCTTCCCGCCGCGCGTCTGACCACGCTGGCGCGCTGCGGACATGTGCCGCAGAACGAGTGCCCGCGCGCCTTTGCCGCCGCGCTGGAGAAAATTCTTGCCCAGGCGCCGCCGCAGCCGCTTCCCGCCGCGCCTGTCCATGCCGCCGTTGAAAAAAAGAAGCGATGATCGCCGGCGACATTCTCGGCGAACGCGCGCGCCTTACCCCGGACAGCCTGGCGCTGGTCTTCGTTCCCACCGGCCGCCGATTCACCTATGCCGAGCTGGACCGGCGCGCCGTCGGCTGCGCTCAGCGCTGGCGACAGCGCGGCCTCCAGCGCGGCGACCGCGTCGCCATCCTCTCGGAAAATCGGCCGGAGTACGTCGAGGCCTTCTTTGCCGCCGGGAAAACCGGGACCGTTCTTGTCCCCCTCAGCACCCGCATGACCGCCCGTGAACTGGAAGCTGTGGTGCGCGATTGCTCGCCCGCCCTGCTCCTGTACAGCCCACAGCATGAGGTCACCGCCAGCCAACTGAGAAGCCAGGTGCAGGTTGAACACTGGGCCGAACTGGAGGAACTGGAGGCCGCCGCGCCCGGCCCGGGGCGCTTCCAGCCCGCGTGCTGCGATCCCGAAGACCTCTACTGCCTGCTCTACACCAGCGGCACCACCGGCAAGCCCAAGGGCGTGATGATCCCGCATCGTATGGTGGCCTTCAACGGCTACAACACGGTCGCCGGCTGGCAACTCCGCGGCGACGACGTGGCGCAGGTCTTCACGCCCATGTATCACGCGGGGGGACTGTTCGTTTTTCTGGTGCCGCTGTTCACCATCGGCGGCGCCATCATCCTGCACGACCGCTTCGACGCCTCCGAGGTCTGGCGCGTGCTCCAGCGCGAGCGCTGCACGGTCGGCTTCGGCGTGCCCACGATCTTCAAAATGCTGATGGAAGCCCCCGAATTCGCCGCCGCCGGCCTCAGCTCGTTGCGCTGGCTGATCAGCGGCGGCGCGCCCTTGCCGGCTTATATCATTGAGGCCTACCAGCGCCGCGGCGTCACCTTCAAGCAGGGCTACGGACTCACCGAGGCCGGCGTGAATTGCTTCGCCATGACCGGCCAGGATTCAGTGCGCAAGCCGGGCTCCATCGGCAAACCCATGCTTTACACGCAGGCGCGGCTTATCGACGCCCAGGGCCATGATGTTGCTGACGATGAGGTCGGCGAGCTCTGGCTGCGCGGCCCGCACGTGTGCCGCGGATACTGGAACAATCCCGAAGCCACTGCCTCGGCGCTCGATTCCGAGGGCTGGTTCCACACCGGCGACCTCGCCCGCCGCGATCCCGAGGGCTTCTTCTACATCTCCGGGCGGCTGAAGGACATGATCATCAGCGGCGGCCTGAACATCTATCCGGCGGAGATCGAGGCCGTGCTTCTCCAGCATCCCGAGGTGCAGGATGCCGCGGTGATCGGCGTGCCCCACCAGACCTGGGGCGAAGCCGGCGTCGCCTGGGTCGTGTGCCGCCCGCATGCGTCGCTGACTTCCCAGGAGCTGACGGCATGGCTTTCGGCGCGGCTCGCGAAATACAAACTGCCGACCGACATTTGTTTCGCAAGCGAGCTGCCGCGGACGCCCTACGGCAAGGTTCTCAAGGCGGAACTGCGGGAGCGCTATCTCCGCGAGGAGAAGGGCGTGTGAGGCTCACTCCGGGTAAGAGTGGATTGCGCGGCCACCAGAAGCGATGTTTGGCAATTGTCTTTCAGCGGAATTTGTCTCTTGCGGGATCTTACCGCCCGGCAGTCCCGTCGAGCGGGCGCGAGGCGTAGTAGCCCTCTCGCGCCTGTACCTTCATGTCTTTCTGCTTCACCGCCACCTGGATGTGGTGGTAATCGGAACTGCTGTTGCCGGCTCGATCCGGCGTGTAACCCAGGTTGTACTGGTTGCGCAGTTCGTCCTGTATCTGCGCATAAATCTGTTCCATGGGCTGCTTCTTCGAGACGGTAAACATCCGGCCGCCCGTCTCCTTCGACAGCCGCTCCAGGACCTTCTTCCCGTCCGGCGCTGCCGCCCCTGGAGATCGTGGGCGCCGTTGCCCGCCTCCGGGCCAACCACCGCCCCCGCCCGGCCAGCCCCCGCCACGACGGCCGCCACCCCAGGTGCCGCCCGCATGACGATATCCCCCCTCCTGCCCCTCGAAGTAGATGGAGTACACCATGGTGTTGGAGCGCTGTGCCGTTTCGATGGCCCGATCCAGCGACAACTTGCTGCCGCGATCCACCCCGTCGGTGAGCACGATGATCGCTTTGCGGCCATGTTGCTTGGACATCAGTTCATCAGAGGCGAGATAAATGGAGTCGTACAGATGCGTGCCGTCGCCCGGTCCGCCGCCCCGGGTCCGGCCCGCGCCGCCGCCTCTTCCGCCCGGATAGCCGCCCCCGCTTCCACCGCCTGGATACCTGCTGCCGCGTTGCCCGTTGTCTCTTTGCGGAGGCTGCAACAACTGCAGCGCTGAATCCATTTTTCCGCGTGACGAAGTGATGTCCTGCAGCAATTCCACTTCGCGGTCGAAGTGGATGAGAAACGCGCTGTCCGTTCCTTCCCGCAGAACGTCATTCACGAACGTGGTGCTGGCACGCTTCTCGCTGTCGAGCTGCTGCAACTGGCTCAGGCTGGTATCGACCAGCAGGCCCAGGGTCAGGGGCAAGTCGGTTTCGCGCGTGAAGTAGCGGATGGTCTGCGGCCGGCCGTCTTCTTCGAGGATGAAATCGTCCTTGGTGAGCGAGTTGACGATCTTCCCGTGCTTGTCGCGAACCGTTGCCAGCACATTTACCACGTTCACGTTCGCGGAGAACGTCGGAGCCTGCTGCGTGGGCGCCGCTTCACCCGTGGTGAACAGCAACAGGGCAAATACGGCGCAGAATCCCGGAGATCGAAACGGCACGGCCATGGCTGCAACATCCCGCTCGGGCGCGGAAATCGAATGTCATAACCCCCGGCGCCACCAAATGTTGCGATACAACCAGCGCAATTCGCACCTGACGATGATCGCAGTTCGCTCTCCGAAAGCGACTGTGAACACGATCACAACCCACATGGGAAAGGGGATCACAACGCGACGGGCGCTCTCAACTTGCCCTGGATTACCGGCCGGCTGCCTGGCGAGCTGCTGTCTCCACGTCCGGAACCATTTCAAAGAGCTGGTCCACCCTGGTCATCTTCAGCAACGACATCACCCGCTCCGGCACACCCGCCAGGATCAGCCTGCGGCCGTTCTTCTGATGGGAGACGTAGCTGTTCACCAGCACGCCCAGACCAGCGGAGTCAACGTAGGGGACCCCGCTCAAATCCACGATCGTGGTTGCACTGGAGGTATCGCGCAACTGGTTTTGCAGCTCGAACATGGTGGCCAATACCAGCGGACCGGTGAGCCGCAATCCCAAGTGTCCATTGTTGTTCTCGCCAATTCGCTCTATCACAAGCGTTTGTGACATACGGTGCGATTCTAACCGGAAATGCCGCAGGATATTTGTTAACGGCAGATTAATTTTCCTGACGGCGGGCTGGCTCGCCATCGGGCGGTTCCGACGGAATCCGCATGCCCCCGGCGGCTCCCAGCACCTGCTGCAGGATGTCCGGGATCTCGAATACCGCCCGGTTCTTATACGAGGAAACCGATTTCTTGAAGGCTGGATAGCGGCTGAGCAAATCGGAGATCCCACGGTTGGTCTCGGCAAAGCTGCGTAACACCACACCGAATTGCCGCTTCTCTACCCAGTCGGCGTTATATCGCTCTTGCGGGAGAGTCCACGCATTGCGCACGACCAGCACCGGCAGACCGCATGCCAGGGCCTCGCTCAGGCTGCCCGGTCCGGGTTTGCCGACGAAGAAATCGGCGAGCCGCATGAAATACGGCATTTCGGTGGTGAAGCCCTCGATGTAACGCCGTCGGCTGGTCTTTCTTCCGCGCAGCTCGGCCAGCAGCTTCCTATTGCGGCCGCAGATGTAGATCATCTGCAGCGGGTAGCGGTAGCGTTCGACCCGTTCAGCAATTTGCAGCATGGCGTCGGAGCCCTGCCCCCCGAACAGGACAAGGCCGGTGGGACACTCGGGCGCCAGACCCAAGCGCTGCCGTTCCGCGCCGCGATCGATGTCAACGGCCTGGTAGAACTTGGGGTTGATGACCATTCCCGACGCCTGGAAAACGCGTCCATTCTCATGCCCGAGGGCGCGCGCCTGCTGCACGGCGCGGTCGCTGCCGCAGATGAGGATGTCGGATTCAGGTTCCAGCCAGAAGTGCGGCGGATAGTTAGCGAGATCGGTGAGGATGGTGACGAAGCGCGCCCCGGGCAGCGCGCGCTTGACGCTGATAGCCAGGGCGCGGTTGAAGTGCGGGATCACCGAGACCACCACGTCGGCGGGATTGCCCTCCCAGAACGCGGTCAGGCTATTCACGGTGGGCCGGTGCAGGGTCCGGATCGCCGCCTGCAACAGGCGCAGCAGTTGGCTCGTGCCCAGCGTCCAGCCTCCCGCCAGCATGCGGTTATAAACATCTTCGGTTCGCAATCCCGTCAGCTTGCGTACCAGGTCGTGCTCGTGCAGGAGTTCCTGCAGGTTCAGCGTGAATACGTCCCACGGCCTCTTTTGGCGTTCGATCACCGACAGCAGGGAATTCATGGCGCTGCGATGGCCGCCACCGGCGTCGAAGTATACGAAGGCTATGCGGTGCGTTGCTGCTTCCATCTTCTTCGTTCGCGCCTCTTCCAGTAAGGCGGCTACGCTGAGCAGGCGTGCTCCGCCGGTGGAAACAGTTGCCGCACCCGCTCGGCAACATCCGGGCTCCATTTGGAGATCACCGCGTGAGCGCCCAGCGAGTAGAAATATTCGGCCTCGAACGGATATTCGTGCGGATGAAGAACAATGCATGCCGGCCGAGGGCGGCCCGTCCGGTGCCGCAGCACCGCCGCCGCGTCCATGCCGGGCGGATGATGGCCGATCACGACCAGGTCGTAGCTCGACCTGGCGAGCAGATCCTTCAGATGATCGGCCCGCCACGTGACCGTGGTTGCGAATCCCGCGGTCTCCAGCAGGTGTTCCAGCCGGATAAGCCAGTCCTCGTCGTGATCAATGATAAGAATGCGGCGGTGCGAGCTCATGGGCCTCCTTTTCCAGGGTTTCGGACTTTGGGTCCGTGGCGGCGGCGACGAACTCGCCCAGACGCGCGCCGTTTTCGTCCACCGCCACATAGGTGAGCCGCTCGTGGATCCAGCAGCCGGTGTTGAAATACTGGGCGCCGTATTCATTGGCGTAGTGCGGCAGGTGGGTATGCCCGCAAAACACCACATCAATCCCGCGCGACTTCGCCATGGCCAGCGCCCCGGCGGCCACTCGGGGCTTAAGGCGGAGCCAGCGCGAATTCAGCCGGTCCAGCCAACGCGCGATTTTGCTGTCGCGGAAATCCACCTTCTGGATCTGCAGATAGATGAACCCTCCGGCGGCGCTCAGCAGCGCGTTGTCCACCAGGAAACGATCGAACTGGTGTCCATGGATGGCCAGATAGCGCACGCCGCGGTAGTCCCAGCGGTATTCCTGATAAACCGGCACGCCCACCAGGTGCGACATCAATTGCGCCAGCCCGTGATCGTGGTTTCCTTCCACCCACACCACCTCGACCCCGCGTTTGGGGTTGGAGAGTTTTCGGATCAGCGACAGGAATTGCCAGTGCTGCTTCTTCAGGCGGCGAAAGTCGAGATCGCAGAAGATGTCGCCCAGCAGGATCAGCCGGTTGAAGACCGCGGACTCCAGAAACCGCGTCGCCTCGCGCGCGCGGCTTACCTCGGATCCCAGGTGCAGGTCGGACACGAGGACGGTGTCGGCAATGACGGTGTCCATGCCCAGATTAGAGCCTGGCGGTCTTTAACAAGTAATGAACACGCGATGAATTCTCTGCAACAGGAATCTCCATCGTCACCCGCCGGTGCAGGATTTTCGCCATGCCGCACCAGCCAGGCGGTCGCTCCGGTTTTTAACATGCCGTTAACAATCGCGTACTAGAATCTATAAGGGCGATTAAGAGGCCATGGCCTACTGGATCGCGCTCGGGTTTTTGTTGGCTCTTATCGGCGCGATTCTGCTTTGCTGCCGGCGGTCATCACCCCGGCGCCGATTTGTCTTCGACGCTGTCGACCATCTGGTGCGGCGGACGTTGCAAGACAAGGAAGCGTCGGACGCGGAATGGACGCGACGCTCGGCAGCGCGGCGAACTGCGTGAGCCGTGATTTTTCACAGGTAATCCTTGCTGTCGGCTCCGGCGTCTCGGTAAGCTGGATCCGGCGATCATAATCGGTCAGACATGGGTTGTGGGAGGATTCAGGTGACAGCAGAGCAACAACAACGGATCTGGTTTCATCCGCCGAAGTTCTGGGCAGCCACGAAGGACATGCGTAAGGAAGAGACCGAGGAACTGGTCGCCAAAATACTGCGCATGGCCGAGAACGCTGAAATCGATCGTCTTCGGCAGTATCCATTCATTTCCGTGGGGCCTTTGAAGAAGAGCCACGTGGCCTAGTACCCCACCCGATAAAAACTCCGCCGCCGCGCACGGAGCGGGGCTCTGTGTGAGCAAAGGGCGGAGTGTCCACCGGCCCATTTACACACAATTCACCATCTCTTAAAGAGCCGTTCATATTGCCTCCGTACGATTCGGCCTGAAGATGAATCCCAGGCAAGAGCCCGACGGCAGACAAACGATTTTTGTGGTCGAGGACGATCCTGACGTTCAACCGCCTGATCCGCATCAACCTGCAGAACGCCGGCTTCCGCACCGAACCTTTCTCGAATGTGCTTACGGCGCTCGCCCGCGCCAAGGTCGAGGCGCCATCTCTTTTCCTGCTCAACGTCATGATGCCCGGAGAGGATGGCCTCGACTTTTGCGCGCGCCTGCGCCAGATGCCCCAGTTTGCCAACACCCCGGTCATTTTTGTTACCGCCAAGACCAGCGAGGATGACCGCATCCTCGGCTTCGAATGCGGAGCGGACGATTACATCACCAAGCCGTTCAGCCCGCGCGAGCTGGTGGCAAGGGTGAAGGCGGCGCTGCGCAAGGTGCCGCGCCCGGCGGAGATCATCAAGCTCCACGACCTGGAAATTGACAGCGCGGCCATGTCCCTCCGGGTGCGCGGCGAAGTCAAGCCCACCACCACCGTCGAGTTCCGCATCCTGGAGGCCCTGGCGCGCGCCCCGGGACGCGTGTTCAGCCGGGACAAGATTCTGCGCATTGCCGGCAGCGACGCCTCCGAGGTGGATACCCGCACGGTGGACGTCTTCATCAGCCGCATTCGCGCCAAGATCGAAAAGGATCCGCGCAATCCGGTCTATCTGCAGACCGTCCGCGGCGCCGGTTACCGCCTGGTTGTTCCCGCCAGTCAGTTCTCGCGTTCTTGACCGCTGCAGCCTCCACGCCCGCCGTGAAAACATGGCATTCGCCCCCGGCTCCACAACCAAGAAAGGGTCCCGGCTGAGGGGGGCAGAGCGCCGAAGCCCCGGCACGCGCGGGTGCCTAAAAGCTGTAGATCACGTCGAATTGCATCCGCTTGAGCCCCGGTTCCACATTCGGAACACGGAACGGCTAGTTATGGCGCGGTAGTAGCGGGTGGGGTACAATTGATTAACTTTTCAGAAATGTAGCTGTTTTGTTCCAAAAACGGATCAAGTTGCTGATTTAATTACCCTGGCATTTGGAGAGTGTAGTCGTTCCGTTCCAAAAGCGGATCAAGTAAGCGATTTGATTATCTGAGGTCGATCTTCACAGCAGACTCCGATTGCGCGAGCACGCGCATTGGAGGTTTCTGTGAAGAGGAGATTGTATTTGGCCCTGGCGGCGGTAACCATTTTGGCCGCCATGATGATATCGGCACCTGCTGCAACGGTCGGCGCGGACCCGCCACCTGATTGTCCTGCTTGGCTTTGCCCTCCTGCACGGTAAGGCCCACATAGACGTCTCCTGTGGGCTGCCGGCGGCGACGGTGGCCCACATGAACGCTTACGTGGCATTTCCGGTTTACGAGTATTGGCTTGCCTCGATTGCCGGCGAGGCGGTCCTTGTCCTGCTCCTCATCTTCCGGCGGGCTTACCGTTCAAATTCCCCGTTCTTTACCTTCGCGGTATTCACGCTGCTGCGCTCGCTTGTGCTCCTGAAGTGTGCCTTGGGCAACGCCACCAATGCCTACTTTATGGTGTACTGGCTGGCCCAGCCGATCGAAGCCGTCCTCCTGTTCTGGGTCGTCTATGGCATGTTTCGGGAGTTGTTTCAACCCTATGAATCGCTGCCGCCGAAGTTGCTGCCCCGGTTCTTCACGGTTTGCACGATTGCGGTGGCTCTGATCATTGCCACCTGCCTGCTCCTGCTTTCCCACCCGCAATACAAGCTTTATGCAGCCATGGTCGCCTTTCAGCGGGGCGCCGCCATCGCCGTTGTGGCCGTGGTGGTCCTGACCGCCGCCGTGGCCAACCTATTCGCGGTCCCATGGCGGTCCCGGCTGGCGGCTCTGGCCTGGGGGATGGTGGTGTACCTGGCGGGCACGGCGATCGTCATCAATGTCACCTCGTTTGTTCCCCGGCATGGCCAATCCAACGTGCGCGTTGAAGTCATACTGGTGTCCATTGTGGCCGAGATATTCTGGATCGTGGCCTTCGCTCGTTCCGAGGCTCCCGTGCCTCTTCTCGATCAAGAGACCGTCGAGCAGCTTCATCGCCTGCTCGGCCTGCTGCGCGGCTGCCGGCGGAAGATCGGTTTCCACGATCAGGCCCCGTCCGGCTTGGAGGCGGAGTGCGCGCCTTACGGGAGCACCACCAGCCGTGGCTAGCGTCGGAGAAGAATCGGTGGGCTTGGCACGGCTGCAGGCAGGGTTAGCGGCTCTCGAGAATCTGAAAGCCTGAAATCTGGGGGAAGTGTGTTACGCGCTGGCCAGAGACTCCGAGCTCTAAGGGAGAAGCTGGGATTAACCGTCCGCAACGTCGAAGCGATCAGCTCGCGCATCGCGGCCAAACACCAGAACGACAACTTCGTCCTGCCGTTGAGCCGGCTTTCTGACATCGAGGCCAAGGAGGTTGTGCCCAACATTTACCGCCTTTACTCCCTGGCCGCCATTTACGGTTCCGACCTCCGCGAACTGCTGAACTGGTATGGCGTTGACGTCAACCAGTTGGCCGCCGATTCGGCCCTGGCGCAGGCCCCCAATTCCCACCTGATGGAAGCGGCCGGGTTCATGACGGCGGTCAATATGCCGGTTCAGTGGAACTCGGAATTCGATCCGCTGCGCACCGCCAATCTCGGGCCGATGATCGAAAAATGGGGGCTGGTCCCGCTGGCCTTCCTGCGCCAGTTCGCCGGCCGTAAGTATTCCTACGGGTACATTGGGATGAAGGATTTCACCATGTACCCCATCCTACTACCGGGGTCGTTCGTCCAGATTGACGAGCGCAGGAACAAGGTTGCCGAGGAACCGTGGCGCTCCGAATATGAGCGCCCCATTTACTTCGTCGAGACCAGGGACGGCTACCGCTGCTGCTGGTGTTCCCTCGGCGACAAGCAGATCACCTTGCAGCCTCATCCTCTTTCCAAGGAGCAAGTGCGCATCCTGCGTTATCCGCAGGAGGCCGAAGTCATAGGAGAGGTGGTGGGCGTCGCCATGCGCCTGGGGCGGTCCCAGGTTGCCGCCGATGGAACGTATGTCTCTCGCCTGCGCTCCTTCGGCTGATCTGTTTCGAAAACGGATCAAAACGGCTTAATTTTTGCCGGCCGTGCGGATGGGAGGTAGCTTTATCTCAGATCATTGCGGCCTGGCTGTGCCGGCCGATGGCGGTCACCATGTTGATTCGAAAACGCACTGAAATTACCTCGCTGGCCCAGTTGATCACCCGGCTGGAGCACATTGAAGATTCCGAGCTGCAAAGCGACCTGTCCCAGAATGTCCGCGCTGAGTTGAAGCGCATGAAGAGAAACGTGTCGGCCATCATTTCCTTCATTTCGCACTTCAGCGCCCACGGGTTGCCCCAGGATCCGGAGCTCCGCGCTCTTGTCACTGACGTTCGGCGCGAGTGCCTGTTGATCAATGCGCTCATCTCCAAGACGCTTTTTCTGCAGTACTTCCGCGCTACCCGGCGGATGTACGCCGAACCGGCTTCTCGGCTGCTGAACCACTACCACGGAATGGGCGAGGCGGCCGGCCGGATGTGCGTGCTCATATCGCCCGAACTGAGCCCCACCCTGGCCAAGGCCCTGTAACGCGCCGTTTCGGCGGCCCGCGTTCTTCGGCCTTCGCAGGGGCGGTCAAGCGCGCTTCACGGCTGCCACGCCTGGTTCCTCGTTTGCCTCCGCCTATTCGCGCCCTCGTGTCAGATAGAACTGGACCGCCGGGGTGACGATCAGCGACAGCACCATCGAGATCAGGATCCCGCCAATCACGGCGATGGCCAGCGGTTGCAGCATCTGCGATCCCGAGCCCCAGGCCAGCGCCAGCGGCAGCAGTCCGGCGGTGGCTGCCAGGGCCGTCATCAGGATCGGGCGCAGCCGCCGGCGTCCTGCCTGGATCATCGCCTCCTCCGGCGAGAAGCCCAGGCCGCGGAACTTCTGGTCGGCATCAAGCAGCAGGATGCCGTTCTTCGCCACGATTCCCACCACCATGATCAGGCCCATGAAGGACGCGATATTGAACGTCGTGCGGGTAATGAGCAGGGCGAAGAAAACTCCGGCGGTGGATAGCAGCGCCGAGGCCAGGATCGCCAGCGGCGCGGCAAAGGTGCGGAACTCAAACAGCAGCACGATGAACACCAGCACAACGGCGAGCGCCAGCACGCCCAGCAGGTCACGGAACGACCGCTGTTGCTCCTGGTAGGTGCCGCCGTACTCCACCCGTATGTCGGGCGGCAGATGCATGGAGGCGACGGCTTTCTGCACTGCCTGCACCGCGCTGCCCAGGTCGCGGCCTTCCAGGCGCGCGGTCACCGCCACGTCGAGCTGCAGATCTTCGCGGCGGATTTCCGTTTGTCCGGGCAGTTCGGTCAGCGTCGCCAGCGAGCCCAGCGTCGCCGTGTGCCCGCTCGCGCTGGTCAGCAGCGTGTTGCGCATGGCGTCCAGCGAGGCGCGGTACCGCTCCGGAAATCGCACGCGCACCGTGTAGGCGCGGGCGTTGGTGATGACCGGTGTGGCGGCCGGTTCGCCTTGCAGGATGGCGGTGGCGTCGATCGCCACCTCTTCCGGGGTGAAGCCGGCGCGCGCCGCGGCCGCCGAGTCCACTTGGAATACGATTGCCGGTCCGCTGATGGTGTTGTCAATCCCGTTCAGCACATCCACCACGCCGGGAATCTTGCGGATGGTGTCGGCCACGCGCGGCGCCCACTGGCGCAGTTCCGTGGCGTTCGGCGAAAACAGCTTGATCTGGATGGGCTCGGGCGCCGAAGTCAGGTCGCCGATCATGTCCTGCAGCACCTGGATGAACTCCACGTCGACCGCCGGCTCCTGGCGCGTGATTTCCGAGCGGACCTGCGCAATAATGTCTTCGATATTTCGCCGGCGGCCCTGCTTCAGCTTCACTGAAATGTCGCCCGTGTTGGCCTCCGTCACCGCCGCCAGGCCCAGTTGCAGACCGGTGCGCCGCGATGTGCTGGTGACCTCCGGAATCTGGCGCAGCATCTCCTCGATATGTCCCACCACCCGGTCGGTCTCCTGCAGCGAACTGCCCGCCGGCATAATGTAGTCGATAATGAAGCCGCCCTCATCCATCGCCGGCAACAGGTCGGTGCCCAGCCCGCGATAGCTCACGTATGCGGTGGCGATCAGCGCCAGGCTGCCCAGCGCGATCCACAGCGGACGCGCCAAGGCGAAGTGCAAGGCCCGCTCATAGAACCGCACCACGCGTCCGAAACGCCCGCTGAGCGAGGCCTCCTCCGCCGCCAGCAGCGACTCGTTCACGTTGCCGGGCGTAATCGTCCGCGAACTGCCCGGGTGCCGGCGCAGCAGGTATTGGCTCAGGTTTGGCGTCCACGTCAGCGCCAGCGCCAGTGAGGTAAACAGCGCCACGCCCACGGTGATGGCCAGCGCGCGGAAGAAGGTGCCGGTCACCCCGGTGATCGAGATGAGCGGCAGGAATACGACAATCGGCGTGATCGTCGAGCCCACCAGCGGCGCCGTGATTTCGCCCAGCGCGCTGTGGATCGCCTCCACCCGCGCCTGCCCGGCCTCGCGGTGGAGCACGATGTTTTCCACCACCACAATCGCGTCATCGATTACCAGCCCCACCGCCGCCGCCAGCCCGCCCAGCGTCATCAGGTTGAAGCTCTGCCCCAGCACCTTGAGCACGATGAACGTCACCAGGATGGTTGCCGGGATCACCAGGCCCGCCACCACCGAACTTCCCCAGTCGCCCAGAAACAGCACCATGACCGCCGAAGCCAGAATCAGCCCGATGAGGATGGCGTCGCGCACGCTCTTGATCGATTCATCCACGATCGTCGATTGGTCGTAATACGATGTAAGCTGCACGCCCGCCGGCAGCGACCGGCGCAGCCGCTCGACTTCGTCGTGCACCTCCGCTGCCACCTGCATGGTGTTGCTGTCCGGCTGCCGGTCGAGGCTGAGCAGCACCGCCGGCCTGCCGTTCGCCGTCACCACCGTGTACACCGGCCTCACCCCGCTCATCACCTGCGCCACGTCCCCCACGTGCACGGGAACGCTGCGCGGCGTGGTCTTCACCACGATGTTCGCGATCTGCGCCGGGTCTTTCACCTGCGCCGAAACCAGCGTCAGGTTGAGCTCGTGCCCCTGGACCATCAGGCCCGGCGAGTCCACCAGGTTTGTCCGCCGTACCGCGTCGAGAATGTCGTTGACCGTAACCCCGGCGCGCAGCAGCTTCGCCGGGTCAGGCACGATGTGGAATTCCGGCTCCTGCCCGCCTTGCACGGTCACCCTGGAAACCCCGTCCAGCCGGTTCAGCCGCGGCTCGATCTCGTAGGTCGCCATCTGCCACAGGTCGGTTTGCGGCACGGTGGCCGAGGTCAGGCTGTACCCCAGGATCGGAAAGCTGGCGAAGGTCAGCCGATGGGTGTCGATCCGCGCCGTTGGCGGCAGCGACGGCTGCACCCGGCTGAGCGCCGCGTCCACCAGTTGCAGCGTGCGGTAGATGTCCACGTTCCAGTTGAAGTAAAGGTCCACCTCCGCCGAGCCGCGGCTGGTGATGGAGCGCACCGACTGCAGCCCCGGCACGCTGTTCACCGCCTCCTCCACCGGGCGCGTGATGGTAACCATCATCTGCTCGATCGGCATGACCCCATTGTCAATGCCGATCACGATGCGCGGAAAATTGGTCGCCGGAAAAACGGCAATTGGGATGGTGAACGCCAGGTATGCGCCCAGCAGCGAGAGGGTGACCACCAGGAACAGGATCGGCCGCGACAGGCGCGCGAACCAGTACGGCGGCTCGCCCGCGCCCTCCGGCTGCCGCACCCGGTCGAGAATGGACCGCAGTCCCACCGCCTCAGTCCTTGGCGGCGGGTTGGTCCCGTCCGTCGCTGCTCGTCGTGGCGGCTTCGCTCTCGACCTTGACGCGCGTGTTGTCGGGCAGCCCGAATGCGCCCTTGGTGATCACCGTTTCGCCGGGCTTCAGCCCGCTGACGATCTGCGCCTGATTCCCCTGCCGCACCCCGACCTTCACCGGTTGCCGGTGCGCGCGGCTGTCCTTGCCGACCACCATCACCGACTCCGCTCCTTCGCCGTTCTTCAGCAACGCCGACTGCGGCACCACAATCGCGTCCGGCACCGTGCCCGCCACCAGCTCCACCTGCACGTTGCCGCCGGGACGCAGCTTGTCGCCGGGATTGGGCGCCTGCACCCACACCTCCACCGTGGTCGAGTTCGGGTCCAGCGCCGGGCTCACCACCGTCACCTTGCCGGCGATTCTTGCGGCACTGTCCGCCGCGCTGATCGTCCCCGCATCTCCCACCTTCAGCAGCGCTGCCTGTTCCTGGGGGATATGCGCGCGTGCCACTACCTGGGAAATATCCATCACCGTGATCAGCGGCGCGCCGGCGGCCGCCATTTCCCCCCGATACAGCGGCCGGTCCGTCACCACGCCCGCAATCGGGCTCCGCACCTCGGTGTAGTGCAGTTGCGCCTGCGATCCCTGGTACCTGCCCTTGGCCGATTCCAGTTGTCCCTTGGCCGCCTCGAGTTGCAGTTGTTTTCCACCCGCTTGCAATGTCTGCAGGTGCTTTTTCGCCAGGTCGTACTGGTTCCGCGACTGCACGTACGCCACCTGCGCCTGGTCCAGTTCCTTCCGCGGCAGCGCCCCTTCCTTGAACAGCTTCTGTCGGCTGAGGTAGATCTTCCGCGCCGCGTCCAGCGCTTCCTTGGCCGCCTGCACGTCGAGTTCGGCCTTCTGCCACTCTTCCGGCAGCCCACCCTTCACCGCGGCTTGGTAGTTCGCCTGCGCCTGGTCGTATGCGCCCTCGTTTTCCACCGCCGCCGCCGCCACGTCTTTGTTTTCCAGGAGCGCCAGCAACTGCCCGAGGCGCACGTGGTCGCCGCGCTGCACCAGGAACTTCTTGACCGGAGCGCTGATCTTGGGCGTGATCACCGCCTCATGGATCGGGTAAAGCACGCCTTCGCCCCGCACCACGCGCTCGATCGTGGTGCGCCTGGCCGGCGATACCTGCACCGTGACCACCGGCTGTTGATTTTCGTTTTTCTGCGAGCAGGAGGACAGCAGCCCGCACCCCGCCGCCAGCAAGGCGGGAAACAGCCACGCCGCGCGCCGCCCGCGCTCTCCTCTGCCGCTAGAAATGGGCAAACACCTTCCCCAACCTAATAAATTCCGGTCAGCGTCTGCAGGTTCGCCAGCGCCACCCGGTAGCGGGCTTCCCCATCATCATAGGCGTTGCGCGCCTGCGCCAGCACGTTTTCGGCGTCTACCACCTCCAGCGCCGTCGCCTCACCCGCCTGGTAGCGGAGGTTCGTCAGACGCAGACTTTCCGCCGCCAGTTCCGCCGAACGGCGCAGCGTCCCCAGTTCCGCCCGGGCGGTCGAGGCCTCCTCGTAAAACGAGCGCACGTTGCCCAGCAACTGCCGCTGCGCGTACGTCAATTCCACCCGCGCCAGTCGGCGGCGCAGCGAGGCCTGCTTTACCTTGCTTTGCACCGCGCCCCAATTCCAGATGGGAACATTAAGCGTCGCCTGCGCCGAGTATCCCAGGTTGCGCACCGGGCCGGTGTAGGTCGCGAAATGAGTGGCGTCGATCCCGTACCAGTAATCGAACGTGACCGACGGAAAATGCCCCGCCCACGCCGCCTGCACCTCGCGCTTCGCCACCTCCAGCGACGCGCTCGCCGCGCGCAGATCGGGATTGTTTTTCCGCGCCGCCTGCATCACTTCGTCAAGGCTGGCCAGCGGTGGCGCTACTCCCAGGTCATCCACCACCGCGAGATTCTGCTCGAAATTCGGGAACAGCAGCACCGCCAGCGCCAGGCGCGCCTTGTCCATGGCCAGCCGCGCTTCCTGGAAATCGCGCTCCCGTTCGTTGAACTGGAGCTGCGCCTTGATCACGTCCGCGTGCGCCACTTCGCCGCCCCGCTCCAGTTCTTGGCTGGTTTTCAGGAAGCGCTGCGCCTCCGCCGCCGCCTGCTGCGCATTCGCGTATTTCCGCTGCGCCGCCACGTAGGCGTAGAAGTTCTGCACCACGGTCACCAGCAGGCCGCGCGCCGCCACCTCGGCTTGGGCCCGGGCCAGCGCTTCCGCCGCCCCGGCCCGCCGGTACTCGGCGATTTGTCCCAGCCCCAGATTCAGCGACTCGTGCGCGTTGCCCTGCGCCAGATATTCGTGCACCGCGTTGTTGGCGATGAACACTCCGCTCGGCGTGCCGTTGCCCTCCGTGTACAGGTAGGAAGTCGTGTAGCTGACTGATGGCAGCAGCGCGGCCCGCGCCTGCACCCGGTCCTGGTGGGCGATGGCCGCCGCCGTCCTTGCCGCCAGCAATTGCGGAACGTTCGCGCGCGCCCGCTGCAGCGCATCCTGCAGGGTGATCGTTATCGGCGCCGCCTCCCGCACGCTTGGCGCTTCTCCCGCCGCTTGTGGCGGTGCCACCTGGGCCCCCGCGGCGGTCGTTAATACAACGGAGATCACAGGAGCGAATAATTTCATCAGCCGCATGGCTGCTCACCTCGCCGGAATTGCCATCCGCAACGAGTGCAACTTGCCGGTGCTAAGAAACAAATCTCCGCGCCCGCCGGGAGGCACTCTGCGCACTAGGATGCGCTGGACCGGTAGATCGTCCCCGGCAACCGTCCGCTAATCGCTAATCGCTAATTCTCGCTCCTCACCCCTTCCCTTCATGCGAAAATAGGGGCGAACCCCCATGTCAACCGTAAGCGCCATCACCCCCGACCTCGTCCGCGAACACAATCTCACGCCCGACGAATACCAGAAGATCGTCACTCTCCTGGGCCGCGAGCCGACGCTCACCGAACTCGGCATCTTCAGCGTCATGTGGAGCGAGCACTGCTCCTACAAATCATCGCGCGTGCACCTGAAGCGCCTGCCCACCCACAGCCGCCGCGTGGTCCAGGGCCCGGGCGAAAACGCCGGCATCCTCGACATCGGCGACGGCTGGGCTTGCGCCTTCAAGATCGAATCGCACAATCACCCCTCTTTTATCGAACCCCTGCAGGGCGCGGCCACCGGGGTGGGCGGAATCCTGCGCGACATCTTCACCATGGGCGCGCGTCCGGTCGCCGTCATGGACTCGCTGCGCTTCGGGCGCATTCGCCCCGGCCACGGCGAAACCGACTTGAAGACCGTCCACCACAACCACTCCATTCTGGAGGGGGTGGTCAGCGGCATTGCCGGCTACGGCAACTGCTTTGGCGTGCCCAATCTCGGCGGCGAAACCAAGTTCGAGCCCTGCTACTCGCAGAATCCCCTGGTCAACGCCTTCGCTCTCGGGCTCGTCCGCCGCGACAAGATCTTCTATGCCCGCGCCTCCGGCGAAGGCAATCCCGTCATTTATGTCGGCTCCAAAACCGGGCGCGACGGCATCCACGGCTGCACCATGGCCAGCGAGGAGTTCAGCGAGACCAGCGAGCAGAAGCGTCCCAATGTTCAGGTCGGCGATCCTTTCCTGGAAAAGCTGCTGCTCGAAGCCTGCCTGGAAGCCATGGAAACCGGCGCCGTGGTCGGCATTCAGGACATGGGCGCCGCCGGCCTCACCTGCTCCACTTGCGAGATGGGCGCGCGCGGCCACGTCGGCCTGGAGATCGAGCTCGACCTCGTTCCCCAGCGCGAAACCCGCATGACCCCTTACGAAATCATGCTCAGCGAATCGCAGGAGCGCATGCTGCTGGTCGCTGAAAAGGGCAGGGAGGAGGAGGTCTTCGCCGTCTTTCGCAAGTGGGGCCTGGACGCCGCCACCGTCGGCCGCGTCACCGCCGACGGAAAAATGCGCGTGCTCCAGCATGGTGAGATCGTCGCCGAAATTCCCAACCACGCGCTCACCGACGAGGCGCCGCTCTACCATCGCCCGCTGGCGCGCTGGGACGCCCCTGTCGAGCGCGAAAAGCCGGACCACGTTCATCTCGGCACCCAATCCGATCTCACCTTGCACCTCGCGCGCCTGCTCGCCTCCCCCAACATCTGTTCCCAGCGCTGGATCACCGAGCAGTACGAGAGCTACGTTCAACTGGTAGGCGCCCAGCGTCCCGGCGGCGATGCCGGCGTGCTGCGCGTCAAGGAGACTGACCGCGGCCTGGCCATGGCGCTCGACGGCAACGGCCGCTGGTGCTGGCTCGATCCCAAGCTCGGCGCCATGCACGCCGTCGCCGAATCCGCCCGCAACGTGGCCTGCGCCGGCGCCCGTCCCATCGGCGCCACCAACTGCCTGAACTTCGGCAACCCGGAAAAGCCGGCCATCATGTGGCAGTTCTCCCAGGTGGTCGACGGCGTCACCCGCGCCTGCGAAGAGCTGGAGATACCCATCACCGGCGGCAATGTCAGCTTCTACAACGAGACCTTGGGCGAAGGCGTTTACCCCACCCCGGTTCTCGGAGTCGTCGGCCTCATCGAGCATGTCGATCGCGCCATGACCTACCACTTCCGCGCCGAAGATCGTGCTCTTGTCCTCTTGCGCGGCTCGGAGCCTGGCGACCTCGTCGACGCCGAATGCGAGTTCGGGTCGTCGGAGTACGCCCAGGAGATCTTCGGCGAGCTCTGGGGCTTCCCGCCCGCCATCGAACTGGAAAAAGAGAAGGCGCTCCAGGATTACATCGTTGACGTTATCGGCCAGGGGCTCATCGAGAGCGCTCACGACTGCTCCGAAGGCGGCTTGGCCGTGGCCATCGCCGAATCCTGCTTCCCGCGCGAAATCGGCGCCCGTGTGGAACTTCGGCGTGAGCACCTGGGCGGCCCGGACCTGCTTGCCGAGTACCTGCTTTTCGGCGAAGACCCCAGCCGCATCGTCATCTCCTGCATCCGCGAAAACGTCCCGATAATCAAACAAATAGCGGTAAAATACGGCGTGGCCGCGCTCCCCATCGGCGTCACGCAATCCGAAAATGTGGAGATTTTTGTGGACGGCCAGGTGGTTGTGTCAGCGCCGCTGTCGCAACTGAAAGCCAGGTGGGAGAACGCGCTCGAGCAGGCGCTGCACACTGAAACCGAGGAGCGCCTGGTGCCAGAGCTTTTGCAGAAGAGCTGAATGGCAGCGTTCGCAGTAGCCGTGTGGTCGAGCGCTATGACGCTGCTGACGTATGCGTGGCTCGCACTGCTTATTTCGGGTGGTGTGCTGGCCGGCTCAGTCATAGTCGGCGTAGCAACGCGCAATCGGATAAGTTGGTTCGTCGCTCGCATCGCTGGCGGAAGTTTGTTAGTTCTGATTCTCTTAGTGACCGTATTGGACATCTTCGGTCTCCATTAGTCCGCGCAGCGGACGAACGCTGGTAGCCCAGGGCGCAAGCCCTGGGTTCAGGCGCAGAGTAGAACCGAGTCCCGCAGGGACGACAGAATGCGTTACGCCGTCATCTTCGAGAAGGGCAAGCGAAACTACAGCGCGTACGTTCCTGACCTTCCAGGTTGCGTTGCCGCGGGAGACACGCTGAAAGAAACGAGACGGCTGATCCGTGAAGCAATCGAGTTTCATTTACAGGGAATGCGCGAAGACTGCGAGAGAATACCGGGGCCGACTTGCATCGCCGGTCACGTGAATGTAAGCGCCTAGAAGCTGATAGCTGATAGCTGATAGCTAGAAACCGATAACCGATAACCGACAACCATTTCAACGAAATGCTGGTGAAACTAGACAAGTTCAAAGAAGCCTGTGGCGTGGTTGCCATCTACGGCCACCCCGAGGCCTCGACCCTCGCCTACCTCGGCCTGCACGCCTTGCAGCATCGCGGCCAGGAATCGGCTGGCATCGCCGCCTCCGACGGCGCCCAGATTCGCGTTCACAAGGCCATGGGCCTGGTCAGCGACATCTTTACCGGGCCGGTCATCGCCACCCTGCCCGGCGCCCTCGCCATCGGCCATACCCGCTACTCCACCACCGGCGACTCCGCCCTGCTCAACGCCCAGCCCATCCGCGTGGACTGCAACAAGGGCATGATCGCCGTCGCCCATAACGGCAACCTGGTGAACGCCGGCGCTATCCGCTCGCGCCTGGAGGCCGAAGGCTCCATCTTTCAGACCACCAGCGACACCGAGGTCATTGTCCACCTCATCGCCCACTCCCGCGAGCAGACCTTGCCCGACGCCATCGCCGACGCCCTGCGCCGCATCGAGGGCGCCTTCTCGCTCGTGGTTCTCACCCGCGACCGTATTTTCGCCGCCCGCGATCCCCGCGGCTTCCGCCCGCTTTCCCTGGGCCGCATTCCCGCCGTCGGCTCGCGCGTCAACGACGCCATCGCCATCGCCTCCGAGAGCACCGCCTTTGACCTCATCGCCGCCAACTTCGAGCGCGACATCAAGCCCGGCGAACTGGTGGTCATCGGCGCCGAACCGGGCTCCACGGAACGCGTCGCCTTGGTCCGTTCCGGGATGGACGTGGGCATCCAGTCCCGCTTCTACTCCCCGGCCGCCGCGCAGTCTTCCTGCATCTTCGAGCACGTTTACTTCTCTCGCCCGGACAGCATCGTCTTTGGCCGCTCGGTCAACCAAAGCCGCGAGGCCCTCGGACGCCAGCTCGCTCGCGAGGCCCCGGTCGATGCCGACATCGTCTGCGCCGTACCTGACTCCGGCGTTCCCGCCGCCATCGGCTACTCGGCCGAAAGCGGCCTCCCTTTCCGTGTCGGCCTCATCCGCAGCCACTATGTCGGCCGCACCTTCATCGAGCCCGAGCAGCGGGTGCGCGATTTCGGCGTCAAGCTCAAGCTCAACCCCGTGCGCAGCGTGCTCCAGGACCAGCGCGTCGTCCTCATCGACGACTCCATCGTCCGCGGCACCACCAGCCGCAAGATCGTGCGCATGATCCGCAACGCCGGCGCCCGCGCCGTCCACATGCGCATCTCCTGCCCGCCCACCATTTGCTCCTGCTACTACGGCGTGGACACTCCCTCCAAGCGCCAGCTCATCGCCGCCAACAAGACGGTGGAGGAGATCCGCGATTTCATCGGCGCCGACTCCCTCGCCTACGTTTCCCTCGACGGATTGAAGAAGGCCTGCGGCGAAGGCGAGCACACCACCTACTGCACCGCCTGCTACACCGGCGACTATCCCACCGACTTCGTCTCCCTCGACGACCTCAAGCCCGCGCTCTTCGAAGACGAAAAGGTCAACGCCGACTAGGGAAGCTCTGATCAACCAGGGAAGCTCTGATCAACTCCCGCTTTTCATAAATACCGGAAGGCTTGCAGCACCGTGGAAGCGCGGGCCTTCAGGCCCGCGAATTTGGCGCGTTCAGTCCTCGGGCTTTAGCCCCTGTGCCAAACCGGCAGCATTTGTGAGATGGCTTCTAATCGCTAATCGCTAATTGCTAATTGCTGTTTTCTGTAACGCTTCCGCTTCTCCTGCATCTTTCTTAAGTGACATTGAAGAACAGGTACAATAACGGTTGATGTCCGCAATTCCCCTTCCATTGGCGGCCTTTGTTGCCGGGCTGCTTTCGTTCCTGTCGCCCTGCGTGCTGCCGCTGGTTCCGGGCTACGTGTCGCTCATCTCCGGCACCGGCGCCGGCACCATCGCCCACCAGCGCCCCGCCCGGCGCACCGTCATGGTGAACTCCATCACCTTCATCGTCGGCTTCAGCCTCGTTTTCATTCTCCTGGGAGCGGGCGCCACCGCCCTGGGCCAGCTTGTCGGGCGCTTCCGCCGCGACCTCACCCTGGTGGCCGGCCTCATCATCATCGTCTTCGGCCTGCATCTCACCGGGGTGTTCAAAATCAAGGCGCTCTACGCCGACAAGCGCCTGCACAACGTCAAGGGCGGCAGCTCCCCGGTCGGCGCCTTTCTGGTCGGCTTCGCCTTCGCTTTTGGATGGACCCCGTGCATCGGCCCCATTCTCGCCGGCATCCTTACCCTCGCCGCCGCCGAGAACACCGTCACCCGGGGCATGCTTCTGCTGGCCGTTTATTCCGCCGGACTGGCGGTTCCGTTTCTGCTCACTTCGCTCGGCGTCGATCGCTTCTTGTCTTTCTACACCCGCTTCCGCCGCCACCTGCACGCCGTGGAGGTGGCCAGCGGCGTGCTCCTCATCGTCATTGGCGCGCTGGTTCTCACCGGACGCTTCACCGTGCTCTCGGGCTATTTATCGTTCCTGAACCGCTTTGCTTTGTAGTGAGGTGATGTTTTGAAACGTGACGCCGTCGTCATCGTAGTGGTTGTGGTGGTCGTCGCCGGAATGCTGATCGCGGGCAGGCATCTCGCCAAGTCGCCGGCCACCGGGCCCGCGCTTTCCGGCAGCAACACCGCCATCCGTGGCCAGGCCGCGCCCGATTTCCAGTTGACCGATCTTCAGGGCAACCCGGTTCGCCTCTCGGGCCTGCGTGGCAAGGCCGTGCTCCTCAATTTCTGGGCCACCTGGTGCCCGCCCTGCAAGATCGAGATTCCCTGGTTCGTCGACCTGCAGAAGCAGTACGGCCCCCAGGGCTTGCAGATCGTCGGCATCGCCATGGACGACGGCCGTCCCCGCGACGACATCGCCAAGTTCACCCGCGAAATGGGCGTCAATTACACCATCCTTCTCGGTAACGACAAGGTGGCCGACGCCTACGGCGGCGTCGAAGCCCTGCCCACCACCTTCTATATCGGCCGCGACGGCAAAATCGTCTCCCGCATCTTCGGCCTGGTCAGCCATCACGAGGTGGAGGAAAATGTCCGCGCCGCTCTCCAGCAGGGCCCGGCGGTGGCCCAAAAGTGGAGCCCCGCGGGGGCGAGCGCTGGTAGCCCAGGGCAATGACAACGAAATACTTCAACCTCCTGATTTCTCTAGTTCTGATGGCCGTTGCTTCCGTCGCGGCGCAGGACGCTCCCTTGGTTTCCTCCACCCCCGCGGCTACCCGGCGCGTCACCGCCGCTCCGGTGGGAGCCGTCGTGGTCCATCGTGGACAGTCCGCCGCGGTGGAGATCCCCTTCCGCGTCGCCCGCGGCTACCACATCAACTCCAACCGGCCCAGCTCTGAACTGCTGCTGCCCACCGTGCTCAGCCTCAGTCCTCCCACCAACATCCTGGTCGGCGACACCTCCTATCCGCCCGGCCAGGACAAGAGCTTCTCCTTCGCCCCCAACGAGAAGCTGAACGTCTACACCGGCGACTTCTCGGTCACCACGCTGGTCAAGCCGGCGCGCAACATTCCTTATGGCACCTACCGCGTTCACGGCGTCCTCAAGTACCAGGCCTGCGACGACCGCGCCTGCTATCCTCCGGGCAAGGTGCCCATCGCCTTCGACGTGAAGGTCGCCAAGCCCAGGCGCGTGCGCCACAATCCCGCCCAGAGCCCGCACGTCCACAAGTAAGTAGGAGCGGGTGGCGGGGCGGTGTTCATGTTCTTGGGAGGGCGCGGGTGCCCCAGGTTCGCGCCCCCGCTGTTGGGGCGCTAACCTGGAGACAGCAGCCCCGCTAGCGCGCGCTTTCGATCCGCATCTCCTTGCCGATGCTCAACGTCTTCGGCGCGCCCTCCACCTCCGGGCCCCCATATCTTGCGATAACCCGGAAACTGGTGTCGCTCACCTCGGCCGAATACGTCCACGGCCCCCGCCGATCGGCGGGAATCGCGCTTCCCCGGGCGCGCAGATTCTCCAGCGACAGGTACTTTCCTTCCAGCGCGAACTCCTGCCGCTCGGCGTTGGCGAAGGCCAGCAGATCGGCGCGCACTCCGGTCATATCGACCGCCGCCCGCACCGTCGGGTCGCCCGCGGCCGGCGAAACGCTTCTTGCCTCGCGCATGTACAGGTAAGAACCCACTGCCAGCACGATCACCACTCCCAGCAATCCAAATATGCGCGTCATGCAAGCTCCGTGACCGGATTCTAACGCCGCCCGTTTCTCGCGTGTGTTCACCACCCCGGTTCGCGCCCCCGCTGTTGGGGCGCTAACCTGGGAGCGGGCGCCCTGCGCTTGTTTTGAAGGGGTACGGCTTCAGCCGTGCCGTCAGAGTCCGCGACATTGGCCGGCTTTCAGCCGCTGAGGGAAAAACGGTTGTGGCCGCGTTCATACATTCGTTTGCGCCTCGCTGATTGCTTCGGCGGGTTTTTCAGCAGCCCATCCCAGGAAAACCGGCATCATTCGGTGCGCGCCACTTGAAACTTGAAACCGGAAACTGGAAACTGGTTTCCATGCGCCGCGCCCTCGATCACCTGAAGAAATCCGACCCCATCATGGCCTCCATCATCGCCCGCGTCGGCCCCTTCCGTCTTGACCGCCGGCCCGCCACCTACGAAGCCATGGTCCGCGCCATCGTCTTTCAGCAACTGGCCGGCGCCGCCGCCCGCACCATCTACCAGCGCCTGCAGTGCGCCTGCGAACTGGCGGTGGGCGGCCGGCAGACCGTGCGTTCGCTCTTCGGCGGCTTTTGCATCACCCCCGAATCCATCCTCGCGCTCACCGAGGAGCAGATGCGCGCCTGCGGCCTCTCCCGCCAGAAGCTCGCCTACATTCGCGACCTTGCGGCCAAGACCCTGTCGCGCGAGGTCGATTTCGCCGCCCTTCCCGCCATGTCCGACGAGGAGGTCATCGCCCACCTGACGCGCGTCAAGGGCGTCGGCACCTGGTCGGCGCAAATGTTCCTCATCTTCGCCCTCGGCCGCCCCGACATCATGCCCACCGCCGACCTCGGCCTCAACATGGCCATCATGAAGGCCTACGGCAAGCGCAAAATCCCCAAGCCGAAGCAGGTCCTGCGGCTCTCGCAAAAATGGAAGCCGTACCGCTCCTTTGCCTGCTGGTACCTGTGGCGCAGCGTGGACAAACCCACCGCCGGTACCAATGGCGCGCCCCGCCAACGCAAAGCAAAACCCCGACCGCGGCGCCTTGTGCCTTGAACCTGTCGCTCTCTGTTTCCTCTCTGGCTTTCCCTTCTCCGATCTGTCCATCCACGCAAATCTCGAGAATGTCGCTCGACGCTCTTGATTCTTAATTCTTAAATCTTAATTCTAAAATTCTTGATTGTTCCCATCCGTGTTCATCCGCGTAAATCCGTGGTAAGCTGTTCTTCTCCGTGTCCTCTGTGGCTTTCCGTTCCATTCGCGCAAATCAATCGTGCTCGACATTCTTAATTCTTAATTCTTAAATCTTAAATGTTTCGATCCGCGTAAATCCGCGGCTAGCTGTTCTTCTCCGTGTCCTCTGTGGTTAAATAGTTCCCTGCCATGCCCGAAGAACGCAAGATTCGTGTGCTCGTCGCCAAGCCCGGGCTGGACGGGCACGATCGCGGGGCCAAGGTCATCGCCCGCGCCCTGCGCGATGCCGGCATGGAGGTCATCTACACCGGCCTGCGCCAGACGCCGGAGATGGTGGTCAACGCCGCCCTCCAGGAAGACGTCGACGTCATCGGCCTCTCCATTCTTTCCGGCGCGCACAACGCCATCGTCCCCCGCGTCATGGACCTGCTCAAGCACAACCACATGGACGACGTGCTGGTGCTGGTCGGCGGCATCATTCCCGACCAGGACGTGCCCTCCCTAAAGCAGCAGGGCGTCGCCGGCATCTTCCAGCCCGGTACCGCCATGGACGAAATCATCCAGTTCATCCGCGCCAACATCAGGCCGCGCGGCATCCCCGCCGGCACCTGACAGGTTATTTGCCACCGATTCGCACTGATCAACACAGATTTTCTTTCCTGTTTTGATCTGTGTTGATCTGTGAAAATCTGTGGCTTGTCTTGTGTCTGAATATTTCGAACTCGAAGCGCGCGACCAGGTTATTCGCCACCGATTCCAGGTTATTCGCCACGGATTCACACTGATCAACACGGATTTTCTTTCCTGTTTTGATCTGTGTTGATCTGTGAAAATCTGTGGCTTGTCTTGTGTCTGAATATTTCGAACTCGAAGCGCGCGACCAGGTTATTCGCCACCGATTCCAGGTTATTCGCCACGGATTCACACTGATCAACACGGATTTTCTTTCCTGTTTTGATCTGTGTTGATCTGTGAAAATCTGTGGCTTGTCTTGTGTCTGAATATTTCGAACTCGAAGCGCGCGGCCAGGTTATTCGCCACCGATTCCAGGTTATTCGCCACGGATTCACACTGATCAACACGGATTTTCTTTCCTGTTTTGATCTGTGTTGATCTGTGAAAATCTGTGGCTTGTCTTGTGTCTGAATATTTCGAACTCGAAGCGCGCGGCCAGGTTATTCGCCACGGATTCACACTGATCAACACGGATTTTCTTTCCTGTTTAGATCTGTGTTGATCTGTGAAAATCTGTGGCTTGCTTTGTGTCCGAATATTTCGAACTCGAAGCGCGCGGCCAGGTTATTCGCCACGGATTCACACTGATCAACACGGATTTTCTTTCCTGTTTTGATCTGTGTTGATCTGTGAAAATTTGTGGCTTGCTTTGTGTCTGAATTCTGTGGCTTGCTTTGTGTCTGAATCTGTGGCTTGTTTTGTGTCTGAATATTTCGAACTCGAAGCGCGCGACCGCTGTGCAATTCTGCGTCTGGTCTCCCCCGACGGCACCAATCGCCTCACCCGAGCCTGCGTCGCCGCCCTGGCCGAAAAGATCCGCCAACTGGCCCGCCAGCCGCGCCCGCTCATCCTCACCGGCAACCACAAGTTCTTCTCCGCCGGCGCCGATCTCTCCGAGATCGTCTCCCTCACCGGACCTGCGGCCTATGAGTTTTCCTTGATGGGGCAGGCGCTAATGGAGGAGGTTGCCGGCTTCCCCGCCCCGGTCGTCGCCGCCATCAGCGGCTACTGCATGGGCGGCGGACTGGATCTGGCGCTGGCCTGCCGGCGCCGCATCGCCTCGCCCCACGCCGTCTTCGGACATCGCGGCGCCGCTCTCGGCCTGATTACCGGCTGGGGAGGCACGCAGCGTCTCCCTCGCCTGGTGGGCAAGGCGCGCGCCTTGCAGATGATGATCCTGGCCGAAAAGCTCCACGCCCGCGAAGCCCTGCGCATCGGCCTCGTGAATGAGATCGCCGAGGACCCGGTCAGCGCGGCCATTGCCATCCTCGCGAACGCGCTGGTCCCCGGCTCGTAAGCGGCGCCGGTTATCGGCAGAATGCCGGCTGCTGGCATTCCCTTTCCGAGAACCTGCCGGTGATTACCACGCCCGGTTCGTACAACCGTGCCTCGCCTCCGCCGCTTCGAATCAAGGAAGGTCTTGCTTCGTCCATGCGTGAGTACCTGTTATCGTGGGCCGCCTCGGCCGCCGGGGAAAACAAGGAGTCGTTATGCGCAAACTCGGGATCGTCATCGCCGTCATCGTTGCGCTCCTGGTGATCGCTGTCCTCGTCATCCCGCTGGTGATCAACGTCAATCACTACCACGGGCTGGTCCAGTCGCAGCTTCAAAAGGCGCTCGGGCGTCCGGTCACCTTCGGTCAGATGCATCTCTCTCTCACCCCTCCCAGCGTCCGCCTGGACAACGTCGTCATCGGCGAAGCGCCGCAGTTCGGCCACGGTCCATTCGCCAGCATGAACGCCATCGACGCCTCCATCAAGCTCTGGCCGCTGCTCCACAAGGACATCCAGATCCAGTCGCTGCAACTGAAGGACCCCAAGGTCGAACTCATCCGCAACGCGCAAGGCGTGTGGAATTTCTCGACTCTGGGACAGGCGCAGCCCGCGGCCGCGCCCCAGCCCGCCAGGCCCGTTCCGCCGCCGGCGCCGCCGCAGACCGCCGCCAAACCAGAGCAGAACAAGCCCGGCGGCTTCCTGCTCTCCAACCTGAAGATCACCAACGGCCAATTGACGCTGATCGACGAGCAGAAGCACTTCCGCGGCGTGTACAACAACATCGACGCCGGCCTGCACGGCTTCGCGCCCGGCAAGCCATTCGACTTCTCCCTCGCGCTTCATCTGCCCGGCCCGGGCACCCAGACCATGGCGCTCAGCGGGACCGCCGGTCCCATCAACCAGGCCGACATGCTGAAGACGCCCTTTGACGGCAAGCTGCAACTGCAGGATGTCTCGCTGGGCGGCGTGCAGAAGGTGCTCAATCTCGCCTCGCTCCAGGGATTCGAGGGCAGCGCCTCGGGCGAAATGGCGCTCAAGAACGAGAACGGAACGCTCGCCTCGCAGGGCAAGGTGGAACTGAAGGACGGCGTGGTGCGCAATGTGAAGATCGGCTATCCCGTCTCGCTCGACTACCGCTTCACCGACCAGCTTGCCTCCGACAACATCCATATCGACCGGGCCAAGCTGGCGCTCGGCTCCACCCCGCTCTCCATCTCCGGCGACATCCACGGCGGCGCCACGCCCGCCACCGTCGATGTCCACCTCACCGCGCAAAACGCCGGCATTGGCGAGGTGGCGCGCCTGGCCTCCGCCTTCGGCGTCGCCTTCAATCCCAACATGAACGTCAGCGGCAATCTCTCGGCTGACCTGCGCGCGCAAGGTCCGGTGAGCAAGCCGGCGCTCAACGGCAGCCTCTCCGGCAAGGACCTCCGCGTCAGCGGCGCCGACTTGAAGCAGCCGGTGGAGGTGAATGCCATCGCGCTCACGCTTTCCCCCGCCGACATTCGCTCCAACCCCTTTACCGCCAAAACCGGCGCTACGCAGGTGACCACGCAGTTCGCGCTGACCAACTACACCAGTTCGTCTCCTTCGGTGGACGCCACCCTGCGCACCGCCAATGCCAATCTCGCCGAGCTGATTTCCATCGCCCGCGCCTACGGCGTTTCCGCCATGGAAGGAGTCAGCGGAACCGGCTCGATTTCTCTTGACCTGCACGCCACTGGGCCCCTCAAGAACGCCGGCGCGCTGAACTTCAGCGGCAGCGGCCGGGTGCAGAACGCCACCGTGAAGACGCCGCAACTTATCGAGCCGGCTGCCATTCACAATGCCAACCTGCAATTCAGCCAAAACGGGGCGACGCTCAACAATCTGAACGCTTCGCTGGCCGGAACGAACGCCACCGGCGATCTCACCGTGCGGAACTTCAACGCGCCGCAGGTGCAGTTCACGCTCAACGCCGACCAGGTCAACGTCCTCAAGCTCCAGCAAGCCTTCGCCAATAGCTCGGCTGCCGCCGCAAAAGCCGCAGCGCCGCGGCGCGCTCTGATCTGATTCCGCGCGCCCAGGCGCAAACCCGTCCCGCTTCCGGCGGATCGCCAAGCATCATGGAGAAGATTTCCGGCGGCGGCACGCTCACCGCCGGCAGCATCATCTACGACCAGTTGGTGCTCCAGCAGGTGCAGTCCAAGGTGATGTTCGACCATGGCGTGGTGCGGCTGGCGCCCATCACCGCCGGCCTCTACGGCGGACAGCAGATCGGGGCGATCACCGTCGATATGCGCCCCACGCCGATGGCGGTGACCGTCTCCACCAAGCTCAGCCAGGTGGACGCCAACAAGCTGCTCTCCTCGGTGAGCTCGCTCAAGCAGACGCTTTACGGGCTGCTTTCCGGCAACGCCAACACCAGCTTCCGCGCCGCCTCCTCGGAGGAAATGGCGCGCACCCTGAACGGCACGCTGGCCGTCAATCTCCAGAAGGGCAAGCTGGCGCATATCGATCTGCTGAACCAGTTGGCGCAGGTGGCCAAGTTCACCTCCAACGGGTTCAACTCGCCGTCATCAACCAGCGCTCAGCCGTTCACCGACATCGTCCAGCTCACCGGAAATTTCAACGTGGTGAATGGCCTGGCGCAGACCAACAACATCAAGGCCCTGATTCCCGGCGGCAGCATGGCCGCCGAGGGCGCGGCTAACCTGGCCACGGAGCAGCTCAACCTGCACGTGACGGCGGTGCTCGACAAGGCGCTCAGCGGGCAGGTGGGCGGAACCGAGGTCGGCGGCTTCATGCAGACCGCGCTCGCCAACCAGCAGGGCGAACTGGTTATCCCGATTCTGCTGACCGGGACGTTCAGCCGGCCGATCGTCGCGCCCGACCTGCAGAAGATCGCGCAGATGAAGCTGCAGCACCTGCTGCCGACGGCGGGCAATCCGGGCTCGCTCACCAGCGCCATCCTGGGCGCCATCGGCGGCAAAAGCGGCGCGCAGCAGCCGCAGCAGGGCGGAATCGGGGGCATTCTCGGGGCCATCACCGGCCAGCAACAACAGCAGCAGAAGAAAAGCAGCCGCAGCCGCAACAGCCGGTGGCGCAGCCGCAGCCGAAGCAGCAGCAACCGCCAAACAACCGTCCGCTGAATAACTTCCTCGACCAGGTTTTCGGCGGCCAGAAGAAACAACCGAAAAAGTAAGTCCCTTGTTTTTGTCATTTCGAGCGGGCTTCAGCCCGCGAGGAATCTGGGGTTTCGATTTTTTCAGCAGCCCGGTGCCGGCACCGCGAGTGTACGTTTCGCATCGGATGTGAAAGTGGGTTATGCCAGCCGCAGGCATTCTCGCAGTGGTGACGGCCGGTCTCTTAACAGGGCAACTGCAGCACCGTTTTCACTCGGCAGCAATTGGTTTGAGGCGGGCCGGTTCTTCGAGGATATCGAGAAGCGCCCGCGCGCAATACACGCGGTTGCGCCGGGCATCGGTGGTTTGCTGCACGATGCCACTGCGCTCCAGGCGTTCGATGGCACGTTGGGCCGTCGTAAACGCGACTCCCAATTGACGAGCCGCGCCGCTGGTGGTGACGAATGGATTTGCGGCCAGCAATTCAATCATGCGCATTGGGGTATTCGTCGCCTCGCCGGCCAATTTTCTTCGCCATTGAGTGACGATGTCATTGATCCGCGTGGCCCGACTGAGAGCATCCTCGGACATTCGCGCAACACCGAACAGAAAGTATTCCAGCCAGTCCTGCCAAGCTCCCCGTTCGCTCACTCCGCGCAAGTTGTCGTAGTAGTCGCGGCGAGACGCCTCGAAAAATGCAGAAAGATACAGCAGCGGAGTGGGAAGGATCTTTCGTTCCATCAAGAACAACGTGATCAGCAAGCGCCCCACCCGACCATTCCCGTCAAGAAACGGATGAATGGCTTCGAATTGATAGTGGGCAAGCGCAATGGTCACCAGCGGAGGCAGGTCGGATTCGTGCAGAAATTTTTCCCACGCTGCGAGGCACGGTTCCACTTCAGCGGGCGGCGGAGGAATGAACGATGCAGTAGCTAGCGTGCTGCCCGGTTTGCCGATCCAATTCTGTGTGGTCCGGAACCGCCCTGGAGTGGTGTGGTGCCCGCCTACGCCGGTCATGAGCTTCTCGTGTAGCTCCCGGACTGAGGCGGGCGCAAATGGGAAGCTTCTTGAGCCGTGAGATGCCATGCTCCAGGGCTACCACATAATTGCCGACCTCGCGCAGGTCTTCTGGGCTGCGCTCAACCACGGCGCCGGCTTCGGCAGCCAGCAACTCGCCAAGAGTCGCCTCGGTGCCCTCGATCTTGCTCGACAACACGGCCTCGCGGCGTACAAACGGACGCATAAGAACGTGCGGGTTGGGCAGCCTTCCGCCCTCCCCGGCCAACCTGCCGATCAGGCGGTCCGCGTCCGAGAGCACTCGGATCAGTCGCGGCGCCCAGTCCAGCGCAGGAGGCAGAGGCGCTGGAATGAACGTCGAATATGTGCCTTGAGGCACTTTCCTGCCGGGGATGATCACGCTTTGGGGCATTAGCTTTTCGAGGGTCAAAAAAGAAGGCGCTCCCGTTATTTGCGAATTCGATCATAATCGAAAATAACGCTTTTGCCTACTAGCGCGAGCGAAAATGGGACACATCGTTGTTGGCGAGGAAACTTACTTATACGCACGACAACGGCGGGGACAATTTGTCGCCTATCTCTGCGCACTTCTTCCGCACGAACGGCGCCGCGCCTCTGCCCTTTCTCGGGTAACAAATAGCCGGGTGGCCCACCCTAGCCTCTTTTGCTAGGGTGGGGTATTCCGAGTGTCTCTGCATCTTAAGGGCTGGCCCGCCCTTTCCTGATCTCGGGGCTGCTCCACCCTTGCCTTGCCCGGGGTTGGCGAGACAGGGGGAGGGGGGGTGTTCCTGACAGTGCTCTTACCATTAAAAGAAATTGCTCCCCGGCAACTAAAATCGAGGCCTCTTTCCCCAAACCGGAAACCGCAAACTCACCAATACCGCCCTTTTCCCTTGCATGTCACAGACACCTTCCCTAAATCCGGCTATGCTACGTTTGCGCATCAGTTGCGCGCGGAGGGTTGGTGTCGCCAGCTTCTCTGTTTAGTTCTTTGACAACAAAATATGAGCGCCGCCCACGCCCCAGACCCCTCCACGGTAACCGTGCGGATACCGTCAGGTTACCTGGGATAAACCTGGGTTTCGAGCCGGTATCCGTGGCGAGAATTCTTCCTAAGTTACTGATTCGGCTTGGAAATAGTCCCGGAGAACCAGGGGGAGGGGGGTGGGCAGTACGTCACCCAGCAGTAAATAACTTAGGAGGAATACATTCCAGCGGTGATCGGAAGGCGGAGGCGAACCGGGGTGGTGACCACCGCGGAGAAACGGGCGGCGTTAGAATCCGGTCATCGGTGCCGGGCCTGGTGATTTTCCTGGCCAGCAGGACCGAGGCGCTGGACGTGTACGAGGGAACGTGGGCGAGCGAGCGGGCGAATGGGGAGGTGGCGCTGTACCGGCGTCCGCAGACCACGCCGCTGGCGACGGTGAAGCTGCCCCGCGGTCCGCTGGGCACGACGTGGGCGGCAATGTTCTCGCCCGACCTGGGCCTGCTGGCGGTGAGTGAACGCAGCCGGGGAAGGATCTGGGCGCTGGGAGGCCGCGGAGCGCTGATGCTGGGAGGCTTTCGCGGGGCGTGGCTGGACAGCAGCGCCGCCCTGATCAACTTCGCGCCGCCCAACATGTTCCGCAAACTGCGAATCCGCGGCGAAAGCGAGAAAGACCTGCGCCGGGAGGAGGGCGAAAAAAGGGGCAACACCATCGCGCGCATCGACCTGGTGCACCCGGGGATGAAAGAGGTGGCCAAGTTCCAGAAACACTACGTGGTGCGCCAGATTGGCTCGACCTATGCGGTGCTGATGCCCAAGGAGCCGGACGAACACCCGAGACGCAACGTCACCCTGGAGGTGCACGACATGGCGACGGGCGGGTTGCTGTGGAGCCGGATGTTCAAGCGGATGCCCGGGCTGGGGTGGAATCCGGAACAAGAGAGCATCGTGCTGACGTGGGACCTGACAACCAAAGAGGCCAAGCTGGAACTGAAGGGGGACCCTGAAGCCGCGAAATTGGTGGAAAACATCGAGCAGAAGGAAGAGAGCTATTTCGTGGCTGAACTGGAGGCGCGGACCGGAAAGACGATTGCGCGGTTCCCGATTGACACCGGGAAGGGTTCCTATCACATCGCGGACGTCTACCCGGCAGGAAGCCACCTGCTGTTCCTGGACACGAATCACCGGGTGCTGATCTACGACCGCCAAGGGGAGCGAGTGGCGCGGTTGTTCGGCGGCAACCCGGCGTTGTCCCAGGCGGCAGGGCTGCTTGCGGTGGAGCGCGAACCCGGGCGGATGGCACTGTACAAGTTGCCGGAGATGAGGGAATTGGGGGATTTCACGTTCGAAGCGCCGATCGAACATGCGCAGTTCTCGGCCGACGGACGCCGGCTGGCGGTGCTGACACAAGAGCAAGAGGTGTACCTGATCGACGTGGCGGCGAGGCCGGCGGGAGAGCAACGGGCGGGAACGAAGAAGTAGGCCTTTGTCTCCCAGGTTAGCGCCCCAACAGCGGGGGCGCGAACCTGGGGCACCCGCGCATGGAAACCAGTTTCCGGTTTCCAGTTTCCAGTTTCCGGTTTCAAGTTTCAGGTGGCGCGCACCGAAGGATGCCAGTTTTCCGATGGGCGGAAGTGCCCGCTTCCCTAGACGATGTCACCGCCGGTGGTGGCGCGCTTCACCTCGTTAAGCTTGCGCTGGAGAAACTCGGTGTGGTCGGCCTCGAAGTTGGCAAGCTCGGCATACATGGCGCGCAGGGCGCGGTCGGAGGTGTGGTTCAGGAGCTGGGCGTAGTAGCGCATGGCCGATTCCTCAGCCTCCAGGGCCACCTGGAGGGCCGCCTTGCGCGGGGCGATGGCGCCCTTGCCGCGGGAGATGGCGAACAGCTCGCCGCTTTCCAGCCGCGGCACCTCCAGCAGTTCGCAGATATCCTCCTCGGTGACCACGCACGCCTGAGTGCCATAGCGCTCGAAGTAGCGTTCCTGGAGCATGGTGCCGTGGCCGCGCTCCTCGCTGGCCATGTCCCAGAAAACCTGCGCGATCTCCAGCGAGTCGGGATCCTTGAACTCGGCGAACAGTTCGGCGTACTGCTCGTAGAGTTCGGCGTTGCGCTCTTCGATGAAGATGGCGACGTGCAGAGCTTCCTGCGCCGTCAGGGAAGCGAACTCGCGTTTCATGGCCTTGCTCCCGGAGTGACAGCTCAGTCTACAACGCGCCGCGCCGGCGGGCAGCGCGCAAAATTCCGCCGCGTTCCAAAATGGAACTGAGAAGCGCGGCCGGGAACCGGGCTTGGCGAGTGGAAGCTAGGCGCCCCGCGCGCGGCGCTCGTTTTCGATGCGGGCAATGACGGCGCGCAGCCAAGCGATGACCGCCTCCTCGACTTGCTGCTGATTGCGGCCGGATTCGATGCCGGCGATGGTGTGACCGGCCGGGGTCAGCGGGATGTGGTGGCAGGGCACATCCTCATGCTGGGCCGAGGACGGCACGAAATCGATGAGCATGCACTCCGAGCAGGGGTGAGGGCGCTCGGGTTCGCCGAAGTTCAGGCAGGTGATGGAGTCCTGAAAGATGGAGGTCGGGGTGCGCGGAGTGCGCACGGAACGGCCGTATCCACCCTGCTGGAGGAAGTTGAGTTCGAATTTGAGGACTTCCAGGATATCGCGCTCGTCGCCGGGCATGGTCACCTCCGCCGACCCGGCGTCCGCCGAAGCGCAAGCGCTGCGGGCTGCGGGCGCGGGTCTAGGGGAATTGTCACAGCCGGGCGCAGGGCCGGGCTGTGACCAATCTCACTACAGGCTGTGACAAATGGCCTTTTTGAACAGAAGCTGTGTGAGCCGCATCACGTTCGGGCATGACAGCGCGCGAGGCCCGTCCGCCTGCTCAGCACCAGCCGTCACTTTAGCGGGCAAGCGGCGCAACCGCAAGGGAGGGGCGGGGGCGGGCAAAACTGTTGTGATGCATCTCACAGCCTCGGCAAGCGCCCAGGGCATACCCTACCCATAGCTCCATGCCAAGCAAAGTGGCCGCCTTGACCAGGGAAGGAGCCAACTATGAGGGGTCTCAAGCTAGTCGCGCTGGCCGCGCCGCTGATGTTGCTGGTGATGCTGACGCCGGCACTGGCCGCGAATTCCGCCGCCGAAACACCCAAGTACGACGTGGCCAAAGAGGTCACGATCAAAGGGACAGTAGAGGAGGTCAAGGAAGTCCCCAATGCCAAAGGACAGATCGGCATCCACCTGCTGGTGAAATCCGGCACGGAGATCATCGAAGTGCGGCTGTGCCCCAACAGTTTCCTGAAGGAATTCGAGGTGGTGTTCAACAAGGGCGACGAGTTGACGATCACCGGTTCCAAGGTGAAGGCAGAGGACAAGGAAGTCATCCTGGCGCGGGTGATTGAGAGCGGCAACAACAAAATCACGCTCCGCGACCCCAAGGGCGTGCCGGTGTGGACCTGGCTCACCAAGGGCGGCATGAAGTAGCCTCCGGCCGGAAAGCGAAGTAAATCGGCCACGATTTCTCCCAGGCATCTCCCTGTTTTTGAGAACCATGCGGGCTGCCGCCCGCGTGCTCCCGCCTGCTTTTGTTCCGCGGAGCAATATCGACGCAGATCGATTATGGAGGAATAACGAGCAACGGAGGAGGGCTTTCGGGGCTCTAATTGGAAAACGGAATGGTTGAAAGCGAGGCTTCATGCGTTCCCCTCAAAAAGAGCTTGAGCCTGCCGGCGTCACGTACGATTACACGCTTCTGAGCGACTACGACGTTCACCTGTTCAACGAGGGTTCGCACAACCGGCTGTACGAAAAGATGGGCGCGCATACGGCGGAATGGGAAGGCAAGCGGGGAGTGTGCTTCGCGGTGTGGGCGCCGGACGCGGAAGAAGTGAACGTCTTCGGGGAATTCAACGGCTGGAACAAGTACACGCACCACCTGCGGGCGCGCGGCCACTCCGGCATCTGGGAAGGATTCATCCCCGGGCTGGGCGAAGGCGCGTCGTACAAGTACTTCATTGTCTCGCGCTACCAGGGTTACAAGGTGGACAAGGCGGATCCGTACGCTTTCTGGAGCGAAGTGCCGCCGCGCACCGCCTCGGTGGTGCGCGACCTGAACTACGAATGGGGCGATGCGGCGTGGATGCAGACCCGCCACGCGCACAATTCGCTGCAGGCGCCGATGTCGATCTACGAAGTGCACATCGGGTCCTGGATGCGGGTGCCGGAAGAGAACAACCGCCCGCTTACCTACCGTGAACTGGCGTACAAGCTGGCGGAGTACGTGAAGCGCGCCGGCTTTACCCACGTGCAGTTTCTGCCGGTGATGGAGCACCCGTTCCACGGGTCGTGGGGGTACCAGACCACGGGGTACTTCGCCCCGACCAGCCGCTACGGGACGCCGCAGGACTTCATGTTCCTGGTGGATTACCTGCACCAGAACGGCATCGGGGTGATTCTGGACTGGGTGCCTTCCCACTTTCCTTCCGACGAGCACGGGCTCGCCTACTTCGACGGCACCCACCTGTACGAACACGCCGACATGCGGCTGGGCTTCCATCCCGACTGGAAGAGCTACATCTTCAACTACGGGCGCAACGAGGTGCGCAGCTTTCTGCTGTCGAGCGCCATCTTCTGGCTGGACCGCTACCACGCCGACGGGCTGCGGGTGGACGCGGTGGCTTCCATGCTCTACCTGGACTACTCGCGCAAGGAAGGCGAGTGGATTCCCAACCGCTACGGGGGACGGGAGAACCTGGACGCCATCAGCTTCCTGCAGCGGATGAATCACGACGTGTACCAGAGCTTCCCGTCGGTGCAGACCATCGCCGAGGAGTCGACGGCCTGGCCCATGGTCTCCAAGCCGACTTACCTGGGCGGGCTGGGCTTCGGGATGAAGTGGGACATGGGCTGGATGCACGACACCCTGCTCTACATGAGCAAGGACCCGATCCACCGCCGCTATCAACACGGCGTGCTGACGTTCCGCCAGTTGTACGCGTTCACCGAGAACTTCGTGCTGCCGATCTCGCACGACGAAGTGGTGCACGGCAAGGGAGCGCTGCTGGGCAAGATGCCGGGCGACGACTGGCAGAAATACGCCAACCTGCGGCTGCTGCTGGGCTACATGTGGGCGCAGAACGGCAAGAAGCTGCTGTTCATGGGCTGCGAGTTGGCGCAATGGGCGGAATGGAACCACGATTCCAGCGTGGAATGGCACGCGCTGCAGTATGCCGATCACGCCGGGGTTTTGAAGTGGGTGGAGGACCTGAACCGGACCATGCGCAACGAACCGGCGCTGCATGCGCTGGACATCGATCCGCGGGGGTTCGAGTGGATCGACGCCAACGACGCCGACAACAGCGTGCTCACCTTCCTGCGCAAGACCGAGGATGCCAACGACAGCATCGTGGTGGCGCTGAACTTCACCCCGGTGCCGCGCAAGCACTACCGGGTGGGGGTGCCGGCGGGGGGATACTGGCGCGAACTGCTCAACAGCGACGGCGAAATGTACGGCGGTTCGGGGATCGGCAACAGCGGCGGGTGCAACTCCGACCCGATCCCCTGGCACAACCAGTTCAACTCGATCGACCTGACGCTGCCGCCCCTGGGGGCGCTCTACCTGAAGCGGCAGCGCTAGCGCGTCGCTTGTTGCTTCGGCGCGTTTTTCCGCAGCCGAAGGCCATTGCGGTTTCGCAGAAGGTGTGTCCCTGCGGGCGAGGGCGCCCGCAGGAGCCGCGATTTGGAATCGATTTGAATACGCCCCGGCGGGGGCGCCGGGGCCTACAAAGCGATGGATACAGCTATTCTGAAACTGCTCTAGGGGACAACAATCTCATTGGGGTCGCCCAAAGGAGCCTGGCTGCGCGCGGCAGCGCCCGCGGTTGGAGCAGTAACCGGCTTCAGCGCAGCCCAGGTGGTTGCGCCGTTGGCGGCAACCGTCAGCGGGGTGGGTTTCCCGGTGGTGAGGTCCACGTACTCCCGGTTGAAAACCGCGGCATTGCTGAAGTACAACCTGCAGTCGTGCGGAGTGTGGAATTCCACCGTTTGTCCGGGGCGCAGATGCGTTGCTTCGCGACTGCTGGGGGTCAGATTTATGGTTAGATCCGGCATGTTGCCAACCTTTCTCTCGCAGGATGATTCCTGGGGGCCGATAAAACGGGGCTGAGAATCAGTGCGGCGGGCGGGCGTCGGCAGCCAACCGAGCGCTCATCCGCCGGAACCCGGGATCGATGAGCAGTTGGCGCAGATCGGGGTTGCGCTCCAGTTGCGCCACCGTCCATCCCCGGGCGAGCGACTTGCGGATGAATTGCAGGGCGCGGGAGCGGTCGCCAAGATTCTCGTACACCTCGCCGGCGGCGGCCAGCACCTTTGCATCGTCGGGCGCCAGCGCCAAGGCGGCGGCGACGCGGTCCAGAGCCTGCTCGCGCAAGCGCTGCTTGGCAAACAGGAGTCCCAACTCAACCTGGATGGGGGCATCCTCGGGGCGCAACTTGGCGACCTCCTGGAGCCGCGCCATCTCCTCGCGATAAGCGGCCTGCGCGTCAGCGGGCTGGTTGAGCCACTCGCAGGCGAGGGCGAGATTGGCCCACAGCCGGTAATCCGCCTGATTGAGCTCCAGCGCCTTCCTGGTGATCTGCGCAGCTTCCGCCCAGCGCTTCTGTGAGTACTGCAGGAAGGCAAGATTGGCGTAGGCGCCGTAGGTGGGGTTGATCCGGATGGATTGGTTGAATTCCTTCTCCGCTCCGGCCATATCGCCGAGATTGCGGAGCATGACCCCGAGATTGGAATGGGCGGGAGCATGGTCGGGCGCGAGTTCAATCACCCGGCGAAACTGATCGGCGGCTTCGGAGAAACGCTGATGGCGGTAATAGAAAACGGCAAGTTCGTAGTGGCCCTGCCAGTTGCCGGCGCGAAGCGCGGCGGCCTTCTTGTAGGTGTCCTCCGCCTCGGGAATGCGGCCCATGCTGTCATAGACGGCGGCCAGGCCGAGCAGCGCGTCGGCGCTGCGCGGTTCCAGCTTCAAGGCGTGCTGCAACTCCTGCAGCGCGAGGTTGCGCTCGCCCTTGCCGTTGTGCAGGCGTGCCAGGGTCACGTAGACCGCGGGAAGCTGGGTGTTCAACTCGGCGGCGCGTTTGCAGTATTCCTCCGACTTGTCGATCCAGTGTGGATCCTGGGTGAGCCGGTACTTGTCCCAATAAGCCTCGCCCAAGGCGCTGAACGCAAGCGCGAAGCCGGGATCGGTTTTCACCGCGGCCTCGAAGAGCGCGATGGCGGAATCCAGGTTGCCGGGCTTGTCGTAACGGTCTAAAAAGCCAAGGCCTTTCAGATAGGACTCATGAGCAGCCGGGGCAACGCTAGCGGAGGTGTGGGGGACCGAAGACGAGCCGATGCCATGCCAGCTCAATCCCAGCAGCGCGGCGGCGAGGACCACGGCCAGGGCTACGGGAGCGGCCCATCGGCGCCAGCGTGAAGGAGCGGCCACGGGCAGGGCGGCCGAGGCGGAGGCGCGTCGAAGTTCCTGCTTGAGCCGGCGCGCATCCGTAACCACCGTCGGCGCATTGGCCTTCACCGCCGGCAGCGCTTCCAAATCCGCGAGCAGCCGGGTGCAGGAAGCGTAGCGAGCGTCGGGGTTCTTGCACAGGCAGCGATAGATGATGACCTGCAACTCGTGGGGCACGTCCGGCATGGGCGCCGGGGGAGCGTTGGCGATGGCCATGACGATGGCGGCGGCGCTGTCGCCGGCAAAGGGCAGCCGCGCGGTGAGCATCTGGTACAGCAGGACGCCAAAAGCCCAGATATCGGTGCGCTCGTCGGCGGCCTTGCCGGCCGCCTGCTCCGGGGAGATGTAGGGGAGGGTACCGCTCAGAGCGATGCTCCGGGTGGAACCGGCGGCAGTGGAACGAGCGAGGCCGAAGTCCACGATCTTGGCCACTCCGTCGCGGGTGACGATGACATTGGCGGGCTTGATGTCGCGGTGGACGATGCCGTGGGCGTGCGCGTGGGCCAGCCCGGCGGCGATCTGCCGCGCCAACTCGACGGCTTTCGCCGTCTGCAGCGCGCCGCTTCGAATCTTTTCCGCCAGGGTCTCGCCTTCGTAGTAGGCCATCACCATGCAAAGCCGGCCGCCGCCGGTTTCCTGCACGGTGTGCACCGCGGCGATATTGGGATGATCGAGGGCCGAGGCGGCGCGGGCTTCGCGCAGCAGGCGCTCCTTTTCCGCCGAGCCGCCGTCATCGATGTCGGCGAGAAATTTCAGCGCCACGGTGCGCTGCAGGGTGAGGTTGCGCGCTTTGTAGACCACGCCCATACCTCCGGCCCCCAGATGCGAGAGGACCTCGTATCCGGGAACTCGGACACCGAAGAACGGCGCGGTTTGCGCCACAGTTGTTCCACCCCGCCCGGGAAAAAGGGCCCGGGACACACCACCTGGCAAGTGCCGACATTATAGGCCGAAAGGGACGAAAGGTGAAATCCAAGTTCCGCAGCCTCAACCCGCCGCGCTGGGAGCGCTTCAGCGGAAGCGGGGGCGGCAGCAGCTTACAAAGCTTTTACAGGCTTGGCGCCGAGTGTTTACGCCGGCTTTGTCTCCCGTGTGTTCCCATGCCAAAGGAACGTGATCCCCACATTGAGGATCCATGCACGGAGAAAACGATGAAGAAACCAGTGCTCGCGTCAATCTTGCTGATCTTGTTTGCCTCGGCGCTCCTGCTTGCGCAGACCGCTTCCAACTCGAACCCTCCGGGACCGCCCACCCCGGCCATGCGGGTGCAACACCGGGTGCAGTTTCTCACCACCATGCTGTCGCTCAATGCGGCGCAGCAGCAGCAGGCAACGACGATCTTCACCAACGCCGCGACCGCCGAAGAGAACGTCCACGGCAGCATGAAGACGGCGCGCCAGGACCTGCAAGCGGCGGTGAAGGCCAACGATGCCGCAGCCATTGAGCAGGCGGCGGCCGCCATCGGCAGCCTGACGGCGCAGTTGACCACCACCGCGGCCAAAGCCAATGCCGCCTTCTACCAACTGCTCAGCCCGGACCAGCAAAACAAACTGGCGCAGATGCAATCGGAACGTCCGCACCACGGCTTCATGACCGGCGGCGGGCCGTCCTTCGGCGGCATGGGAGGTCCTCCCCCTCTTCCGTAAAAGCGCATTTCCTCCAGGTCCCCGCCTTATTGCGCCTGAGGCCGGCGCGGTAAGGTGGGGAAATCTTGCCGGCGTTCAACGGTTACGAGCCGCTGCCGGGAGCGCTTGTTTACAAGCTGTTTACACGCCCACGCCCGGCGCTCTGGCAGACTGGCCGGCAGCGACCGGCAGACAGGCTCCGTATAATGGGAGAAACAGCGAAGCCGCGCAGGCTGGGCTGTTGCGACGCGGATTTGAGGCCGCAGCGCCTGGCTGCCGGAAGCCGTCGCGGTGAAATCCTGAGACATGAAACTGCCGCCCAAGGAGCGTCTTTCCTCTCTCGCCGTGGTGATCGCCCTGGCGGCGGTGCTGATGGTGCTGGCGGTGTTGCAGTACCGGTGGAGCGGCGAGGTCAGCGAAGCCTCCACTTTGCGCATGGAGGCGGCGTTGCATTCCTCGCTGCTGGGCTGGCGCCAGGACCTGTACCGCGAACTGGCGCAGAGCGGCGACGCCTTCCAGTTCTTCGGCGCCGCCAGTTCCAAGGCCACGCTGGCGGAGGCGGCCCAACGCTACCGCGAGGCCAGCTCGGGTGGCCGCTCATCCGGGGCTGGTGAAGGCCGTATACGTCTACCAGGGGGGAGCGGCGGTCGCTCCCTCGGGGGCAAAATCGTCCCATGCCGGAGAGGCTGAAGGCGCGGCTGCTGCGCCTGAACAGCGCCAGCGGCGCATTTGAACCGGCGGATTGGCCCGATGATCTGCAGCAGCTTCATCAGTGGCTTCGAAGGGCCTCGAAGCTGGTGGCCCTGGTGGCGCCCTACCGCCGGCAAAGAGCCGAGAACGGAGGCGATCCGGGGCCATTTCCGCCGGGTCGCGGTCCGGTGGCGCTGCGGCACGGTCCGGCACTGATAGCGCAAGACGTGCCGGCGCTGATTTATCCGGTGCCGCAGCGCAGCGCCGCCCAGCGCGCGGGCCGTCCGCCGCGCGCGTCGCGGATTGACTGGTTCATTGTGCAACTGGACAGCAAGTATCTCCGCGAGCATATCTTTCCGGAGCTGACGGAGAGGTACTTCGGGGGCAGAAGCGGACTGGCGTATCGGGTGGCGGTGATCAGCGTGGGGCATGACCACGGCGTGCTCTATGCGTCGGATGCTGAATTCGGCCGGCAGGGAATCGCGGAGGCGGAATTCACGGTCAACATTTTCGGTCCTCCCTTCGGCACACCCTCCTCGCGTGCGGTGAACTTTTTACCCCGGCCGCGCCCCTCCACGGAGGCTGGCGGGGCGTACCCGCCGCATACCATCAGCACCTCGCCATTTCTCAGGTTCGAGCCCGTCCGCTACGAAGGTCCGCCTTCGGAGTGGCAGGTGCTGGTGAAGAACCGGGGCGGATCGCTGGAAGCGGTGGCCGCCTCGGTCCGTCGCCGCAACCTGGCGATCAGCTTTGGGGTGCTGCTGGTGCTGGCCGCCACCATGGGAATTATCTTGATCACCAGCCAGCGCGCGCAGCGCCTGGCCAGGCTGCAGATGGACTTTGTCGCCGCCGTCTCCCACGAGCTGCGCACGCCGCTGACGGTGATCTCCTCGGCGGCGGACAACATCACCGATGGCGTGGTGGACAGCCGACAACAACTGATGCGCTATGGCAAGGTGATCAAGGGACAGGCGCGCCAACTGATTCACCTGGTGGAGCAGGTTTTGCTGTTTGCCGCCAGCCGGGACGGCGGCTATCGTTACCACCTCCGGACGCTGGCGGTGGACGACGTGGTGAACGCGGCGCTGGAGTCGACGGCCGAGCTTCTGTCGGCGGCCGGTTTCACCACCAGCCAGCAGGTGGAGCCGGATCTGCCGCCGGTGGAGGGCGATCTGGCTGCCCTCTCGCAGTGCCTGCAGAACCTGATTACCAACGCGGTGAAATACGGCGGGGAGAGCCGCTGGATCGCGGTGCGGGCTTCGCTGTCGAAAACCCAGGATGGCGCCGGCGAGGTGCGGATCGCGGTCGCCGACAAAGGCACGGGCATTGCGCCGGCCGACCTTGAGCACATCTTCGAGCCGTTCTACCGAAGCGCGCAGGCGACCAGCGCGCAGATCCACGGGACCGGCCTGGGCCTGCCGCTGGCGAAGAGCATCGCCGAGGCCATGAATGGACGGCTCACGGTGTCCAGCGAGCCGGGGAAGGGGAGCACATTCGTGCTGCATCTGCCGGCAGCCGGAGTGGCCGCCGGCCCGCCGGAAGTGCCGCAGGCAGCCGCGGTGGGTGGCAAAGTCTCCTGAACGCCGCGCTGAATGCCGCTATGGACGAAAGAATTCTGCTGGTGGAAGACGAACAGGCGCTGTGCATGACGCTCAGCGACCGCCTGCGCAGCGAGGGCTACGAGATTGACTGCGTGCACGACGGCGATCAAGGCTACCGGCTGGCCACCGAAGGCGCCTACGACCTGATCCTGCTCGACGTCATGCTGCCGCGGCGGAGCGGCTTCGACGTATGCCGCGACATCCGCGCGGCGGGCTTGATTACCCCGGTCCTGATGCTGACCGCGCGCGGGCAGACGGCCGACAAAGTGGTGGGCCTGAAGCTGGGCGCCGACGACTATCTCACCAAGCCCTTCGACATGATGGAGCTGCTGGCGCGCATCGAAGCGCTGCTGCGCCGCGCTCCCAGCAAGCCGGCGGAAGCGGCCACCTTCTACGAGGCCGGTCCGCTGTGGGTGGACGTACGAGGCACGGAGGTCCGGCTCCACGCCAAGCCGGTGAACCTTTCGGCGCGCGAATTTCAGCTCCTGCGCTATTTTCTGGAGCACCGGGGCGCCACCCTGTCGCGCAACGAGATCCTGAAGGAAGTCTGGGGATACAACACGGAAACTTTCACCCGCACGGTGGATGTGCACGTGGCCAGCCTGCGGCAGAAGCTGGCCGACGATCCCCGCCAGCCGCAGTTCATCCTTACGGTTCCCGGGCTTGGGCTATAAGTTTGTGGCCTAAGTCTCGACCCTCCGCCTAAAGCGGTTGCCGGCTGTCAGCCAGGAAGCCGCGAGCATACAAGTTCTTTACATCGTCGTGACCAGCTTCTTACCCCGCGCACCCGCCGCCGATGTTCTTATGCAGACAGCACAACTCAGCCGTTGGAGGATGTGATGGGATCTCACGCACCGGTTCAGGCGCGCTCTTCCGTCCGTGGCAGTCAGTTCACGCGTCCCGCGCGCCGGCGCCTGCGCGCCGTGGTGGCCGACGATATCCCGCACGTGCTCGACTTCATTTCCGCCGTGGTCGAAATCGAAGGAGGGGCGGAGGTAGTGGCCACCGCCAGCAACGGGATCAGCGCGGTGCGCGCGGCACAACAGTTCGTGCCCGACGTGGTATTTCTCGACGTTCAAATGCCGCTGATGAACGGTTTCGAGGCGGCGGTGCACATCAAGCGCCGGCTGCCCGCCACCAAGGTCCTGCTGATTTCTTCCGACGACGATCCGGAACTGGGCCTGTCGGCGCTGGACTGCGGCGCTGACGGCTTTATGTGGAAAGGGTCCTTCGTCCAGCAGTGCCGGGCGCAACTCAACCTGATGTTCTTCGACGCCCGGTGAATGCGACAAGAACAAAAAGGTCGCGCTAGTCGCGCATCAACTGCCACGCGCCCTTGTCGGTCTTCACCAGAAGCACGACCACCTTTTTCGGTGCGGCGTGATAGAAGCTGGCGCCGTACTTCTCGATCAGGTCCTGCGTCTCCCAGATATTGAACCCCTTGATCAAATTCCCATCGGCATCAAAAGCATCGCCGATCGGCGTGGGGTCCCATTTCCAGGTGTACTCGACCTTCGCCATGCTGGGGCCGTTCATGGTGACCTTGTTGATCTGCAGCAGCTCGCGCCGCGCCAGGGGAACGGTGAGCGAGAACGAGCCGTCCTTATCCTGGACCTTCTGGAATTCGGGAAAGGCAGCCAGCTCCTTTTCCCCCGCGGGCGTGAGAGAGATGTTGTAAACGCCGCCTTTCCTGGCGGCAACTACCTTGACCAGGCCGGCCTTCTCCAGCAGCTTATAGTGCGGGTCGCGTGGCTTAATGTTGACGCTGGCCTTCACCGCGCCGGTGTGGAAGTGCAGCAGCGCCGGGCCCTGCGCCTTCAAAATCCCGCTGACTACCGTCTTCGCCTCCTGTTGAGTCAGGACCTTCCTCGACTGTATGACCCAGTACGCGACGGTGCCGATGATGACGCCTGCCAGCGCCAGGATCATCAGCAGCGGGATGACCGACGATGATTTCTTTTCCAGTTCCAGTTCCTGTTCGAACATAACCATGCCTCTCGGTGCGAGGAGCCCCTAACATGCCAGTATTGCCGCCTCGCGTCCTCCCCGCTGTGATTGCAATCACCCGCTGGAGTGAGAGACGGCGACGGGTTGTTTATAATCTGGCGAGTTATTCCAGAACTCCCGCGGTTCCACGGATGCCCACAACCACAGCGCGCGCAGGCTCGGATTCCCCCACGGCGGATCGCGCCGCCCCCAGGGTTGTCCTCAGCCATCCGGGCACCGGGCCTTTCGTCCAACAAGCGGCCCGCGCGCTGCATGAAGCGGGTCTCCTGTCGGCGTACGTTACCACTTTTCATTACGATCGCAACGCCGCCCTGGGCCAAATTTTGCGCGGCCTGTTGAGGTTGGTGATGCGCGACCCGGAGCGCCAACTGTCGCGCCGCGAGATCACCGAAGTGCCGGGCGAACTGGTCCGCTCGCACCCCATTCCGGAGATTCTCCGCATGGCCGCGGCCAAGGCCGCCAGTCCCATCACCGCCGACCGGGTGTGGGAGGTCACCGAAACATGGTTTGATCGCATGGTGGCACGCAATCACCTGGATGGAGCCGACGCCGTCTACGGCTATGAGCACGCGGCGCTGGAGACTTTCCGGGCGCAGAAAGCGCGCGGGGGGCTGTGCCTGTACGACATGCCTACCTGCCATCACGCAGCCGCGGCCAAGTGGGTGGGCGAGGAATTTCTGCGCTTCCCCGAGCTGCTGACGCCTTATGAAGAACATCGCCGCCGCCTGGCGCCTCGGCGCAACGCCCGCAAGGATGAGGAGTTGGCGCTGGCCGACAGGATTGTGGTGGCGTCGAACTTCGTTCGGGATTCGCTGCGGCATGTGGGGGCGTCGGAGGAGAAGATCTGGGTTTTGCCAAGCGGCGCGCCCGCGGTGAACTGCGGCCATCGTCATCCCGATCCGAACAAATTCGTATTCCTCGTCGCCGGAAACTTGAGTGTGCAAAAAGGGGTCCACTATGCGCTTGAAGCCTGGCGCCGGCTGGGCGCGGGCGGCGCGGCTGAACTGTGGCTGGTGGGGAATTGGAAGTTGCCGGAAAGGATGCGCGAGGGTTTGCCCGGCAAAGTGTGGATCAGTCCTTTTGTCCTGCGCCAGACCCTGTACGAGTTGTTCGACCGCGCGAACGTCATGGTGTTTCCTACCCTGGCCGAAGGGCTGGCTACGACTCCCTTGCAAGCCATGGCGCGCGGCCTGCCGGTGATTACGACACCGAACAGCGGGTGCGAAAGCTTCATCGACCACGGCGAGAGCGGGTGGCTGGTTCGGCCGCGCGATGTGGATGCGGTGGCGGCGGCCATGGAATCGGCTTTGGCGAAGCCGGCCGACACGGAAGCCATGGGACGCGCAGCGGCGGCGCGCATGGCGCGCTGGCAATGGAGCGACTATCGCGCCGCGCTTGGGGCGGCCATGTGGAATTTTCTTCGCCAGCCGAGGGCAAGTTCCGAGGCGATGCGCACAAAATCAGGGCGAGCATGAAGCTCGACAGCTCGATTTTCGGCCGCCTGGTCTGCCCGGTGCACCGCTCGCCGGTGCAGCCGCAGGCGGGCGTGCTGGTGTGCGAATCGGGCGACACCTATCCGATTGTCGAAAACGTGCCGGTCATGCTGGTGGCGGACGCGCAGCAGACGATCGACTCGGCCGGAAAGACGCTGCAAGCGGCGCGGGCCACCCCGGCGGCGCGCGCCTTCGACGGGCCGCCCTACTTCGTGGAAACGCTGGGCTGCAGCGAGGAGGAAAAGCAGGAAATCCGCCGCGAACTGGCCGCCGGCCATGATGGCGTCGATCCCGTGGTCCGCTACCTGGTCGCCGCGACCAACGGAATTCTGTACAAGAACGCGATCGGCAAGCTCGCTTCCTATCCCATTCCCGAATTGCGGCTGGAAACGCACGCTGGCGCGAGTTTTCTCGACATCGGATGCGGCTGGGGACGCTGGTGCGTGGCGGCGGCACGCAAGGGTTTACGGCCGGTGGGGCTGGACCCATCGCTGGGCGCGGTGCTGGCGGCCCGGCGGCTGTGCGAGCAACTGGGGGTGGTCGCCGAGTTCGTGGTCGGCGACGCGCGCTTTTTGCCGTTTGCGCCGCACAGCTTCGATCTCGTGTTCTCCTACAGCGTGGTGCAGCACTTCAGCAAAGCGGATGCGCGCCAGGCGCTGGCGGAGATCGGCCGGGTGCTCACCGAGGGCGGCCGGTGCCTGGTCCAGATGCCGAACGCGTACGGCATTCGCAGCGTGCAACAGCAGATGCGTCGCGGCTTTCGCGAGGCGAAGCGGTTTGAGGTCCGCTACTGGAGTGTCCCGGAGCTGAAGCGCGCCTTCAGCGCCGCCATCGGGGAGAGCGCGGTCAGCGTGGACGGCTACTTCGGACTGGGCGTCCAGGCCAGTGACCTCGGGTTGCTTCCATCAAAATATCGCAGGATCGTGAACGCCTCGGAGGCGCTGCGCCGCTGGAGCCGGCGCGCTCCCTGGATGTGTTATTTCGCCGACAGCGTCTACGTGCAGTCCACCGCGCGCCGCGGGGCGCGGCCCAACCAGACGGCGGGGCAACCATGCGCATCTGCCTGATCGGAGCAACCCACCCCTGCCACAATCCTCGCCTGGTGCGGGAGGCCGACACCCTGGCGGAGCGCGGCCACAAGGTGCGCGTTGTCGGCGTTCGAGCACTGCAGGCGCTGGTCGCCGATGACGAGCGGCTGGTGGCCGGCCGCAAATGGCGGCTGCAGATGGCCGACATCCTGCGGTCCAACCGGGTGCGGGCGGTTCGTTCGCGCATGCGCCGCGCTCTGGCCGAGGAACGGTTCCGGCGCAGGCCCTCGCCGCGAGGCCGCGGAAGATGCGCTGTGCGAGGCCGCGCCCGATCTGTTCCGCCTCGCCACTTCCAAACCCGCCGACTGGTTCATCGCCCACACCCAGACGGTGCTGGCGGTGGCGGCGCGGGCGGCGCGGCAGTGCAACTCGCGCCTGGGCTTTGATTGCGAGGACCTGCTTTCCGAAACGTCCCACGCGCCGGCCGACGCTGGTGCGCGCCGTCGAAACCGCCTACCTTCCCGCTTGCGATTATATTTCGGCCGCCTCGCCGGGCATGGCGGCGCGATTGCAAGCATCGTATGGCGTGCCGCCTCCTGCCGTGCTCTACAACGTGTTTCCCCTGGCCATGGCTGGGAACTTGAAACCTCCGCTGCAGCGGCCGGTATCTCCGGGGCTGCGCCTGCACTGGTCGGGCCAGACCGCCGGGCCGGACAAGGGACTGGAGGAGGCGTTGGAAGCGGCGGCGCTGGCCGGCGGCGGAGTCGGAGATTTTCCTGCGCGGTACACCGGTGAGCGGGTACGCGGAAACTCTGTCGCGGATGGCGCGCGAGCGCGGTGTCCCGCTTACTTTTCTGCCGCACATTCACCACGACGAGCTGATCGGCGCCATGGGTGAATTCGACGTGGGCCTGGCGCTGGAGCGCGCCTCGCATCGCAATTACTCGCTCACCGTGACCAACAAGTTCTTCAGCTACATGCTGGCGGGACTGGCGATTGCGGCCACCGACACTCCGGGACAGCGCGAAATCCTGCAGCAAGTGCCGGCAGCGGGAGCGCTCTATCCGTGCGGCCGGCCGGAATTGCTGGCCGAGCAGCTTCGCCGCTGGCGCGACGATCGTGCCGGCCTGCGCGCCGCCCAGGCCGCCGCCTGGAACGCGGCGCGGGAACGCTTCTGCTGGGACCTGGAGCAGTCGAAATTCCTGGCGCTGATCGAAACCCCGGCGGCGCACCTGGCGCAGAGCCCGCTTACTTGAACGCTTCCACGTAGAGGGAATGCGCCAGCCCTTCCCGGTCGGCTGGATCGTAGGAGGGGACCTTGTCTCCGTACAGGCGGCTGCGGCCTTCCCCGCATTCCTCGATCTCGGCGAAGCCGGCGCGGCGAAGCGCCTCCTGGATGTGGCTGTAGTCGAAGGCGCTGCGGTGCTGGCCGTCGCAGAAGATGAAGTTTACGAAGCGCCCGCCCAGGGAATCGTAGGGACGGGGAAATTCGGGATTGAACCACTGCAGTTGCTGCCGGTTATAGGCTTCAATCGCGGTGCGCAGGCTGGGCACGATGATGCGCATTCCGCCTCCAGGCCGCAGCACGCGGTGGCACTCGGCCAGCAGGCGCTGCAACTCGTCGGGATAAAAATGCTCCAGCATGTGCGTGGTGTAGATGGAAGCCACGCTGCGCTCGCCGAAGGGAATGCCGTTGCGGACATCGAGCCAGAGGTCGAGTTTTTGCCGGGGATTGGCGTCCACGTTGACAAAGCCGCTCAGGTAGCGCCGGCCGCAGCCCAGGTGGAGATGGATCTCGCGCCCATTGGGCCGCTGCCATCGCGACCTGAACCGGCGCAGGTAGTAATTGGGCAGCGTCGCCTTGGACAGGCCGAGAAAAAGGATATCTTTGTAGCGCTGGTGGATCACCGCTGTCTCGATGCCGCAAATTGTCACGGATCATATCACGCGGTGGTAAGCTAGAGCGCACTCGGCAGCGACGGGGGATTGTCGCGCATTCAGGAGCAGCAAATTTCGCGCTGCTTTGCGATGCGTCCGAGGTTTTTTGGAATGGCCGCATTTCCGCTGTGGCCCAGTTCGCATTCTTGAGGTCTATTTCCATGCCGCTGTTGCCGCACGGTTGCTTTCGCCGAGGTTGGATCGGGCTTCTCTCCCTGCTGTTGATTTTGCCGGCCGTGAGCCGCGCCCAGCAGGACCGGCCGCCGCAGGCCGGACCGCCGCCGGCCGAACAGGTGCAGCCCCCCACGGCCACCGACGCCAACAGCCCGCCGGCAGCAGACGAACAAGCGCCGGCGATGGCCACTGCCGTCCAGATCTCATCTCCCGCCTCCAGCACGCCCACCGATATGCTGATCGGACCCGGTGACGAAGGCGACATGAGGGTTTTCGGCGTGCCCGAACTGTCCACCCATTTCCGGGTGGAGAGCACGGGAGACGTCGCCCTGCCGCTGATCGGCAAGTTTCATATGGCGGGGCTCAGCGCCGACGCGGCCCAGGAGGCGCTCAACAAGAGATACGAAGAAGGCGGATTCCTGCGCAATCCGCACATCACCGTTTACATCAAGGAATACACCACGCAAGGGATTTCCGTGATCGGCGAAGTCCGTCGTCCGGGCATTTACTCGGCCTTGAACGCAAGGCGCCTGTATGACGTGTTCCTGATCGCCGGCGGACTCACGCCGCGGGCCGGAAAGATGGTTACCATCACCCACGCCAAGGACCTCGACCACCCGCAGGTGGTGACGCTGGAGCACGGGGCGTCCGCCAACCAGGCCAATGTCGAGGTGCAGCCCGGCGATACCATCAACGTCTCGCGCGCCGGCACTGTGTATGTCATCGGGGAGGTGAACCGGCCGGGAGCGTTCGTCATGGAATCGACCACCACCGCCAGCCTGCTGCAGATGCTCGCGCTCGCCTCCGGTCCGACCAGCATGGCATCGCTGGGCCACACACGCCTCATCCGCCGCACTCCGCAGGGGCTGGTGAGCAAGGACGTGGATCTGAAAAAAATCCTGCAGGCCAAGGCCAGCGACATCGAAATCCACGCCGAGGACATCGTGTTCGTGCCCTCCAGCAAGAGCAAGGCGGCCATGCAGCGCGGTTCCAGCTCGATTTTTAGCATGCTCACCAGCCTGGCGCTCTACCATTTCTGAGGAGGCCCGCTTACGCCCCCCCGCCGCACCGGCTTCGCATGAAGACTGTCCTCGTCGCCGGACCCGACTTCGTGCCTAGCAGCATGCCTCCGGCGTTGCGCATTCGTTTCCTGGTCCGGCACCTGCCGGAGTTCGGATGGCAGCCGCTGGTGCTTTCCGTCGACCCGCGCTACTACGAACACCCCAGCGACCCGGAGAACGAGCGCCTTCTGCCGGAGGGCCTGGAGGTGGTGCGCACGCCCGCCTGGCCGGCGGCCTGGTCGCGCAAGCTCGGCGCCGGCGACCTCGGGCTTCGGTCGATGCGTCAACAATGGAAGGCCATCCAAGACATCTGCCGGCGGCGGCGCATCGACCTGCTGTTTCTGCCCGTGCCGCCGTATCCGACCATGGTGCTGGGCCGGCTTGCCTACGAACGCTTCCACCTGCCCTACGTGGTGGATTACATCGACCCCTGGGTCAGCGACTACTACTGGAAGGTGCCCAGGAGCCAGCGTCCCCCCAAGTGGGTGCTGGCCCATTACATGGCGAAGGCGCTGGAGCCGTTTGCCGTCCGCCACGTCGGCCACATCACCGGCGTATCGAAGGGCACCACCGACTCGGTGGTTCAGCGCTACCGCTGGCTTGATGAAAATGACGCGACCGAGATCCCTTATGGAGGCGAACCCGCCGATTTCGAGTACCTCCGCCGCAACCCGCGTCCGAACCAGGTCTTCGCCCGCGGAGACGGCCTGGTCCACCTCAGCTACGTGGGTGCTTGCATCCCGGGGATGCATGCCACGGTGCGCGCCCTGTTCGCGGCCATTCGCCACGGTTTGACGGAAAGCCCGCAAATCTTCGGCCGCTTGCGGGTGCACATGGTCGGGACCACCTACTCGCCCACTCCCACCGAGCAGGCGCTGCCCATGGCCCGCGAAATGGGCGTGGAAGCCGTGGTCACCGAGTGGCCCGCGCGGCTGGCTTATCTGGACGCCCTGCAAGTGCTGCTCGACTCCGACGCCCTGGTGGTGATCGGATCCGATGCCCCCCACTACACCGCGTCGAAGCTGTTTCCCTACATCCTGGCGCAGAAACCGCTGCTGGCGATCTTCCACGAGGAGAGCAGCGTGGTGCGCATAGCAGGCGAAACACGCGCCGGGCACGTGGTGACCTTCGACCATTCCGGCCGGCCGCCGGCGAGCGGAGTGCCGGAAATCCGCGCCTGGCTGGAAGCGCTGCTCACCGTGCCCGGCGAGTTGCGCCCGGACACCGATTGGAGCGCCTTCGAGGCGTACACCACGCGCGCCATGTCGAAGCGGCTGGCGGCGGTGTTCGATCGCGCGCTCGCCAGGAAAGAGAAGCAGCGCGCCGCCGCAAATGCCTGAACGGGAAGCCGCCGGCCTACGCGCCTACGCTGTCGCGGAACCGTCGGCGTCGGTTACCATTGGGTAAACCTTAGATGGTCATACCCCCCCTCCCCCCTAGTTTCGCCCCGATGTAGTGAAATGAGCAGCTTAGGGGAACGGATACCGTGACGGTAACTGTGGGATACCGATCGGTTACCGAGCGCATTATCGGACGCAGAAGGGGGTGCGCGGAGGGGCCGCGAATGGCGTCTGGTTGTCAAAGATCTAAACAGGATTGGTTGAACTGCACCAAACCTGGAGGCGCACTAGGCGCAGATTCAGGGTAGCGCATGGCGCGCCAGGTGCAAGGGAAATTGGGGGTGCGGGCGTTACGTCGGGGTGGGGGAAGGGATTACTTTGGTAACCAGCGGAGGGGCAGAGTGTGTATGACTTGGCAGTGAAAATCCCCACCCTGTCTCGCCAACCCGGGCCGCTACAGGCGAAAATATCCAAATAAGGATAGGAATCCCGCTGCGCACCCCAGCGCGCTCGTCGCCGCAGTAGCCACTCCCCACCTGCGCCAGGGCTGCGCTGCCAGAATGAGGTACGGCAATGCCATTGCCGTATAGCGACTCGAGTACTGGTGCGCAATGAACATTGGCGATGCGGCCACGCATACCAAGCCCGCGTTGACCGTCAACTGTTTGAGATCGTTCCGATTCTCCCAGGTGATCCAGAGAAGGAATGCGAGGAAAACGACTCCACAACTCAGGAATATTGACCCGCACAGGATGCCATACGCGGACAGCGCGGGCTGAGGGAGATACCGCTCAGCCGCTGAGTGCAGCGGGTAGAGCGCCAAAGCCCGCAACAGCGCATTCGCCGCCACCGTCGCCGCTACGATTCCAAGCAGCATTCTAATCGGGAGCAATATCCTGCGTGGGGCGAGCAGGAAGAAACAGATGCCTGTGTACCCCAGAGACAGCAGACCATGGGTCACTGAGATTCCTCGCTGCACGAAGTGGTGCGAGGGAGGAACCAGCCCCTTCCAGATGATGAACAGGGGCACGGCCGAACCCACTACGACGCCGACGAAAATCAGCGCCGGGATTCTCAGTCTTCGCTCGAAAAAGGCTGCCAGGACCGGTACGCCGCACAGCAACAGGTACGGTTGCCTTCCCCACACCGCCAGCGCGAGGCAAACGGCGCTGCCCAAATACCACGCCAGTACCGCACGCCCTGCCTCCAGCGCTGCCAGTCCTCTAAGCTGGAGGCATAAGCTCAGTGTGACCAACACGAGCGCCGGCATCTCGGAGAGCGCCATTCCCGCCAGCACCCAGGTCATCGGCACCACCAGCACCGAGCCGGCGGCGACCCAGTAGTCCGAGTGCTTTTGCCCCTTGAGCCAGACCGCCAGCATCGCAACTGTCAGCACTAGCAAAAACGTGTTTACAAATCGCATCCTGACCGGCTGCAAGTGGGTGAACGGCTCCAAGGCAATATGAACGAAGGAATACAAAGGTCCCACCGTGCCGGGGAGCGATTTCAGGAATGTCGTGCTAAAGCCATACCGATGAAGCAGCGGAATGTACCTTGCGAAGAAGGGTTCGTCATACAAAAACCGCTCTGGCAACGTCGCCACAAGCACGACTAACGCGAGAAGAGCTAAAGCCAGAAGGCCACCCGTGAGGCGCATCCCGAGCTTGCTGCTTTCCGCAGCTCGCGGAAACGCAACTTCCGGGTTGGGGGATGATTCTCGCCCTGGTCCGCGCGAGAAAGGTGCCGTCACTGCAAGCACCGCTGGGCCGCCAACGGCATACGTACACTGCTCGAAGTCAGCGGCGGCCTGACGGGATAATCAATAAGCTTCAGGCAAGTTGCAGCGAGCATGACCGGATGGTTGAAGCCTCTCCCGAATACAAGGGAATTTGTGATGGATACTATCCTGAATGCCGTGGATCGTCAAAACTGCTTAGAATACTGGTCGGAGATTCCTTGTCCTACCGCCTCGCCATCGTTACGACACACCCGATTCAGTACCAGGCGCCATGGTTCCGCGCCATGGCGGCCCATCCCGAACTCGACCTGGAGGTGTTCTTCTGCCATCGTGCCACCGCGCGCGAGCAGGCCGACGCCGGTTTCGGGGTCGAGTTCGATTGGGACACGCCGCTCACCGAGGGTTACCCGCACCGGTTTCTGGCCAACGTGGCCGCCCATCCTTCCATTGCCCGCTTTGCCGGCCTGGATACACCGGAGATTCGCGACATCATTGGCGAGCGGCGCTTCCATGCGGTGATCAACTGCGGCTGGCACCGCAAGAGCTACTGGCAATCCATCCGCGCCTGCTGGAAGAGCGGCACGCCGGTCATGGTGCGCAGCGATTCCCACCTGCACACCCGGCGCTCGGCGCTGAAGCAGGCGGTGAAGCTGCCCGCTTACCGCATGTTCATTCCGCGCATGGACGCCTGCCTCGCCGTCGGCCGCTGGGCGCGCGACTACTACCTGCACTATGGCGCCCGCGCCGAGCGCATCTTCTTCGTTCCGCACGCCATCGACGAGCGCCGTTTTCGCGAGCAGGCGCAGCTTCTGGCGCCCTGCCGCCCCCAGCTTCGTGAGCAATGGAAACTGCCGCCGGACACCACCGTATTCCTCTGGGCGGCGAAATTTATTTTCAAGAAGCGTCCCATGGATTTTCTGCGCGCACTCGACATCGCGCGCCGCGGCGGCGCCGTTATTCACGGGCTCATGGTCGGAGACGGCCCGCTGCGGCCGGAGTGCGAGGCATTCGCGCGCCGGCGCGGCATTCCCGTCATCTTCGCCGGGTTCCTGAACCAGAGCGAAATGGTGAAGTCCTATGTCGCCTGCGATGCCCTCGTGCTGCCCTCCGACGGCGGCGAAACCTGGGGCCTGGTGGTCAATGAGGCCATGGTGTGCGGCCGGCCCTGCATTGTTTCCGACAAGGTGGGCTGCGGTCCCGACCTGATCACGCCCGAAACCGGCGCCATCTATCCGCTGGGCCACGCGGAAAGACTGGCAGCGCTGATGTCGGAATTCGCGGCCGATGGCCGTCGCCTCCGTGGCATGGGGGAGGCCGCGGCGCGCAAAATTCGTGACTACTCCACCGAGGTCGCCGTCCGCGGAGTGCTGGAGGCCTTGCATGCCGTCGTCCGCTGAGGGCGCGCCTCTGCGCATTGCCCACGTAGTGCCGTCGTTTTTTCCCGCGCATGTCTATGGCGGGCCCATCCAGTCGGTCTATGCGCTGTGCAACGCGGTGGCGCGCCTCGGATGCCAGGTCCGCGTGCTCACCACCAACGCCAACGGGCTGAACGATGTCCTGCCAGTGGACACCACCCGCGAACACCGCCTCGGCGACGGACTCATGGTGCGCTACTGCGCGCGCAGATTGCGGCATTCGGTGTCGACGGAGCTCTTGCGGCTGCTTCCTGATCTGGTGCGCTGGGCGGACGTGGTTCACCTGACCGCGGTTTATAGCTTCACCACCTTCCCTACCCTGGCGACCGCGCGCCGCCAGTCAAAACCGGTGGTGTGGTCGCCGCGAGGCGCACTGCAGCGCTGGAGCGGTTCGCGCCGTCCGGCCATGAAGTCGCTGTGGGACATGATCAGCGCCGGCCTCGCGCCCCATCCCCTGGTGCTGCACGTTACCAGCGAGCCGGAGCGGAGCGAGAGCCTGGCAAAAATTCCGGCCGCGCGCGCCCAGCTCATCCCCAACGGCGTCGAGATCCCCGCCGGCGTCTGCCACCTGGAAGCAACCGGGCCGTTTCGGCTGCTCTACATCGGGCGCATCGATCCGAAGAAGGGAATCGAGAACCTGCTCGAGGCCTGCGCGCGCCTCGATTTTCCCTGGACGCTGACCATCGCCGGCACTGGCGACCCTGGCTATCTGCGCTCCATCGCCGATCGCATTCACACCCGCGGCCTGGAAGGGAAGGCCACGCTGGCGGGCGAAGTTCTGGGCGAAGCCAAGGAGCGCGCCTTTCAGAGTGCGGATTTATGCGTTGTCGCTTCCTTCACCGAGAATTTCGCCATGGTGGTTGCGGAAGCGCTGGCGCGCGCCGTGCCGGTGATCGCCAGCCGCGGCACCCCGTGGCAGGAGGTGGAGGAGAACGGCTGTGGTCTCTGGATCGATAACCATCCCGAGAGCTTGGCGGCGGGCATCAGTCGCCTGCGCTCGGCGCCCTTGCGGGAGATGGGCCTGCGCGGCCGCGAATGGATGCAGCGCGATTTTTCCTGGGATGCTATCGGCGCCCGCATGACGGCCCTCTACCAGGGGCTGGCGCAACGGAATGATCACCTGCCCGAAGACACTAGGGGCGCGGCAGAGAAGTGAAATTGCTATCATCACTCCCGTGACTGCCACCGCAGCCGCCGCGCCTGTCTCCGTCATCGTCCTCGCCTACAACGAGGAGGTGAACCTGCCCGCGTGCCTGGCCAGCCTGGAGGGCCTTGCCTGCGAGCTCTACGTGGTGGACTCCGGCAGCACCGACGGCACCCGCCAGATCGCCGCCGCCGCCGGGGCCACCGTGGTCGAGCACCCGTTTGAAAACTACTCCGCGCAGCGCAATTGGGCGCAGCAGAACCTGCCCTTGCGCACCGAATGGGTGCTGCACCTCGATGCCGACGAGCGGCTCACGCCCGCGCTGGTGGCCGAAATCAACACCGTGCTCGAAAATCCCACGCCGGAGATCGACGGCTTCCTGTTCCGCAAGCGAACTATCTTCATGGGACGCTGGATTCGCCACGGCGGCCACTATCCCGCCTACCATCTTCGCCTGTTTCGCAAGCATCGCGGCAGTTGCGAGCAGCGGCTGTACGATCAGCATTTCGTCGTCGCCGGCGCCACCGCAACCCTGCGTCACGACTACCTCGACGTGCTCACCTCCGATCTTGACCGGTGGACCACGCGCCATCTCCGCTGGGCGGAACTGGAGGCGCGCGAGGCCCTGCAACACGATGCCGCTTCCTCCCGCGTGCGCCCCGACGCCTTTGGCGACCCCATCCAGCGCCGCCGTTGGCTGCGCGAGGGCTTTTACGGGCGCTGGCCGCTCTTCCTGCGCGCCTTCCTCTACTGGATTTACCGCTATTTTTTCCGCCTCGGATTTCTCGACGGCCGCGAAGGCCTGATCTTCCACTTTCTCCAGGGCTGCTGGTTCCGCTTCATGATTGACGCCAAGATCCACGAGTTGCGCGCCCGCCGTCATCGCTGACCTCCGCAACGCGGCCCGGCCCTCCCCCTTTCCTGGCCCGGTTCGTGATATGCTGCCCCTACCTTGCTGGCAGATGGGCGGCGCAGGCGCGCCCAAAAATCAAAATAAAGGCATTTGGTCATGATTCCCGAGCGCGCGGACGACAGCCACAGCGCTGCCGACACTCACTCGCATCACCGGCATCGTTCGCATCGTCACCGGCGCCACGGCCGGTCCTTCTATAGGGTCTGGATCCGTCCTTACCGCCGCCAGTTGATGAGTTTCTTTCTGCTGTGCGCCGTGGTGATCACCACTTACATGCTGTGGAAGGCGGTGGCGGCGCAGTGAGGCCGCCGGCACGAGACCTGCGGACGTTTACGGCGCGGCGCGCATTTCATACAATGATCGCGTCTTGCTGCTTTGACCTGCCCGCCTCGATTCCATATTCCTGAAGGAGAGGGTTTGTACATCCTGGGAATCAACGCGTATCACGGTGATGCCGCCGCCGCCCTGGTCCAGGATGGACGGCTGATCGCCGCGGCCGAGGAAGAACGCTTCAACCGCAGGAAGCACTGCGCCGGTTTCCCCGCCATGGCGGTGCGCTACTGTCTGCAGGAGGCCGGCATCGGGCCCGCCGATCTGGACCACGTCGGCATCTCCCGCGATCCCTCCGCCCACCTCCACAAGAAAATTCTTTTCTCCATGGCGCGCCTCACCAAGTTAGGCGGGCTCATCGGCGCCCGCCTGGCTAACGCAGCCAAGGTGCGCAACCTCAAGGACGAGCTCGCCCGCGCCCTGGAGATTCCTGCCGACCGCTTCCGCGCCCAGTTTCACAACGTCGAGCACCACCAGGCGCACATGGCCAGTTGCTTTCTGGTCTCCCAATTCGACCGTGCGGCCATTCTTTCCATCGACGGCTTTGGCGATTTCATCAGCACCATGTGGGGCCTGGGCGCCGGCTCGAAAATCCAGGTCCTGGGCGAGATCGAGTTCCCCCACTCCCTCGGCTGCCTCTACACCGCCACCACCCAGTTTCTCGGCTTTCCCCACTACGGCGACGAAGGCAAGGTGATGGGACTGGCGCCCTACGGCAAGCCGCGTTTCCTCGACCGCTTTCGCGAGATCGTTACCACCGATGGCGGCGGCCGCTTCAAGCTCAACCTCGACTACTTCCTGCACCACTCCGAGGGCGTCGAGATGACCTGGGACGAGGGCACGCCCACCGTCGGCCGCATCTTCTCCGACCGCTTCCTGGAAGCCTTCGGCGCCCCGCGCGAGAAGGGCGGTCCGCTCAACTCGCATCACGAGGACATTGCCGCCTCCCTGCAGGCGCGCCTGGAGGAAGTCTGCTTTCATCTCTTGCGCAACCTCCACCAGCAGACCTCCACCGACTGCCTCTGCCTCTCCGGCGGCGTGGCCTTCAACTCGGTGATGAACGGCAAAATCCTTCTGCAAACGCCCTTCAAGCAGATCTACGCCCAGCCCGCCGCCGGCGACGCCGGCACCGCCATCGGTGTCTGCTATCACCTGCAGAACATCCAGCTCAACCAGCCTCGCTGCTTCGTCATGGACCACGCCTACACCGGCCCGGCCTATGAAAACGGGCACATCGAGGAGGCGGTGCGCGCCTCCGGACTGCGCCACACCCGCTTGCAGCCGGAGTGCCTTACCCAGACCGCCGCGCGCGCCATTGCCGCCGGCCAGATCGTCGGTTGGTTCCAGGGACGGATGGAATTTGGACCCCGCGCCCTGGGCAACCGCAGCATCGTGGTCGATCCCCGCCGCCCTGAGATGAAGGACACGCTTAACGCGCGCATCAAGAAGCGCGAGTCCTTCCGGCCGTTCGCCCCCTCCATCCTGGAAGACCGCGTTGCCGAATATTTCGAGCAGACGCATCCCGCGCCCAGCATGTTGATGGTCTATCAGGTCAGGCCGGAAAAGCGCGCGCAGATTCCCGCCGTTACCCACGTGGACGGCTCCGGGCGCTTGCAGACCGTCTCCCGCGGCACTAACCCGCGCTACTACGATCTGATCCGCGATTTCGACCGCCTCACCGGGGTTCCGGTCGTGCTGAACACCTCCTTCAATGAAGACGAGCCGATCGTCTGCAGCCCGCGGGATGCGCTCCACTGTTTCCAGCGCACCCGCATGGACAAATTATTTCTCGGCGACTACCTGGTGGAGCACTGACAACCGGGAGGGAGCACGGCATTCCGCACGAACTGAAACTGAAACTCCATGACAGCGGCGCCCAACACAGTCCGGCCGGCCCCTTCGCCCTTCGCCGTCCTCTACCTGCCGCAACTGCTGGTCGGCAACATCGAAAAAAGCGAGCTCTTTCTCCCCTTCACCTTCGTTTATCTTCTTTCCATGCACGTCCGTTTTTGCCTGCCGGTGAGCGAGGCCGCGCTGCCGCTGGTGGAGAAGGTGTTTGATCAGGTGCTCAATGGCCACTCGCTGCACAGCCAGGGCGTCGCCTATGTGGTCGCCGGCCCGGAGCACATCGCGGAAATGCTGCGCAACCCCACGCTGGTGGTCACCACCGAGTCGGCCGCCTCGCGCCATCCCGAACTGCAGGCGCTCCCCCAGGCGGTGATGTGCCCGGCAGGCGACAAAGCGCAGACCGTCCGCCTGCGCAACATCGAGAATCTGGCCGACGACGAACTCAAGGGCAAACTCGTGGGCTGCGCCCAACTCATCAACATCCAGTCCGGCGGATTCATTACCGAGGGCCACTTCTCCTTGTCCTGGTGACATGCAGACCGTCGAGCTAGCCTCGGAACCGCACGCTCCCGCGCCCGCCACGCTCGGCCCCCGCCCGCGCGTGCTCCTGCTCAACCAGGCCTTCTATCCCGACGTCGTTTCCACCGCCCAGCACGCCACCGATCTCGCTCTCGCCTTGGTCGAGGCCGGTTCTGATGTCACCGTCGTCACCGGCGCCCGCGCCTACGACGACCCCCGGCGGCGGTTCGCGACCCGCGAGAACTATCGCGGCATCCGTATCCTGCGCGTCGGCTCCACCGCCTTTGGCAAGGCCGCTCCCTGGCGCAGGGCCGCTGATTTTGCCTCCTACATGGCCGCTTGCGCGCTGCGGGTTGCGCTGCTTCCTCGCTCTGACTTGGTGATCGCGCTCACTTCTCCCCCGCTCATCTCCTTTTTGGGCGCGCTTATGGTGCCGCTCAAGGCACGCGCTCTTTTTTTCTGGGCCATGGACTTGAATCCCGACGAGGCCATTGCCGCCGGCTGGCTGCGCGAGCGTTCCTTCGCCGGCCGTGCCCTGGCCGCGCTGCTCCGGCACAGCCTGGCCCGCGCCGGCGGCATCGTCGCCCTCGACCGCTTCATGAAGGAGCGCATCGTCGCCAAGGGCGTGCCGCCGGAGAAGGTTGCCGTGGTGCCTCCCTGGACCCACGATGCCGTCGCCTTCGATCCGGCCGCGCGCGAGCAATTCCGCGCCCGCCACGGGCTGAGCGGCAAGTTCGTGGTCATGTATTCCGGCAACCACAGCCCCTGCCATCCCCTCGACACCGTCGTGCATGCCGCCGAACGCCTGGCCGATGACCCGCGCATCGTCTTCTGCTTTGCCGGCGGTGGCAGCGAATACCGGCGCTTGCAAGTGCTCGCTCGCGAGCGCCGCATGTCCAACTTGGTCTTTCTCCCCTACCAGCCGCTGGCCGATCTCGGAGCCTCGTTGTCGGCCGCCGACCTGCACCTGGTGGTCATGGGAGATCCTTTCGTGGGCATTGTTCATCCTTGCAAGATTTACAACGTCCTCCGCGTGGGCGCGCCGGTGTTCTATCTCGGGCCGGACCGCAGCCACATCGCCGACATCTTCGGCCAGTTGAACGGCGCCGCCGTCCGTCACGCCTGTCATGGCGACGTGGACGCTGTCGTCGCCCACATCCGCGCTGCCGCCTCCCTTCCCTATGCGCCCAATCCGCTGCACATCGCCTTCGCCAACCGCTTTTCACAAAAGCTGCTGATCGCCGCCATGCTCGGCGTCGTGCGCGACACACGCCGGCAAACGCGCCGTCCCGTTCCGCTTAAAATCCCGTAGGCAATCGGAAACTGGAAACCGTGGTACGCAAGACCTCTTAATACGCACCTTGGTTCCCTGTGGAAAAAAAGGACGCGCACGGCGTCTCTCCATTTGCTACGATGCGGCGACCACTTCGTGGGGCGGCAACAACAGAAAATTGAGGAGCGCGCTTAGGTGTTTGCCATCAGTCTGAGCAGTTTTGTGCTGGCTCTGCTGCTCTCGGTTGTGCTCACTTGGCTGGTGCGCAGCCGCGCTCTCAAGCACGGCTGGGTTTCTCTCCCCGAATCCGAACGTCATCTTCACACCAGGCCGCTGCCGCGCATCGGCGGCGTGGCCATCTATGCCTCGCTCGTCATCACCTTGCTCTCGGTGCTCTACTACATGCACCGGTTTCCCTTCCACCGGGCCTTCCACGTGCGCACCATGGCCTTCCTGCTGGTGCCCGGGACGCTGGTCTTCCTGCTTGGCCTCTATGACGATCTCCGCGGCATCGGCCCTTACTGGAAATTTTTCGTGCAGGCCATTGCCGGCGCCATCGTCTTCGCTGGCGGTCTGCGCATCGTGGCCCTGCCCATCCTGTTCGGCTCATCCCGCTTCGGATGGGTGGTATCGCTCGGCCTCACCATTTTCTGGATTTTGTGGATCACCAATGCCTTCAACCTGATTGATGGCGTCGACGGGCTGGCGACCGGCTCCGCCCTGTTTTCCACCTTCGTGGTCTGCATCGTTTCCGCCCTCAATGGAAATCAGTTCGGCCTGCTGCTCACCGCTACCCTGTCCGGCTCGCTGCTCGGTTTTCTCCGCTTCAACTTCAATCCGGCCACCATCTTCCTCGGCGATTCCGGCAGCCTGTTCGTCGGCTTCATGCTCGGCTCGCTTGCCCTGTACGGGCAGAAATCGCCCACCATGGTGGCGGTCGCGATTCCCGTGGTCTCTTTCGGCCTGCCCATCATGGAGACGGTCATCTCCGTCGTCCGCCGCTTCATGAACGGCAAGCCGCTGTTTGCCGCCGACCGCGAGCACATCCACCACAAGTTGCTCAAGCGCGGCCTTTCGCCCCGCCAGACCACCCTGATCCTCTACGCTGTCTCCGCCGTCTTCGGCCTGCTCAGCCTCTTCCTGCTCTTGCCCGGAGGCGGCCCTGTGGCTCTGGTGCTGGTGGTGCTCGGCGGCATGGTGTGGATCGGCGTTCAGCATCTCGGCTACCACGAAATGGTCGAATTGCGCCGAATGGCCCAGCGCACCCTCGATCAGAAGCATGTCGTCATCAACAATCTGGCGGTGCGCCGCGCCATCTCCGAATTCCTCGCTTGCAGCAGTCTCGATCGCCTCCGCGACATCCTGGAGAGTACCTTCGCCGAAAACGATTTCGACGGCTACGAGCTGGAGTACCTGCCGGCCGGCGCGCACGACAGCTCGGCCGAGATCCGCATGGCTTGGTGCAAGCCCGAAGCGATCGGCAATCTGGGCATGCCGGGCGTCTGGCGCATGGACCTGCCGCTCGGCAGCCAGTTACGCAACCACGGCTACTTCCGCGTCTATCGCCACTATTGCGATCGGCCGCTCATGCTCGACATCAACCTCTTGACTCGCTATTTTCCCGGTGAGCTCACCCGCGCGCTGGATCGCGCCGCGCGGCCGGAAGCCTTGCCGGCCGAGACCCTGGCCGCCGCCGCCGCTGTCGCCGCTGCCAGTGCTCAGCCGCTCAACGCCTATGAACCCGGCGACTGACGCCTGGCATGGCTCCGGCCCTTGCTAAGCAATCGTCCCGATTGACCTGGTTACGGCCATCGTGTTCTGCTGCTCGAGCGGAGGAGAGACTTGGAAGCAAATAACCGACGGGTGCTGGTGACCGGCGCGGGCGGATTTATCGGCCACCACCTGGTGAAACGCTTGAAGCGCGACGGCTGCTGGGTGCGCGGCGTGGACATCAAGCTGCCGGAGTATGAACCCTCCGCCGCCGACGAGTTCGATCTGCTCGATCTGCGCGCGTGGGACAATTGCCTGCTGGCCACCCGCGGCGGCATCGGCCAGGTCTACAACCTCGCCGCCGACATGGGAGGCATCGGCTACATCACCGCCTCGCTCGCCGACATCGCGCGCAACAATACCCTCATCAACGCCCACATGCTGGAGGCGGCGCGGGTCAACGGCGTCGCCCGTTTCCTCTTTTCCTCCTCTGCCTGCGTCTACGCGGGTTGCAAGCAGAAGGACGCCGACGTCACGCCCCTAAGAGAAGAAGACGCTTATCCCGCCGATCCGGAGCCAGGCTATGGCTGGGAGAAGCTCTACGCCGAGCAGCTTTGCCAATACTACTGGCACGACTTCCACTTCGAGACCCGCATCGTGCGCTTCCACAACGTCTACGGGCCGCTGGGCACCTATGACGGCGGCAAGGAAAAGGCGCCGGCGGCGATCTCGCGCAAGGTGGCGCTGGCCCATGACGGAGGGGAGATCGAGGTCTGGGGCGACGGCCTGCAGACCCGCTCCTTCATGTACATCGACGATTGCGTCGAGGGCCTGCTGCGCCTGATGGCCTCCGACTTTCGCAATCCACTGAACCTCGGCACCGACGAACTCATCTCCGTCGATGGCCTAGTGGGGCTCATCAGCCGCATCGCCGGCAAGAGCCTCCGCATCCGCCACGACCTCAGCAAGCCTCAGGGCGTGAGGGGCCGCAACAGCGACAACACCCGGCTGCGCAAGGTGCTGGGCTGGGAGCCCTCGATCCTGCTCGAGCAGGGCCTGGCCGTGACCTACCGCTGGATCGAGGCGGAGCTTGCCAAGACAGGACGGATTTCGACCAAGGCTGCCGCAGCCGCCCAGTAAAACTGAAGATTCAATCTGAACCTATTTCTTCTCTTTGTTGCCGGAGGGGACGGGCGGGAAGGGGCCGCCCCGGATGGGGATGAGAGCCCCCTTGGAGGCGTCGGCCTGGCCCATGTGCGCCATGATTTCCTGCTGGAAGTGGGTGAGGAACTCGTGCATCTGGCGCTGCATCTCCTCCATGCGCTCCCGCATTTGCAGGATGATGGCGATGCCGCTGATGTTGACGCCCAGCTCGCGCGCCAGCGACAGGATCACCTCCAGCCGCTGCAGGTCGTCGTCGGTGTAGAGGCGGGTGTTGCCCTCGGTGCGGGAGGGCTTCAGCAGCCCCTCGCGCTCGTAGAGGCGCAGGGTCTGCGGATGAATGCCGTACATCTCGGCGACGGCCGAGATCATGTATGCGCCTTTTCCTTTTCTTTTGGCCATCAGCTTTCAGCTCTCAGCTCGAGCAATTCGCCACTGATTAACACGGATGAACACGGATTCTGGAACTCTCAGCAAATGCAAGCGCCTTTCGCCTTCTAGCCATCAGTTATCAGCTTTCCGCAATCAGCCAAAATAGTTCGCCGCTGATCACCACTGATGATCACCGATTTGCCTTGATCCGAGTTCATCTGTAGCCAATTAGACCTGTTTCCACAGCTCCGCGCGCGGGTCTTCCGGGTTCAGCCGGGCCAACTCGCGCAGCAGTTCCTTGGTTTTCTCGTCGCGCGGCATGGGGACGGTGATCTTCACCTCGACAATTTCGTCGCCGCGCTTGCCTTCCTTAACCGCCGAGGGCACGCCCTTTTCGCGGAGGCGGAGTTTCTGGCCCGACTGCGTGCCGGGCGGGATGCGCAGCAGGGCGCGGCCGTCGATAGTGGGGACTTCCACCTTGGCGCCGAGCGCCGCCTCGGTCATGGTGACCGGCACGGTGACGTGGATGTCGTCGCCTTCGCGGTGAAAGACCGGATGATCGCCGGCGCGTACCACGATATAGAGATCGCCGGGCGGGCCGCCGTGCATGCCGGCGTTGCCCTTGCCGGCCAGGCGGATGCGCTGGCCGTCGCGGGTACCCGCCTTGATGCGGACTTCCAGCGGCTCGGTGCGCTGGACGGTGCCGGCGCCGCCGCAGACGTGGCAGACGCTGCGCAGCTTGCCGGTGCCGCCGCAGCGCGGGCACACGGTGTTGAACTTCATGCGGCCACTGGTCTGCTGGATGCTGCCCTTGCCGTTGCACTCGGGGCAGACGCCGGGCGACTCAATGTAACCCTGCCCGCGGCAGTTGGAGCAGGTGTCCAGGCGGGCGATGTTGAGGCGCAGCACCGCCCCGCGGATGGCCTGCCAGAAGCCGACGCTGACCTGGTACTCCAGATCGGTGCTTTGCTCGGCGCGCTCCTCGACCGATGGGCCGCCACGGCCGCCGGTGAAGATGCTGGAGAAGATGTCGCGGAAGCCGCCACTGCCCCGGCGCTGCTGTTGCGCGGCGCCGCCCTCGAACATGTCGGAGAAGTCGAAGCCGCTGAAATCGAAGGGAACTTCCTGCGCGGTCCCCCGGCCACCGCCAGGAACGCCCCCGAAGCCGCCGGCGCCGAAGCCGCCACCGCGGGCATAGGCCTCGGCCGCCGCCGGATCGATGTTGTCCGAGTAGTAGCCGAGCTGGTCGTAGATCTTGCGCTTCTTGGGATCGCTGAGGACGTCGTTGGCCTCGGAAAGCTGCTTAAACTTTTCTTCCGCGGTTTTGTCGCCGGGATTGACGTCGGGATGGAACTTGCGCGCCAGCTTACGAAAAGCCTTACGGATCTCATCGGCGGAGGCAGACTTCTTCACCCCGAGGATTTCGTAATAGTTTTTCGTGGTAGTGGGCATGCGCGTTATTGGTTATCGGTTGTCGGTTATCAGTTTGCGCGCCGTCAGTTGACAACGTTGCCATCGTTCGGCCCGAAGGCGACCGCGCCGGGGATGACCAGCGGCGCCTCGTCCGTCACGACCGGAATCGCCTGAATGCCCGAGGGCGTCGGTTGGAACAGGAACCAGCGGCCCTGCTCGGGAACAAAATTCAGGAAATAAACCTGATTGTTAACTTCGAAATTGCAATGAAAACTCCTGTCGATGGTCTACGGTCGACGGTCGACGGCCGAGTTGCCACCGACCATCGACCATCAGCTATGACCCAGGTTATTTTTTCTCATCCACGTCGACGTACTCGGCGTCGATGACGCCCTCTTCCTTCTTCTTGGCTTCGCCGGTGCCGGCGCCGCTGTCGCCGCCGGGTTGCGGACCCTGCTGCGGAGCCTCGCCGGGAGCGCCTTGCGGCTGCGCCTGCTTGTACATGGCCTCGGCCAGCTTGTGCGAAGCCTGGGTAAGGCGGTCCTTGGCCGCGATCATGGCCTTGGCGTCGCCGCCCTCGAGCGCCTTCTTGGCGTCGGCGACGGCGTTCTCAACCTCGCCGCGCTCGGCGCCGGAGATCTTGTCGCCGTGCTCGCGCAGCATCTTCTCGATGTTGTAGACCAGCGAGTCGAGCTGGTTGCGGGCCTCGATCTCCTCACGCCGGGACTTGTCCTCGGCGGCATGCGCGTCGGCTTCCTTGGCCATGCGCTCCACCTCTTCCTTGCTCAGGCCGGAAGAGGAGGTGATGGTGATCTTTTGATCCTTCTGCGTGGCCAGGTCCTTGGCGGTCACGTTCAAGATGCCGTTGGCGTCGATATCGAAGGTGACCTCGATCTGGGGCACGCCGCGCGGAGCCGGCGGAATGCCGGTCAGGTGGAACTTGCCGAGGGTGCGGTTGGCCGCCGCCATGGGACGTTCGCCCTGCAACACGTGCACCTCGACCGAGGTCTGGCTGTCGGCCGCGGTGGAGAAGATCTCCGACTTGCGGGTCGGGATAGTGGTGTTGCGCGGGATCATGGGGGTAGCCACGCCGCCCAGGGTCTCGATGGCCAGGGTGAGCGGGGTGACATCGAGCAGCAGCAGGTCCTTGACCTCGCCGCCGAGCACGCCGCCCTGGATGGCCGCGCCGACCGCTACCACCTCGTCCGGGTTGACGCCCTTGTGCGGTTCCTTGCCGAACAACTCCTTTACCAGCGCCTGAATGCGCGGCATACGGGTCTGGCCGCCGACCAGGACCACTTCATCGATCTTGCTGGCCTCGACGCCGGCGTCCTTCATGCACTGGCGGCAGGGGCCGACCGAGCGCTGGATGATGTCCTCCACCATGGCCTCCAGCTTGGCGCGGCTGAGCCGCTGCACCAGGTGCTTGGGACCGCTGGCGTCGGCGGTGATGAAGGGGAGGTTGATCTCGGTCTCCATGGTCGTGGAAAGCTCGATCTTGGCGCGCTCGGCGGCGTCGCGCAGACGCTGCAGGGCCATCTCGTTGCCCTTGGAGCGCAGGTCGAGGCCTTCCGCTTTCTTGAACTCGTCAATCAGCCAGTCCACGATGCGCTGGTCGAGGTTGTCGCCGCCCAGGTGGGTGTCACCGTTGGTGGCCTTCACCTCGATGACGCCTTCGCCGACTTCGAGGATGGAAATATCGAAGGTGCCTCCGCCAAAGTCGTAGACGGCGATGGTCTCGTCCTTCTTCTTATCGAGACCGTAGGCAAGGGCGGCGGCGGTGGGCTCGTTGATGATGCGCTTGACCTCGAGACCGGCAATGCGGCCGGCGTCCTTGGTGGCCTGGCGTTGGGCGTCGTTGAAGTAAGCGGGAACGGTGATGACCGCGTCGCTGACGGCGCCGCCCAGGTAATCTTCGGCCGCCTTTTTCAGCTTGCCCAGAATCATGGCCGCGACCTCAGGCGGGGTGTAGCTCCTTGCCCTGGGCGACAACCGCCACGTGGTCGCCGGCACGCTCCACCTTGTAGGGAACCATCTTCATTTCTTCGCTGACTTCATCGTAGCGGCGCCCCATGAAACGCTTGATGGAGTAAATGGTGTTTTCGGGGTTGGTGATGGCCTGGCGTTTGGCCACTTGCCCCACCAGGCGTTCCCCGGTCTTGGTGAAACCCACGACCGAGGGCGTGGTCCGGCCGCCCTCTTCATTGGCGATGACCTTGGGCTCGCCGCCCTCCATGACCGCCACGACCGAGTTCGTAGTGCCCAGGTCGATGCCGATAATTTTTCCCATGGGACCTTGCCTCCTACAGTTAAATCCTTCGCTAACTTGTACTTTCTTCAGGCGTTCTGTCTTAATAACAAGGGCAATATAAGAGTTGAGCGTAACGTTGTCAAGGTGTTAGATGAGTTAGGAGGGGAGTGGGTTGCAGGGAAATGAGGAGGGAGCGTTGCCGGACCAAGCGGTGAATACTCACTGCTGGCACTTGGGGCAGTAGTGGCTGCTGCGGCCGGAGATGACGATGCGCTTGATGGGCGTGCGGCAGGCGAGGCAAGGCTCGCCCTGGCGGCCGTAGACACGATGCTGGAACTGGAAGAAGCCGGGCGCGCCTTCTGCATCGACGTAGTCGGAGACAGAGGAGCCACCGGCGGCAATGGCCTGGTTCAGGACCTGCTGCACCGAGTCGTACAGGCGGCGCAGTTGGGCGCGGGTGAGGGTAGAGGCGCGGCGGCGCGGGCGAATGCCGGCGCGGGCCAGGGACTCGTCGGCGTAGATGTTGCCGATGCCGCGCAGCAGCTTCTGGTTGAGCAAAGCGCTCTTGATGGGCGTCTTGCGGCGGCGAAACAGCCCGGCAAAGAGTTCGAAGCCGATGTCCAGCGGTTCGGCGCCGGCGGTTTCGAAGGGCTGGCGCACGACCGCCAGTTTGCCGAACATGCGGGGATCGACAAAGCGCATTTCGCGGCCCGAGCGCAGGCGCGCCATGAGGTGGGTATGCTTCGCCAGGGGCGCATCCGGGGAGACGAGGAGGAGGCGTCCGGTCATGCCCAGGTGAACGATGAAATGACAATCGGGCAATTGGGTAAGTGGGTCATCGGGTAATTGAGGCGGGATTTGTGATTTGCGATTGGCGCGGGAGGGCGAGCGGAGATCGAAGACGATGTGCTTGCCCAAGCGGCGGACGGCGGCAATGCGGGCGCCGGTGAGCACGGAAGCGATCTCCCGGGGAGTGGATTTGAGGGGCTGGCGGCGTCTGCTGAGCCAGACATGGTCGATGAAGTCGCCAACGACGGCGCGGCGCAGGCCGCGGACGACGGTCTCCACTTCGGGAAGTTCCGGCATAGGGAAAGATTAGCAGCTCCCATTCTGGGGAGCGGCTCCGGAAACGGTAAGCGGCGGTATTAACGCGAGCGTTTGACGGAGCGATGGCCGGGGATTGCGCCCAGAATCGGGGCAGCCAAGAGGTGGCCCGATATGAGCAGAACCGCCGAACCGATTGCGTGCCTGTACTGTGGAAAGGCGTTCCGCTCCCCCCTGTCGCTGGCGCATCATCTCGATAACCGGCACAAAGGGTGGGTGGAACGCGTGTTGGCCAACATCGGAGTGGAAGTGCCGCGGCTATACCCGATCCCGGAGTATCGGGTGGCGATCGCCAAGCTGCTGGCCACGAGGCGGACGCCGAACCAGGCGGCGTAGGGTTTCTCGCGTTGCGAGAGGGAGCCGCAGAAGGTAAGATTCGCTGTACACTCCTTCGGCTGGCGACTCCCTGTAATCCAGGTGTGCAAGCAGGCGCCGCCGTCAGTGTGCGCATCCCGCTCGCACGCGAGGCCAAGCTTGAAGCAGGCAAACACCGCAGTGGTGGTCGGCGCCCAGTGGGGCGACGAAGGCAAGGGCAAGATCGTGGACGTGCTTTCGTCGCGTTTCCAGGTGGTGGCGCGCTATGCCGGCGGGCACAACGCCGGACACACGGTAACCATCAACGGCAAAAGATTCGTGCTGCAACTGGTGCCCTGCGGGATTCTGCGCGAGGGCTGCCGGGCGGTGATCGGCAACGGGGTGGTGCTGGATCCGTTCGCGCTGCTGAAGGAGGTGGAGGCGCTGCGCGCCGCGCAGGTGCGGGTGGATGGCAACCTGTTCATCAGCAACCGCGCGCAGGTGATCCTGCCCTACCACCGGATGATCGAACTGGCGGCGGAGAACGCGCCGGGACGGGTGAAGATCGGCACCACCTCGCGCGGCATCGGGCCGGCCTACGAGGACAAGATGGGGCGGCGGGGGCTGCGGGTGGCCGATCTGCTCGACTTGAAGCTGCTGAAGACCCACATCGAGAACGCCTGCCGGGAGAAGAACATGATCGCGCACGCGCTGTTCAACTCCGAGCCGCTGGATCCGGAGGAGATGTTTCGCGATTACACGCGGGCATCGCGGGAGATTGCGCCCTTCGTGTGCGACACGGCGGCGCTGCTCAACCAGGCGATCGCGCGCGGCGAGGCGGTGATGTTCGAAGGGGCGCAGGGAACCATGCTGGACATCGATCATGGGAGCTATCCGTTTGTGACCTCGTCGAGCGCGACGTCCGGGGGAGCGGTGATCGGCACGGGCGTGCCGCCGACCTCGATCGGGACGGTGATCGGGGTGACCAAGGCATATTGCACGCGGGTGGGCGAAGGCCCTTTCCCGACCGAACTGCACGACGCTCTGGGGGAAGCGATTCGCAAGCGAGGCAACGAGTACGGGGCGGTGACCGGCCGGCCACGCCGCTGCGGCTGGATTGATCTGCCGCTGCTGCGCTACTCGGCGATGATCAACGGGATCGCATGGCTGGTGGTGACCAAGCTGGACGTGCTGGACGAAATGACCGAGATCCCGGTGTGCGTGGGCTACAAGATCAACGGGAAGAAGACCACGGAAATTCCGGCCCAGGCGTGCGGCTACGAGAAGATCGAGTGCGTGTACCAAAAGCTGGCGGGCTGGCGCAAGTCCACCGAGGGCATCAACGCGTTGGAGAAGCTGCCGGCCAAGGCGCGCGAGTACCTGGCATTCATCGAAAAGGAGAGCGGGGCGAAGGTGGGCATGGTCTCCACCGGCCCGGGCCGCGAGCAGACGATGTTCACGCCGGAGTTTGCGGGCGAACTGGGGAAACTGAAGTCAGCGATTGGCGGTTGAGCGATCGGCCTTGGGGACCCCCAACTAGCCAAACCGGGCTGGGGCGGGAAATCCGGCGGATTTGAGGACCTGGGAAGGGATAACCGCTGGGGCGATTGCCGAGGGCTGCGGGCATGTTTAGAATCACTGACCCGGAGCCAAACAATGATTGTCCTGCTTGTGCAGTTCACGGTGAAGACCGGCAACGAAGACCAGGCCCGGCATTTCCTTCAGAAAATGCAGGAGCCATCGCGGAAGGAACCGGGCTGCCTGATGTACGTGGGGCACCAGTCTTCGAAAGATCCGCGCCATTTTTTCTTCTACGAGCAGTATGAAAACGCGGAAGCGCTGGACGCGCATCGCGCCTCGGCGTACTTCCGCGAGTTCATCACCAACGGACTGGAAAAGATCATGGACACGGTGACGCGCGAACTTTACCAGCCCATCGAATGAGCCGTGCCCGCTCGCCGCAGTCGCTGGGCGGCAGCGCGGTGGTGCTGAGCCTGTACGTGCCGAAACGCATTACTCGGCGCTCTTGAGCTTCAGTTGGCTCTTGTTTTCTTCCAGGAACTCCTTCAACCGGTCGGCCGTCTCCAGCAGGCGCGTCCATTGTTCGTAATACAGCGTCACCGGAAATCGTCCCAGCCCATACACGCTGACCGCACCTTTCTCGCTTACTCGGAATTCCAAGTTGCCGCTGCGCTTGCGCGATGCTTGCTTCTCCAGATCAGCTACTCGCGCCTTCAGTTCTTCATAACTTGGTTCTGCCATGTATCGTTTCTCCGCGACGAGATTAGTTCTCCAAGCAAGGTTTCGGCAAGACGCGAATGAGGATGAAACTTCCTGAAACCGGCAAAGCTCACGCGAAAAGCCACATTGAGCTCGCACAGCGAGCGTCGGAATACTAGCCCACAGCATGAGCGGTGGGGAAGGTGCAAGAGGGGCCTCGCCCGCTTCAGCGGCGACAGACTTGTTCACCTGTGGAAGGGCTTAAGGAAGCTCTTTCCTTCAATTGCTGAGAGCTGAAAGCTGAAAGCCGATAGCTGCTAATGAATCGTCTTCGTCTTCCTCGACATGTAATCCATCAGCAGATACTGGCCCAGGGTATAGGGCGTGGTGAAATACGCCTTGCCGCGGCACATCTCCGTGACCTTCTGCACGAACTGCACCAGCCCATAATCGCGAGGCCAGCATGAAGGTGTTGATCATCACGCCCGCGCGCTTGCACTTCGAGACTTCCTCCAGCGTCTGGCTGACCACCAGCGGATCGAGCCCGAAGGCATTCTTGTAGATGCGGCCGTCCTCCAGCGTCAGCGCCGAAGGCTTGCCGTCGGTGATCATCACGATCTGCTTCATGTCCTTGCGCTGGCGGTGCCAGCAGGCGCTGCGCCAGCCGCAGGCCTTCGCGCGTGTTGGTGTAGTAAGGTCCGACCTTCACCCGCGCCAGTTGCGAGAGCGGCACCTCTTCGGCGGAATCGTGGAACAGGATCAGCGATAGCGAGTCGCCCGGATATTGCGTCCGGATCAGGTGCGAGAGCGCCATCGCGACTTTTTTCGCCGGAGTGAAGCGGTCCTCGCCATACAGGATCATCGAGTGCGAGCAGTCCAGCATGAGCACCGTCGCGCACGACGACTGGTATTCGCACTGGTGCACCTGCAGGTCGTTGTATTCGAGGTTCAGCGGTAGCTGCAGCGCCCTCGCGCTGGATGGCGCTGACGACAGCGTTGCCGTGATGTCCAGGTTCAGCGTGTCGCCGAATTCATAGGTCTTGGACGCGCCGCTGGCTTCGACCCCGGTGGCCAGGTCGCGGGTGTCGTGCCGCCCGAAGCTGGATTTTCCCAGCGACCCCAGCAGGTTCCGCAGCGCCCGGTAGCCGAGAAAGTCCAGGCTCTTGTCGGTGATCTCGAATTTTGCCTGCGACTGGTTCTGTCCCACCTGCCCGCCCGTCGACGACTGCTTGGAGGGCTCCGGCGGCGGCTGGTCGATGGAAATGAACCCCTCCTGCTCCATGCGCTCGATCAGCTTCTCGATCAACTCCTCCAGCGTGCCTTCCGTCTGCATTTGCTGGAGCTGCTCGTGCAGTTGCTCGTCCATCAGATCGCTGTTCATCAGCGCGTCTTCGATTGCCCGGCGCAGTTCCTCCAGCGTCTGCTCCGGGTCGCGCATCTCCAGGAAGCCGTACGAATCCTGGAACCCGCTCTGCAGCAGGTAGTCCGACAGCGCGCTGAGCAGGTCCTCCATGCTCATCTCGGTCGCCGGATCCGGCACATACTTGGTGTAAGTAACCCGTTTCATAAAGGCTCAAGGCTCAGGCTCAGGCTCAAGGCGACAGGCGCCAGGCCCCGGGCTGACCGCCTTGAGCCTTTGCGCCTTGTGCCCTGCGCCTAATTAAACGGTCTTCTGCTCCGGAACGGCGGCTCTTCTCCCCGCATTCCGCTGGGTTCGGCCCGGCGCGGTTGCTTTTCTCCCGCCACAAACACCCGTTCCTCGTTACGCCCGATGCGCTTGTGTGCGTATAGCCCTTCGAGCAGAAACTCCGCCGCCGACACCTGCATCTCCGCCGCGTCGCGCGTTTTCACCCCCACCGCGCTCAGCTTCTCCAGCAGTCCCTGGATGTCCTTCAACTGCTCCACCACCTGGGCCGCCGGCGTGGCATCCTGGATCTTGATGTTGCCCCCCAGGTCGAACCACTGCACAATCTGCTGCATGTTCCCGCCGTGGAAGTATTCGTCGTAGGTGTTGGCGATGGCCGTACGGATCAGCTCGCGTCCCACGTTGTCGGCGCCCTTCACCTCGCCCTCGTATTCCAGTTCCAGCTTGCCGGTGATCGCCGGCATGGCCGCGTAGATGTCGCCGATCCGCGGCACTACCGTCTCTTCGCCGTGCTGGATGGCCCGGCGCTCGGCGTTGGAGATCACGTTCTCCATGCAAGTGATCGGCAGCCGCTGGCTCACTCCGCTGCGCCGGTCGATCTTCTTGTCCTCGCGCGCCACGAACGCGATCCGCTCGATCACCTCGCGAACGTATTTCGGCACGTGCAGCTTGTAGCCGTCGCGTTGCGCCCACGCCTCCTGCGTGGTGATCGTGATTCCTTCCTCCACCGTCGCCGGATAGTGGGTGCGGATCTCCGACCCGATGCGGTCCTTCAGCGGTGTAATGATCTTCCCGCGCGCCGTGTAATCCTCTGGGTTGGCGCTGAACACCAGCGCCACGTCCAGCGGCAGACGGATGGGGTAGCCCTTAATCTGCACGTCGCCTTCCTGCATGATGTTGAACAGGCCGACCTGGATTTTCCCCGCCAGGTCCGGCAGTTCATTGATGGCGAAGATGCCGCGGTTGGCCCGCGGCAGCAGTCCGTAGTGCACCGTCAGCTCGCTCGACAACTCATGCCCGCCCTTGGCCGCCTTGATGGGATCGATATCGCCAATCAGGTCGGCAATGGTGACGTCCGGGGTCGCCAGCTTCTCCACGTAGCGTTCCTCGGGTTCCAGCCACGCGATCGGCGCTTCCTCACCCTTGTGCGCCACCAACTCGCGGCACCGCCGGCAGATCGGGGCGTACGGATTGTCGTGGATCTCGCATCCGGCCAGGTAAGGCGTATGCGGATCGAGCAGGGAAGTCAGCGCCCGCAGGATGCGGCTTTTGGCCTGCCCGCGCAATCCCAGCAGGATGAAGTTGTGCCGCGAGAGGACCGCATTCACGATCTGCGGCACCACCGTATCCTCGTAGCCCACGATGCCGGGAAAGATCGTGCTACCGCGCCGGAGCGCGCAAATCAGGTTTTCGCGCAGTTCGTCCTTCACGCGGCGGCTGTTCAGGCGCGGTTCGGAAAAATGAGAGCTGCGGAGCTGTCCGAGCGTCCGGGGAAGTGTCATTGGCTTCGGGAACCTCTCTGGGGGAACACCCTCACCTCGGGCGATTATACGCCCGCTGTGTCACACGCCTATGTGATACCGGATTGGCCCGTCGGATGCGGCATTCCGGGCAACAGCGCTCCCACACCAGCTTGGACGTATGCGGGGGCGGAACCGTTGTGCAGCAGCAATTGATTCCGGCGCCCCGAGCGTCGCACACGCCTTCTCGCGCGGGTCCCCCGCATCTGCCCGGTTGTCAGACCTTTCATCCGAACCCCACTCGCGGATGCCGTCAGTCCTCCGGTGGCGTCTGCAGCGCCGACGCCGACTGAATGCCCATGGCCATCTCTGGAATGATGCCCATTTGGACATAGATCGGGCGTATCTCCTCGCGCACCTGGTGAAGATTCAGCCCGAACCAGATCGCCGCGCCGACGATGCAAATGCCGCTGATCAGCAGCGCATTGGGCGCTCCGATGCGCGCCGCCACGCTGCCAGCCAGCAGGCTGCCGAACGGCGCCATTCCCACAAACGCCATGGTGTAGTAACTCATCACCCGGCCGCGCTTTTCCTCGCTCACAATGGTTTGCAGGATGGTGTTGGTGGAAGCCATCTGCTGCATCATCCCCAAGCCGGTCGCGAACATCAGCGCCAGCGACAGGCCCAACCAGCGGGATTGCGAGAACGCGATCAGCCCGCCGCCGAACAACCCCGCCGAGTAGGTCACCACCCGCCCCAGGCCGAGCACGCTTTTGCGCGACGCCAGGTGAACGGCGCCCGCCAGCGCGCCCACCCCGGAGGCGCCCATCAGGAAGCCCAGCGTATGCGGACCCCCGTGCAGCACGTTGCCGGCAAAGATCGGCATCAGCACCGCATACGGCATTCCCATCAGGCTGGCCAGCGCCATCAGCAGCAGCAGGGCGCGGATGGCCGCCGACCCCGTCACGTACGCCCATCCCTCCTTCAACTGTTCAACCAGGTTGGCGCGCGCCGCCCGCGCCGGTTGCCGCGCCAGTCGCATGAGCAACAGGGAAGCGATCACCGCCAGGTAGCTGATGCCGTCAATCAGGAAACAGTAACCTTCTCCCACCGCCGCGATGATCAACCCCGCCAGCGACGGTCCTATCAGCCGCGCCAGGTTCACCATCGAAGAGTTCAGCGCGATCGCGTTCCCCAGGTCCTGCCGGTCCTCCACCATCTCCACCACGAACGCCTGCCGGCAGGGCATGTCGAAGGCATTGATCACTCCCTGGAAGACGCTTAGCCAGATGATGTCGTTCACCGTGATCCGTCCTGCCAGCGCCAGTCCCGCCAGCGCGAACGACTGAATCATCGCCAGCACTTGCGTCGCCACCAGCAGCCGGTGGCGGCTCAACCGATCCACCCACACGCCGGCGAACGGCGCCAGCAGAAAAGTCGGGATCTGGCCCGCGAACCCCACCACCCCCAGCAGCAGCGCCGACCCGGTCAGCCGGTACACCAGCCAACTGGTCGCGATCCGCGTCATCCACGTGCCGATCAGCGACAGGCTCTGCCCGGTGAAAAACAGCCGGTAATTGCGATGGCGGAGTGCCCGGACGATAAACCCCCAGCTTAGTCCCGGCGTTGAGGTTGGCGTCTGCGGCGGCATCAGCTCGGGTAAGATGCCAGCTTCAGGTCCCGGCGCCGAATCCCAGCCGCCCGTGTAACCTTTGCCCGACTTCAACTCTCCTCCCCCGCTTGAATTCCGAAATTTTGGGTAACTGTTGGCCAGGATCGTTCATCTGAGTACATGCCAGCCGGTACTCCCCTGGGCCGAGACAACTGCTATGCGTTCACAGACCCTGCTTCCGCGCTCCGCTTGCGCCGAGGCGTCTTTATCTCGGCAGGGATCATCGGTTTTCAAGGCGCTGGCGCTCCTGACGCTGTTGTTGCTCGTGTGCGTCTCGGCCCTTCGCGCGCCTGCCCAGGACAGCGAGGCGGAGGTGCATATCCGGCCGCGCATCGAGAGCCGTTCGCACCCGCCCGATATGGACATCGACCCGGCGCTCAAGACTCACACCAGGCCGCTCACCTCCGATGTTAACCTTGTACTCGTCCCAGTCACCGTCACCGATCCCATGGACCGCTTGGTTACTGGTCTGGAGAAGGATAATTTCGAGGTTTTTCAGGACAAGAAGAGGCAGCGCATACGGACGCTCTCCTCCGAGGACGCTCCCATCTCGATGGGCATCATCTTCGATATGAGCGGCAGCATGAAGGACAAGCTCGCCAAGGCCAAGGAGGCGGTGGTGCAGTTCATGCGCACCGCCAATCCCGCCGACGAATTCTTCATTATCGGCTTCTCCAACCGCCCCGAGCTGCTCGCTGACTTCACCGATTCCATCGGTGACATCCAGGGCAAGCTCGTCACCGCCGCGCCCACCGGCATGACCGCGCTGCTGGACGCCATCTACCTGGGCATGAACGAGATGAGACATGCCCACCATCGCCGTCGTGCCATGCTCATCATCTCCGACGGCGGCGACAATCACAGCCGCTACACCGAGAGCGAAATCAAGTCGGCGGTGGAGGAAGCCGACGTGCAACTGTACGCCATCGGCATTTACGACTACGCCCCCCAGAGCCCGGAAGAGCGCTACGGCCCCACCATGCTTTCCGGCCTCACCGACGTGACCGGCGGACGCACCTTTGTCCTCGACAATCCCAACGACCTGCCCAACGTCGCCGCCAAGATCGGAACCCAACTCCGCAACCAGTACGTCATTGCCTATGCGCCCGACAAGAAACCGACCGACGGCAAGTGGCACAATATCCGCGTCAAGCTCACGCCTCCCAAGGGCCTCCCTCCGCTCCACATCCACGCCAAAAAGGGCTACTACGCCGCTCAGGAGTAGCGGCAAGCAGCGGCTCCCATCCAGGTGGTGGGGATGCTATCTGGTTTGCGGCGACCCGGTGATCATCGCTCGCAGCAGGCTCAACGGGGTTTCACCGGTAGTTCCCAGGTACAGATGACCGAACAGGAAGGCCAGGAACAGGTACGCTCCCAGGGTGTGCGCCGGGGCTAGAACCCATAGCCCCCCAAGTTTCTCGAAGAACTGGGGCCAGCGCTCGGACCCCCACATGAGAACCCCGGTGATGATTTGAAAGGGGAGCAGGATGTTGAGTAGCGCCAGGTAGGTGATCTTCTGCAGCGGGTTCAGTTTTCGCCGCGGGTCGGTTTCCAGAGGGTGCTTTTCTCCCTTAAAGATGCCGTAGAAATAAAAGCGCGCCTGGCGCACCGCGGCGCCGCTGAAGTCATCCATCCGGGGCAGGAAGTGATGATACTTTTCCGCGGTCAGGTGATAGAAAACGCCAAGAAAGGCGTTCACAATCAACGCAAACCCGATCCAGGTGTGGCAGCTTAGTGCGTTGGCCATGGAGCCCAGAATGCCGAAGTGATCAGGGTAGTGGATGGCGAAGCCGGTAAGGATGAGAAGAATCATTCCGGCGGCCTGGAGCCAGTGCCAGAGTCTTTCGTGCAGCGAGTAAGCAGGCATTGTATTCATGAGCGGCCACCTACCATGCGCAGGATACCGTGGACCAAACTGAACAGAAGAACTCCGATTACCGAAAGCCAGCCTAACCACTCGACCCAGCCCGCCCGGCTGTAGCCGGTGACATAGAATGAACTCAGCAGGGGACGGTTGTCGAAAGTGGGCTCCTTGCCCTTGTAGTTGACGACGCTGATCTTTCGGCCGCCATAGATAACCGGCACGCCCCTGGGCAGAGAGCTGTTCAAGTCCAATGGCCGGTGCAACATGCTCTTTCCGGCGTGGCACTCGGTGCAGGTGCGAATGGCCTGATCTTTTCCGACCAGACCATGGCTCATGGCCCAGGGCACTACTTCAATGCGCAACTCGGGATCGGCGACGCCGGCGTACTTCTGGAGCAGTCCCTTCACCAGGGCGATTTTCTCCGGCGTGTCATAGACCGCTTGCGGAAAGTCGATGATGCCTTCCTTGTCGGCAAAGGCCTTGATGATTTCCGGACGATAGGTCCAGTCGCCGCCGGCGGGTCGTTCGCCGAAGAAAGCCGTCTGGACCTGCCAGGTGAAGACCGGACGTCCCTTGGTCTTGTCGAACCAGTAGACGCCGGTGATCAGGTTGGTGGGGCGGATCTGAAGATGGTTGTTCCTGTCCGCGGTCGGGATGTAAGCCGGCAGGTAGCCGGTGACCTCGGAGTCCGGGTCCACGATGGAGCCGTTGATGCCGCGGAAGGTGATGCGGCTGGTGCCGGTGTCCATGAGGAAGCCCCAATCATCACTGCGGTAAGCCCAGAAGTGGACGGCCGGGATGTGACAGGTCTGGCAGGCCAGCGCCTGGAAGTGCGTCCTCTTGTAAGGCAGGAACGCATGACTCTTCTCGGCGTCGTGACAGTCGCCGCACCCTCTCATGGTGTAATGGCGCGTGAGATTGACCGTCTCCGGTGGAATGTTGCCGCGCGCGAAATTGTGATCGGGGCGCTTGAGATAAACCGCCGGATCTTCACCCAACGGCCTGTAGCGCAGGTTCTTCTTGGGATCCTCGTGAATCCTCCGGCCCGGATTATTGACGGAGAAATGGCAGTCGATGCAGATGAGGCCGCGGGCGGCGTGAACGTCCCAGGGGTAGTTCAGCTTCTCCTTGCCCGGGAGTTTGGGGAAAACGGTGTCGCTGATCTTCGCCCCGTTGTAGATCCATCCTGATTTTTCCGTGCCGCGCATGATGTCGGCGTGCTGGATGGGCTGGATGGTGGTGGTGTTCCTGGCGGTGAAGCCATGGCACTGGGCGCAGTTTTCCAGGGTGGGATCGGACAGGTCGAGCTTCTCGGTCTTGACCGTGCCGTCGGGGTTGAACGCGGCGCGATTATAGGTGAAGCTGCCGTTCTCTTTCCGGGTGACGATGCCCGTATCGACAAGCGTGGCGTTGTCCGCCCAGCGGAAGTTCCCCTCCGCCATCTCTTTCTTCCGGTCGCCGCGGCTCGCTTTGGGGACGTGGCACAGGAAGCAATCGGCTTCGGCGATGCCGCTCTTCTGCCAGTCCCAGGGCACGACCTGCCCCGTGCGGTGGTCGCGGACGGTGTAGCTGGGATCGAGCGGTCCGTCCGGTTTGGCCGCGGCGGTGAGCAACCGGTGGCCGTGGAGGTCGAATTCCGAGATGCCGCTTCCGGTGTGGCAGGTGCCGCAATGGGTCAGCCAGTCGGGCTGGCTCATATCGGCGTCGGAGGCGTCCGTAATGCCCGGATGCGTGAGCTGCCGGTTGGGAATGATGGAAAATTTTCCAAACATGCCGGGCGAGAGGTTAAAAGACGCGATGTGGTGCGAGGTGAGCATTTGCCGGTCGAGCTCACTCTTGCCCTGCTGGAAATGGAAGCTGTCGGTGATGAAATCGTAGTCGTGGCAGTTTCCGCCGCACGTCTGCCGGGTGCTGATCGGCCGTCCTGTGTCCAGCACATTCCGGCCCGCATCGTCTTTGAGGACGATGGAGGGATGCGTCATCTTCGGCGGGGCGGCCGGCGCAGCGGACGGTTTCGGCGGCTCTTGCGCGGCCAGGGCGCCGATGAAAATCGCGACTACGGCCAGCACGCCGGCGCCACGGCCGAAGCCTTCTCTCCATCCCATGCCGATGGACCCGGGTTGACGAACCTTTTGTGCCTTGTCTCTCGCTTTCACAGCATGACTCCCTGTCCGTAATGGCCTTCACCGCGGTTCTCGTGCGCGGCTCTCCTGGTTGAACGCCGTCGGCGGTCAGTCTTTGCCGCAGGTTTCGGGCTGCAGCGAGTCGGCCGCGTGATGGGTCAGGAAGGTCTGCACGTCACGGAGCTGCTCCTCGGAGACGTACTTGGTCAAGGGCTCCTTCCCGTGGGCGTGCTTGCCCGCCTCGAAGTAGGCGGTCCATTGGGCCATTTTCTTGTCCAGCGGCGTAATCTCGCCGCCGGCGGCGCCCTTGGTGTGGCAGGTCCTGCAGTTTTGCCGGAAGTAGTGCTTGCCCTTGGTTTCGTTCCCCTTGATTTTCGCCGCCCCGGCGGAGATCCCCGCCAGGCAGAGGATGAGTGCCAATACTAGGACGATCGGGTTGCGGCGCCGCATGGTCGGTCCCTCCGGTAGTGAATTTCTGAGTTGCTATATTTCGCAACTGTTATGTTTGGCTAGTCTGGGCTCGGCGGCAAAAAACGTCTGTGACCTGCCTCACGTTCGAACGTGAGTGCCAAAAGCATCTAGAATCGACCGGGGGGGGTGGCAGGGGCAGCAGATGTCCATCGGTCCATCGTCTATAATCGGGTCGCGAAGGCGGAGGGCGAAGATGACTCGGGGTGAATGCTCGCGACACGATGTCCCATGCACGTGCGCCATGGGCCATCTCTACCGCTTTGTCGAACCGGTGCTGCTGTTAATGCTGGCCGAAAAAGGCCGGTCCTACGGATACGACCTGTCCAATGAACTCTCCGGGTACGCCTTCACCGATGCCGAAATTGAAAGGGCCGCCTTGTACAAAACGCTGAGGCGGCTGGAGAAATACGGCTACGTCACTTCCGGCTGGGACATGCAGGAGCCCGGCCCGGCGCGCCGCGTGTATTCGCTTACGGCGAGTGGAAGAAGGCATTTGAAGGAATGGGCGCAGGTTCTCGGAAACGTGGCTGAATCGATGAGGCGATTCATCGCTCGCACCCGCGCGCTCTCCGCCGGCCGTAACGTTCGCGGGGCCGGCCGTCCTCGCCGGTCGCGAGATCGCAGGACCAGCGCTCGTCGGGTATCCAGGGCGGAAGGGACTTCCAGGTAAAGGAATTTCCGATTCAGCTAGCGAACGCGCTTCCCGGGAAGAACGGGAAGGGCCGCTGCCCGCCGGCATTGATGGTCAGTTCCCCAGGACACGATTTCGTCACCCGTACCGACGCGAGATTGGCCACATCGCGGGCAGATAATCTTGATCTGCAAACTGGCGGCGTGCAGGGTGCGGCACTCAAAGGAATCGCTCGGCTTTGGCATCGGCAGCGCGCTTGATCGCAAGGTCATTAGGCTTCACTTCCAGCTACGCTCAGAATGGCGCAACCGGACCCTGCCGTCCAGTTATAAGCCACCAGTCCTGGTGACGAGAGCAACCTCGTGCAGGTAACCGAAGTAATTGCGCGGCGCCACCGATTCAGGGCTCCGCCGTCGGCCTGAGTCGAATAAGGACTGCGATGGCTCATTTTTAATACTGTTGCAACTCGATCGTCAGCAGCGATCGTTGGGCCTCGCGGCCGCGCCGCACGTGGACGATGGCATAGGATCCCGCGCCCGTCTGGAACGTCTGCTGAATCACCGCCGCGGTTTCCCCATTCGGCTCGAAACTGGCAAGTCGCGCCAGCACGATGGTTTTCGGGATGGAGGCTTTCGCCGGCGGTCTTTTCGCAGACAGCCGAACCCGTATCGTGCAATCGGAACAGTCTGTAGGAATATCCGGCATTTGAAGGCCGAAAACGCCGGCCACGTGTACCGTGATGTTCACCTGCTGTCCCATGGAGAGACCTTGCGCGACCCCACAGGGCGCCGCCACGGCCAGCAAGATGATGACGCTCAGGACAGTCTTCGCCATCGAGGAGGCCTCTTTGCGGAAAGAAGTTTTCCGCATGACCAAAGTGTATGTCCGGCCGGACAGGGTTGCTAGAGCACCTTGGTAACAAGACGCAGGTTGCACAGAGGCGATTCCGGCCGTGCCGGACCGCAAATTTTGTGTTCACGCGGGAGGAATGCGGGAGGAATTCAGAAGGTGGCGCCAGGCCGGGAGAGACTAACGGCTGGACGGAGGTCCTGAGCCGGCGGGCACGCGGCGGACCACGATTTGAACCGGCGTCGCCGTCTCCCAAGGTTGGGCTTCCGCCGTTACCGGAACGCGTACCGCGACGTACGGCAGCGGCGCCAGCGATTGCCCGGCAAGGACGTACACAGGAAAAATTCCGCGCTTGTGGAATCGCACGTAGAACTGCCCCGTCGTATCGGAGAAGGCAAGCTGTCCGTCGACCTGCACGGCGATCCCCCACACCGGCTTTCCTGACTCATCCTGGACGATGCCGCGCACAATGTAGCGGCCAAGGTCAACCGACTCGGCGGCGGGTGGGACCCCGGGCATGTAGGAGCCATTGCGCGAGAAGAAGAGTCCGTCCAGGAAGGCGGTGTATTGCACGTGGCCGGCGGGATCGATCACGCTGTTCACGTTCAAGCGCAAGCCGCGGATCAGAGGTAGCCTCAGATTGACAGTCCAAGCGTGAAACACGCTGCGGCCGCCGCCGGCCAGCGTGTTGTAAACGAGCTGCTGATCGATGCCCAGGATGAGCCGGTTGCTGAGGAATTGTCCGCCGGCGGTAATCGTGTGTTGCAGGCCGCTATGGGTGTAGGTTTCACGCAGGCGCAGCCGCGGCGAAAATCGCTCCTCGAGTGTGCCGATGTAGAACCTGTTCCGTCCGTACTGGTTGTTCACCTGGGTGACCACCCCGGTGGCGCGAAGGAACTGGTTCAGCAACGGCCGTGAAACGGTGAAGCTGCCGGTTTTGGTCCACATGTCGACCGATCGGCTGCTGGTGGCGTTGGCGTTCAACTGCCAGGCGCCCAAACTTCCATTGGCGCCCAGCGAGTTCAGCCCAACGTCTCTGAAGCGGCGACTGCGGATCCAGCGGCCTGGACGACATGTTCTCGTGGCTGGCATAGACCATCCAGCTCTTCAGCGGCCGAAAGGAAACCCGCACATTCAGGCCTTTGCGCTCCGGAAACACCGCGTTGATGCCCGTGAAGCGCTCGAACTGGCGTCCCAGCCCGGTATAGCTGGCGGTAAGACGAAAGCGCGAGTTTTCCAGGTCCGTGCCGGCGGAGTAGTAATGCTGGTTTCTGCCTACGCCCGCGGCGCCCACCACTGACCAGTGCTCTCGCAACTGGAAGCGCAGGGAATGCAGCGATGTGAGCTTGTCCTGGACAACCGTATTGGAGCGAAACGTCAGCCGCTTGCCCGCATTCCACTTGATGAAGGCGGCGCTGGTGGGCAAGTCCGGCTCGAAGGTGTGGTAGAAGGCGTAGTACCGCTGCAATGCTGAAGTACCTGCGAACACGGACCACGACATCGTTTCATAGGATTTGGAAACTCCCACCCCGCGCGAGGAGAAGCTCTGCATTCCCGGCTCAAACAAATCGCTGTCGAGGTTAAATCTCTGTTCGGCATCGCCGGCGGCCAGGTTGTATCCCATGATGGTGGTGCGGGCCAGCACGCCTATATGGAAGCCGTTGTCGTATCCCAGGCTGAGGAACCCGGACATGTTGTTCCACTGGTAATCGGCCTCGGCGCCGGACGTCTGAAGCTGGGTGGATGTTCCGCCTTGCAGGGCTACAACCTGGCCGGCGACGGGGAAGGGAACCAGCAAAGTAAACAAGATGATCAGCGCCGCGCCCGATTTTCTGAAAAGCGCTTCGGAGCTTGCCATGGCGCGGATCATGAGTCTCTCTGCTTAATTCACTTCCGGTGCGACCTCCAGGGAAAAACCCTCTTCGAAGCTGACTTTGCATCGCGCATGGCTGCCGCTGGCCGGGCCGGAATCGAGTTGAACGAATCGAGTCTGGGCAGGAAAAACCGGCATCCCGCCAAGTTCCACCGGTTTTGCGAACCCCTTGCACTCGATGGCTTCCACGCGACTGGCCTTGGGCGAAGCATTGTGCAACTCCAGGCGATACTCTCCCGGACGGCTCGCGGCCAGGGCAAGCTGGACATCCTTCTTTTCCAGCCGATGTTTCTGATACACGTAGACCACATGCGGCAGCACGATGTTGACCCGCATTTCATTCCTGGTTGGAACTGCCTTGGTAAAGGTTGCCAGAATGGCGAACCAGAAGGGCGTGACAGGCGCCTGGGCCTTGTAGAAAACCATGTGCGACTGCCGCGGCGGAATGACAAAACTGCTCGCCCCCAGTTCCACGCGCACCGACGGATCCAGGCCGAGGTAGGCCATGCGGCCTTCTTCGTCCACGGTGAAGCCTTTGACCTCGACGATCACGGCCAGCGCAACGTCGCCGTCGTTGCGCAATTCCACCATCCCATTGCCCTTTCCCCGGTACTCGGCGATGGGCGGCAGGATGGTTTGCGAAAGGGCGGGGATGGCGGCTGCCACCAGCGCCATCACCACCCACGCGGCGCGCCAGATGAATTTTCCTCTTCGCATGGCGCCTGGACTCAATTCGAATACGCCGTGATATTCAGGGTCCCGGTGTAGTCGTCGGAAGAAACATCCGTCGCCAGCTTCACCTGCACCGGGATGGTGTCGCTATGGCCGGTCGGGTTCTTGCGCAACGCGGCCGTATTGGTCGGATAGTTGATGAACTGCACGGCGCCGCTGATGCCGCACTGCGCCGTGCCGCCGCCCAGCGCGGTTGACGAACCGCCGGAGGGGGTGACATGAATGGCCGATACAGGGATGGTATCCGTATTGCCACTGGTGCCGGCGTTCACGCCCGCCAGAGCTCCCGCCGCCGAGACGCAGATCTGCACGCCATTGGTGCGGGTCTGCTTCAGGTTCCACAAGGACCGGACGACCACGTTCTGCGTGTCGCTGTCCAGACTTCCGGTGGCGATGTTCAGCGTCGGCAGCGGGGTGGTTACGCTGATGCTGAGCGACTCGGCCCGGGTAACGTTAATCGGTGTGGTAGCTGTGCTCGATACGGCCTGTGCAAACGACGGCACCGTGAGAAGAAGCAAAACCCCTGCCAAAACATACAGCTTGTAGCACTTCATTTCTTTCTCCTGTTCTTGCAGAAAAAGCGTCGATTTCACTACTTTGTCCTTTGCTTACGGCTCAATACATGAGTGCAACGAGGTAAATGGTGCCGTTGTATGTATCGGCCCCCACGTTCCCCACATTCGTCACCTGAAATCCCACGGTGGCATTCGCATTCCCGGAGCGGCCGATGTTCCAGGCGATGCGGGTTGAGGTTGGTGTTCCGCAGTCGCCGCTGCCGACGATTGATCGCGTGCTCCCGTTCGGCAGCGTGATTTGCACATTTGCCGCGGGAATGGTGTCTGGATTCCCGCCGGTGCCGGCCAGAGGAGCATTCATGTACAGACAGGTCTCTACCAACCCCGAGTACCGCCCCCTTGTGTTCCATGATGTCCGCACAGACATCGAACCGGTATTCGTGCTCGACCCGGTCAGGGTCAATCCGGGCAGAGGGCTCACCACGCTCACCGAAATGGACTGCCCTTGTAAGGGCTTGGCGCAAACCATCAGCGCGCAGACCAATCCGGCGACAGCTCCGGTTCTGATGAAAATGTTCATGGATGTTTGCGCGTGCAAACGGAAGCAATTGTGCCCGGAGCCGCCACCAGCGGGCAAATTACGCGTGTGCTACTGGTCCGCACGGCGTTGCGTAACGATACTGAATGGTTTCCCGTGTAAATAAAATTCAATTCCGGCATTCGTTCCGAACCGGCTTCATCACTCGGATAAATCTCTACGCGCTGTAAAGAAATCCGCTGAACGGGTCGTTTCAAGAAGAGAGGCCACCCCTTCCCCACGGAGTACGCGAAGGAGAGTGCGGACGACGGCGGAGACAGCCTCCGGAAACCATGCCTGTTCCTCAGGATTTTGTCGCGGTGAGATGCGCAATTCGGCCGCTGCTCATCCTTGGCGTGCTGCTCGCGATGATCGGCAGCTTAGGGTGTTCGCATTATCGGCAGCTCCGCAAGGAAGCCGTTCTGCGGGAACAACTGGCCGTGCTGAACCACGCGGCGGAGCGATTCACCGCCGACCATGGCAGGCCCCCGGAGTCACTTGCCGATCTGTTGTTTGGCGGCTACCTGAAGGAGTTGCCTGTGGATCCGTTCACCGGAAGAAGCGATAGCTGGCGCATTTCGCTGGTGCAAGGTCCGGCGAATGTCCGCGTCGAGGTTCACAGCGGCTCCACGGCGATCAGTTCGACCGGGACTGCCTATGACAGTTGGTGAGGCCTTCCCCTCGGCTTGCGCTGTCAAAACTCCAATTTAGCCGCGAACTGAACGATTCTCGGGTTACCCACCGTCTGCGTGATGCTTCCAAAGTTTCCGGCCGCCATGGACCCGTTGGGGTTCGCGAAGTGAGGCGTGTTGGTGAGGTTGAAGAACTCCACCCGAAGCTGAATCCGGGCCCGCTCATTGAGCGGAACGATCTTGAACATCGAGAGGTCAAGGTTTGCGAATCCCGGTCCCCGCAGGATGTTTCGCGGCGCATTGCCGGCGTCGTGGACGTTGGATCCCGTGAATCGAGACGTGTCGAAGGCGCTGATATCGAAATATTCCTGCAGGGTCCGCTTGGAACCGGGCAGGGTGGGATCGCGCAGCAGGTCCGGGCGCAATCCCTCGAATCCCAGCTCTTGTATGCCGCGCACAATGTTCACCGGCGTGCCGGAGTGCGCCGTGAAAATGCCATTGATCTGCCAGCCTCCCACCACGGCCTGCCATACACGATGGCCATTCCCCGGAAAACGCCTTCCACGGCCGAAGGGCAGCTCATAGATATAGCTGAGCACGAAGTTATGGGTGATGTCGTTGTCGGCGACACTGCGCTCGCGCGACAGGTTGAGGGGATCCTGGGGCTGGTTATGTGAATTGAGGTTGTGGCCCAGATTAAACGGGGCGGGCCCATTGTCGATATTCTTGCCGAAGGTGTAGGAAGCCAGGAAGCTCAGGTGGCGGGAGTAGCGCTTGGTGGCCTTCACCTGCAGCGAGTTGAAATTGGCTGAGCCTTCCGAAAACTGCGCTTGCACCTGTCCCAGCATCGCGCTGATGCGGTCGTTCACGTTCAGATTCCCCACCGCGTAGGGAAGCTTCCGGCTTACCGAACCTGCATAACCGGCTTCCAGCGTCAGGGTGGAGGTGAGTTCGCGCTGAAGGGTAAGACTGTAGAGCTGGGAGTAACCGGTGCGGAAGTCAGGGGCGACGGAGAACAGGTTTTGCTTGGCCTTCGCGGTTGCCTCGATTTCGCTGGCGCTGACAGCCGCTACTCCGGGCGAAACCGGAATGGATGTAATCCGCGGCACGCCGGTGTCAAGGGAATAGGAAAAGAAGCTCTGTTCCACCGCGTAGGGATAGTTCTTGGTGAGCGCGTCGCTGCGAGCGTCGTCTTCCGGGGAGTAGAAGATGCCGTAGCCGGCGCGCAAAACCGTCCGGGGAGTAATCTGGAGAGCGAATCCGAGGCGTGGGGCAAAATTGTTTCTGTCGGGCCGCACCAGTGAATCGGAGTTACCGCCCTGGCCTGCCAGCAGCAGGACGCCGGATGCCAGATCGAAGTTCGATGCCCGATTGCCCGCCTCCGTGTACGGGCTCTGATACTCGTAACGCACTCCGTACAGCAACATCAGCCGGTTGGTCACTTTCCAGGAATCCTGCACGTACCCATCGGCCTCCCAACTGCGCGTCGTGGGATTCGTCAGTTGCAACCCTTCGGTGACGCTCAGCGGCAGCCCGAGCAGCAAGTCGGCCAAATCGGAACCGCCGTTGCCGTAGAAGGCGCTGGAATCAAAATACGTATAGGTGGGATCGCTGGTCAGGCTGGCATAGGGGCCTCCGTAGTATTGGAAGCCCGTGGGAAACAGGGAGAAGCGGGGCCTGCAACTGAGCCGCCGATAATCGAAGCCCGTCCGGATCTGATGCCGCCCCACTCCGCCGATCACACTGTCGGCCACGCTGAAGTTGCGGTCCTGAAATGACAACGGCTTGTAGGTGGAGCCCCCGGTCTGATACCCGCTGCCCAGATAGATGTCGGGAAAACCGGAGGTTTGAGGAAAGCCCAGGATGTTCACATTTTCCAGACCGAACTGCGCCGCCAGGTTCCGGTTGTTCAGCAGGCTCAGTTGACTCAGCGAAAACCGCGTGTAGCCCAGCTTGATCTCGTTGATCCATTGCGGTGAGAACTGGTGCGTCTCGGAGAGCGAGACAGACTGGCTTCTCTGTTGCGTCTGATCGCCGAAATCCGCGTCGCCGCCGCCGTTGACCGGTATGTGCCCGGCGAAGCGGTCCCCGAGAAGAGAGCCGAAGTCGCTGTAGTGGTAGGCCACGAAAGCGCGGTCGGTGCCGGATAAGTAATGATCCAGCCGTGCGTCGCCCGTATTCGAATCGAAGGCGTAGCTTTGATGGGCGTTGAAATTGTTGAACCAGCCGTTCAGCGTGCCCGGCTGGTTGGGCTGGGGAAAAAAGTTCAGCAGAGTCGCCTTGCCCGCCGGGCTTATCCGGTTCGCCGGAATGATGTTGCCGGGAAACTGTTGCGACGTGTTCGGATCGAAGATCGGAATCTGCTTCCCGCTGCGAGGGTCTTTCAGGCCGGAAAGGTCGGCGTCCCCATTGGGCAGGAATCGAATCTGATCCACCGGCGGAACGGAATCCAGATAGGAAAAAGCATTGCGCAGCCTTTCCCGCTCGTAGGAAATAAAAAAGAAGGTTTTGTCCTTCCGTACCGGCCCTCCCAGCGTTCCGCCGAAATTGTGCTGATCGAGCGCCGGCGGCTCGACAGAAAAATAGCTTCGGGCGGCGGTGGAACTGGGACGGAAGAATTCGTAGAGGCTCCCGTGGAACCGGCTTGTCCCCGCCTTGGTCTGAATCGCTATCACCGCTCCCGCGGCCCTTCCGAATTCCGGCCCATAGCTGGAGGTAAGAATCTTGAATTCCTGGACGGAATCCACGCTCGGGCGGAGGCTGGCGTCGTTGTTCCGGTTGGTGGTGACCTCCACCCCGTCCACCAGAATCGAATTCGCGAACTCGCGCTGGCCATTAACGGACAGGTTCACATTGTTGCCACCGCTGCCGCTGCTGACCCCCGTCGTCAGCCGGGCCAGGTCGAGAAAGTCCCGGCCCAGCAGCGGCAAGTCCAGGATCTGGCGCGATCCGATCACCTCGCCGGTCTCGGCCGTCTGCGTCTGCAACTCCGTCTCTGGTGCGACGACGCTGATCTCTTCCGAAGCGACGCCGATTTCCAGCCGCGCGTCGGCACGCGCCTGTTGATCGATGGAGAGCGCCAGGCGCTTGAGCTTGGCAATCCGAAAGCCGGGTTTGCTGATCGCGATGGTATAGGTTCCGGGCGGCAGCTTGGCCAGGAGGTAGTTGCCGGAGCCGTCGGTCGAGCTCCGTTGCACAAGCCCGGTGCCTTCGTTTGTGCCCTGCACCTCGGCCCCTGCCACCGCCCGCCCCTGCGGGTCGGTCACATGGCCGGCGATCGCGCCCGTCGTAGCTTGGGAGAAGCACGGTGGTGCCTGAACAAGAGCTACACAGAGGCTGGCGAGCAGGAGTAAGGCAAGTTTTCGTATCTGGCTGCTTCGCGTCGTCCGATTTCCGAAATCCATGGTTGCCTGGGTCAAGCCGCCGTCAGCTCCGGTCCTTCCACGGTCTCCGCCAGTCTGGCTTGCGCGGTGCGCAGCGCTTCCCATTGATAGGCGGGGGCAAGGGCAAAGGCGGCGCTCGCCGGGTACCACAGGTACCAGGTGAATGCCGTCTGCTGCCAGGTGAAAAAACCGTAGGCGGTCAGCCAGTTCACAAAGCTGCACAGGCTGGTCAGGAAGATGGCGGCGGCGAAGGCGCCCCACACCTTGGCGACGTATCCCCATCCCATTTCCACCGCCGATCGGCGCAGGAAGATGGCCTCCAGCAGCAAAAGGCTCAGTAAACAATCGTTCGGCCAGGTGAGGACAGCGCTGAAAGTTACGGCTGACGTGCCGTCCCGCACGCCGTTCACGATCCCCCACACCACCGCGAAGGCATAGGCCATGGCCGCCCCGATCAGCGCCATGTCCATCGGTTTTAACTTGGCCAGCATTCCGAATTGCCGATACGCACGCAAAGCCAGGAAAAGCCCGCAGACCAGCAGCGCCATCTGCGCGGGTCCGCCGATCACCGTTCCCCACTTCGCCAGAGACTTCGCCGTCTGCTGGTCCCAGACCGGGCCCAAGTAGTGCAGCGGATTCATGGCCGAATCCGCCGACAGCAAGTGCTTCATGATTGCGCCCGTGAAATGGCAGGCCGCCGCCAGCATGATGAACAACCAAGCCGAGCGCAATGGTTGATGCGCGGAAAATTGCCGGAAAGCCGAGATTGTCAGCCAGACCTCGAGCGCGCCGAAGGTCACCAGAATCAGCGCTCCCTGGTAATCGAAATAGTAGCGCAACACCGCCGGATCGCCGGTGGCCAGCCAGATCGTGTGGGTGAAGATTCCGACTGCCAGATGCACCGTCACCATCCCCAGGAGCCAGTTCGTAAGCGGGATCGATGCCAGGCCGCGCCTGCCATTGCCCAGAATCAAAACCGGGCCGCCTGTCATAACAAAGACCTCGATTGCACCGCCCCCGGTTGTGCTCGACTGCAAATTCGAGCAACCTTGGTGGCCACCGCCGAGCCCGTCTGCCGCCCCAGGAAGCCCGTGACCACCGGTTCAATTACTGCCGCGACCTCTGCCGCACGCACCCCAGATTGGTTGCATGTTTGCAGCATTGCCCTGGCGGTGGGCAGCCCCATGTAGATGCTTAGCTCCGCGATCACCCGCTCGCGAATTGCCGGCGACAACGCCGGATCCAGGCTGTCCGCCCGCAACAATTCCGGATGCTGCTCGTTCCAGGCCTGGATCGCTGTGATCAGCCGGTCCAACCCCTGCTCCACCGGAAAGCCGGCCGGGGGCGGAACCATGACTTCCTCATACAGGCTGAGCCCCGACTGAAGCTGTTCCAGGCGTTCACGGCAAGCCGCACAGCGCGAGAGATGGCCGTTGATCCTGGCGCTTTCCGGCGCCGGCAACTCCTTGTCAAGCCAGGCCAGAAGCGTTGCCGCGGGAGGATGCAGCACCGCTCTCTCTTCCAGCCAGTTGACCAAGCTGCTCAGTGGGCCTCGCACGCTACCTCCTTATGGCCAAAAGCCTTGCGGATTTTCTCCCCGGCTCTCGCCAGCAGCGCCCCCACGGTTCCGGACTCAATCCCCAGAATCGTGCCGATCTCTTTGTAAGTGCAGCCCTCGGTTCGCAGTTGCAGGCACTCCAGTTCGCGCGGCGACAGCAGCCGCAGCGCCCGATCGACCGCCTCCGACCGTTCCAACTCCTTGTAGGGTGAGTGCCGCTTGTCATGGCAGCCAAGCGCTTCATCCAGGCTGACGGTCGTCCTGGTGTTCAGATACCTCTGTTGATCGAGGATGTAATTGCGCACCACGCGGTACAACCATGCCCGGCCGCTGCCGGTGTGAAGCTCGCCCCGGGCTCGTTGAATATAGAATTTAAGAAATGCTTCCTGCACCGCCTCCTGCGCCAGACTGCCATTCCTGGCCAGCAGCAACGCGTAGTGGAGCAGGTTTCCCGCCGTGGACCGGTACAAATCCGTCACCTCCTGCTCCACGGATGCGGGAGAGGAGTTGTTTCGGTTGCGGTCTTCCGGTGCTGGCTCGTGCGGCTTTCTTGGCAAACAGTCCTCCACCCGATTGCATCGCCAAGCGAAATGCCTGCTGGGTGCCCGAGAGAATAACAGACCATTGTGCTTGCGGGTGCTCTCAGCCAGTTTTTTTTACCGGCCGTAAACAAAACAACCGCCTGGTTCGTCTTTTCTGACAGAAGCAAAGCCATCAAGATTTCGCCCATCGGGCGCGGGGGTTTTCCTCTGGCGTGAGGGGGGTGTGTTCTGTCCTCGGAGCGGGAGAGAGGCTTGGCGCCCTTGCGTGGGGCGGTGGCTTGTGAAGGGAGCCGGCGGCTGCCTGGCACAAAATGGGCTTCATCCGAAAATGGCAAATTGCATTCCCGATGGCACCATATACGCTGACGCAAATTCGCTTCCGGGAGGCAGAATCAGAACGTCGATCGCAGGGCAGATGTGCGAAATGCGGATCGGGCTTTGCGCGGAAGGACAATTACCAAAGTGATGTTTGCGATACAGCTACGAAAAGGTAGTCTCGTGGTCAACCCTTTGCCGCTGGACTAGCGATATGCTTGGCTGGCAGGAAAATAGCGTCGGCTTTCTGTCTCGGATCACGGTGCGGCGCGCTTTTGCGCGGAAACGTTGTGGGCGGACAATGGAAGAGAAAACGATGACGAGCCGGCACAAGGCGCGGGGATTCACCATGATTGAGCTGGCCTTGGTGATCGCCATCGTGCTGATCATATCCGCCATGGCTTTGTTCAACATCATTCCCGCCATGCAGCAGGCAAAGGCGGAGGCCGCGCTGCAAACCACTGTCGGGCAACTCCGCAGTGCCCGCGATCTGGCCATCGGCCAGCGCAGAAAGTACCGCCTCACCTTCACCGCGCCGCGCACCATCACGCTGAATCTATGGGTCATCGATCCCGTCACCAGGATCGGATCGTTCCAGTTTGTCAGCAGCATTGATCTTCCGCGGGAGACGCAGTTCCTTGCCCTGTCCGGATTGCCTACCGGCGGCAACACACCCGACGCGCTGCAGCCCACCTCGGGATCGGCGATCGATTTCGATTTGGACCATGGCGGCCGCGGCACCGAGGTTTATTTTCAGCCCGACGGCAGGGCCTTGGACTCCCTCGGCCGCCTCAATAACGGGCTTGTCTATGTCGCCCGGCCGGGCGAATTGCTGTCCAGCCGCGCGGTGTCGGTTCTGGGCGCCACCGGACGCGTCAAGGGGTGGCGTCTGATTCAGAGCGGTTCAACGGTGGCGTGGAGCGAATGAGCAACATGTCGAGGTCGGATCAACCCCGCCGGCGTAAGTCCTCGCGAGGCTTCAGCCTCATCGAGGTGATGTTCGCCATTATCATTCTCGCGGTTGGCCTCGTGGCGCTGCTGGCGGTGTTTGCCCAGGCCGTGGCCGCCTCCCACTACGCGCAAGAAGATCAGATTGCGAAGCAAAAAGCGCGGGAAGCGCTGGAAAGTGTCTATAGCGCTCGCAATTCTACCTTCATCACTTTCGCTGACATTCACAACGTCAGCAACGGCGGCATTTTTAAGGATGGGTTTCAACCCTTATATTTGCCGGGCCTCAATGGGATCGTGGGCACCGGCGAAGACACCGTCACGCTCGATCAGATTGTCTCGCCCGGCCCCGATGGAAAAGTTGGGACCGCCGACGATATGACCGTCCCCTTGGTCAATTACCAGCGGCAGATCCTGATCAGCAATATCACTAATTCGGACGGCAGCACCAACACTGACATGCGGCGTATTGCGGTTACCGTTCGGCTGACCAGCCCTGGGCGTGGGGCGCGCGATTACACCGTGACGGGAATCATATCCCGGTTCCCCTAGGCATCGGATGAGGCAAAAAGGTTTCACTTTCGTTGAATTGATGGTTGCCGTCACCATCACCTTGCTTGTCATGGCGGCCGCCGTCAGTCTCTACCGTCAGTCGTTGCAGGTCTCCGTCACCGTCAACCAGCAATCGGAGATGCAAACCGAGATTCGCGGCGCCATGAACCAGTTCGCGCGCGACCTCAACCAGGCGGGAACCGGCATTCCCTTGGGCGGCATTCCCATCCCCAGCGCCGCCACCGGCGGCGCCAACCCCAAGTTCGCCTGCGACGCCCTCAACGGCTGCTACATTTCCTCCGGCAACACCTTTACCCAGGGCGTGCTGTACAGCGTGACGCCCGCCAACGGGATCGGGCCGGATGTCTTGCAACCGAGTGATGCCATCATCATCACCTACCTTGACCCCGTACTCAGTCCGCTGGTTGACCCCACACTGTGCAACCCCAACCCGGATTGCAACTGGAGCACGAAAAGCACCACGACGCTGGCCAGCAACGGGAGCTCGGTGACCATGCCCACGGGGTTGTCTCCTGCCATGAATGATCTCGCCTACGGATTGAACGTCGGCGACGTTCTGTTACTGCAGAATTCAATCGGTTCCGCCGTCGGCGTGGTCACGAACTTCGACCCCGGTTCGAGAATCATCAGCTTTGCCAATGGCGACCCCCTCAACCTCAACCAGTCCGCCGCAACCGCGGGCAACATCAAGGCGCTCAAGGCTGGCGCGGCTTACCCGGCGGTCACCGTTTCGCGGGTCGTGATGATCACCTACTTCCTGCAAACGGTCAACCGACCCAGCGGCCCGGATACGCAATTGATGCGGCAGGTCGGCGCCAAAACTCCGACCCCGGTGGCCGATCACATTGAGGATATGCAGTTCACCTACGACGTCTTTGACGCCGATAGCAGTGTTCTCACCGCCGCCTTGGCGGATGCGGCCACCGGTAGTCCTCCCACCCCGGTGCCTAACCAGATCCGAAAGATCAATATCATCATGACGGTGCGCTCCCCCCGACCCAATGCGCAGGGAGTCTACGATCACTTCACCCTGACGACTTCCATTGGTCCGCGCAACCTGAGCTTCCATGATCGCTACCAATGAGGTTTCAGGCATGACAGACCAAGATTCGCATTTGCCACCACAGCAAGCCCAGCGCGGCATCGCGCTCATCTCCGCCTTGCTGTTACTGCTGCTGATGTCCGCCCTGGCGGTTTCCGTGCTCTACAAGGCGAATATCGAACAGCGCCTGCAGAAGACCGATTCAGGCAACAACCTCGCCTACTACGGAGCCGAGGCGGGCATGGAAAAAATGAATGCCGACCTCGATGCCCTCTATGCTCAGAACGCGGCGCCTACCTGTGCTGACATCAGTAATCTCCAAACGCGCTTGCCGGGCGACCTCGGTGTCACCTACGTGAATTATGAGATACAGATTCCAGGCACGGTCGACAACGCCTGTGCCACTCCTCCTTTTCGCAACCAGAACATCAGTCAGGGTCCCAGCGCGGGACTGTGGGCGCAGATCGTGCCTCTTACACTGAGGGTCACAGCCGATCGACCGGGGGGCGAGGAAGCCAGCATGGTCCGGCAAGTCGAGGTCGCCCTTATCCCAGTCTTCCAGTTTGGCGTGTTTTCCGACAGCGACCTCAGCTTTTTTCCGGGGCCGGATTTTGACTTTAAAGGTCGTGTACACACCAACCGCAACTTATTTCTGGCCGATGAGGGCTCGCTGACCTTTCACACCTACGTCCGGGCTGCGGGCGATGTGGTCCGCGACCAGTTGGCCAATGGCTTGGGTACCGTCGCCTCGGGCCGCACCAGGCCGGTGAACGTGCCAACCGCTCCGGCCGGATGCGATGGCGCCATGCCCGCCTGCCGCGACTTGACCGTTACTCCGGTCAACGAAGGCAGCTCCATCAATGGGCCAACCCCGACCTACGGAGGAACTGGCACGGTCAACCCCAACTGGCTTTCGCTGTCGAAGTCAACCTACCATTCCATGATTTTGAGCGGCACCACCGGCGTCAAGCCGCTCAGCCTGGCCTTCGTCCAGGCTGGAGTCAATCCCATCGAGATCATACGCCGCGCGCCGCTTGATGAACCCCCCACTTCCATCAGCGGCCAATCGCGCCTCTATAACCGGGCGGAAATCCGGGTGCTGCTGGTGGATGATCCCGCCGAACTGCCCGGCGGAGCTACCGACCCGCAGAATATTCGCCTGGCCAACATGCAGACGAATTCTTCTGCTCCCGATTACAGCAACGGCGTCCCCGTCCCGGCGGGCTTCAGAACCTATTTTGCCGAAGCCTCCACGGCCGTCCAGGATACGGCTGCCTGGACAGGCAGTGCCGGCCAGGATTGCCTGCCCTCGGACTGGTCCGGGGTTCCCGCGACTCCGCCGCCCAGCGGCGGGTCCTTCACGCTGATGAACTATCAATTCAAACCGGTCAGTGTTACCGATGCGCAAGCGGCGGTGTTCACCACTCCTACCACTGGTTATGCGCCGTTCCTCAGCTCTGTCAATCCCACCAGCCCCAATCCGCCCTGTTTCCGGACGGGCTCCCAGGCGGTACCCCTTGTTCCATTTCAGACAGGCAACGCACCGGTTGATCCGGGAACCAGGTGGGACCTTCTTGACGGCTACCTGCGAGTGGAGATTCGCCTGGACGACGGCAGCTATACTCCGGTGACCAGGGAATGGCTGGAACTGGGCTTTGCGCGCGGCTACAATCCGCCGACCGCGGCTTCTCACAACAATGTGAATGCCAACGCGATTCTGATTTTCCAGCAACTGGCGGATCGCAATGGCAACGGGATCGCGGATCCCCATGCGAATGGGATTCAATCAACTGCGCAAGTATGCACAGCGCGCGACCGCTGGGGGCGCTGCGACTTATCTACCAAACCGTGGTCAACGCCCAGGGGATCGAGCGGCCACCCGAATTACAGCAAGACCCTGTCTCCGGCAGTGTGACCTATGGCGCCAGTGCCGGCACAAACAGCGTACCCGTTACAACTGGTATCCCATCAATTTTTATGATGCCCGTGAAGGCGAAACGCGGGACGGTGTGGGAACTACGACATGCAAATCGGCGGCATCGTGAATGCCGTCGAACTCGATGTGTATAACCTCAAGAGATGGCTCAATGGCACCATTGGCGCCAGTGGAACCCAGGTCGAACAGGTGAAGGAGAACGGCTACGTAGCTGTACTTTTCCGACCGCCGCGGAATGTTGCCCAATCCCAGGGCCGGCAACATCAAGAATGGGGAATATGGTTTTGAGGACGTAATCAACCCGAATGACAACAATGGAGTTCCTAACTCCGTCCTCGATACCGGCGAGGACGCCGATAGTAACGGCTTGCTGGACGCTTGGGGTGGGGCCAATCTGGGTTTCGGCTTAGGCGCCTCGGGTAATCCATATGCGAGTGTGGCTTGTATGACCCTCGCCCGCCGGAACTGGATTTCTGGCGCGCGTCACGCGATTCGCTTGGTTGACGGCAGCCAGGGCAACCTCCCGGTTCGCTCGGACGCGGGTCACGTCGGAGAGGGCGGCTTTACGCTGGTGAGCGAGAATCCCGCCTATATCCTGGGGGACTACAACGCCAATGGCGGAAACTGCTCGGGCTGTTCCGGGACTAACTGGACCTTCACCGGCGCGCACGCCTCGGCGGCTGTCATTGCTGATACTGTCACCCTGCTCTCCAACAGTTGGACCGACCTGGAGAGCTTCGCCAGCCCCACCAACCCCGGCGGCCGCAACGCCGCGACCACATACTACCGCGTTGCTATTGCCAGCGGTAAGAACCTGAACTTCCCGAAGCCCGCGTGGGGCGGAGCGCCAAACGTGCCGGCTGACTACGGCACGGATGGTGGCGTGCACAACTTCCTGCGTTATCTTGAAAGCTGGGGAGGCAACAGTTGCTTCTACTTGGGTTCCATGGTCAGCCTTTACTATTCCCAATACGCCACCGGCGTGTTCAAGTGTTGCAACACGGTCTATTCACCCCCCACGCGCAAGTACGCTTTCGACCTCGATTTTAATGACATCAGCAAGATGCCGCCGGGTACGCCCAAGCTCCGCGATGTGGTGGATGTCGGTTTCCAGCAGGTGTTCTAGCTCGCTAAAATGAACTACCACGACCTTGTGGTTATTCTCTTGTTGGCCGTGCCGGTGGCCGGTTTGGTCATCGAACTCCTGCTGCGCAAGTCGCGGCTGCGTGGTTACGCCGATATCGCCCGCGAGGCCGACTCCATCGCCGTCGCCCTCCACGGCGAGATCGACCGCGACAGCGGAGACCTGCTCATCCGGGGCAGCATCGGCTCCTCGCCGGTCCTGGTCAGGCTTTCCCATTCTGACCAGCGGCCCGGCCTGAATATCCAGATGCCCGCCGGCGCCAGCGTCTCCCTGTTCTGTGTTCCCACCGGGCACGACAGCATCGGACGAGTGTCTCTGCCGCCCATCGACCCCGGCTTGAAGTCGCGCTTTCGCCTCAGCAGCAACCATCCCGGAGGAGGCAAAGCTGCTCTTCTACGGCGCGGAGACGCTCGCGGAAATCCAGAAGCTTTGCCATACCTCCGGCAGCTTTCTTTCCCTCGAACACCAGCGCCTGGAACTGACGGAGTTGATGATTCCGCCGCAGAACCTGGCCCATCGCGTGATGGAATGCATTCGGGCCATGCGAGCCGTGGCCGCCGTTTCACGGCAGATGCCCGGCCCGGAACCGGCGCTCATGGTTCCATTCCGCCGCCGCTGGAACTGGTTTCGAACTGTCTACGTTGGGGTTCCGGTTCTGCTGCTGTGCTCGCTGTTGCTCCTGCCCAGGCTGCACCACCCGGCCGTCAAACCACAGCCTTCCCCCCTGCCATCCGGCATGGCGGAAGAGGTGGCGCGCCAGATCCCTGAGGTTCTGCACTGGCGCTTGGCCAAGCCCGGAGACTTCGATTCCGATGCGGTGGCATGGCTGCAGCAACAGGGCCAGCCGGCGGAGGGATCCGTTCGTGGCGTTTTTGCCGCGGACGCCCCGGAGGAGTCAGCTTACGTTCTCAAGCCCATCAGTGCGCCCAACGGCAAGGAAGCCCGCCTGGTGATCCTGATCAACGGCCGGGTCCGCTTCGACGCCACTCTGCCCGAGGTCGCCATAGCAGCCCGCATGCCGAAAGACAGGATTTCCTCCATCGACTGGCGCGGTCGCGCCCCCATAGGCGCCCCTGACGGCGATGGCATTCTCGTCATCCAGCGTTACCAGGACCCATCCAGCGCCCTTGTCTTTTTCTCCAGCGGTGTCCGGCTCCTAACCGGCCATCCCAGGGATTTTCATACGGTCTCCCTGCAATAGCCACAGTCCGGCATCTCCCATTACCGTTGCCGGCAGGAGGAGTGCTCCCTGTTTGTCCAGTCTTGAATGCTACGGCAGAAGCCGCCCAGGATGCGTGGCATCACAGGGCGGCTTGCGGTAACTCTTGGTCGCGGAGCAGTTCTATCCGCGCTTCAGCGCTTTCCGCCGGGTCGCCAGGCCGGCCAGTCCTACCCCGAGAAGCACCAGGGTGGCGGGCTCCGGAACGGCGGGCGTGGTTCGCAGCGTGGCAATCAGGGTCTCGGGAGTGTTCTGCGCGCACCGTGTAGTACTTGCTGCTGAAATCCAACTCTACGTAAAACGGATTCTGCAGAATGCTGGTCACGTCCGGGAAATAGATGGTCTGGTAGGTGGAGTTGCCGGTGATCGTGTAGCTCAGCGTTCCGCCCCCGCTCGAATTCTTGGAGTTGATCGCGCCGGTCAGCGCGGTTCCGTCGCTCGAGAAGAACTGTACCGACTCCAGAAACCCGGTCGGATCGTTCCAATACTTCAGGTCGAGGTCGGTGAATGCGAAGGTCAGGTTCGCGGAGCTGACGGGAAGGGTGACAGGGTTGAACATCAGGTACATTTTCAGGGCGTCGGAGGTGCCGTCGCCGGTATCGGAGAACGTTCCTGCCGTCTTCCCGCTGCCAACATCGGTCACACCATAGATACCGCTTTTTGGCCGAGCTAAGCGGGATGTAGAAGGTGATGTTCCCACTCGTCGAGTTGTAGCAGACCGAGCCCTCCATCGTCGGGCAGTTCGGAACCGCTTGCGTGGTGCTGGTCAGGCCGGTTACCGGCACACCCAACAGGGTGTCCGCGCTGGCGATCGAGGCGAAGCTTATAACCACGGCGGCGAACAAGGTCAGGACGAGCGTTCTCACGAGTTTCCCCCTAGAATCCCACTCATTTATGCACGTTGCCTGCCAGAGTCCGGCCGGAAACAGCCTATGTTTTCAACGCCATGCGAGATCGCGGCGCCAGGAATATGCACCCTCTTGCAGCATCGGGGGTAGTTAAGTGCCCTCCCTGCATCCGTTTCCCGGCGAACACCAATTCCCGAAAGCGGCTTCCATGGCGCATTCTCGTCGCGCCCTCGCGCCGGCGGTTTTCATCGTCCGTTCCCGCGCCCGGCTCGCCATCGGGCAAAGCTACAATGGCAAGCATGGATCGACAGCGCTTCGCCGAATTGGTGCAGCAGGCGCTCGACGGCCTGCCCGGACAATTTCGCGCTCGCCTCGACAATGTCGCCGTCCTGGTCGAGGATCTGCCCCCGGACCAGCTCCGCCAGGAGCACGCGCCCCGGCCGCGTTCCCTTCGTCCCAGGAAGCTGCTGCTCGGCATCTTTCATGGTGTTCCCGCCACCCGCAAGAGCTTTTTCGATATTCCCTTCGGCCCCAACACCATCGTGCTGTATCAGAAAAACATCGAGGCCGTCTGCTCCACCGACGAGCAGATCCGCGAGCAGGTGCGAATCACCGTCATGCACGAGATTGGCCACTATTTCGGCATGGATGAGGACCAGCTTCGCCATCTCTAGAGCGGGTTTGCGGGATTCATGCTTTTGAAACTTCAGATCATCGCCCCGTATCCAATCCGGTGCAGGCTACGTCACAAACCGCTGGGAGGAATCGATGAATCCATACGCCGCACAGTTGGGCGACCGCGAAGCGCTGGAGGTGGTTACCGGCACGCCCACCCGCCTGGAATCTCTGGCCAACCTGCTCGGCCCGGAGCGGATCGAGTTTTCCCCGGCGCCCGGCAAGTGGAGCGCGCGCGAAATCATCTGCCATCTTGCCGACTGCGAAATTGCCTTCGGTTTCCGCCTGCGCCAGACCCTGGCCGAAGACCATCACCTGATCCAGCCCTTCGACCAGGACAAGTGGGCCGGCCACTATGGCGGCTATCACGCGCACGCCGCCCTCGCCGTGTTTTCGGCGTTGCGCAGTTGGAATCTCGCGCTCATCCACGCCGCCGGTCAGGCTGCTCTCTCCAAGCCCAACACTCATCCGGAGCGCGGCGAGGGAACCTTCGGCGAATTGATCGAGACCATGGCCGGCCACGACCTGAATCACATCCGGCAGGTCGAGGCCATCACCCGCAAACTCGCCGCCTGATGCTGGGCGCTGCGGGTGCCCCACATCTGCCCGGTTTGGCAGATGTGGGTATGTTCCCACTGACCACTGACCACTGGCCACTACTTTCCCACTCCCAGCAGCTCCACATCGAAAATGAGTGTGGCATTGGGCGGTATCACCCCGCCCGCGCCGCGGCTCCCGTAGCCCAGTTCGGAGGGAATCCGCAACTGCCGCTTGCCGCCGACTTTCATTCCCGCCACTCCCTCGTCCCAGCCCTTGATCACTTGCCCCGCGCCCAGCGTGAACTCGAACGGCTGGCCGCGGTCCACCGAGCTGTCGAATTTTCGCCCATCCGTCAGCCACCCGGTGTAGTGGACCTTCACCTTGTCTCCGGGCTTGGCCACCGCGCCCGTGCCCACCTTGATGTCCCAATATTCCAGCCGGTCCGGCAGCTTGGTCGGCTTGCCGGTGACTTTGGTCGGGCCGCCGCTCTTCTGGGCGGCGGGAGCGGAGGCGATCAACATGAACGCCAGGGACAACACCGCAAGTGCGAATTTCCACATAAGGTTTCTCTCCTCTACCGCAGCCATCCAAGATAACGCCGGCGGCTGGGTTCGCTGATCGCAGGGTGCCCCAGGTTCGCGCCCTGCTTTTGGGCGCTAACCTGGGAGAATCCGCAAGCCATTCAAGCTATCACCGCCGCGCAACATTCGCCAAGGGGCCGCCAAGGCATACAATCAATCGCCTCACGATAGGAGTAGCCCCATGCTTCTTCTTCGCCGCTCACTGCTGCTGTTGTGCTTCGCCGCCCCGCTGTTCGCCCAGCAGATCAATCCATCGCTCTATCAGGACATGCGCTGGCGCCTGATCGGCCCCTTCCGCGCGGGGCGCACCGTCGCCGCCAGCGGCATTCCCGGCCATCAGAACGTCTTCTACATGGCCCCCAACAACGGCGGCGTGTGGAAGAGCACCGATTTCGGCCGCACCTGGCAGCCCATCTTCGACGGCCAGCCCACCGGCTCCATCGGCGCCCTCGCCGTGGCCCCCTCCAATCCCAACGTCATCTACGTCGGCAGCGGCGAAGGCCTGCAGCGCCCCGACCTTTCCGTCGGCAACGGCATCTACAAATCCACCGACGCCGGCAAAACCTGGCAGCATCTCGGGCTGCGCGATGGCCAGCAGATTCCCGTCATCCTGGTGGACCCGCGCAGACCCCAACCGCGTCTTCGCCGCCGTGCTCGGCCATCCTTACGGCCCCAACCCGGAGCGCGGCGTCTTCCGCTCCACCGACGGCGGCCGCACCTGGCGGAAAATCCTCTACCAGGACGAAAACACCGGCGCCATTGACCTGGCATTCGACCCGAAAAACCCGCAGGTTCTCTACGCCTGCCTGTGGGCCGCGCGCCGTCCGCCCTGGAGCGTGGGCAGCACGTTCAACGGCCCGGGCAGCGGCTTGTTCCAGTCCACCGACGGCGGCGACACCTGGCATCCGCTCACTCAGGGACTGCCAACCTGGGCGGAAGGCCTTGGCCGCATCGGCATCGGCATCTCCCCCAGCGACCCCAATCGCATGTACGCCTTGGTGGACGCCGATCCGCGGCACGGCGGCCTCTATCGCTCCGACGATGCCGGCCGGAGCTGGACCCGCGTCAACCACGAGCATCGCATCTGGGGGCGCGGCGACGATTTTGCCGAGGTCAAGGTGGACCCGCGCAATCCCGACGTCGTCTGGGTCGCCAACATCTGCTCCTACCGCTCCACCGATGCCGGGCGGAATTTCATCGCCATCAAGGGCGCTCCCGGCGGCGACGACTATCACCGCATCTGGATCAACCCCGAAAATCCCGACATCATCCTGATGGCCGTGGACCAGGGAGCCACCATCACGGTCAACGGCGGCCAGACCTGGAGCTCCTGGTACAACCAGCCCACCGCGCAGTTCTATCACGTCATCACCGACGACCGCTTTCCCTACTGGGTCTACGGCGGGCAGCAGGAGAGCGGTTCCATCGGCATCGCCAGCCGCGGCGACTCCGGCGAGATCACCTTCCGCGACTGGCATCCGGTCGGCGTCGAGGAGTACGGCTACGTCGCCCCCGATCCCCTGGACCCGAACTTCATCTACGGCGGAAAAGTATCGCGCTACGACCAAACCACCACCCAGGCGCAGGACGTCTCTCCCGTCGTGCTGCGGACGGGGAAGTACCGCTTCGTGCGCACCGCGCCCCTCATCTTCTCTCCGGTGGACAAGCACGCGCTCTATCTCGGCTCCAACGTGCTCTTCAAAACCACCGACGGCGGCCGCCACTGGCAGGCCATCAGCCCCGACCTCACCCGCGAGCATCCCGGCGTCCCGCCCAGCCTGGGCGACTTCGCCGCCCATCGGAAAGGGGAACCGCGCGGCGTCATCTACAGCATCGGGCCATCGTTCAAGGACGCCGGCCTCATTTGGGTGGGCAGCGATGACGGCCTCATCCACGTCACCCGCGATGGCGGCGCCACCTGGCAGAACGTCACCCCGCCGGAGCTGACCCCGTGGAGCAAGGTGGCCCAGATCGAGGCGGGCCACTTCGACACCACCACCTGCTACGCCGCGGTCAACCGTTTCCGCCTGAACGATCTCCGTCCCTACATCTATCGCACCCACGACGGCGGCGAAACCTGGCAGCCGATCACCACCGGCCTCCCTGACGACTCACCGGTGAACACCGTGCGCGAGGACCCGGAGCGCAAGGGCCTGCTGTTTGCCGGCACCGAAACCGGCATCTGGGTGTCGTTTGACGATGGCGATCACTGGCAATCGCTGCAACTGAACCTGCCGGCCACCTCCATGCGCGACCTGGTCGTCCACGGCGACGATCTCGTCGTCGGCACCCACGGCCGCTCCTTCTGGATACTGGATGACATCACGCCCCTGCGGCAGATTTCCGCCCACCTGGCAACCGTCTCGGCGTACCTGTTTCGCCCGCAGGTGGCGGTGCGCATCCGCCGCAGCACCAACACCGACACGCCCCTGCCGCCCGAAGAACCCGCCGGACAAAATCCGCCCGATGGCGCCATCATCGACTACTGGGTGAACGTGCCCGGCCGCGAGGTTACGCTGGAAATCGTGGACGCCGCCGGCAAGCTGGTGCGCCGCTACTCCAGCACCGACAAGCCGGACGAGATCAATCCCCAGGACCTGAACATTCCCACCTACTGGATTCGTCCGCCGCGCGTGCTGCCGTCCGCTCCCGGCATGCACCGCTGGGTTTGGGACCTGCATTACCCGCCGCCGGCGGTGCTCCACCGCGGCTATCCCATTTCCGCCATTCCGCACCGCACGCCGCTCTCGCCGCGCGGCCCGCGCGCGCTCCCCGGCGGATACAGCGTGCGGCTCACGGTCGCCGGTGAAGGCGCCATGGCGGAGCCTTTGAACGTCAAGATGGATCCGCGCGTGGCCACTTCGTCCGAAGACCTGCGCCGGCAGTTCGACACGGAAATGCAGATCGCCGCCGCCCTGCGGCAGGACTACGACGCTCTACAGCAACTCCGCGCATTGCGTTCGCAACTGAAGGCGCTCATGTCGCGCACACCCGCCATGCCGGCGCCCATTGCGCAACAAGCCGCCGCGTTGGACAAGAATCTGGCCGAGTTGGAGGGTGTTCCCAGCGGCTACGGCCCAGCCGTTACTGACACGCTCGCCGGCCTCAACAGCAGCCTGGAGAAGCTGTATGAGGCGGTGGACAGCGCCGACGCGGCGCCCACGCCACAGGCTGAAAAAACCGCCCGCGTCGAATTGCAGCAGTCCCTCTCCGGCGTGCTGGGAAAATGGAATGAAACCAAAACGCGCGACCTTCCCGCCCTGAATGAAAAACTGCGCGCCGCAAACCTGCCGCAAATTCAACTTCCAAATGTAGGGAAGTAACACCGCGCTTTAACGCCGGGTGCCGGGTCTTCTGTGGGGCCTTCGTTTTCAACAATGTAGGCCCCGGCGCCCTCGCCGGGGCCACACCTGACTTGCCCAAATTCATGGCAGCGGCGGCCGCCCTCGGCCGCCGCAAGAACGGCGCGAAGAAATTCCGCAATGCGTGTTGCGAAGGCCCTGGTGCCGCAACTTCACCCCGGCAGCAGTTCCAGATACACGTTGTCCTTGCTCCAGATCAGCGGCAGCCGCGCCACCCAGTACTTGTCGCGGATTGCCTGCCGCGCCGCCTCCTGGTTGCGCGCAATACGCGCGCTAACGGGCATGTAGGATCCCAGCGGCCGCCCGCGCCTTGTGCACGGCGCGATTTCCACGTGCGGATTATTGCGGATGCGTTTCATCTTGCCCGCATCCCGGCGGCTGAAAGCGTAAAGGCAACCCTTGCCCTCCGCGAACCAGACCGGGGTGTGAACTTCCTCCCAGGTCTTTCGCAGCGTCACCAGGTCGATGTACTTGTGGCCGCGTAGATGCGCAAAGCGATCAGCCATGGCGCCAGTTTACCAGCCGAAGATTGCCCGCTTGCAGCGGTTGCCGAGGCCCCGCACCACCCGAGTAATCCTTTGGCGCTTTGTGCTGGAGCAACCTCGCGGGTCTCGGCGTTCCCCAATTTGGAACTCCATTTCTCTGCTTCGTACAAACTTTCCTCGTGTTATCACAGACAATTTTGCCCACATGAGCTATCTTTGTTTCGCCTGCCCAGGCATGGCAAAAGCGGTGGTGTCGAAGCCGCCGCGGTTAGCTCTTTGATAACTTTTTCGGCCCTTGCTGCCGCCCGTCTCTGCCGCATCAGCGTCCGATAATGCGCCGGGTTACCTACAGGTATCCTACGGTTACCGTCACGGTATTCCGTGCGTAAGTCACTGATTTAATTATGTGGGTACGAGAGAACAGGGGAGGGGGGGGTGTCTACCGTCTAAGGTTTACTCCATCGTAATCATCACGCGGTTTGCGAGGCGAGGATGAGCAGCAGGATGCCCGTGATCAGGCTCAAGCCGAAGTTGAAGTAGTTGGGCGTCTCCTCCATGGTGATCCAGATCGGCGAGGCCAGCACCAAGGCCATGCCGAACCCGAACAGGGCGCGTTTTTTCAGGTCCTTCACCGGCGGTGGGAATGCCAATATTCGCGGAAGCGCCGCACCTGCTTGCCGTAGAAGTCGGCAAAGAACATGCCGGCCATTTCCCGCTTCTCTCCGCTGGCGCGGTCCTGGAATCGGCAGGTCCATTCCGCGGCCAGCAGGTAGCCGCTGCGGATGAGGTTGCCGAAGGTGAAATGGATCGCCTCCTGCTTTCCGGTCGCTTCCGCCCAATAGGTATGAATCGCTTCCCGCCCGATGATCGGATCGGAAAACGGATCCTGCCGGTAGTGGACGTCGCGAGTGAAGAGGTTGGCGGCCAGGTCGGCGTTCTTCGTTTCCCAGGCTTCCTTGTACTTGGCGAGGAAGTTCTTTACGTCCGCTTCCCGCAAGGGAGCCTGGCGCTTGGAATTGGAATCAGTGGCGCGTGATGTGGCGACGGCGGTCATGGAGCGCCTCCCGCGGCGGTCGGTTGAACCGAGGTATGGTAGCACCGCTGGCGGCAGCCGAGGAGGCCACATTTCCTTCTCGCTAAAATCCCCGAAACAGACAGGGCCCGCCCCCGGCGAGCCGCGCCTGCTTTGGCTGATTGCATCTACTGCACGGTGACCGGCACGCTCATCGTATGCGATGCGCTGCCGCTGGTGGCCGTGACGGTGAGTGTATAGTCGCCCGCGGGAGTGCCTGGATCGATCTGTCCGCGGGTGTTTGCGCCGCCGCCGCAGCTCATGGCGCCACCCATCAGAAGCCCGAGCAAGAGCAAGGCCATCAGCATGCGGCGACGTCTGCCGGCCGGAATTCCGCACCAGAGAAAGGCGGCGAAGACCAAGCCGAACGATGCGCCATACCAGCCGGTGCCATGGCGGCCGGCGGCAACGTAGGCAGGGCCGGCAGTACTAAGCGTGAAGGTGGAGTTCATGGCCGATGCGTCCGTGATCTGAACCGGCGTGGCGGAGCAGGAGGCGTGGCTCATGCTGGCCGGCACAGTGCAGGTGAAGGCGATGGTTCCGGCAAAGCCGTAGGCGGGCGTAACCGTGAAGGCGGCAGTTGCGGACTGGCCCACCGGCACATGGAGCGCCGGCAGAATTGCCGGCAGCGAGAAATCCTGGACGATGAACGTGATCAGGACGGGCGTGGCTGCCGCATAGATGGTGTCCCCGGCTTGGCTGGCTTCGACGGTGACGGAGCCGGCGCCGGTAACCGTCAACTGACCGCTGCTCACCGTCGCCGGGCCGGAGATCACCTGGTAGGTGACGGGGAGGCCCGAACTGGCCGTCGCCGCCAGAGTGATCGGCGCTGCGCCGAACATCTGCGTTCCGGGGTTGGAGAAGGTGACGGTCTGGGGACGGAAATCGATCCTCTCGCTCATGCTGCCGCTGCTGCCCAGGTAGCCGGCGTCGCCCGAGTAGGAGGCGGTGACCGCATGCGATCCCACCGACAGCGCCGAGGTGGCGTACACCGCGTGGCCGCTGCCATCCAGCGCTGCCTGGCCGAGAACGGTTGCGTCTTCCGAGAAAGTTACCCAGCCGGTCGCCGCGCTTCCACCGGCGACCTGAGAAGCGACGTATGCGGTAAAGGTCACGCTGCTGCCGGACAACTGCGGATTGACGTTGGAGGTCAGCGTGGTGGTAGTGGCCATCGGCAGGATGGCGAAGCTATAGCTCATCAGGTTGCCGATTTCCGGCGAATTGCCCGCGCTGTTGAAATCGCTCACCGTTCCCTCATCGCCGTAAGCAGCATAGAAGAAGACCGTATGCAGGCCCAGGGGCACACCGCTCAGCGAAAAGCTATAGTCGGCGGGGTTGGCGCCGGCGCTGCTGCCGGCGGTGGCGCGCTGCCAGCCACCCTGCGCGCTGTCCAATTGGTAGTACAGCGCCGTAGGCGGCGGGGCCGACGGCGGGTAGTTGCTGGTGACCGTAGCGGTGAACGACGGGTCCGGATTGCTGGTGGCGAAGACCGCCGATCCCGCGACGGTCTGGGAGTCCGAGGTTGCTTGCAGCGTAGCCGCCAGCGGGACCGGCTGAATCGCGCTGGGGTTGATTACAGTAACGTTGTTAGAGACGAAGTTGCCCACGTAGGCCTTACCGGTCACCGGGTTCACGGCCACCGTGCGCGGCTGCGTCCCGGCGCTGAGAGTGGCGGCCCTATGGGTGAGGCCGTCGATAACGGTAACGCCGGCACTGCTCGGGTTGGTGACATAAATCTTATTGGTCACCGAGTTGATGGCCATATCCTGGGGACCCACCCCGGCGCTGAAGGTGATGACGCTATTGGTTGCCCCGTCGATAGCCGCCATACTGTTGCTGAAGTACAGGGTGGCGTAGATCTGGTTGGTTAGGGGATTGACCGCCACCGTAGAGGGATTGCCGGCCAGGCTGACGGTGGTAGTGCCGTTGGTGGCTCCGCAGTGTCGCTGAGCGGAATTTGACCTCTGACGCACGGAACATACCCGGCGACTGCAGCCATCAACAGCGGCGGGCAGAGCGGAAACAGAGAGTTCGGGGGGAAGAAATCGAATCCTACAATGCGCCAGCATAGGTGGCACTGAGACGCTGCAATGTGATCGGCCTCACACCAGGACATGATGTCGCACCAAGGTAGTTATCCTGGCCGGGGATGACGGCCTTGGTTTGATTCAAACCCAGGTATGGCAATGCCGGGCAGATGTGGGGGCGCGCGCTCGGTGCGGGTGAAGGCACGGGCCCGTATCTCAGTCAGAAGCGCAGGCGCAGCAGAAACTGAAATTCACGGCCGGGGGCAACGTTGGCAATCCCGCCCAGCGGCTGGCCGAAGGTGGGCAGGGGCTGGGCGGCATCGCCCCAGGTGCCGTTGCGGCCCACGATGTTGGCGTGATTGAGCAGGTTGAATGACTCGGCGCGCAGGCTGAGGCGGGCCCGCTCGGCCAGGGCGATGGTTTTCTCGACAAACGCGGAAACGTCATAGGCGGGCGTGCCGCGGCCGGCGTTGCGCGGCAGCAGGCGGCCATCGACCACCGGGCGGTCGGAGACGGAGCCGTCGCCGTTATTGTCCACGCCGGTGAGCACGTTGAACGGGCGGCCTGATTCCAGGCTGGTGGCGGTGCCGACGGTCAGAGTCCACGGCAGCTCGTAGAAACCGCTGATGACGAATCGATGGCGCTGGTCGAGCAGGCTGGTGGCTTTTTCCGCGGCGCCCAGGAAGTTGGAATCGTTGGCATCCTGCTGGGGCACATCGGCCTCGACGGTGTTGATGGTGTGCGACCAGGTGTAGCTGAGGAGGGCGCTGGCGCGGCGGGTGAAGCGGCGGCGAAGGTTGACCTGCAGCGCGTCGTAATAGGCGGCGCCCCGGTTGACGGTGGCCACGATGCGGCGGTAGCCGTTGGGAACGGGAACGATGGGGCGGGTAGCGTCAGCCGCGGCGGCGGAGCGGTCCTGGCCGGGGGCGGTGCGCACGAAGGGCGCAGGCGCATTGAGGTCGGCGGGACGCTCCAGCTTGATGGAATGCTGGCCCACGTAGTCGAGGCTGAGCACCCAGCGCGCCGGCAGTTCGGTTTCCAGGCCGAAGGTCCACTGCTGGGTATAGGGATTGAGCAACCGGTCAGGATAGAAGCGCAGCTTGGAGACGTCGAAAAATTGGCTGAGATGGGCGCGCTCGCCCGGGCGCACGGAAATATCGCGCGGCGGGAGCACGGCGCCGGCGGGAAATGCCGGCAGCGGCGCCAGGCTGGTGGGGAAGCCGAACTGTCCGGGAGCGGCGCTGAAGGTCAGCAGGCCGGCGGGCCCGTTTTCGCGGTAGTCGGCAGCCAGGTTGGCGCGAACTTCGGAATAGTAAATTCCGTAGCCGCCGCGCAGCACGGTGGGATGGGCCAGCGGCAGCTTCCAGGCGAAGCCCACGCGGGGGGAGAAATTGTTGTTATCGCCGACCAGCGTCTGGTTCTCATAGCGCAGTCCGAGGTCGAGCGTGAGGGCCGGCGAAACATTGAAATTATCCTGCAAGAAAAGCGCCCAGATGGTTTCACTGACACGGTATGAGCCATTGCCAAATGTCTGGGTGAAGCTGGCGACATCGTCCAGGGTAAGCTGCGAATCGGGGGTGAGGGCGGCGCTCGGCTTGAGACGAAACTGCCCCAGCAGGAAGCCTCCGCCGAACTCCTGTCCGTAGCCGCCGGACAGGGAGTGAATGACATCCATGCCGAACTTGAGGTTGTGGCGTCCGCGGGTAAGCGAGAGTGTATCCGCGGCCTGGTACTGGCGATTAAGCAGCGAGGCGTAACGAGATTCACCCTCATTGGCGACGCCGGGACGAACGATGCGCAGCGAAGGCGCGACGGGAGCGAACTGGGTGATGGGCGAGCCGAGCTGAAACTGAAAGCGCGCCTCGTTCATGGTGGAGCTGCCGAAGGTGGCGGTTTCGGCGAGCTCGGCGGCGTAGGTGCGGCGGCGGAAAACGCGCGCCGTGCTCGGCAGGTTGAGCCCTCCGACGGCATCGGCGGGATTGGTGTCGGAGAAGCGGTCGAAGTTGACGCGGAGGGTGAGCAGGTGACCCTGGCTGAGACGGTGGTCCAGCCGGGCCAGCATCAGCGACTGGCGGAACTGGCCGGTGTAGAGGCCGGAATCGAGCGGCGAGGTAATGACCGAGTCGCGGTCGCGGTCGCTGTACTCGCCGGAGAGCATGAAGTAGGTGCGGTCACGAACGATGGGGCCGGAGATGGCGCCGCTGCCCTGGGCCAACGCGTCGGCAGTGTCGCCGGCGGCCAGCGGCAGGTTGGCTTCGAGGGAACCGGGACGCCAGTTGGCCAGCAGTTCTCCATGAAAATTGTTGGTGCCCGACTTGGTGACCAGATTGACGGCGCTGCCGGTGCTGCGCCCGTACTCGGCGGAGGTGGCATTGGTCAGAACGGTGAATTCCTCGACGGCGGAGAAAGGAATGGCGGTAAACAGAGATTGGCGTCCCCAACTGTCGTCGGCGGTGGCATTGTCGATGGAGTAAGTGGTCTGGCGGCGGCCGCCGCCGTTGATGACAAACAGGGTGTTGTTTAGAAACTGGTCGCCGGTGCCGCGCGCCGGGCGCACCGCGGAGTTGAGCAGGGGAAGGCTGCTCAGCTTGCGGCCAAGGATGGGCGTGGCCTCGATCTGGGGGAGATCGAAGGTGGTGGAGAGGCGCGAGGAGTCGGCTTGCACGCCTTCGGTGGTGCCGTAAACGGTGATCCTGGCCGGCTGGGCCGCGATCCCAAGGGTGAAGTCGAGGTTGGCGATTTCCCCGGCGCGAAAATCAATTTGCTCGCGGCGGGCGGCGGCGAAGCCCTGCTTCGACACGGTGAGGGTGTAGACGCCGGTGAGCGGCAGGGCGGTGAAAGCATAACGCCCCTGCGCATCGGTGGAGGCGGTGCGCTCAAAGCCGGTGGCGGCGTTGGTGAGCGTGAGCTGGACGGCGACAAGGGCGGCGCCAGTGGGATCGAGAACCCGGCCGCGAAGGCTGGCGGTATCGCGCGTCTGCGCGGCGGCAACAAGGGAGAGCAGGCACAACCACAGGAAAGCGGCGGCTGGCTTTGTCGGGAACATGCTGGTCGTGACCGAGGGAACAGTGTAGCAGGGAGGCATTAGAGCGATTAGCAATTAGCGATTAGCAGTTAGCGATTAGCAATTAGCGATTAGCAATTAGCGATTAGCAATTAGTGACAGGTGCCATGCACGAGGGCACAACGACGAATCCTGGACGCGGAATGAACTCACATTTATCAAAAGCGGGCCAATGTGGAGCACCGAGGTTTCAGTTTCCGGTTTCCAGTTTCGGGGGTCGGGGAAGTTTGCCGCGGCCAGACTCTGTTCACCGCCATTCCCACATCTGCCAAAGGCGGGCAGATGTGGGGCACCCGCCGGGGCCTACGGAGCGTCTTGCCGGTTTGCCGTGGCCGATGGAGACTATGCGGGCCACTTCGTCGGCTGGCACCACTGCTGGTAGCCATCGCCGGTAAAAACCCGCGCGACTGACTTCCGCCAAGTGGCACATGCCCTGCACCGTCAACCCCCGCGCCGCTTTCACTTCTTCCCCGATTTGTTCGTAGACGGAGCGCCGACAGCAAGCGCCCGCAGCTGGCGCTGTTCTTCCACACGCTGCAAGGCTCGCTTTAAAAAATCAATCTCCAGGGCCTGCTGCCCAATCTTGCGCTCCAGCTCCGCCACCCGCTCCGCCTCCGTCAACTTGTGCCCTCTGCCGGCAAAGGCGCGCTCCCCGAACTGCTCCCGCTCGCGGCACCACCGGTATAGCTCGCGGGGGTTGATCTCCAACTCCCGCGCCAGTCGCGCCACCGCCTCGCCCGCCTGCACCCGGCGCACCGCCGTCAGCTTTACTTCCTTCAAAAACTTCCTTCGAGACACCATCCAGTCCCCCTTCGCTGAATTCTATGGGTTACCTGGTTGTCTCAAAATAGGGGTCCACTCCAAGGCGGGCAGATGTGGGGCACCCGCCGCCATTTCTTCAAATTTCTTGTCTTTTGGCTTCGTTCCCTCTGTGCCTCTGTGTCTCTGTGTTTTATGTCGGACTGATGAACACGGAGGCACGGAGCCACAGAGGAAGTCAGGAGTAAGAAGCTACCGCCAGGTCGAGCTCTGGGGCCGAAGAGGCTGTAGCGGCAGGGTGTGGACAAGCGAAACGCGGGGTCCTTCGACTCGGGCGTGCGAGCACCCCAGCGCGCAAAAGCGGCGCGCCGGGAGCCCCGCTCTCGCCCTCGCTCAGCATGACAAGGCGTCCGGGGTTTTGTTGGTCGTGCCAGCTTAGGCAGCGCGGGCGCCGTGCTCGGAGGCGGATCTTTTGCCGGTTTCGCGGCGGACTTCCACCCAGTGAGTGGCAACACGATGCAGGATGCGATGGGAAACCGCCTCTTCCGCCACCAGGCAGCGAGTGCAGAGGCAGAGATAGGTGCGGGTGCTGCCATCGTGGCGCTGGGCGCGAATCTTGAGGGCGTGGCGAACGGGCGCGCGGCACTGAGAGCAGCGGGCGCCGCCGCGAGTCTTGTATTGCAGCTCGGCGTACCAGCCAAGCAGCTCTTCTCCGCATACGGGGAAGGCCGAGGGAGCACTCTCTGACAACTCCGAATATTCGCGCCAGAGTGAGAAACAGGCGTCGAGAACGGCGGAGCCGAGCTCCTCTTCCAGGAAGGCTTGTTTCTGGGGGCTGGAGAGCGCCGGCTGAGGTTGGAGAAGGGGACTGGCCATTTCTACCTCCGGCCGCGTGGCGCGCGGCGATGCCATGAGAGATGCAAGGAGCGTGCCAGAAGGATCGGTTGAGGAGACGTGACTTAGGGGCCGGGACTAAGGTAATCGATGTAATTTTTACCCTAGGGATTGTATGAAATTAGCACAGTGGTGAAGCAGCAGTCAGCCATTAGCAATTAGCGATTAGCCCGGCGTGCTGGGACGGGGTCGAGCGGTGCCCCAGACGAGCAAAATCGGCTCGTCTGGGGCACCCCGTGCTTAGGGGTACAATTCAGGTTAAATTTCTTCCCATGGTCCACCCACCAGCGCTCCCTCCATGCTGCCATCGCGACCGGCTGTTTTGGGCCGCCTGCGCCGGACTGTTTGTCTTCGGCGTAGTGATGGTGCTGCCGGGGACGCTGTTCGGAATGCCGGAGATGCGCTCCCGCCTGCAAGTGACCGACATGGTCCGGCAGGGCAACCTGCAAACCCTGCTGCTGTTCGGCGTCTTCCTGGCCACGATTGTGGCCGGCCCGCTGATCGATCGCTTCGGCAACAAAGTGGTGCTGGCAAGCTCCGCCTTGCTGGCCACGGTGGGGATGACCGGCTTTGCGGGCGCGCACAGCTACACGGCGGCCGAGGTCTGCGGGCTGGTGCTGGGCGCGGGCGGGGGCGGGCTGAACATGGGGACCAACGTGCTGGTGTCGGAGGCATTCGCCGAGGACCGCGGCGCCCGGCTGAACCTGCTGGCGGTATTTTTCGGGGTCGGAGCGCTGTTCGTGCCTTTCGCCGCGGCGGCGGCGGGAGGGGCGCACATGACCGCGGTGATGCTGGCGGCGGCGGCGATGTCGGGCGGCTGCATGATCGCCTGCCTGGCGCTGGCCTTTCCGCCGGCGGGCGAAGCCAGCGGATTCTCGCTGGGCCAGGCGGTGAAGGTGCTGCGCTACCCGGGCGTGCTGCTGTTTGCGTTTCTGCTGTTTTTCGAGTCGGGAAACGAGGCGGCAATGCTCGGCTGGACCTCGACCTGGGCGGGCGCGATGGGGGCCAGCGCGCGCACGGCCACGCTGGTGCTGGCGCTGTTTCAGGCGATGATGATGGTGGGCCGCATCGCGGCCAGCCGGATTCTGACAGTGATGAGCGAGGCGAAGCTGATGGCGGTGAGCGGCGCGGGCGCGCTGCTGAGCGTGATCCTGGTGGTGAGCGCGCCGTCGGTGCCGGTGCTGGCGGCGGGCGTGGCGCTCGGGGGTCTGACCTTCGCCTCGATTTACCCAACCATCCTGGCGATGGCGGGCGACCGCTTTCGCAGCTTTGCGGGGACGGTGTTCGCGGTGCTGTTCGGCGTCGGGCTGACCGGAGGCATGGCGTTTCCGTGGAGTATCGGGCACATTTCCGATGCGGTGGGATTGCGGGCGGGCATGGGTGTTCCGGTGCTGGGCGCGGTGATGATCTGCGGGCTGCTGGTGGTGATTCGAGTGCGGGGCCAGGAAAGAACTAACCACGGATTGGCACGGATCAACACGGATCAGAAACTACCAGATCGGATCAGGGAAGATCCGTGAGGATCAGCGGGCGTCTTCCTAACTGGTGGCGCATTTCTTGTGAAACGCCTTTCGGCCGGGTGGGAGCTGCGAGCGAACGCCTGGGTATGGGCGCGGTGATGATCTGCGGGCTGCTGGTAGTGATTCGAGTGCGGGGCCAGGAAAGAACTAACCACGGATTGGCACGGATCAACACGGATCAGAAACCACCAGATCGGATCAGGGAAGATCCGTGAAGGTCAAGGTTCAAGGCCCCTGGTCAACTGGCGGCGCGGAATTCCTTGGGCTCGCGGCTGGGATAAGGCTGCGGCTTGGGGCCAGCTTCGGGAATATCCAGCGGCAGGCGCCAGTCGGCGGCCGAGGCGTGACCTGCCGAGACCCATCCGTAGCGGGTCAACAAGGAACCCACAACCCCGGAGAGGGCGGCCCAGCGGCGCAGGCGTGGAGAGCGCCGGCCAAGCAGGCGCAAGGCCAGCGGCACCGGGCCGGAGAGGGCGCCGCCCATGCGCGTCACCCAGCCGCTTCTGCCGTGCTTGAGCGGGTTGAGGGCGCGGTCGTGCTGGGCTTCGATGAGGAATCCCTCGTAGGTTTCCATGCCGGCGCTGAGCAGGCCGAGCAGGTTGAGGGCGCGGCTGTCGTCGTGGCCCATGAGTTCGAGAATGCCGACGGCGGCCTGCAATCCCGACATCCCGAAATGGCGGGGAAGATGCTTGACCTTGTGGTTCCACACCGGGATGGCGGTGGCCCCGATGAGCACTCCGGTGTAGTTGTGGAAGGGCAGGCCGAAGAGCGCCGAGCCGACGCGTCCGGCGCCGCCGATGAGCGAGACGGGCAGCGACCGGCCGAAGCGGGCGCGCAGGACGTCGGCAAAGCTGGCGGCGGCGGTGAAGTTGCCGAAGGCGGCGAGAATCCATGCGCCCATCGACATGGGACTTTGCGGCTTGAAGACGCGCAGCATGTTGAGGAAACGACTGGGACGGCCCAAGTCCCAGATGAGCAAGCCGCTGGAGACGGCCGCGCCGCCCAGCGCCAGCCAGCGCGCATGGCGGGCGAGCTTGTATTCGTCGCCGACAATGTCGGCCAGCGAGCCGATGACGGCGGCGGAGCCGGCGGCGCCGCCAACGAAGAAGTAGAGCGGGATCTGCCACGTCCACTGCGGCTGCTTCAGCAGGTGGATGCCGTAGTAGCCGGATTCGGGCGAGGCTTGCGGGAAGGGAGCGCCCGGCGGGCGAATGCCGAGGGCGCGCACCTCGCCGTATCGTTGAGCCTGGCGGCGGATTTCGATCAGACGTGATTCGCTTTCCTGGTCGGGGAGACGCTCGGGGAAATCGGGAAGGGTGCTCATCGGCGGGACCTCCTGCGGCGCGCGCTGGTTCGGCCGCCACGGCCGGCGGCAAACGCCAGCACCGTTCCGGCAAGGAACGTGGCGGCGCCAATGGCGGCGGAGCGCCAGCCGTCCTTTAGGTAAATGGTGGGGACTTCCGGCTTCGGCGGCAGGTTGTAGGCGCGCGGGTCGCCGCGGACGAGGAACGACGCGTGCAGGCCCTTGACGCTGGTTTCGGCCGGGTCGTAGATGCTGGCGTCGGTCATGCCGTTACCGTGAAGCTGCTTGAGCCGCTCCTGCGCGTGCAGGCGAAGCTTGTCCAGCGGTCCGAACAGGATGGATTCGGTGGGACAGGCCTTGGCGCAGGCGGGCGGCAATCCTACTTTTTGGCGGTCGTAGCAGAAGGTGCACTTGAACGCCTGCCCGACCTCCCGGTTCTTCTGGATCACGCCAAAGGGGCAGGCGACCACGCAGTAGGAGCATCCGTTGCAGACGTCGGGCTGGACGAAGACGCCGCCGAATTCGGTGCGGATGATGGAGCCGGTGGGGCAAGCCTCCAGACAGCCCGCCACCTCGCAGTGCTTGCAGACGTCGCTGGAGAACTCCCAGGTGATCTGGTCGCCGGAGTTGCCGCCGATGCCGGGCGCGGGAGTGTTCTCGACAAACTTCACGTGGCGCCAGGTGGAGTGGCCGACCGAGCCGGTGTTGTCGTAGGAGAAACCGGTCCAGTCGAAACCGTCGGCGGCGACATTGTTCCATTCCTTGCAGGCGACTTCGCAGGCCTTGCAGCCGATGCAGAGAGTGGAGTCGGTGAAGAAGCCGGTGACTTCCGGCTCGAGTGGAGGGCATCCGGAATTGTTTGATGATGGCTCATGCTGCCGGCCTTTGCAGGTGGTACTTGAGTTGATCGAGCGCGGCCTTGCCTTCCGCGTGCCGCCCGGGCACGATGTTGCAGACCAGCGCCTTGGTTTCCATGATGCGCACGTTCGGCTCTTCGGAGATGGCGAGCAGGTCGTTGACCACGTCGCCCTTGACCAGCCCCTTGTAGCCCCAGTGATAAGGCAGTCCGACCTGGTGCATGCGGCGGCCCTCGATCCACAGCGGGCGCATGCGGGGAGTGATGAGGGCGCGGGCGGAAACCAGGGCGCGCGGGGTGACCACCGTGACCCAGGCGCCGTGCTCCACGCCCAGAGTCGTCGGCGAGCTCAGGCGAGATTTCGCAGAACAGCTCGGGCTGGAGTTCCGCCAGGTGGGTGAGGTTGCGGGTCATGCCGCCGGCGGTGTGATGCTCGGTGAGGCGATAGGTGCTGAGGATGTAAGGGAATCGCGGATCGCCGGGCGAGAGCGCGTAGGGATTGTCGGTACGCTCTTTCTTTTTGGCGATCGGGTTCGACTGCTGGTTGGGGTAGAGGGGATTCGAGATCTGCGATTCCAGGGGCTCATAGTGGGTGGGCAGGGGGCCGTCCTTCAGGCCGCTGGAGACGAACAGCCAGGCGACGCCGTCGGCGTGCAGGATGAAGGGCTGGGTGCCGTCCAGGCCCCAGGTGCCTTCGCCCTCGCCCTTGTGGCCGGGAGGCATTTCTTTCGACGAAGTCGGGCGTGTCGTCGCCCGTCCACTGATTGTTTTCCTGGTCCCACCAGACGAGCTTCTTGCGCTCGCTCCAGGGCTTGCCGTCAGGCGCGGCGGAGGCGCGGTTGTAGAGAATGCGAACATCATTGGGCCAGGCAAATCCCCAGCCGTGGCCCAGCTTGCCCTGGGGCTCGCGCTTGTTGGCCTTGTTTTCACCGGGGTGCGGCATCACTCCGGAATAAATCCAGCAGCCGCAAGCGGTGGAACCGTCGTTCTTGAGTTTCTTGTAGTTTTCCAGCAGCTTGCGGTCGGCGGTGGTCCAGCCGTTGATCTCCATCGCCAGCTCGTCCACGTTGGGCTCGGCGTGGGGACCGTGGGTGGAGTAGTTCCAGGTGAGCGCATTCAGCGGCTCGTTCATGGGGCGCGGATCGCGCGCCGCCTTTTCTTTCAGACGCCGTCCGAGATGGTAGATGAACCAGGTTTCACTGCGGGAATCGCCGGGACCATCGACCGACTTGTTGTGGAACTGCAGCAGGCGCTGGGTGTTGGTGAACGTGCCGTCCTTCTCGGCCTGACCGCAGGCCGGCATGAGAAACACTTCCGTCTTGATGGTGTCCGGGTTCAATTCGCCGCGCTCGACCTCGGGCGAGTCCAGCCAGAAGGAGGCGGTTTCGGTTTCGACCAGGTCGCGCACCACCAGCCACTTCAATTTCGCCAGCGCCTTGCGCTCCAGCCGGCCATTGGCGGCGCCGACCACCGGGTTCTGCCCCATGACGAACAGGCCCTGCATCTTGCCATCTTGCATGTCGAGCCAGTAGCCGTAATGGGAGTGGTCGCCGGTGACGCGGGGAACCCAGTCGAAGCACCAGTCGTTGTCCGGCGGTGGCATGATCTCCGTAGTAAGCCTTCATCAGGCTGATGAAGTAGGCGTCGAAGTTCGACCACAGGCCTTTTTTCGACTTGTGCTTGTTGAAGTAGTCGGAGAGCCGGTTGGCATCGGACTCGAAGAAGGGCATGGGGAGATAGCCCGGGAGAATGTCGTACAGGGTGGGGATATCGGTGGAGCCCTGGATGGAGGCATGCCCGCGCAGGGCGAGGATGCCGCCGCCCGGGACGTCCGATGTTGCCCAACAGCATCTGCAGGATGGCCGCGGTGCGAATGATCTGCACGCCCTTGGAGTGCTGGGTCCAGCCCACGGCGTAGCAGATGGCGGCCGTTTTATCGGGGCCGGAGGCGGCGATGAAGGCTTCCGCCGCTTTCAGGAATGCGTCCCTGGGCACGCCGCAGTAGCGCTCGACGGCTTCCGGCGTGTAGCGCGAGAAATGGCGCTTCAGGATCTGGAAGACGCAGCGCGGATGCTGCAGGGTGCGATCCTGGTGTTGCTTGGATTCTTTCTCGACCTCGCCGCCGCGATCGTGGCCGTGTCCGCCGCCGGGCGCGCCGCGCAGACCATGTCCGGCGCCGGCGGGATGGTGCGTGGCGCTGGCATCGGCGGCCTTGGTCTCGGTTCCTTCGTACAGCCAGGAGCTGGGATCGTACTCGTTCTCCAGCTTGTCGTTGACGTGCAAGCCGGAGAAGACGCCGTCCAGGTCTTCGGTGTCCTTGAATTCCTCGCGAATGATGGTGGGGGCGTTGGTGTAGTTGACCACGTAATCGTGGAAGTAGCGGTCGTTCTGCAGGACGTGGTTGATGATGGCGCCGAGGAAGAGAATGTCGCTGCCGGCGCGCAGCGGGACCCAGATATCGGCCATGGCCGAGGTGCGGGTGAAGCGCGGGTCGACGTGGATGATCCTGGCGCCGCGCTCGCGCGCCGCCACTACCCACTGAAATCCGACCGGGTGCTGCTCCGCCATGGAGGAGCCCATGATCATGATGGCGTCAGCGTCGTGCAGGCTCTGCTGCGCGGTGGTGGCGCCGCCGCGGCCGAACGAGGTGCCCAGACCGGGCACCGTGGAGCTGTGTCATATACGGGCCTGGTTGCTGACGCAGTTCATGCCCAGGCCGGCGGCGAATAATTTCTTGATCAGGTAGTTTTCTTCGTTGTCCAGGGTGGCGCCGCCCAAGTGCGCGATGCCCAGGGTGTGCATGACCGCCTCGCCGTCCTGCTTCTCCTGGAAGGTCTCCAGGCGCGACTGCCAGACGCGGTCGGCGATCATGTCCATGGCGGTTTCCAGGTCGAGTTCTTCCCACGTTCGGGAATACGGCCGGCGGTACTTGACCTTCCGCAGGCGGCCGGGATGGGTGTGCAACTGCAGGGTAGCCGCGCCCTTGGGACAGAGATGGCCGCGCGAAACCGGCGAATCGGGATCGCCCTCGATGGCCACCATCTCGCCCTGTTTGTGGTAGATGAGCTGTCCGCAGCCCACGCCGCAGTAGGGGCAGATGGAGCGCGCCACCTGGCAATCCTGAGTTTTCGGCAGAAGGCGCCTGGTCTGCTCGCTATAGGCGGCAGGGCCCGTTCCGTTGTCACCGGTTTTGATTTGCTGAATGACAGGCCAGCGCTCGAGCAATTGCTTCAACATCGATCACCCCTGGGCAGGAGACTGCGGCAGATCCCCTCTGATACGGGAGCCCCCACATCCGCTACTTCTTCTAGAGAGAGGGGAGAGGGGGAAGGTTGTTCGAGGAATTTGTAATTTGCAATGGGGAGCGGCAACGATGAACACAGAGGCGCAGAGACACAGAGAACACAGGGGAATTTCAAGATCCACATTTTTCAAATTACAAATCAGCAATTACCAATTACAAATTGGGAGTGTTTGCCCGCCGCACCCAGTGGCAGCTCGCGCCCAACCGCTTCAGCCTGGCGCTGGAAAAACATCGCGCCGCCGGCAGGGAATCGCTCGACCTCACGGTCTCGAACCCGACAAAGATCGGGCTGCGATATTCCGAAGAGACCATCCTGGCCGCGCTTGCCCAACCTGAGGCGCTCCACTACCAGCCCGACCCCAAGGGGCTGCGCGTGGCGCGCGACGCGGTGTGCGCCTACTATCGGGAGCGGGGTACGAAGGTCGATCCCGAGCGCCTGGTCCTGACCACCAGCACCAGCGAAGGATACTCATTCCTGTTCCGGCTATTGTGCGACCCCGGCGACCAGGTGCTGGCGCCGGCGCCGAGTTACCCGCTGTTCCAATTTCTGGCCGACATCCAGGACGTCCGCCTGCGCCCTTATCCGCTTTTTTACGACCACGGCTGGCACGTGGACGTGCACGCGCTGAAGACGGCGCTGGACGAGCGCACGCGCGCCATGATCGTGGTGAATCCCAATAATCCCACCGGCTCGTACGTGAAGCCGGGCGAGGCAGAGCAGTTGAACGCCGTCTGCGCTGAACGGGGCGCGGCCCTGGTGGCGGACGAAGTTTTCCTCGATTTCGCACACAACGGCGAGGCGCGCCCCACATTTGCCGCGAACCGGGGCGCGCTTACGTTCACGCTCAGCGGCCTTTCGAAGATCTCCGGGTTGCCGCAGATGAAGTTTGCCTGGATTGCGGCCGGCGGCCCGGAGGAGTTGGCGCACGAGGCGATGGCCCGCCTGGAGGTGATCGCGGATACGTATCTGTCGATGAATGCGCCGGTGCAGCACGCCGCGCCCGTGCTGTTCGCGCAGCGGCACGATTTCCAACGCCAGTTGCTGGAGCGAATCCGTACGAACCTCACCGAACTGGACCGGCAACTGGCAACCCAGAAGCTCTGTGGGCGGCTGGAGATGGAGGGCGGCTGGTACGCCGTGCTGCGCCTCCCCGCTACCCGGCCGGACGAAGATCTGGCGATCGAGCTGCTGGAAAAGCAGTCCGTCGTGGTGCATCCGGGACATTTCTACGATTTTCCGTCGCAGGGATACCTGGTGTTGAGCCTGATCGCGCGCGAGGGAGAATTCAGGGAAGGAGTGCGGCGGATGCTGGAGCACATTTCAGATTGAGATTTGGGGTTCCAGATGGAATCTCGCCCCTGCGCCCCTGCGAGGTTCAGCACATACCAGGTAGAAAAGGGGCGGTCGTCCCGAGGACGGCCGCCTACGGGGCTACTTCAGCGCTTGATCCCAACTGGTCTTGCCATCAGGACCGGACCAGCCCTGGAAACGGAGGGCGCTGGGCAGTTCGCGCATCTTCCAGTATCCATTGTTGGCGCTGACATACATGCGGAGCGACTCGAGGATGGCGCCATAGTCCTTCCGGTCTTGTTCGCTGAGCGTGGCATCGGATACGCGCGCGTTCAGGAACTGAATGGTCGCATCGCGGAGCAGCACCAAGTCTTTTTCAGGCCACTGGACCAGCACCATGTCGTTGTCGGGATTGGTGTCATGGTCATTGACGGTGAGGATCTGCTTCAGCTTGGCGCCTTGCTGGCGGAGGTTTTCGCCATAGGTGGATACGACATTGTCGCGAGCGACGCTGAGGGCAAGCACCTGCTGACCCGGAGTGAGCTTGTTCCACACCTTCTTGTTGACGATCATGTAGGTGATCAGGAACGGCTGATGCCAGCCAGGAAAGTGCATATAGCGGGTCCCGACGGTGCCGGGATTTCCTTCCGCATGGGCGAAAAGTTGGGAAAAGTCATCGAGGGGAGTGGCCAGTTCGTAGGCTTGAAGCTGGCCGCCGGCGACCGCGTTAACGAGAGAGCCGCCGCCGTGGATGGCTTTGACAAACTTGATGTTCTTCTTGGGGATGACGCCGGCAGCCACCAAGTTGTCACAGGCGCGATCGATCACGTTCTGAGCCGGGGGCAGGTAGCGGAAGGTCCAGTTCTGCTGACACAACCCGGCCAAGCCGATGCCCGGCATGGCACCGGCGCTGCCGACCGGCTTCAGGAAGTAGCCGGAGCCCTGCTGGCTGCTTGCGGCAATGGGAAACGCCACGATGTTCTTGCCGCTCTTGTCGAGCGTCTGCTGCAGCAGGTCGAGACCGGTCATCGTGCCGTCGTCGATGGACTTCCCATAGAGAAAGCCCATGAACTCATCGAAGTTGGGGCCGAAGGGTGTTCCCGAATTGTAGATAAACCCCCAGGCAGGGTTGATCGCCCCGCCGGAAACATAGGCGGCGTCGAATCCTGTTCCCCCCGCCAAGGGTCCGCCTGCGGCGACGGCATCCACGACACTCTTGAACTCCTTGGGAATCGGCGGAGTGGGCGAGTACTTGGTGAAATTGACCTGTCCGTTCTTCCCCAGGGCGGTGGTGGAAATGTTCAGCAGCTTGGCCGCATATTCATCTGCGGGAGGGCCGATGGCCGCCCAGTTGCTGAAACTGTGAAAGGAAATATTTTGTGCCAGAGCGGATGGCGCCGCCAAGATGGCGGCACACAGAAAAACTGCGACCGCGGCACCCAGGAATGACGGCTTTATTGCGCGAAATGTCATTATGTTCATTCCTTTCATGAGGTGCAGGAGCAGGAACTTGCTTCCAGCTCCGAACCGCACGAATTGTAATGCTCACGATCGGCGCCGCAGGCCAGAACTGCATCTCGAGCGAAGGAATGGCGTGCCATTTTGGGCTGCGCAGATTGGTAGCGAAGAGAGCGGAAGGTCAGGTCAGTCTTGCCGTGGAGGACAGCGGAGACAATGGAACCGGCATTAGATGACTGAAGCTGTTCACTTGAGGAACGGGTTCGTCTCGCGCTCTTCGCCGATGGTGGTGGCCGGGCCGTGTCCGGGAATGACGATGGTGTCGTCGGGCAGCGCCAGCACCTGGCCGTGGAGCGAGTCCATGATCTTCTCGAACGAGCCTCCCGGGAGATCGGTGCGCCCAATGCTGCCGGCGAACAGCGTGTCGCCGGCGATCAGCTTGCGTTCGGCGGGGAAGTAGAGGCAGATGCTGCCCTCGGTGTGCCCTGGCGTATGCATCACCGTGGCTTCCAGCGAGCCGGCGCGAATCCGGTCGGCATCGGCGAGGCCCTGATCGACAACGATTTGTCCCGGCGGCCTCATACCGACCCAGGTGGCCTGCACATCCACCATCTTCAGCAGCGCCTGGTCGTTCTGGTTGAGCAGGATGGGCGCGCCAGTGCGCTGCTTGAGCTTCATGGCACCGCCCACGTGATCGATGTGCGCGTGGGTGACGACGATCTGCTTCACCTTGAGCCCGTGCTGCTCGACGATCCGCAGAATGCCCTCGATCTCGTCGCCGGGATCGATGACCATGGCCTCGCGCGTGGTCTCGTCGCCGATGATGGAGCAATTGCACTGCAGCGGCCCGACGGAAATTACCTTGTGGATCATAGAGAAGCTCTTTGGGTGAGCTGTCAGCTATTAGCCGGTCCGATCTGTTCCCCGGCGAACAACAAAGGCCCCCGAATTGCGGGAGCCTAGCAATCCTAAACCAACCCTGGCTAAGAGTTGAAAGCCGAGTGAAAAGCTATTTCGGCGCTGCCGGGGCCGGAGCCGGCGCCTTCTGCGGCTGCGTCTGGGCGGGCTGCGACTTCACGTTCCCTAGCACGGAGGAGGAGGAGTTCGAGCGTCTGGAGGCGTAGATGGACAGGGTGATCGAGGTGAGCATGAAGATCACGGCGGCCCAGGTGGTGGCCTTGGTCAGGATGGTGGAGGCGCCACGCGGCCCGAACGCGGTCTGGCTGCCCATGCCACCGAAAGCGGCGGCAATATCGGCGCTCTGCCCGCTCTGCAAGAAGACAACGATGATCAGGAACGCGCAAACCAGAATATGGATGATAGTGACGACAACAACCATTCTGCTGATGCGGCCTGAGCGCGGCCGCTTCCTTTCCTCGACTTCCTCCGGGGCTTTTCGGGATATGAGTTGGTGCGGAAGGGGGGATTTGAACCCCCACGCCTTTCGGCGCCACCCCCTCAAGATGGTGTGTCTGCCAGTTCCACCACTTCCGCACTGCCCAATGCGGTCAAATCAGGACCGATTTTCTGGAGGCTTATGAATTATACCAGAGGCAACAGCGCAGGCTGGCGGCCCCAGGCGCCCGGGAAGCTGCAAATCCGGCCGCTTATTCCGTCCGGACCCCGGCTTTGCGAGCCTCTTCCTGCAGGCTGTCCAGCTTCTGCTTGGCGTCGTTAATCGCCTTCTGCTTGCTCTCGATCTCCGCCCGCTGCTTGCGGTCTTCTTCCGCCCACTTCTTGGAGTCGCGCAGGCTGTTGCCGGCGTCGGAGTAGTAGACCGCCACCTTCAAGCGGTATTCGCGCTGGGCGATATCGAGCTCGTGCTCCATTTGGGCGATGTTTTTCTTCTGATCTTCAACGTTGGCCTTCAAGTCGGCGGCCGCCTTCGTTTTGTCTTCGGTTTTTTCCTCGGCCTTTTTTTCTCCGGCTTTCGCGGCGGTTGCCGCTTCGGACTTTTCCGCCTTGTCCGTGGCCGCCGGTTCGCTTGCTGCCGGAACCGGGGCGAAGTCGTCGTTGGTATAAACCTTCGCCGCACTCGGGTGCCTTGATTCCCGCTGATGCCGCGCCACCTCGCCCAGCGACTGCTGCGCGCGGGCGCAAATGCCGACCGTCAAAGAAAACAACAAAACCGCGACCAAACCGTAGAGGGTCCGTTTCATAGGAATACATTCTCCCGAGCGCGATTGTAGCTCCGCTTCCGTGCATTCTGGCCCAGGATTCGCACCAGAAGCACTAAGGTAAACGCCGCAAATGGGCATGTCCTTCTCCCCGCCCGGCGGAAACTTACAGGTATGCCCGCCAGTACCAGCGGAGAAGTGAGCTGCCGAAAAACAAGGCGACCATGGCCATGGAGCCGAGAAACACCCCGAACGGCATCTCGTAGTGGCGGTACACATTGCGCGCCGATTGCCAGGCGCGCCGCCGCGCCACCGAAGCCGGCTCGCGATTGCGCTCCCGCCGCCGGCGCGTGCGCTTCATCCAGACCACCAGGACCGTGCCCAGTCCGAACAGCGAGCCCACCAGCGAGGCGCCGAAAATGGTGAGCACCATCAGGCGCACCCCGAGGAAGGCGCCGACCATGGCCATCAGCTTCACGTCGCCCAGTCCCATGCCCTCGCGCCCGCGCGCATGCAGGTAGAGCATGGCGATGCCGTAGAAAAAGGAGGCGCCCACGGCGGCGCCGAGCAGGGCATCAGCGAGAGACAGCACGCGCCAGGAGGCGTCAGCCGGAACGCCGAATCTTCCCGGCAACATCCGGGTGACCACGTCGTTGACCGGCGCCACCAGGCTGAGCGCCAGTCCGGCAGCCAGGCCGGGCAGGGTGAGGGCGTCGGGAAGCAGTTTCCATTCCGCGTCGGTGAAAACCAGCCCGACAATGAGAAACGAAAACAGGCAATATTTCAGGGTCAGCAAGTTCAGGCCAAAGCGCGCATAGCAGGCCACGAAGAGCAGGCCGGTGAGCAACTCCACCGCCAGGTAGCGAGGCGATATGGCAGCGCCGCAGTGGCGGCAACGGCCGCGCAGAATCAGCCAGCTCAGCACCGGGATATTGTCGTAGGCTTTGATTGGCCGCCGGCACCGCAGACACGCCGACCTGGGCGTCACCACCGAGAGGCCACGCGGAATCCGGTGAATGCAGACGTTCAGGAAGCTGCCGAACGTCAGCCCGAATAGAAAAATCGCGGTTGCGAGCAGAGGGTCCATGGGTTGTGATGGACGCGAGTAGGAAGATTATCGCAGCCAACCACACTACAGGCCAGAACGATGCAATCGCCACTGCTGGCAAGAATGGTGCATCCGCGGGCGCCGAATCCGGCGGCTAAGCCTTGGAATAGCGGAGCAGATGTCCCGGAAGCAGTTCGGCATGGGGATCGTCGAGGGGAAGATGGTCCGGCCAGTTAATCAGGTTGCGATTCACCAGGCGCGTGTGGGCGCCTAACTCCTTCCAGCCGTTTTCCGTCTGCTCCCGCACCTGGAAGGAGACGCTGTGGTGTTCCGGCTCGCCATGGCCCAACTCGGCCGGCTTCAGCTTGTCGTGGTTTCTTTTCTTCCATTCGAGCAGGGAAGACTCCAGCGCCTCGCTGACCGCCTCGCTGGGCAGCAGGCACAGCACCCAATTGTGGTGGGCATCGATGGCGTACACCCCGGGGCTCACGCCGGGGACGGCGGCTTTGACGGTGGCGCCGCACTGACCGGCAACCCTGGCGGTATCGTCGCGGGAGCCATGGTCGATCACCAGCAGCTCATCGCAGGCGCGCAGCGACTCCAACGCGCGCGCGATGCGATCGGCGTCGTTGTAGGTGTGAATCAGGGCGGTGATCCGGGTCATGGCGCCAACTTGGGTGAGATGCGGCGGCCGGGTACTTCGGTAATTCCCCGGCAAGATTTTGTAGCCTTCGTGGTGCAGCTTTCATCTTACAATCCCGTTAAGTGAGGGCGCGGCAACTTGTTCGAAAAGCTACCCCTTCCAGTTCGCATCCCGATTCTGTACCTGATCCTCGGCGTGCTCGTTCTAGTGAGCGTGGTGCCGATGTATTTCTACGCCGGGCAGGTAATCGCACAGAACCGTGATCGCCTGAAGACCAACGAAATGTATCTTCAGAACACGATCACGCAATCGGTCGGCGAAGACATGGAGCACCGGCAGCGCAGCCTGCAAACCATGCTCGCCAACCTGACTTCGGCGATTGTGATCGCCAGCGGTGGCGACCTGCATGGAGAGCACGTCAACGCGCCCGAGTTGCGCGCGCTGCTGGAAAAGTTCGTTTCTTCCTCCACGGACATCGGCTATGCGACCGTGCTCAACGCCGACGGCAAGGGGATTTCCTCCGGACGGCTGACCCCGGATGACTTTCTGCGCAAAGAGATGGAACGAGCTTTCATGGCCGCCAGCCAGGGGCGCGCCTATAGCGGGCAAGCGCTGGCCGTCGAAACCGGGCGCGAGCGCCGCATCGTGGTGCTCTTCAGCCAGCCGATCATGGGTGGCGGGCGCTTTCTGGGAATGCTTGGCGCCGCAGTGGACTTGGATTTCCTGCGCCTGCGTCTGCGGGAGGTCGCCAAGTTCGGCGGGTTGCTGACCTACGTCGTGGACCGGCAGGGAAGACTGGTCGCCGCCGCCACTCCCAGCTACGCGACCGGCCAGGACATGACCAAGTTTGAGATCGTCAAGAGTTTTGTCGATTCCAGCGGCAGGGCGGTGGTGGAGACCAAGGAATTCACGATTACCGACGCGGACGGTGAAAAGACCGCCATGCTGGGCACGTTCAGCCCGGTGCGCTCGCTGGAGTGGGCAGTGATCGCGCAGAAACCGCAACGGGAAGCCTACACCGACATCGCGGAGATGCAGAGCCAGGCGCTGCGCTATGCGTTTTACGCCGTGGCCCTGGCCATCCTGCTCAGCGTTTTCGCGGCGCGCCGCATCACCGGGCCGCTGGATATCCTGACCCACTCCAGCCGCGCCATCGCCCGCGGCGACTTCTCCCAACGGGTGCAACTCACCAGCCGCACCGAGTTCGGCGAACTGGCGCAGACCTTCAACCACATGACCGAGGACCTGGAGCGCTTCGTCGCCGATCTGAAGCGCGCCGCCGAGGAAAACCGGGCGCTGTTCATGGGCTCCATCCAGATGCTGGCCGGCGCGGTCGACGAAAAGGACCCGTACACCCGCGGCCACTCCGACCGCGTGACGCGCTTCTCCACCCTGATCGCCAAGGAGATGGGAATGAGCGGCGAGCAGATCGAAGTGGTGCGCGTCTCGGCGCAACTGCACGACGTGGGCAAGATCGGGATCGAGGACCGGATCCTGAAGAAGCCGGGCGCGCTGACCCCGGAAGAGTTCGAGATCATGAAGACCCACACCACGCGCGGCGCCAACATCCTGCGCCCAGTGCAGCAGTTGAAGGAGATGATCCCGGGCATCGAGTTGCACCACGAATCGCTGGACGGCCGCGGGTATCCCTTCGGCCTGAAGGGCGACGACCTTCCCCTGGTGCCGCGCATCATCAGCGTGGCCGACACCTTCGATGCCATGACCACCAACCGCCCCTACCAGGCGGCGCGCCCGCCCGACTACGCGGTGAAGATCATTCGTTCGCTGGCGACCACCAAGTTCGACCCCGAGGTGGTGAGCGCGCTGGAGCGCGTCTTTGCACGGGGCGACCTGCACGTCCGCCGCGCCGCCGTGGTGGAAGAGGAGCTGGCCGCCGCGGCCGAGGCCAATGCTGCCACCGTCCAGGCCGCGCAGGCGACGTAGACCCCGCAGACAAAACAAGCCACGGATTTCACGGAGGCCGGCCGGTCCGCTTAGGACCGAGGGATCCGTGCAATTCCGTGGCTGAATTCTTCAATCCTACGCCGCCGCCGATTTTCCTGACCTGATGTCGTGCATGGTGGAGTTCTCCACCGCCAGGGTCTTGATGTCGGGCTGGCCGTTGACCATGGGCATCAGCCGCTGCGCAATGTCCTGGAACAGCCCCTGGTCGTAGTTCTCCACGTCGGCGCGTGTGTTCCACAGCGTTGTGCAGACGAACTGCCCGGTGGCGGTGTCGAAAGACTCTACCAGATCAACAAACCCGGGCTGGTCGCTGATGGCGGGCAGCACCTCGGTTTTCAGGGCTTGGCGGAAATCGGCGATTTTCTCCGGCCTCACGTTGCAGCTGACGATGCGCGAAATCATAGGGGGACTCCTTTCGCGGAATGGAATACGCCAGGGAGGAAAAAAGGGAAAACCGGGCCAAGCCGATGCCGACCCGCGGAAACAATCGTCACATCCCACTGTGACAGCGAAAGAAGGGTAACGCCCCGCGCCGGAGCGGTCAAGCGCGGCGCGAACCTTAGCACCGGGCTCGCTCAAATTGTCTCCGCCGGCGAGGTGGAGCGCGCAATTCGTTCCCGGGTGGGACAAAGTCGGCGGATGCTGCCGTGGTTTCCTGCGTCGCCGCCCATCTATAATGAATGGTTTCGCGCCGGTGCCGTTGGGCGCTGTGCGCCTCCGAGGTCCGATGATTCAGACGCTGTTCGGCAGCCTGGACGAGGAGCCGAAAGCGGGTCTGTTCGAACGCATGAAGCAGGCGGTCTCGCGCACGCGCGAGAACCTGAGCGAGCGCATCGACGAAGTGGTCTGCATCCCGCAAGGAAATCGACCGCGATACCCTCGACGACCTGGAAGCCACACTGATCGGCGCCGACCTTGGCACGGCCACCACCACGAAGTCTTGAACAGCACTGCGCGAAAAAGCCGACCGCAAGCAGATCAGGCAACGTCGAGGAACTCAAGCGCGCTGCTCAAGGAGGAGTTGCTTGCCATCCTGCAGCCGCGCCAACGCTGCAGCCGGTGCAAAGGTGGATCGGACACGCCCGAAGTGATCCTGGTGGTCGGCGTCAACGGCACCGGCAAGACCACCACCATCGGCAAGCTGGCGCAGCGTCTTGCGCGCCCAGGGCAAGACGGTGCTGCTCTGCGCCGCCGACACTTTCCGCGCCGCCGCCATCGAGCAACTGGAAGTCTGGGGCGAGCGCACCGGCACCGAAGTGATCAAGACCAAGCCCGGAGGCGATCCCGCGGCCGTGCTCTTCGACGCCCTGCAGGCCGCCAACGCGCGCGCAAAACCGATTACGTCATCGTCGACACCGCCGGCCGCCTGCACACCAAGACCAACCTGATGGACCGAACTGCGAAAAGATGCGCCGCACCGCGCAGCGCATCATTCCCGGCGCGCCGCATGAGACGCTGCTGGTGATGGACGCCACCACCGGCCAGAACGGATTGCAGCAGGCGCGCCTGTTCACGCAGTCGGCAGGCGTGACCGGCATCGTGCTCACCAAGCTGGACGGCACGGCCAAGGGTGGCGTCGTGGTCGCCATCTCCCGCGAGCTGGGATTGCCGGTGCGCTACGTCGGCGTGGGCGAAAAGGCCGGCGACCTGCTGCCGTTCGACGCGCAAGGAGTTCGTGGATTCGCTGTTCGAGTGAGCGGAAGATCGTGAGCGGTGTTTGGACTTCACGAGCAAGATCGCGTGACACGTACTATGTGGTCGTCTGGCGCAGCGGTGCCGCTGTGGCCGTCTTCGACACGAGTGACTGCGACCATGGATGTCCACCGCCAGGACGAACACTTCATGCAGCGCGCGCTGGAGCTGGCGCGACACGGAATCGCGCCTGGCTCGCCCAATCCCCGGGTCGGCGCCGTGGTCGTGACTCCGGGGCAGAAGTGCTCGGCGAGGGTACTTCACACCTATGACGGCGTGAAGCACGCCGAAATCCTGGCGCTCGAAAAAGCTGGCGAGCGAGCCCGCGGCGCGACTCTCTACATCAACCTCGAACCGTGCTCGCACCAGGGACGCACCGGTCCCTGCGCCGACGCGGTCATCAGGCCGGCATCGCGCGCGTGGTCGCCTGCCATGCAGGATCCCAATCCGCTGGTCAGCGGCCAGGGCTTCGCACAGACTGCGCGCGGCGGGCATCGAGGTTACGAGCGGCATCTGCGACGAGGAAGCGCGCCAAGCTCAACGAGGCCTTTGCCAAATACATCCGCACCCGCACGCCGCTGGTGACGCTGAAGGCGGCGATGACCCTCGACGGCAAGATCGCGCCGCCGCCCGGCGGAGTCCGACAATCCCCGGCGTGGGCGCTGGCGGCGCCACCGGCGGCTGGATCACCAGCGAGAGGCGCGCGCCCACGTGCAGGAGCTACGCCACCAGCACGACGCCATCATGGTCGGCGTCGGCACCATCGTCGCCGACGACCCCTGCTGACCGACCGCACCCGACTGCCCGCCGCCGGCCGCTGCTGCGCGTCATGCTCGATTCGCGCCTGCGCCTGCCGCTGGATTCGCGCGTGGTGAAGACGCGCAGCGACGACGTCTCGTGGTCTGCTCCTTGGCCGAGGAGAAGAAGCGCAAGGAGATTGAAGGACTCGCGGCATTCGCGTGGAGCAGGTTGCGTTGGTCAGCGTGCCGACGGCCGCCCCGACCTGCGCCGCGATCGTCCGCCGTCTCGGCGAAATGGAAATCACCAGCGTGCTCATCGAAGGCGGCGCCATGGTCAACTGGGCGGCACTGGCCGCCGGCATCGTCGACAAAGTTTTTCTCTACTACGCGCCGAAAATTCTGGCCGGCACCGGCTCCGTGCCCTTCGCCGCCGGCGCAGGCTTCCGCGCATGGGCGACGCCGCGCACGTAAAGATCGTCCGCCTGCACCGCTTCGGCGAAGATTTCGCGGTCGAGGGATATCTGAGGGATCCGTATGGGGAGTAACTCAGTAATTCAGTAGTTCAGTAACACAGTAAATGCATTACTCACCGGGTACTGACATACTGAGCTACTGACGTACTAATATACTGAGTTCAGGAAACCATCATGTTCACTGGCATTGTTGAAGAAGTTGGCCGAGTCGAGCGCATTGTCGAGGAGCGCGGCACTCGCCGCCTCACCATCGAGGCTCGAGAACGCTCCGCGCGAACTGAAGAAGGGCAACAGCATCGCCGTCAGCGGCGTCTGCCTGACCGCCATCGAGATTACCCCGAATTCCTTCCGCGCTGATCTGGCGGAGGAAACCTGGCGCCTCACGTCATTGTCGCGCATCACCGAGGGCGCGCTGGTCAACCTGGAGCTGCCAATGAAGGCCGACGGACGCATGGGCGGCCACATCGTGCAGGGACACGTGGACGGGACCGGCAAATTCCTGGGTCTGGAGCGGATCCCGGGCGCCGAAGATTTCTGGCTGCAGGTTGAAGTTCCGCCGGAACTGGAGCGCTACGTGGTCTACAAGGGCTCGCATTGCGATCGAAGGCATCAGCCTGACGGTGGCGCGGATGGAGGGCAACAGAGGTAACCATCGCCATCATCCCGCACACGGCGGAAGCCACCAACCTGGGATCGCTCCGCCCGGGCGACCCGGTGAACATCGAGACCGACATTGTGGCGAAATACGTCGAGAAGATGATGGGCGGACGCCAGACAGGCACTACGGTCGAGGGTTTGGTGGCGCAGGGATTTTAGCCGTCGGGTGACCGGGCGACATGGCGATCGGATGATCGCCCTTTCTGCTCGGTCGTGCGGCCCTTCAACAACGTGGTTTGAACAGAGGCATGAGGGCCCTCAACTGTCGTGATCGATTGCCGGTCACGCCGTTTGCGGCTGATGGCTGAAAGCTGACAGCTTTTACAGCAACTCGTAGCCGGCGAAGAAGTAAGAGAGCTCGAAGCGGGCGGTGTCGTCGGCGTCGGAGCCGTGGATGGCGTTGCGCTCGATGCTGGCGCCCCACTTCTTGCGGACCGTGCCTTCGCCGGCGTTGGCGGGATTGGTGGGCCCCATGAGTTCGCGCCAGGCCTTGATGGCATCTTCCTTCTCCAGCGCCATGACAACGATGGGCCCGCTGGACATGAAGCTGGTGAGCGATTCAAAAAACGGCTTGTCGGCATGCACGGCGTAGAAGCCTTCCGCCTGCTTCTTCGTAATGTGCAGCATCTTCATGGCGATGATGCGAAAGCCGTTGGCCTCGATGATGGCAACGATGTCGCCGGTGGCGTTGCGGGAAACCGCGTCCGGCTTGACGATGGCGAGAGTGCGTTGGAGAGTTTTCATTTGAGCAATTGGCAATTAGCGGTTACTGGCAGTCTCTGGTGTAAATGGCGTTCGGCAGTTCGGTGACGGCTTCCTCAATGGCTAAAGCGCCGAGACCGGACTCCTTGCGGCCGCGGCTGAAGCCACGCCCCTTCAAAACGAAATTGTCAAACCTTCTAGGCTCTGGCGGTCGCCCCAATCGCCGCCAGCACGGTATCGCCGATATCGGCGGGCGACTTGGCGACGCGGATGCCGGCGGCTTCCAGAGCGTGGATCTTTTCCGCCGCCGTGCCGTGACCGCCGGCAATGATGGCGCCGGCGTGTCCCATGCGGCGTCCGGGGGGCGCGGTCTGTCCGGCGATGAACGACACCACCGGCTTCTTGACGTGCGCCTTGACATATTCGGCCGCGGTCTCTTCGGCGTTGCCGCCGATCTCGCCGATCATCACGATGGCCTCGGTCTGCGGATCGCGGTTGAACAGATCCAGCGCATCGACGAAGTTGGTGCCGATAATGGGATCGCCGCCAATGCCGATGGCCGTGGACTGCCCGATGCCACGTTGCGTGAGCTGGTGACCGCTTCGTAGGTCAGCGTGCCGGAGCGGGAGACGATGCCGATGGGGCCTTCGCGATGGATGTGGCCGGGCATGATGCCGATCTTGCATTTGCCCGGGCGAGATGATGCCCGGGCAGTTGGGCCCGATCAGCCGCGAACGGCGCGTCTGCAGAAATTCCCAGACTCTCACCATGTCCATCGCGGGAATGCCCTCGGTGATGCAGACGATCAGTTCAATCTCCGCGTCGGCGGCTTCCATGATGGCGTCGGCGGCAAAGGCGGGAGGGACGAAGATCACGGAGGCGTCGGCCCCGGTCTTATCCACCGCTTCCTGCACGGTGTTGAAGATGGGCCAGCCTTCGTGGGTGGTGCCGCCCTTGCCGGGCGTGACCCCGCCGACCATCTTGGTGCCGTATTCGGCGCAGGTTTTGGCGTGGAACGTGCCTTCCTTGCCGGTCAGGCCCTGCACGAGAACTTTCGTCTTCTGGTCAACGAGTATGCTCATGGTTAGCTCTCAGCTTTCAGCTATCAGCCATTGGCCGTTGGTCGTCGGCCTTGGGCCGTCGGTCTTCGGCCATGGTCCTAAGGCGTTTTCGGTTCTCGGTTCTCGGTTTTCAGTTGTACCTCTCATCAGCCGTGTTTACCGAAAACCGACAACCGAAAACCGATAACGTTCTTTCAGGCGCTTCCGGCCGCCGCGACCACCTTCTCGGCCGCGTCCTTCATGGTTTCGGCGACGATGAAATTCAATCCGGTTTCCTTCAGGATCTGGCGGCCCTGCTCGACGTTGGTGCCTTCCAGCCGCAGCACGATGGGAAGCTGGATATTGGTTTTGCGCGCGGCCTGCACCACGCCGTTGGCGAGCGTGTCCACGCGCAGGATGCCGCCGAAGATGTTGATGAGCACGGCCCTCACGTTCTTGTCGCTGAGCAGGATCTCGAAGGCGTTCGTCACCTGCTCCTCGTTGGCGCCGCCGCCGACATCGAGAAAGTTGGCGGGCATGCCGCCCGCATACTTGATGATGTCCATGGTGGACATGGCCAGGCCGGCGCCGTTCACCATGCAGCCGACGTTGCCGTCGAGCTTGATGTAGTTGAGCCCGTACTTGCTGGCCTCGACCTCGAGCGGGTCTTCCTCGCTGATGTCGCGCAGCTCGCGGATGTCCTTGTGGCGGAAGAGCGCGTTGTCGTCGAAGTTGACCTTGGCGTCGAGCGCGATCAGGCGATTGTCCTTGGTGGTGATGAGCGGGTTGATCTCCACCAGCGACGCGTCCGTGTCCAGGTAGGCCTTGTACATCGAGGCGAGGAAGGCCACCGCCTGGTTGACCATCTCGGGCTTCAGCCCCAGTCCGAAGGCGATCTTGCGCGCCTGGAATGGCGCCAGGCCGACGGCGGGCTCGATGTGCTCCTTGAGGATGGCCTCGGGATGCTCGGCGGCGACCTGCTCGATCTCCATGCCGCCGGATTGCGAAGCCATGACCAGCAGCTTGGCTTCGGCGCGGTCCAGCAGCATGCTGAGGTAAAGCTCGCGCTCGATGGGCAGCCCTTCTTCGATCAGCAGCCGGCGGACGATGCGGCCTTCGGGGCCGGTCTGGTGGGTGACCAGCGTCATGCCCAGCATCTTCGACGCCAGCTCACCGGCTTCCTCGACCGACTTGGCGAGTTTGACGCCGCCGCCCTTGCCGCGCCCGCCGGCGTGGATCTGCGCCTTCACCACCACCACCTGCGAGCCGCTGTCCATCAGCCGCTTGGCGATCGCTTCCGCTTCCTCGCGGGTGGTGGCCATTTCGCCGCGGGGAACGGCGACGCCGTATTTCGCAAGAATTGCCTTTGCCTGGTACTCGTGAATTTTCATGATAGGAATCCGCTACAGCGAGCTTGCAAAATGCCCGCCAAAACTCGTGATTGTATAAAACCCCGCGCGCCGCGTAAACGGAATTACAGCATGGCGCCCGCGGAATGCGATAATCGCTGACCACCGCCATGCCAGGAGGAGCAGCATGAAAGACACTCTGCGGCCCGGGCTCACGCACGAGTTCCGGTTCCGCGTACCGGAGAACAAGACGGTGCCCTACCTCTACCCGGAAGCGCCCGAGTTCCAGCTTATGCCGAGGGTGCTGGCCACGGGCTTCATGGTGGGGCTGTTGGAGTGGAGTTGCATACAAGCCATCAATCCGCACCTGGACTGGCCGCGGGAACAGAGCGTGGGCACGGACGTGAAGTTCAGCCATCTGGCGGCCACGCCGCCCGGCCTGACGGTGACCGTGCGGGTGAAGCTGGAGAAGGTGGAAGGCCGCAAGCTGACCTTCTCGGTGAAGGCCGACGACGGGATGGACACCATCTCGGAGGGGACGCACGAACGCATGGTGATCGATGCGGCCCGGTTCAACAGCAAAATGGCGGCCAAGGCGGAACGGGCCGCCGAAGAGTCGAAAAAGTGAGTGCCCGGAAGGCGCTGCGCGCGTGCTAGCATAAACGCTCACGCCCACCTGATGATCCTCGACGCCCTGCACCGCATCGCCAACCACCGCGAGCCGCTCTCGCGCGAGGAGGCGCGCGCGGTGATGACCGAAGTGCTCACCGGACAGGCCAGCGATGCGCAGATTGCGGCGCTGCTGGTGGCGCTGCACATGAAGGGTGAGACGGTGGACGAGATTGTCGGCTTCGCCGAGGCCATCCGCGCCGCCGCCACTCCGCTGGCGGTGACCCACAACTCGCTGCTCGATGCCAGCGGCACCGAACGAGACGCCCTGGTAGACACCTGCGGAACCGGCGGAGACGCCAGCGGCACGTTCAACATCTCCACCGCCACGGCGCTGTGCGTGGCCGGAGCGGGAGTGCGCGTGGCCAAGCACGGCAACCGCAGCGCGACCTCCAAGTGTGGTTCGGCTGATGTGATTGAAGCTCTCGGGGTCGACATCACGGTGCCTCCGGCGCGACTGGGGGCATGCCTGGAGCAGGTGGGAATCGCCTTCCTGTTCGCGCCCGCGATGCACTCGGCGATGAAATATGTCCAGGCGGCGCGGCGCGAGTTGCGCCTGCCCACCGTCTTCAATCTTCTGGGGCCGCTTACCAACCCGGCGCACGCTTCCGCGCAGGTGGTGGGCGTTTATTCCGCCGAGCTGGTGGAAAAGCTGGCCGAGGCGTTGGCCATGCTGGGCCTGCGGCGGGCGCTGGTGGTGCACGGAGACGACGGCCTGGACGAGATCACCATTACCGGGCCCACGCGGGTGGCAGAGATGCGCGAGGGCCTGGTGCGCGCCTACGAGGTGACGCCCGAAGAGTTCGGGCTGAAGCGGGCGCCGCTGGCGGAAATATCGGGCGGCAACGTCCAGGAAAACGCGGCCATCATCCAGCAGATCCTCGACGGGGAGCGCTCACCGCGGCGCGACGTGGTGCTGCTGAATGCCGCCGCCGCTCTGGTCGCCGCCGGACTGGTGGACAATATCCGCGAAGGCATCCCGCGGGCCGCGTTTTCGCTGGATTCCGGCGCCGCCCGCGCTAAGCTGGATGCGCTGGTGGAATTCACCAACAGCCCGCGGGTAGATTGACCTTTACTTCTCTTCGATCGTTTAGTACAAGCCTACCTTCATACCTCAATAAAGGCTTACACCCATGAAGCCGCAACACCTCTTAGTCCTTGTTCTTCTGTTTGCTTGCACGATGAGCAGTGCTCAAATGGTTCAAGTCAGCAGGACCAACAAGACCATCTCCGTAACAGCAGATGAGTCAGTCACCGCCGATCCTGATTTTGCCGTTGTGACCTTGGGACACCGTAATTACGGAACTAGTCACTCCGAGGCATACACCGAGATGGTCCGCGCTTCGGATCAACTGACGACTGCTCTCACGAACGCAGGTATCCGCCGGGAGCAAATTGAATCTGGCGAACTGAAGATCGATCGCGTTGAACTCGATCCGAAGTGGGACCTAAAGCTGCGTACGGAGCGCCAGTTCGAAGCGTCCCAATCCTGGAAGGTGCGGGTGCGTGCCGTGGACGCCGCCAAGATCGTGGATCTCGCCATGAAATCTGGCGCAAACACGGTCGACGATGTTCAGTGGGAAGTTGGTGACCCGAACGCGTTACAAGCGAAGGCGAGCGGAGCTGCTTTGGCGAAAGCCCGCAGCATCGCGGAACAGATGGCGAAAGGATTGAACTCGAAGATTGGAGAACTGGTATATGCCAGCAACCGCGCTTCAATCGCCTCGATATTGTTTGGCGGAGGGGGCACTGTGAACACACAAATGGCAAGCGTAAACGTCAGCGGCACGACGAGGCAACCTGTTCTGAGCCTCTATCCCGCAAAGGTGAAGCAGAGTGCGACCGTTTACGCCGTTTTTGCAATCGAGTAGCAGCGCCACTAGGCACCTTGTGCCGTACCGCCCAGCGGCACCTTCTGCAGGTACTGCGCCACCTCGACGCGCCAGCGCAGCTCCTGGGTCATGCTGGCCTGCAAGGCGGCCGAGGCGGCGGGCTCGCCGTGGACCAGGAAAGTCTGTAATGGCGGGTTCTTGAAGGTGTGCAGCCATTCCAGCAGCTCCGGCGTGTCAGCATGATCGCTGAACTGTTCCAGCGCCGCCACCTGCGCGCGCATCTGCACGATCTCTCCGAACATCTTCACCTCCCGGGCGCCGCTCTTGATGGTGAAGCCGCGCGTCCCCGGCGCCTGGAATCCGATGAGCAGCACCAGGTTGCGCGGATCGGGCAGGCGCTGCAGCAGGTGGTGCAGGATGCGCCCGCCGGTGCACCATGCCGCTGGAGGAGACGATGATCATCGGGTAATGGCTGTCGTTGATCTTTTTCGATTCCGCCGGGGTGGAGTCGAAGTAGAAGCCGTCCCAGGTGAGCGGCGAGCCGTAGCTGCGCGATGAGCTGCCTGGTTTGCTGGCTGAATTCCTCGCTGTGCTTCAGGAAAACATTCACCGCTTGGATGGCCATGGGGCTGTCGGCGTGCACGGGAACGCGCGGAATCTCGCCCGACTCCATCAGTTCCTTCAGCATGAACAGCAGCTTCTGGGTGCGCTCCACTGCGAAGGCGGGAATGATGACGCAGCCGCCGCGCTGCACCGTCTCGCGGATCAGGCGCGCCAGTTCGGGGCGGGGATCGTTCTCGGGATGCAGGCGGTTGCCGTAGGTGGATTCCATCACCAGGATGTCGGTGCTTTCGCCTTCAGTGCGGGCCGGAGTGGAGCACGCTGCCCCGGCGCAATTTCGGAGTCGCGCACGCGCCCGATGTCGCCGGTGAACAGCAGCCGGCGCGAGCGCCAGGGTGATCTCCGCCATCGACGAGCCCAGAATGTGCGCGGCGTGCACGAAGCGGAAGCCGAAGTCGGGCTGAACTGCTGCGTCTGCCGGAACTCGACCGGGCGGAAGAACTGCATGCAGTCCTGCGCTTCTTCGAAGGTGTAGAGCGGCAGGGCGGGATTGTGCTTCGACGACTTTCGCTTGTTGTGGAAGGCCGCGTCTTCTTCCTGCAGATGGCCGGAATCGGGCAGCAGGATGGAGCAGAGATCAATGGTCGGCGGAGTGGCGTAGATGGGGCCCTTGAAGCCCTCCTTCACCAGCCGTGGAATCCAGCCGGAGTGGTCGAGATGGGCATGGGTCAGGATGACAGCGTCGATATCACGCCGCGGGATGGGCGGGTCCTGCCAGTTGCGCTCCCGCCATTCTTTCTGCCCTTGAAAGAGGCCGCAATCGACGAGCACCTGGATTCCGGGACTGCCGTTGCGGGCCGTGTTGATCAGGTGCTTGGAGCCGGTGACGATTCCCGCCGCGCCGAGGAATTGGATGTAAGGCACGTTCCCCTCCAGGAGCGATTGTAGCGAGTGCTCGGGAATCAGTAATCAGCAATTCGTGATCGGCTGGTTGCTTGTCGCTATTCCCGGACCGCAATCCGCAGCGAATTGTTCTTCGTATTCGCCTCCGGCACGCTGCCGTCGTTGACCACCGCTTTCGAAGGCACTTCCGGCATCTCGATGCGGCCCACCTCCTTGCTGTTCGCTTTCACCAGCATTCGTTGACTGTGCTCGCCGCCCGGTGCGCTCACCATCACCGGCACTTCGGCGGCGGCATGGCCGTCATTCGCCACGGTTACCGTAACCACGTAGCTGCCGTTGAGGGTGACGCGCGGGAACGCTCTCTCCACGCGAAAGTCGGGCAGGCCGCGGTCGCGGTACACCCAGTCGTCAAAGAACCATTCCAGGCCGCGATGCGAGGCCTGTTCAACCAGTTGCTGCATGTAGCCGGTGTTCTTGTCCTCCGGCACGCGATATTTGCCGAATTGCCTGCTGCAGCGCGTGCGTCGCCGAGCATGTCGCGCAGCATCCACCAGACGTACATGGCCTTCACGCGATACATGATCTCGTCGCTGGACGCGATCAGCCCGGGGCGCGGTGAGGGCGTGCCGTCCCTGGGCGAAGCGCCGGCGGCCTCGGCGGCCTGGAGCGGCGGCAGAAACTGCTGCAGGTAGGCGAGCGCGGCGGAGCGTCCGCCCTGCTGTTCGCGTTCCAGCACCTCGGCGAACTGCGCCAGGCCCTCGTTGATCCAGGGCCGCGGCGAGGTGAACGACGCGTGCGCCAGTTGGTGCATCATGCGAAGCTCGAGGGAGTTGCGGTTCCGCATTTCCAGCGGCGTGAACAACAGCGGGCCGCTTTCGAAGGGCGCGTCGCCGATTTCGGGAAGCTGCACGACCGTAACTTTCGACCGCGGCGCGCCGAACCATTGGCTCTCGAAGGGCAGAGCCTTTTCCGCCGCGAGGGCATATTCCTGCGCCGCTGCTGCCTGCGCAGGCAGGTGATAGACGTTGATTGCGGGGCGGGCCAGCGCGGTGAAATCGGCGACGGCGAACATGGGCACCGTGGCCGACAGCGCGGAGAAAGTGTAGGTGGAGCACCCGGTGTTGGTGTTCGTCTCCTCTCCCGGGCCGAGTAAGTGACGGGTGACGCCTTCGGAAGCGCCGTTGGCCACCACCGTCAAATTGGACTCGCTCACCCAGCAGAGGCTCACCCGCATGGTGGTATCGCGCTGCGATGTTTTCCAGTTGTCGAGCGCCGCAAACAGGTTGTCGGAAACATTGGCCGCCGCCAGCGACACCGGATACCAGGCAACGTAGCCGATGCCGCGAACCGCGGTAATGGGCTCCGCCACCTGGTCCCAATCGTTGTGCTGGGCGGCCTGGGCGGGCACGCCGGCGCGCGTCAACCGCGTTGCCTCGCGGGTGATCTGGCCCTGGTAGCCGACCTCGATCTCGATGTCACCCTTGGGCGGCACCGCCGAGGGCAGCGTCACGATAGCTTCGCTCACCGCGCCGGTGTGGTCGATGTCGGTGGTGTAGGGCTCCGTCAGATACTGGACCGGCTTGCCGTTCAGCTCAATCATCCGCCAGGTGAGCGACGAGGAAATCTGCAGCGCCAGGTTGCGCTGCGGAGTGTCGGAATCGTTGCGCAGGCGGATCTTGCCGCGCGCGGCCAGAGCATGGCCCTGGGGGTCAATGCGGACTTCGAGGTCGTAGCGGGTGAAGGTGAACGCGGCGCGGTCGAGACCGAAGGCCTTAACACAGAGGACACAGAGGACGCAGAGGAGACACAGAGACTTCATTTTTTGGTTTCTTCTGCCTCCCTGGCTGAGTGAATGCCTCGGGTTCTTCGCTGGCGGGCGACTTCGTACATCACCACCGCCGCCGCCACCGAAACGTTCAACGACGGCACCTGGCCCAGCATGGGTATAGACACGACAAAATCGCAATGTTTGCGCACCTGCTCGTGCAGTCCCTTGCCCTCGGCGCCGAGCACCAGCGCGCAATCCATGTTGTAGTCGACCCGGTCGTAGAGGCGGTCGCCGCGCTCGTCCAGCCCGACGGTCCACAGGCGGTTGCGCTTCAGCTCTTCCACGGTGCGGCTGATGTTGGTGACCTTCGCGATCGGCAAATGTTCGGCGGCGCCCGCCGATGCCTTGGCCACCGTGCCGGTCACGCCCACGGCGCGGCGCTCGGGTATCACGATGCCATCGGCACCGGCCGCGTCGGCGGTACGGATGATGGCCCCCAGATTGTGCGGGTCCTCCACGCCGTCGAGCACCACCAGGAACGCGTGCCGCCCGCGGCGCGAAGCGAGCAGGTCGTCAACCTCCACGTACTGCTTTTCCGAAGTCACCGCGACCACGCCCTGATGCGAAGGCGTGCCCGCAAGCCGGTCCAGGTCCTGCCGCGCGAGGGAGCGGACGGCAATGCCGTGCGCACGGCATTCGGCGGCCATCCGCTGCACCCGCTGGTCATGACGCTCGCGCGCCACGGCCACGTACTCAAACGCCCGTCCGCGCGCCTTCAGCGCCTCGGAAACGGCATGGATGCCGTAGATGAGGGCCATGGGTAGAGTCTAGCAGGAGGGTAGCCGGCGCCCGGCAGTTGGTGGCGGGGCCACCGCGTTCCAGCCCGGCCACGAACTAACGGCTACCGGCCACGCAATGCGCACTGCTAGACTTAGGCCGTGGAAGACGTGTTCATCCTCTCCGCCGTGCGCACGCCCATCGGCAAGTTCGGCGGCTCGCTGGCTTCTCTGACCGCCGTGGACATGGGCGTCATTGTCTCCCAGGCGGCCATGGAGCGCGCCGGCGTCAGCCCCGAACAGATTGACGAAACCATTTTCGGCAACGCGCGCCAGGCCGGCGCCGGGCCCAATCCCGCCCGCCAGATCTCGATTCGCAGCGGCGTGCCTGACACTGCCCCAGCCTACACCGTTAACCAGGCCTGCGCCTCGGGCATGAAGAGCATCGCTGCTCGGCTGGCAGGAGATCGGCAACCGCAACCTGGATTGCGTGCTGGCCGGCGGAACAGAATCCATGTCGCGCCTGCCTTACTACCTGGAGGGCGCGCGCTGGGGGCTGCGCCTGGGCGACGCCGAACTGGTGGACGGCATGTATCGCGACGGCTTCTTCTGTCCCATGTCGCAGATGGTGATGGGCGAAACCGCCGAGGCGCTGGCCGAGCAGTACAGCATCACGCGCGAGGAGCAGGACCAGTATGCCTTGTGCTCGCAGCAGCGCGCCGAGCGCGCCATCCAGAGCGGCCGCTTCAACGACGAGATCGTGCCCGTGACCATCGAAGGCAAGAAGGGCAGCCGCATGTCTTCGCGCGCGACGAACACCCGTTCCCCAACGCCACGCTGGAGAAGATGGCCAAGCTCCCGCCGGCGTTCGGCAAGAACGGCACGGTCACCGCCGGCAACGCCTCCGGCATCACCGACGCGGCGGCGGCGCTGGTGCTGGCCGGCGAATCGTTCGTGCAGCGGCATAATCTGAAGCCGCTGGCGCGAATCTCGGGCGCCACCAGTGCCGGGGTGAATCCGCGGATCATGGGCATCGGTCCGGTTCCGGCGCTGAGGAAATTGCGCGAGAACTACGGCATCGCACCGCACAATGCGGAGGTCATCGAATTGAACGAGGCCTTCGCCGCGCAGGTGCTGGCCTGCGACCGCGAGATTCACTTCGACCGCGAGCGCCTCAACGTCAATGGCGGCGCCATCGCCCTTGGACATCCCATCGGCGCCACCGGCGCGCGCATCACCGTTACCCTGCTGCACGAGATGCTCAAGCGCGGCGCCCGCCGCGGCATCGCCACCCTGTGCGTCAGCGGCGGCATGGGCATGGCTCTGGCCATCGAAGCGCAGCCGGCACCGAAGGAAGAATGAAGAACGCTATGTCCCTCTTGCATTCGTCCTTCCGAATTCCTCATTCTGAATTCCGTCATTTATACTGTGGGGTTTGAGTTCCGGGTCTGTGGGGGACCGAATGCCTTTATCCGCAGTCATTGTGGACGATGAACAGCTCGCGCGCGACGAGCTTGCCTTCCTGCTGAATTCGGTGGACGACGTGCAAGTAGTCGCCCAGGGCAAGAACGGGGTGGAAGCCGTCAACCTGATCAAGGAGCACGCTCCCGACCTGGTCTTCCTCGACGTGCAGATGCCCGGCCTGGACGGCTTCGCCGTCATCAAGAAGCTGATGGACAAGAAGGTTCCGTTGCCGCAGATCGTCTTTGCCACCGCCTACGATCAGTACGCGGTCAAGGCCTTCGAGGTCAACGCCATCGATTACCTGCTCAAGCCCTTCGACAAGGCGCGGGTGGCGCAATCGGTGAAGAGGGCCAGGGCCAAGCTGGAGACGGTCGCCGCGCCCACCGAGCGCCTGGAATCGCTCATCCGCAGCCTGGAAGCCAAGCCGCAGCCCTCCAAGGTGCTGATCAAGGCGGCGGGGCGGCTCTTCCTCGTGGACCAGAAGGACATCTGCTACGCCTCCATCGAGGACGGCGTCATCACCGTGGTCACCGCGCAAATGGAGGGGCAGTCGAACTGCCGCACCCTGGAAGAGCTGCTGGCCTCGCTCGACCCCAACCTGTTCTGGCGCGCCCACCGCTCTTACCTGGTGAACATCAACCGCATTCGCGAGGTGGTACCCTGGTTCAAGAGCTCCTACCAGTTGCGCATGGACGACAAGAAGCAGGCGGAGATCCCCGTCAGCCGCGCGCAAACCAAAAGGTTGAGGGAGCTGTTTAGGCTGTAACAGTTTCAGTTTCGGTTGATTTCCGAAGAGAAAAAGACGGTCCAGCAGCCGTCTTTCGCATTTACGAGTCAACTTTCAACCGACCACGGATTTTCACGGATGAACACGGATCAGAATTGTCATTTCTTAATCCGTGAAGATCCGTGTCAATCCGTGGTTGGTTTTTTGTTTTGCTGAAACCGAAACCGAAACTGAAACGGTATAATCGGCACACCCATGAAAGCCTACGTGTACGTCTCGCTCAAGAAGAGTGTGCTTGATCCCCAGGGCAAAACCATTCACGGCGCGCTGCGCAAGATGGGCTACCAGGGCGTCAGCGACGTGCGCCAGGGCAAATACTTTGAAGTGAGCCTGGAGGGGCTGGACGAAGCTCAGGCCCGCCAGGAGGTGGAACGCATTGCCCGCGAGGTGCTGACCAACCCGGTGATCGAGGAGTTTCGGTACTCGCTGGAGACCCCGTAATTACAAAGGTAATCGCGCCGGAATCAATTCCGCCTCGCAGGGAATCAAATTGCTATAAAGTTGCTGCCAAGGCTCTTCCTGGAGCCTGGTGACGGCAGCCTGCGGGCTGTTCAGAGGGTAATCACGTGTGCGGCATTGTTGGATACGTTGGCAAGAAGCGCGTTGTGCCGGTCATTATTGACGGCCTGCGCCGCCTGGAGTACCGCGGCTACGACTCGGCCGGTATCGCCGTGGCCGGCAACGGCGAAGGGCTGCAGGTGCGCCGCGCCGAAGGCAAGCTGCGCAACCTGGAAGAGGTGATCCGCCTCAAGCCCCTGGACGGCACCTACGGCATCGGCCACACCCGCTGGGCCACCCACGGGCGTCCCACCGAGGAGAACGCTCACCCGCACCGTGATTGCACCGGGCGCGTCGTGGTGGTGCACAACGGCATCATCGAGAATTACCTCTCGCTCAAGAGAAAGCTGGCCGAAGAGGGCCACAAGTTCTCCACCGAAACCGACACCGAGGTCATCGCGCACCTGGTCGAGAAGCACCTCAGGCCGCACAACGGCGGCTCGCCTCCGGCCCTGGAAGAAGCGGTGCGCAGAACCGTCAAGGAATTGCACGGGGTCTGGGCGATGGCGGTGATCTCCGTGGACGAGCGCGACAAGATCGTGGCCGCCCGCAATGGCCCGCCGGCGGTGATCGGGCTGGGCAAGGACGAATACTTCGTCGCCTCCGATGTGCCCGCCATCCTCTATCACACCCGCGACCTGTTTTTCCTCGCCGATGGCGACCTCGCCGTGATTACTCCTCAGGGCGTCCAGCTCAGCGATTTCGACGGCAACCCCATCGTGCGCCAGGTGCAGCACGTTACCTGGGACCCCATCATGGCGGAAAAGGGCGGCTTCAAGCATTTCATGCTCAAGGAGATTTACGAGCAGCCGCGCGCCGTCCGTGACACCAGCCTGGGCCGGGTCTCTCTCGACACCGGCAAGATTTTCCTCGAGGAAATGGAGATCACCGAGGCCGAATTCGCCCACCTGGACAAGATCAACATCGCCGCCTGCGGCACCAGTTGGCATGCCGCGCTGGCCGGTAAATTCATGATCGAGCGGCTGGCCCGCGTGCCGGTGGAGGTGGATTACGCCAGCGAGTGGCGCTATCGCGACCCCATCGTTGCCTCCAACATGCTGACCATGCTGATCACCCAATCGGGCGAGACCGCCGACACCATCGCCGCCCAGCGCGAGGCCAAGCTCAAGGGCTCCAAGACGGTCGGCATCTGCAACGTGGTCGGCTCCATGGTGACCCGCGAGGCCAACGGCACCATCTACACCCATGCCGGCCCGGAGATCGGCGTGGCCTCCACCAAGGCCTTCACCGCCCAGTTGACCGCGCTGTTTCTGTTTGCCCTCTACCTGGCGGAAGTTCGCGGCACGCTCACCGCCGATGAGTCGCGCAAATACATCGGCGAACTGGGCAAAATCCCCGGCAAGCTGGAAACGGTGCTGGCCAAGGAAGAAGAGGCCGAGGACCTCGCCAAGGAATACCATCGCGCGCAGGACTTCCTCTTCCTCGGGCGCGGCATTCATTACCCCATCGCTCTGGAGGGAGCGCTCAAGCTCAAGGAAATCTCCTACATCCACGCCGAGGGCTACCCCGCGGGCGAGATGAAACACGGGCCCAACGCGCTGATCGATGAGGATCTGCCAGTGGTGATCATGGCCACTTGCGATCCCAACGATCCGGGCTCGCAGATGCGCTACGAGAAGACCCTTTCCAATCTGAAGGAAGTGAAGGCGCGCAGCGGGCGGGTGATTGCCATCGCCACCGAAGGCGACGAGGAGATCGTCGAGGCCGCCGACCATGTGATTTGCGTGCCGCCGGCCCCCGAACTGCTCTTGCCCATCCTGGAGGTCGTGCCTTGCCAGTTGCTGGCCTACCACATCGCGGTGCGCCGCGGCTGCGACGTGGACCAGCCCAGGAACCTGGCGAAATCGGTGACGGTGGAATAGCAATTAGCAAAAAGCTTAGTTAGCAATTAGCGATTTCCCCTCGTGTGTCGTTCCGGCGCAGCAAGGAATCTCTTTTAGTCCTTCTAGCCACTGACATGGCCACTGGCCACTTTCTTGTGTGTCATTCCGAGCTAAGCGAGGAATCTGGGTTTTTCTTGACTTGGTCAGGACATTTCTTTCGCAGACTTCAACAATCGCTAATCGCTAATTGCTAATCGCTAATTGCTAATTGCTTTTCTCATCCGACTCCTTCTCCGCCGCGCTGGTCGCGGCTTCCTGCTTCGGTGCCCTTTTCCGGTCGCGACTTCGCGCCACCAAATTCAGCCGCTTCACATATTGCGGATAGTTCCGGTAGACCATGATGTGAAACGTAGGCTGCTCGAATTCCTCGACGGCATACACGTAGCCCTGTCGTCGCAGCGAGTACAGCACTGCCCGCATCCAGTCCTGCGCCGCCGGCGACATCCAGCGCTTGGAGATGTCCACGGTCGCGCCCGTCAGGTGCGAAGAGCGCAGCGACCCCGACGCATCCGCCGCGTTGCCGTTGCGGCGCGCCAGCCTTTCCTGGCTGGCGACCGTCCGCACCAGGCTGGTCACCCGGAGCCGCTGGTGGAAGCGCGCATAGTATTGGCGGCTCAGCCTCCGCAGGAACAATTTCGTCCACGGACGACAGTAGCGGTAGGCAGGGGACACCGAATGCAAATGGTAGAAGTGGGAGTTCGGCGGCACCGAGACCAGGTAGCCTTGGACCGCGAAGCGGCGGACCATGCCTACATTGCGCATTCGCGACAGGTTGTCAGCGTCCGCGCGGGCGTTTTGGACAGACTGGGAGGAGTCGTCGGCTACCAGCGAGTCCTCCGCTGCCACCAGACGATGGGCGGCGGCCCACATCCATACGGGGAAAAGGAAAACCCAGAGGGCTGCACAGGCAAACAGGCGCATGACTAAGCTGCACCTTAGAATTCCTGCTACCCGGAATTCAAGCGGTATTCTCTCCTGGGGGGTTACAAAGGTTATGCGTGTAAATTTGTCGCAGCACGATGCATTTCTTTTCACATTTCCCACCCAGTTACTAGAGGCTATCTCATAAATGCCGGGAGGCTTGCAGCACCGTGGAAGCGCGGGCCTTCAGGCCCGCGAATTTGGCGCGTTCAGTCCTCGGGCTTTAGCCCCTGTGCCGAACCGGCGGTATTTATGAGATGGGTTCTAGGCTGTGCCATTCCGAGCGCAGCGAGGAATCTGCTTTTCGCTAACCGCTAATTGCTAACCGCTAATTGCTAATCGCTAAATGCTTCTTTCATCCCTGCGCGAGAATCCAATCTGCTGGATGACACGCCCGCTCCTTACCGCCCGCCTCAAACGTTCGGTCCCGCTTTCCGCCGAGACCTGCCACCTGGAGTTTGCCGTCGAAGGTGTTTCCCGCTTCGACTTCGCCGCCGGGCAATTCGTTTCCATGAAGGAGCCGCACGACGGCCGCGAGATTACCCGCGCCTACTCCATTGCCTCGCCCCCGCGCGGCGACAACACCTTCGACCTCTGTCTCAATCGCGTTCCCGAGGGCTTCTTCTCCAATTACCTGTGCGGTCTTCCGGAGGGCGAGGCGGTCAAGTTTCACGGGCCGCATGGCTATTTCGTGCTCAAGCACCCGGTGCGCGATTCCTTGTTCGTCGCCACCGGTACCGGCATCGCGCCCCTTCGCGGCATGTTGCAGTGGTTGTTCGCCGACCCCGAGCGGCATCAGGGGCGCCAGCTCTGGCTGATCTTCGGCGTCCGCTACCAGGGCGACCTCTATTACAACGAAGAATTTCTCCAGCTTGCCCGGGAACACCCGAATTTCCATTACCTGCCCACCCTCAGCCGCGAAAACCCCGAATGGATCGGCGCCCGCGGCTACGTCCAGGAGCATGTCCGCCGGCTGGCCGAAGGCCGCACTGACATGGACGCCTATATCTGCGGGCTGCGGGAGATGGTGCTGGACATCCGCGACCTGCTGAAGGAGTTGGGCTGGGACAGGAAAGCCGTCCTCTACGAGCGCTTTGACTAGAGGCTATCTCATAAATGCCGGGAGGCTTGCAGCACCGTGGAAGCGCGGGCCTTCAGGCCCGCGAATTTGCCACTCTTAAGCGTTGGGCTTTAGCCCCTGTGCCAGGCAGCGAGCATTTATGAGATGGCTTGTAGGCGCTGCGGAATCAGTTCCTCGCTAATCGCTAATCGCTAATCGCTAATTGCTAATCGCTGCTCACCATCCTTGGCCCGTAGTCTAAAATGCCACCCATGTCGGCCTTCGCCATTGGAGTGGACCTCGGGGGTACCAACCTGCGCATTGCCGCCGTCGACGATCAGGGCACGTTGCTGGAAAAGGTCGCCACCGGCACCCAGGTTGGCCTCGGACGCGATCACGTGATCGGGGAAATGTGCGAAGCGGTTCGCGAGGTGGCCGCCAAGTTCAGTCCCGGCGCGCGCATGATCGGCGCCGGGGTTGGTGTGCCCGGCATCATCGACAAGCGCACCGGCATGTTGCGCGAATCCCCCAACCTGCCCGGCTGGGACAATTACCCGGTGCGCGACGAGATCGAACGCCGCCTGGGTGCGCCGGTCATCCTGGAAAACGATGCCAACGCTGCCGCCATGGGCGAAGCCTGGCTGGGCGCCGCCCGCGGCATGGATTCCATGTGCATGATCACCCTGGGCACCGGCGTCGGCGGCGGCATCGTGCTCGACGGCAAGATCTGGCACGGCATGACCGGCATGGCGGGCGAGGTCGGTCACCTGACCATTGATCCCGCCGGCCCGCGTTGTAACTGCGGCAACAACGGTTGTGTCGAGCAATTCGCCTCCGCCACCGCTGTCATGCGCATGGCGCGCGAGGCCATTGCCGCCGGCCGCGCCCCCGAGCTGGCGCGTGCCGCCACCGCCCGCGATGTCGAGTTCAACGCCAAGGCTCTCTACCAGCTCGCCATCGAAGGCAACGAGGCGGCCCGCGAGATTTTTCGCCGCGTCGGCTGGGCCCTGGGCATCCTGCTCGCCGGGTTGGTGAACATGCTCAATCTCCCCATGTACGTGATCGGCGGCGGCGTCTCCGCCGCCTGGAGCGCCTTCAGCCCTTCGATGTTCGAGGAAATGCGCCGGCGCTCCATGGTCTATGCTGCCACCGCTCCGCCGGAGCGCGTTGCGCCCCCTGCCGGCGCCTCAGCCGAGGTCGCGCCCGCTCCCCTGGGGCAGCCCACCATCGTCACCCGCGCCGTCCTGGGCAGCGACGCCGGTCTCTATGGCGCCGCCCGCCTGCCCATGATTGCCGGCGAAGTGCGGGAACACCTTTCCGGCGACCAGCGCAAAAGGACGTGAATCCCGCCGGCGCCGCGGCTTGTTCGCCGACACGCCGACCCTACCGGCTTCCCACTCCCACTTTTTCCATCACTTTTTTCAGGGCGGCCGCGCATTTATGGTTCTGCTCCGGCGTGCCCACGGTGATGCGGATGGCCTGCGGCGCGCCCCAGGCGCCGGTCAATGGCCGAATAATGATGCCTTCATCCTGCAGCCGCTTCCCCAGTGCCGCCGCGTCCTCGCCCACCTCGATGTAGAGGAAGTTCGCCCACGTCGGCGCCGCCCGCAATCCCATTTCGCCCATCTTCCTCGACAGGTATTCCACCCCCGCGGCGTTGTTCTCCAGCGTCTTGCGGATGTGCTGCTCATCGCTCATGGCCGCCAGCCCGCCCGCTTCCGCCATCCCGGTCACCGAGAAGACCGTCTTCAGGCGCGCGAAATACGCTATCTGCTCCGCCGGGGCGATGCCGTATCCCAGGCGAACCCCGGCCAGTCCATGCGCCTTGGAGAAAGTCCGCAGCACCACCAGGTTTCGGCCCGCGCGGACGTATTCGAGCGAATGCGAGTACTCCACCCCGCGCTGCCGCGCGAAGTACTCGGCGAAGTCGCTGTAGGCCTCGTCCAGCACCACGCACACGTGCCCCGGGACCCGCTCCATGAAGCGATCCATCTCCGCCGGGGTGAGCAGCGATCCCGTGGGATTGTTCGGGTTGGCGATGAACACGATGCGCGTGTCGGCATCGATCGCCGCCAGGATCGCCTCCAGGTCAAAGCTGTCGCCCCGCATGGGCACGGTGATCAGCCGCCCGCCGGGCGCCTTGGTCACGATGGGATAGATGATGAACGAGCGCTCGCTGGTCACCGCGTTCAAGCCCGGCGCCAGCAGCGTCCGCCCGATCGTGGTCAGCAGCGAGGTCGAACCTGCCGTCACCAGAATGTTTTCCGGACCCACGCCGTGCGCCTTCGCCAGCCGCTGCCGCAGTTCGCTGACCTCGTTGTCGGGATAGAGATTCGATTCCGTCGCGGCCCGCCGCATCGCCTCCACCGCCATTGGCGACGGCCCGAAGGGATTCTCGTTGGATGCCATCTTGATGCAATGCACGCCGCTTTCCCTCTCCGCCTGTTTGATGGGTTTTCCCGGGACATAGCCGCCCAGGGCTCGAACGTGTGGCGCAACCACCTTCTCGAATTCGCTCATGTCCCTCCGAGAATCAACGGCTACTTACGCACCGCCGACTTCAGCCGCGCTATCTCTCCTGGACTCAGCGGCCGGAACTTTCCCGGCTCCACGTCCAGCTCCAGCGGCCCGTAGCGCACCCGCTTGATCTTCTCCACGTGATGCCCAACCTGCTCGAACATGCGCCGGATCTGCCGGTTCCGGCCCTCGGTCAAAATCACTTCATACCACGGATTAGCCGCTTCCCGCAGCAGGTGAATCTTCGCCGGCGCAGTCTTCACGGATCTCCCGCGCGGCGGAGGGTGCCCCGTTCTAGCCTGGGTTTGGCTAGGGCGGGCGGTTGCCTCGTGCGGCGCTCTTGCAGGCTGCGGATTTTCCCTCCCCGCCGAAATTCCGCCGGCAGCACCACTCCTCTCCGCAGCTTCTCGATCTCCTCCTCCGTCGGCGTCCCGCTCACCTTTACCAGGTAGGTCTTGGCGACCCTGGTCGAAGCCCTCATCAGCCGCGCCGCCAGCGCGCCGTCGTTGGTCATCAGCAGCAGGCCCTCGCTCAGATAGTCCAGCCTGCCCACCGGATACACCCGCTGGCCCACGCCGCGCACTAAATCCATTACCGTGGGACGCCCCTCCGGGTCGGTGACCGTGGTCACGTACCCCTTGGGCTTATTGAGCGCCAAATAAACTTGGCGCTGAGGGCCGCGCAGCAGCTTCCCGTCCACGCGAATGTGGTCCCGCTCCGGGTCGGCCTTGCTTCCCAGCTCGGAAACGATCTTCCCGTTCACCGACACTCGCCCCGCCGAGATCAGCTCCTCGGCGTGTCGCCGCGACGCGATCCCCGCGGCGGCGATGATCTTCTGCAACCGCTCCGCAGCCATGCTGATGATTAGATGAGTTTTGCCGCCGCTCGTCCAGCGGCTTTTGTGATTCCTAGGCTAGGTAGCGCCTGCCCCTGAATCGTAAAATAGCCCGGCGAATCAAATCAGCAAGTCGGCAAAATCATAGAATCGGCAAAAATAATGGAGAACCTCCGCAAGACCATCATCATCGGCTCGGGATGCGCCGGGCTGACTGCCGCCATCTATGCGGCTCGCGCCAATCTCAGCCCGCTGGTCGTCGAGGGACACGAGCCCGGCGGCCAGTTGTCGCTCACCACCCTGGTGGAGAATTTTCCCGGATTTCCCGAAGGCATTCAGGGACCGGAGCTCATTCGCAACATGCGTGCCCAGGCGCAGCGCTTCGGCGCCGAATACCTCACCGCCGACCTGCTCAGCGCCGATCTCAAGAACTATCCCTTCACCTTGCGCCTTGCCGGCGAGCCCGAGCTGCGCGCGGAAACCCTCATCATCGCCAGCGGGGCCTCGGCACGCTGGCTCGGACTCCCCAACGAGCAGGCGCTCATCGGCCACGGCGTCAGCTCCTGCGCCACCTGTGACGGGTTTTTCTTCCGCGGCAAGGAAATCGTGGTCATCGGCGGCGGCGACTCCGCCATGGAGGAGGCGCTGTTCCTCACCCGCTTCGCCACCAAGGTCACCGTCATTCACCGCCGCGCCCAGTTTCGCGCCAGCAAGATCATGCTCGACCGCGCCCGCGCCCATCCCCAGATCCAGTTTCTCACCGACACCGTCATCGACGACGTCCTCGACGTCCAGAAGAAAGAGGTCACCGGTCTCCGCCTGCGCAACCTCAAGACCGGCGAGAGCTGGGACTTTCCCACCAGCGCCCTGTTTCTCGGCATCGGCCACATCCCCAACACCAAAATGTTCGGCGATCAGCTCGCCGTCGACCAGGACGGATACCTCATCACCCGCGATTTCGTTTTCACCCGCGTTCCCGGCGTCTTTGCCTGCGGCAACGTCCAGGACCGCCGCTATCGCCAGGCCATCACCGCCGCCGGCACCGGCTGCATGGCCGCCCTCGAGGTCGAAAAATTCCTCGAGGCCCGCGGCGAGTAAAGGAATTTAAGAGTGTAGAGAATTTAAATAGTGTCGTCCTGAGCGCAACGAAGGATCTATGTTTTTGCTGGCGGGAATGCAGTGCGCCCGAACTCCGCCACCCACTCGCAACACATGCTCCCGTGATCCCCGTCCTACTGACCGCGCCGCCCCGATGTGATACAAAAGTCAGTTTGCTCCGCGGAGACAAATGCTAAGGGAACTGTTCATAGGCCTTTCCACCAGCCGCGCCTTGCGCGCCTTTGCTGAGCGTTCACCCCTCGGACTGAAGATGTCGCGCCGCTTCGTCGCCGGCACCACCATCGACGACCTGCTCGCCGCCGCCCAGGCCGTCAACGCCCGGGGCATGTCGGTCAGCGTCGACAACCTCGGCGAGAACGTCACCAATGCCCGCGAGGCCGAAGCCAGCGCCCAGCTCTACCACCGGTTGCTCGATCTCATCGCCGAGCGCGGACTGAACTCCAACGTCAGCGTCAAGCTCACCCACATGGGCCTCGACGTCGATCCCGGCCTCGCCGAGAGACTCGTCTGCGCCCTGGTCGACCACGCCGCCCGCCTCGATAACTTCGTGCGCGTCGATATGGAGGGCTCACCCTACACCCAGCGTACCCTCAACGTCGTGCACGAACTGCACCGCCACCATCCCGGCCACACCGGAGCCGTTCTCCAGTCCTACATGCGGCGCAGCCAGGCCGATGCCGAGCAACTCATCGCCGGCGGCATCCGCATTCGCCTCTGCAAAGGCGCCTACAAGGAGCCGCCGGAGATTGCCTATCAGAAGAAATCCGAGGTGGACGGCAACTACCTGCGCCTGGCCCGCTTGCTGCTCAAGAGCGGCGTCTATCACGGCATCGCCACCCACGACGAGCGCATCATCCAGCAGATCATGTTGTTTGCGGAAAAGGAGAATATCGCGCGCGACTCCTTCGAGTTCCAGATGCTCTATGGCATCCGTCGCGATCTCCAGGAGCGCATCGTGCGCGAAGGCTGGCGCATGCGCGTTTACATTCCCTTCGGCAGCGAGTGGTATCCCTACCTCATGCGCCGCCTCGCCGAGCGCCCCGCCAACGTCTTCTTCATCGCGAAAAATATCTTCCGCGGATGATTACTACCGAGCCCTCCAAATCGGAGCCCCGGAGGGGCGAGCGCTGGTAGCTGGGAAGGCTCGGGAAAGAGACTCGGAGTCCCGGAGGGACGACGCGAGAGAATGTCATTGGCCTGCCCAGTTCTACTTCAGGCGATGTCAACAGATCCAGCCTCTGTGAGAACGTTCTCTGGATGGCCCCCGGGCAGCGAAATCCGAGCCCCAGCGGGGCGAGGGAAAGCAGCCCGCCGCTTCAGCACCGGGTGCACTTTCATGATTCGCCCCTCTGTCATACAATGTATGACGTGAAAACCTCCGCCGTCACCATCCGCCTCGATCCTGAGCTGCAGAAGCTGCTCGACAAGGTATGCAAGCAGACGGGCCGCACACAAAGTGACGTCCTGCGCGACGCCCTCAAGCGCCAGCTCTCCATCCTCCGCTTTGAGCAATTACGGCGACGTATCATGCCTCTCGCCGAAGCACGCGGCTACCTCACGGATGGGGATGTGTTCAGGGATATCTCTTGAGGGTGTTTCTCGATACCAATGTCCTGGTAAGCGCTTTCGCCACCCGCGGACTTTGCGCGGACCTCTTTCGCCAGGTTCTTGGCGGGCACGAACTCATCGTCGGAGAGGTCGTCATCGCCGAACTCCGCCGGGTTCTCTCTGCAAAATTGAAGGTTCCCGCCCAGGTTGTTGCCGCGGTGGAACGTCTGCTGCGCGAGCAGACCGTCGTTCCCAAGCCCGCGGAGCCATACCCGTTAGCGCTTCGCGATGCCGCCGATCGCTGGGTCCTGGCATCGGCCGTTGCGGCCGGAGTTGAGGTGCTCGTCACCGGCGATTCCGGCTTGCTGGAGATAGCCTCCCAGGCGCCCCTGCCGATCGTCAGCCCACGCACCTTCTGGAGCATGCTTCGTGGCACTGACCACTGACCATTATCCCCATGCCACTGGCTGGCCCCGTTTGAAGCCCCACTGGCCACTGGCCACTGACCACTGGCCACACTGTCTTTACGCCTCACTGACCACTGGCCACACTGCCCACTGGCCACAATGTCTTTACGCCTCACTGGCCACTGGCCACTGACCACTGGCCACTGTCTCTACGCCTCACTGGCCACTGGCCACTGACCACTGGCCACTGTCTCTACGCCGGCATCATCGATTCCAGCGCCGTGCGGTCGTGAATAATGAACGTCGCCCCGTTCTGTTCGATCCAGTGGCGCTTCTTGAAGGCCGCCAGCGTCCGCGTCACCGTTTCCCGCGACGACCCGATCATCTGCGCCATCTGCTCGTGCGTCAGCCCCAGCTTCATCCGGTCGGGCTGTTTGGGGCTGCCGCTCTTGTTCAGACTTTCCACCAGGAAGCGCGCCAGCTTGCCGCTGGCCGACTCGGCCAGCATCAGGTTGCGCACCTCGCGGCAGGTGAAGCTGTATTCCCGGCTCAGGTTCTCCGCCAGCCACAGCGCCCACTCGTTGTGCTGCTGCATCAACCGCAGCACATCCGCCCGCTTCAGGAAACTGATCTCCGACGCCTCCAGCGTCTCCGCCGTCGCTTCACACTCCTGGCTGGACACGCAGGCGCTGATCCCCAGCACCTCGCCCGCTTCGGCGATCCGCAGAATCAGCGTCCGTCCATCTCGCGAGCTGACCGAAAGCTTCACCTTGCCGCGCAGCACCACGAACACCCCGCGCGGCGTTTGCCCCTCCCCGAACAGGACGGCATTGCTCGGATAGCTGGCTGTGAATTCCAGCCTTTCCAGCTCTTCCAGCAGTTGCTCCGGCATCCCCTCAAAGACCTCGCGGAATACCGGACCGGAGGTTGCTCTTGCTGCGCTCAGGTGTGCGGCGCCTACGTTTGCGGCGGTTACGATTGCGGTAGCCATATCCTCATCCCCCTCGCTTCCGGATAGTGCAACTTCCGGGCCACCCCGGGGGCCGCCTCGCGCACCCACGCACAAGCCATGATTGCTATTGAAAACAATTGGCTTAGCTGATTTTGCCTTTGCGCATGGCCGCCGCTCGGGGAATTTTTCGCGGTCCGATGTCACATAATACTGTGTCATTTCGCACAGCCCTGTGTGATCTGAAGCACTTTGGTGGCGTCTCGTCCGGCAGCGCCGGGGTGGCCCACCCTAGCCGGGTTTGCTAGGGTGGGAGGTGCTCGTCATTTTGCGTCCAGCAGCGCCCTCATCTGTGCCCCCAGGGCCTCGGCGGAAAACGGCTTGGCCAGCAGCGCCGTGCCCGGCCCGATGTCCCCATACTGCGAGATCACGTCGCCCGAGTAGCCCGACATGAGCAGCGTCCGGATCTGCGGCCGCAGCCCCACGATGCTGTCCCTCAGCGTCAGCCCGTTCATCTCCGGCATCACCACGTCGCTCACCAGCAGATCGATCGCTTGCTCGCTGCGCGCGATCCCAATCGCCTCTTCCGCCCCTTCCGCCACCAGCACCGTGTATCCCATGTTGCGCAACATTTCCGTGGTTACCTTGCGCAGCAGCGCGTGGTCTTCCACCAGCAGGACGGTTTCGGTTCCGCGAAAACTGGCCGGCGACGGTCGGGTGACGGCTTCGCTGCGGTCGTAAACCCGCGGGAAATAGATCTTGAACGTCGTCCCGATTCCCGGCTCGCTGTACAGCCAGATGTGGCCCCCGCTCTGGTGCACGATGCCGTACACGCTGGCCAGCCCCAGCCCCGTCCCCTTGTCCGGAGACTTGGTGGTGAAGAAGGGCTCGAACACCCGCGCCTGCGTCGCCTGGTCCATGCCCTTGCCGCTGTCGATCACGCTCAGCACCACATATTCTCCCGGCTGCACTCCGGCGTGCGTCTTGCTGTAGTTTTCGTCCAGCCGCGCGTTGCTCGTCTGGATGCGGATCTCGCCTCCGTTCGGCATGGCGTCCCGCGCGTTGATCACCAGGTTCAGCAGCACCTGCTCGATCTGCGTCCGGTCCAGCTTCACCCGCCCCAGTTGCGGCTCCATTTCGCTGCGCAGGCGGATGTCCTCGCCGATCACCCGCAGCAGGATCTTGTCCGTCTCCTTTACCACCTGGTTCAAGTCCAGAATGACGGGTTGCAGCACCTGCCGCCGGCTGATCGCCAGCAGGTCGCGGGTCAGCGCCGACGCGCTTGCCGCCGCCTGCAGAATGGCGTCGATCCGCTCCCGGCTGGCGCCCGTCGCCTCCGCCTCGTTCAGCATCATGAACGCGTAGCCGGTGATCACGCCCAGCAGATTGTTGAAGTCGTGCGCCACTCCGCCCGCCATGTGCGCCACCGCCTCCAGCCGTTGCGCCTTGTGGAACTGCTCTTCCAGCTTCCGCCGCTCGGTGATGTCTTCGGCCACCACGTCCAGATACTCGGGGCCCGGCTCGTCGCTGCCCCGCCGGCCCGACAGGCGGACGAACAACGGGCTGCCGTCCTTGCGCTTCCACTCCACTTCCAGCCCCTGGAAGTGTCGTTGCTGGCGCGCCAGTTCCAGATGCGCGCTGCGGTCGGCGGAATCGCGGTATACGTCCCGGCCGATGCTCAGGCGCAGCAGCTCGTGTTCCCGCTCGTAGCCCAGCATGTGCATCAGCGCCGGATTCACCGCCAGGAACTGGTCGTCCTCCACCCCCGCCCGGTAAATCCCGTAGGGCGCGTGTTCCACCAGGGAGCGGTAGGCCTTTTCCGCCTCCAGCCGCCGGTTCAGCTTCCACAGCGCTTCCTCGCGCTCCTTCCTTTCCGAGACGTCGCGGATGGCGGCGATCACCATGGAGTTGCCGCCCGTCTTCAGCGGGCTCAGGCTGATCTCCACCGGGAACTCGCTCCGGTCCTTGCGCAGCCCGTACAGCTCCAGTCCGGTCCCCATCGGCCGCGCCTGCGGATTCTGCTGGAAACTTTGCCGGTGCTCCGGATGGTTGCGCCGGAACCGCTCCGGGATCAGCAGCTCGATCGGTTGCCCGGTCAGTTCCGTCGCCGTGTACCCGAACAGTTTCTCGGTTTGCGCATTGATCAAGGCAATGCGCCCGCGCTCGTCGACGATGGCGACACCGTCCGGAATGGCGTCGACAAAGGCGGCGAAATTAGCTTCAACCACCAGGGAGCTTGCGTTCATAGACCCTCACCATTGCCGCACCGACTGGCTGTGCTGGAGAAGCGGACGTAATTGTAGACCTAGAAGTCAAGAATATCATCGCCGCAATTCCCGATTAAATCCAGGTTTTCAACATTGGCCCGGGGGGGCGGGCGCCCAACCGCTTGAAACTCCATTTGCCCCCGCGCAAGAAATTCACCCCCCTGCTTTCCCAAAACGGCAGTTCACTCCCCAGCTTTTCTGCCCCTTGTCACAGACAAATCTCCCCGACAACCGCTATCCTTAATTCTGCGCCCAGTGCGCGCGGGGCTGTGGTGTCTCAAGAGCGAAGCCCCACAGCCTCGTTTAGCTCTTCGACAACTTGAGCCGTCTTGCGGACGTGAGCGAGGCAACGCCCAGCGGGAGACGGGGCCCCCGCCGCGGGCATTTTCGCGGTGGGGGTGCAGAGTCCGCAGGCGAAATCCTGAGGCCCCGAAGGCCGAAGGAACTAAGATGACGAACTAGTAATTTATGGCCTGCTGGCTCGTGCCGCCAAAAGTTACCCTTGCGGTACACATGTCGCTTCCAGGGACGTAAGGGACTCCCCAAGGGATCCCTTGTGTAAGTTGCTGATTCCCGGTTGGGGAGGGGGAGGGGGGTTGGCAACACACTCCGGCGAGCGTTAATAACTACGCAGTCATCGCGGCGAGTCTAGTTCAGTCTGGCCAGGGAGCGGCGGATGGAAAGCGACATGTGCCGGATCTCGTCGGCATCGGAGGCTTCGGGCGACATCTTCAGGTAGTCGTCCAGGTCCTCGATCGTGCCCCGTAACTGGCCCACGCTGTAGCGCAGCAGGGCGCGCTGCTTAACGTCTTCGGGAGAGCGCGGGTAGATGCCGCAGATCAGGTCCACCACCTCCAGCGCCTTGCCGAAGTTCCGCACCGCCATGTAGAGGCTCTTCAAATTGTTGAGGATGCGGGTCAGCATCTGGCGGCGGCTCACCGCCAGCAGGAACTCGGGCTGCAGCGCCAGTTGCCCGGAGTAGATTTCGTCCAGCCGGTCCTGGCACTGCCGCGGAGTGACCACCGCGCCGTCGTTGAAGACGTCGATGAGCGTTGCGCGGCCCTCCACGTCGTAGTGCTTGAGCAGGAAATGTCCGGGCATGCCGACGCCGAACAGGGGAAATCCGATGCGCCGCGCCACTTCCATGTACACCAGCGCCAGGGTGATGGGAATGCCCAGCTTGCGGTCGAGCACGTCGTTGAGAAAGGAGTTGCGCGGGTCGTAGTAGTTGTCGCGATTGCCGCGGAAGCCTTCTTCGAGGAAGAGCACGTGGTTGAGGGCGGCGATGGTTTCCGCCGGGTCGGCAATGCGCGGCAGCCGGGCCCGCGCCTTGCGCGCCAGCTCCTCCAGGCGCTGCAAGTAGGCATCGAAGCCCAGGCCGGGGTACTCGGTGCGGGCGATGGTCAGCGCCGCACGGGCGAGGGGGATGCGCTCGTCCTCGACCGGGCGGCCGACCAGGGAGGCGAAGGCCTCGGCCACGGTATGTTCCTTGCGCGTCACCAGTCCATGCTAACAAAAACTGCCGCGGCGGAGTGCAGGGCTACTTCTGGGGAAGCGGGGGAGGAGAGGACGGAGCGTCGCGGCGAGGGGTGATGCCGATGGTGCTCATGCCGCGCAGCAGGCTGCGCTCCTGTTCGGAGAAGTTGTTGCGGTATTCGCGAGAATCGATCACCTTCTGCCGCTCCTCGGGTTTCATGGTCTCCAGTTGCTGGAAGGCGCGGTTCAGCTCCTGCCGCCGCTCGACGGGCAGGGCGCGGAACTGGTGAAACATTTCATGGAGCCGCTGCTGCTGGTCGGGCGGAAGGTGCTCGAAGGTTTCCATGCGCTGGAGGATGCGCTGCTTCTTCTCCGGCGGAAGGCTATTGAACCTCTGCAGCCGGTCGCGGAGGCGCTGCTGGCGGTCGGGCGGCAAGTGCTGGAAGTCGGGATTCTGCTCCAGCTTTTTTAGCTGCTGGTCCGGGGGAACGAACTGGTTGCGGCGGAGCCAGTCGCCCATACGCGGTCCGGGGCCGCGAAACATGGGACCGTGCGGGCCTTGGGGAGAGACAAAGTTGGAGGCCGGAGGCGTCTGCTGCGTCTGCTGCTGCTGCTGCTGCTGCGGCTGGGCTTTCTGATCGGCCCCGCGGCGACGGCCGTGACCGCGGCCCTGCGCGGCGGCGGCGGCCGCGGCAAGGGCAACCAGGGCGATAACGGCAATGAATCTACGGCCCAACTTCCCCTCTTTCCCTAATTATGCTGCACGGTCACCAGGTCGTCGAGCAACTCGAAATCGGCCAGGAGCTCGTGGTTGCGATCCAGATACTGCAAATCCCCCACGGCGGTGCCGGGAACCATGGCGACCGGGCCATGGCTGTTGGGACTGTCCTTCAGATGCCAGCTTCCCTGGAAGAGACTGATGCTGGCCAGCATGAGAACGGTCATGCTGACCGCCAGCGCCGGGCGGCGGAACCAGCTCATCAGGCCCATGGCAGGCTTCCGCTCCTCGTGCATGCGTGCACGAAGGCGGGTGAGGAAATAGGGACTGGTATCAGCCGGGGCCTGCCATTGATCCAGCAGGGCCATGGTACGGCGCATGGAGTCGAGCTCGGCGGCGCAGGCGGCGCAAGCCCGGAGGTGATCCCGCAGCTCGCCGGGACCGGGCTCGTTGCCAACAAGGTCCAGCAGATGATCGCGAATATCCTTGCACTTCATAACCACACCCTTCAACGAAATCCTTATAACCACACCCTTAGACGAAATCCTTGAGCTTCTCGCGCAACGTCTCGTAAGCGCGGAAAAGCAGCGACTTGGTGGCCGACTCGCTGAGCTTGAGCACGTCGGCAATTTGCCGGTAATCCAGACCCTGGTACTTGTGCATGAGCACCGCCATGCGCTGGCGCTCAGGCAGATTGTGCACGTGCTGGCGAATGGCGGCAAGCCTCTCGCGGCGCAACAGCACCTGTTCGGCGGAAAGCGCGTTGTCAGCGAGGTCGGGCGTCTGGCCGGTGTCGCTGTCCGGCTCATCGAGATTGACGGCCAACTCCGGCTTCTCGTGCTTGGTGTCGCGCGCGTGATTGACCGCCAGGTTGGTGGCAATGCGATACAGCCAGGTGCTGAACTTGGCTTCGGCGTTATAAGTGGCGCGGGAGCGGTAGACGCGCAGGAAGATCTCCTGCACCAGTTCCTCGGCCACCGAACTGTTGCGCGCCATGCGGTACATAAAGCTCAGCATGGGACGGCGAAATTTCACGACCAGATATTCAAACGCGGCGTCATCGCCGTCCTTGACACGGAGCATGACATCGGCGTCGGTCAGCGCCTCATAGCTGGCAGGCTGAGAGACACGCACGCCCGCCTCGCCGTGACGGCGACCGGCCGGGAGCACGCCTCGGTCGATGGCCACGCTGCTCACACCTGAACTAACCCCCTTCGGGGTAGAAAGTTGCGGGTCGGCGTCGGGTCTGGGGTCGGCGCCGGAGGGGCCGGGAAAGGAGTCGAATTGGCGGTCGAAATCGGCCATGCGAACCAGGTTTGCAGCCCGGCGGAGTGGCTTCCGCCATTATAGCGTCCGGGCCGGCGCCGGGAATGGCGCGCACGGGCGGAGGGCTCAGGCAACGCCCTTGCGTAGCTGGAAATCCTGGCAACAATGGTGCTCAAAGGCGCGGCAGGCGAGGGCAACCTGTTCATAGGAAAGCTCGTAAGGCTTGGGTGCGGGCATGGTGTACGACCATTCGCAGGCGGTGCAACAGAAAGAATCGATAACCGGTTCATCCTGTTTGCTGCTACGGGGAACCAAGGACCGCGACATCAGAGACCACCTACAACAACAGCTTACGATGTACTTATCACAATTTTGCCAGGAGGGGGTAGCCAGTGGCGGAATTTGGCGCTTGGAAACAGTGGCCAGTGGTCAGTGATCAGTGGGCAGTGGACGCGCCGGCGGAAGATTCCATCTGGTAGCATGGCCGGGCATGGAGCCACCCGCCAGCCACGTGATGAAGACGGGCGCCCGCCTGCAAGTGAAGACTTACTTGCTGATCCTGGTGATGGTGATCTTCGGGCCGCTGGGCAACGTGCTGCTGGGCAAGGGCATGAAAGTTGTGGCCTCGCAGGGGGCGTGGCAGGCGGGCGATCTGGCGGGGATTTTTGAGCGCACCTTCAGTTCGGGGACGATCTGGCTGGGGATCGCGTCGCTGATCACCTTCTTCGTGGCCAACCTGCTGGTGCTCTCCTGGGCCGATTACAGTTTCGTACAGCCGGCGTCGTCGATCGCGTACGCGGTGGTGGCGCTGCTGGGGCGATTCGTCCTGCACGAAGTGGTCACGCCCATGCGCTGGGCGGGCGTGGCGGTGATCTGCCTGGGAGTGCTGGTGATCAGCCGCACCCCGGCGAGGACCACCGAGGGGGCGCCGTGATCCTGGAAATCATCCTGTTTACCCTGATCATGGTGGCGGGGACGGCGGGCGAGCTGTGCGTTTCGCGCGCCATGAAGACGATTGGCGAGGTGCATGATTTCCGGCCCGCCTCGGTGCTGCGGGTGATCGGGCGCTCGATGAAGGTGGGGTGGATGTGGCTGGGTCTGGCGCTGATGACGACGGCGTTCCTGTCGCTGCTGGGAGTGCTGGCGATCGAGGAGGTCAGCATGGTGGTGCCGGTGACGGCGCTCAGCTACGTGCTGGGAGCGCTGGGCGGCAGGATCTTCCTGAAGGAAGAAGTTTCCGGGCGGCGCTGGGCGGGGGTGCTGCTGGTGTGCACGGGCGTGGCGCTGGTGGTGATGGGCGGGAAGTAGCGGAGCGGATTGTGGAGGAGCCGGCGGCGCTGCTAGGATGGCTGACAGCGGGCCGAGGACGGAGGACCGCGGTCTTTGTGCGGAATTGCGGGGTTCACACACAAAAGCTGGGCGCCTGATGGAGAGCGGATTCAGCGCGCCATCGCCACCCTGATCCATCGCGGACCGGACCGGCAGGCGGTGTTTCAGTCGGCGCTGTGCTCGCTGGGCGCGGCGCGGCTGAAGATCATCGACCTGGCCACCGGCGATCAGCCCATCACCTGCGGCGACACCACCATCGCCTTCAACGGCGAGATCTACAACTACCGCGAGCTGCGCCGCGAACTGGAAGAGCTGGGGCACAAATTCCAGTCACATTCGGACACGGAAACCGTCCTGCACGCCTACCTGGAGTGGGACACGGAATGCTTTGCGCGGCTGCGCGGGATGTTCGCCCTGGCGCTGTGGACGGGCGCGGCGCGGCGGCTGGTGCTGGCCCGCGACCGCTCGGGGATCAAGCCGCTTTACATCGCGCGCCGCGGTGAAGAGCTGTTTTTCGGTTCGGAGCTGAAGGCGCTGTTCGTGCATCCGGAAATCGAGCGGCGATTGAGCCTGGAGTCGCTGGATTGTTACCTGGGACTGAATTATGTTCCCGCGCCCTGGTGCATGGTGGCGGGGATCGAGAAGCTGGAGCCGGGCTGCTGGCTGGAGTGGCGCGACGGGCGGGTGAGCAGCGAGGCCTACTGGCAGCTTCCTTATCCCCGGCCGCAGCGGCGGACGCTGGAGGCGGCGCGCGAGGAACTGGACGGGCTGCTGCGGGAGTCGATCCGCGAGCACATGATTTCCGATGTGCCGCTGGGGATGTGGCTGAGCGGGGGCGTGGATTCCTCGACCATCCTGCATTACGCCGCGATGGAATCCTCGGCGCCGTTGAAGACGTTCTCGATCTCGTTTCACGGGCGCAGCTTTGACGAAACCCAGTACGTCCGGCGGGTGGTGCAGCATTTCGGGACCGACCACGACGAGCTGGACCTGAACCCACAGGAGAAGCTGCAGGGGGCGATCGAGGAATTCGCCTACTACTCGGATGAGCCGATGGCGGACGCGGGCGCGCTGCCGGTGTGGTTTTTGTCGAAGCTGAGCAAGCGCAAGGTCACGGTGACGTTGAGCGGCGAGGGCGCGGACGAGTTGTTCGGCGGGTATCTGACCTACCGGGCGAACCGCTACCGGAAGCAGATCCGGCGGATGCCGCGGTGGGCGATACGGGCGGCGCTGCGGGCATCGCAACGGCTGCCGGTGTCGGACGACAAGATCGGCTTCGAGTACATGCTGAAGCGCCTGCTGGAGGGCTCGCTGATGCCGGCGGCGCGGGCGCACGTGTATTGGAACGGGACCTTCAGCGAGCAGGAAAAAACGGCGCTGGCGGCGGCGCGGCTTCCAGGCACCCTGGATGCGCTGCTGGCGACGATTCCCACGCGGGACGGGACGGGCGACGACCTGGCGCCGTATTCGTGGTTTGACCAGAAATATTTCCTGGTGGACGACATCCTGATCAAGTCCGACCGGATGAGCATGGCGCATTCGCTGGAGGTGCGGCCGCCGTTCCTGGACCATCGCATCATTGAATTCGCGGCCACCCTGCCGGCCGAACTGAAGATCCGCGGCGGACGGCAGAAGATCCTGCTGAAAGAGCTGATGCGCGGGAAGCTGCCGCCGGTGGTGCTGACGCGCAAGAAGATCGGTTTCGATATCCCGGCGCACGACTGGCTGCGCGGACCGCTGCGGGGGTTCATGACCGAAGTGCTGATGGAGGGCGCGGCGGAGCATCGGGACTTGTTCAACCGCACGGTGATCGAAGCCGAGGTGCAGCGGCACGTGGAACGGCGCGCCAATGTGGGCTACCACTTGTGGGGGCTGATGATCCTGTTCCTGTGGATGAAGAGGTGGAACATCCAGGTGGGGGAGGCGAAGCCGCTGTCACGCGTGGCGGATGCGGCGCCGGACAGGAGGTCCCGCGCTGGCCTTAGATCTTGCGCGGTGGGGAAGGAAAAGCATAGCCACTGATCTACACGGATTCAAACGGATCGGAAGAGGGAAACATTCATTGGCGAAAGTCCGTGACCAGATTGCGGACGCCACCCGCGCTGGCCTTAGATCTTGCGCGGTGGGGAAAGAAAAGCATAGCCACTGATCTACACGGATTCAAACGGATCGGAAAAGGAAATGACAGCCGTTCCGTTTCCTTTCGAAAATGAATTTGGTTTTGCCCCAAGACCCACATTTGCTCGCTGTGCTCGCGAATGTGGGGCACCCGCGCCGTTAGGTTTATTTTCCGAAAATGAATTTGGTTTTGCCCCAAGACCCACATTAGCTCGCTGCGCTCGCGAATGTGGGGCACCCGCGCAGCCGGTTAGCGCAAAGCGTGGTTGGTGAGCACGGTCTTGCCGCCGGCCGAGGCCAGGGTGTAGATGGCGTCGGGCACGAGTTCGCGGATGTGCGGCAGGGAAGAGTTGGGGATGAGCAGATAGAAGCGCTGGCCGGTGTCCCAAAGGCGCTGGAAGCCGGCATTGTCGATGAAGACGCGGGGCGCGTCCGGAGCATAGGAGCCGTACTCCATGACGAAGTAGCGGCCGTTGAGGATGAGCACCTGATCGCCGTAATAGAAGAGCACCGAGGATTCGCGGTTGATATCGCCCTCGATGATCAAGGTTCCCTGGGGAGCGTGGTTGAGGGCCCTGGCCAGAGGATGCGAAGACATGTAGGGATCGAAGGTGACCAGGGCGAGGCGGGCCGCCGAGAAAAAGACGATCATCATGGCGGCAATGGCGAAAAAGGCGCGGCGGCCGCGCAGGAAGAAAGCTCCCAGGGCGCCCATCAGGAAAGCAATCCCGGCCAGCACCAGGGGAAGGCGCAGGTAGGCGAAGGAGGCGACGGTCAGGTCGAGCATGTGTCCGAGCGAGAGCGTGTAGGCCTTGGGATGATGGCCCAGGGCGGAGGAGATGTCGCCGGGCGTGTTCATGCCGGCGGTGACGATGAGCAGGCCGGCGATGGCCACGACGGCCGCCAGCGCGATCGCTCCGATGATCCGGTTGCCGATGCGGACCCAGTTTTTGCCGGCCGCCATGCCGCAGGCCAGCAGCAGCGCGGCCGCCGGATAGAGCGGCATGCTGTAGTACTCCTGGGTGGTGGAGAAGCTGAAGAAGAGCAGAACAAAGGCGATCCAGCACAGGCAGAGCAGGCGCAGGCGTCCGGCACGGGTGGAGGGGCGGAAGCTGAGCTTAAAAACCGAGGCCACATACGCCGACCAGGGGAACAGCCACAGGAGGTGAAACAGCCAGAAGGCGAGACGGGGCACGGTGTTGTAGTCGTGCGGGTAGCGCCGGTTAAGGAAGCGCAGCACCTGCTCGTTGATGAAATAGAACCAGAAGAAGCCGTGATACTGGCCGGGACCGCCGTGCATGGTGAAGTCCAGCGCCGGCGGATTGCGCAGGCTGGCAAGCACGTGCCAGGGCACGGCGATGGCCAGGAAGACGAGCGCGCTGGTCAACGGGTAGAGGCGCTTCCAAGTGGCGCCGCGGAATAGCTGCCGTGTGACCAGCAGATAGAAGAAGATGGCGCCGCCGGGAATCGCCAGTCCGATCAGTCCCTTGGTGAGAACCCCGGCGGCACAGGCGGCAGCCATGAGGTAAGCCCAGCGGCGGGGCGCAGGTTCGTCGGGATCGATGGCGCGGATGAATCCCCACAGGGCGAGGGCGACGGTGAGGGTGAGCAGCACGTCGGGAATGATGATGCGGGTGAACAGGAAGAGCCCGATGCAGGTGCTGATGACAATGCCTGCATAGAGGCCGGTTTCGGAATCGAAGGCCCACTTGCCCATGGCCACCAGCAGCAGCGCCAAGGCGATGGCGAAAAGCGCGATCGGAAGGCGGGCCACCCAGTCGTGCGCCCCGAATACGCCATAGAAGGGCAGGGTGATCCAGTACTTCAGCGGCGCCTTGTCGAAATAGGCGACGCCATCGACGTGGGCGGTGACCCAGTCGCCGGAGACGAGCATGTTCCTGGCCATCAGCGCCTGCCAGGCGTCGACATCGTTCATCAGCGAGGGCGGGCTGATGATGTTCAGCAGGAATACCGCCGAGGAAATCAGCAGGACAACGAGGGCCGGCCGCGTGCGGATGCCGGATGACGGCTGCGGCTGTTGTACCTGGGTGGGAATTACCTGGATGTCAGTCATGCCGCTTGGTTATCCGCAGGACCTCCGAGTCGCGCAACGCCTCCGGGGTGTTGTGGTAGTGGCGCACCTGCATTTCCCCCAGCAGGCCGATGCAGACCATCTGCAGGCCGGCCAGCAGCAGCACGGCGGTGAAGATGAGCAGCGGGCCGTGCTCGTTGATGATGCTGACGCCGTGCAACAGGCGGTAGAAGAGCACCAGGGAGAGCAAACCGCCGGTGAACAGGCTGCCCAGGCCGAGGGAGCCGAAAAAGTGCATGGGGCGCGACATGTAGCGGACCAGGAAGGGAATGGTGAGAATGTCGAAGGCGAAGGGAACGGCGCGTCCCAGTCCGAAATGCGACTTGCCGTGCTTGCGCTCGCAAATCTGGATGGGCACTTCGCAGATGCGGGCTCCGTAGGCGACGGCGAGGGCGGGAATGAAGCGCTGCATCTCGCCGTAAATCGGCATGCGGCGGACCAACTGGGTGCGATAGGCCTTGAATCCGGTGACAAAGTCGTGCACGGGAACGCCGGTGAGCCTGGCCATCAGCCAGTTGCCGATACGCGAGGGAATGCGCTTGGTGAACAGGTTGTCGCCGGGACGCTCGGCGCGGCAGCCGCAGACGATGTCGTAGCCCTCGTCGAGCTTTTCGATGAACAGCGGGATCTCGTTGGGATCGTGCTGGAGGTCGCCATCCATGACGATGACGGCGTCGCCGGTGGCCAGGTCGAAGCCGGCGACCAGGGCCTCGGTCTTGCCGAAGTTGCGGCGCAGGCGCACGACGGTGACGCGATGGTCGCGGTCGGCGATGCCGGCCAGGACGCCGTAGGTGCCGTCGGTGCTGCCGTCGTCGACGAGGATGAGCTCGAAATCGTCGCAGGTGGCCTCCATGACCTTGACCACCCCGGTATAAACTTCGGCGATGCTTGGTTCCTCGTTGAAGAATGGAATGACGATGCTGTACTTCATCAGCTCTCCCGGTGGGGTGCGGCGGGGCGTCCAACATTGTAAACCACGCCGATGAGCGCCGCGAAGCATGGCGGGCCGGCGGGCGCAACGTTAGTGAACGCGGGGTAGTGTAGAATCGAGCTTTTCGAGGCACCTGGGCAGGCGGAGTAGCCGGCGCGCAGTCCAGTTTGCCGTGCGCAGTTCGCAAGGAGAAAGCATGAAAATCGCCGTGCTGGGCGGAGACGGGTACTGCGGTTGGGCAACCGCGCTGTATCTATCGAACAAGGGTCACAGCGTCGCCATCGTGGACAATTTCTGCCGCCGGCAGTGGGACCACGAACTGGGCGTGGAGACACTTACCCCGATCCGCCCGCTGAGCGAGCGGCTGCGGGTGTGGCAGGCGCTGAGCAGCGCCTCCATCGAGCTGTTCGTGGGCGACGTTTGCGACTACGATTTCCTTTCCTCCACCGTCCACGCCTTCGAGCCCGAGGCGGTGGTCCACTTCGCCGAGCAGCGCGCCGCCCCGTACTCGATGATCGACCGCAAGCACGCGGTGTTCACGCAGGTGAACAACGTGGTGGGGACGCTGAACCTGCTGTTCGCGCTGCGCGAGCTCCAGCCCGACTGCCACGTGGTGAAGCTGGGCACCATGGGGGAGTACGGCACGCCCAACATCGACATCGAAGAGGGCTACATCACCATCGAGCACAACGGGCGCAAGGATATGGTGCCGTTACCCGAAGCAGGCGGGGTCGTTTTACCACCTATCGAAGGTGCACGACAGCCATAACATCATGTTTGCCTGCAAGTCGTGGGGCCTGAGGGCCACCGACCTGAACCAGGGCGTGGTGTACGGCACCATGACCGAGGAGGTGGCGCAGGACCAGGCGCTGATCAACCGCTTCGACTACGACGAGGTGTTCGGCACGGTGCTCAACCGCTTCTGCGTGCAGGCGGCCATCGGGCACCCGCTGACCGTGTACGGCCATGGCGGGCAAACGCGCGGGTTCCTGGACATCCGCGACACCGTGCGCTGCGTGGAGATCGCCTGCCTGAATCCGGCGGGGCGCGGCGAATGCCGGGTGTTCAATCAGTTCACGGAGCAGTTCTCGGTGCTGCAACTGGCGAAGATGGTGCAGGCGGCGGGGCAGAAGCTGGGATTGCCGGTGGAGATCGATCACCTGCCCGATCCGCGGGTGGAGGCGGAAGAGCATTACTACAACGCCCGGCACTCCAAGCTGATCGAGCTGGGGCTGAAGCCTCACTACCTGTCGGAGTCGCTGCTGGATTCGCTGATGAATGTGGCCATGCAATACCGCGAGCGGGTGGACGTCTCGATGATGCTCCCCAAGGTGAACTGGCGGCAGCCGCGCAACGAGCGGCGGCGTACGGCGGCGGATACCGCGCTGCAGGGAGCGGTGATCTCGGCGCACGAAAAGCAAGGTAACGGGCGGGGCAGCGCGAAGGCGCCGAAGCGGCGCGCGGCGGAGTACAACGAAGTCTAGCGGGGCCGGCGGGATCCCGCCGCTGCACGATTATTCCTTCACGGTGGAGGCTACCGGCACCAGGCAGCCGTCGCGGATGTAGTACTCGCCGCCACGCCAGCGGACGCTGTTGCGAACAAAGCTGAAAATCCAAATGCAGAAGGCGAAGGCGTCCCAGACGGGAATGAGGGCCATCTTCGTCCAGACCGAGGACTGCTTCAGACCCCATACGCCCACCGTCCAGGTCATCGCCAGGCGGAGGACGAGGTAGGCGCCGAGAAAGACGGCGGCCACCGCCGCCGTGGGATACAAAGCAACGGCCAGGAGCGACCACGGCAGAGTCTGGGTGAACAGCAAGCCCAGATGTCCCCAGGGCCGCATGTGGCGCATGACCACTACCCAGCGCAGGCGCTTGTGCACCAGGTCGGGGAATGACTGGTAGTCGGCCACGGTGTCGATGGTGTAGGGAAGCAACTCGACCCGGTGGCCGTGCTCGGCGATGAGGCGTCCGACGAGCAGGTCGTCGCCGGGGCGGTTGTCGATGGATGGGTAGCCGCCGAATTCGGCCAGGCGCGTGCGGGTGGTGGCGATGGTGGGGCCGAGCGCGAACTTGACACCGTCCAACTGCCGGGCGACCAGGATGCCGACGTAAAAGTCGGAAACCATGCCGATGGTCTGCAGCTTTTCCGACAGCGTGTTCTCCTCGGTGGGCACGTAGAAGCAGGTGGCGGCGCCGACCTTGGGATCGGCCAGGGGGGCAATCACGTTGCGCAGGTAGCCGGGGCGGGCGCGGACGTCGCTGTCGCTGATGACCACGATCTCGTGTTCGGCCTCGTTCACCAGCCGCGCCAGCTTCATTACCTTATCGTTGGAGCCGTTTCCAGGGGAGCCGAAGAGCACGCGGATGCGGCGCTGGGGAAAATCGGCTTTCAGCTTTTCCAGAATCGGAAACACCGGATCCTCGCGCGAGCCGAGGCAGAAGAGGATTTCGTAGTCGGGATAATCCTGGCGGCAGAAACTGGCGAAATTTTCGTAGGCGTCGGGATCGAGGCCGCGAACCGGCTTGAGAACGCTGACCGGAGGCGTGAAGCCTTCGGGTGCTACCCGGGGCCGGCGAAAGAAGCGCCAGGAGCTGTACAGCGCGATGATGCAATAGATGAAGGGAACGGCACAGATGGCGAGCACAACGGTGTCAGGGCGGATGAGATTCATCGTGCCTTTCTGATGGCCGGAATTCAAGGGTCCCGAACGGCTAGCCTGCGCTGGCGGTCTTGTCCATTTCCCGCGTCAGGCGATGCAAGGCATTTTGCGCCTGGGAGAAGCTCCTGGCTAGCGAAACGGCCGCACGATACTGCTGGAGGGCACCCTCCTGATCGCCCTGCCGTTCCAGCACCGTGCCGAGCAGATAGTGCGCCTTGAAGACGGGCGCATCGACGACGGGGGCCGGCGACTTCAGGTAACGGCGCAGCAGTTCGGCCGCGCCGGGCAGATTGCGCCCGGCACTGATCAGAACTTGCGCCGCATCCATCAACACGTCGGGACGGTTCAGCCGCGGGTCGGTAGCGTGGACGATGGCAGCCTCCATCTCCGGAAGGCGGCCGGTGCGGTGGTAGAAGCCGGCCAGGCTCAGCCAGGTTCCGGCGGAGCCTCCGCTCAGCCGAATGGCGGTGCGATACTCGGCCTCGGCGACGCCGAATTCCTTCTTTTTCTCGGCGATCCTGGCGGTCACCAGGTGGGCCTGCGAGGGCTCGAACTTGGCGATCTCCCTGGCTTGGGCCGCTGCCTTGTCCTTGCCGCCGCCCATGATGCCGGGGGCCTCAATGTAGAAGTCGGCCAGGTCGGAACGTGACTCGACGCTGCGCGGGTCCAGCCGCACGGCGGTTTCGAACTCGCTGCGAACCTTGCCCGCCAGGCCGGCCGCGGTGATGAAACTGGAGTGGCCCGCCTTCTCGCCGTAGGCGCGTCCCAGCCAGAGGTGGTAGGCGCTGTTGCCGGGCTCCAGCTTGACCGCCTTCTCGCAGGCGGAGACGGAGGCGTCCCAGTTATCGAGAATGAGATAGGCGCGGCAGAGCAGGTTGTACGATTCGGCGACGGCAGGTTCGGTGGTGATGCGGCTCTGCAGCAGCATGATGGCGTCGTCGATGCGGCCCTGCGCGAGCAACTTGCCGGCGAGCCCGTCGGCGCGAGCCAGGGGAACAGCAAGCGCCAGAACGCCGGCCACGAGCAGCGCCGCGAGTTTTTTCCCTCTTCCCATGTTGCCTGTAAACCCGTTTTCCTGGATACAGTTGCGCGACTTCCGACTATACACAAACGCCCTCCGTAGCGAAAACGTTACGGCGGTCACTGGTTTGACGGTTTTGGTACGCGGAAGTTTCAGATTTCCGCCGCCATAGCGGAACCGGAGAAGCGGCCAGCACGACTGATTGAAGGGACTCTGGGCGAGAAACAGAGAGAAGAAATGGTGGGCGCTACTGGATTCGAACCAGTGACTTCCACCGTGTGAAGATGGCACTCTACCGCTGAGTTAAGCGCCCAACTCTTTTGGATTGTATCATCCTGCGGAGCAGCGTCAGCAGCGCGCCCGCCTGTTCCTGGCGCGGGGCCGCATCATTCTTCCTCTTCGGGATTGCTCTCCGGCAGCAGCTCGCGCAAGGCCCACTGGATCTGAGACGAGGCCTCGTCGATATCGTCGATGAGCTGCCGGTTATGGCTCATGTGGGCGGTGAGCTGGATGCGCTCCAGCGCATTGCGAATGTGGTTGTTCATTTCGGCGACGGTGGTGAGTTGATGCGTCAGGCGCCGGTGGCGCGCCCGGCTGGCCAGCAACAGTTTCAGCACCAGAATGCCGACCACCAGTCCGACGAGCGCATTTGCCGCCCCCACCGCGATCAGGGTCGGTCCGTTGTAGGCGGCGGCGAGCAGGTCGATACCGGCAATCAGAATCCAGGCGGCGAAACCACAGAGGATGGCGACGATGACGAGCTTGGTGGTCGGCGTCCGTGAGATCCAGGGGCGGTTTGCCGATCGGCCGGGTTGCGGAGGCGCGTGCAATAGGGTCCCTTAGGAGCCGTAGATGGCCATACTCCGAGCCCCGGTCACGCGCGCGATTCCGGCGGATGCACCTTGACCAAGCCGGCGCGCATTCTCCGCAACTGGAGTGGCAAAGCACTGGCGGGGGGCTTCTTCAAACCGCGCGAGCAATGGTGGAGTGTCTCTGCCATCGCCAGGCGAACGGGATCCGGCGCCGCGGCTATGAACTTGAAGCAGAGGCGGCAGACCGACACGGACACGCCCGTGTTTTCGACCGTGAAGCGCTCGAACTCAGTTGCTGCCACGATGACCTCCGGGGGGTAGCGCCATTGTTGCGGCCCGGCAAACATGATTCAGTGTTCACAGTCACTGAATCCAGTGATAGCGGAAAATTGGTCCGACCTGTGGCGTTCGCTGGGCGCGAGCTCTGCAAGCCATACCGGGGCTGGACCATGCGGGCAGAGGTGAACGGCAAAATGGTTGAAGCCCGCAACCGGGCAGGCGAATCCAATGGCTGGCGGACAAGCACCAAAGTACCGACGCCGTCCCGCTCAGGACTTGCCTTTCCACAGCGAGGGCGGGTAGTATTTGTTTAGGCCTCCGAACGGCACTCTCCCGTGCCGTGAGTCCGCGCGCAGCAGTTCCAGTGCCGGCGGACGAGAATAGTTCACGACTTTTCCATCCGCACCCGGAATAGACAAGACTGTCCGGGCGAATGCGTGACCGAGTGGGCGTCTCCAACGGAGCGAACTCAGCCTAATGTCAACCAGGTTCCCGCTTGCCAGCGGGGCGAAGAGAGCAACATGAATTTTAGACCGAAAGACTCCTCCGGCCACGGAGGAGGCAAGGGAAGGCGGCGGCGTGGGCGCCGCGGCCCCGGAGGCCCTCCCGGCCACCAGGGCGGCAAGGGCCGCAAGACGCAACACAATCCGGCGGCCGGCATTTTCACCCATCCCATGGATCACAGCTACCGGGCGGTGCTCCAGGGCGACAACCATACGGGCAAGCACGTGGGGGGCACGCAGTACGTGCACCCCGATCCCGAACCGCTGCCGCAACAGCACGAGAATGCCGCGCCCCGCATTTTCGCCTTCATTGACGACCTGTTCTTCGTCGCCAAAATCCAGGAGACGTCGCGCAAGCTGAACGTGAAGGTGGAGTTCGTCAAGAGCGACAAGGACATCCTGGAGCGGATGGCGCAGAACGGCGACGAGAAGCCGTCGCTCATCATCTTCGACCTCAACAGCGCCAATGCCAAGCCGCTGGCCACCATCCCGCGGCTGAAGAAGGAACTGAAGAAGGGCACCACCATCATCGGGTTCCTCTCCCACGTGCAGGGCGATTTGAAGGTGAAGGCCATGGACGCCGGTTGCGACATGGTGGTCCCGCGCTCGGCGTTTTCCCAGAATCTTCCCTCTCTGCTGCGGCGCCACGGCGCGCCGGAAGAGTTGGACGTTCAGTAGCCGAGTTCTAAGTTGTCAGTTCCGGGCTCCGGGCGGCACGCTTCAGCCGTGCAGCTCAGAGCCGGAAACTCGGTACTCGCAATTCGGGTTTAGCAACTCACCCCCTGCCGCTCACGTCCAATCTGGATGAGGGTTTTCGCATGGCGCTGACGCGGCTCTACGAGGAACATGAACTGGCGCCGGAATTGCGGCGCACCTTCGCCGAAATCCGTTGCAGCTTCGACCTGCCGTTTGTTCCCTCGTTGTTCCAGGCGGCGGCGGGGGATCCCGAATACCTGAAACAGATGTGGAACGACCTGGGTGGAGTGGTGCGCTCGCGCGAGTTCCAGAGCGCCGGCCTGGCACTGGAGGAATTCACCCGGTCGCTGGCGGTGAGCGACGGCTGGCGGCTTTCCGATCAGCAGCGCGTGCTGGCGGAGCAGAAGTTCTCGCACGACGACATCGAGCAGGTTACGGCGCTGGTGGGAATCTTCGTGCGTGCCCTGCCGCGCGTGGTGCTGTTCACCCGGCTGGCGCAGCGCGGATATTCGGGAGGACAGGCGGGCCGCGTCAGCGCCAGCGGCCAGGTCCCGGCGTTGTCACGGCTGGTGACCTTACACGTCCCCAACGAGCGCGAGGCCGGGCTGCGGGTGTGGCTCATCTACAACGACATCAAGAAGGCCACCGCTTCGGAGCACGTGATGAGCCTGCTGCGGATGATCTCGCCCTTTCCCGGATACCTGGCCTCGGTGTGGGTGGAGGCGAAGAAGATCATGCGCGAGCCGTCGTTCCTGCTGGCCCGCGACAAGCTGAACCAGCGCGCGCTCGGCCTGCTCAACGGAATGCCGGTGCGCGATCATCGCGCCGCCGCCAAGCAGATTTCCGCCGAACAGTGGCGGGAGATCGAGCACATGGTGGACGGCTTTGCGCGCCTGCTGCCGCAGTTTGCATTGCTGGCGGCGGTGTGGCAGCGCTCCTTCCCGAACGTCAGGCCGGCATTGTTCGCGGCATGAGAAACGCAGCGATCAGCAATTAGTGAATAGCGGGTTGCCGATCACTTCTACGCCGCTTCGCCAACCCATGACGGCGATCGGCTTTGGCTGATTCAGAACCATGGCTAGTCGGCGTCAGCCGAGCTTTGGGTCAGGGAAGCAATCTGCGACGGCTGCATCTTCTCGAATACGGAAGCCGCCTGTTCGTGCGGCCCGGCGCCGCTTGCACAGGCGCAGGCGGACCCGCTAGTGTGCCGTCCCGCAAGTTCATGGCATAAGTCGAAACCCAGTAATGGTTTTCCCTCAGCGGCTAAAGCCGCAGTCTTATTGATGTGCCTGCGGCACGGCTGAAGCCGTGCCCTTCCCAAGACGCTCGAAGTTATGCAACGAACTTGCGGGACGGGACACTAGCCTGGCGGCCATTTCATCTCTCTCCCGCCGATCAAGTGCAGATGCAAATGGAAAACCGACTGCCCGGAGCGCGGGCCGACGTTCAAGACGGTGCGATAGCCGTCCTCGATGCCGCGTTCGCGCGCGATCTGCGCCGCCACCAGCAGCATGTACCCGATGAGCGCGGCGTCCTCCGGCTGCGCCTCCTTCAGGCCACGGATGTGCTTTTTGGGAAGAACCAGCACGTGGGTCGGCGCCTGCGGGCGGATGTCCTCGATGACGAACACCCGCTCATCCTCGTACACCTTACGCGCCGACGCCTTGCCGGCGATCACGTTGCAGAAAAGACAGTCGGGCATGACTTGCAGTATCCAGCTTCCAATTTCCGGTTTGCACCACCCGGTTTCCAGCGCAGCAGCCTAACACAAGGCGCATCGTGGCGCGACCTACTTGAAAGCCGAGGGGCGGGCAATCCGAAAACTGGAACTAATCCAGCCTGACCAGGAAGGTGCGGTCATGCGCGGCGGGGCTGTCGTGGGCCACCTCTTGGGCTCGGATCCTGTCGTCGTGCAGGACGCGCACGCGCACCCACCAGTCACCGATGGGACTGCTGAAGGCCAGCACGCGGGCGGTGTGATAGCGGCCGGCGAGCTCGTGCTGGATGCGGCGCGCCTGGCGCTCATCGGGAAATCCGCCCAGTTGCACCGCCCAACGGCCCCCGCTGCGGATGGGCGCGGGCGACTCCAGGACTTCCAGCTTCACCAGAGCCGTGCCCCGCCGCCACACGCCGACGGCCTTGGCAGCAGCCATGGAGAGGTCAATGATCCGATCTTCCACGAATGGCCCGCGGTCGGTGATGCGCACCACCACCTTCTGGCCGGTCTTTACGTTGGTGACGCGCACCACGGAATTCAGCGGCAGGGTAAGGTGCGCCGCCGTAAGCGCGTTCATGTTGTAGACCTCGCCGTTGGCGGCGCGGCGATTGTGATAGGGCGCCCCGTACCAACTGGCCTTGCCCAACTGTACGAACAGGGGCCTGGTCTCCGGCGCGGCGGCTTCCGGAGAAACCGGCGGTTGTTCCGCCGGGACCTCGGCCACTGGCGGCGGAGGCGGCGGAACCACCACCCGCGCCCGCTTCTTGTGACCGCAGCCGCTCAGCAGCAGGGCAAGAAAGAACACTGAGACACAGAGACTCAGAGGACGCAGAGACTCAAAAAGGGAGTTCGGAGTTCGGAGTTGCGAGTTGTGTGCGCGTGATGCTATGCGTGCCGACGGACAACGGCTGACGGCCAGCGGCGGCTCCTGGGCCATCGGCCATCGGTCATTGACTAGCGAGTTCTCTTTCGCTTCTGGTCCAGGTAGTCGGCGAATCGGGCCAGCTCCTTGGCGGCCTTGCGCAGGCCGCGGCTGGAGTGCTCGCGTACCTCGGGCACGACCTCCTCGTTCAGGTAATCGATCAGCTTCTCCGTCTCCTGCTCGAGGCGGTGGGCAGCCTCCTCCAGCTTGCGTCCCGCGTTCTGGAAGGGAGGCCGCGAAGAGCGGCGCTTTTCGGACTGAGTCATCGCAATCTGCCACGCGCATCGCGCGGCGCCAGGCGCAGGTATTATCCACCGGATCAAATTCCGGGGTCAATCGAGAGCACCTTTTCGGTCATCAGCTTCTCGCAACTGAGATGCCGGTTTCCGGCGAGTTGCCGTCTCCCGCCACTGCACGATTCCTGAAGCGTCATGGACAAACCCTGGCGCGCTCGAACCCTCTTAAGGTAGCAGCAAGTCGGTTGTCAGTTCAGAGAGGATGGCGCTGCGTATGGTGCGCGGGATGAGGTGCGGTATCAGCAAGGCGGCTGTATGCATTCTGCTATGGCCGATGCTGGCGCTATCGCAGAGCCGCCCGCCGGACAATCCGCAGACCAGCGCCGGCACGGACGCCAAACGATTGCCAGACGCTCCCTCCACCTCGATTGCAGTAGAGCGCCGGCAGCAGGGCGCCCCCAAGCCAAATCCGCAAACCTGGTGGCTGGTTGCGCCGGCCACGGCGCCTTATCGGCCGCTCACCCGGAGAGAGAAATTCCACAGCTTTCTGCATTACTCATACTCGCCCTACACCTTTCTGGGTGCGGCCTACGATGCCACCTGGGCACAGGCCCTGGACGATCCCCACAAGTACGGCGGTGGCATGGAAGGGTGGGGCAAGCGGCTGGGCGCGGCCACGGCGTGCGCGGAAACCCGCAGCTTCTTCGGAACGTTTTTCTTTCCCGTGCTGCTGCACCAAGATCCACGGTATTTCGCGATGTACAAGGGGCCGGTGGCCAGGCGCGCATTTCATGCTGTGAGCCGGGTATTCGTCACCCGGGCCGACGACGGCCGCTACATTTTCAACAGCTCGGGAATGCTGACCATCGCCTTCACCGAATCGTTGAGCATGGCGTGGGCGCCCGAGGACCAGCGCACCGGCGGGCACGCCTTTACCCGGATGCTGGGCGCGATCCAGGGCGATGCGGTCAGCTACGTGCTGCGTGAGTTCACGCCGGACTTCCTGCGCCTGTTCAAGCGGCACGCGCCCGAGAAGCTGAAGAGGATCGAGGAGAAGCTTCCGCCGCAGATGATTGGGGCGCCTTCGACGTAGCGCCGGGAGAGGAAATTGCCGGCCGGCGGGCCGCCAAATCCTGCTAGGGACAACTGCAGCGGAGGCTCCGGCTTCCAATCGTTTATGGGGCGGGGTACCGCCAATTCTCCTTGTTTTTCAAGCAGTTACGTCGTTGATTGCAGACCCCGTTTAATGCACATGTACGCCACTGGAGGGCCAAATCCTTCCTTTTCATGCTTTCCCGGTGAAGCAGACGCACCGCGCTTACTACGATGCAAGAAGTGGGGGAGCACTGCGCGTTTCGTGGGGCTGCGTCCGTATCTTCATAGCGTTCAACGGGGTGGAATTATCTTTCGCCATCTTAAGGGGTGATAGAGATGCCTAAGCCGATCAAGTTTGTCGAACTGGGTTTGGTGTACGCCGCCAAGGCAGGGTGGAGGGTCTTCGATTTCTTCAACCAGTTCAGTCAGAAGCCTTCGTTCACACCCAAGTGGTCCGACAAACCTCTGCTGAAATCCTACGAAAAGACCAAGCCGCCGCTGGGCTGGCCGCGCACCACCGACTCGCTTTGCCCGAAGTGCGTGCCCGAGATCCGGCAGCAGATTCTGGACGGCAAGCTGCCGCACGAAATCCTGCTCAACGAGCGCGTGGGCGAGATCAAGGCGCAGGTCATCGAGCGCGACGGCAAGATCCTGATGGTGAAAGACTGCCCCAGGCACGGCCACTTCGAAGACGTGATGTCGATCGACCCGGTAATGTTCAAGCACATTGAAGCCGTTTTCCCGGGGCGCGACGTGCGCGCGCACAATGACGAGAAGCTGCACCACCACGGCTCATCGACGGTGAAGTGGGGCCGCGGAGCGGTGCTCACCATCGACCTCACCAACCGCTGCAACATGATGTGCGACCCGTGCTTCATGGACGCCAACCAGGTTGGGTTCGTGCACGAGCTGACCTGGGAAGAGATCCAGAAGCTGCTGGACAACGCCATTTCCATCAAGCCCCGCCGGCAGATGTCGGTGCAGTTCTCCGGCGGCGAGCCCACGCTTTCGCCTTACTTCCTGGACGCGGTGCGCTATGCGCGCAAGGTGGGCTACAACTCGGTGCAGGCGGCCACCAACGGCATCGAGTTCGCCAAGAGCAAGGAATTCTGCCGGCAGGCGGCCGACGCCGGGCTGCGCTACGCCTACCTGCAGTTCGACGGCATCGGCAACGCCGCCAACGCCCACCGCAAGGTCGGCAACCTGTTCGACGTGAAGCTGAAGGCGATCGAGAACCTGTACGAGTCCGGTGTGGACGTGGTGCCGGTGGTCACCATCGTCAACGGCATCAACAACGAGCAGGTTGGACGGCTGGTGAAGTTTGCGCTCGACAATCCCAAGGTGATCTCCTTCGTGTCGTTCCAGCCGGTATCGTTTACCGGACGCGACGAAGCGATCACCGACGAGCGCCGCAAGGCGCAACGCTACACACTGGCGCACCTGGCGCACGACGTGAAGGACAGGGCCGGCCTGGGAGAGCCTGCGCGTGACTGGTTCCCGCTGTCGTTCATCTCCACCTTCTCCGATTTCGCCGACCAGGTGCACGGTCCCACCGCCGAGTGGGGCCAGTTGAGCTGCGGCTGCCACCCGAACTGCGGCGTCGGCATGGGCATCATGGTCGATAAGGAGACCCGGGAAGGCGCGCCCATTACGGGTTTCCTCAACGCCGACCAGCTCGCCAAGGACGTTGCCAAAATTACCGACGGCGGACGCAGCAAGAAAGTGGCGTCACTCGGCATGGCACTGTCAGTGCTGCGCAACTACAACCCGTTCGCGACCACCACGCATTTCACCATCTTCGACCTGCTGATGAAGTTCGATAAGGGATTCGGGCTGTCGAAGAAGGCGCAGACCGGCGCCTACGGCAAGGTCACCGGGGACCGCACGCTGGACGATGTCGAGAAGCGCCGCAAGGACCGCTGGAACATCCTGTTCATCGCCGGCATGTGGTTCCAGGACCTGTACAACTACGACTTCCGGCGCACCGAGCAGTGCATCATTCCGTACGCCACGCAGGAGGGCGAGATCAGCTTCTGCGCCTACAACACCGGCATCGGCTGGCGCAACATCATCGAGAAGATGCACATGACCGCCACCCTCACCAAGTGGTACGAGGAGCACGGACGGCACGAGATCTTCGCCGGCGGCAAGAACGTCTCGCTCAACGACGGCGTGCAACTGAAAGCGCTCAACCTGAACCGCGACCTGGTGACCGAAGAAGAGCAGCGCGATCTGGATCACCTGGGCATCGCCAAGAACGCGCGCGAGGAGAAGATTCGCGCCCGCGACGCCAAACAGAAAAACGATCCCGCCTACAACGACAAAATGGCGAAGCTGTACCGGGAAGTGGTGTTGAACGAAAAGCAGCCGGACGGCTTCATCCCGCTCACCACGCTTATGCCTGCGAATGGGAACGGCAAGGGCAAGGACAAAGCCGCGCAACAGGAAGAGCAGGAAGCGGTGCTCGGCGACTGAGGTCTTAAAGTAAGCCTACGTACAGGCCGCCGGAAACGGCGGCTTTTTCTTCTGGCAGGAGTGAGCGTTGAGCGCGACAATCAGTACGCAGGTTCAACCCAGAGCGCGATAAGCTGCTTTAATTTTGCATTTCGCGCGTTCGGGGCGAACGCGCTCCACGGTGCAGCGGTTGGACCGCCATCAAGCGCGTGAGTGTTTACTGATGTTGCCGAAGCTGTTCGTTCAGCTTTGCCCGCAACTCCTGCCACGCCTGCTGCGCCTGCTGGGTGGGCGGGGCATCGGCCGTGTCCATCACCGAGAGCAGAGTCCCCAATTTCGACAAGCGTGCTGGCCAGAGGGTTCGGGCGGCGGCCCGGAGCCTGGCTCGCCTGCGGTTGAGCTTTCAACGCTGCATACGCCTGCGTCATCGCCTGGCTGATCTGCAGTTCCATCTCAACTTGCTTTTGCAGGTCGGCCATGCTGACCTGCAGCCGCGGATCCAGCTTAACCGTCAGCGGTCGCGTGTAGCTGTTGCCGTCGATCGCCAGCCGCACCTGATACTCCCCCGGGAGCGCCAGCGGCCCGCTCGGGCGGCCCTGCACGCCCACCCCGAACACCGCCGCGATATCGTAGTTCCTGCGCAGGCTGGGCGGATCGGGATAGCGCAGGTTCCATACGAAGCGATGCTCGCCGGGGTTGGTCTCGAGTTTTGGCGGCGGCTCAAACCAGTAGCTGGGGATGGGGACGTTCGTTGGCGGGCCGGCATACTGATCCTGGGAGGAAAAGCGCCGCACCAGTTTTCCCTGGCGGTCGAGAATCTCCAGCGTGACCTCCTTCGCCGGCTGCGCCAGGTAATAGTCGAGGATGGCGCCCGAAGGCGGGTTCTGTCCGGCCGGCTCTTCCGGCGGGAGCGGGGTGTCGTGGACCACGTCACTGCGCACCCGCATCGCCGTCCGCGGCGCAAACAGGTAGGCGGCGGATTTCGCCACTTCGGGGCCGATCTGCCGCAGCGGCGAGAGGTCGTCGAGAATCCAGAACGAGCGCCCGTGGGTGGCAATGACCAGGTCGTCGTCGTGGACCACCAGGTCGCGCACCGGCGCCACGGGAAGATTCAACTGCAGTGGCAGCCAACTGTCGCCGTCGTTGAAGGAAACGTAGACGCCCAGTTCGGTGGCGGCGTAGAGCAGGCCCTTGCGCTTGGGGTCTTCACGGACAGCACGGACGTAGGCCGGAGTCGGAATACCGCCACGAATCTCGGTCACCGTCGAGAGCGCGTTTTGATCTGCGCCAGCTGATTTTTTGACGAAGCCTGCTTGCCCGATTGCGACTTCGTACCAGGTTTTGCCGAAGTCGTGCGTGCGGAGAATATGAGGGCTGTAATCATCCAGTCGATGGCGATCGACTGCCGCGTAGGCAGTCCCGGCATCAAACGGCGATGCCTCGATCACACTCATCTTGCTCCAGTCCCAATTCTTCGCTCCTTTCGGAGTGACGTTCGGTCCAGTTTTTGCCGCCATCGCGCGTCAGGAAGATGCGGCCGGTATCCGTGCCCGCCCAGATTACGTTGGCGTTCACCGGCGAGGGCGCGATGGTGTACACCACGCCATAGCAGCGCGAAACGGCGTTCTCCGCAGTAGGTGGTTCGGAAGAAGGAGTGTAGCCCGGCCGCCCTCGGCCGGGGACGCCGTTGGAAATGCATCCTGTCAAATCCGGGCTGATCTGCTGCCAGGAATTGCCGCGGTCGCGAGTGCGCAGCACGTATTGCGCGCCCATGTAGAGCGTATGCGGGTCGTGGGGCGAGAAGACAACCGGCGACGTCCAGGTGAAGCGCAGCTTGGTCTGGCTCATCGGTGTGCCCCACTCATGAACCGCCGTCGGTGAGATGTCCTGCGATTGGCCGGTGCGCTTGTCGAAGCGGTACAAGCGGCCGTAGGTGCTCCCGCCGTAAACGGTGTCGGGATCGGTTAGGTCGGGAGCGATGTAGCCCGACTCGCCCGCACCGATCGAATACCAGTCGCGGTAGGTGATGGAGCCGTAATCGCTGCGGCTGGTGGTGGCCACCGTGCCGCTGTCCTGCTGCGCGCCGTAGATGAAGTACGGAAACTGGTTGTCGGTGGTGACGTGGTAGAACTGCGCCGTGGGCTGGTTGAACCAGGAGGTCCAGCTCTTGCCGCCGTCCACGCTGACCACCGTGCCCTGGTCGCTGGCGGTGATCATGCGCGCGGGATCCTCGGGATCAACCCAGAGGAAGTGATAGTCGTCGCCGCCGGGGGCGCCTTTCCATGCGGTGAACGTCTTGCCTCCATCGTCGGACTTATAAAGCGCTACGTTCGGGATATAGACGATGTCAGGATTTTCGGCATCGACGGTGACATGGCCGAAATACCACTGCCGGCCGTAGATGCGCGGATCGCTGCTGACCCGCCGCCAGGTGGCGCCGCGGTCGTCGGAACGATACAGGCCGCTCTCATTGCCCTTCAGCGTGTCCAGCAGCAGGTAAACGACCGATTTCGAGGTCGCAATTCCGGCGCGGCCCCAGTCGGCGGCGGGCAAGCCGTTGCCCTTGATCTCGGTCCATGTGCTTCCGCCGTCGGTGGACTTGTACAGGCCGCTGCCCGGAGCCTGGAGCGGCGCGTAGGTGCTCCACGGCGGCCGATGCGCGTTCCACAGGGTAGCGTAGAGGATGCGCGAATTATCGGGATCGAAGGCCAGGTCAATGGCGCCGGTGTTCTCGTCTTTGTAGAGCACCTTTTCCCAGGTTCGGCCGCCGTCGGTGGAGCGAAAGACACCGCGCTCGGGGTTAGGGCCATAGGCATGGCCCAGCGCCGCCACGAAGACGATGTTCGGGTCCTTCGGATCCACCAGCACGCGCCCGATGTGGCGGGTGTCGTCAAGGCCGATGTGCTGCCAGGTCTTTCCCGCATTGGCGGACTTGTACACGCCGTTGCCGAAGGTGATGTCGGAGCGAATGTCGGCTTCGCCGGTGCCGACATAAAGAATGTCCGGATTCGACGGCGCCCCCACCAGCGACCCGATCGAGGCGATAGGCTGCGAATCGAAAATCGGCATCCAGGTGTGCCCGCCGTTGGTCGTTTTCCACACCCCGCCGGCCACCGCGCCGAAGTAGTAAACATCGCGCTGGCCGCGGATTCCGCCGGCGGTCACGGCGCGCCCGCCGCGGAACGGGCCGATCATCCGCCAGCGCATGCCGGAATAAAGGCTGGGAGCGGCATTCTGCGCGTGTGCGAACGGTACGCACAGGGCAAGCAACAAGAGTGCAAAGCGGGTTCGCGGAAGCATGAGCACATGAATGGATGATCGTGGCCGCCCGGGAGACGATGTTTTCTTGTGACCTTGCTCACATTCATGTGTGACGAATCGGCCCTCCCGGCAGGTTTCCGGCCGTGAACGGCCCTTCGGCGCAGCGAACGGCGTTGCGCTGCATTAGAGCTATTTTGGGAATTTTCCACGGCTGGGTTCTAATCAGTCAGTCGCCGGAACTGCGCGGGTGGGCGTTTCCGCCCGGGTGTATTTCCACGCGTCCGAAAAACGGGCGCCCGAGTGCGGTGCGGGAGACTACAAAGAGGAGGATCCTGCCTTGAGCACGCAAACCATTCCGTCATCGCCGAAACCGGCCTTCGCACCCGGCCGCAGGGCGGGCTTCAAAGTCCAGCAGCCGCAGACGACCTACACCGGTTCGCCGATCACGCCCATCGAAAAGGGTCTCCCTCGAAGGACGCAGTCGTTGTGTCCGGAGTGCAGCCAGTTGATCGACGCCACCCTGCTGGAGGAAAACGGCCGGGTGTACATGGAGAAGACCTGCGCCGCGCACGGCGGCTTCCGCGACCTCATCTCACCCGACGCGGAACTCTACCTGAAGATGGAGAACTGGCATTTCGGCGACAATCGCGGGGTCAAGAATCCGGCCGTTGCCAAGGCCACGCGCTGCCCGGAGCAGTGCGGCCTGTGCTCGATGCACACCTCGCACACGGTGCTGGCCAACGTGGACCTGACGAACCGCTGCAACCTGACCTGCCCCGTCTGCTTTGCCAATGCCAATGTGCAGGGGTACCTCTACGAGCCCGACATCGACCACGTCCGGCGCATGCTGGAGGCGCTGCGCAAGGAGGACCCGGTGGCGGGGAGGATCGTCCAGTTTTCCGGAGGCGAGCCCACCATTCACCCGCAATTCCTGGAAATCTGCGCCATGGCGCGCGACATGGGCTTCTCCCATATCCAGGCGGCCACGAACGGCATCCTGCTGGCCGACGCGGAATTCGCCCGCAAAGCCAAAGCGAACGGGCTAACCACGCTTTACCTGCAGTTCGACGGGGTCAGCGACGAGGTCTACCGCCGTACCCGCGGCGTGCCGCTGCTGGAGACGAAGCTGCGGTGCATCGAAAGCTGCCGGCAGAACGGCATCAAGATCGTGTTCGTGCCCACCATCGTGCGCGGGGTCAACGACGACCAGATCGGCGACATTGTGCGCACCGCCATCGACAACATCGATTGCGTCTCCGGCATCAGCTTCCAGCCGGTGGCCTTCACCGGGCGCATCAACCGCAACGAGCTGGAAGCCAAGCGCTTCACCCTGGGTGACTGGGCCCATGCCATGGCCGACCAGACCGGCATCCTCGACGCCCGCCAGGATTTCTTCCCGCTCTCCTGCGTGGCCCCATTCTCACGTCTCGGCTCGGCCATGCGCGGCGAGGAAATCCCGACGCTCACTTGCAATCCTCACTGTTCGATGGGGACGTACCTGTTCATCGACCAGCAGACCGGGACCGCGGTGCCGGTGACCCGCTTTGTGGATGTCGGCGCCATGCTGCAGGACATGGACGAGTACTCGCGCAGCACGCAGCGCTCGATTGTCAAGATCTTCACCAAGGTGAAGGCGTGGCGGTCCTTGCAGCGGCACTTCAAGCCGGAATTCGCCCCTCCGGGCCTGACCTTCGAGAAGTTTCTGCAGACCCTACAGGGCATGACCGACAAGAAACTCGGCCGCGACGGCATGGACGGACGCTACACCTACCGCACCCTGCTGGTGGCCGGCATGCACTTCATGGACCTGTACAACTACGACGTCGCGCGCGTGAAGCGCTGCGTCATCCATTACGCCGCCCCCAACGGCCTTATCTATCCCTTCTGCGCCTACAACTCGGGTCCGACCTTCCGGGAGAAGATCGAGAGGAAGTATTCGGTGCCGTTGGAGAAGCCGCTCCACGAGATGAAGGGCCAACCGGTATCCTGCGGCGGGTGCGGCACGGCAGACTGATCACCAGGCGGTCAGGAGGCAGCAGCCCGGAGCCAGCGCGCCAGACTGCTCCCGCTTCGCTGCTACAATGACGGTCGCTATGCCGCGCCGTCTCACGCTCGTAATTCTATTTCTCACCCCAACCCTCGCCTGCACCATGTGGAAGAACCCTGCGCGAGGCTGGTCGGGAGCCACCGGAGGAGAACAACTGGAGAAGCTCTTCTGGGAAGACGTGCAGGCAAAAAAATGGTCGCAGGTGGACAAGCGCGTGGCCGAGACCTTCGCCGGCGCGGGCCCGGCCGGCACCCTGGATCGCGCCGCTTTTCTTCAGGACTTGCAGGCCCATGAGTTCACCGCCATTTCGGTCAGCGACTGCACCAGCAAGCTAAACGGAGCCGATTTCGTCATAACCTGCGTGGCTCGCCGCCAGGGCGCGGGGGGCAGTACCGGCGCGGCGGCCACGCTCAGCGTCTGGCAGCAGTTGAAGAGGGGGTGGGTCATGGTGGCGCACTCGGAGAGTCCGCTCGCCGCACACTAGATGGCCGGCCATGCCGGGATAAGCTGTCGGTTTTCAAGAAGCTGGAACCAAAGTACTAACGTCATTAGCCTTCAGGCATGTAAATGGATTCCATTGCTGTGGAAGTTGGCGTCCAGGCAGTGCTACCATTCAAGAACTCCCCCTAAATATCCGCTGTCTCGGCGGCCCCATGGCTTTCGACAGTCGGTTAGCGCTGCCGAGCCCAGAGAGATGGAATGTCCCATACGCGTTACCCACGTCCGGCCCGCGGCTTCACGCTGTTGGAACTGATGATCGTGGTGGCTATCAGCCTGGTGGTGGCCGCCGTGGCTATCCCAAGCGCCATCGTGGCCAATGAAAATTTCAAGCTGCGCAGCACCGCCTCCAACTTTGGCGGGGTGGTGCAGAAGGCGCGCATGCTGGCGGTGGCGCGGAATGGTTCCTACCCAGTGGCTACAGCGTCGTCCGGCGGAGTCGCCAGCATTTATGTGAACCTGGGCAGCAGCGTGCCGCTGACGGAATCGACCAAGAATAGCCTGCAAGTACCGCGCGGAATCGCCATCGACACCAGCGGCGGCAATCCCTCGGCAACCTCCATCGTGAACACGCTGACCCCGGTCTACCGGTCGCTGCCGCAGTTTAACTCGCGCGGCCTGCCATGCTTCGTATCCTCCGGGGTGTGCAACGTGGATCCGGCGAAAACCTACATCACCTACCTTCGCCAGGACCGCTCCCTCGGCGGCAACGGCTGGGCGGCGATCAACGTCACCCCTGCCGGGCACGTGCAGGTGTGGACCTGGGACGGCAGCGCTTGGGAATAGCGCCAGAAGGTTAGGAGCCATGGACGCAGCGAAATCACAACCCAGGGCGGGTTCGCGGCAGTCGGGCATGAGCCTGATCGAGTTAATGATCGCCATGGTCGTGTTTGCCGTCGGCATAATCGCCCTGGCGGGCCTGATCTCCACCTCGGTGGCCAGCAACAGCCGCAGCAAAATGGACACCACCAGCGCTTTCCTGGGGCAAATGGTGATGGACGAAGTCGGCACTCTTTCGGCGAACAGTTCGTCCACCCGCGATCTCACCGACTGCACTGGCCACGACTGGCCCGTCGCGGTCGCGCCTGGGGGCGCGGCGCTCAGCAGCAGCAGGATCGATTTCTCTTCGGCCACGGTTACCAACTACAACATGCAGTGGGTTGTCTGCACCGGCTCGGTGCAGTCCACCTATGACGTCCGCTGGAACGTCCAGCAACTGACCCCCGCCACTTCGCTAGTGACGGTGGGCGTGCGCAAGAAGGGCGCAAGCAATGACCGCAGGTATTTTGGCCTGCCCGTCAATGTGCGGCGTATTTTCGGTCCTTAAGGACACACGTACCGATGCCGAAGACGGCGAAACAACAAAACGGGTTTTCGCTGCTTGAACTGATGATGGCGCTGGTCATCCTCTCGGTGGTCATGGCCGCCGTCCTGGCGCAGGTCACCCGTATACAAGCACGGTCGGCGGGCGAGCAAAGCAAACTCGACGTGTTCCAGGACACGCGCGAGTTCATGAACCAGATGGTCCGCGACCTGCACCAGGCGGGTTATCCCAATATTCGTATTTACGCCGTAGGCGCGCTTCCCACCACGCCCGTGGTGAACGACCCGGCCAACGCCGTCGGCCTGGTGAAGGTGGACGTGGACCAACTCTGGTTTGAAGGGGATGTAGACGGAACCGGCGTGTCGAGCATTCAGTACTCGATTGCCACCACCGGTACCAACTGCCCATGCCTGAGCCGCAGTCAGACCGCCAAACTGGCGGGCAATCCGCTCACCGGGCAGGGCACGGCCGCCTTCCAGACCGAACTCCAGAAGGTGCAGAGCGGCACCACCAGCAACCCCATGATCCATGCTTATCGCGCCGACGGAAGCGAGGTGAGCCTTCCGGTGGATTTCAACAGCAATCCTGGCGACATTGCCGATATCCAGACCATCCGGGTGGTGATGGCGGTCGAGTCGACAAAGTACGACTTGGAGAGAAAGATGTTTCCGCAGACGACGCTCAACGCCCTCATCCGGTTGAACAACTGCTCGCAGGCCGCGATCGGAAGGGCGATGAGTTGCCGCTAGCGGGCGCGAGGTACGAGGATATGCGAGGAAGACGGGAACGTGGCGTGGCTTTGCTGGCCGCCGTGCTGGCCCTGATGCTGCTCTCCGCCATCGGCCTGGCGATGATGTTTGCCGCCGACCTGGAAACCACCATCAGCTCCAATTTCCGCGATCTGCAGGACGCCAGCAACGCAGCTTCCGCCGGTCTGGAGGAAGGGCGGGAGCGGCTGCGCGTCGGCGTCAGCGGGTCGGTCAGCGCCCCGGCCGGGCTGCCGTCCTACGCAATTTCCAACGTCATCTACATTTTGAACCCGCTTGATGGCTCGGACACGGTCGCGCCCTGGGACCCGAACAACGCCTACTTCGACACCGAGTTTTGCCAGGAAAAATTTCTTGGGCTCTCCGGCACTCCCGGTGTGCCGTGTACCACCACGGGTTCGGGAAGCGGCTGGTACCGAACCAAGAACAACCTTACTGATTCGCCCGCTTCGGTGTTCAAGCTCGCCCCGCCCCTGCATTACAAGTGGATCCGCATCAATGCCAAGGCGAACAACTCGGCGCCGTACTACGCCAAGGGCGCCGGCACCGGCACTGACGCCACGCAGATCTGCTGGAACAGCAACGCCCAGGTGATGACGGGTGGGCCTTGCTCGGGTAGCCTGCTTCCAGTCTACGAGGTGACCAGCCTGGCAGTGACTCCCAACGGCTCCCGCAGAATGGGGCAGGTGGAAATCACGCAAGATATCCTGCCATCGCTGCCCGCCGCCCTGGTGCTGGACGGGATAGGTCCGACCTACGGCACGGCGCACTCCTCGCACTTCGGCATCAGCGGGATCGATAACAACTCCTGCGGCGGCATCGCCGGGCCTAGCCTCCCGGCCATCGACGTGCTAACTTCAACCGACGACACCAACGTCACCAACGACTTGTTTCGCCCGAACAACTATCCCGGAGTCAATCCCGCGCCCGACGTTGAGGTGGCATCCACAGTCCAGTTGGGCCCGTACGCCACCATTCCCGGGATTGTCTCGGTCGTGCAAAGCATCAGTTCGACCGCGGACTACGTCGGTCCCTCGCCCACCACGCTGGGAACCACCAGCGCCCCCAAGATCACGGTGATCACCGGCAATTACTCCAGCGGCTGTACGGGGGCCGGCATTCTGGTGGTGACCGGGAATCTCACTTGCAGCGGAAACTGGAGCTGGTACGGGACCATGCTCATCCTCGGAGGCACGTTCCAATCGAACGGCGGCGGCCATGGCGAGTTTCTGGGTAACATGCTGTTGGCCAAGGCCTACAATGCCAGTCATACCCCGCCGGTTCCCTACGTGGCGGGCGATTCCGCCGTGCCCAACTATCCCCAGCCAGGCTCACCCACCTGGGATTGGAACGGCGGCGGCGGCAACGGGATCACCTATGACAGTTGCTGGACCAACAACCTGAACAGCCATTTCGGCTATCGCATTCTCTCCCGGCGCGAGCTGAACTATTGAGCAGGTCACCGGACCGAGCCGCGTTTTTCCCCAACCTGCACGCCCCCGCGTTCATCACGATTCCGGTGCCCGGCTGCACCCGCAAGCGGTAGGGGGCCGATCTCGCCCGTCCGGGAGCGACCTTCTTGCCGGACCTTTTCAGCAGCGTGCCTACGATTCGCCGTGCCCCATTTCAGAGCCATTCCGGCAAGAGGGAATCAAAGTACTAACGTAATTGTCCTTCAGGCATGTAAATAAATCGCCTCGCTGTGGAACTGCGCGTTTGGGCAGTGCTAGTATTCGTGACACCTCCCCCCGAAAATCCGCTGTTTGGGCGACCCATGCAGCCTTCGAGATTTGAGGCGCGCCGCCGAGCGCAGAAAGACGGTCAACGTCCCCGTGCCCGGCGTGCAGGTGTGGACGCGAGACAGCAGCGCCTGGGAACAGGCCGAGAAGGGAGCCATGGACCGAGTGAAATCACTCCCCAGAGCAGGTTCGCGGCAGTCGGGCATGAGCCTGATCGAGTTGATGATCGCCATGGTCGTGCTCGCCGTTGGGCTGCTGGCCCTGATGACCCTGGTTGCCACCTCGATCAGCAGCAACAACCGCAGCAAACTGGACACTACCGGGACCCTGCTGGCGCAGAAGGTGCTGGACGGCATCGCCGCACAACCGGCATCCCGCAACCTGCCCTTCTCCATGATCGATTGCAACCCGGCGGGTCCGGTGACGTGGGTGATCGCCACCGCGGGTGGAACTTCGCCCGGCGCCGGCGCGCGAGTTGATGCCACCTCCGGCAACATAGATTTTGCCGGACAGACGTACGCCGGCCTGGTGGCTGCCTACCCCAACTACGCCATGAAGTACGCTAGCTGCGGCGCCGGTGGGACGCAGTCCACCTACGATGTGCGCTGGAACGTGCTTACGCTGACCAACTACACCAAGCTGGTAACGGTGTCGGCGCGCCAGGTTGGCGCCACCAACGGCGGCCTGCCGCTCTTTTCCCCGCCGATCACACTGCGAACCATCGCCGGACAATAGCCGGAGGAGTTGATGAGCCATGCGTAGCTTGCAGCAATCCGAGCGCGGCTTCTCCCTGATTGAGCTGCTGGTGGTCATCGCCGTCCTGACCCTGGTCATGGGGGCGGTGTTTCGACAGATCATCACTGTGCAGCAGCGCTATCGCACCGAGGAGGCGAAGATCGACATCGCCCAGGAATCGCGCGAGTTTCTCGACCGGATGGTGCGCGACCTGCACCAGGTCGGCTACCCCACCGCCAAGATGTACTCCGCGGCCGCCGTGCTCGCCAGCCCACCCATCAACGACCAGCGGGTTGCCGCCGGCCTGGTGAAGTTTGCCTATAACGACCTCTGGTTCGAAGGCGACGTGGATGGCGACGGCCAGGTCGAGGTTGTTCGCTACACCTTGAACGCGCCCGGAGGAACCTGCCCGTGTTCGATCCAGCGCAGCGAGACCAGACCCAAGCTCAATAACACCGCGCCCTTGGGCCAGCCTGCCACCAACTACCAGACGGCGCTGCAGAACGTCATCGACAGCGCCGGTTCGGGCGGTCCGCGTACGAACGGCGCCTACAGCATCGCCGGCACCGGACCGGGTGGCACATCGAATGACACACTCTACGGAGCCTTAGCCTCCAGCTACGTTTTCCAGGCGTTCGATGATCGCGGCATCGCGGTCGGGCCGACCACCGATCGGGGCGTGCTCGGCAGCATTCGATCCATCCAGATCACCATCAACGTGCTGGCTCCGCAAACCGCGAGTGACTTGCAAACCGGGCGCCGTGCCCCGATCTCGCTGACGGCCACGGCGCGGATCCCGAATCAGTAGGAGGTCGCGATGAAGCATCGTCGAAAACAGCGCGGCGTGGCCTTGATTATCTGCCTGTTTGCGCTGGTGCTGCTTTCGGGCATCGGCCTGGGCATGATGTACATGGCCGACACCGAGACCACCATCAACGGCAACTTCCGCGACTCGCAGCGCGCCTATTTCGCGGCCGCCGGCGGACTGCAGGAGGCGCGCGAGCGCCTCATGCCGGGCTCCGCCACCGGTTTGGGGACGAACACGCCCACCACGTTGCCGGGCGGCGGCGTTGCCAGCGGCGTCACCTACGTGGTCAATTACACCAGCAGCATTCCGCAGAACAGCATTCATCCCTGGGACCCGGCCAATACCTACTTTGACGACGAGTTCTGCAAAGAGGGCTTCGTCAGCAGCGGGGGCAGCGCTTTGGTGAGCGATCCCGGGCAGTTCCAGTCGTGTACGGCGGTTCCCACCGGCACTCCCAAGTATGTGGCCAGCAACTCGCCCTTCCTGGGCGCGAACAACAATCTTGCCTACCGATGGATCCGGGTCACGCTCAAGGCCAACAACACTCCCGGCTCTCCCTATTTCGTAGGCACCGGTTCGTCCTCCAATACCGTTCCCATCTGCTGGGACGGGACGCAGGAGACTCCGAACCCCAGCCCCACCACCTACGCCACCTGCGATGACGTGCCCATTACCACCGGCAGTTACATTAACAGCTACATGAGATCCGTGTACGTGCTCACTTCGCTGGCGGTGGTTCCCAATTCCAATGCCCGGCGCATGGTTCAGATGGAGGTCGCCAACGATCCTCCCTTCATCACCAACGCCGCCCTGGATACTGACGACTTCGTTAACGTTCACGGTTCCTCGGTCACGGTCAACGGCTTCGACAATTGCCGGTGCCGTTGCACGATCGGCAGCGGCAGCCATCCTCCCGTTTGCACGGACCGTACAACGGGTGCCTCGTGCACCGGTACAACTTACTCCATCTACAGCAGCTCCGACATCGACACCAGCGGCAACCCCGCGCTGGTCGCCGGCACGTCACCGCCCTATCGCTCGAACGTCAGCCCTTTCCCGTACGATCAAGCCTTCATCCAAGCGCTGATCGACAAGTATTCCACCCAGACCGGGGCCGTCAACATAACCGGCTCGCCATATAACCTGACGTGCAGCTCGGGGAGTCCTTTCGACAATTGCGGCTCGCTCACCACCGGCAGCATGGGCACTCCTCCGACCGGATTTCCGACTTTCGATCCTAGCAATCCGACAGGACTGGTGAATCAGATCACCTACGTCCCCGGCTCCCTTGACCTCCAGGCGCAATACCAACGGCGCCGGTGTGCTGGTGGTCGAGGGCGACCTCACCGTCCACGGCGGGCTCGACTTCTACGGTCTGATTATCGTCAAGGGCATCTTGACCTTCTCGGCGGCGGCAGCGGCAAGGCCACCAACGTGATTGGATCCGATCGTCAGCGGCCAATCCTCCGTCGCCGACACCAGCCTGGGGGGCGGCATCAACATCCAGTACGACCGTTGCGCGCTGCTGAACAACACGACGCCGGCGCCTCCTTCGCTGCTGTCCACGCACGAGGTGCCATACTGAGGAGCAACATGAACCGGACACGGCCTTGGATAATCGCCGCAGCGCTGTTGTGCACCTCAACCGCAGTGATATCGGCACAATCGGACCAGCCCTCGCTGGCCGATGTAGCCCGCCGCAAGTCGGCCCACAAGGCCAAGGTGGTCATCACCAACGACGATATTCCGCCGGTGGCGGGGGCCAGCACCCAGCCCCCTTCGTCTGTAAATGCTACGGGCGAAGCGGCCGCGTCAGGTTCCCCCACAGGAGCCGCAAAAGGACGGCGCGGGCAAATCGCAACCGGCGGCGGTAACGCAGACCAGACTCCAGGAGCTGCTCGCCGAGCGCCGCAATCTGCAATCCGTAATCAAGCATCTCGAAGAAAACCATGGCGGAGCGGACGGACGAGCCCGCAAGGAGCAATCTGAATCGGGTCCTGCAGCACTCCAAGCAGGCACTGGACCAGAACCAAGAGCAGATCGATGACCTGCGCGCTGGCCAGGACGGCCAACCCCAGACACCGGCCGCGACCTCGAACAGCCGGAAACCGGGGCCCGGCGACCGAACCATCCAAATAGAAGTCCGACGGCGCTCAATGCCAGCGGGTAGTGAAGTACCCCGATGACTCCTGCCGCCGGTATGATTACAATGCCTCGAACGCAGGCATTGAAGCCATTGGCGAATCAAAGACCCTGGTTCACCGAGGCGGGAAAACGCGCGTTTCGTGCGGCCCTGCTGCGCTGGTTTGCAGCCAAACGCCGTCCCCTACCGTGGCGAGACACCCGCGATCCCTACCGCATCTGGATTTCCGAAATCATGCTGCAGCAGACCAGGGTAGGCGCAGTGCTGGAGCGCTACGCCGATTTTTTGCGCCGTTTCCCCGACGTCTCCACACTGGCGGCAGCCCGGCCGGAGCATGTACTCGCCGTCTGGAGCGGTCTGGGCTACTACCGGCGGGCGCGTGCGCTGCACCAGGCGGCCCGCCTGCTGGTGCGCGACCACGCAGGCCGCCTGCCCACCCACGCGGCGTCACTGCGCACTCTGCCCGGTATCGGGCGCTACACGGCGGCGGCCATTGCCAGCATCGCCTTCGCCGAGCCCTGCGCCGTGGTCGACGGAAACGTCGGGCGCGTCTTGCGGCGCGTCTTGGGTTGCCGGCAGGAATCTCTGCCGCGCATCTGGAGCGCCGCCCAGGAACTGCTTAGCCGGCGCTCACCCGGCAATTTCAACCAGGCAATGATGGAACTGGGCGCCACCATCTGTCTGCCCGCGCAGCCACGCTGCTCCACTTGTCCCGTCCGCCGTCTGTGTTCCACCCAGGGCCCGCTGGAGCGTCCGGCAAGGCCCGCGCGCAAGGCCGCCCAAGTTTCCTATGCCTTGGCAGTCCGCAACGGCCGCGTTTACCTGGTCCGCCGCGGCGCCCGCGAGTCGCTCATGCCGGGCATGTGGGAACTGCCACCCATTTTGCCCAACGGCCTGCCGCCCGACTTTACCCTGCGCCACGCGATCACCGTCACCGACTACAACGTTTGCGTCCACCGGGTTTCCAGCGCCGCCGTGGGAGGGGGCCGCTGGCTGACGCCCTCGCAAGCTGCTGCTCTTCCTTTAACCGGGCTGGCCCGCAGGGTTCTGCGGCGCGCTTCCCTGATTTAGAATTAAGAGCTCATTCCCAGGACTGGAGGATGCGGATGCCTGCGCTTACCGCCGGGAAAGCGGCGCCTGAGGTTTCGCTGCTCGACTCGCAAGGCAAGAAGTTTTCCTTGCGAGACGCCTTGCAGCACGGCCCGGTTGTGCTGGCGTTCTTTAAGGTTACCTGTCCGGTATGCCAGTACGCGCTGCCGTTCGTGGAACGCATCCATCAGGCGCACCGTGGCAGCGCACTCGTGGTCGGTGTCTCACAGCATCCGAAGAAGGAAACGGCGCAGTTCATGCGTGACTACGGCATTAGCTTTCCCGTCCTGCTCGATGACGAACGTACCTACGCCGTCTCCAATGCCTATGGCCTGACCAACGTGCCCACCATTTTTCTGGTTGCGCCCGGGGGCAAGATTCAGGTTTCCAGCGTGGGCTGGAACAGGAACGATTTGGAGGAAATCAACCACCGCCTTGCCGCCGAAGCATCCGCCGGCCCGCCGCCGCTCTTCCATCGCGGCGAGGACGTGGTTGACTACAAGGGCGGTTGAGGCTCGCTCAACTGATCCGCAGGATGCGGGTAACGAATTTCACGGTCTCGATTGGGATCTGCTTCTTAAACGGCACGTCTTGAAGCCGTGCCGCAACAGGCCGGCAGTTTCGGCGGCTTCCGCCGCTGAAGCTTTCTGCGCGGCCTTATCGAATTTCTTATGGTGATATAGAGGAACTCATGCGCAAAGCCGTTCTCTTTCTTCTTATCCTTGTGATTGCCGCTGCGCCGCTGATGGCGCGCAAGTCCCGCAGCTCCAGGCGGAAACGCGTGTCGCGAACCGCCCCTTCCGCCCTGACCGCCTCCGCCACCGCGGCCATGAAGGCCATTGACCCGCAGCGCATCCGCGCGCACGTGAGGTTCCTTTCCAGCGACCTGTTGGAAGGGCGCGGCACCGGCCAGCGCGGCGGTGACATTGCCGCCGACTACATCGCCACCCAGTTCGAATCCTACGGCCTGAAGCCGGCCGGCGACAACGGCACCTACATGCAGAATGTTCCCATGGTCGGCATCAGCACCGAAACCGGCACCAATATCTATTTGCTCCAGGCCGGAAAGACCCAGAATCTCAAGCCCGGCGACGAGGTGGTCGCCATGGACGAAACCCAGCACCCCGCTGATGATGTGGACGCCGATGTTGTTTTCGTCGGCTACGGCATTGAAGCGCCGGAATACCAGTGGAACGATTACAAGGATGTCGACGTACGCGGCAAGGTGCTGCTCATGTTCGTTAACGAGCCGCCCTCTGACAATCCGAATCTCTTCAAGGGCAAGGCCCTCACCTACTATGGCCGCTGGACCTACAAGTTTGAAGAAGCGGCGCGGAAGGGCGCCGCCGGCGCCATCCTCATCCACAAAACCGACATGGCCAGCTACGGCTGGGACGTGGTCAAGAGCTCCTGGGGCGGCGAGCGCGCCTACCTGCGCGCCGACGGTCAGCCGCGGCTCAAGCTCGCCTCCTGGGTGCAACTGGGGGTCGCCCGCAAGCTGCTGGCCGATTCCGGTCAGGACCTCGACGCCCTGCTCCAGCAGGCCTCAGCGCGCGATTTCAAGCCCATTCCGTTGCCGGTTCGCGTGCAGGCGCATATGGTCAGCCAGATCCGGCCCTTCGACTCGCGCAACGTGCTGGCCATGCTCCCCGGCTCCGATCCACGGTCCAGGAACGAGGCTGTCCTTTTCAGCGCCCATTACGACCATCTCGGCATTCATCCGCAACAAACGGGCGACAACATCTACAACGGCGCGGTCGACAATGCGACTGGCTGCGGCGTGCTGCTGGAACTGGCTCGCGCCTATTCCGAAGCCGCCAAGGCGCCACGGCGTTCCATCCTGTTTGCCGCGGTCACCGGCGAGGAACAGGGGCTGCGCGGTTCGGAGTATCTCGGACAGCATCCTCCGGTCCCGGCGGGAAACATTGCTCTCGGCCTCAACTTCGACGGCCTCGCCCCCAACGGCATTCCACAGGAGGTGGAAGTCTCCGGTGCCGAGCGCACCACCTTCTATCCCACCGTGCAGGCCACTGCCGGCGAGTTCAACCTGGCAATCAAGCCCGATTCCAATCCCTCCGCCGGCTATTACTACCGATCGGACCACTTCAGCTTCGCCCATGTCGGCATTCCCGCCTTCTCCATCAACGAAGGGATGAAGTTCAAGGGACATCCGCTGGAGTGGGGGATTGAGCGGGAGCGCGAATACAACACCAAACACTATCACCAGCCCAGCGACGAATTCCAGCCGGCCTGGGACTTCTCTGGACTGGCAGTGCTGGCTCGCTTCGGTTTCGATCTCGGGTGGAAGGCCGCCTCCCAGCCCCAGGCCATCGGCTGGCAGCCCGGCGACGAATTCGAGCCCGCGCGCAAGGCCAGCCTGCAACCGAGCACGCGCCTGGAGGCACAATAGCGGCCCGTCTGAATGTATTCGGACGCTACCCCTTGCGGGCGCGCAGCAGCGCCGAATCGAATTCTGCGGCCTTGGCGGATTCTGCTTCCCAGAACGGCTGCGACTTCATGCTGTCGAGATAGGAGTCGGAATATCCGAACTTGCTCCATATCTCGCGCTTGGCGGCGAACAAGCGCTCCTTCTGCAGGGGCGGACGAATATCCAGAATGTCATCCCTGGAATCGCCGCGAAAGGTCATCTCGAAGGCATCGCGCAGCCATGCTTCATTCGCCAGCGGCTTGCGCCTGGCCAGGTCGGCAAGCACCGAGGGATAACGGTCGAAACCGTCGGTGGCGATGGTCACCACGTTGTCCTGTGCTCCCAGCTTCAGCAGTCTTGCGAACCGAATCGAGCCGATCACGTTGCACAGCCCCGAGATGCCAAACACTCCTTCTAGTGTGTGCAGCGACCGTGGCGGAAGATGCAGCTCCTTTTCCAGGAACGACTGCCGCTGTTGCAACAGGTCCAGCGCGACGATGCAGTCGTCGTCGTGGATGAGCATGACGTAATCGGTGGTCAGCACGTTGTGAATCAGGGTGACCATCTTGTCGCCGATGCCTTCGATGCGGTGGGTTCCGCGCCCGTTATTGAACAGCGTCGAGCACTCGCGCGGCTCCGGCGCGCAGACCATCGCCTCCGGAAAACGCGCCTTGATTTCGTCCGCCGCGGCCAGCGTCCCCGCCGATCCCGGCGCGGCGACGAAGGCGGCGATACGCCCATTGCCGTACCCGCGCGCCGCTTCCAGGGCGCTGCCGCCGGTCACGTGCCGATGAAAGCGGTAGTTGGGCATCAGCTCGAACTGCGCCAGCACCTTGTTGCGCGCGTCCGCCTTGTAGTGCTCGGTGCGCTCCAGCACCAGGATGACGTCGCTCTCCGAGCCCGGGGTCAGGTCGAGCTTGCCTCCATACTGCCGGATGCGCTGGTAGCGCTCGGCGCTCATCTGCTCCGGCATGATCACCACGGCCTCATAGCCCTTGAGCCTGGAAATGTAGGCTACGCCGATGCCGAAGTTGCCGGTCGAAGGCCCGATGATGGTGTTCTCGCCCGGGTGGATCTCGCCCGCCAGTTCGCCTTCCATCAACGTCGCGTAGGCGGGACCGACCTTGTGGCTGCCCGAGGGAAACTCGCGTCCGACCAGCACCACGATGTTCGCCTCCACGCCCGTCAGCTCCTTCGGCAGGACAACGTGGCGAATGCGGTTCTGCGGGTCGCGCCAGGTGATGTTGAACAGGTTCAGCGGGTCCAGTTCGTTGGCCCGCGCCGCCATTGCACGTTGACGGACACCGGCGGGCAGCGTTTCCGGGTGAAGCATTTCGTTGTAGGTCGGGCCGAGGCCGGTTTCGGACTTCACGCGGGGAACGGGCATCAGAATCTTCTCCACAGGTCACGTGCGCAGGCGGACGCCTTCTCCGCGACGGCGCACTCGTCCACGTTCACGAACTCACGATTCCGGATGACGAAGCGGCCGTTTACCATCAGCGAATTCACCGGCGCGTGCGCGATTCCGAACAGCACATGGCCGAAGATGTTGTCCGGCGTAAGCGGCGTAGGCGGGAAGTAATCGTAAAGCACCAGGTCGGCGCGCGCGCCTTCTTCGATGCGGCCGAGTTCGAGGTTCCACACCTTCCGGGTGATGGTGCGGTTGTTGAGCAGCGCCAGCGCATAGGCTTCCGCATAGGCTACGCGCGGATCGCCGGCGCGCAGCTTCTGTACGTGGAACGCCGTCTTGAACTCGTCCCACATGCGCGGGCTGTATCCATCGGAGCCCAGCCCGACCAGCACCCCGGCCTTCACCATCTCCAGCACGCGCGCTGCGCCCACCGCGTTGTTGCAGTTGGACTGCGGGTTGTGCACGACGTTGATCTGGTGGCGGGCCAGGGCGTTGATGTCGCCGCCGCTGACGTGGATGCAATGCGCCGCGAGCGCGCGCTCATCCAGCGCCCCCAGTTCATGCAGGCGCCGAACGGGGGATTTCCCGTGCTTGCGCCGGGCGTCGTTGTTGTCGCATCGGTCTTCAGCTACGTGGACGTGGAAACCGGCTTTGAGCGCGTCGTTTGCTTCCACGCATTTCCGCAATGTACGGTCGCTGAGCGTAAACGAGGCGTGCAGACCGAAGCTGGCGCTGATCAGCCCGTCGGAATTCCGCGATCGCTCGATGAAGCGCACGTTTTCGTCGATCCCCTGCTGCGCGTTTTGCGGGCCGTTGCGGTCGGAGGTCTCGTAGCACAGCACGCCGCGCAGCCCGATTTCGCGAAACGCGCGCTCGATCACGTCGAGGCTGCCGCTTACGGCCGACGGGCTGGAATGGTGATCCACCAGCGTCCCCACGCCGCAGCGCGCCGAATCCATCGCGCCCACCAGCGCGCTGTAGTAGATGTCCTGCTCGTTCAGCGCCCGGTCCAGCCGCCACCACAGCTTCTTCAGGATCTCGGGAAAATCTCTGGGCGGTTTGCCCGGCAGGGAAATGCCGCGTGCCAGCGTGCTGTACAGATGCGTATGGCAGTTGATGAGCGCCGGCATCAGCAGCCGCCCGCGCGCGTCCAGGCAATCAGTGCCGCTCGAGCGCTCCCGGCCGAGGGCGGCCGGGCTGCCCACAAGCCCGATGCTGCCGTCCGGGCGCACCTCGACCGAACCGCAATCCAGGACGCGGTTGCCGGAATCGAAGCTCAGGATGCGGGCGTTGTCGATGATCATGTCGCGTTGAATGCCAGCGTGCGGTTTCCCCAGGCGGCGACGATATGCGTTCCGGCAGTGCCTTCCACCGCGTCGGCGCACCTTTCGGTTGAGGTGATCACGCACTCCTCGCCGCCGCTCTCGATGAAGTCGATGGCGGCTTCGATCTTCGGCCCCATCGAGCCCGGCGGAAACTCGCCGGCTGCCAGATAACGGCGTGCGCACTCAACCGTCATGTTGCTGATCCACTGCTGCTCCGGTTTATGATAGGCGATCGCCACCTTGTCCACCGAGGTCACGATGATCAGCTTGTTCGCGCGCACCTGCTTGGCAAGCAGGCAGGAGGCGAGGTCCTTGTCGATGACTCCCTCGACGCCGACCAGCTTCGGGCCGTCCCAGGCCACGGGAATACCGCCGCCGCCGCAGGCGATGGCCACGACCTCCGCTTCCAGCAGCGCCGCGATCGAGTCTTTCTCCAGGATGTCCAGCGGCCTCGGCGACGGGACCACGCGCCGCCAGCGGCCGGGCTCAATCTCCTTCATCCGCCAGTGCGGTTTCTCGCGCTGGAGCTTCTCCAGGTCCCCGGCGGCATAGAAGGATCCGACGGGCTTGGAGGGATCCGTGAAATCGGGGTCATTGCGGTCCACCACCACCTGTGTGATCACCGTCGCGCACTCGCGCCGGACGTTTTCCCGGCGGAAGATCTCGTCGGCGACACGCTGGATCATGTAGCCCATGCCCCCTTGCGAGTCGGAGACGCAGGTATCCAGCGGCAGCGGCGGCACCCGCCGCTCGCCCTCTTCGGAGCGGATGAGGATGTTGCCGATCTGCGGCCCGTTGCCGTGCGTGATCACGATGCGGCGGTCGCTGCGGAAAAGCGGGACCAGGTGCTCCAGGGTCTCCGCGGAATGCGCGAACTGCTGCGGGATGGTTCCGCGTTCACCCGGACGTGTGATGGCGTTGCCGCCGAGCGCGATTACCAGCGTCTCTTTCATGCGCGTGCGCCTGCCGCCGGGGTCCCCGGCGCGCCCGCTGTTGGCGCGCTGGGGTGGTCGGCCGGCTCCTCTTCGTATTCGATTTCCTGGTCCGCCATGGTGAGCGCCATGATCGCTTTGCAGGTGTGCAGGCGGTTCTCCGCTTCGTCGTATACCACGGATTGCGGGCCATCGATCACTTCGTCCGTCACCTCGTGGCCGCGGTCGGCCGGCAGCGGATGCATATACAGCGAATCCGGTTTCGTCAGCTTCATCCTGGACGCGTCGCAAATCCAATGCGTGTACTGCCGTGCGATGCGCAGCGACTCCTGCGGGTCCCGGCCCATGGTATCCAGGCAACCCCAGCTCTTCGGAATCACCACGTCGGCGTCGCGAAAGGCGTCGTCCATGCTGCCCACGACTTCGAACTTCGTTCCCGCGCGCTGCACGTTTTCGCGCGCCGCCTGCATGGTTTCCGGCATCAGGAAGTATTCCGGAGGATGCGCCAGCGTCACGTCGACGCCGAAGCGCGGCAGCAGCATGATCAAGCCCTGTGGCACCGACAACGGCTTGGCGTAGCTGGGCGCGTAGGCCCAGGAGACCGCGACCTTCAGTCCGCGCAGGTTGCGGCCGCGCTTTTCCCGCATGGTCATCAGGTCGGCCAGCGTCTGGCAGGGGTGGTCCACATCGCACTGCATGTTGATCACCGGCACGTCGGCCCAGCGCGCCACCTCGCGCATGTACACGTTGCCCTCGCCGGGGATGAGGTCGTGCCGGATGGCGATCGCGTGTCCGTAGCGCGACAGGATGACCCCGGTGTCCTTCGGACTCTCCCCATGCGACACCTGCATGACGTCGTCGGTGAGGAAATGCGCGTGCCCGCCCAGTTGGGTTATGCCCGCCTCGAACGAGTTCCGGGTGCGCGTTGACTTGTCGAAGAACATCAGGAAGATCGTCTGGTCGGGAAGATAACGGTGCGGAATGCGCTGCTTGAACCTGCGCTTCAGGTCGGCGGAGACGGCGAGCAGGGTCCCGATCTGCTCCTCCGACCATTCCTGCGTCGTGATGTAGTCCTTACCCTTGAACAGCGCCTTTTTGGGCAACGTGGGCTCCCGCGAGTCCCGCGACGTTGGCGAAATGCGCGCGGCGAGGATCGGAAACCGCGTCCATCAAGAACTTAAGCTGCAAATACGGCAGCATGTCCACATTATGCGGCGCGGCGGCGCCCGCTTTCAGTGACCACGCCATCACCGCTTGGTCGCTTGTCCGGATTTGGATTTCGGCGCTTTGATCTTCGAAGCTCGCCTCCTTGTCGTCCGAACCACATGTCAGTTTGTACTGCTTGCCTGCGATGGTTCCATGAAGGGTCGTGCTCGCGCCGCCGAATTCGAGGAAAAAGCCGTTCGTTTCCGGCATACTTCTGGTACGACTCCAGGCTGCCGAAGAAGCGAGGCTTCTCGATTTGCGGGCCGCCGTCCTCGGGACAGAATACGTCGCAGTTGCCGCAATCGTTGCAGGCGTCGGCGTAGTTGGCGAACTGGTGCTCGCGCGCGATTCTGAAAATGCCGCCCGCAACCGGGCGTGCCTCCCCGCCGGGCAGCAATTCGTAGTTGCTGTAGGCGATCTCAGCCGAGGCGGACTCATACACAAAATTCGCGTCGTTGGGACAGACTGGCACGCACTTGTCGCAACTGATGCAGTCGTACAGCCACAGCTTGGAGCCGATCTTGCGCGGAACCGCCTTGTTCCTCTCCCAGCGATAGCGCGGGTCGGCTGTGGTGCGATCCACGATCCCCGGCGTATTGAGCACGCCCGCAGTTTCCACCAGCATCTGCTCCAGTCCGGCCAGTTCGGTGCGCAACGCGCTCAAGAGCGTGTCCGTAAGCTGTGGCACGGCCGCCGAAGCGAAATCGCGCAGGATGCCGGCGCAAACCTCGTCTAAGGGTGCCCCACGTCTGCCGGGGTTTGGCAGATATGGGTCCGGGCTCGCAATCCATTCCTTCAGCCGCCCGGCCACCAGCGCGCGGATCGCAGCAGCCGCGTCGGGAAAACGCCTTGCCAGACCGTCGGCCACTGTGTCGATCGCCGCCTCTCCCCGGCCGGCGTAGCGCACGATGAAATCGGGAATGCGCGGCGCTCCCATCTCGCGCATCCTGGCGCCGAGGTTCTGGAGATATTTGGCAGGCGCGCGTAACCGCCGGGCCGCAGCAGGTCGGTGCAGGTGGTCACCGGCACGAAGTTCATCGCCACGGCGTTGCAGACGTTGTGCTGGTCCAGTCCGGCGGAGAACGAGATTGGAAAGGCGGCGCCCGTGTGCTGCGCGGAATTGCTTTACCAGGTTGAGCGTGAGCACGTGCAGGGGCGGCCCTGACATGTACATCACCTCGTCGCTGAACATGCGCCGGTGATTCTTCACCACCAGCGTATTGCTGAATTTCAGCGCCAGGCGCTTGCCACGCGAGCGCGCCACTGCGGCCAGCCGCGGCAGCATTTCCAGCGCGTCGGCGAATTGCAGATCGTGGTCGAAGGCATCGCGGGCGCACCTGGATATCGCGATAGCCGAGCACGTCGTGCAGCAGGTGCTCGTACCTGCTGCGAACCCAAGCAGCGTGGGATTCAGCTTGACGCAGACGTGGCACGTCCATCTCCGTCAGCAGAAACCTGACGATGCCCTCGATCTCCTCCGCCGGGCAGCCGTGGAAGGTCGAGAGGCTAATGGTATCGCTGACGCGCGCCGGAAACGGCAGGTCGCGATAGCGAGCCCACGGCCCGGTGAGCGTCGGCGCGCAACTCGTCGATGATCGGGCGCGCATCCTTCATGCCCTCGATCCACCGCCGAACGCGTGGCGAGCGGATGCCCTCCAGGCTGTAGCCGACGCTCATGTCGTAAGATCGTGTCCGTGAACGTCCCCGCAGACCCGTCGCCCAGCAGCCGGGAGGCTTTCAGGATCTCGATAAACATCGCGGCGCCGACGTACTCGCGAAGCGACTGTTCCGAGCTTCAACTCCTGCGACCACTCGACGTTGTAGCCGACGTTGGTGGCGTCGATGCAGGGGCGCGGAATCTTGAGCTCATCGAGGATCTGCACCGTTTTCAGCTCGATGATGCGCGAGCCGGCCAGCCAGGAAAGCACGATGTTCTGCAGCAAGCTGGTCATGAGGTCCGGCGGCGGGGCCCACGGGATTCGCGGCGCGCTGGCCGTGAAAGGTCGACCGAAGTATCCACGTCCGCGAGGCCGCGAAAAAATTTGGCCTGCGGCAGGTCGAAGATTTTCCCCTCGCGCTCATATTCAACGAAAGCGCGCGTGAGCAGCAGCGGGAGCGGAATGGGGATGAGCTCAGACACCGTAACTTGGTAATTGGGTAATTTCGTAATTTGGTAATCTCAGACTCGCTTCGCGGAAAATTACCAGATCACCAACTTACGAAATTACTGAATTCCTCACCTCACTCCAGCCTGGTCCGTTTTTTACCGCGTTCCTGCTCTGGCCCGCTGCTCCCGTTCCACCGTGTGCACGAACACCAGCGGAAACACGGCATAGAACTGCGCGGCCTGCACCAGGTGCTCGATGGCGACGCGCTCGTTCACCGTGTGCGCCACCACTTCGTCGCCCGGGCCAAAACCCGACCGTCGGCACGCCGCAGATGCCCATCGAACCCACGCCATTGGTGCTGAACACCCATTTGTCCACCACCGGCGTTCTGCCGTTCAGCGAGCGGAACGTCTCCACCGCCGACTGCACCAGCGGGTGATCTTCTTCCAGCACCCACGTCGGGTAGTACTTCTCCATCGGGTAGACCATGCCGGTGTAGCTGGCCACCTCGTATTTCGGAGATCTCGATTTCGGCGTCGCGCGCGCCCGGCAGGGCCCGAACTTCCGCCAGCGCACTCTCCTTGGTCTCGCCCATGGTCAGCCGCCGGTCAAGGTGAATGGAGCATGCGCCCGGCACCGCGCACAGCGAGGGCGAGAGCGACCGGATCTGCGTCACCGTGATCGTGCCCTTGCCAAGAAAGCTGTCTTCGCGCAGCCGCGTGTTCAGTTGCTCGATGTCGCGCAGCAGCGTAGCTCATCCTGTAAATCGGGTTGTCGCCGCGCTCGGGTGCGCTAGCGTGGCAGGAGCGCCCGCGAATGTGGACTTCCATCTCCATGCGCCCGCGCTGCCCGCGATACACCTGCAGGTTGGTGGGCTCGGTAATCACCACGCAGTCGGGCCTGATGCCGTCCTCGCGCAGAATATAAAGCCACGCCAGGCCGTCGCAGTCCTCTTCTTGCACGCTGCCCACGCACCACAACGTGAAATCGCCGTGGAGGCCGAGGTCCTTGATCAACCTGGCGCCATACACCATGCTCGCCATGCCGCAGCGCTGGTCGCATGCACCCCGGCCATAAATGTAGCCATCCTCGACCTTGCCCTTGTACGGGTCCCACTTCCATTCGGTGAGGTCGCCGATGCCCACCGTATCGGTATGCGAGTCCATCATGATCACGCGCTTGCCCGATCCAATGCGCCCGAGGATATTGCCCATCTTGTCGACGCGGATTTCCTCGAACCCGGCCTCCTCCATCTCCTGCCGGATGCGCTCGATCACCGGCCCTTCCCGGCAGCTTTCGGCGGGAATGGCGACCAGGTCGCGCAAGAAACGGACCATCGCCTGCTCGTATTTTTTCGCGCCGTCCGCGATCGCGGCGCGGCGCTGGCGTATGGCTTCCAGTGGGTTCATGTCCAATCCGAAGCCGCGGCGATGCGCACGCGGTGGCCCGGCACGGGCCGGGACTTCTGCTGACCTTGTTCGCGCAGCGCTTTCAGCACCATCTCCGGGCGAATGGGCAACCGCCGGAAGCGGATGCCGATGGCGTGGTAGATCGCGTTGGCGATCGCGGGCGCGGGGCCGTTGATCGGGACTTCGGCGATCGACTTGGCGCCGTAGGGGCCGAGCGGCTCCTCGGTTTCCACCAGGATGGTGGTCAGCTTCGGCATGTCTTTCGCCGAAAGAACTTTGTAGTCGAGGAAATTGGGATTGATCATGCGCCCCGTTTCATCGAGCAGCATCTCCTCGGTGAGGGCGTACCCGATGCCTTGCGCCACCGCGCCCTCCGCCTGGCCTTCCGCCTGCACGGGATTGACGGCGACTCCGCAGTCCACCGCGGTCACCAGTTCCACCACGCGCACTTTGCCGGTCTCCGTGTCCACTTCGACCTCCGCGAAAGTGGCGCAGAACGGCGGCGGGCTGTCGCTGTTCCAGTGCGACGCGCTGTCCATGATCTGGACTTTCTCCTTGTACATGGCGTGGCGCGCCACATCGGCCAGGCTGACCGCCTTGCGGCACTCGCACGAGGTGAACGCCTCATTATTGCCGAGTTCCACCTTGTCGGGCGCCACTTCCAGCATGTGTGCCGCGACCTCAATCATCTGCGCGCGCACCTTCTCCGCCGCTTTCTTCACCGCGCCACCGGAAATGATGGTGGTGCTGGAGGCGTAAGCGCCAACGTCAAACGGCGTGAAGTCGGTGTCGCCCGAGCAGACGATCATCTTGTCCAAAGTAACACCCAGGGTTTCGGCCGCGATCTGCGCCAGCACGGTATCGGCGCCGGTGCCCAGGTCGGAAGCACCCACCTGCAGGTTGAACGATCCGTCCTCGTTCATCTTCAGCAGCGCGGCCGCCCAGTCGACGCCGGCAATCCCGCTGCCCTGGATCGAACACGACATGCCCACGCCGCGCCGCAGGTGCGTCGAGATGTCGGGAAGCGAACCGCGCTTGCTCTCCCAGTCGATTGCCCGCGCCCCGCGCTCCAGGCATTCCGGCATCCCGCAACTGCGAATGTTGCGCGGCAGGCCCCGGCGTCCTTCCCCAAGCTGCGCCGAGAGCTCGTCCACGTCGCCCGCGCGGATCAGGTTCCTGCGCCGCAGTTCGATCGGATCCATTCCCAGTTCATGCGCGAGTTCATCGATCACGCTCTCCTGCGCGAAGAAGCCCTGAGGACAGCCATAGCCGCGGAACGCGCCGGCCACCGGGGCGTTGGTGTACACCACGGTGCAATCGAATTTCATGTTGGGCGCGCGGTAAAGCGGCAGGACCTTGCTGCCGGTGTTGCCCTGCACCGTGGCCGAGTGGCTGCCGTAAGCCCCGGTGGTGGCCAGCACCGACATTTGGTTGGCGACAATCGTGCCATCGCGCTTGGCCCCGATCTTCACTTTCAGGATTTGCGGATGGCGGCTGCGCGCCATGTAAAACTCTTCCTCGCGCGTGTATTCGATCTTCACCGGGCGCCGGGTGACGAGCGCCAGCGCTCCGGTGATGTCTTCCAGCAGCATCTCCTGCTTACCGCCGAAGCCGCCGCCGATGCGCGGCTTCGTCACGCGGACTTTCTGCACCGGCAGTTGCAGGATCATCGCCACCTGCCGGCGCGTGTGGAATGGAACCTGCGTGCTGGTGCGGATGGTGAGCCGGCCGTCTTCGTCCAGCCAGGCAATGGAGACATGCGGTTCCATCATCGCGTGCTGCTGGCGATGCGTGTGGAACTCGCGCTCGACGACCACGTCCGCCTGGCGGAAGCCCTGGTCAACGTCGCCCAGTTCCTTCTTGATGAAGGCGGCGATATTCCGCTTGGCGTCGTGAATGCCGGTGGAGTCGGCCTCATCGTGGATAGTGGGCGCGCCCGGCTTGGTGGCCTGCTCCATGTCGACAATGGCGGGCAGGACTTCGTACTCAACCTCGATAAGGCGCAGCGCCTCCTCGGCGATCTCGCGCGACTCGGCGGCCACGGCAGCCACCCGGTCGCCGACGAACCGGACTTTCGAGTCGAGCAGGTAAGTATCGTAAGGCGATGGTTCCGGCCAGCTTTGCCCGGCGGTGGTGTGCGGTACCCGCGGGACGTCCCTGTAGGTCAGGGCCGCGTGTACGCCCGCGAGCGAGCGCGCCTTGCTGGCATCGATTCGCTTGATGCGCGCATGAGCGTGCGGGCTGGGCAGAATCTTGCCGATCAGCATGCCCGGCAGGTGAATGTCGTCGGTGAAGCACGCGCGCCCCGCAACCAGCTTCACGCCGTCGGTCTTCGGCAGCGAATGCCCGACCACCGCGTGCCTGCTCGCGGCCGGAGTTTCATCACAATGCCTCGGCGAGCCGTGCGCCACCGCCAGCACCGCCTCCACCGGCTTCTTGAATCCCGTGCAGCGGCAAAAATTCCCGGCGAGCGCTTCGCGCACCTGTTCTTCCGTCGCGCGCGGATGCTCGCGCAGCAATGCCTTGGTGCTCAGGATCATGCCCGGCGTGCAGAAGCCGCACTGTGCGGCCCCATGATCCAGGAATGCCTGTTGCACGGGGTCGAGCTTGTCGCCTTGCGCGACGGCCTCCACCGTCGTGACTTCGCGGCCGTTGGCCTGGGCCGCGAACAGCATGCAGGAGTTAATCGGTTTGCCATTGAGCAGCACCGTGCAGCAGCCGCACTCCCCGGTTTCGCAACCGCGCTTCACCCCGAAGTAGCCTTCGCGCCGGAGCACGTCCAGCAGCAGGTCGCCGGGAGCAATGGTCCAACGTCGGTCTTCGCCGTTGATCCGCACCCGCACTTCCATTGCTGGTGCCCCATATCTGCCAGGGTTTGGCAGATGTGGGTCTTTCTTCCCGCGTCGGTTCTTGCGCTTCATAGCGCCCACCCCGCCTGCTGGGCGCACTCGCGCAACGCCCGGCGAGCCAGCACCTGGCTCAGTTCGCGGCGATACTCGGCGGAGGCGCGCTGGTCGCTGATGGGCTGTGCCTCGCGTCCCGCCTCTTCCGCCGCGCGCTCCATCAACTCGGCGGTCACGGTCTTCCCCACCAGCAGAGACTCGGCTTTCTCCGCGCGCATCGGGGTGGGAGCAACCGCGCCCAGCGCCAGCCGCGCCCACACGCACGAGCCGTTGCGCGCCAACCCCAATCCGGCGGCAACATTGACGATGGCAATGTCGGTTTCTGTGCGTCCGAACTTCTGGAACGACCAGCTGGCGCGTCCCTTGGGCTTGGGAATCAAAATCTCCACCAGCAGTCCGTCATTGATGCGCCGCGCAGGTGCCAGGGCCAGGAACTCGCGCAGCGTCAGGCGGCGTCGCCCGCGCTCGGTTTCCAGCACCAACACGGCGTCCATGGCGAGCAGCGGCGTGGCCGCATCGGCTGCCGGCGAACCGTTGGCCAGATTGCCGCCCACGCTCGCCACGTTGCGAATCTGCACCGACCCGCAAGTCGCGGCCGCGCGCGCCAGAATCCCGCCGGCCACTGCGCGCACCACCGCCGACCGCTCCAGCGCCGCCATGGTGCACCCGGCACCGATGGTCACTCCCCGGGCGTCGCGGTGGATGGTGTCGAGCCCCAGGCGCGTTATATCAACCAGCGAAAGGATCGATCGGTCGCGCAGCAGGGCCAGATCAGTCGCGCCGGCCACGGCGCGGCTGTGGCGGTCGTGCAGCAGGCGCACCGCTTCGCGCACGCTCGTCGGCTGATAAAAAGCCTGGATGTGGTCAAACACACGTTCTCCATTCTCCGCGTGGGGCACACGGGCGAGAACCATCAAAGTGGCGAGCTGAATCGAACGGGCGAATATATCAAAGCAGCGAACAGTGGCCAATCACTTTTGCGGCAAGGCGCCGGTGACGGCCCAGGATCGGATTCAGGGCTATGCCTTGCAGCGCGCCCTCTTCCACCAGCACCCGTCCCTCCACGATCAGGGTGCTGACGCGGGTGGGCGCGCACAATACCAGCGCGGAAACAGCATTTTCGGCGCCGCTGTAACCGATGTCGCGCAGGTCGAACAGGGCGAGATCGGCGCGCTTGCCCGGGGCGATCGCCCCGATGTCGTTGCGGCCCAGGCAGCGCGCGCCCTCCGCCGTGGCCATGCGCAGCGCGTCATGCACGGTCACGGCCGAGGCGCCGCGCGCCAACCGGTTCAGCAGCAGCGCCTGGCGAACTTCCGCAAGCAGGTTGGAGCTGTCGTTGGAGGAGCTGCCGTCCACCCCCAGCCCGACCGGCGATCCGGCGTGCTGCAATTTTCCCACCGGACAGATGCCCGAGGCCAGCCGCATGTTCGAGGTGGGACAGTGGGCCACCCCGACGCGCGCTCGTCCCAACCGCTTGCATTCGGCGGAATTGAAATGAATGCCGTGCGCGATCCAGGTGTCTTCGTTTAGCCAGCCGCAGTCGCGAAGGAAATCCAGCGGGCGCCGGCGGAAGCGCTTGCGGCAATATTCCTCCTCGTCGCGCGTCTCCGCCAGGTGGGTGTGCAGTCGGACGCGGTGCCGGCGCGCAAGTGCGGCGGTCTGGCGCATCAATTCCGCATCCACCGTGAACGGCGAGCACGGCGCCAGGGCAATGCGCAGCATTGAACCGGGCCGCGGGTCGTGGTACCGGCGGATCACGCGCTCGGAATCCTCCAGAATCTCGTCCGTGGTCTGCACCACTGAGTCCGGTGGCAACCCCCCGCGGCTGACGCCCACGTTCATGCTGCCGCGCGTCGGATGAAACCGGATGCCCAGCCGGCGTGCGGCTGCAATCTCCGCGTCAATCAGCTTTTTCTGCCCGCGCGGAAACAGGTAATGATGGTCCGCCGTGGTACTGCACCCGCTGAGCATCAACTCGGCCATGCCTGCCAGCGCGGCCACGTTCACCGCTTCTTCGTCGATGCGCGCCCAGCGCGGATAAAGTGTGGTCAGCCATTGGAACAGCTCGGCGTCGGCCGCGTCCGTGCACGCGCGTGTGAGCGTCTGAAAAAGGTGGTGATGGGTGTTGATCAGCCCCGGCACGGCTACCGCGTAGGGCGCTCGGATGGTCTTCTGCGGTCGCAAGGAAGGCGGCACCCGCGTCCCCACCTGCTTGATCTCGCCATCTTCCGCATAGACGTACGCTCCATGCAGCAACCGTTCCCCACCTCTTCCCGGTTTTGGCGGATGTGTGTCCTTCCCTGACTCACCCCCGCGATCCTCCATCGTCACCAGCGTATGAATGTCGCGGACGAGCAGCGATTTGGGCGTGGGCTTCGCGGTCATGAAGTGGCGGCGGATTGCGCGCTGGAAATCAGCCCTTGGCGCTCCAGGATTTCTTCCAGGCCACTGCCGTCGGGCGGAACCTCGAAGGGGCCGCTCACCGCCTGCTGTGCCGCGCGGATATCCTTCAGCCCGCTGCCGGTGACCACCGCCAGCGCGCGGCACGATCTCGGTACCACGCACTCGCTCACCGCGCGTTTCAGTCCGGCAATAGCAGTCGCCGCCGCCGGTTCGGCAAACACCCCGGTCAGCCGCCCGGTGTAGGCCATGGCATCCAGTATTTCGTCGTCGCCGGCATTGATCATCGCCCCGTCGGATTCCTCGATCGCCATCACCGCTTTCTTCCAGTTGCGCGGCACGCCCACCGCAATGCTGTCGGCGATGGTGTTCGGTTCCACCGGCTGCATGGCGGCGCGCGTGCGGAAGGCTTCCGTCACCGGCGCCGCCCCGGCGGCCTGCACCCCCAGCATGTGCGGCGTGCGCGGAATCAGGCCGAGGGTCTTCAATTCGCGAAACGCCTTCCATGCCCCGGCGATGGTGCAACCGTCCCCCACCGACATGGCGATCCAGTCCGGCGGATCCCACCCGAGCTGCTCGGCAGTCTCCAGCCCCACGGTTTTCTTGCCCTCCACCAGGTAAGGATTCATGGCGCAATTGCGGTTGTACCAGCCCCAGCGCTCGCACGACCGCTGGCACAGATCGTACGCCTGCTCGTAGCTGCCGCCCACGCGCACTACCGTGGCGCCAAAGATAAGCAGTTGCGTCACCTTGGGCTCAGGCGCCCGCTGCGGTACGAAGATCGCGCTGCGCAAGCCCATGCTCGCCGCCATGCCCGCCAGCGACGAAGCGGCGTTCCCGGTGCTGGCGCAGGCGATTATCTTGCGCCGCTTCTCCACCGCCTTCACCACCCCCACCGCGCTGGCGCGATCTTTCAGCGACCCGGTGGGATTGCGGCCGTCATCCTTGATCAGCAGTTCGCGGATGCCAATATGCCGCGCCAGTCGGCCGGCCGCCATCACCGGCGTTCCACCCACGGCCAGCAAGGGAAGCTGCGCGCCCTCGGCAACCGGCAGCAGTTCGCGGTAGCGCCAGTGGGTCGGATCGCTGCGCGCGGCCAGCTTGCGGCGGGTGAACACCTTGGCGATGGCGCGGTAGTCGTACTGCACATCCAGGATGCCGGTCGTCCCGCACTCCGGGCACGTGTACCCGATTCGGATGGGATACCGGCCGCCGCAGAAGACACAGCGCAGGCCTGTAACGAAGCTGAGCATGTTGGCGCAGCCACTATACAGCGAAATCGTGCAAGGTACCGCGCTCTGCCGTGGGTTGTGTGGGGCTTTGAATCAGGGCAAGGCTTCAGCGTTTGTGAGGGCACGCCTCGAACGTCTGGTCAGCCACGGCCTGCTAATCGCTAATTGCTAATCGCTAATCGCTGCTTACCACCGCAGCAGCACCACCTCGGAGCAGAAGCCCGGACCCATGGCGGCCAGCACGCTGTAGCTGCCGGGGGCCCCCCGCCGCCGCGCCAGAAAATCCTGCAGAACGCAGAGCACCGACGCCGAAGAGAGATTGCCCACCTCTCGCAAGCACTCCCAGGAGGGATCCAGCGCGTCCTCGGGCAGTTCCAGCGCCTCGGCCACGGCTTCCAGCACCTTGGGACCGCCGGTATGAATGATCCAGCTCCCGATGTCCTTGCGGCTGAGACCGTGCTCAGCCAGGAAGCCATCGACGTCCCCGCGCAGATGTTGCTTCACCACCAGAGGCACGTCGGGAGAAAGCACGATGCGGAATCCATGCTCGGAAATGTCCCATCCCATCACTTCTTCCGTATCGGGATAGAACGACGACCGCGTCGCCACGATCTCCGGTCCCGGGTGGGCAGTGTCGGCGCCGGCCACCACCACCGCGGCCGCGCCATCCGCGAACAGCCCGGTGGCCACCATGTTGGCGGCCGACACGTCATCGCGCCGCCAGGTAAGCGAGCACAACTCCACGCACAGCACCACCGCGATCTGGTCGGGGAAGGCGCGCACGTAGTCGGCGGCGCGCGCAATGCCGGCGGCGCCCGCCACGCACCCCAGGCCGAAAATCGGCACGCGCTTGATCTTCGGCGACAGCCGCATGTGGTTCACCAGCTTGGCGTCGAGCGAAGGGCTGGCGATGCCGGTCACCGAGGCGACGTAGAGCGCGTCAATGTCGGCGGGCGCGATCCCCGCCGGCGTAATCGCGTGGCAGATAGCGGCCGCGCCCAGTTCCATTCCTTTCTCAATCCACAGCGTATTCGCCTTTCCCCACGTATCCACGCCCGCGTAAGCTTCGGTGGGCAACACCAGGTGGCGGCGCTCGACTCCGGAGCGCGCATGAAGACGCTGCAGCAACTCGGGCCGCTGCAGCCGCTCGCCCCAGTAGTCCTTGAGCGCGGCCACAATCGCATGCTGATCGTAGGTATAAGGCGGAAATGCGCTGCCTGCGCCGGCTATTTTCATTTCATCTCCGAGTGGAAACTCACCCCAACCGCGATAGCCTTGAGCTGGAAACATCAACCACGGCCGGGGTTGCCCGCTATTCCAGTTTCGCCAGCTCGCTACGGTACAGATGATTTTGCGGGAAATTGGTTACCAGCCCTTCGAGCAGAAGCCGCGCACGATCGCGCCGGTTGTCTCGCAGCGCGGCCACTGCCAGCAGCAAGCGCGCGTAAGGCTGAAGATAATGGCCCTTTTCGGCGGTGATGCGCAGCTTCTGCAGCCCGGCCGCCTTGTCGGTCTGCGCGCCCGTCAGGTGCAGCACCCAGCGGACCGGCGCGGATTTCTGGCTGAGCAGGTAATTCTCCACTCCGACCGCGAGATACGCGTCATAGCACCCGGGATTGTCGGCCAGCAGGCGTTCCGCCAGCGTACGCGCTTGCTTGATGTATTTCAGCGCCTGCACGTCGCGCTTTTCGATCATCGCCAGGTAGTCGCCTTCCAGCCCGATGGCAAACACCTCCGCCAGCCGGGCGTTCGGGTCGTGCGCATCGCGGGCCAGCGCCTTCCGCGCCAACTGCCGCGCCTCCGCCAGTCGCGCTTCAAATGCCTGCTTCACCTGCGGACTGGGCGCCGGGCGCTCGCGGTTCTCGAACCTCGAGTCAGTGACGAACAGTTCGAGTTCCAGCACGTGCAGCCGATCGAACTCGGAGAACAGGTAGGCGGCGGCGTCGGAGACGGGCCCCAGCGGATCGTCGGAATGTTCCTGCTGCCAGCGCGCGAATGCCGCGTGCGCCGCGCCGAACTGCAGGTTATACATGTTCCGGTAACCGGCATCGAGTGCCGGCTGAGCTTCTGCCAGGGCCGCCGTGGCCAAGCAGAGCAGCGCGCACGCCGCGAGCAGAGATTTGGGCAGGAAGGTCATAAGAGCGCTGTTCACCCCACGTGCTCATATGAACACGCCATGCCGCTTAGAGTTGCAAAACAAGTCCCCGGTTACAAACTTGAAGGGCCCCACGTCTGGGACAAGTTATCTTCTGTCATCCTGCTTCCAGCGTTTCGACTCGGCATCCGATGCGTCGAAGGCCGGCGACCAACGGCCAACGGCCGACCGACCACTTCAGAACTGCTTCTGTACTCGTCCCACCAGCACGCGGTTGCTGTCCGACTCCAGGAAGAGCGCGTCGTTCGAATTCGCCACGTAGAGGTTGAATGACCCCCTGGCGAATGCGCCGGAATCCGTCGTCAGCGTGGCTGCGCCTCGTCCCGAGGGGCCCACCGAATACGAGCCGCCCAGTTGTGCCGAGGCCGTGATCGTGCCGCTGTCGTTGACCGCCACGCTGCTTTCGTTCTGGTTGATTGCGCTGCCGCCGTTCAGGAATGCGTGCCCGGCAAGGTCCTCCTCGCCGGTGCTGGGAATGAAGGTCGTTCCGCTGAGGTTCACGGCATAGTTGCCCAACAGCGTCCCCCCGGAAAACGACCCCGATTGCGCCAGCGCCCGTCCCGCCACCGTGTTCGGCGCGTCAATCTCGACCATGCTGTAGCCGCCGGCCTGCGGGTACAACACATACTGCAGCGTGTTCCCGCCCGCCATCAGCGATACGGTAGCGCGTCCGGTGCCCGCATCCGCCACGGTGTATGTGCCGCTGGCTGTCCACCCATTCTGCAGGTTGCCGTTGGCGTTGATGTCCAGGGTCCCGCTGCTGACGTTGCCCCCGCCGTCGAAGCTGAGAACTCCTCCTTCGCCCAGCGGCGCACCGCTGGTGGAGCCCAGCATTGCGAACACCAGCCCGCCCGTGTAGCTGCCCGCGGAAAACGTCCCTGCCGGCTGCTTCACCAGTTCTCCCAGCAACTGGTTGCCGGTATCGGTTTCGATCACTTTCACGTGGCTGGCATCCACGATGTAGTAAGCAAACGTCTGCGAGGCAAAGGTGCTGGCCAGGGACAGGGTTCCTCGTCCCGTGCTGTCCGGCGTGCCATAGCTGCCCGTCAGGCTCAGCGCGGTCGATGCGGTTCCGGCGCTGTTCACGTCGAGCAGCCCGGAGTTGATCGTCCCCGCGCCATCCGAGGTCACCGCTCCCGCCGCGGCCAGTGATCCCGCAACTCCGCTGGACGTTGCGCCGGAGAGACTGAAGGCGTATTTCCCGGCAAATCCCGCGGCATTGAACAGGGAATCGTCCTGCAACTCCATGCTTCCGCTGGCCCCGGCCACCCCCGAGTCGAAGCGCGCAACCTGCACCTGCGTGTGGTTCACCACCGCCAGTTGCCAGGTTACGTTGCCGGCGGAGGTTTGCACCGTAGCGTTGCCCCGCCCATCGGTCCCGATGTGATAGCTGCCGCCGGTAATCGGGGCACTGGTAACGCCACCGCTGTTCACATCCATCGTGCCGCCCGTGATGTTTCCATTCCCGTCGAAGCCGATGCTCCCGGCCGCCAGGTACGATGCTCCCGCATTCTTGCCCGACAGATCGAACGCATACTGCCCCTTGAGCGTGCCGTTGGAGAACTGCACCGTAATCACCGCGCCTCCGGGTGGAACGCTATTGTCGTTCGCCGTCGCGGTAATGCTCACCGTCCCTCCCGGCGGCGGCGTCAGCGGCGCTGTATAAACACCGGTCGCCTGGTCGAAAGTGCCGCAGCCGCCCGTGGCTTGGCTCTGGCAATTCGCGTTCCAGGTCACCGCGATCGGGCTCCCGTTCACCGTAGCCGTGAACGTCTGTTGCCCCCCGGCCGGAACGTTCCCCGAGCCCGGATTCACCGACAGCGATGTGCCCGGCGTAGACGGTTCGGTGATGGTTACCGAGGCCGTCGCCACTTGGGTTGTGTCCGCCTGCGAAGTCGCCGTCACGGTCACCGTCGCCGGCGCTGGGACCGTGTTGGGCGCCGTGTACAGCCCCGCTGTCGATATGAACCCGATAGTGGACGTGCCCCCGACCACCGAGTTCACCGCCCACGTCACCGCCGTGTTGGTGGTGGTGGAAACCGTGGCCGTGAATTGCTGGCTCGTGCTCGTCACCAGCGATGTTGAGGTGGGGGAAATCGTGATCGTTACGCCCGACGTCGAGGACGACGAACTGCCCCCTCCGCCGCATCCCGCCAGGACCGCCAGCGAACCCACAGCCACCACCAGGGACAAGATGACCCGTTTCATCGATTACTCCTGCCTAGCGCTGAATATTAAATGTGCTGCTGTGCCTGCTGCGAAGCTGCTCGGCATTATCTTCTTTGGAGCTCCCTTCGTTCAAGCGCGCCCCCGAGCTGGCTTCGGCTATGCAGCTTAAACCCGGCTGCCGCGCCCTGGATTCTCTCCGATTTTCTCTCTGCCGGGTCCGTCAGCGCGTCTTCCGTCGTGCCGCCTTGACCCGAGGCAAGCAGGGCTTCCAGCCCTCACTTTGGGAGAGCGAAAAATTTCTTCACTCAATCTCGAAATCGACTATCCTCCCTCGCACGGGGGATGAGGATGCCCGATTCGCAGTCCCATGATCCCAAGCCTGTTCCCAAGGATGACCACGCGGGCGAACCACCGCCCTCGCCGGCGGCGGAAGCCACGCCGCCCGCCACCCAGCCTCCCGATGTAGCGGCACAACCGCCCTCGCCACCGGCCACCGAAGCCCACGCGGAACAGCCGCCGCCTGCCCCACCGGTTGAGGCGGAGCAACCGCCCCCGCCGCCACTCCCGCCTGCTGCTAAGGCGCTTGGCGAGAAAGAAGTAGCTCGCCTCAGCCGCCGCGAGCTGCTCAAGCTCAGCCCACTGGTTTTGGCCGGTGCCTTCCTCATCCCCAAGGTCCAGGATTTCCTGCTGGAAAAAGGTGTGGCGGCCGCCGATAAGGCCTCGGGCCTGACCTTCCGCGCCGCTTACCTGGCGCCTACCTTCCCCGACTCCATGGTGGTTCCCTTCGACAATTTTCCTTACAACGGCTATGACGTCATCGATCCCGAGGTCGACCTCGACAACTGGACCCTCACCATCGAAGGCCAGGTCGCCCGGCCCGGCGAATACACCTTGGCCCAGATCCAAAGTCTTCCCAAGATCGTGCACAACACCCGCCATGTCTGCGTCGAAGGCTGGGACGCCATCGGCAACTGGGGCGGCGCCCGCATCTCCGATTTCCTCCGCCTGGTGGGCGCCGACCCGCGCGCCCGTTTCCTGGAAGTGGAATGCGCCGACGATTATTACGAGTCCATCGACATGGCCAGCGTCCGCCACCCGCAGTCGCTGCTCTGCTACGAAATGTATGGCAAGCCGCTTGACCGCGGCCACGGCGCGCCCCTGCGCCTGCGCATACCCACCAAGCTCGGATACAAGCAGGCGAAATATCTCACCACCTTCCGCATCACCAGTGTGCTGCGGCCCGATAAGCGCGGCTATTGGGAAGACCAGGGCTATGCCTGGCACGCGGGAATGTGAGGACGAATATGGCAGCGGCGAAACCGGCGCTCGAACCCACGCTTCAGGCCACTCTCAAGGGCAAGCCCGCGGTGCTCGCCTACGAGCATCCCTGGGTGGTGCGCTTCGCTCACTGGCTCAATGCCATTGCGCTCTTTGTGCTGGTGGGCAGCGGCTTGCGCATCTTCCGCGCCTTTCCCAGCTTCGGCCCCAAGCTCCCGCAGAAGGACCTCATCGACGTTCCCAAGGCGCTCACCATCGGCGGATGGCTGGGCGGCGCCCTCCAGTGGCACTTCACCTTCATGTGGGTCTTCGTCGGCACCGGCCTGCTCTACCTCGCGTACCAGTTTGCCACCGGCCATTTCCGCCAGGTGTTGTTTACCCCCGGGGACGTGAAGGGCGTCTGGCCCATGGCCCGCCACTATTTTTTCTTCGGCCCCAAGCCGCCGCTGACCCAGGCCTACAACCCGCTGCAGAAGCTGGCTTACACCTCCGCCGTCCTTCTCGGGGTTCTGTCCGCGCTTACCGGGCTGGTCCTCTACAAGCCGGTGCAGTTCAGTTGGCTGGCCTGGATCATGGGCGGCTTTCACCTGGCCCGTCTCTGGCATTTCGCCGCCATGTGCGGATTCCTGGCGTTTCTCGCCGGCCACCTGATCATGGTTGTGCTCCACGGCTGGAACAATTTTTATTCCATGCTCACTGGATACAAACGAAATCCGGAATACCTGGAGTAGGGAGCTCTCACTCGTGCACGATTTTTCCGCCGCGTCATCCCGGGCGAAGTCGAAAAACCTCGACTTTGTCATGCCCCGGCGGCACTCGGCGCGAGCTAATCGCTAATTGCTAATCGCTGATCGCCGCGGCTTCAGCCGCTGAGGTACATGCCAATGACTATCCGCGTCTTGCGCGCATCGCTGCTCACCATCCTGCTCGTGCTCATCGGATACATCCTCGGCCTCGCCCACAGCGGCGCGCTTCCCAAACTCCGCTCCCAGCATAGCCAGCCGGCCGTGCGCATGCCGGCCCAGCCGGTCGCGGTCACCGCCGACGGCAAGACCTTCCACAAACCCGATTGCCCCTTCATTCACGGTCCCATCCAGATGATCGACGCCAAGACCGCCGCCGCCGAAGGCTACGTCCCCGATCCCCGCTGCATGCACGAAGCCCTTCACCCTTGAGCCCTGCGCCTTGAGCCTTGAGCCCTGCGCCTTGAGCCTTGAGTAACATTCCCTCCCGCCCGCCTCCGTGCTACGCTCTGCTCGCGACCGCGTCCGCCGAGCAATTGCATGGCACCGTTCTCCTTTCTCCAGCGCGAGAGCTTGCCCGAGCTTGCCCGCCACGTGTCGCTCACCACCTACGTCCCCGATCTGGAGCTCATCGGGCTGCTCGCCGGCATCGACAACCTCCGCCACGACGTTTTTCTCAGCCCCAATTTCGCCGAGGTCGCGCGCAACTACGTGCATCGCCTCATCTCCAAGTACGGCAACGTGGAAGACCTGGTCGCCCCCGAGCCTCCCCAGGCCCCCCGCGTGGCGCATTGGCTGCTCGCCCACGATGAGCCCCCGAAGCCGCCGCCCAAGCCGGGCGCCGATCCCGCTGATTTCAAGCGCCTCCTCACCGAGCTCTGCATCCTGGCCATGAACAGGGCCAAGGCCGACGGCAACATCTGCCTCGACCTCCTGGCCCGGCTCGCCGTCATCAAGCTGCTGCGCACCGAGATGGCCGCCCAGTTCAACGCCATTCTTGAGCGCCTGCGCGCCCGTCAGGCTGCCTGCGAAGGTCCGCGCCAGGGCAATGCCGCCCGCGCCATCGAGCTGCGCGAGCGCTGCGCCGCCTTTCACCTCGCCAAGAAGCAACTGCTGCGCAAGGTCGGTCAGGAGTTGTTCCAGACCCTCCGCGAACTCGAAAAGCAAACCCTGGCGCGCATGCGCCGCGCCTTGTTCGGTGACGCCGTTCACCCCGGTTACCCGCTGCTGCTCAATCAGCTCATGTTCACCGACGAGGGACGCGACGATTACCTCAACGCCGAGCACTACGTCATGCTCGGCAACTTCGATCGCGACCCCGACCGCTTCACCTCCCTGCAGGAGATCGCCCGCGCCTTCCTCACGTCCTTGGAGTTGCAGTCCGAGCCCGGCAAGGACCGCTTGGAGATCGACTGTCTGCTCAGTGTTCCTGAGAACGCCCAGGAACTGGTCGGAGCCGGTGCCCCGGACGAGTCCACGCCCCAGGGGCGCGCGCAAAGAGCCCTGCTCGCCGCCTGGACCGGCTTACTGGAGCGCCACCGCGTCCTCGACCACGTCATTGCCGCCTACGAGGCCGCGCCCCTGCTCGCCGAGTACTCCCCCGCCATCAATCCGCAGCAGCTCAAGAACGGGCTCATCAACCGCACCGAGCGCACCCGCGTCGAGCTCCTCCTGCAGGAGCACACCGGCCTTTCGCCCGAAAATTTCACCGCCGCCCTGCGCCGCCTCAGCCACTACCGCGCCCCGCAGCGCGCCAAGGTGGCCGGCCGCTTCCTCCGCGATTTCATCCGTTACCACCGCGACCTGCGCAGCCTGGAGGCGCTCCAGCGGGCTCTCGACACCATCAATGTCATCACCAGCGACCGGCTCCGCGAGCTCTCTGCCGTCAATCGCACCCTCTACGAGTTCCTGCTTCCCCAGGAACAGAAGCCGGCCGAAGACAAGGTGGTTACCCACGTGGTGCTCAAGGCCGACGTGCGCGATTCCACCACCCTCACCCGCACCCTGATCGAGCGCGGCCTCAACCCCGCCTCCTATTTCAGCCTCAATTTCTACGACCCGGTCAACAAGCTGTTGCCCAAGTACAACGCCACCAAGGTGTTCATCGAGGGCGACGCCGTCATCCTGGCGCTGTTCGGCTACGAGGGGAAGCAGGATTTCCCCGTGGGACGCACCTGCGTGCTCGCCCGCGAGATCATGTCCATCGTCCACGCCTACAACCAGCAGTCGCGCCGCGATGGCCTGCCCGCCCTGGAACTGGGCATCGGCATCTCCTTTCAGGACTCCGCCCCCATGTACCTGATGGACGGCAGCAAGCGCATCATGATCTCCCGCGCCCTCAACCAGAGCGACCGTCTCTCCTCCTGCAACCGTGGCGCCCGCCGTTACCTGGCCGAAACCGAAAGCCTGTTCAACGTTTATTCCTTCAAGACCGTGGCCGACGAGGACACCGGCGGCAATCCCGACGAGTTCCTCATGCGTTTCAACGTCGGCGGCGTCAACATGAGCGAAGCCGCCTTTTCCGCCCTCCAGCAGGAAATCTCCCTCCAGGGCCTGGCGGTGGAACTGCCCACCCTGTGGGAAAAGGAAACCGTCCACCTCTGCACCGGCCTGGTCCCCCTCGGCGGCGGCATGTTTCGCCGCATCGTCGTGCGCCAGGGCCGCATCCCCCGCATCGACGCCAGCGATTTCTCCTTCCAGTGCTGGACCGATCTCCTCTACTACGAGGTCTGCACCAACGAGGACATCTACGAGTTCGTCGAAAGCCACGTCACCCACCCCGCCCCATCCGCTGGTGCCCCCAGCCATCAACCCAGCTCCCGGCCATGACCCGCCGTAGCTTGTCGAATGGTCGGGGGTCTCTCCTCCTCATCGATCGCGTTTGCGGCCGCCTGTAGTTCTCAGACGCAACTTTAGCAGTGTCATCCCGAGCGCAGCGAAGGTTCTATGTTCTCCTTTCAGCTAACGAAAAACTTTCAGCGTTGTGTCATCCCGAGCGCAGCGATGGGGCGCGGCTTCATTCCGAGGGGACTTCAGCGGGGTCCCCAGCACGCGCGGCTTTTGCGTGTGCTGGGGTGCCCTTGAATCCCCGAGGAACCTGCTTTTCTTAAACGGGGCCCGCAAGGGCGGCAGAATCCAGCCCGGCACGTCAGAGCCTGTTACGAAACAGATCCGCAGATGGTTCTCCAATGCCTGGCTTGGGGCGGATGGGCGGAAGTGGAATGGGGCGCGACGGAGAACGACGATGCTCAGCGAGCCAGTGCGCTAGCCATCTGATGGCCTCCCAGAAGGTTGATCAAGCGCTTCAAGTTATAAGCGAGGGTGGCGATGTTGATTTCGGTCTGGGCACCGGCCACTCCGCGTAGCAGGAATCGCGCGTTGCCGAACATACGCTTGAGCGCGGCGAAGGGATGTTCCACGATCGACCGTCGCAGCCGCATCATCGCCGGCGTGGTCCGCCGCTGGATTCGGGTCAGGGCATCGTCATACAGAAATCGATACACCATCCGTTGTGGCGCTGCCGTGCATTGTGGTTTCAGCGCGCAGGCGCCGCACACGGCAGCGTTGCCGCGATAGCCGATGCGTTTGCGGTCGGGCTGAAACTGATGCCGAGCCAGACTCTGGCCCGCCGGACAGCTCATCGTGTCGGTGTTTTCGTCATAGACAAACGCGCTCCGATCCAAGCGCGCGCCGTCGCCCTGATTGTTCGCGGTGCGTTGCACCGGCAGGTGGGGCACGATCCCTTGCTTCTCGCAACATGCCGCCTGTTCCCCGTTGGAATATCCCGCATCGGCAACCACGTTCAGCGTCTCCGGATTGTCCAGCGCTTGTTGGGCGGCCTGCGCCATGGGCAGCAGACTGCGCGCATCGTTGGCTTCGGTCGTCACCTGTTGCGTTACGATCAGCGCGTGCTCGGCATCGACCGCTGTCTGCACGTTGTACGCAGGTCGCTTTCCGTCGTTGGTGCGCATGAAACGGGCCTCCGGCTCCGGATGCGACTTCAACTTCTCCAGCGCCGCCTGCACCGCAGTCGGATCAATGACGATCTCGTCCTGCTCATCAGCCTGTTCCAACTGGTCCAGATAACGCTTCACCGCCTCCCGCTCGCGCACGCTGCGCGCGCTAGTCACGGCGCGGAACTTCGAACCATCAATCGCCACCCACTCGCCCCGTACCAGGCCCACCGAGCGCGCAAACCGCACCAACTCGGCTCCCGCCCCGCTCACCGCTTCCCGGTGAAGCCGCCGAAACTCGGCAATCGACTTGTAATCCGGAACCAGCCGCCCCAACAGCCACATCACTTCGATGTTGCGTTGGCACTCCGCTTCCAACCGGCGCGAGGAACGCACCTGCTGCAAGTATCCGTACAAATAAAGCTTCAGCAGATCGCGCGGATCATAGCCAGGCCGACCGGTTTCGGCCGGTTCGGCACGCACAAAACCCAGCTCCGCCATATCCAGCCCGCCGACAAACGCTTCGATCACCCGGCAGACGTGATCGGCCGGAATCAGATCGTCCAGCGTGGAAGGAAACAGCGCATGCTGTCCCCGCGCTTCGCCTTCGATATAGGCCATGCAAAATGCCCCCGCACTCGCATCGTTGCATAACATCCTGTGGACAGCCTAGTGAGAGTTTCGTAACAGGCTCGTCAGTGCCGGGAATGATGCCTGTCCAAAAATGGCGGAGTCCCGCAGGGACGGCAGAACACAAAAGCGGGATGTCAACAGAGCCAAGATATCTCATCACTGCTGTCCGGGGAAAATTGTGTGAGGTGGACGTAAGCCGCTGACTCCGAGCGAGATCAGCAATTGTGTGGTCGAGAACGATTTGAAATCGCAGAGCGCGAAAAGAACTCAAATTTCGCCTGAAAACGTAGATATTGGCTTCGTTCGACTTTCCCCGGACAGCAGTGATATCTCATAAACATCGGACGCTTGGACAACCGTGGAAGCGCGGGCCTTCAGGCCCGCGAATTCGGCGCGTTTAGGATCGGGGCTTTAGAGAGCGTGTGAGAACCAGCTTCACAGCCCCTCTCCGAACCTGGTACATGCAGTAACCCCCAACATTGGGTTTCCGTCCAACGTCACTCAATGACGCTCAACGCTGAATAGCGGCACCATCCAGACGTTAAGCTTGATCGATGGCCGGTTTTCCCTTGCCCCGCGCTTGCTGGAACCGTGTCAGGTTGTAAGCCAGGCAGGCTAGGGTGAACTCAATGCCGACCTTGGCCAAGCCTCGCAAACGGAACCGGGCCAGGTCGCGCTGCGCCTTCAGGGTGCCGAACACCGGTTCGACCATTCCCTTGCGGCGATCATAGGTGGCACGCCCCTCCGCACTGCGCAACTTCTGCCGCATGGCTTTGATTACCGGACTCCGCACTGGCCGACTCCCCACCCCGCGCGCTCGCTTCCCGAGGTTGAGTTCCCTGGCTAAGTTCGAGTCCGGTATGTAAGCATCGATCCCTTGCTCGCGCAGTGCTTCCAGGTTCTCCGTGCTGAAATAGCCCGCATCCGCCAATACCTTCCCGGGGCGCTCGCCGCACTGACGCTCCACTTCTTCCACCATCGGCACTATCCCGGCGTTGTCGTTCTTCTGTTGCGTCACCCGTTCGGCCACGATGAAATGATCTTGCGACGCGGCGATCTCCCCGCTGTACCCGATGACCGATTGGCCGCGCTTGCGCAGCACCCGAGCATCGGCATCGGTGCGCGGCAGCCGCTCCTGGCCGCTCTTCTTCAGTTGCTGCAAGCGCCCCGGACACTGCGCCAACTGCGCTTGGAATCGTTGCACTTGCCCACGGGCATAGGCCGCGCCCTCTTCGCTGTCCGCCTGTTCGCATTGCCGCTGCCAGCGCCGAATTTGCCGCCGATACTTGGCCCGATCCCGCCGCAGCCGCTTACGCGTATCCACGCGTTGGCGCCCATTGTCGGCTTTGATCGGCGTCGAATCGACCGCCACCGTGCCCAACCGCCCCAACTGCGCGTCCCGGATCAACTCCAACACCTGCGTGAACACATCGTTGATGCCCCGCCGATGCCGCCGCCGGAACGCGCTCAGCGCCCAGTGATCCGGATGCTGGCCGCCGGCCAAGTACCGCAGCGGTAGATCCTCCTGAATCTTTCGTTCCAGCCGCCGTCCGGAACTTAATCCCCTCGCGTACGCGTACAGCCACACACTCAACATCATCTCCGGAGCGTACAACTCGCCGCCTTCCCGGCTGTACTCCTCCTCGAACTTGCTCAGGTCCAACTTGGCAATTACCTGCCGCACCAGGAAGCACAGATGCCCCTCCGGCAGAAACGTCCTTCACGCTCGGAGGCACCAAGTAGGCTTGCTCGGGACTGTACGACCGAAATCGGCTCATGCCCTCGTTGTGCCTCAACTGCCCTGAGGAAAACAAGTCAGTTCTCACACACTCTCTTTAGCCCCTGTGCCAAGCTGGCGAGCATTTATGAGATGGCTTGTAATAATCCCGCAAACACAACAACCATGACCCGAATGTGGGTGCCCCACCCATCGCAAGTGTCGAGGGCCGGATAGGTGCCCCAAGTACTACCGTAACCAACTCCTTGCCTAACATCACTGACAGCCTATGCTATAAATCGCTATGCTGCCTGCCCATGACGGCTCGGCGTAACACCTTTCTTCTGGCATTCCTATCCTTGTTGCTTTGCTCGTCCTTCTCCCGCGCGCAGCAGGTCACCTTTCACGCCCAGAGCCAACTGGTGCTGGTGCCCGTGGTCATCAACGACAAATCCGGCGGCCACATTGGCAATTTGGAAGCTAAGGATTTCCAGGTATTCGAGGACGGCAAGCTCCAGAACATCCATACCTTTGAGGAAATCATCGCCACGCGGCATGAGTTGCCGGCTCCGCCTGCTGGCGTCTTCACCAACTTCCTCGCCGACCAGGCTGGCGCCCGCCGTCTCACCATCATTCTTCTCGATCTGGTGAACACACCTTATCTCAACCAGCAGTTTGCCCGCGAGCAGGTGCTCAAGGCGCTCTCCAGCACTCTCAACACCGAGGACCCCAAGGCGCTGCTCACACTTACTCGCACCGGCATCCACGTAATCCACGATTTCACCACCGATCCGGCGGTGCTGGCGTCGGCGCTGCGCCGGGCCAGCGGCGATCGCCGCGCTCTTTCCGAGGTTGACACCCGGGCCGTCACTTCCGACGTCGAGCAGTTCAGCCGATTCGGCGCCCCCTCCAAACCCGAGTCGCTGGCGCACGTCCTCGACCATGGCATTATCTACCGCGGTTCCTTCGATGTTCCGCCCGGCGACTACACCGGGCGTATCCTCGTCCGCGACCTTCTGAGCGGGCGCATGGGGACCGTCTCCGCCCCCGTTCCCGCCCCCTGACCCGCGCCCCCGATCGGCTTCCATCGGGGCTCCAGGTGAGTGGCGGAAAACTCCCACCCCACAGTCAGCCCAGCCACGGTTACCGTCCCGTTTCCACGGTATTCCGTGCGTAAGTTGTTGATGTCATTAACCAGCAGGGGGAGGGGGGTCTCGTGGGTTTACCAGATGGATAACAAAAAAAGCGCAGCTAAGAAAAACGGCATCGCGAGCGCGATGCCGTCTCAAGCTGAGAACCGATGCACGAAAACCGTTCCCTACGAGAAGCGAATCTTGACGTCCTTGTGCTGCTCCAGGTGAATGCTGTCGACAAAGCGCACCTTGCCCGTTGACCTGGTCAGGATCAGCGACGAGGTGCGCGTGCCCTCGCCGAAGAAGCGCACCCCGCGCATCAGTCCGCCGTCGGTCACGCCCGTGGCCGCGAAGATCAACTGCTTTCCCGGCGCCAGTTCCTCCGCGGTGTACACCTTCTTCTTGTCCTTGATGCCCATGCGCGCGATGCGCTCTTCCAGTTGCGGCTTGTCGATCACCAGCCGCCCCAGCATATAGCCGTTCAGGCAGCGCATGGCCGCCGCGGTCAGCACCCCTTCCGGCGCTCCCCCCGATCCCATCACCGCGTGCACTCCGGTTCCGATCACCGCCGCCGAAATCCCCGCCGAAAGATCGCCGTCGCTGATCAGCTTGATGCGCGCGCCCGCGCGCCGAATGTCGTTGATCAGCTTCTCGTGGCGCGGGCGCTCGAGCACAATCACCACCAAGTCGTCCACGTCGCGGCCCAGGCGCTTGGCGATGTTGTTGAGGTTGTCGGCCACCGGAGCGTCCAGGTCCACCGCGCCGTGGCAGGAAGGCCCGACCACGATCTTCTCCATGTAGCAGTCGGGCGCGTTGAGCAGGCCTCCCCTCTCGGAGGCGGCCAGCACGGTGATCGCGCCCGGCGATCCGGTGGCGCACAGGTTGGTGCCTTCCAGCGGGTCCACCGCGATGTCGATCTCCGGGACAGGCTGCCCGTCGGGAAACTCGGCGCCGACTTTCTCGCCGATATAGAGCATGGGCGCCTCATCGCGCTCGCCCTCGCCGATCACGATGGTCCCTTTCATCGGCACGGTGTCCATGGTGGAGCGCATGGCTTCGGTGGCGACGTGGTCGGAATACTTGCGTTCACCCTGGCCCATGGTGTGCGCGGAGGCGATGGCGGCATTCTCCACCACCCGCAGGAACTCCAGCGCCAGATCGCTCTCGATGTTGACTCCGAACTGCTTGGCTGACTTGCTTGGTGCTTCTGTCGCCATGAATGCCTCCTCGCGGTCTCGTGCGCCGCTATGACGGACTGGGAATGATGCGCCTCGGCCCAAAGCCCCGTCAATAGCGCGCAGGGGCGTCAGAATGCGTCGATTCCGGTAATCGCATTGCCGATCACCAGGGTGTGCACGTCGTGCGTTCCCTCGTAGGTCTTCACCGTTTCCAGGTTGGCCATGTGGCGGAAGACCGGGTATTCGTCGGCAATGCCGTTGGCGCCCAGGATGTCGCGGGCCAGGCGCGCGCATTCCAGCGCCATCCAGACGTTGTTGCGCTTGGCCATGGAGATCTGGTCGTGGCGGATGGTGCCGCGGTCCTTCAGCCGCCCCACTTGCAGCGCCAGCAACTGCGCCTTGGTGATTTCGCTGATCATCCACACCAGCTTCTGCTGCACCAACTGATGCGAGGCGATGGGCCGATCGTGGAACTGCTTGCGGAATCCGGCGTATTGCAACGCCGTGTCGTAGCAGGCCATGGCCGCGCCCACCGCGCCCCAGGCGATGCCGTAGCGCGCCTGGTTCAGGCACATGAGCGCCGACTTCAGGCCGTCGGTCCTGGGCAGCAGGTTGGCGGCGGGAATGCGCACGTCCTGCAGCGACAAGCTGGAGGTCACGCTGGCGCGCAAGGACCACTTGCCGTGAATGTCGGCGGCGCGAAAACCGGGACGGTCGGTCTCCACCAGGAAGCCGCGGACCTTGCCGTCCTGCTCTTCATTCCTGGCCCAGACGACCGCCACCTGGGCGATGGAGCCGGAGGTGATCCACATCTTCTCGCCGTTGAGGACGTAGCCGCCGCCGTCCTTATCTCTGCGGGCGCGGGTGCGCATGGCGGCGGGATTCGATCCGGCGTCGGGCTCGGTGAGTCCGAAGCAGCCGATGGCCTCGCCCTTCTGCAACGCGGGCAGCCAGCGGTCCTTCTGCTCGTCGCTGCCGAAGGTGTGGATGGGGTACATCACCAGCGCCGACTGCACGCTGGCGAAGCTGCGGATGCCGCTGTCGCCGCGTTCCAGCTCCTGCATCACCAGCCCGTACTCGACGTTCGACATTTCGGCGCACCCGTAGCCCTTCAGGTTGGCGCCGAAGAAGCCGAGCTCTCCCATGGGTTTCACCAGCTCGCGCGGGAAGCGGCCTTCGCGGTTGCACTGCTCGATGATGGGAATGAGATTCTCTTCAATGAAGCGGCGGGTGTTGTCGCGGACGAGGATCTCGTCGGGGGAGAGCAGGGAATCGAAGTCGATGAAATCAACGGGGCGGAATTTCAGTGCCATGGCAGCTCTCAGCTATCACTCGACCGTACAAGCTACCAGCTACCGGCCACCGGCGTAAATATAAGGGCGCCCTCGCCGGCGGCGCTGCATGGCTGGTGCAACGCCGGCCTTGCAACCAGAGTGACCATGGTCACAGAAGCCGGTGGGCCGAATCGCATATTCTCCCGCGATGGCACGGATCATCCCCTTCCGCCGCACCTCCGAGTCTCCCAGCACCTGCGCATCCTCGTGCGGCGACGACCGCAACCTGCAATGTCCGTCCTGTCATTACGTGGCAAAATCACAATGCGATCTGCAAGCCCACGTCAGGGAGGCGCACAGCCGCGAAGACCGCAGTTTCTGATCCGCGACACGCCGGGCGCGGGGAAGGCCCAGCTCCGGATGGCAGCAACGGCACATCCGGCGAAACCGGGGTTTACAGCGGGTGTTTCTTGATGCAGCATGGGCCATACATGCGTAGCTGCCGGTTCTCCCGGAGGGGCCCATGGCGCCGCAGCCCGACTTCCCATTTCCCAACCCAATGCCTGCATCCGAACCCTCTTTTCACAAGAAGCTGCTGGATAGCCTCTACGACGGGGTCTACTTCGTCGATACCGAGCGGAAAATCACGTACTGGAATCAAGGCGCGGAGCAGTTGACCGGGTACTCCTCCGCGGAGGCCGTCGGCAGGCATTGCTTCGACAACTTCCTGATGCATGTGGATGAGCAAGGCCGGGCGCTTTGCTTCGGCGGATGCCCGCTGGCCGCCACCATGGCGGACGGCGAACGGCGGGAAGCCGAAATTTACCTGCGGCACAAGCTCGGGCATCGAGTCCCGGTCGGTGTTCGCGCCACCGCCATCAGGGACAATGGGGGCCGCATCGTGGGGGCGGTGGAAGTCTTCAGCGACATCAGCGCGAAAAAGAAGATGGAGAGAAGGGCGGGGGAGATGGAGAGCCTCGCATTTCGCGATGCTCTCACCAGGGTGCCGAATCGTCTCTACCTGGAACTGAAAGTCGGACAAGCGATGCAGGAGGTGGAGCAGCTTGGCCGAGTGATCGGCCTGCTGATGATCGACATCGACCAGTTCAAGCAGGTGAATGACACCCATGGACACGAGGCGGGTGATGCCACCCTGAGGACGGTCTGCAACACCCTCACGCACAATATTCGTCCCGGTGATACCTTGGGACGCTGGGGCGGCGAGGAATTTCTGGTGCTCGCTGTAGATGTAACCCCCAGCGGCCTGGCTACCTTCGCCGAACGCTGCCGAATGCTGATTGCTGAATCCGCGGTTGCCATCGGGAGCAACCACCTGCAAGTGACCGCGTCCGTGGGCGCCACTCTTCTCCAACGCGGGGAATCAGCAGGCGAGGCGATTCAGAGAGCCGACCGGTTGATGTACAAAAGCAAGATCGGCGGACGAAACCGAATCACCGTTGACTGAACCGCCGGGCGAACAGTCCGCGCCGGGATGTGCGCCCTCACGCCGGCGGGCGCGGGGTTTATCCCTTGCGCAGGTAGGCGTCGTTCCTGGAGAGCCAGTCCTGGCGCGGCGGATAGAAAACGTCGAGGTCGACGGTGTCTTCCATGGCCTGCGCCTTATGCGGCATGTGCGGCGGGATGCAGAGCACCTCGCCGGCATGGACGTTGATCACCTTGCCGTCAATCCAGAACCTGAGTGTGCCCTCCAGAATGTAGGTGAGCTGCTCGTTTTCATGGCTGTGCTCGGGCACGACGACGCCCTGCTTGAGCAGCACGCGGGCGATCATCAGGTTCTGGCCGGTAATCATCTGCCGGTCCAGTTGCGGGTTGAGGTGCTCGAGTTCGAACGTCGGACCACTTCAGGTATTTGAGAGGCATGGCGAAGCTCGCTTTGGTCTATCGATCCTTCGGTCTATCAGTTCATCGGCCAGTGATTGAGAATTGCAGATTATTGTGACATCACTTCGCCATCTGCCCGCGATGCAACCCCCAGAAGGTGTCATTCCGAGCGCCTGCTTCTGGCGCGAGGAACCTGCTGTTTTCTTCGTCGGACGAAAAGCAGGTCCCTCGCTGCGCTCGGGATGACACAAGTACAAAGATCGACCGCTGGAGATAGACCGATAGACCCAATGACCTGTAAAATTGAATCCAGACCCACAGAGCGCAATTATCCAGTATCGACGCGCGTTCGGAGAGAGTAAATGGCAAAAATCGCAAAGACGGCCGACCGGAAGAAGGTGATGGACACCAGCAAGAGCACTGATTGCCCCAAGTGCGGCAAGCCGACCCGGGTGGTGAAGCGGGTAAAGGACCGCGAGCGCGGCGTGCCCGGGGGCATGTTCATTTCGTGCTCGGCCTGCGATTTCTGCGAAAAGCTCTAAGAGGCACAAGGCACAAGGCGCAAGGCACTGAAATCAGTTCTGATTTTCGGGGTTGCGCGGAAACCTTGGGCCCGATAGCCTGTGACCTGAATCACATACTGAATGTTCGTCAGACTGCGACAATCTAGACGAGCTAAACGCTAACGGCTGATTGCTAAGAGCTGGTTTCCCATGTCCTCCTGGTTACAGAACAAATTCGAGAAGAACTTCCTGATCAGCACCGTCGACTACGTGTTCAACTGGGCGCGCAAGTCGGCCATCTGGCCGATGACTTTCGGCCTGGCCTGCTGCGCCATCGAGATGATCGCGTCCTCGACCTCGCGCTTCGACATTGCGCGCTTCGGCAGCGAGGTGTTCCGTCCCAGCCCGCGGCAGAGCGACCTGATGATCGTGGCCGGCACGGTGACCCTGAAAATGGCGCCGGTGGTGAAGCGCATTTACGACCAGATGCCCGACCCGAAGTGGGTGATCTCCATGGGCGCCTGCTCCTCGGTGGGCGGTCCGTTCAACACCTACGCGGTGCTGCAGGGAGTGGACAAGATCGTGCCCGTGGACGTGTACGTGATCGGCTGCCCGCCGCGGCCGGAGAATTTGTTCTACGCGCTGCTCAAGCTGCAGGACAAGATTGACCAGATGACGCTGGCGAAGAAGCCCACCGAGGTGCGCCTCGACCCCGACATGGTGGAGAACTTCAAGCGCCAGGTGATGATCGCGCAGACGCTGCAGCCCAAATAAGCAACTAGCAATTAGCGATTAGCGATTAGCCCGGCCGGACGAGGCTGGGCTTTTGATTCGTGGGCAACGGAGGTAATTCTCAATCGTCCTGCCGGACTGTTACCACCTTTGCGACGCTACCCAGCGATGAATCGCTGGGCTGCCTTCAATCGCCCTGCGGGCTTGGCTGGGAGCACCAACTGTCCCCGTGGGCGTTATTGCTTCTCGAAAACCACAGACATAAGATTTCAACTTCGGGGTTAGGGGTGGGCCTGCCTTCAATCGCCCTGCGGGCTTGGCTGGGAGCACCAACTGTCCCCATCGGCGTTATTGCTTCTCGAAAACCACAGACATAAGATTTCAACTTCGGGGTTAGGGGTGGGCTTGACATCAATCGCCCTGCGGGCTTAATCGCTCCCGTCACGCTCGTTCCGATTGTGGTCATTCTGTAAAATCTCACCGCCCGGCGGACGACCAAGGCTCGGAGTGGCTGAACGCTGATAGCTGAGAGCTAAGAGCTATGTGGACCAAAATCGCAACCAAATCCGACCTGCCTGCCGAGGGCGAAGCCAGGGAGTTCACCCTGGGCGACAAGGTGATCTGTGTGGCCAACGTTGACGGGGCGTTTTCGGCGATGGACAACGTGTGCGTGCATCGCGGCGGGCCGCTGGGCCAGGGTGTGGTGCTCGACGGCAAAATCGTGTGCCCGTGGCACGGATGGATGTACGACCCGCGGACCGGCGTTCCCAACGTCAATCCCAACCTGCGGGTGGCGGTGTATCCCCTCAAGCTCGACGGCGAGGACGTGCTGATCGAGGTTTAGAATCTGCCGATGATCGTCACCACCGAATACGCCGACATTCCCCTGCCGGGTTCGCCGATGCGCACCTTCGTGGCGGCCCCCAACGCTGAAGGCCGGTTTCCCGGCATCTGGTGCTATTCCGATATTTTCCAACTCACCCCGCCCCTAGTGCGCTTCTGCGTGCGGCTGGCCGGGTACGGATTTGTTGCCGCCGCCCCGGAGATTTATCGCCGCATCGAACCGCCGGGAACGGTGATTCCGTTCGACGACGGCGGACGCACCCGTGGCCTGGAGGACGCGGCGAAGACCCCGGTCGCGCATTTCGATGCCGACTGCCGCGCCGGCCTGGACTGGCTTTCGCAACAGCCGAAGGTCGCGCCCGGGAAGATCGGCGCCGTGGGTTTCTGTATCGGCGGACATCTCGCCTTCCGTGCCGCGTTCCAGCCCGATGTCCGCGCAACCGTCTGTTACTACGGCACCGGCATTCATGACGGCAAGCTCGGCCGGGACGCGGATGCCGGATCGCTGGCCCGCGCAAAAGAAATCCGCGGCGAACTGCTGATGATCTTCGGGACCAAGGACCCGCACGTTCCCGACGCGGGACGCGCCACCATTGACCGGGCGCTGCGAGACTCCGGTGTCCGCCATCGCACGCTGCTCTATCCGGCCGAGCATGCCTTCACCCGCGACGAAGGCCCGCGTTTCGATCCGGAAGCGACGGACCTGGCGTTCGCGGAGATGGTTAATTTATTCCGGAAAGTTTTTCAGCCTTGAAAAGACGGTTGCCCCACGTTCATTTTGATTGTCTGACGGCAGCCGCGGTGGCGGCGGCGACGGTGGAGGCGAGGTAGGCAGCCAGCATGGACAGCGAGCCGCGGTAGATGGCCAGCCACCACCAAATCCAACTCACATCGAATTTTTCCCAAAGGCTGCGCATCGCTCGCTCCCTTAATTGCACGCCCCGATGAAGGGAACACGAGGTGCGCAGGCTAGTTCCTGTAATGATTTGTAAGCGCGCATCGAGCCCAGCGTAGCGCCCAAAACCGCGGCTTGAACCTGGGGCATCCCGCCACAGCTCACGTATATTTCCAGTTTAATCAATCACATACAGGCGAGCTGCCCGATTTTCCTTGACTACATTACAAATTGCGATATTGTTATTGCGATTTGCAATATGAAGCTCGGCGAGAAAATCCGCTACCTGCGGGAGATGGAAGGAACGCTGCACGGCCTGCAGCGCGCCATGACCCAGCAGGAGGTGGTGGACGCGATCCGGGAGCGGCTGGGGCAGCGCATCAGCCAGTCGTACCTGTCGCAGATCGAAAGCGGGGCGCGGCCTCACCTGACCAACTCCAGCCGCATGTTGCTGGCGAAGTTTTTCAACGTGCATCCCGGGTACCTGGTGGACGATCCCGAGGGCTATCACACCGAGCTGTTGTCGGACCTGCGGGCCAGCGAGGACAAGCTCGACCTGTGGCTGATCAACGGGGCGGAGCAGTTCCGGCGCGATCCCGAGGTGGCCGAGGCGCTGCTGGCGCTGGCGCGGCACCAGGGTACGCGCAAGTGCCTGCTGTTGATGGCGGCCATCCTGGAAACACCGAACCTGGCGGAGCGCCTGTTGCAGGTGTTGCGGCCGGAGAAGGAGTCGGCGAGGAGCGGAGTGGATTCCGCCGCTCCCCGGAATTCCACGGCGGCACGGAGGAGGTGAGCCATGAACTGGGCCAGCGTGTACATGTTCTGTTTCTTGCTGGGATTCCTGCTCAGCGTGATGTCGCTGGTGATCGGGGTGTTCAACATCCACCTCCCCGGGCTGCATGATGCGCACTTCGACCATGGCCACCTGCATGTGGGCGACCACGCGCACGCGCCCGACATTCACATTCACGCCGGGCACGTGGCCAACGGGACGGCGGCGGGCGTGTCGCCCTTCAACTTCTCCACCGCCATGGCCTTCCTGGCATGGTTTGGGGGCGCCGGCTACCTGCTGACCGCCTGGGGCAGGATCGGCGCGGCGGCGGTGCTGGTGTTTTCGGCGATGGCGGGCCTGACCGGAGCGGCCATCGTGTTTCTGTTTCTGGCCAGGGTGCTGATGCGCACCGACAGCACACTGTATGAGAGCGACTACCGCATGGAAGGGCTGCTGGGGCACGTGTCGAGCGGCATTCGCGAGGGCGGCACGGGCGAGATCATTTTTTCGCAGGAGGGAGTACGCAGGACCTGCGGCGCGCGCGCCGAAAACGGCAAGGCCATCGGGCACGGCACCGAGGTGGTGATCACGCGCTACGAGCGGGGCATCGCCTACGTACGCCCGTGGGAAGAGGTAGCCCGGGAGGCCGGGGTCGCGGGGCTCGAGCGGCCAGCCGTGAGTTGTGAACCGGGAGTTCGTGAGCACGACGGGGTGTGAGTTCAACCGATTTCGTTGACTGGCCACTGGCCACTGACCACTGGCCACTCTTCTAGGAGCGCATATGGAAATCGCAGCGAGTGTATGGGTGATGGTGGGACTGGCGATCATGGCCGTGCTCTTCATCATGGGAGTGCTGACGCGGCTGTATCGCATTGCCGGGCCCAACGAGGCGCTGGTCGTAACCGGATTCCGCGGCCAGCAGGGAAGAATTGTTAAAGCCGGCGGCTCGATCGTGTTTCCGCTGATCGAGCAGTGCCGGGTGCTGTCGCTGGAGCTGATGTCGTTCGACGTGGCGCCGCAGCAGGACCTCTACACCAAACAAGGCGTGGCGGTCACCGTGGAAGCGGTGGCGCAGATCAAGGTGAAGTCGGATCCGGAGTCCATCCGCACCGCGGCCGAGCAGTTCCTGAACAAGACGCCGCAAATCCGCGAAGGGCTGATCCGGCTGGTGATGGAAGGCCACCTGCGGGGCATCATCGGGCAGCTCACGGTGGAGGAGATCGTGAAGCAGCCGGAGATGGTGGCCGAGCGCATGCGCTCCACCTGCGCCGACGACATGAACAAGATGGGCCTGGAGGTGATTTCCTTCACCATCAAGGAAGTGAAGGACAAGAACGATTACATCACCAACATGGGCCGTCCGGACATCGCGCGCATCAAGCGCGACGCCGATATCGCCGCCGTCGAAGCCGAGCGCGACACGGCCATCCGGCGCGCCGTCGCCAAGCGCGAAGCTTCCGTCGCCGAGGCGCAGGCCGACCAGGAACGCGTGCTGGCGCAGACCTTGTCGCAAGCCAAACAGGCCGAGGCCACGCGCGATCTCAACGTCAAGCAGGCGCAATACCTGGAGACCACGAAGAAGCAGCAAGCGCAGGCCGACAAGTCGTACGACATCCAAACGCAGATCATGCAGCAGCAGCTTACCGCCGAGCAGGTGCGCGTCCAGCAGGTGGAGCGCGAAGCGCAGGTCAAAGTGCAGGAAGCCGAGATCGCGCGCCGCGAAAAAGAGCTGATCGCCACCGTGCTCAAGCAGGCGGAGATCGAGCGCCAGCGCATCGAGACCCTGGCCGCGGCCGAAAAACAGCGGCTCACGGTGGAGGCGGAAGGCCGTGCGTCTTCCATCCGCCAGCAGGGCGAGGCGGAGGCGGACATCATCTTCAAGAAGGGCGATGCGGAAGCGCGCGCCATGAACGTGAAGGCCGAAGCCTACCAGGAGTACAACCAGGCGGCGGTCATCGACAAGCTACTCACCAGTTTGCCGGAGGTGGTGCGGGCGATGGCTTCTCCGCTGGCCAACGTGGACAAGATCACCATCGTCAGCACCGGCGACGGCGATGCCGCGGGCATGAACAAGATCACCGGCGACCTGGCCAAGATGGCGGCGCAGGTGCCGGCGCTGTTCGAAACCCTGAGCGGCATGAAGATGTCGGAGCTGCTGGGCAAGATCCGGCTGATCGGCGACAAGACACCCAAGCCCGATGCCTTGCCGCCGCAGGACAAGGACCAAGGCAAGAGCGATGCCGCGGGCGCGGGCAAATGACGATGGGTGCCCCACATCTGCCCGGTTTTGGCAGATGTGGGCAGACCCTGCAGGAGTTCGCGATATGGACAGAGCCGGGTGCCCCACATCTGCCTGGGTTTGGCAGATGTGGGTGGCGCTGAAAGGAGATTCGCCGTGGAAAACAGAGCTTACTTGCTGATCGCGGGAATCCTGACCGGGGCGGCCATCGCATTGCTGACCAGCCAATTCGCGGTCTGGATCCCGCTCGGCGTGGCGATGGGAGTGGCGCTCTCGGCCGCCGCGCGTCGCCGCCCGAGTCCGCAGAAATGAAAGGACCGTGATCAATAACAGCAGCAGACAGCTAAGAGCTAATAGCTAAGAGCTAATAGCTAAGAGCTAGTAGCTCAAAGGAGTATGTGATGGCATTACTGGAAAGAGTTTCGACGCTGGTCCGCGCCAATCTCAATGACCTGATCGACAAGGCGGAGGACCCGGAAAAGATGATCAAGCAGATCATCCTCGACATGCAGAACCAGTTGCTGCAGGTGAAGACGCAGGTCGCGATCGCCATCGCCGACCAGCACCTGCTGGAGAAAAAACAGAAAGAGAATGAAGACGCCGCCTCCGAATGGGTGCGCAAGGCGGAGCTGGCCGTGGACAAGAAACAGGACGACCTGGCGCGGGTGGCGCTGGAGCGCTCCATGAGCTACAAGGAGCTGGCGGAAAGCTTCGCCCAGCAGGTGGCGGATCAGAAAGTGCAGGTTGAAAACCTGAAGACCGCGCTCAGCAAGCTGGACCAGAAGCTGGCCGAGGCGCAAAACAAGTGCGACCTGCTGATCGCGCAGCATCGCCGGGCGCGCGCCCTGGGCAAGGCGAGCGACGCGCGCGCCACCATGGTGGACAGCTCCAAGGCCGCCGGCTTCGAGCGCATGAAGCGCCGCGTCGCCCACGACGAGGCCGTCAGCCAGGCCAAGGCGGAGCTGGCCGGCGACACCGTGGACGACCGCTTCGCCGCCATGGAGAAAGAAGACGCCATCGAGAAGCTGCTGTCGGAAATCAAGAGCCGGCGCGCGGTGAGCTGACGTATTTTGACGAGCGGCGCGATTGATATGGAGAGGGCGTCATCCTGAGCTCGCGCGCCTTCTGCGCGAGACTCAGGATCTATGCTTTTCCTGTGGAGGCCGCTCGCCCCGAGCGGCCAACTCCTCTCCATGGGATCCAAGGGAGTGTTATAATCGTTGTTAGAAGCGGCGCATTGCATGGCAACGGTCAAAATCACCACGGTTGGGAACTCCGCCGGCATCGTCCTGCCCAAGGAAGTTCTCGCAAAGCTGCGCGTCGCCAAGGGCGATACGCTGCACATCACGGAAACTCCGGATGGAATAGAACTGACGCCCTACGATCCGGAGTTCGAAAAGAAGCTTGAGATTGCCAAGCGGGTCATGCGCAAACACCGGGATGTTTTGCGCCGTCTGGCAAAATAGTGCGCCACTTCGTCTGGATTGATTCGCGCGACGCTCTCAAGTATCACGACCTTGCGCTCGTCCAGCACGGGGGCGCCAAGGGTATTCGCGACAGAAGCGCCCTGGAAGCCGCTCTCGCCCGGCCGAGAAACTTGCTGGCGTACGCCGGGAACGAACCATCAGTTTTCGAATTGGCGGCGGCCTATGCTTATGGCATCGCCCGCTCGCATCCATTTGTCGACGCCAATAAACGAACCGCTCTCGTCGTTGCCATTACCTTTCTGGAGGCCAACGGCTTCGACATTGTTGGGCCGCGAGAAGACGAATACCTGATGTTCTTTGGTTTAGCGGAAGGCAGCGTTACCGAAACTCAACTGGCGCGCTGGTTCGAAAACAACTCCCGTAAGCTGAGGCCATGACTCGCTACGTATTGCCGCTCGGGGGGCTGGCCCGGCCTTTCCTGCGCCACTACTTTCAGGTTGCCCCACCCTTGTCTCGCCCGGGGAGCGTGCCCTGAGCGTAGTCGAAGGGGCGAGACAGGGTGGGGTTCTTCCCTGATGCCAGGAGACAGTACCCGAGCTCTCGCTTGCGGTCCGTCCACTGCGATTCGAGCTCCCCGGTTCCCCTCGCACCCCTGAGCGCAGCCGAAGGGTCAGTGCCGGGAAACCTTGTAGCTGAAACCCGAGTCCAGCAGGGACGGCACGACACCTAAGTTGCGATAAGCCGATTTCACGATTCAGATGGTGTACCTCGGCTGCGGGCCAAACTTCCGGTTTCCCGACCAGCCGGGAGTTGAAGTAGCGGGGGTCATTGCTAGCGCGTTTATCGGGACGAATCCGGAGACATTACTTACGGATCGCCCGTCATCTTCCCGCAACACCGGCGAGGGTGGGTGGAACTCCAAGCCTGCTGCGTCGTAATGTACGAAGTCTCTAAAAGGCAAACTCACAAAGCGGCTGACGCCGTTTGCGAGAACTCGCCTGCCCAGCCGGTAAGCAGTCCCCGCGCTTGGAATTCGCGCTTGGCGCGGCACGTGATATCACTCATCATGGCGTTTTCGAAGCGATGGTCGTGGACGTAGGCTTTAATGCGGACTCTCATGTAGGGCCGGCGGTCAAAATGGTCGCTGACCAGTACCACCACTGGCCTGGATGCCATCAGGTACGGAGAGCTATAAGCAACTTCGCGCCCGACACGCAGAAGTTGGTCAGGGTTGGCGTCCGGCGGAACATAAACATCGGTGACTACCTGGCAATGAGGCACGCCGGAGTTGGCATTGTAGACATGATGGGTGAGCAGGTCGGCATTGGGGATGCTGACGCGCGTATCCTCCGGCGTGATCAGCTTGGTGCTACGCAGCCCGATCTGCTCGATCTCGCCATACGAGCCGCCAATCCTCACTCGATCGCCGATCTGGTAAGGCCGATCCGTGACCGCCACCAGTCCACCCAGAATGTTCTTGATCAGGTCCTGCGCGCCCAGCCCAAGGGCGAGCCCGATGGAAGCGATGCCGGCCCAGAAGGTTTCGCGCGAGGGCGACACTACGTCGATGATCAGGAAGATGGCAAAAAACCAGATAGTGATCCGGATAACCGGCTCCAGCCGGTTGAAGAAAAACCGCGTGCGGGCCACGCGGTTTCCCAAATACTCAAACAGCCGGCTGGAGATGCGGATGAGCAACAAGGCTCCCAGTAGAGCTAGCAGCCCGGTCACGATCTTGCCCGCGGTGATTTCCTGGGCTAGAGAGGGGGAACGCGACGATTGTGCGACCAGGAAAATACTTGTGCTGAAAGTCACATTTACCTCCGCCGCTTCACAGCAGGTTTTCCGCATCCAGTGCGCGCCGCACCAGGTACCCGGCCTCAGGGCGAATCCGCCATCCCTGTTCCCCCGGTTCGGGCTCGAGAATGCCCCGGTCCACCAGGCCTTCCAGTCGGGTGTGGCCCTCATCCTGGGAGATACCGAACACGTCGGCATACTCTTCTACTGTCAGGCTGCCGTGCTGCAGGACGGCGTTGAGACAGAAAAGATCGTCGCCAGTAAGCCCCGCGATCAGCCGGCGATAATCGGCGGGAACCGGGTATTTCATGTAAACAACTCCGCCCTCCGCGCGCTCGATCAGCCCGTACCAATGTTCGAATGCGGCCCGGAAAATGCCTTCCGACTGCTCATGCAGCGCCTCAAAGAACGCCTCCTGCCGGCTGTTCTCTACGCCGAGGGAACGCCGCAGGCGGCGCAGCCTGCGCGCTTCGCGCGGCGGAACGAAGAAGCGCAAACGCAAACCCGACAGGTTGTGCCGCAACAGGATCGCTTCCTGCAGTGTCTTCGGGCTCACGGTGCGGGCATTGATGCAATGAGAAAAATGCTGGCGCAGGCCGACCGCCGGGTCGAGATACCGATACGCCGCCTGGTTCACGGTCACAATCCAAAGCGTGGTTTCGCCCGTGCTTGACATCAGCGAAACGAGATAACGAACGCCTTCGAATCCTCCCACGCGGCGGAGAAACGCCTTCTCCAGTCCCTCCAGGATCAGAACGCGGCGCTCGGAAGACAGAGTCTGCGCCAGTTCACCGGGTCGGCAGTTCAGGGCTTCTTCCAGGAAGCTCTGCATGCGGGCGGGTGTGTCAATCCGCTGCGAGAGAACTGCATGTACCGTCTGCAGGTCGTGGAGGCCACGGATGCGGGCGCAATTGATCAAGCTGGTTTTACCGCTGCCGCGCTCCCCCACCACCATGACGGCCGCGCTGCGCCCTGCCTCCCACAGTTGCCGTGCATCGCCGATAGCGGCCATTTCCGCCTCCCTGCCGACAAGGAAACGAGGGTCTTCGACCGGCTCGAGCCGAAACAGACGGCTGTAGATAAGGGGCAGATCCCGCGCCCGTGGATCGATCCGGCGGCTGGGCTCAAGGAACGTGCGCGTCTCCACCGCTGCAATGTTCCGCTCCGGCAGACGCACCCAGCCGATCCTCGCCATCCCCGCTTGATGAACGTTACGCGCTGATTTCCAGGCGGAGCCCCGTAACTTTCGCGTGTACTCGCCCAGCAGGTAGAGAGCAGCGGTGGCCGAGCGCACGCCACGCTCGCGGGTGACGCTGGCGATCAAGCCGAGCCGGCTCTGCTCTAAGCTGGCGCAGCAGCGCTGCAACGTGGCAGCCACCGCCTGCGCCAGTGCAGGTTCAACTGGCTCCATGGGCGATGTCAGGCTCCGCTCCTGATGGCGAATCAGCGTGAGGGCATTCTCGATGGCTTCGCTGGCGAGTTGAAGCTGCTCTTCGCCGCCTTCCGCTTGCAGCGACTCGCTTCCATAGGCGACCACTTCGCGGGCTCTATCCATCTCGCGCAGCAGTGCGCGGTAAGAGTCCTGAGAACTGGTGAATCCCTGGAGTGCGATCGACCGGCCCTGTCCCTCCAGCGCTTCGAGAAAGCGCTGCAGCGGGTTCAGCTTGCGCCATGGCTGCCGCCATCGCGGCAAGGCTCTGCCGGGAAGAACGCTTTCGATTTCGGCCGGCAGTTCCTTCCGTGCGATTTCGGCGATGAAAGAAGACCAGGAGCGTAGGCGCTCGTCCGCTGAGGTAAGGCGGGAGCGGGGAGCGGGTATCGCTGCAGTTCGGTCCGGCTGCCAGGAATCCAGCCAGGCCTCCAGCTCTTGCCATTCAGCCACCAGCTCGGCATGCTCCGCCACCGCGGATTGTAGCGCGTGGCGCGACTCGCGGATGGCACTACGCGCAACTTCAGCCAGTTGCAGCTCTAACTGGTGCTCGGCTACGACTGCCTGCCGCTGGCGTCCCCAGTACACCGTAGACTCCACCAGCGGGTCGACACCGCGATAAGGCTCGCCGGGGGGCCGGCGCAGCAGCGTCTGCTCCATGCGCCGCGGAAGGTCGCGGGCGAGTTCACCTAGCGCCTCGATTGCCTGCTTCGCATCCCTGCGCTGCCTTTCAACGGCGCGGTTCCACTGCTCGATCTCATCGTGCTCCGCCGGTTTCGCATCCTCGCTGTGCGGCGCTTGCAGACGCCGCAACAACGAATCGCGGGCCTGCTTCCAGGGTTCCAGCAGGCCAAGGCTGGCGTGCGTCATCGCCAACAGCAGGGCGTCTTTCGGTTCAGAACGGCGGCCAAGCTCGGCCATAAGCTCCGCCTGCATGGCGCGTCGCAGCGGCACCGGCCGGGACCGGTGTTGGCGAGCCAGCCATCGGCGCTTTAACCCTTTCGGAGGCGCCGCCTTGAATGCGGCCGCGACTTCAGGACCGGCGACGTCGATTTGTTCCGGCAGGCTGCGAACCAATTCCTCCGCCCGATTGCGATGACGTTCGATGGCGTTGAGAACCTGCCGCTGCGGACGCTCACGTTCGTATTGCCGGAGAACCCCGCCAAGCAGCCGTTCACTCACCTCCTCAAACAGCGTAGTTAGGGAAGAAAGGCCGGCTGCTTCGGGCTGCTGGAGTTCGTCGCTCTGCCCGCTACTTTCAAGCTGGCGCGTAATCCGGTCCAGACCATCCCAGGCCGCCTGGCAATCAGCAAGCAGCTCGCGGTCAAGCTTGAGCAGCTCCGCTTCGAAACAATCCCAGCCTTCCAGAAAGGGAGAGTGAAAATCTTCCGGAGTTGAGGCAGTGGATGACACGGGATAGGCTCCTCGCTGATTCCCCTGAATTATAGTTTGTAAGTCAGAACAGGCGCTCAATGCGCTGCGGCTTCAGCTGGCTGGAAATGAGCCCGGATGAGGGGCAACCCGGAGGTGGTTCAGGCTGCGGCGGCCCCGGATTCATGAAGCCCGAGTGAGACCCTGGCTCCCGAGGTAATCAGACGGGCACCTAGCGGATTAGTACCGGGAAGTCGGCTTATGGGAAGCGATCACGATTGCGTCCGGTTTACGGGCTATTCGGAATTAATCGGTAGGCGTAAGATCGGCCGACGTGGCCTCAACGGGGTGATAACAGGGCTTCACGTAACTTACAAATCTTGCGCCGATTCTGGTGCAAACCACCAGTCAAAATTCATGCAACCTTCGCACACTCCCGCCGCAACCCGGTCCCAACACGGTTTCGCATGGCCGTGTCTATTTTCCGCTCACCTCCGCCTTGGACACGGGCTCCTCTTCCGCGGACGCGGCAAGGTCCAGTTGCGCGCTCCAGTCATGGGCCTGCAGGCTTCGTGCGGCGCTCCCCACCGCTTCGATTTCTGGAATCTCTTCCCGTGCACCGGAGCCCAGCTCGGTAAACCTGCGTGCGGCGGGAAGGACCCGGGATTCGAGCGACGCAACCGTATCGTTGTAGGACTTCACACCCGCATCGAGAGCTTTACCGACGCGGGCGAAGTGTCCGGCCATGGTGCGCAAGCGATCGTAGAGTTCCCTACCCAACTGGCTGATCTGCTGCGCGCTTTCTGCGATGGTTTCCTGTCGCCAGCCGTACGCCACCGCCTGCAACAGGGCGATCAGAGTCGTCGGAGACGCCAGAATCACGCGCTGACTCACGCCTTCCTCGATCAACGCGGGATCCTCCGCCAGGGCGGCGCTGAAAAACGATTCGCCCGGCAGGAACATGACCACGAACTCGGGTGTGGGCTGCAGGTGCTCCCAATACGATTTCGCGCTCAGCTCTGTCAGATTCGTACGAATTTGTGCGGCGTGCATGGCCAGTTTCACTCGACGGACCGCTTCATCCTGGGTCTCGATAGCCTCCAGGTAAGCGGAAAACGTCGCTTTCGAATCGACCACGATGCTCTTACCGCCGGGCAAGCGCACAATCAGGTCGGGCCGCCGGCGCCCGTCTGGAGTCATCACCGTTTCTTGCTCCACGAAGTCGCAGTACGGCATCATGCCCGCGATCTCCACCACCCGGCGCAGTTGGATCTCGCCCCAACGCCCTCGGACTGTCGGTGAGCGGAGCGCTTTCACCAGATTGCCGGTTTCCGACTGCAGCTTCTCCTGCGTCTGCTTGAGCGAACCTACTTGTTCCGTCAGGGTGGCGTACGCCTTTACACGCGCGTATTCCAGGTTCCGGATTTCCTCATCAAAACGCCCGAGCTTCTTCTCGATCGGATCCACCAGGCGGGCCACCGCATCTCTTTCCGCCGTGGTTTCCGCCTTAATCGCGCCCAATTTCTGGTCTGCCAGCGCTAGGAACGTTTCGTTGTTGTTGCGCAAAGCCTCTGAAGCAAGCCTCTCGAAGGCATCTTTCAGCGTCTCGTTCGCCTGGTGGAGAAGCTCTCGCTCCTCGGCGAGCCGCTCACGCTCCGCCTTCAATTCGGACTCCGCAGTTGTGCGCGCCTTTTGCTCCTCCTCCAGACGCGCCCGGGCAGCGGTCAGTTCTCTCTGCGTGCCCTCCCCCTGCGCCTTCGTGGTAGCCAGCATTTCGCGGCCGGCGAGGCGCGCGATAGCGAAACCAACTGCCACTCCAATCATCAACGACACCAACGCGACAACCGCCTGGGTCATACTGCGTTTCTCCGGTCCGTGCCGTCCCAAAGGGCTCGGCCTCATGGATTTTTGGCTGGGGGGTTCCTCATTGTAGAGCGAGTCGGGGACGCCAGTAGACATTTTCTTCTGTGAAAAATGCGCATAAACCGGTGTCCTCTTGACTCGCAACCGGTCACGAGACTTGAGTTTCTTACGCCCTGCAGCCTGCAGCCTTGAGCCTTGAGCCTGGCGCCTTGAGCCTTGAGCCTTGAGCCTTGAGCCTTGAGCCTTGCGCCTTGAGCCTTGAGCCTGGCGCCTGGAGCCTTTTTCCCCTTGACACCCATTAACCAATGTCTTACAATGCGTGTAGCTGGGTATCCAGCTTGGCCGCCGGGGAGGACGACCCCTTGGCGGCTTTTGCTTTGTTTACAGACCACAATATGTTGTGCCTGGATGGGATTTTTGGACGCAACAACGCAATACCTTCGGTTTTCCAGAAAACTCGGATGTAAGCTGTTGATTCTACAAAAAGCCTCCACGGTAACCGTCGAATTCCCACGGTATACCGTTCGTAAGCCGCTGATTCCATTACAGGGCAGGGGGAGGGGGGTATATACCGTCTAAGGTTTACTTAGGCATTAACATCGCAATGGGCCGATGCCCGAAACTGATGACCGACACCCGCATCTCAACCACGGTGAGCCGGACCAGCAAGACCATTCTGCAGGTCCTTGTCCTGTGCCTGTTAGCCGCTGGTCGCGCCACTACCCAACAGTTCGACCCCCACGCCGAACAGGAACTGGTGCGCATGACTAACCAGGAGCGGGCGCGGGCCGGACTTCCCAGCCTGAAGGTGGACGACCGGCTAACGGAGGCGGCGCGGGCGCACTCGGCGATGATGGCGCGGCAAGACAAGCTTTCGCACCGGCTGCCGGGCGAGCCGGCGCTGCCCAATCGCCTGGCGGCGATGAACCTGCGCTTCGACAACGACGCCGAGAATATCGCCTACGATAGCGCCGTGGAGGGTGCGCATATCGGGCTGATGCACTCGCCGCCGCATCGCGCCAACATTCTCAGCCCGCGGTACAACACGGTGGGCGTCGGCGTGGTTCGCAGCGGCGACATGTACTGGGTGACCCAGGATTTTGCCCACCGGCTGCAGGAATATTCGGCCAACGAGGCGGAGAACGCGATTGTTGCCGCATGGCAGCACGAGCGGGAGCGCGCCCATGAAGCTCCGACTCCGGTGCTCCACATGCCGCAACTGCGGCGGATGGCATGCGCCATGGCCAGGCGCGGCAAGCTGGATACGGGCTCGCCGCTGCGCTTGCCGAACGCACAGTCCGCGGCGGCTTACACCACGGCTGACCCGGCGCAACTGCCGTCTTCGGCGGTGCAGAAGGCGCGCGATGGCAGCGTCACCCGCCTGGGCGTGGGCGCCTGCTTTGCCGACGGTCCCAAGTACCCGCCGGGGGTGTGGTGGGTGGAGATGGTTTTTTATTGAATTTAAGATTTAAGATTTTTACGACTATCTGAAATCTTAATTACGCGCGTAAACCGGCGCGGTGGACGGAGGTAACATGTCGCACAAGCAGCTCGCGCTGAGGATCCTGGCCGGTCCTTTGCTAATCGTCCTGCCGCTGGGCTTGGCCGGACAACAGCACTCGCCTCTTTCCGGCGCCAAGCTTGGAAGCGTCAATTTCCAGACTTCGTGCTCGCCCAAAGCACAAGGCGGCTTCGAACGCGCCGTGGCGTTGCTCCACTCGTTTGAGTTCGGCCCCGCCATCGCGGGATTTCGGGCGGCCCTTGCCGTCGACCCGGGGTGCGCCATGGCCGATTGGGGAATTGCGCTAAGCCGCTGGGGGAACCCCTTCGCTCCCGGATTGAAGTCGCGCGCACTTCTTCAGCCGGGCCGTGAGGCTATTGAGGCGGCGGAAGCGGCCAAGCCGAGGACACAGCGCGAGCGCGACTACATTGCTGCTGCTGCCCAGCTTTACCATAACTTCGACACCATCCCCCAGCAGAGCCGGCTCAATGCCTTCAGTGATGCGATGGCGAAAGTGGCGGCGCGTTATCCCACGGACAACGAAGCTTCCATCTTCTATGCGCTTTCCCTCTCTATGTCGGCTGATCTGGCCGATAAGACATACGCCAAGCAGCTCAAGGCGGGCGCCATTCTGGAAAACTTGTTTCGCAAGGAGCCGCGGCATCCGGGAGTGGCTCACTACATCATCCATACCTACGATTTTCCGCCACTGGCGCCGCGCGCCTTGCCGGCCGCTCGCGCCTACGCCAAAATCGCGCCCGATTCTCCCCACGCTCTTCACATGCCTTCGCACATCTTTACCCGGCTTGGATTGTGGGACGAAGCGATCACTTCCAATGTCGCCTCCGCTGCGGCCTCGCGGCGGGAGGGCAACGTCACGGAAGAGCTTCACGCCAGCGATTACCTGGTTTACGCCTATTTGCAGAGTGGTCGTGACGCCGCGGCAGCAGCACGCGTCGTGACGACCCTGCCCGGAATTGAAGCGCGTTTTGATCCCGATGCCGTCCCCATCGGCGCGGCTCCCGTATCGGCGGCATATTTCGCCATGGCGGCGATGCCGGCACGCTACGCGTTGGAGCACGAGGACTGGGCCGCAGCCATGGGCTTGGAAGTGCGCTCCACGACCTATCCCTTCACCGACGCCGTCACCTGGTTTGCGCGCGGAGTCGGCGCTGCCCACCTGGGTGAAATCGCAGCGGCGAACGACGCAGCGCAGCAACTCGCCGCGATCCACCAGCGACTGATCGATGCCAAGGAGCCCTACTGGGCTCTGCAGGTCGAGATTCAGCGGATTGACGTCCTTGCTTGGGCGGCTCTCGCCGGAAACCATTCCGATGAGGCAATGGCCCAGATGCGCAAAGCAGTCGAACTGGAGGACGGCACGGAAAAGAGCGTGGTCACGCCCGGCCCGATCGCACCAGCGGCCGAATTAATGGGAGAGATGTTGCTCAAGCTAGACCGCCCCGGCGACGCTCTGCGGGAATTCGAGGCGATACTAACGAAAGAACCGAACCGCTTCCGTTCGCTGTACGGCGCCGCCAAGGCGGCCAAGTTGGCGGGGAATGCTCAATCCGCGCGGCGCTATGCTGCTGCACTGCTCCAGGTATGCGCACACGCTGACCAGCCCGGCCGTGCTGAACTGGTGGAGGCGCGCGCCATCATGAACCCGGAGAGCACCCCGAAGTAAGTTTTGATGCTTGAATGTCTTCGCTTCACATCGGCGTGGCGGGATGGTCGTACAAGGACTGGGAGGGAATTGTCTATCCCGAGAGCCTGAAACGGGCGCGCCATCCGGTGGAATACCTGGCGCAGTACTTCAACCTGATCGAGATCAACACCTCCTTCTACGGCAACCTGAAGCCGGCCCTGGTGAAGCTGTGGTGCCACAAGGCGGCGGCGGTGAACCCGGAGTTCCTGTTCAGCGCCAAGCTCAACAAGTGCTTTACCCACTCGCCCAACATGCTGCTGGAGCCGACCTCGGCGGCCAACATCCGCTGGACCCCGGCCGATATCGGCGAGGCCAAGGAGGGCTATGACGCGCTGGCCGACGAGGGGCGGCTGGGGGCGCTGCTGGCGCAGTTTCCCATCTCCTTCAAGAACACCAACGAAAACCGCGACTGCCTGGACACGCTGCTGATGAGATTCCGCGAGTACCCGCTGGCGGTCGAGGTGCGGCATGCAAGCTGGGCGAACGAGAGCACGCTCGCTTACTTCACCGAGAAGGGGGTCGCGTTCTGCAACATCGACCAGCCGATGCTGGGGAAGGCGATTGCGCCGAGCGAACATGTGACCTCGAAAATCGCTTACGTGCGCCTGCACGGGCGGAACTACGACGAGTGGTTCGACCACCCCAGCGAGCCAAGAGCGGGCTCGCCGGGGACCCCGGCTGAAAAACAAAGATCAGGGAACGACCGCTACAACTACCTGTACAGCGAAGAGCAGTTGCAGCCGTGGAAGACGCGCATCGAGGAAGTCGCGAAGCGGGCGCAGACGACCTTCGTGGTGGCCAACAACCACTTCGAGGGCAAGGCGGCGGTGAATGCCCTGCAGTTGAAAGCAATGATCACCGACGAACGGGTGAAGGCGCCGGAGATCCTGGTGCGGCATTACCCGGTGCTGGAGAAGATTGTGGAGCGCGAGCAGGACCTGTTTTTCAACGCAGAAGTCAAAAAATAAGAAGTAAGAAGTAAAAAGAAGTAAAAAGTGGAGCAGCTCAGGTAACACCCGGGTAAAAAGAAGTAAAAAGCGATGGAGCGCGGAACCTTTTCTTCCGGTCTTGCGTACTATCAGCTAGTGGCGAACGGTTGCTAACGAAATAGCTCAGCCGCCGTCCAACGCACAGGATCGGAGGAAGGTCATGGACGCGAAATACAACTGGATCATCGACAACACCGGAATCCGCCTGGCGCTGAACATTGCCGGGTTCATCATCTGGCTGCTGGCGTGCGCCGCCCTGCTGAGCTTCTAGTCCCGGCCGCTACGTTCCCGGGGCCGTCACTTCCGCCTTGCGCGCGTAGTGGGACTCGACGTACTGGTCGAGAATGCGGATGAACTCTTCCACAATGTGCTCGCCGCGCAGCGTCCGCGCGAGCTTGCCATCCACGTACACCGGCGCCACCGGTTCTTCAAACGTGCCGGGCAATGAAATGCCGATGTTGGCGTGCTTGGATTCGCCGGGGCCGTTGACCACGCATCCCATGACCGCCAGCGTCATCTCCTCGACGCCTTCATAGCGCAGCTTCCACTCCGCCATCTGGCGGCGGACGTAGGACTGGATGTCGTCGGCCATCTCCTGGAAAAAGGTGCTGGTGGTGCGCCCGCAGCCGGGACAGGCGGTGACCTGCGGCAGGAAACCGCGGATGCCGAGCGACTGCAGGATCTGCTGCGCCACCGTGACCTCCTCGGTGCGGTCGCCGTTGGGCGCGGGTGTGAGCGAGACGCGGATGGTGTCGCCGATCCCTTCCTGCAGGAGCACGCCGATGGCCGCGGTGGAGGCGACAATGCCCTTGTTGCCCATGCCGGCCTCGGTCAGACCCAGGTGCAGGGGATACGCGCAGCGGGCGGCGAGCGCGCGATACACGTCAATCAGGTCCTGCACGCCGCTTACCTTGGCGCTGAGGATGACCTGGTCGGGCCGCAGGCCGTATTTTTCCGCCAGCGCGGCGGAGTTGAGGGCGCTCACGATCATGGCCTCCATGGTGACGTCGCGCGCCTCGCGGGGTTCGGCCAGGCGCGAGTTCTGGTCCATCATGCGGGTGAGCAGCGCCTGGTCGAGCGAGCCCCAGTTGACCCCGATGCGCACCGGCTTCTGGTTCTCCACCGCGACTTCGATCATGGTGCGGAAGTTGTCGTCGTCCTTGCGGCCCACGCTGACGTTGCCGGGATTGATGCGGTACTTGGCCAGGGCGCGGGCGCAGGCGGGATACTTCTTCAGCAGCAGATGGCCGTTGTAGTGGAAGTCGCCGACCACGGGTACGCTGACGCCGCGGCGGTCGAGCAGGTCAAGGATGCGCGGCACGGCTTCGGCGGCAGCGTCGTTGTTAACGGTGACGCGGACCAGTTCCGAGCCGGCACGCGCCAGCGCTTCCACCTGTTGCGCGGTGGACAGGGCGTCGGCCGTGTCGGTGTTGGTCATCGACTGGACGACCACGGGCGCGTCGGAGCCGACACGGACGCCGGCGATGTCGGCGGTCACGGTCTTGCGGCGGCGAATCTGGGCCATATGGTTGTCAGTCTAGCAAGTCGATGGTCGATGGTCGATGGCCGACGGCAAACGCGGTGGGTTTGCAAGTCCCGGAAAATGAAGCGCGCTCGAGGGGCGAGCGCGCTCCAGGTTACCGGAATTGCCACCTGCTTTCACGGCAGCCTTTGCAGGCTCGGTATTGTCTTCGCCAAGTCGTTGTAGATGACCATGACCGCGAACAGGATGAGCAGCACGAAGGCCACCTGGTAAATGCGTTCCTTCAGCCGCAGGCTGATGTCGCGCCGGCGGATGCCTTCGATGGACAGAAACAGGATCATGCCACCGTCGAGGATGGGGAAGGGGAAAAGATTGAAGATGGCCAGGTTGAGGCTGATGGCCGACATCAGCGCCAGCAGCGGCGTCCAGCCTTCCTGACGCGCGGCATCGCCCGAAGCCTGGGCGATGCCGATGGGGCTGGAAAACTGCTTCACCGAAACCTTGCGCTCGATCATCTTCTCCACCAGCTCAATGATGAGGAACGAGTTCTTCTTGTTCTGGTCGAGCGACTTGGCCAACGCCTTGCCGAACGGCAACTGGTCCGCGTGCATGGGTTCGGTGGCCTGGAATCCCAGGCGATAGCGCTTGCTGCCCTGTACATCCGACAACACCGGGGTGATGTTCAAGGTGAGGTGTTCGCGGTTGCGAAGGATCCCGACCTGGGCCGGCTTGTCGCGATTGGCTTCCAGGACGGAGAGCAGCCCCTCGATGGAGCGCAGGGTCCGGCCGTTGACGCTGAGCACGACGTCGCCGGCCTTCATGCCCGCCTTGGCCGCCGGCATGGTGGGATCAACCTTGCCGACCTGGATGGGGCGATCGGGTATCAGCCCCATCTCGCCCACCTCGCTGGGCCCCACCGCCTTGGGAACGATTTGCTTTTCCAGGATCTTGTCGTCGCGCTGCACGGCCACATTCACCGCATGGCCGGGGCTGATCATGCCCTTGAGGAGAACGTCCTCCCAGACCGGGTTCTGCTCACCCTCGATGCGGATGATGCGGTCGCCCGGTTCGATGCCAGCCTTTTCCGCCGGGGAGTTGGGCGCCACAAAACCGACAACGGCGGGCTGCTCCAGGTAAACCGGCTGCTCGTAGCGCACCATGTAAACGCCGGTCAGCAGGCCGACGGCGAGCACGATATTTGCGAAAGGCCCGGCGAAGGCGATGATGAAGCGCTGCCAGCGCGGCTTGGAGGGAAACTCGCGCGGATCGCCGGTATGCGTCTCGAGCGGGTTTTCGCCCGCCATTTTGACGTAGCCGCCGAAGGGCAGGACGTTGAACCGGTAATCGGTTTCCCCGTACTTGATGCCGAAGAGCCGTTTGCCGAAGCCGATGGCGAATTTGTCCACCCGCACATCGAACAGTTTGGCGGCGACAAAGTGGCCGAGCTCATGCACCACGATCATGATGCCGAGCACGACCGCCACCGCGGCGACGTCAATCAGGAAGTTTTGCATCGATTGAGACTGGGTCCTTTGTTTAGTCCCTGACCTGGGCAGAGCGGGGGAAGCGACTGCGGCTCAGAGAGTCAATTCTATTCCAAGCCGCCCGACGTGCCTCAGCATCCGCCAAGAGTACCTGAGTAATAGATTCAGGATGCCGGTCGGCAGTTTCACCAACTGTGCCTCGGATTATCTCGGGAATCTGGGAAAAACCGATCTTGCGCTGCAGAAAGGCCGCCACCGCCACCTCATCGGCGGCGTTCAGGGCGATGGTTTTGGCGCCGCCGGCCTCGCCGGCCTCGTAGGCCAGCCGCAGGCAGGGAAAGCGCTCCCAGTCGGGCGGCGTGAAGTCCAGCGTCCGGAGCTCCTCCACCGGGAAGCGCAGGTCGGAATCAACGCGCTCCGGATAGGTGAGCGCATAGAGGATGGGCAGGCGCATGTCGGTGACCGAGAGCTGGGCCAGCACGCTGCCGTCGCGGAACTCGACCATGGAATGAATGGTGGATTGCGGATGCACCACCACCTTCACCCGGCTGCAAGACAGGCCGAAAAGGCGGCAGGCTTCGATCACCTCAAAGCCCTTGTTCATCAGGGTGGCCGAATCGATGGTGATGCGCGGGCCCATCTTCCAGGTGGGATGGTTCAGCGCCTGTTCGGGGGTGATGGCGTCGAACTGGGAGATCGGGGTGTTCAGGAAGGGGCCGCCGGAGGCGGTGAGCCAGATGCGGTCCACCTCGTCGGCGCGTCCGCCGCGCATGCACTGGTGCACGGCATTGTGCTCGCTGTCGATGGGCAGCAGAGGCTTGCCCTGGCGGCGCGCTTCGGCGGTGATCAGTTCGCCGGAGACCACCAGCGCTTCCTTATTGGCCAGCCCGACCGTCTTGCCCGCCTTGACGGCTTCATAGGTGGCCTCCAGGCCGGCAACGCCCACAATGGCGCTGACCACGAAGTCGACATCGGCATGGGTGGCGACGGCCACATTGCCGGCCGGACCATGCACCACCTTGATGTCCGTAAGCCCGGTGGTTTCCAGGCCGTCGCGGAGAATGTGCGCGTCCTCCTCGGAGGCAATGGAAACCAGGCGCGGCTTGTAGCGCAGCGCCTGCCGGAAAAGCGCGTCCACATCCTTGCCGGCGGCCAGCGCGACTACGGAAAAGCGATCCGGATAGGCGCTCACGATGCTCAGCGTGCTGCGCCCGATGGAGCCGGTGGAGCCGAGGATGGCGAGGCTTTTCATTGCCGATGGATGGTGGCAAATTGACGACTTGGCCGACTGTTGTGCAATTGAAACCGTCCAGCAGCACGAAAATCAGCGGTGCGTCACTGGTCCTTATCTTCCAAGCGCGTGATACGGTGCTCGTGAATTTCGGCAATGTGCAGTAAGCGGGCGGTGCCTTCGGCGATCTCGCCCACGAAACCCGTCAAAGAATCAATACGTCCGGTAAGTGATTCGACATGCTTCTGCAGGTTGCGAGTGTCGGACGTGAGGAGTTCCAAGCTCTGAGTCAGAGCTTCGTGACGTTCGGTCAGGCGCTCCAATCGCTCGTCAATTGTCAATGCCGTCCCCCTGCTCATAAAAATACCTGAACATTGGATTAGTTCAATACCCTGAAAGCTGCATAGTACCAGAGCACCGGCGCGGCGAAGAGCAGGGCATCGATGCGGTCGAGCATGCCTCCATGTCCCGGGAGTATGTTGCCGGAATCCTTCACCCCGGCGCCGCGCTTGAGGAGCGATTCGGCCAGGTCTCCGATCTGCGCCGCGACGTTGATAGCGGCGGAAAGCGCGGCAAAATGCCAGAGCGGGGGCATCCGCGGCGGCAGGTAGCTCTGCGCCCTGGTGATCAGGCCGGCGGAGAGCAGGCCAGCGCTGATCGGACGCGAGTAGGCGAACACCAGTGTGCCGCAGACAATCGCGCCGGCCAAGGAACCAATGGTTCCCTCCCAGGTCTTGCCGGGGCTGATGCGCGGGGCCAGCTTATGCCGGCCAATGGCCCGGCCGGTGTAGTAAGCGACCGTGTCGCCCATCCAAACCACGATCAGCAGGTAGAGGATGAGGAACGCGCCCGAGCCCTGCTGCCGCAGTTGCAGCAGCATGGCCAGCGGCACTACCACGTATACGAAGCCGAAGCCGGAGGCGAAGGCCGCGGGCAGACCGGCGGCCAGCGGCTCGCGGCGCATCGCCAGCGCGAAGAACAGGAACGCGACCGCCACCACGGCGACGCCCAATCCGAACAACATCTGCGTGGTCGCCATCAGGTAATCGCTGCCGGTCTGGGCGGCGACGGCGGCGAAGCTCACCGCGGCAATCACGTACAACACGACGGCGAAGGGCTCGGCGTTGTAATGCCGGACCAGCGCGACATACTCACGCAGGGACAGGATAGCGACCACGGCGACCACGGCAGCCAGCAGCGGCACCGGGGCGCGAAGAACAAGAAGCAGAACGATGGGGATGAGGACAGCCGCGGTGGCGACGCGCTTCATCTACCGGGATGGCTCCCATTACCTCCGGCCGCGACCGCGGCATGAGGGTCGCCGTCGCCCAGCCCGCCATAACGCCGCTCGCGCTTCTGGTACTCGGCGATGGCTTCCAGCAGGTGCACGCCGCGGAAGTCCGGCCATAGCGTATTGGTGACGTAGATTTCCGCGTACGCCACCTGCCACAGGAGAAAATTGCTGAGACGCATTTCGCCGCTGGTGCGGATGACGAAATCCAGTTCGGGCAGATCGCGGGTATACAGATGGCGCGCCACCAGCTCTTCGCTGAGCTCGAGGTGGGCCATGCCGCCATTCTGCGCCGCCGTCCGGGCGATGGCGCCGAAGGCGTCCACCAGTTCCAGCCGGGCGCTGTAGTTGAGCGCCAGCGTGAGCCGCAGGCCGGTGTTGCGCGCGGTGGCCTCGCGCGCCCAATCCATCCGCGCCTGCACCTCCGGCGGCAACTCGTGCAGGCGTCCGATGTAGTCGAGGCGCACGTTGTTCTTCTGCAGGGTGGGCAGTTCCTGCTTCAGGTACTGGCGCAGCAGCCGCATGAGGAAATTGACCTCGGCGCGCGGCCGGCGTTGCCAGTTTTCGTAGGAAAAGGCGTACAGCGTCAGGGAAGCAATGCCGACCCGCGCCGCCGTCTCCACCGTGGAGCGGACCGAGGCCACGCCCGCCCGGTGCCCGGCGATACGCGGCAAATGCCGCTGGCGCGCCCAGCGTCCGTTGCCATCCATGATGATGGCGATATGATGCGGCAACCGCCGCGTATCCAGCCGGCGGTATACGTCTGTTTCCTTCCGGTCGAGACCGGCGGGCACACTAAGATCCAAAATTTACCTCTACCCAAAAGAACTGAAGCCCGAGACACGATACGAATCATGCTAATTGTACCGCGTGGCGGCAGCAGGCGTAAGCAGAACGGGATAGCAGGTCCGGCTGCCATGAAAAAGCCATCGTCAACTCACGATGGCCTGCATCCGCCCCAACATCAGACTAACCGCCGCCGTTCAATCTACACACTGCGCCGTGGCCGGGTGGTCATTTCGCGCATCTGTACCAGCACGCTCTGCCACTGCATTCCATTCAGCTTGGGAAGAAAGGGCACCAGTTCGGTGATGAATTCGTCCTTCATCAACTCGCGGATGTCGTCTTCCTGCCCGCCGCCGGTGATCAGGTCAGGGACGGTGACCTGGAGGGCGTGGGCCAGACGCTCCAGGGACGATAATGTGGGCGTGGCCTTTTCGTTTTCGATCTTGGAGACGTAGGTGCGCGGCACGTTCATGCGCAGGGCCAGTTGGCGCTGGCTGAGGCCGGAGCGCTGGCGCAGGTTGCGGATGGCAAGCGCCACCTGAAACCCACGGCGGTTCATCACCGGCGCCTGCGGTTGCGGGTCAGGCTGTGCGAGGATGATTTCGGGCTCGTCCTCGTCCAACGAGGTCTTGCACCGCCGGCATAGGTTGTTGTTGGTTCTAAACTGGACCAGGGAGCAACGATCGCATCTCACCACTTCCCGGGAATCAACAGGAGCGAGAGTCGTGGCCATTCAGGTTGTGGAAGATGCCAGAGCGGGCACCAAGCCGACTTGTCGTGGGCGCGCCACCTCCGCCAAAATCGCGAGTGATGAAGCGCCGTTTGTCAAGCATCAAGCTTGGTGCACAATGTGGTCCATCTGGCAAAATGTGTCAAGACTTATTTCGGGCGATTCCGCGCGATAACCTGTGGAAATCGGAAGAAAGCCGAAGAATATAGGAATGCAACAGGCGAACCGGGGGAGAAAACAGTGACTAATCGTGAGACGGCGTGGTGTTTACTAACTGAGTTCACCCAGTCGGAGAATTTGCGCAAGCACGCCTTGGCGGTGGAAGCGTGCATGCGCGCCTACGCGCGCCGCTTCGGCGAGGACGAGGAGAAATGGGGCGTGGTCGGTCTGATCCACGACTTCGACTACGACCGCTGGCCTACCGCCGAAGACCATCCTTACCGCGGAAACCAGATCCTGGCCGAGCGCGGCTGGCCCGAGGAGGTGAGAAAGGCCGTGATGTCGCACGCCGATTACACCGGCGTGGCGCGCGAAACACCCATGGAAAAAGCGCTCTTCGCCTGCGACGAACTCGCCGGCTTCATTACCGCCGCGGCGCTGGTGCGGCCCGACAAATCCATCCGCTCCCTGGAAGCCAAGTCGGTGAAGAAGCGCATGAAGGACAAAGCGTTCGCGCGCAGCGTCAGCCGCGAAGACATCGTCAATGGCGCCGCCGGGCTGGGGGTCGATCTGGACGAGCACATCGGGTTCTGCATCGAGGCGATGAAGCAGATCGCGCCCCAGTTGGGGCTGGAAGGAACGCCGGGCGTGTAGCGCCGGATCCGGCGCTATCCGTGATCCCCCAGGCTGAAGCTGAAACCGAAACTGAAACTGATTTTCGTTTTAATGCGCCCGGGGCATGAGCTGGCCTAGAATCCGCCGCATGGCCGCCAACCCGGCGCCGTTCAGCGAACAGGGGCTGCGCGACACGCGCTATGCCATGCGCCTGTCGCTGCTCGTCGGCATTCTCATGCTGGTCGCCAAGGTGGGCGCGTACTGGCTGACCGGCTCCGCCGCCATCCTCTCCGACGCCGCCGAATCCATTATTCACGTGGTTGCGGTCGGCTTCGCTGCCTTCAGCCTGGGGCTCAGCACCAAGCCCGCCGACGACCGCTTTCTCTACGGCTACGAGCGCATCAGTTTCTTCTCCGCCGGTTTCGAAGGCGCCATGATCATCGTCGCCGCCGTGGCCATCATCTGGGCGGCGGTGGATAAGTGGCTGCACGGCTTGCGGCTGGAGCACCTGGGCGCAGGGGCGCTGTTTGTGCTGGCCGCCGCCATCATCAACGCCTTTCTGGGCTTCTACCTGGTGCGCACCGGACGGCGTAACCGCTCCCTAATCCTGGAAGCGAATGGCAAGCATGTGCTCACCGACAGTTGGACCAGCTTCGGCGTGGTCGGCGGACTTGGACTGGTGCTGCTGACGGGATGGAAGCCCTTCGACCCGCTGCTGGCGTTGGCGGTGGCGGCCAACATCCTGTGGTCCGGTGGGCACCTGGTGTGGCGCTCGGCCCGCGGGTTGATGGATTATTCCGACCCCGACACCGGCCGCATGCTGCGCGACAAGCTGGACCAGGTTTGCCACCGCCTGGGCGTGGAATACCACGGGGTGCGCTTCCGCACTACCGGCTACACCCTGTTGGTCGAGGTCCACCTGTTGTTTCCCTACGGCATCTCCGTGGGCGAGGCGCACACCGTGGCTACCCAGGTGGAAGAAAGCCTGCCCAAGGTGCTGGGCGTTCCGGCGCAGGTGATCACCCACCTGGAGGCCGCCGAGGACCACGACCTTGTCCACCGTGACGAGCACTCTACCGGGCGCCGCGACTGATCTCCCATTTCGGTCCTGCCGCCGCCGCCAATTCGTGCTCTCCCCGTCCCCCGCCGCCCGCTTTTGTGTGACTATAGACGACGCGCAAGGCTTTTCTATCTTCCCGCAAAAAGGAGAAGAGGCCATGGTTACCCGCGTTGTCGAGGTAAAGACCAAGCCCGGCAAGGCGAAAGAGCTCTGCCGCAAACTGCACGAGGACGTGCTCGGCATTCTCAAATCGCACCCCGGATTCATCGACGAAATCGTGCTCATCGCCGACCACGATGCCGACCAGGTGCTCGCTCTCAGCTTCTGGAAAACCAAGCAGGATGCCGAGGACTTCCATCATCGCGAGTTCAAGTACATCCACGAAATGATCCAGCACCTTACCCACACCCCGGCCAAGGTCCACATCTATGCGGTGGAGACCTCCACCGTGCACCAGGTGGCCAAGGGCAGGGCGACGGGTGCGCTCACGACGGCCTAGCTGCGGACGCGCATTGGCGCGGCCAGAGAAGACGCGGAGATCGGTGCGATCTCCGCGCTGTTTTTTGGGCGCCGCGATGGCCCACCCTGCCTTCTTTGCCGAGGGTTGCGCATCTCCGCGCTGACTTTCCGATTCCCTTGTTCGCATCCGTGTCTATCGGCGGCGATCCGTGGTTGCGCCTTACTGCAGCGCCGCGGCAAGCTCGCCGCGCCTGAGCACCTCGGCCACGCGCGCGAAGTCGGGCGCCAGGCTGCGGTCGTGCTCCAACCGTGGGCTGACGGCGCGAATGGCGGCCATCGCCTGCTGCGCGCGCCTGCCCGGCTTCAGCGGCGCCAGGAACTCCAGCGCCTGCGCCGCGGCGATGGCTTCGATGGCCAGGACGTTCAGGGCGTTGGCGGCGATCCTCTTCAGCTTGATGGCGGCGCCCATGCCCATGGAGACATAGTCTTCCTTGTTGCCCGAGGTGGTGATGGAATCCACCGAAGCCGGATGCGCCAGCACCTTGTTCTCGCTGACCAGGGCGGCGGCGGTCACCTGCGCCATCATGAAGCCGGAGTTCAGTCCCGCGCCGTTGGCCAGGAACGGCGGCAATCCCTCGTTCAGCGCCGGGTTCACCAGGCGCTCGATGCGGCGCTCGGAAATTCCGGCCAGCGCGCTCACCGCGATCCCCAGGAAATCGAGCGCGAAGGCCACCGGCTCGCCGTGAAAGTTTCCGCCGGAGATGATGTCGCCGTCGGCGCCGGCGGGCTGCGGCCCTCCCACCTGCTTGGGCGCGACGAACACCAGCGGGTTGTCCACCGCCGAGTTCATCTCGATTTCCATCACCTGCAGGCAATACTGCAGGGCGTCGCGCACGGCGCCGTGCACCTGCGGCATGCAGCGCAGCGAATAGGCGTCCTGCACGCGGCCGCACTCGCGGTGCGACTCGCGAATCTGGCTGCCTTCCAGCATGCGCCGCAGGTTGGCGGCGCTGCGCGCCTGGCCGGCGTGCGGGCGCACCCGCTGGATGCGCTCTTCAAACGCGACGTCGGTGCCGCGCAGCGCGTCCGCCGACATGGCGCCGATCACGTCGGCCGAATCCACCATGGTTTGCGCCGCCAGCAGCGCCAGCGCGCCCAGCGCCGCCATCGCCTGCGTGCCGTTGATCAGCGAAACAGCTTCCTTGGCCTCCAGCTTCAGGGGCTGGATTTCGGCGCGCTTCAGCGCTTCCTTGCCCGCGTATCGGCGGCTTGCCGGATCGCCGGCGCGCCGCGGCCTGCGCCCCTTGGGATCGAAATGCCAGGCCTCGCCCTCCCCGATCAGCACCAGCGCCAGGTGCGCCAGCGGGGCCAGGTCGCCGCTGGCGCCCACGCTGCCCTGCGAGGGCACCACCGGATGCACTCCGCGGTTGAGCATCTCGCACAGCGTGTCGATCACCTCGGCGCGTACCCCGGAGTATCCCTTGGCCAGCGAGTTGGCGCGCAGCAGCATCATGGCGCGCACCTCCGCCTCGCGCAGCGGCTCTCCGACTCCGACCGCGTGCGAACGCAGCACGTTGACCTGCAATTCGCGGATCTGATCATGCCCGATGCGCACATCGGCCAGCTTGCCCACGCCGGTCGTGACCGCGTACGCGACCTTATCGCTCTCGACCACGTCTTCCACAACCTGGCGCGCGGCCTGCACGCGCAGGCGCGCGTCCGGATCCAGCAGCACCGGCCGGTGCTCGTACACCACCTCGCGCAGCTCATCCAGCGTGAGATCGTTGCCGTTGATGTGAAGCGCTTTCATTTCTTCAGCAATTAGCGATTAGCAATTAGCGATTAGCCGGAGTGCCCGGGGTGGCAGTCGCCGCTATTGGCGAATTGCCAATTGCTAGTCGCTCCCCGTTACGGCCCGCTTGAACGCCTCCACGTACTCCTCCGGCAGCACCCGCTTGTTCAAATTCGCGTCGGTCACGATATGTGTCGTCTCGCCCTGCGCCAGCAGCGTGCCGTCGCTCTCGCGCACCGCCTCGTAGGCGAAATGAATCAGCGACTCGCGCGCGTTCTTTAACCGGGTGCGGATGATGATCTCATCATCGTACCGCGCCGGCGCCTTGTAGCGGCAGCGCGCTTCCACCACGGCGATGAAGCACCGGTCGTCGCGCTCCATCTGCTTGTAGGTGAAGCCGAGCTGGCGCAGCAGCTCGACCCGGCCGACCTCGAACCAGATGAAGTAGTTCGAGTGATAGACCACGTCCATCTGGTCGGTCTCGGCGTAGCGCACGCGGATTTTGGTTTCGTTTGTCATTCGTGAGCAAAAGCATCGCCGCGGATTAACGCGGATGAACGCGGATCTTCCCGGCTTTGCGATGATCAATAATTAACGAAATAATTCCTGCGAATATGAACAGAATCGCAGGTCCGAGCACGTAGACATATGGAGTCCCGCGCCCATGTATACATCATCAGGAGAATTTTGGTTCTTCTCGAAAACTCTTTCCCCCAGCGGCTAAAGCCGGATTTCTACTGCTGCCTTCATCGGCACGGCTGAAGAGACTGCTGAAAAAATCGAAAACCCCAGATTCCTCGCGGGCTGAAGCCCGCTCGGAATGACAAAAACAAGGGACTCGTCCGGCACGGCTCCCTCGACTTCGCTCGGGACAGGTTCCGCCATGCCCCTCCGAAACAAGCATCAAAGCGAGTTTTTCCGCAGCCTGTGAAGCCGTGCCCTTCCACGGTGGTTACAAACTTCGCGAGTGGCCAACAACAGGTCCCTCGCTGCGCTCGGGATGACACCACCCAAAAATTAGGTGCTCCATTTGGGCTTGCGCTTCTCCAGAAAGGCCGTCACGCCCTCGCGAAAATCCTCGGTGGTGCGGATGCGCGCGTTGTCCTCGATGGCCTGCGCCATCTGCTCGTCCAGCGGCCGGGCGATGAAGCCGTTGATCAGCTTCTTGGTCAGTCGCACCGACGAAGGCGAAAGCTCCAGCAGTTCTGCCGCCAGTTCGCGTGCCCGCGCCATCAGCCGTTCCGGCTCGACCACCTCATTGACCAGCCCGTAGCGATGCGCTTCGGCGGCGTCGAACAGGCGCCCGGTCATGAGCAGGTCGCGCGCGACCTTGTGTCCCACCTGCCACACCAGCACGGAGGAAACCAGCGCCGGGATGAACCCGATCTTCACCTCCGTGTAGCCGAATTTCGCCTCCGGCACGGCCAGCGTGAAGTCGCACATGGTGGCGATGCCGGTCCCGCCGGCGATGGCATGTCCATTGACGGCCGCGATGGTGGCGCGCGGGAAGTCGTAGAGGCGGCGGAAAATCTTCGCCATGCGCGCCGAGTCCTTCAGGTTTTCCTCGTGTGTCTTGCCCAGCAGGCCCTTCAGTTCCTCCAGGTCCAGCCCGGCGCAGAACGCTTTTCCCGTGCCGGTCAGGATCAGCACCTGCGCCGCCGAGCGCTCCACCTCATCCAGCGCCGCCGTGAGCTCGGAAATCAGCTCAAAACTCACCGCATTGCGTCTCTCCGGACGGTTCAGCGTGATCAGCGCGACCCGGTCCTCATAGGCGAGCGTGAGGGTGTTATAAGGCATCGGCGTGGAATACGAACCACTGATCATTGCAGAAGCGGTTAGCGATTAGCAATTAGCGATTAGCAAAGCGTTCCGCTTAAACACCTGGCATCCAGCTAATCGCTAACTGCTAATTGCTAATGGCTGTGTTTCTGCGCGATGTCGGCGCTCATGCGGATCACGCTGTCCAGCGGCTTCTTGATTGGCGCTTCCACTCCGCGCTCGCCCAGCGCTTCCAGAACTTTTTCCGTCGCGATATTGCCGATCAGTTCATCCTGGGCGAACGGGCAGCCGCCCAGTCCGCCGATCGCCGAGTCAAATCGCCGGATGCCGGCGTCGTAGGCGGCCAGGATTTTCTCCACCGCCTCCGCGGGCCGGCTGTGCAGGTGCACGCCGATGTCGAGATAGCCATACTTGGCGAGCACCGCGCCGGCCAGCGCGCCAATCTGCTCGGGCGTGGCCAGGCCGGCGGTGTCGGCAAGCGAGATGGAATGCACGTCCGTCTTCTCGATCAGGTCCACCGCCTCCAACACTTCTTCGGCGCTCCACGGATCACCATAAGGATTGCCGAACGCCATGGAGACGTACACCACCACGTCGAGCCCGGCCTTGTCGGCCTTCTCCTTGATTTTCTCCAGGGTGTCGTAGGCGTCTTCCAGCGTCTGGTTCTGGTTCTTCTGGAGGAAGGTCGGCGAAACCGAGTAGGGAAACCCGAGCGTCCGCACGGCCTCGGTGGCCACGGCACGATCCGCGCCTTTCTGGTTGACCACGATGCCGATGATCTCCACGTCATCGGGCGGGTCAACCTGCTTCAGCACCTCTTCCGAGTCGGCCATCTGCGGCACCGCCTTGGGCGAGACGAACGACACCGCGTCAATGTGCTTGAATCCCGCCCCGATCAGCGCGCGCAGGTACGCCGCCTTCACCTCGGCTGGGATCTGCCCCTTCAGCCCCTGCCAGGCATCGCGCGGACATTCGATGAGTTTGAGGTTGTCGGTCATCGGTTGTCGGTTATCGGTGGACCAATTTGCCGCGGATTAACGCAGATGAACGCGGATAATCGAGTCAAATCTGCAGCCATCGTTTCAGAGGACATCGAACCGCCAGGTAAAGCCCAGCGATTCATCGCTAGATCACATGCACGCGGTTGTTGACCAAAGCATGGGGCATGGTTCTCAATCGTCCTGCCGGACTGCTGAATCTTACTCTCGCCTACCCAGCGATGAATCGCTGGGCTGCCATCAAGCGTCCCTCCGGGACGCGCCACGCTCGTCCCTTGAAACCCGGGGCATTCGATGACTTTCTCAGCCATCGGACAAGCTGGCAACTTTCAGCGAACACCACTTCCGCAATTACCCGATCGCCCGATCGCCCGATCAGGTTTGCAGCACTCCCACCTTGAACTCCGCCACCTCCGGATTCAGCGCCGCGGCCTCCAGCGCCCGGGTAATGGCCTCGCGCGTTTCCAGCGGGTCGATAATCTTATCGATCCACAATCGCGCGGCCCCGTAGCGCGGGTCGGTCTGCTCGTCGTAGGTCCGCTTCACCGAGTCGTAGAGTTCTCTTTTTCTTCCTCGCTCAGCTTCTTGCCGCCGCGCTCCAGTTGCTTGATCTTGATTTCCACCAGCGTGCCCGCCGCCGACTCGCCGCTCATCACCGCGTAGCGCGCCGTCGGCCAGGCAAACAGGAACCGCGGATCGTACGCCTTGCCGCACATGGCATAGTGTCCCGCGCCGAACGAGCCGCCCAGAATCACCGTGATCTTCGGCACCACCGAGTTGGAGACGGCGTTCACCATCTTCGCTCCCGCCTTGATGATGCCGCTCCACTCCGCGTCGCGTCCCACCATGAAGCCGTTCACGTCGTGCAGAAACACCAGCGGCACCAGGTTCTGGTTGCAGTCCATGATGAAGCGCGCCGCCTTCTCCGCCGATTCGGTGTAGATGACGCCGCCAAACTCCACTCGCTTGTGTCCTTGCTCGTCCACCTGCTGCTGGTGCTGCTTCTGGTTGGCGACAATGCCTACGGCGAAGCCGCCAATGCGCGCGTAGCCGCAGACCACCGTCTTGCCGTATTCGGCGCGGTACTCGTCGAAGCGGCTGCCGTCCACCATGCGCGCCACGATCTCCTTCATGTCGTAGGGCCGCGCCGGATCGGATTCATAGATGCCGTAAATTTCCTCGGCCGGATAGCGCGGCGGCTCCGGCTTCTTGCGGTCGTAGGGCGAAAGGCGCCGGTAGCCCATCTTCTCCACCAGCGAGCGGATGCGCGTCAGGCAGGCTTCGTCGTTCGAGCTCGTGAAAATCGACGGTGCCGCTGATGGCCGAATGCATCCCCGCGCCGCCCAGCGTTTCCGCGTCCACTTTCTGCCCGATGGCCGCCTGCACCAGCGCCGGCCCCGCCAGAAACAGCCCGCTGCCGTCGGTCATCAGCACGTTGTCGCACATCACCGGCAGGTAGCCGCCGCCGGCCACGCACATGCCCATGATGGCGGCGATCTGTGGAATGCCCATGGCGGTCATCACCGCGTTGTTGCGGAAGACGCGCCCGAAATCGTCGGTGTCCGGGAACACGTCCTCCTGCAAGGGCAGAAAAACGCCGGCCGAATCCACCAGGTAGATGGTCGGGATATGGTTGTCGATCGCGATGTTCTGCGCCCGGATCACCTTTTTCGAGGTCATGGGAAAGAATGCCCCGGCCTTCACCGTGGCGTCGTTGGCGATCAGCATGAACAGGCGATCGTGAATGCGGCCCAGTCCGGTCACCACCCCCGCCGCCGGCGCGCCTCCCCACTCCTCGTACATTCCGAAGCCGGCGTAGAGGCCAAGTTCGAACAACTCCGTTCCCGGATCCAGCAACAGCGCGATGCGCTCGCGCGCGGTAAGGCGCCCTTTCTGGTGCTGCGCCTCGGTCGCCCTGGCGCCGCCGCCTTCGCGCATTTTTTCTTCTTCGTTGCGGATGGTGGAAACCAGGTCGGCCATGGCGCGCATGTTCTTCTCGAAGCGCGCCGAGGTCGCGTCCACCGCGGTGGAGAGAACGTTGCCGGCGGCTGAAGAGGTCTGCTCTGTATGGTCGGACATATCGCGGTTATAGCAAATTGCCTACGGTATACCACGAGAGGCACAAGGCTCAAGGCGCACGGCGGACAAACCTGAACCACGGGTCTTCACTGATGAACACGGATGCAGAACAGCCATATCAGATCAGTGTTAATCCGTGTAAATCCGTGGCCGGTTTTTTTAGCTCAAAGCGAGGCGACGGAAATGGCAGTGAGATCCTCCACCAGCCCGACTTCTTTTTGCAGGAACGGCTCGGCGTACTCAACCCCGGCGAGCATGCCGTAGAAGCGCGCCATGGTTTCCACGCGCGCGCGGATCTCCGCCTGCCGGGGAAACAGGCCGCTGCCTGCCTCCTGATCCGCGTATTGCGACCGGTACGCCATCAGCGCCTCGAAGCGCGCCTCGAACTGATCGGAGATGTCGACCACGAAAGTCGGGCGGACGTCGTAGTAGAGGCTGGCATAGATGATCTTGAAGGGACGATGAGGCAAGTGGCCAGTGGTCAGTGGCCAGTGGCCAGCGGAACCGACGCCGACCGCAAGTGATTCCGCGCTCACGGCTGACACATCCAGCTTCGCCAGCCCGGCCAGGAAGCAGGCTTCGTAGCCCAGCGTCGAGCAGATGTAGTGGTCGGGATGGCGGCCCTGCCAGTAGGGAAGAATCACTACCCGCGGGCGCAGCGTGCGTATCACGGCGGCCACTTTCAGCCGGTTCTCCCACGTGTTCTCCACCCGGCCATCGGGAATATCGAGCGCGCCGCGCCACTCGACTTTCAGGATGCGCGCGGCTTCCGCGGCTTCGCGCTCGCGCTCTTCCGCCGTCCCGCGCGTGCCCATCTCGCCCCGGGTGAGATCGAGAATCCCGGTGCGATGCCCGCGCAAGGCCATCTTCAGCAGCGTTCCGCCGCAGGTCTGCTCGGCATCGTCGCGGTGCGCGGCAATGGCCAGGATCTCAACAGCCGAGGACGCGGAGTTTGTCACGAACTCATTCATGTCGCTGGAGCACACCGAAAACCGATAACCGAATACCTCTGTGCCCTCGGTGGCTATTTTTTCCTCTCCACCAAAAACCGCGCCAGCCCGTTCAGCGTCTGCGCGCGTTCGCCGAATTCATCCAGCTGCGCGCATCCGGTCTGGACAAGCTCATCCGCCATGCGCACCGATTCCTTCAGGCCATACAGCGCCGGGTACGTCGCCTTCTCCGCCGCCGTGTCTTTACCCGCCGTCTTGCCCAATTGCTCCGACGATTGCGTCACGTCCAGAATGTCGTCGGCGATCTGGAACGCCAGCCCGATTTTCAATCCGAAGGAGCGCAGCTTGGCGACTTCGCTTTCGCCCGCGCCCGCGTACAGGCCACCGCTGACCACGCTAGCGGTGATCAGCGCCGCCGTCTTCGACTTGTGAATGTATTCCAGGGTCTCGGCGTCCGGCTTCTTGTGCTCGGCCTCCAGGTCCATCACCTGCCCGCCGATCATGCCCGCGCGCGTGCCGGTGGCGTGCGCCACCTCCGCGATAATGCGCACCCGCGCCTCGGCGGGGCAGGCAATCCGGGCCATTACCTCGTAAGCGGTGGTCTGCAGCGCGTCGCCCGCCAGGATGGCCAGCGCGTCCCCGAACGCCTTGTGGCAGGTGGGACGCCCGCGGCGCAGGTCGTCATTGTCGAGCGCCGGCAGATCGTCATGAATCAGCGAATACGTGTGCAGCATCTCCAGCGCGGCGCCCAGGTCCTCCACTCCCAGCGGTAGCAGCGTGCCGATCATCCGCGCCGCCTCGATGCACAGGATCGGCCGCAACCGTTTGCCGCCGGCAAACACGCTGTGCCGCATCGCCTGGTGAATGGAGGGCGGAAACTCGGTCGCCGGCGGCAGCAGCCGCTCCAGCGCCTGGTCGGTCGTTGCCCGTCCTTTTTCCAGGATTTCGGCCAGCATAAGCGCGCCAGTATACCAGCGGCTTTCCTCCCCAGCAGTGATCGTCACCTTTGAGCAGGTCAGCCCGGGAAGGACGGCGCGGCAGAGGCTGGCCGGCTAGGAATCCGCGTTCATCCGCGGCGAATTACTTCTCCACCTGCGTCGCCGCCGGCTTCTCCATCCCCAACTGCCCGAGGATGAAGGCGTAGTCGAAGGCGATCTCCTTCAGGTGATCGTAGCGGCCGCTGCTGCCGCCGTGTCCCGCGGCCATATTGGTCTTCAGCAGCACGACGTTGTGGTCGGTCTTCAGCGTGCGCAGCTTGGCCACGTACTTGGCCGGCTCGTGGTACATCACCTGGCTGTCGTTGAAACTGGTCTTCACCAGCATGGTCGGATACGCCTTCTTCTCCAGGTTGTCGTAAGGAGAATAGCCGCGGATGTAGCGGTACTCGTCGGGCTTGTTGGGATTGCCCCACTCCTCGTATTCGCCCACGGTGAGCGGAAGCGAGGCGTCGAGCATGGTGTTGATCACGTCCACGAACGGCACCTTGGAAACCACGATGCGGAACAGATCGGGACGCAGGTTCACCACCGCGCCCATCAGCAGTCCGCCGGCGCTGGCGCCCTGGATGACCAACTCGTCTTTGGACGTGTACTTCTGCGCGATCAGATACTCGGCCGCGTCGATGAAGTCGGTGAAGGTGTTCTTCTTGTGGAACATCTTGCCGGCATCGTGCCACGGCTTGCCCATGTCGCCCCCGCCCCGGATGTGGGCGATGGCCACCGAGAATCCGCGGTCCAGCAGCGGCAGCAGGTTGGAGTTGAAGGCTACCGGATAAGGATAGCCGTACGATCCGTAAGCGGTGAGGAACATGGGCCGGGCGGCGTCCTTCGCAAAATCCTTGCGATAGACGATCGAGATCGGAATGCGCGTTCCGTCTTTGGCCGCCGCCCACAGCCGCTCGGACTGGTACTTAGCCGGATCGTAGGCGGGCACTTCCACCTGCTTCAGCAGCGCCGAGCTCCGCTTCTCAACGTCGTAGTCGAAGATCGAGCTGGGCGTGACCAGCGATTGGTAGCTGTAGCGGTAAAGGCCGGTGTCGTACTCGCGGTTCTGGCTGGGCAAGGCGGAGTACGCCGGCTCGGGAAACTCGATGCGGTGCGCGGCGCCGCTCCGGAAATCGACGATGGTCAGGTGCGGAAGCGCCTGCTCCAGCTCCAGGCGAACGTAGAAGTTCTTGAACACGTCGATGTCGGCGAGCATCACCTCGCGCCGGTGCGGCACCAGCTCTTTCCAATTCTTCTCGCCGGGATCGCTGATGGGCGCCCTGACCAGGCGGAAATTGCGGCCCCGGTCGTTGGTGCGGATAAGGAATTCGTCCTGGTGATCGTCGGCGAAATACTCGTGGTCCTGGCGGCGCGGGCTGATCAGCTTGAACTTGCCCGCGGGCTCATCGGCGGCCAGGAAGCGCTCTTCCGAAGTGGTGTGGCTGCCGATATCGAGCAGGATGTACTTGCGGCTGCGGGTGCGATGCACGCCGAGGCCGAAGCGCTCGTCCTTCTCCTCGTAGACGAGTTCGTCTGGCTTCACCGAGCCGAGCAGGTGACGATACAGCCGGTACTGGCGCTTGGCTTGATCTTCCACGGTGTAGAACAGCGTCTTGTGATCCGCCGCCCAGGCCACGGAGCCGGTTTTGTCGGCCACCTCCTCCATCAGCGAGCCGGTGCGCAGGTCTTTCACCTGCAGCTTGTACTGGCGGAAGCCGGTGTTGTCGGTGGAATAGGCCAGCAGGTTGCCGTCATCGCTCACTCGGTAAGCGCCGATCGCCATGAACTTCTCGCCTTGGGCGAGCTCGTTCTGATCGAGCACGATCTGCTCGGGAGCGTCCAGCAAGTCTTTCACTGCAGGGTCCCCGCCGGGCCCGGTGTTGGCCTGGTGGGGTGCTATCTTGCGGCAGTAGATGGGATACTGCTTGCCCTCTTCCGTGCGCTTGTAATACCAGTACGCGCCCTCGCGATAGGGAACATCCAGATCGGTCTGCTTGATGTGCGAGAGCAGCTCCTGGTAAAGCGAATCCTGGAGCTTCTCCGTGCCTTGCATCACCGCATCGGCGTAGGCGTTCTCGGCATTGAGGTAGGCAGCGACATCCGGATTCTGCTTGTCGCGCAGCCAGAAATAGTTGTCGATGCGGCGGTCGCCGTGGACCGAGACGTTTTTCGGAATTACCTTGGCGACAGGCGGCTGGGGGGTTTCGTTGTTTTGGGCGGCAACGGCGGGAGTGCTGGTCAATATTGCTGTCATCGATATCAAAAGCGAGGTAACAATCCTCTTCATGTTAGATTCCCGAGTCCCGGGCAGGATTCGAGCGGCCGCGACAACAGCAGCTCAGTATGTCAGTAGGTCAGTTTGCCCGCATGAATACTGAGTTGCTGTACCGCTGAGTTACTTTTCTGGCGTCGCCAACGACCGGTTTCAGCGTTTTCAGCCGCCTTCCGTCCGCACCACACTAGTAAACCCCACCGCTTGTGTGTACTTCTGCGGTAACCACAAGCCGTAGGAATATCCACAGTACATGTCCGGCGGTTCCTGTGACCTACAAAATTCCTGTTGACAAGCAAACACTTAGGCGTAGGATTGTGGTCGAAAGTGGTCAAAAGTGGTTGAACTTGGCTACCGGCGCTGGTCTTAGGGGCGCCAGTGGAATGATCGAGAAAATCCCCCAACTCGATGCCAAGCAGACCGGAAATAAGGACCTTTGGGCCGCTTTGACCTCCTGGGCTGCGGCGAGCGCAGCCGGGAAACGGATTCAGGCGCATGTTTCGCGGCGGTCACCCAACCCGCGTGGACGACAAGGGACGGCTGAAGGTCCCGGCGGAATACAAGCGGGTGATCGACGAGAAATACGCGGCCAAATTTTACATCACTTCGAAGAACGGAAAGATTGCCGAAGTATATCCCTTCGAGGAGTGGGAGCGGATCGAGCAGAAGCTGGCGGCGCTCTCCAATTTCAATCCCACCAAGAAGAAGTTTCTGACCATGACCAACTATTACGGCCAGGAAGTGGAGATGGACGGCCAGGGGCGATTGCTGCTCCCGCAGGTGCTGCGCGAATCGGCCGGCCTGGTTGGCGACGTGGTGGTGATGGGCTTTTTGAATCATCTGGAAGTCGAGAGAGCGGATGCGGTTCGTGCCCAGGTGGAGCAGGGCTTCACGGATGAGGACGTCGAAAAACTGGACGAACTGGGCATTTAGCAGTGGATGGGCAAGAGGAATACGCCCCCAGGGGCGGGCATGGCAGGGGAGAACGGCAAGTTGGCCATGTTCCTGTTCTTTTACAACAAGCGATCGAATTTCTGGCAGTCAAGCCTGGCGGGACCTACATCGACGCCACCGTGGGGTTGGGCGGGCACAGCTTCGAGCTCGCAAGACGCCTCGGCCCACAGGGTCGTTTGATTGGGCTCGATAAGGACCCCAAGGCGCTGGGACTGGCGCGCGAGCGGCTGCAACCCCCGGCCGGGATGGAGAAGCGGTGGCCGGAGGTGAAGCTGGTGAACAGCTCGTTTGCCCAGGTGGCGGAGCTGATCGGCGAAAGCGAAGCCGACGGCCTGCTCGCCGACCTCGGGTTGAGCTCGCTGCAGCTCGCCGATGCCGAACGCGGTTTCAGCTTCCAGGCCGAAGGCGCGCTCGATATGCGCATGGACCCGCGCGCGCCTCTGACTGCCGAGCAGGTGGTAAACCAGCTCAGCGAGCGCGAGCTTGCTGACCTGATTTACGAATTCGGTGAGGAAAGGAGGTCGCGGAGAATCGCCAGAGCCATTGTCCGGTCGCGGCCGATACGAACCTCGAAGCAGTTGGCGGAGGTGGTAGCGGCCGCGGCCCGGTCAATGAAACCCGGGCGGATTCATCCTGCGACACAGACCTTTCAGGCTCTCCGAATCTTCGTAAACCGCGAATTGGACGATCTGCGGGCGCTGCTGAAAGAAGACGGCGCGCCCCGCGTCCTGAAGCCGGGAGGAAGGCTGGTGATCATCAGCTTCCACTCGCTGGAGGACCGGATGGTGAAAGACGCATTCCGGGAGGGCGCGCGGCGCGGTCTCTACCGGCTGCTGACGAGAAAGCCGGTGAGCGCCGGCGAAGAAGAGGTGGAAACAAATCCGCGGTCGCGCAGCGCGCGGCTGCGGGCGGTGGAAAAGCTGTGAAGAGTGTGAAAAACATCGGATCGCGATATGAATCCGGTGGGCAAGGGTTTCCGGGACGGCATCGCCTCTCTGACTAGGGCGAACCGTAGTTCCACAAAACAAAATCCTTCCTTTCGATGCCGTCCCGGGAAGGATTAGAAGCAGGGCAACGGAGGTGCAGCGATGTACTCGGGCATGATGATTGAGGAACTGATGGAGCTGGTGGCCCGCGCCGAAGGTCAGGCGCGCGACGGTTACGTCTCCGAGACCGAGCGGGACGCGGCACGGTTCGTGTCGCGCTTGGTCTACGAACTGGCGGACACACCGCCGATGATGGCCGGGGTGGCATAATGTCAGCCGGGGCCACCACGCGTCCGCAAATCTGGGCCAGCCGCCGGGGGTGGAGCGGCACGCCCGAGGTGTACTTCGCCAAGGCCATCGACAACTCGCGCCTGGTGCGCGTGGCCGACCGCAAGCGCAGCCGCGAAATGACGCAGTTCGCCGCCGCGCTGGCGGTGCTCTTCTTGTTTGTCATGGTCTATGCCTGGCAGCACTTCAGCGCCATCGAGTACGGCTACCGCATCGAGACGGTCGTCGCCCAACGCGACAGCCTGGCGGAAACCAACCGCGCGCTACGCCTGGAAGAGGCCTCGCTGCGCGACCCGGAGCGGATTGACGCCATCGCCCGCCGCATGGGCCTGGAGATGCCCAGGGCCGGGCAGGTGGTGCGCTTCGAGCCTGGCGCCCCGGATCCGGGAGTGCCGGTGATGGCGCGCGCCGAGGTGGCGGTGATCTCGACGCCGTAGACCAGGTTGGGGAAGTTTCAGGTTTCAAAGTTTCCTGGCGGGCTTTCAAAGTTCGGAGGCAAGGGCAACCGCGACTTTGAACATTGAAACTTTGAAGCCTTTTTTGTTCAGGGTGACAACGTGGCCGGTAGTGCCCTGCTGAAGGACCCGAAGAAGCGGCTGTACCTGCTCGGCGGCATCCTCTTTCTGTGGTGCGGCGGCATCGGGTTGCGGCTGATCCAACTGCAAATCATCGATTACGGCGACTGGGTGCAGCGCGCCGCGCGCCAGCAGCAGCGCACCATCGAAGTGGCGCCGCGGCGCGGCATTATCTACGACCGCAACGGGCACGCCCTGGCCATGTCCATCAGCGTGGACTCGGTATTCGCGGTTCCCACCGAAATTCCCGATCCCGCGAACACCGCCGGCCTGCTGGCGCGGGTGTTGAAGACCGATCCGCGGGAGATGGCGGCGCGGCTCAAGTCCTCCCATTCCTTCGCCTGGGTGGCGCGCAAGGTGGATGCCGAGACCAGCCAGCGCATCCGGGCCATGAACCTGCGCGGCATTTATTTCCAGAAGGAGCCGAAGCGCTTTTACCCCAAGCGCGAACTGGCGGCGCAGACCGTCGGCTACGTGGGGCTGGACGACGAGGGGCTGGGCGGCATTGAGCATGCGTATGAAGATGACCTGCGCGGCACCCCGGGCAAGATGTTCATCACCATGGACGCGCGCCGCAAGTGGTTCGGGCGGGTGGAGCGCCAGCCCCGTTCCGGCGAGAACGTGGTCCTCACCATCGACGAAAAAATCCAGTACATCGCCGAGAAGGAGCTGGAGCAGGCCATGCGCGACACCCGCGCCGAAGCGGGAACGGTGGTAGTGCAGAACCCGCGCACCGGCGAGATTCTGGCGCTCGCCAACCGGCCCACCTTCAATCCCAACATCTACCAGGAGGCGCGGGCGCGGGCGCTGAAGAACCGCGCGGTCAGCGACATCTACGAGCCGGGGTCGGTGTTCAAGATCGTCACCTATTCCTCCGCCCTGGAGGAGAAGCTGATCCACCCGAACGATCCCATCGACTGCCAGGGCGGGGTAATTAACGTCGGCGGCATACGCATCCACGACCTGCACAAGATGGGCGTGGTGCCGATCAAGGAGGCCCTGGCGCACTCCAGCGACGTGGCCGCGGTGAAGGTCGGAATGCGGCTGGGGGATCAGCGCCTCTACCATTTCATCCGCGCCTACGGATTCGGCCAGCAGACGGGGATCGAGTTGCCGGGCGAGACCCGGGGCATCGCCCGGCCGGTGGACCGCTGGTCGAAGGTGTCCATCGGCGCCATTTCCATCGGCCAGGAGATCGGGGTCAGCCCGGTGCAACTGGTTTCCATGGTCTCCACCATCGCCAACGACGGCCTGTACACCTCGCCTCGCATCGTCGCCGGGGTGCTGGAGCCGCGCAAGACTCCCCAGACCGTCACCTTCCACCATCCGCCGCAGCGCCGCGTGATCTCCACCTTGACCGCGGTGCAGATGAAGAAAATGCTGGAGGGCGTGGTGCTGTTCGGCACCGGGCGCCGCGCCATCCTCGACGGCTACACCTCCGCCGGCAAGACCGGCACCGCGCAGAAGGTCGACCCCAACACCGGCGCCTATTCGCGCACGAAATACGTGGCCACCTTCGCCGGCTTTGCCCCGGTGAATAGCCCGGCCATCACCATCGCGGTGATCCTGGATTCGGCGGTGGGGCTCCACCAGGGCGGACAGGTCTGCGCTCCGGTGTTTGCGCGCATCGCCCAGCAGGTACTGGCCTACCTGAACGTGCCGCACGACGCCGAGCTGAAGAACGACCTGCGCCTGCAAATGCGCGCTTCCGTCCGCGACGACGAGTTGAACGAGGGTTCGCCCGAGCGCCTGGGCGGCGGCCTGGAGATGGCGCCAAATCCCACGGCCGAGCCGAAGCAGAAACCATCGCCGATGCTGGCTTCCGCGCCCGCTTCCGCAAGGCTGGCGCCGGCGGCGCTGACCTCCCAGGCAGCCGCGCCGTCCGCCTCGGCTCCCACACCGCCGCCGAGCGAGGAACGTCCGGGTGGGGGCACCGTGGTGCTGGACATGGTCGGAGGCGGCGTAGTGGTGCCTTCGTTCACGGGCATGACGCTGCGTTCCGCCGTGGAAGCTGCCGACGATGCCGGCGTGGAACTGGAGGCCATCGGCAGCGGCCTGGCGCGCGAGCAGTCCCCGGCCGCGGGCACCCGGGTGCCAAGCGGCAGCAGAATTTCGGTGCGCTTCAATCGGTAGATGCAAGGATAAAATAGAATAAGTATTCATCTTAGCTAACAGGGGATCAGTAGATTGTCCGCTACACTCGCTTCAAAGCCGACTTCCACCGCTCCAGCACTGGAGTTGCCGTTCGTCATTGAAAAGGACGGCGACCAGTACCACGCCTACTGTCCAGGGTTGAAAGGGCTGCACGTGGAAGGTGGCAGTGTTGACGAAGCGTTCCTACGTGCCGTGCGCGCAGCCATGCTGTACCTGGAGTCGCTGGCGCGGCACGGGGAGCACATTTAATCCGTTAATCCGTGTTCATCCGTGAAAATCCGTGGCCAATTATTCCTCTGCGTCCTCCGCGACTAATCCCTGCTCGACAAATCCCTCGGTATAATCCAACCAATGCGCTTCCAGCAGCTCCTTGACGGCGCCGAATACCTCCTCCAGCGCGGCGATCCCGAGATCGCCGGCCTGGACTACGATTCCCGCCGCGTGCAGCCCGGCTGGTGCTTCGTCGCCATGAAAGGCGAAAGCACTGACGGCAACCGCTATATCGACGCCGCTCTCCAGGCGGGCGCGGTCGCCGTGGTCAGCGATGATGCGAAGATCGAGCCGAAAGCTGACATTGCCTGGGCGCAGGTGCCGCACGGACGCCGCGCGCTGGCCCGCCTGAGCGCCAATTTCTACAAGCATCCCGCCGAGAGGCTGATCACGAGCGGCATCACCGGCACCAACGGCAAGACCACCACGTCATTTCTTCTGGAGTCGATTTTGCAGGCTGCCGGGCGCAAGACAGCGCTCATCGGCACGGTCGAATACCACATTGCGGGCCGGGTTCTGCCCGCGCCCCACACCACGCCCGAGCCGCTGGAGCTGAACCAGATGCTGGCCGCCGCCCTGCGCAACGGCGCCACCGAATCGGTGATGGAAGTTTCGTCTCATGCCCTGGCGCAGCAGCGCGTTTTCGGCATTCCCTACGACGTCGCCATCTTCACCAATCTCACGCGCGACCATCTCGACTATCACAAGGAGTTCGGCGCCTACTTCGACGCCAAGCGCGCGCTGTTCGAGGGCGTGGGCACCGACCCGCCGCGGCTGGCGGTCATCAACCTGGATGATGAATACGGAAAGAAGCTGGTGAAGTTCAGCAAGTCGCGCTCGCAGATGCTGACCTATGGCCTTGCCCAGGGCGATTTCCACGCCGAGAAAGTTGATGTCGGCATGAACGGCACGCGCTTCGACCTGGTCACGCCCACCGCCACCGTGCCCCTGTGGTCGCCGCTGATCGGGCGGGTGAACGTCTATAACGTTCTCGCGGCGGCCGCCGCCGCCTACGCCCGCAACTGCCCGACGGAGGCGATTGCCGGCGGAGTGGAGCGCCTGACCCACGTGCCCGGCCGCTTCCAGCGCGTGGATCATGGCCAGCCGTTCACGGTGGTGGTGGATTACGCCCACACCGACGACGCACTGCGCAACCTGACTAAACTTGCCGGTGAATTCGTAAGCTGCCAGTGCGCGTGCCACAAAGGCTCGGCTGTACATCCTGTGCCGTGCTGTGAGAATGGGCGCACGGGCAAGGTGATCACCGTGTTTGGCTGCGGCGGCGATCGCGATCGCGCCAAGCGTCCGCTGATGGGCGAAGCCGCGGGGCGGGGAAGCGATTCCGTGATCCTCACCTCCGACAATCCGCGCAGTGAGGATCCCGTGGCGATCATCAACCACGCGCTTCCCGGGCTGCAGCGCACCAACACGCCCTTTATTGTCGAACCCGACCGCGCCCGGGCCATCATGCTTGCGATTCAAAAGGCCGCGCCCGGCGACATTGTGCTCATCGCCGGCAAGGGGCATGAGAAGACCCAGACGACGCGCGAAGGCGTCCGCCCGTTTGACGATGTTGAGGTCGCGCGCGCCGCGCTCCAGGCCGCGGGCTATCACAAGCCGGAGCCGGAGCCGGCGGGAGGCGCGCGATGAAGCTGTCACTCGGCCAGATCGCCGAAATCACCGGCGCCACCGGTTCTTTCGACCGCGAAGCCGTCGCCGGCGGATATTCCATCGACTCGCGCACGCTCCAGCCCGGCGAGCTGTTTTTTGCCATCAAGGGCGACAATCTCGACGGGCACGAATACGTCAACGCCGCGCTCGAGGGCGGCGCCGTGGCCGCCGTGGTCGACGCCGGGCAGGCAGCGCGGTACGCGAACCAGCGCCGCATCCTCGCCGCCGGCGACACCCTGGCCGCGTTGCAGAATCTCGGACGCGGCGTGCGCCGCTTGTGGAACAAGAAGGTGATCGCCATCACCGGCTCCGCCGGTAAGACCACCACCAAGGAATCCGCGGCGCGGCTGCTGGCGGCCAGGCACCGCGTGCTGAAATCGGAAGGCAATCTCAACAACCACTACGGACTGCCGCTGCAACTGCTTCGTCTGGAGCCCGAGCATGACCTGGCGGTGGTGGAACTCGGCATGAACCATGCCAACGAAATCCGCGCGCTGGCCGCCCTGTGCGAGCCCAGCATCGGCGTGGTCACCTGCGTCGCCCCGGTGCACCTCGGGTTCTTCAATTCCGTCTCCGACATTGCCCGCGCCAAGCACGAGCTCATCCAGAGCCTGCCTCGTGACGGCACCGCGGTGCTGAATGCCGACGACGAATACGTTTCCCAGTTCGGCCGCGATTTTCCCGGCCGCGTGATCACCTTCGGCATCAAGCATCCCGCCGACGTGCGCGCCGATGCCATCCAGCAGAACGGCTTCGCCGGCTCGCAGTTTGACGTGGTCGCCTCCGGCCAGCGCGCCCGCGCCACGCTGCCGCTGATCGGGCGGCACAACATCTACAACGCGCTCGCCGCCATCGCCGTCGCCATGCTCGGCGGCGTCACCCTGGAGCACGCCGCCTCGGTGCTGGCTACGCTTGCTCCGGTCGACAAGCGCGGACAGATCCTGAATGTGGGCGGCGCCACCGTTATCAACGACTGCTACAACTCCAACCCGCGCGCGCTCGATTCCATGGTGGACGCCCTGGCCGCCATGGCCGTGCCCGAAGGCGCGCGCCGCATCGTGGTGGCCGGCGAGATGCTGGAGCTGGGCAGCTCGGGCGACGAACTCCATCGCCGCAGCGGCGCCCACATGGCGGAGAAAAAAATTGACGTCGTGCTCGGCGTCCGCGGCGCCGCGCTCCACATTGTCGACGCCGCCGCCCAAGGCGGCCTGCGCGCCGAGTTCGTCGAAACTCCGGAAGCGGCGGCCGAGTGGCTGGCGCGCGAGGTCCAGCCCGGCGACATCGTCCTGCTCAAGGCCTCCCGCGGCGTCAAGCTGGAGAAGGCGCTGGAAACCTGGACATCGAAAGCCACAGCTAGCCTCGGGCACAATCCGTAAGTCCTTGCCTTGGCTGTCGACCGCCGACTGTCGACCGTTTTTGCCTTAGCCGCCAACCGCCAACCGTCGACCGTTTTTGCCTTGGCCGTCGACCACCGACCGTTGACTGTCTGTTTGCCCTCCGTACCACCTTCCGCAACTTCAAACCACCCGAGCCCCTGCGGTATGCTGTAGCTAAGTTTCCGCACATCGGAAGGGAGAGGGTTTGCTCTACTGGCTGCTGTATCAGGTGCTGTTCCGCTATTTCACTCCCTTCCGCATCTTTCGCTATCTCACGTTTCGCACCGCCTTCGCCAGCCTGACCGCGCTCTTTCTCGGCCTGATTGTCGGACCCGCCATCGTGCGCAAGCTGCGCGAATTCCAGATCGCGCAATACATCCGCGAAGAAGGCCCCAAGGCGCACCAGAAAAAAGCCGGCACGCCGACCATGGGCGGCCTGCTGATCACCATCGCCATCATCATCCCCACGCTGCTGTGGGCCGACCTGACCAACCCCTATATCTGGGTCGCTGTGATGGCCACTGCCTTCTTTGGCGCCATCGGTTTCGCCGACGACTACCTGAAGGTGGTCAACCGGCGCAATCTCGGCCTCACCGGGCGCACCAAGCTGATGCTGCAGGTGCTGGTGAGCGTGCTGGTGGCCGTGGCGCTCATCTTTTTACAGACCAAGGGACGCTACTCGACCCATCTGATGGTGCCCTTCTTCAAGAATTTCCGTCCCGACCTGGTCATCACTTCGCTGGCCGGGCAGCCGCACCTGTGGCCGCTCGCCTTTCTGCCGTTCATCGCCTTTGTTGTGCTGGTGATCGTCGGCTCCAGCAACGCCGTGAATCTCACCGACGGCCTGGACGGCCTGGCCATCGGCTGCACCGTGATTGCCGCCGGCGCGCTCACCGTCCTCACCTATGTGAGCGGGCACGCCACGTTCTCCGACTACCTGGAACTTCAGCGCATGCCGCAAGTGGGCGAACTGACCATCTTCTGCGGCGCCATGGTCGGCGCCGCCATCGGCTTCCTCTGGTACAACGCCCATCCCGCCGAGATTTTCATGGGCGACGTCGGTTCGCTCGCCCTCGGCGGCGCCATCGGCACCATCGCCGTCATCATCAAGCAGGAAATGCTGCTGCCCTTTATCGGCGGCGTCTTCGTCATCGAGGCGATCTCGGTGATCCTGCAGGTCGGCTCCTACAAGCTGCGCAAGAAGCGCATCTTCAAAATGGCGCCCCTGCACCATCATTTCGAGCTGCTGGGCTGGTCGGAATCCAAGGTCATCGTCCGCTTCTGGATCGCCTCCCTGGTTTTTGCCCTCTTCGCCCTGACCACCTTGAAACTTCGCTAGCCCGGTGTGCGACAATCATGGGTCGCTGGCGTGACTCGCGGGTGGCCCGCATTTGCCTGCCTTTGGCAAATGTGGGGCAGTTCCCGGCTTTGAGCCCTGCACAAAGGCCGGACTCGGAATTCCTGCAGGCAAGGGAGGAGCACGACCGAAATCGTGCTTAAGGGGAGTGTTACAGAAGGCACGGCTTCTGCCGTGCAGCTTGAATCGAATTATCCTGGGCTGGGCACGTTACATCCGTGCTGAATCTTGGGAGAAACGTTACGCCATGAGATTCCCGCCGCGGGCGCGGGTTTCAAAAAAATTTCTGACCTTATGGCAGAACCTTTAAACGTCAAAGGCAAGCGCGTGCTGGTAGTCGGGCTGGGCAAGTCGGGCGTGGCCTCGGCGCAGTTTCTGCACGAGCGCGGGGCGCGCGTCACCGCCTCCGACGCCAAGGCCGAAGACGACCTGCGCGCCGACATCCGCACCCTGCTCGATCTCGGCATCACCGTGGAAACCGGCGGCCACGGCGAGCGCACCTTCCGCCAGCAGGATCTGATCGTGGTCAGTCCGGGCGTGCCGACCAGCGTGCCGCAACTGGCGCAGGCCCGCGCCATGGGCATTCCCGTCATCGGCGAAATCGAACTGGCCTCGCGTTTCCTCAAGGGGCACATCGTCGCCATCACCGGCTCCAACGGCAAGACCACCACCACTGCCCTGGCCGGCAACGTCATCGCCTGGGGCGGCTACGAATCCCAGGTCGGCGGCAACATCGGCACCGCCGCCATTTCGCTTGTCCCCGAAGCCACCGCCGACACCTACAACGTCGCTCGAGGTCTCCAGCTTTCAGTTGGAGACCATCGAGACGTTCCATCCTGAAATTGCCGTGGTGCTCAACCTCACGCCCGACCACCTCGACCGCCACGGCAGCTTCGATGCTTACCTGGCGGCCAAGCGGCGCATCTTCGAGAACCAGGCCTCCTCCGATTTCGCCATCCTCAACGCCGACGACCCGCGATGCGCCGGCATGGCGCAGAGCGCGAAAGCACAACTGCGCTGGTTCAGCCGCCAGAAAGAAGTCGAGCTGGGCGCTTTCGTGCGCGACGGCCGCATCTTCCATCGCGACCAGGGCGGCGAGCACGAGATCATGCCCGTCTCCGAGATTCCGCTGAAAGGCGCGCACAACCTGGAGAACGTGCTGGCCGCGGTCTCGGTGGGCATGATCATCCCGTGTGAACCGCACCGCATCCGCGCCGCGGTCAAGGAATTCAAGGCCGTCGAGCACCGCCTCGAGTACGTCACCACCATCAACGGCGTCCAGTTCTACAACGACTCCAAGGCCACCAACGTTGACGCCACCCAGAAGGCCCTGGAATCCTTCCCCGGCAACATCCACATCATCCTCGGCGGCAAGGACAAGGGTTCGCCCTACACCGTGCTCAATCCACTGCTGAAAGAGCGCGCCAAGCGCGTCTACACCATCGGCGCCGCCGCCCCCAAGATCGAGAAGGAAATTGCCGGCGCCGCCGACATCGTGCACGCCGAAACCCTCGACGTGGCCGTGCGCCGCGCCTTCGAATCTGCTTCTCCCGGCGACGTCATCCTGCTCGCGCCCGCCTGCGCCAGCTTCGACCAGTTCGACAGCTACGAGCACCGCGGCCGCGTCTTCAAGGACCTGGTCCACGCCCTGGCGGAGAAAAAGCAGGCGATCAGCTCGTAAGTCGTGTGTAGCCCGGCCGCCCTCGGCCGGGTTCTTGCGCTTTTCCCAGCGTCCCGAGCGTGCTCGTTGTCGTGTTGCCCCATTTGCAATTTCCATCCCCCCTCCCCATAATTTTCCTCCCATGAAGATCGCGAAAACGCTCGCCGCGCTCCTTCTCATCTGCGCCACCCTGCTTGCGCAGTCCAACGACGAACTCATCAAGCAGGCGCGCAAGCTCAACAGCGAAGGGGAGCAGGAGCAGGCGCTGGCGCTCTACAACCAGGTGCTGAAGGCCGACGCCAACTCTTACGGCGCGAATCTCGGCGCCGGGATCGTGCTCGATCTGCAGGGCAAGTACGACGAAGCCCGCCGCCACATTGCCAAGGCCATCGAGGTCGCGCCGCCCGAAATAAAACGCCGTGCCCTCACCACCATGGCCATCTCCTATGCCTTCACCTGCGACACGAAAAATGCCGCCCAATACGAGCAGCAAGCCTTCGACCAGCAGCTCGCGGCGAAGAACTATTTCGCCGCCGGCGAGGTCGCTGACGAGTTGGCGCGCGTTTACCTGGAGTGCGGCGATCCCACCTCCGCCGCCCGCTGGTACCAGACCGGCCACGACACCGGCCTGAAGCAGCCCGACATCAAGCCCGCCACCGTCGATTTGTGGAACTTCCGCCTGGAGCACGCGCAGGCGCGCATCGCCGCCCGCCGCGGGCAGCGCGCCGAGGCGGAAAAGCATGTCGCCGCCGCCAAGGCGGTTCTCGACAAGGGCGCCAATCCCGAGCAGGCCCGCTTCTTTCCTTATCTCCAGGGTTATGTCGCCTACTACCTCGGCGACTATAAGTCGGCCATCGCCGATCTGCAAAAGGCCGACCAGCGCGATCCCTTCATCCTGGTGCTGCTGGCGCAGGCGTACGAAAAAGCCGGCGACAAGGCGCAGGCAGTCGAGTACTACAAGAAGGTGCTGACCGTGAACATCCACAATCCCACCAACGCCTTCGCCCGCCCGCTCGCCAAGAAGAAACTTTCCTGATGCGTTATCGGCTGTGGGTTCTCGGTTTAACCGCTGACCGATAACCGATAACCGCTAAACTGCCAACCGAGAACCGAGAACCGACAACCGATAACCGATAACCCAGAACCGGGACGAACCACGCATCCGCTGACTCTCAACAGCGCTATAATCTAGTTATGCGGCGGAGCCTGATCATAGCCGCGCTCGCCTTTCTTCTCGCGCTGCCCCTGTACGCCCAGCATCGCGGCTTCGGCGCCTCTCCTCGCGCCGGCGCTTCTAGGGGAGCCCGACATGGTGCCGTCGGTGTTCGCGGCGGCGTCGGGGTTCGGGGTAGGGTGCGCGGCGGCGTCGCCTTCGGCCACAGTCCGCGTGTGCGCGTCTTTTTCAATTCGCGCGGATTCCGTCACCGCCGCTTCTTCAACAGCTACGGATATCCGCTCGGCTACGGCTACTATCCTTATTCGATCTACCCCTACACCGCCTACCCATATTATGGGCTGGGGTTGCAGAGCGACCTGGTGTACGCCGGGCCCACGCAGCAGTCGTCCGATTACGATGCTGAGCAGAATACGGCGCTCTCCAACCAGGTCTCCCAACTGCAAGCCGAGCTGGATGAGATTCGCCAGGAGCGCGCTTTGCGCGAGCAGCAGCAGTACACGAATCGCGCCGTTGCGCCTCGTTCCGCGCCGGCGGCCAAACGCAGCGACGAGCCGGCTGCGCCGCCCACGGTGCTGGTGTTTCGTGACGGCCACACACTTGAAGCCCGCAACTACGCGGTTGCCGGCCGCACGCTGTGGATCTTCTCCGAACAGCGCGCGCGCAAGATTCCCCTAGCCGACCTCGACCTGGAAGCCACGCGCAAGGCCAACGATGAGCGTGGCGTCGAGTTTGCGGTGCGCAACCAGCCTCCGCTGCCCTGAAGTCCTTTCCGGCCGCGATCAGGCCGCGATGATCTTTGATCCCTCTGAAGATACAACCGAAGCTCCGCCGAGCCGCTGCTGCAGCCACTTCGACACCACGGTCCCGAGCGCATGATGGAGTTGGATGTCGTCTTCGCCCAACACCCGCCACAAGCCCAGCGGCGAAGCCCATGCTTGACCGGCGACATCCAGCACCCGCACTTCCACGTGTCCGTCCCGGATGCGGTAGTCGTTGATCGGCGAGCCGTTCACTGACTCGATCCGAAGTCGCATAAGTCACCTTTTTTCCCAAGATACAAGTGGATGGTTGAACCACGGGCGCGGGTAGCCTGAAATCGCACGGCCACTCTGGTTTCCAGTTTGCCTCGATTGTGAGCTCCCGGCCCTCCGTGGTCTTCTGCTCGTAACCCTCGCGCGCAGAGGAGGTTGGACACGAGGTCATGGCCGGTGGCGGCGCGCCCGGGGGCACCTTCGAGACGTTGTCGCCGGCGGCCGGCGGCGGTACAACCTGCTCATGTGGCTGACAACCTCGCTGATCGGCCGTGCCAACCGGACCACCGTGCTCACCGCATGCCCCAAGGGGCACGAGCGCACCATCACCTACGACGACCGCACTCCCAAACAGGACTGGACGCTCACCTGCCCCCTGTGCGGCGCCGAGCACCGCCTCATCGCCCCCGAAATCCTGCGCTCCGACCTGTAAGCGGACCCGCTACCCGGGCGAGCAGTTCCACGTGCGCCGGACTGCCGGATTTCGACGATTTCCACAGGCCGGCCACGCGCTTGGCTCGCATCCCACCCACTAGAGTTTTTTCGAGTGGCGTTCAAAACCGATGCCGCGGTCTGAGGGCGCGCGTCCAGGCAGCGTTCGTTGCTCGCGGCATCGAGTACCGCGTTGTGGAGGTGCACTCATGAAATACAATGTCGGCGGCGGCGATCGGATTCTCAGGCTGGCGGCGGGCGGCGGACTGTTGACCATGGGCCTGCTCACCCATGGCACTTTGCGGAAGCTGGGCCTCATCCTGGGCGGCATCGGGATCGGGACCGCCGTGAGCCGCTTCTGTCCCATCAATCAACTGGCGCACCGGAACACCTGTCGCCTGACGGAACGCATTTCCCATGCAGCTTGAGTAGTTGCGGGAGCCAGGCGACGTCGCGCCCTCTCGCCGGCTGAAAGGCCGGGGCCTTCAATCTTCAGAAGGCGCGGGGAGCGCCTGCCCTTAGCGCGAGCGCCCTCCGCTCAGCAGGTCCCAGGCTTCCAGGTAGCGAAAATACTTGCTGCGCTTGCGCTGCGGGTTGATCGCGCGGGTGCCCCAGGTTCGCGCCGTGTTTTTCGGCGCTAACCTGGGAGACCCTTTCGTTTTCCAGGGTCACAAACGGATTCCGCCTCCGACCAGCAATTCCTCCCCGGTAATCCAGCCGGAATCTTCCGACGCCAGAAAGAGCGCGGCCTTGGCGATGTCCTCCGCGGTGCCAAGGCGTCCCAGCGGGGTGCGGGTAATGGCCTGTTCCTCGAAGCCGTTCTTGTACTCCGGCAGCGCGCGCACCCCCTCGGTCTCGGTGGCGCCGGGCGAAAGCGAGTTGACGCGGATTTTGCGCGGCGCCAGTTCCAAGGCCAGGGCGCGCGAGATCACATCGACGGCGCCTTTGGTCCCGCTGTACACGGAGCTGTTGGGGGCCGGCGTCTTGGCCGCGATGGAGCTGACATTGATGATGCTGCCGCCCTGGCCGTTCATGTGCGCCACCGCTTCCTTGGTGGTCAGCAGCAGCCCCAGCACGTTCAGATCGAAGATCTTGCGGTAGTGCTCCTCATCGAGAGATTCCAGCGGCCGGAATTCGTACACTCCGGCGTTGTTCACCAGAATGTCCACGTTGCCGAAAGCCGCCGCCGTCTCGGCAAACAGCTTCCTGATGTCCTCCGATTTGGAAACATCGGCCTGCACCGCGATGGCTTCACCGCCGGATGCCTGGATCCTGTCCGCGACCCTCTCCGCGCCCGCCTTGTCCCGGGCGTAGTTGACCACTACCTTGGCGCCTTCCGTGCCCAGCTTTTCGGCAATCGCCGACCCGATCCCCTTCGACGCGCCGGTGACCACCGCCACTTTGCCTGCCAGTTTCGCCATGACCCCACTCCTTTTTTCGTCCCAAATTCGATATTTCGACAATCATCGAAAATAGATTCGAGGGAAGAAAAAAGGACTCAGCCTTTTTCGCCTTACAGCTTGCGCAACTGGGACAGGTATTCGCGCCAGACCTTGCGCCGCAACTTCATGTGCACAAACTGGCCTTCGCGCCGCAGCTCGATCAGGCCGGCGTTGGTCAGTTCCTTAACGTGGTGGGAAAGGGTGGCGGCGCTAATCGGCAGGCAGCCGCGAACCTCGGTGCAGGCAAGCTCTTTGCCTTTGTTCCTGCACCGAGCGATGCGCGACAGGATCTCGTAGCGGCGCGGGTCGGCCAGCGCCTTGCTGATCCGCTGGAATTGTTTGGCGTCCATGATCTGTGCATAGAGTACGCCATCGGGCAACGGCTCGCACCCCGGCGAAGGAAAACCGGGTGGAGCAGGGCTTCAGCCTTCAGCCGCGCAGCGGCGGTTGAAAGTAGCCCGCCACTTTCAGTGGCGGGAACTCAAGTGCCCGCGCCGTGAATAGCCAGTGCCCAAAGCTTTGGGCGAGAACAGCCCTATTCGCCGCCACGTCTGCGCGGAAACCTGTCCCGAGCAAGCGAGGCAACCGTGCCGCACGAGCACCACCGGGGAAGGGCATGGCCAGGGTAGGTCATGGCTTCAGCCATGACGGAGGCGCGAAGCGCCGAACCCGTGCCGACGGGCGGCGCCCGCGCCGCGAATAGTCAGTGCCCCAACCTCTGGGCGAGGACAGCCCTGATCGCCGCCACGTCTGCGGAGAATCCCATTGCTATCGCCGGGCATGGCGGCCAGGAGAGCAGCGCGCGGGCGGGAACCGTGCACTGGCTTTTGGTTTCATTGCCGCACCTGGGACGCCAGGCTCACGAGCACCACGCACAAAGGCGCCGTGGGGACCCCACGCCCGAGGCTACGTTCTTTCGCCCGCTGAAGCGGCTGGGGTGCAACCACGCGCCAATACCAGCCGCGCAGCGGCGGATGAAGGTAGCCCGCCACTTTCAGTGGCGGGAACTCGAGTGCCCGCGCCGTGAATAGCCAGTGCCCAAATTTGCGCGCGAGCACAGCCCTGATCGCCGCCACGTCTGCGTGGAAACTGTCCCGAGCAAAGCGAGGGGAGCTATGCCGAACAAGCAACTACCCGGGAAGGGCACGGCTTCAGCCGTGCCAGAAAGCGGCGGCCGCGCCGCGAAGAGTCAGTGCCCAACGCTTTGGGCGAGCACAGCGATGATCGCCGCCATGTCTGCGGGAATCCCGATTATCCCGATTGCGAAATTGCGCCGGCGTGCCGGCCAGCAGAGCAGTGCATCAGCGGACCTCGCGCACTGGCTTTTGGATTCATTGGCGCACCCGACCCCGGACTAGCGGCGGGAACCCGAGCGCCCGCGCCGTGAATAGCCAGTGCCCAAACCCTTGGGCGAGCACAGCCCTATTCGCCGCCACGTCCGCGGAGACCATCGACGATTACCAACCGGTAAACCTTAGACGCATATACCCCCCTCCCCCCTCTGTTTTCGCCCCGAGGCAACAGAATCAGCAGCTTAGAGGCACGGATACCGTGACGGATACCGTGGGATACCTGCAGGTAACCTAGCCTATTATCGGACGCAGAAGGGCGTGCACGGAGGGGCCGCGAATGGCACTTAATTGTCAAAGATCTAAACAGGGTTGGTTGCTACACCAACTCTGGAGGCGCGCTGGGCGCAGGTTAAGGGTAGCGCATTGGGCGGCAGGGGCAAGGAGAATCGGTCGCACGGGCATTACGCCGGAGTGCGGGAGGGGATTACTTTGGTGATCAGCGCAGGGGTTAAAGGGCCGATGTTATTTAGCTGGAGATTCGGCACGACTGATGAGGCCGGTTTCGTGCAGCGGTGAGAAGAGAAAAACCCCACCCTTGTCTCGCCAACAGCGGGCGAGACAAGGGTGGGGCAACCCCGGATTAGGAATGGAACGAAAGGGTGGGCCAGCGCCCGTAAGCCGGGGTAGGACGGTAAACAAACGCCTTCCTCTCTGCCGAAGGCTTGCGCGGAGCCGCCGGGGTCCCCGACGCGCGCCGCTTTTGCGCGCGTTGGGGTGGAGCCGCTTGCGGCGCAGCGCACACGAAAAGGGTGGGGTAGCCTCCGACAAAATGCCCCACTCAAAAAAACAGGCTTGAGCGGGCCACCCGCGCCATCCGGCAACGGCTCGCATCCGGCGAGGGAAAACCGGGTGGAGCAGGGCTTCAGAGAGCGTGTGAGAACCAGCTTCACAGCCCCTCTCCGAACCTGGTACATGCAGTAACCCCCAACATTGGGTTTCCGTCCAACGTCACTCAATGACGCTCAACGCTGAATAGCGGCACCATCCAGACGTTAAGCTTGATCGATGGCCGGTTTTCCCTTGCCCCGCGCTTGCTGGAACCGTGTCAGGTTGTAAGCCAGGCAGGCTAGGGTGAACTCAATGCCGACCTTGGCCAAGCCTCGCAAACGGAACCGGGCCAGGTCGCGCTGCGCCTTCAGGGTGCCGAACACCGGTTCGACCATTCCCTTGCGGCGATCATAGGTGGCACGCCCCTCCGCACTGCGCAACTTCTGCCGCATGGCTTTGATTACCGGACTCCGCACTGGCCGACTCCCCACCCCGCGCGCTCGCTTCCCGAGGTTGAGTTCCCTGGCTAAGTTCGAGTCCGGTATGTAAGCATCGATCCCTTGCTCGCGCAGTGCTTCCAGGTTCTCCGTGCTGAAATAGCCCGCATCCGCCAATACCTTCCCGGGGCGCTCGCCGCACTGACGCTCCACTTCTTCCACCATCGGCACTATCCCGGCGTTGTCGTTCTTCTGTTGCGTCACCCGTTCGGCCACGATGAAATGATCTTGCGACGCGGCGATCTCCCCGCTGTACCCGATGACCGATTGGCCGCGCTTGCGCAGCACCCGAGCATCGGCATCGGTGCGCGGCAGCCGCTCCTGGCCGCTCTTCTTCAGTTGCTGCAAGCGCCCCGGACACTGCGCCAACTGCGCTTGGAATCGTTGCACTTGCCCACGGGCATAGGCCGCGCCCTCTTCGCTGTCCGCCTGTTCGCATTGCCGCTGCCAGCGCCGAATTTGCCGCCGATACTTGGCCCGATCCCGCCGCAGCCGCTTACGCGTATCCACGCGTTGGCGCCCATTGTCGGCTTTGATCGGCGTCGAATCGACCGCCACCGTGCCCAACCGCCCCAACTGCGCGTCCCGGATCAACTCCAACACCTGCGTGAACACATCGTTGATGCCCCGCCGATGCCGCCGCCGGAACGCGCTCAGCGCCCAGTGATCCGGATGCTGGCCGCCGGCCAAGTACCGTAGCGGTAGATCCTCCTGAATCTTTCGTTCCAGCCGCCGTCCGGAACTTAATCCCCTCGCGTACGCGTACAGCCACACACTCAACATCATCTCCGGAGCGTACAACTCGCCGCCTTCCCGGCTGTACTCCTCCTCGAACTTGCTCAGGTCCAACTTGGCAATTACCTGCCGCACCAGGAAGCACAGATGCCCCTCCGGCAAGAACGTCCTTCACGCTCGGAGGCACCAAGTAGGCTTGCTCGGGACTGTACGACCGAAATCGGCTCATGCCCTCGTTGTGCCTCAACTGCCCTGAGGAAAACAAGTCAGTTCTCACACACTCTCTTCAGCCCTGCTGTTGAGCTGTGCTAGCCTAAGCGGCTTTAGCCGCTGAGGTACTTATGACCATCCCATACCGCGGCTGGACCGGCCATGATGTGTACTTCATAACCGCGTCCGCTGCGGGGAAACGACCGCTGCTGCAATCGAACAGGATGGCCGGGCTGTTAGTCGATGTCCTGTATCACTACCGCCGTGAAAAGAAATACCTGCTGCATGAATTCGTCGTCATGCCAAACCATTTTCACCTGCTGCTCACACCGGAAATTACCCTGGAGCGGGCATTACAACTGATTAAGGGTGCTTTCGGACCCGGAAAGAGCTTGGTATCCACTCAGAGATCTGGCAGACAAGCTTCTATGACCACCGTGTGCGCGATGCGGGGGAATACGATCGAGCGCGAAATTACATCCATCAGAATCCGGTGAGGGCTGGGCTGGTCGCAGTGGCCGAGGAATATCCCTATAGTTCCGCGAATTCTCGATGGGAATTGGATGAAGTCCCTCAGCGGCTAAAGCCGGATTCTGTTAGTGATCGGGAAACGCAGGGCTGAAGCCCTGCGCCACCCAGTTCTCAGTGGCCTTTCTCCAGGAGCGGAGAAAACCCCCACCCTGTCGCTCGAAACCCACGAGCTGGAGTGGACCCCTATTTTGAGACAACCAGGTAACCCATAGAATTCAGCGAAGGGGGACTGGATGGTGTCTCGAAGGAAGTTTTTGAAGGAAGTAAAGCTGACGGCGGTGCGCCGGGTGCAGGCGGGCGAGGCGGTGGCGCGACTGGCGCGGGAGTTGGAGATCAACCCCCGCGAGCTATACCGGTGGTGCCGCGAGCGGGAGCAGTTCGGGGAGCGCGCCTTTGCCGGCAGAGGGCACAAGTTGACGGAGGCGGAGCGGGTGGCGGAGCTGGAGCGCAAGATTGGGCAGCAGGCCTGGAGATTGATTTTTTAAAGCGAGCCTTGCAGCGTGTGGAAGAACAGCGCCAGCTGCGGGCGCTTGCTGTCGGCGCTCCGTCTACGAACAAATCGGGGAAGAAGTGAAAGCGGCGCGGGGGTTGACGGTGCAGGGCATGTGCCACTTGGCGGAAGTCAGTCGCGCGGGTTTTTACCGGCGATGGCTGAACCAGCAGTGGTGCCAGCCGACGAAGTGGCCTTACGCGATGCGGTGCAGCGCGTGGCGCTGGAGTGGCCCGCTTAACGGCAGCCGCCGGATCAGCCGCGAACTGCACCAGCGCGGCTGGATGGTGAATCGCAAGCGGGTACAGCGCATGATGCGCGAAGACAACCTGCTCTGCCTGCGTCACCGCCGGTTCGTGGTGACCACCGACTCGAATCACGATCTGCCGGTGTACCCCAACCTGGCGCAAACCATGGTGCTGACCGACATCAATCAACTCTGGCGGGCCGACATCACGTACCTTCGCCTGGCCGAGGAGTTCGTCTATCTGGCGGTGATTCTGGACGCCTACTCGCGGCGGGTGATCGGCTGGGCGCTGGACCGCAGGCTGAGCGCTGAGCTGACCATCCTGGCGGGGGAGATGGCGCTGGCGCAGCGCGGGGCGCCGGCGGGCCTGGTGCACCACTCCGATCTGCGGGGTACAGTACGCCAGTCACGCTTACACCCGGATCCTCGAGAGCACGGCATTCGCATCAGCATGTCCCGCACCGGCAATCCCTGGGACAACGCCGCCTGCGAGTCGTTCATGAAGACGCTCAAGTACGAGGAGGTGTACCGCAGCGAGTACCGCGACCTAGCCGACGCCTATGCTCGCATCGGCGAGTTCCTGGAGGTGATCTACAACCAGAAGCGGCTGCACCGGCCTGGACTACCGCTCGCCGGTCCAGTTCGAGCGTTCTTTGCTGACGACCGCCGCGGCGGGGGAGGTGCGGGCGTGAGTTTTCCGAGGCATGGGGAAATCTATCCATGTGATCGGGGCACGATCCTGCGACCGTGCCCCCGCCCATCACCATGGATGAGTCTCCAGCCGGTTATTCCTGGCGGGTTGCTCTCCAGCAGAGCCCGCGTCCGCTTCACCGGCCGACGCCATGCTCTGCCGGCGAACGGCTGTCGTGCAACTGAAACGCAGCAAACGGTAAACTGTGGGTTACTTGGTTGTCTCAGCCCAGGGGTCCACCGCAAGCGACAAGGGTGGGGCAACCTCAACATGTGTTTTGTTGGAAAGGGTGGGCCGGTCCCTCGCGCGAGCCAATGTGGGGCACCCGGCAAGATGTGTTTTGTTGAACAGGTGGGCCAGATCCCAGAATGAACCGGGTGGAGCAGGCCTTCAGGCCTGCTGTTTTCAGCCAGAGAAGAAGTGCGCGGGCTTTCAGCCCCTGAGGTACTTCCGACCGAAGTCCCTCAGCGGCTAAAGCCGGTGTTCTTTTGGGTACCGCGAATGCAGGGCTGAAGCCCTGCGCCACCCAGTTCTCAGTGGCCTTTCTCCAGGAGCGGAGAAAACCCCCACCCTGTCGCTCGAAACCCACGAGCGACAACCACCCCAGTACGCGCAAGAACGGCGCGCCCTGGGGACCCCGGACAAGGGCGGGGCAACCCCAAGAGCTGTCTTCGGAAAGGGTGGGCAGCCCCCAACAGAAAAGTAATCAATTGTGATACGCTGACTGCTCCCGACACCATCCTCAATCATGGAGCCGTACATGGCCCAGGTTATTTCATTCATCAACATGAAAGGGGGCGTGGGCAAAACGACGCTCGCCGTGAATGTCGCCTACGGATTGGCACATGTGCACAGAAAAACTGTGCTTATTGTTGATGGCGACCCCCAGTTCAACGCTACGCAGTACCTCTTGTCCGACGATGAATATTTGAAGCACATTAACGACAAGAAGAAAGGTACGTTACTCGACGTGTTCGTTCCGCGTCGGCCCGGACCCATAAACACGGTATCCGGTAGCGCCAAGCCCAACAGCAAAGCGAAAATGCCGTTAAGTGCGTGTACCCACTCTGTCTTTAACGGGGGTCCGAATCGTGGGAAGCTTGATTTGATGCCATCGACTCTGGCATTGATGGATATTGAAACGTCCAAGCGCGGAACAGAAAACAAGCTGAATGCTTACCTCAAAGAGAAGGCGCGAGACTACGATTACGTGATTATCGATTGCCCGCCGACAATTTCAATTTTTACCCAAGCTGCGATTTTGGCAAGCGACAAATATCTGGTTCCAATCAAGCCCGACCCATTGTCAGTCATCGGCCTACCGCTACTCGAGCGATGGCTAGAGGATTTCACTGACGACGCCGGTGTTGAGATTGATAACGTTGGATTGGTGTTCACGCTCGTACGTGGTCCGCTTCCGAGTCGGATGAGAGAAGTAATGGAAGACCTCAGGAGTAAGCGCGCGAACGCCGTCTTTAAACCTCACCTGAGCCAGTCTACACATGTTGCACAGTCTGTCGAAGCTCACCAGCCAGTCTTTCTGTATGCGCCGAACGCAAAAACCGCAGGACAGGTGCTAGAAATCACTCAAGAATTTCTTGATCGCACATCTGGAGACTAAACTTGGTTCAAGATCGAAGACACCGTGGTCTCTTGCAGTTCCTCCGCAAGGTCATGGACGTTCCCTTGGGTTATACCAAGAGTGATCTCATCAACTTCCGGAGTATTGCAGCCAAGGACTACCCATCGCTGACGCCGTTGATAGACGAGTATGTACGCCTAGCAGAACGATCAGACACAGACGCCTTGTTACCGAATGCACCACGTCGCACGAAATCTTCTGCGACGCCGGCGGCGAGCCAGATGCATTTGTTCGACCTACTTCGTGAAAGACGATTGTTCAATTCCAATGCTGATCTGGCCGACTTCGCGGGCCGAGTTTTACCAAACATGAGCCGTCATCGTTTTGACAAGATGTCTAGAGGCGACATCGCGGCCCGAATTATCGAATACCTTGAAACTCGTGATCATCGCACCCGCGAAGAACTAGAAAGATCAATGAGAACCGCGATGGAGTCGGGGCCTGAAAATGCGGCAGACCGGAAGAGTTTTCTGTCACAATGGGAAAAGATAATCAAGGGAATCCAATTCTGAAATGACGAGACGCGTACTGCCATCCGTTGCTGCTGATTTTGATGGTGTTCTGGAGTTCTTCAAAACCCGCGGGATTATACCGTTAACACCGACGACCGAGTTGATAGCCGGCGCGAGGAGACTCCACCGCGCCACATACAGTTTCATCCTGTGGCGATTCCGGTTGAGGAACTTGCCAGAGCATGGACGAGTATTCATTGAGGAAATCGCTTCCGATGCCCTTCAGGTCCTTCCGCAGGCATTGATGGGTTACGGCAAGACAACAAAACTCCTAAGTCGAGGAGTCATCGAAAACACCCTTCGGCATCTATACTTTTTCGACCATCCGATCGAATTCATCAGGATGAACCGAGAGAAGAAATATTATCTGAGCATTGAAGACTTGCTCGGATATCTGCGCACGCATCCGGCATTCATAGAAACTGAACCGAAATTTGACGCCATCTCAAGGCTGGGTACCCTTTACAGTGAACTTTCGGCCGGCGTTCATGGTCGCACCGTGCGCGATTTAGAAATGCGCGTAGCGCTGGATAAAATTTCTTTCAATAGCCAGGCATTCACTCATGAAGTAAAACTGGTGGAGAAGTGCGCAGAGGTGGCCAATTTCCTGATCGCTACTTTTCACCGAGCACAGGTCCGGGCTTTTCAAGCGGAAGACCGCCAGATAATCCTGCACACCATCTCGCGCCGAGGCCGTCAAGTCTGGAGTGGATTATTATAGGTTTCGGTGCGAATTTCATTTAGAAAGCCGGGCACTCAGTTAACACCGCAGCCGCCCCTGGACCCGATGAGCTAAATCACCACCGCCTCTTTGTACTCCCCAAACACCCTGCGCATGGTGTCGCTGATTTCGCCGACGGTGGCGTTGGCTTCCACGGCGTTGACGATCGCGGGCATCAGGTTGGCGCCCGTGCGGGCGGCGTCTTCAATGGCTTTTAGAGAGGCTTCCCACGGCCCCTTATCGCGGCGGGCGCGGAGCGAGCGCAGGCGTTCCACCTGGCGGCGCTCCAGTTGCTCGTCGATGCGCAGGATCTCGATCGACCGCTCCTGCTCCTGCTCGAACTGGTTGACGCCCACCACCACCTGCTCCAGGCGGTCCACCGCCTGCTGATATTCGTAGGCGGCGTTCTGGATTTCCTGCTGCACGTAGCCGCGCTCGATGGCCTTCAGCATGCCGCCCATGGCGTCGATCTTGTCGAGATAGCCGAGCGCGTGCTTCTCGATTTCATTGGTCAGCGACTCGACGTAGTACGATCCGGCCAGTGGGTCGATGGTCTGCGGCACGCCGCTCTCGTAGGCGATGATCTGCTGCGTGCGCAGCGCCACCCGAACCGACTGCTCGGTGGGCAGGGCGAGCGCTTCGTCGTAGGAATTGGTGTGCAGCGACTGCGTGCCGCCCAGCACCGCCGAGAGCGCCTGCAGCGCGGTGCGCACAATGTTGTTCTCCGGTTGCTGCGCGGTCAGCGACGATCCGGCGGTCTGGGTATGGAATCGCAGCATCCAGGAGCGCGCGTTCTTCGCCCCGAAGCGCTCGCGCATGATGCGCGCCCACATGCGGCGGGCGGCGCGGTACTTCGCCACCTCTTCCAGAAAATTGCTCATCGCGTTGAAGAAGAACGAAAGCCGCGGGGCGAACTTGTCCACGTCGAGCCCGGCATCGATGGCCGCCTGCACGTAGGCCATGCCGTTGCCCAGGGTGAAGGCGACCTCCTGCACGGCGGTGCATCCGGCCTCGCGCATGTGGTAGCCGGAAATCGAAATCGTGTTCCACTCGGGCACGTGCTGGTTGGCGTAGGCGAAGATGTCGGTGACGATGCGCATCGCCTGTGCCGGCGGGTAAATGTAGGTCCCGCGCGCGATGTATTCCTTCAGGATGTCGTTCTGCACCGTGCCGCCGAGCTTGCGCGGCGAGCTGCCCTGGCGCTTGGCCACCGCCACATAGAGCGCCAGCAGGATGCTGGCGGTGGCGTTGATGGTCATCGAGGTGGTGATTTTTTCCAGGTTGATGCCGTCGAACAGGCGCTGCATGTCGTCGATGGAATCGATGGCCACGCCCACCTTGCCCACTTCGCCCATCGCCATGGGACTGTCGGAGTCCATGCCGATCTGCGTGGGCAGATCGAAGGCGACGCTCAGCCCGGTGGTGCCGTTGCTGAGCAGGTATTTGTAGCGCTTGTTGGACTCCTCGGCGTCGCCCATGCCGGCATACTGGCGCATGGTCCACAGCCGTCCGCGGTACATGGTGGCCTGCACGCCCCGGGTGTAGGGGAACTGGCCGGGATAGCCGACGTCGCGGTCGTAATCCCAGCCGGCCAGATCGGCGGCGGTGTAGAGCGGATTGACCGAGATGTGGGAGGAGGTACGCTGCTCGGAGGTTTTGGGCGGGCCGGGTTTTTGGATCGCGGGGAGAACGTCTTTGTCGGCCAAGGGAACCTCCGAAGTGCAGCGATTAGCGATTAGCCAATTAGCGATTGGGGCGGCCCAGATCACCCGATCACCGGATCGCCCGATCTCCCGATGACCGCTTCGCTCTCCAGAACGAACTCACCCCAAACCAGAAAAACACCAGGGCAAAGCCGGCAGCCAGGATCATCTTGCCGGGGCCGATGTGGCCCACCTGCCAGGCGTGATATTCGCGCCGGAAGGCCAGGCCGCCCACCAGGGCGAAGAACAGGAAAAACACTCCCGCGATTTCCAGCCACAGCAGGTGGACGACGCGGCCGAAGTGTCCCAGGGTGACGCGCAGGGCGGACCAGCCGGCGCGCAGCCAGCGGCTGTGGCCGGCGCGGCGCGTGGCCATGCGTCCTGCAACCCGTCCCACGACGCCCAGCTTGCGGGCTGTTGAGATGCCTGGCACGTGCTCATTCTAGCAGCGCCCGACCCCGGGCCTGGGTCATAAATCACAAAACCGTGTGAGGGGGTGGGGCATCCAACTAATCAGGCGCAAGGCCCAAGGCGCGCGGCTCGAGGAAGAAGCCGGAGAGGCCGCGGGAGTTCGTCCGCGCCTGGACAGGGGTCATCGTGGACCAGCGACTGAAACAACTGATGAAGGAGCTCGGGGAGGCGATCAACGAGTCGCTCTCCGAGTCCGAGCAGATCGGCGAGGTAATTTCCAAGATCAAGGCCGGCGGCTACGACGTCTTCCTGGTGCTGGAGGCGACCATCGGGTTCAACAAGCACGAGGAGCCGGCGGCCGCCAAGTCGTCGCTGGTGAATGCCCGCGGCAGCGATCCCGATTTCAAGGTCAACGCCCAGGACGTCAAGTTCCTCAAGTCGCTGCGCATCCGGATTGACGACGCCGCCTGAGCAAACCGGCGGGTGGGGCGTGCTTGATCCGATTTCGGATCGCCACCGGGCAGATCACCCGGTCACCGGATTCGTTGTGCTACCATCGCAGGTTCTCGCAGGGCTCCCTATCTGATCGCCAGGACTGATCCGCAACTATGTCGATGAAAGACACCTTGGGAGTGCTGCTGGCGGGCGGCGCCGGGGAGCGCCTGTATCCGCTGACCCGCGACCGCGCCAAGCCGGCGGTCACCTTCGGCGGCATGTACCGCATTATCGACATCACCCTGTCCAACTGCATCAACTCCGACCTGCGCCGGGTGTACATCCTCACCCAGTACAAGGCGCTGTCGCTGAACCGCCACATCCGCGAGGGCTGGAACATCGTCGCCCGCGACCTGGGCGAGTTCATTGAAATCCTGCCGCCCATGAAGCGGGTGAGCGAGAACTGGTACCTGGGCACGGCCGACGCCGTGTATCAGAACATCTACTCCATCGGCGCGGAGGAGCCCAAGCACGTCCTGATTTTGTCAGGGGACCATATTTACAAAATGAATTATGAGCGGATGCTGCAGCAGCACGTGGATTCGGGGGCGGACGTGACGCTGGCCACCATCCTGATCGAGCCGGAAGAGACGTTCCGCTTCGGGGTGGTGGACGTGAACCGCGACGGGCGGATCGTGGGGTTCGAGGAAAAACCGCAGCGGACGCAGTTGCGCTCCCCGTATAACACGCGCATGGTGTCGGGATCGATGGGGGTGTACCTGTTCAACACCGACGTGCTCATCCCGGTGCTGCTGAAGGACGCCGAGGACCCGACCTCGTCGCACGATTTCGGGCACGACCTGCTGCCGCGGATGGTGGACGACTACCGGGTGTTCTCCTTCAACTTCATCGACGAAAACAAGAAGGAGCTCTACTGGCGCGACGTGGGGACGCTGGAGGCCTACTACGAGGCCAACATGGACCTGGTGCACGTCTCGCCGGTGTTCAACCTGTATGACTCGAGCTGGCCGATCCGCACCCACCAGCGGCAGTACCCGCCGGCGAAATTCGTCTTTTCCGATCCCAACCGGATGGGCTCGGCCTTCGACTCGATCGTGTCGTCAGGGTGCATCATCTCCGGCGGCACGGTGCGCAACAGCGTGCTCTCGCCCGACGTGCGGGTGAACTCCTACTGCGAGATCGACGCCAGCATCATCTTCAGCCACGTCAATATCGGGCGGCACTGCCGCATCCGGCGGGCGATTGTCGACCGCGACGTGCACATACCGGAAGGCACCATCATCGGCTACGACACCGAATCCGACCGGCAGCGCTACTTCGTCACCGACAGCGGCATCACCGTGGTCACGCGCGATTACTCGCTGTTCGAGAGCCCGGTGACGGTGGACTACTTCACCAGCGAGTAGCTGTCAGCTATCAGCTATCAGCGATCGCTTTGCCGAGGTTAGCGCCCAAAGACCGGGCGCGAACCTGGGGTACCCGTGCGATATCAGCTAGCTTTTTTATGACTCTCTTTCTCCCTGGCGACTCCGGTGGGCGCACTTGGAATTTGCGCCGCGGACTGAGTGAGCCAGGTTTCGAAACGCGTCTCGCCGAGTCGCGCGTCATCGCCCGGAACGAGTGCGCTCTCGCTCACCTCCACGCCGTAGTAGCGCGCGTGCGGATCAGCAACAACCTGGCGCGGGTCCTGGCGCGCGGCCAGACCTTGCCGGACGAGTTCATCGAGATGAAACTTCTCCGGCCCCCCGACTTCAATGGTGCCATTCACCGGCGGGCCCGTCGCGATCCGGCCTACCGCGCCGGCGACATCGTCGGCGGCCATGGGCTGGATCAGCGCCGATGGCAGCCGTACCTTATTGCCGTCGGTGGAAAAATCGGCGATGCCGTCGACGAATTCGAAGAACTGCGTCGCGCGGACAATTGAGTAGGGGATGGAGGAACCCTTGATCAAATTCTCCTGCACGAGTTTTGCACGGAAGTAGCCGCTTTCGAGCAGACGCTCGGTTCCCACGACTGATAACGCAACGTGATGTGCGACGCCCGCGGCCGCTTCATAGGCGAGGAGGTTACGGGTTGATGTCTCGAAGAACTTCATCACCGCCGCGTCTTCCCAGGAGGGAGCGTTCGATACATCAACGACTACCGAGGCGCCTTTAAGAACCTCGGCCAGTCCCTCGCCCGTTACCGTGTTGACACCCGAATTGGGGGATGCCGCTACCGCCTCGTGTCCGTGCTCACGAAGCTTTTTGACAACCCTTGTTCCGATGAGGCCGGTACCGCCGATCACTACGATTTTCATAATTGACCTTTCATTTGCCGCCCGCGGCGGGCGAGTGAAGTCCGAGAACTTCCTCGGAGTCGTTGGTCGGTTGTAGTTCTCATTCAGGGATGGCGGCCTGATTCCGGCCAGCAGGGTGCTGAAAGAGAAGTGAAGTGGCCGCGAGCAGAGATGAAAGTCGCGATGGATTGTCGAGGGGTGATCGGCTGCCGACTAGGGAGCAAGCGCAGAAACGGTGGGTGCGATGAGGTGACGAGTACAGGAGTTGCCCGATTGCCGGAGCTAAGTAAAGATTTGCCGGTAAATCTGCCGCTGGATGGCACGGAAGTGGAATGCGGGGCGGAGTAGCTTTCGGCTCAGCTCTGCAATCAGCGATTGGTTTGCCCAGGTTAGCGCCCAAAAGCGGGGCGCGAAGCTGGGGCACCCGGCAGCAGCGGGAATCCCCGGCCAACCTGCTAAAATTCAAGGTTTCCCGATCTATTCCGGAGCGGAACCTGGGAGCCCGATTCTGCGTATCAAGTGGAAGGGGTAGTGTGACCAGGAGTTCCGGCAGGAGTGCTGGTTGGACGACCATCAAGTCGTGGCTTCCCTGGTCCGTCGCTGCGTGGCCGGCGACGCGGTTGCCTGGGAGGAGATTGTCCAGCGCTTCCATCGGCGTATCTACAACATCTGCTACCGGTTTACGGGCTCGCAGCAGGACGCCGAGGACCTCGGGCAGGAGGTCTTCATCAAGGTGTACCGCACGCTCGGCAGCTACGATCCCGACAAGGGCGCGTTCATGACCTGGGTGGCCACGCTGACCCGCAACCTGCTGGTGGACCATTTCCGCAGGAGCAAGCAGGAGCGGGTGACCGACTCCATCGACGAGCCCGCCGGGCCGGAGGAGGAAACCCTGTCCCTGGCCGCCCGGCTGGAGGATTCCGGGCCTGCTCCGGACGCCCGGCTGCAGTCGCGCGAGGCCCAGGAACTGGTGCAGAAGGGGCTGCAGAAGCTCTCCCCGGAGCTGCGCGAGGCGGTCATCCTGCGCAACCTGCAGGATATGGACTATCGTGAGATCGCCCTGGCCCTGAAGGTGCCGGAGGGGACGGTGAAATCCCGGATCAACCGCGGACGAACGGAACTAGCGCGGCTGCTTTCACGTAGTTATAGGCAGGTGACGTGATGCACGAGGGACCCAAACCCGGAATGCAGTGCCCGGAATTCGATGCCCTGCTGAGCGATGCGCTGGAGGGAAGGCTCAGCGCCGGAGAGCGCGAGCGCTTCGAGGCGCATCGGGCGGCTGTCCGAGCTGCGGGCCGATGTTCGCGGAGGCGCACCTGGGGCTGCGGTTGCTGCGCAGCCTGGCGGCGATGGAGCCTCCGGCCAACTTCGTGCACAACGTCCTGGCCGCTACTACCGGGCAAAGCGAAACCGCGGCCGCCGCCAGGCGCCCGCAGGAGAGCTGGTGGACGAGGCTGAAGACGCGCACTCGCCCGGTTGCCGGCCCGCTGATGCAGCCCAAGGTGGCCATGTCGTTTGCCATGGTGTTCTTCTCCATCTCGCTGGTGCTCAACCTGGCGGGGGTGAAGCTTTCGAGTCTGAGCCTGGTGGATTTGAGCCCCAAGGCGATTGTCCGCAGCGCCTACGAAGCCCAGGGGCGGGTGGTGAAGTACTACGATAACCTGCGCTTCGTTTACGAGATTGAATCGCGCGTGCAGGAGCTGAAGCGCGCCACAACCCCGGAGGAGAGTGCTCCTCCGGCCAAGAAGGAAAAACATCGCCCAGACCACAGCGGAAACTCTGATCGGGAGCGGTACCGCAACTACAGCCGCGAACGGGAGGCGGTCACCATGGCGCGCCAGTTCGACACGGCTCCGCTCCAGGAGCAAGGTTCCGCCAGGAGAAACCCATGAACTGCTCGTATCATCCTGACGCCGCCGCCTCCGCGTATTGCCGCACCTGCGGAAAGGCGCTGTGCGAGAAGTGCGCGCACTCGGTGCGCGGCGTCGTTTATTGCGAGGATTGCATAGCCAGGCGGCTGCAGGACACCGTGCCGCCGCCGGCCCCGGCCGCGGGTTTCGCGCCCGCGACGCCGGCGATGCCGGTGGTGGTGAGCGGCGGCCCCAGCCCCGGCCTGGCCGGGGTGCTCGCCGGATTTTTCCCTTTCGGGGTGGGAGCGGTTTACAACGGCCAGTACGCCAAGGGACTGGCGCACATGCTGATTTTCGTCGCCCTGGTGTGGGGCGCCTCCTCCGGCAGCAGCGATGCCGCGGGGACGTTTTTCGGGCTGGCGATCGCGTTTTTCTACATCTACCAGATCATTGATGCGGTGCGAACCGCGCATGCGATCCGGCTGGGGCAGCCTGCTCCCGATCCGTTCGGCCTGGGGCGCACCTTCGGCGCCGGCGAACGGGTGGAATTCAGCCGCGTTCCGGTGGGCGCGATCATCCTGATCGGGTTGGGCGTTCTTTTCCTGCTGAATACCACGGGGCTGTTCCGTGCTTTCTGGATCGGGCACCTGTGGCCGGTGATCCTGATCGTGCTTGGCGTGTGGTTGTTCATGAAGCGTTTGTCGCCGCCGGGCGGAAGGGGGCAAGCGTAGAGGAGAGCGTATGGACAACTACCAGTCAAATCCGAGTTGCATCTGCACGCGCTGCCGTTGCCGGGGCCTGACGGGTCCGGCGGTGCTGGTGACCCTGGGGGTGCTGTTTCTGCTGGCCGAGTTTCACGTTGCCTCCTTCGGCCACACCTGGCCGATCCTGCTGATCGTGATCGGGCTGGTGAAGGTGCTGTCCGGCAACATGGACACCAGCGGCCATCTCGAAACTGAAGCGCCGCCGCCTCCGCCGCCCGGTCCGCCGCCCCCGGCGCCGCCCGGACCCGCGGCGCCCAACAGCGAGTCCCGGCAGGTGGAAAATGTCTAGTCCCGCTCCCCAGCTTCGCCCTCATCGCCGGCGTTCGCTGGCCGGCCCCATCGTGCTGATCGCCATCGGCGTCATTTTCCTGCTGGGCAACATGCACGTGCTGAGCTGGATCGCGCTGCACCATTACTTCGCCCGCTACTGGCCGGCGCTGCTGATCCTCTGGGGCGCCATCCGGCTGCTCGAGCACTGGCAGGACAACCGCATGGGAGTGCCTTCGCGGGGGATGACCGCGGGCGGGATCCTGCTCATCATCTTCATCGTCCTCATCGGACTGGGCTTCACCGGCAGCGAGCACGTGAACTGGCACGCGCTGGGGGACGACAACGATTTCGGCGGCTTTTTCGGCAACTCCTACACTTTCGACTCGACGGTGGAGCAGCCGTTCGCCGCCGGCACCGACTTGCGCATCGTGTCCGACCGCGGCGACGTGGCGGTGAATTCCTGGAACGAAGCGAAGATCAAAGTGGTGGCGCACAAGCGAGTGGTGGCCGATAACGAGGAGGAATCGAAGAAGATCGACAGCCAGACGCAGCCTACCTTCACCAGCGGCGGCAAGCAGATGACCGTCAGCGCCAACACCGGCGGGGCGGGCAACAGCCGGGTGGCCAGCGATCTGGAGGTCTACATTCCGGCAACGGCGAACCTGGACGTGTCCACGCGGCGCGGAGACATCCGCATTGCCGGGCGCGATGGAAGCGTCACCACCAGCTCCCACGGTGATGTCAGCATCGCCGACAACCACGGGCCGGTGACCATCAGCCTGCGGCGGGGCGATGTGCGTGTCACCAGCGTGAAGGGCGATGTCAGCCTCGACGGGCGCGCCGACAACGTCTCCATCAGCGACGTCACCGGGCAGGTGCGGCTGAGCGGCGAGTTTTTCGGCGACCTGGCGCTGGCCAAGATCGCCAAGGGCGTCGTCTTCCATTCCTCGCGCACCGACATGACCCTGGCGCGGCTGGACGGCAACCTCTCCATGGACGCCGGCGACCTGCGCGCCAGCGCCGTGGCCGGGCCCACGCGCCTGATCACCCGCTCCAAGGACATTCACCTGGAGGACATGTCCGGTGACGCGAAGATCGTGAACCAGAACGGCATCCTCGAATACCGGGCGCGCTCGCTGGGCGAGATCGACCTCGAGAATGAGCGCGGCAACCTGCAGGTGAGCCTGCCGGAACGCGCGGCCTTCCAGGTGGAGGCAGTCGCGCATCGCGGCGAGATCCAGAGCGATTTTTCCGAGATCCGGGTGCAGAGCGAGCGCTCCCACGAGCAGCGCGCCGCCGGATCGGTGGGGAACGGCGGTCCGCACGTGAAGCTGGTGAATAACCGTGGCGACGTGGAGATTCGCAAGTGGAACAGCGCGGCGGCTCCCAGCGCCCCGCCGCCACCTCCCGTTCCGCCGGGCAAGAAGCGCAGCTCCGTGCTGCAGCGCGGGTACGTGGTGGACTACCCCCGGCCGGCGTCGCCGGAAGCACACGACTATGGGCCGGGGGTACTGTAGGGGCCCACGAGAGCCGAGGTAGGTCAGAAGAAGAGAGTGAACGCCACCGCGTGCCTCGCGGATTTCAGTTGTTGAGCTCTGTCGTCCTGCTGGAACGCCAAAGAAGGCCGGCCGCCGCCCACGCGATCACCACCGGATAGCACTCCAGCACATAACGCGGCTCCGGGAAGGTGAGCCCGGTGATCAGCGCGGTGCGCAAGACCACGAAGGCGGCCAGCATTCCGGCGTAGCTCAGACAACGCCAGTGGCGCAGTCCGGCAAGGGCGAGCGCGACATAGAACAAATTGATGGCGGCCAGCAGCAGGGCCCAGGCGAAGTCGCGGGGATCCTTGCGGAAGCTCCACCAGTGGGCGTCCACGGGAAGCAGTTCGGTGCGCGGGCGGAACCACAGATCGAGCGCGCGCAGCAACGGCAATTCCAGGTAATAGCGAAGCGGGCGCCGGCGGATGCGCTGCCGCGCCAGTTGCGCGAATTGGGCGTCGAGAGCGGGCGTGAGTTCCAGGTTTTCGTTGTAGGCGGCGAAAAGCTCTTCCGTCCGGCGGCGCTCGTCCGGGCTGTCGAAGGCGCGATTCGGGAGCGTCTCGAGGCTGATGGGTTCGCCGTCCACCCGGAAGCCAATGTCCACGACGGAGGCGAAATCCACCAGCCAGGTGCGCATCCAGCGCTGAAAGCCGAGAGGCACGAATTCGCCGGGAGCGTTGGCGGCCACCGGCGCCAACGGCTGGAATTCATGGAAGAGGCGCCAGTTGCGAAGCGTCCAGGGGGCCAGCGGGGCCAGCGAACACAGGGCCAAGACCGCACCCGCGCGGAAGGTCCGCGATTTTTGCGGCCGCACCGCAAGGCGGTAGAGGAGATATCCGCCGATGGCGATCAGCAGGATTCCTCCATCCGGGCGCAGGTAAATGCCGGCGGCGATAGCGAGGCCGCACGCGGCCCAGCAGGAGAGCGCGTTCGCGCCGCGGTCCTGACGCGCGAGAGCGGCGAGGGCGAAATCGAGCGCCAGGACGGTGAAAAAAATGGCGGGGGTTTCCGTAAGCGGCGCCGCGGTGTAGTTGGCGAGGAAGGGACAGAGCGCGGCCAGCGCAAACGCCCAGCGCGCCATGCGCTCGCCGGAGACACGGTCCGGGGCGATGCGGCGCGCCAGGCCGGCGATGAGAAAGCAGCTCCCGATATCGATCACCATCTGCGCGAAGCGGACCGCGTTGTAGTGCTCCACGCCGGTCACCGCCCACAGTAAGGCGAGAAACGCGGGATATCCCGGCAGGCGGATGTAGGTGGGGACCGGGCCGGCGGCGCCGCTGAGACCGTAAACGTGGTTGAGCAGCCAGTTTCGGGCGAGCTCGCCGTAGACGATGCCGTCGGGAGTGATGGTGGAAAAGCGAAGGATGAAGCGCAGGCGCAGCGCCAGCGCGGCCAGAGTCAGGGCCAGGAACCATGGCCAGTGGCCGCGCAAGCGCCGGCCGGGGGCGCGCTTATTTATCGCCGAGGTGGTATTCTGCATCCAAGTAGATCCCGAGACTTTCACGAGTCACACTGCCATGTTTGCCGCAGTGCGCGCAATGGAAGCGCGCGCCGGCCCGCTCATGCCGGGATGAAGACCGTCAAGCTATGCCCAAAGCCATTTTCTACGATCCGCAGCGCAAGCGCTGGAAACGTTTCCGGCGGCTGATGGACGTGTTGGGCTTGGCGATCACCCTGCTGATGGTTTTTTTCATCGTCAGCGCGCTGCGCGGGGTGAGCATGAAAACGCTGCTGCTGCCCCAGCAGCGGCGTCCTTACAAGGCGCTGAAGGAAAAAGAGCGCCGGCGTCCCAAGCCGCGCGCGGCCCACCGCAAGTCAAAGAAGCCGTCCATCGAGGCGGTGCTGAACTCCGGCGACGGCCTGCGCGCCGCCTTCTACGTTACCTGGGACGCGGCGGCCTACTCCTCGCTGCGCGAGTACGTGCGCCAGATCGACCTGCTCTATCCCGAGTGGCTGCACGTGATCACCCCCGACGGCCGCATCCAGGCCGTCAACCCGCAAAATCAGCTCTTCAACGTCGTGCAAGGCGGGGGCGTGCACTCTCCCGACGACAAGCAGCGGGCGGTGATGCCGTTGCTGAAGTCAGAAAACGCGGAAACCGAAGTGCTGCCGCTGGTGAACAACTTCGATCCCACACGCAACCAGTGGGTGCCCGGCATCGACGCCTTCTTCAACAGCGACGAGGCGCGCGCCCGATTCCGCCGCCAGGTGATGCAGTTTCTCCTCAGCGACAACTACAAGGGCCTGACGCTGGATTTCGAGGGCTTCCCGCGCGCTGCGCATCCCGGTTTCCGGCGCCTGGTGGACGAGCTGCATGGCGAGTTGGGGGCGCGCGGCATGAAGCTGCACGTCGCGGTCCCGCCCAACGACGACGATTTCGATTACGGCTACCTGGCCCGGCACACCGACGCGCTCATCCTGATGAACTACGACGAGCATTTCCAGGGCGGAGATCCGGGCCCCATCGCCTCCCAGGAATGGTTCACCCGCAACCTGGTGGAGGCGCTGAAGGTGATTTCCAAGGACAAGCTGATCTGCGCCATCGGCAGCTACGGCTATGACTGGTCGCTGATGAAGCAGAAGCGGGGCAAGCAGAAGGTGGACAGCGCGCGCAGCATCGACAACCAGGAAGCCTGGCTGAGCGCCTCCGACTCCGAGGCGGTGATCGCCTTCGAGCCCGACAGCCTGAACCCGCACTTCGCCTACGAGGATGAAGACGGCAAGCGCCACAACGTCTGGTTCCTGGACGCGGTGACCGGGATCAACCAGATGCGCGCAGCCGTGAACCTGGGCATCAACTCGTTCGCGCTCTGGCGGCTGGGCTCGGAAGACCGCTCGCTGTGGCCGGTGTTCGACCTTCCCGGCAAAGTGGGCGTCACCACGGAGCTGCGCTTCGTGCCTCCCGGACAGGATGTGGACCTGGAGGGCGCGGGCGAGATCATCCGCATCGGCAGCCGTCCCTCTCCCGGCGAGCGCACCTTCACCCTGGATACCGCCACCGGCCTGATCACCGGCGAAACCATGACCGTGCTGCCCAAGCCCTATCAACTGGAGCAGTATGGCTCACACCCGCGGCATATCGCGCTCACCTTCGACGACGGCCCCGACCCGCAGTGGACGCCGAAGATGCTCGACATCCTGAAGCAGAAAAACGCCAAGGCCACCTTCTTCCTCATCGGATTGCAGGCGGAGAAATATCCCGGAATCGCCCAGCGCATTTACGCCGAAGGACACGAGATTGGCAACCACACCTTCACCCATCCCGACATCAGCAACATCGGCAAGCAGTACATGCGCGTGGAGCTGAACCTGGCGCAGCGTTTCTTTGCCAGCCGCGTTGGGGTGAAGCCGCTGCTGTTCCGTCCGCCCTATTCCATCGACCAGGAGCCGGACACCGCCGACCAGGTGCGCCCGCTGGAGATCGCGCAGCAGATGGGCTACATCACCGTGGGCGACAAGATCGATCCGCACGACTGGCAGGACTTGCCGGCGGAGAAGATCGTGGCCGACGTGATGGCGCACCTGCCGCCCTGCGACCCCGACGACCTGCGCTGCGGCAACATCGTGCTGCTGCACGACGGCGGCGGCAACCGCACGCAGACGGTGCGCGCGCTGCCCATGATCATCGACGGGCTGCGCCGGCGCGGCTACGAAATCGTGCCCGTGTCGCAGTTGCTGGGCAAGCCCTACAACGAGGTGATGGTGCCGCTGGCGCCCAATGAGCGCTGGTCGGCGCGCGTGGATGCCTTCGGCTTCTGGATATTCGGGCTGATCGGCTCATCCATTGCCATCGTCTTTTTCGTCGGCGACATCCTGATGTCCGGGCGGCTGTTCCTGGTGGGAGCGCTAGCCGTCTTCGACCGCTTCCACCACCGCGTCCGGCGGCGCGACCGCGCGCAGATCACCGCCGCGCTGGCGTTCAAGCCCGCCGTCGCCGTGCTGATTCCCGCCTTCAACGAGGAAAAGGTGATCGAGCGCACGGTGCGCGCGGCGCTGGATTCCGATTATCCCCGGCTGCGCGTCATCGTGGTGGACGACGGCTCCACCGACCGCACGCTGCAGGTGGTGCAGAACGCCTTCGCGGCGGAGATCCGCGACGCCCGCGTGACCTTGCTCACCAAGCCCAACACGGGCAAGGCGGAGGCGCTGAACTACGGCCTGGAATTCGTGCACGAGGAAGTCTTCGTCGGCATCGACGCCGATACCGTCATCTCCACCGATGCGATCGCGCGCTTGGTGCCGCACTTTCTGGATGCGCGGGTAGGCGCCATCGCCGGCAACGCCAAGGTGGGCAACCGCGTGAACTGGTGGACGCGCTGGCAGGCGCTGGAATACGTCACCAGCCAGAATTTCGAGCGGCGCGCGCTCAACGTGCTGGGCGCGGTGAGCGTGGTGCCGGGAGCCATCGGCGCCTGGCGCACGGCGGCCGTCCGCGATGCCGGCGGCTTTCACCTGGACACCGTCGCCGAGGACGCCGACCTCACCATGGCATTGCTGCAGCGCGGCTACCGCGTGGAATACGAAGACCGTGCCCTGGCCTATACCGAGGCGCCCATGAATGCGAGCGGCCTTATGCGCCAGCGCTTCCGCTGGTCGTTCGGCATCCTGCAATCGGTGTACAAGCACCGCGCCGCCTTTGCCCGCAAGGGGGTGCTCGGCTGGGTGGCCCTGCCCAACATCATCGTCTTCCAGATCCTGCTGCCGCTGGTCTCGCCCTTCATCGACATCATGTTCGTCTTCGGCGCGCTCAGCTACGGCGTGAATCGCTACTTCCATCCCGACACCGCCGACCCGGCCAGCTTCGAGAAGCTGGTCGCCTTCTTCGTCGCCTTCATGGTGATCGACTTCATCGCCTCGGCCCTGGCCTTCGCCTTGGAGCGCCGCACCGCCGGCAACCGCGAGGAGGTCAGCCTGCTGCTGCACGTCTGGCTGCAGCGCTTCGCCTACCGCCAGTTGTTCTCGCTGGTGCTCATCAGGACCCTGAAGCGCGCTCTCACCGGCAGCGCCTTCAACTGGGACAAGCTGGAACGCACCGCCGCCCTCCCCTACGCCCGGGTCGGACAATAGCCAGTGGGTTATCATAGGCGGACGATTTTCAACCGCCACTCCCAGGAGGCGACATGGGTCTGATTATTGGTCTGATCGTACTGGTCATCATCATTGGCTTGGTGATCGCCATGTACAACGGCCTGGTGCAACTCAAGGTGCGTGCCGATTCCGCCTGGTCCGACATTGATGTGCAGCTCAAGCGCCGCCACGACCTGATTCCCAACCTGGTGGAGACCGTCAAAGGCTACGCCACGCACGAGAAAGGCACGTTCGAAAACGTCGCCAAGGCACGCTCGGCGGCCATGTCGGCCACCGCTCCCGCCGACCGGGCGCAGGCCGAAGGCCAGCTCACCATGGCGCTGAAGTCGCTGTTCGCCGTCTCCGAGGCTTACCCGCAACTGCGCGCCAACGAAAATTTCCTTTCCCTGCAGGGCACGCTCAACCAGATCGAAACCGACGTGCAGAACTCGCGCCGCTACTACAACGCCGTGGTGCGGGATTACAACACGCGCATCCAGAGCTTTCCGGCCAACATGATCGCCGGTTCCATGGGATTCCAGCCGCGCCAGTTCTTTGAGTTGGAAGCCCCCGGCGAGCGCGAGGTTCCGAGCGTTAAGTTCTGAGCACGATGGAGGAACGAAACCCAACCCACTGTCATCCTGAGCGAGGACGCGCCGGCGGGCCTGCGCGCCTGCTTTTGGCGGCGCAGGCTGCCGATGCGCGTCCGAGTCGAAGGACCTGCTTTTTCCTGATTGCGATCCTCTGCCTTCTATTCTCCCTCTGCTCTCCCGCCCTGGCCCGCAACTGGCGTATCGCGGATTTCCACTCCACCATCGCCATTGACGACCACAGCGGCGCCAGCATCACCGAGCGCATCGCGCTGGTCTTTGTCGGCGAGTATCACGGCATCTGGCGCAGCATCCCGGTCCGCTATCCCGGCCCCGGCGGCACCAACTATTCGCTCTTTCTCAGCGTGCGGAGCGTCACCGACGAGAACGAGCACCCCTTGAAATACGAGGTCAGCCGCGACGGCCCCTACAAGAAGATCAAGATCTACATTCCCGGCGCCAGCGAACACCAGCAAGACGGTGTTGATCAGCTACTTCAGCCCCAACGCGGTGCGCTACTTCGAGGACCACGACGAGTTTTACTGGAACGTCACCGGCAACGATTGGCCGGTGCCCATTGACCATGCTTCGGCGCTGGTTTCGCTTCCCGCGGCCGCCGCCGGCAGCCTGCGCGCGCAGGCCTTCACCGGCTTCTTCGGCGCCACCAGCCACGAGGCCACCGCCGACGTGCAGGGCTCGCACGTGGAATTCGAAACCACCAACCCGCTGCCCATGCGCGGCGGGCTGACGGTGGACGTTTACGTTCCCAAGGGCATCCTGCGCGAGCCCGGGCCGCTGACCGCGCCTGGTGGTTCCTGCGCGGCAACATGATCGTCCTGCTGCCGTTCTGGACGCTGGCGGTGATGTTCACCCTCTGGTATTACAAGGGCCGCGATCCCGACCCCGGCCGCTCGGTCGCGCCCATGTATGAACCGCCCAAGGACATGACCCCGGCCGAGTCGGGCACGCTCTTGGACGACAGCCTCGATCCCCGCGACATCACCTCCACCCTCATCGACCTGGCGGTGCGCGGCTACGTCAAGATCGAGCAGATTGAAACTCCCGGCCTGTTCCGCCACGGCAAGGATTACGTCTTCCACCTGCTGAAACCGAGCGCGGAGTGGAGGGCCTGGCGCCGTTTGAGCGCGTCATGCTGGAAAACATCTTCTGGGGCGGCGAGAAGACCAATCTTCCAGCTTGCGCAACCGCTTCTACACCGCCATTCCCATCATCCGGCAAGGACATCTTCGCCTCCTTGAAGAGCAAGGGAATGTACTGGCTCGATCCGCAGTCGGCCGCCGGCTACAACGTGCTGGGCGCCATTGTCACCGCGGCGCCCTTCGTCCTCGGCCAGGTCACGGGGGTGGCGTCGCTGTTTGACTCCGCCTGGCTGGCGGTGATTTCCATCGGCCTTGCCGCCCTCATCGTCTTGCTCTTCGCCCGCCAGATGACCTGCAAGACGGTGCTCGGCGCGCGCACCCGGGTGGAGATTCTCGGCTTCCAGGAGTTCATGAACCGGGTGGACCGCGATCGCATCCAGCGCATGCCTCCCGACACCTTCGAGAAATTCCTGCCCTACGCCATGGCGCTCGGCGTCGAGCACCACTGGGCGCAAGCCTTTGCCGGCATCGTGCGCCAGCCGCCGAACTGGTATGTCGGGCCCATGGCGCCCCGGCATGTTCAACCCCGTGTTCTTCGCCGGCAGCATGCATTCCATGGCGCAGACCGCGCACGAGGCGTTCGTGGCCGCGCCCCGCGCCAGCTCCACCGGCTCCGGATGGGGCGGCGGCGGTTTTGGCGGCGGTGGCGGCTTCTCCGGCGGCGGCTTCGGCGGCGGCGGTGGTGGCGCCTTCTAAGGCGGAACGGGAAGTTTGCGGGAGATGCCTATGTAGATGCCTATAAGGGGGCGGTCTAAAGCTCTAGCCGCCTCCGTTTTTTCTTTGGAAACTCCGTGATATTCGACTCGCCCGACCGAATACATATAATCATCTGCGAGTCACTTACGTAACGCGACTTTCTCGGTCCGACTGGGATCTAATAGACGGTAGCTGGAACCAAAGTCTTGACAGCCGGGACGATTTATGGGTTGCCGAGTTTTTCCGCGATAGGTTAGACTTGCCATGTCCAAGCGCCCATCTTTCGACAGCAAGTCACGAATCACCGCAACAGTAGCGACTGGCACCCCTATGGTCAATCAGCCCATCCCAACACAGATGAAACAGGTGGGCCCCCTCCTCGACCTCCGTACGGTGCACCGGTGCGAACATTGCGGTGCCTTTCTAATCGGTACGCCCTTAATTGAGTGTGGCCATGGCGGCACAATTCTTCCGATCCGGTGTTTCCGCTATCGTAAGGGGGACCAGTACTACGCTGAATGCTTAGACCTCGACCTGATCGCGCGTGGGGATACGGAAGAGGAAGCAATTGGGCGCTTGCAAGGACAGATGTTCGGGTATGTCCACACGGTTACGGAAGAGGGCTCGGCCAAGGGATTGATTCCTCGACGTGCTCCCCTTTCGAGCTGGATTCATTACTACGCAACTCGTACTTTTGATCGGCTTGCAAGGCTGTTTACGAAAAGGCACAGACCCTCTTTGCACACGGTCTACAATCTCGGAGTAACTCGCCTGACCCATTGTTGAGCAATGGGAAAGCGCTCTTATCCTCCCCTCAAGCATACAGAACTAGTCGATGTCATGTTGGCTTTGGGATTTCGACCGAAGAACCAAGTCGGTTCCCATGTTATTTACGAGCGCCCGGCTGATGCCATGAGGCCGCGCAGAGTCGTTCCAGATCGACGACTATAAGGAGTTCGACCAGGCCTTGTTGAAGCGAATAATCCGTCAAACCGGATTCACGCGCCAGCAATTCTATGGTGCCACTCCGACCTCGGCTGCCAAAATTCGCTGATGAACTCGCATCGGCAATTCCCGCCTGCACTACTGCGCCAGAAGTCCTAAAGGCTACCCGCTTTTCTCCCAACACCGCGGCCAAATTTCTCATCCAACTCAAAAGAAACCGCTGGGGGAGAGGATTTGCGTATGGCAGAACCGGCGTACCCGAACAACGAAACGCGATTTCCGGAAGATCCCGAACTGGGCGAGGCCCCACTCATCAGCGAGCCGCGTTACCAAAACGTGGCGCCGGTGACCGTTCCGGGATCCCGCTCCAGCCTTGCCCTGAACACCGCCGCGGAAAACATCGGCAGCGCCCTGGGCAACGCGGTTGAGAGGGTGAAGCAACTGCCCGACCGCGTGCAGGACATGAGGCAGCGCTTCACCGTGATTCGAGGCCACGCCCGGCAGGACATGGCAACTCGCGCCGCCGATATGGCCGAAGAGGCCAGGCAGCAGGCACGGCGCAAGGCCATCGAGGCCCGCAGCCGCGCCCAGTTCCTGGCGCACGAGCAGCCTTTGCGCTTCATCCTCGGCGCCGCCGCCTTCGGCTTTGTCCTGGGCATTGTGCTGCGGATTGGAGGGACGCATGCCGAGTAGCGAAATCAACGGACGCACCCTGGCCGGAGTGGCCGCCGAACTGAAGGACGAACTGAAGGAGTTCATCAACACCCGGCTGGCCATGTTCCGGTCGGAGCTGAAGGACAAGATCTCCGCCTGGAAGACGGCGCTGCCCATGATCATCGCCGGCCTGGTGATGCTCGCCACCTGCTGGCTGCTGTTCACCGCCGCCCTGGTGGCCGCCATCTACGTGGCCTTCGCCGGCAATCCCTTCGCGGCGGCCATCGCGCTGGCCATTGTGGGCGTGGCGTACGCGCTGGCCGGCGGTATCGCGGTCATCTTCGCCGTGCACGAACTGCGCGAACAGGGAATGGTCCCGAAACGGACCCTGCGCGTGCTGAAAGACGACCAGCTCTGGATCGCCAACCAGGCGAAGGTGCAGCTATGAACGCCATCAACATGGGTCCTACCATCCCCACCGACATCCTGGAACTGCGCGCCGCCGAGCAGCGCCGCCGTATCCAGGACTCCATGCTGGAGTTACGCGAGCGCATCGACGGCAAGCTGGACTTGAAGAAGAACGCCTCCCAGTACGTGCTGCCCGCCTCCGGCGCGGCCGCCTTCCTGGGACTGATGCTGGGTTACGGGGTGGCCTCCATGTTCAGCGCCCCCCGCCGCTGAAACTCAGGTATTCCTCCGAGAACCGGGCCCGGCCCGCTCTGTGCCGGGCTCCGCCTTGATTCTTTTGGTTGCGCGTCTGCTGTGATATAACCCTCCCCAGCAACCCGAATAGGGCAACTTTTGGGATACGGGGAGGGTCTTTGCTCGACGCGCGCACCGGTCAACGTTTCGCGCTGAGCCTGCCGGTCAAGATCAAGGGCGGCTCACGGCGCTCGCAAGCAGCCACCACCGATAACCTCAGCGCCGCCGGCGTGTACATCACCACCAACCTGCCGCTGCGCGAAGGATCGAAAATCAGCTTTCAGATCACGCTTCCGGCGGATGTCATTGGCTCTCGCAACAGCGTGGACGTCAATTGCGCCGGCCGCGTCGTCCGCGTGGACGCGCGCGCGCGCAACAAGCGGCGGGGAGTGGCCTGTGTGATCGATCGTTACGAGTTCGTTCCCAGGCGGAATACGCGGGAGGGTCGGTAATGCTGAAGATGGTCCTCGCCGACAAGCAGGCGATCTTCCGCGCCGGGATCGCCAAGGTGTTGGGCGTTGAGGATGAGATCCGAATCGTGGCGCAGGTGCAGTTGCCGGACCAGATTCCCATGGCGCTGGAAAAGTTCCGGCCCAACATCCTGGCCTTCGCCGCCAATCTGGTGCCCAATGTGCCCGCCCTGGCGGGCTCCGCCGCCCAGTCCAAGACGCGCCTCATCGTTCTCGCCGAAACCGGCGAGAACGGCCAGTCCTACATCAACGCCGGCGTCCACGGCGTGGTCTACCGCAACGTCACCGGCAACGCCCTGCTGGAGTGCGTGCGCAAGGTGGCCCGCGGTGAGACCTGGGTGCAGCAGCAGACCATGGCCCCGGAAGAGGTGGAGAACGACATGGTGGGCACGCGCGTGCGCGACCGCCTCACCCCCAAGGAGCTGCGCATCGTCGCTCTCATCGTGCAGGGCTACAAGAACAAGGACATCGCCGTCGAACTGGGCACCACCGAGCAGGTCATCAAGAATTACCTGCGCAACATTTACGACAAGATCGGTGTCTCGGACCGGCTCGAACTGGCCCTGTTCACCATCCATCACCGCATCCTGGCCGAAGCCGCCGCCGCCGCCACTCCCCGGTAGCCTCATTTCCGCCCAATCGCGGATTCTTCCCCGGCTGCCGGCAGGCGTTCCGGCGTCGCTTCCGTGGCCGGCAGCACGATGGTAAAGGTCGTTCCTTTTCCCACCTCGCTGTGCACCGATACGTTTCCCCCGTACGACAGCAGGATTTTTTGCGCCCCCGAAAGCCCCAGCCCGGTGCCGCTCGCCTTGGTGGTGAAATAGGGGAAGAAGACCTTCTTTTGCTGCTCCGGCGGAATCCCCATTCCGGTGTCGGTGACCGTGGCCACCGCGCGATTGTCGCGCGCCTCGCAGCCGATGGTGATCTGGCCGCCCCGGGGCATCGCTTCGATGGAGTTGATGATCAGGTTGGTGAACACCCGCCGCAGGTCGGCGGCATTGGCATGGACCTGGGGAACGGACGAAAGGTGCGTGTTGACCTCCACGCCCGCCTTCTGCCACAACGGGCGGGTCAGTTCCACCGCCTCCTGGATGATGCTGCACAGGTCCAGCGGCCGCACCGTGCCCGTGCCGGTGCGCAGATATTCGCGAATCCGCTGCACTATCTCCGCCCCGCGGCGGACCGTGTTCTGGATCATGTCCAGCAGCGGCTTCCGCTCCGCTGCCGGCCGGTCCATGTTCAGCTCCAGCACCGCCGCCGCCTGGCTGATGGTGTCCAGGATGTTGTTGAAGTCGTGCGCCAGCCCCGCCGCCATTTGCCCCACCGCGCGGTGGCGCTCCACGTCGTCCACCCGCCGCTGCAACTGGGTCAGCTCGGTGATGTCGCGCGCGATCAGCAGCGCGGCCAGCACGTGGCCGTCGTCGTCGAGGATGGGATTGGCGGAGATCAGCAGCTCGCTCGCCACGCCTGTCCGCCGATGGTGCAGGATGCGGCGCTCGTGGCGGACGGTGCGGCCGGCCAGGGCGCGGCGCACGATGGAGTCACGCAGCCCGTCCACTTCGCCGGACAGGCCGGCCATTTCGTCGGCGGCAACCCCGCGCATCTGTTCGCGCCTGCGGCCCGCCAGATGCGCCGCCGCGCTGTTCGCGTCCACCACCCGGCCCGCCGAATCCACCATGACAGCCGCTTCCGGAATGCTCTCCAGCAGCGTGGAGACGTCCACCTGGCGCCCGGGACCGAGCTGGCCTTTCTTGCCGCGGCGTTCCACCAGGTGAATGCCGCCGGCAAACAACACAATCCCCAAGCTGGACAGCGAATAGGCCATCGGCTGCGATGCGCCGAAAATCAGGGCGGACCAGGACATCGACCGTTCCCCGGACAACGGATTCAGCCACGAGGCTTCCGTGTCGGCGTTGTCCTCAAGGCGTTGCCCTCAACTGGAAGGGGATTTGCTTTCGCGCCTCAAAATTAGGATGGCGTAAGTTGGCGCGCGGGATGCGCGCCCAAAAAATCAATGCGAAGAAGCTGCCCGATCGCCGGTTTTCAGCAGCTCGTTGACAATGGTGACCAGCTCCTCCGGATTGACCGGCTTCTCCAGGTAGAGGTCCGCCAGCGGCTCGGCGGCCTGGAAAGCCTCGGCCACGTACCCGGAAACCACCACCACAGGGGTGCTGGAATTGGTCTTGGCCGCCTGCACCACGGCGCGGCCGTTGGCATCGCCCAGCCGCCAGTCGGTGACCACCGCGTCGTAGCTGTTGTTGCCCAGCTTTTCAATGGCGTCATGCGCCGAGGTGGAGGCGGTGACAACATGCCCCGCGGCTTCCAGGATTGCGCACTTCAAAGTGACGACGTGCGGCTCGTCGTCCACGCACAGGATTCGCGCCATTGCCAACGCCCTCGCGGCCGGCAAGAGCTGCCGGGCGCCATGACATCGCCCGTATTGTTAGGCAGCGCTGTCAGCCTTGTCAAATCAGGCCGCAGCTTGCACCGGTCCATGGGCACCAAAATTACCGTCCGCCAAGGGATGAACACGGAGTCACAGGGGTCGCAGGATCACGGGACCAAGAAATTACGTCTTTCTCTGTCTGTGTCTCTGTGCCTCTGTGTTTTTCGGTTTGCCGTTCCTACCCCAGCTTTTCGCCGATCGACTTCGCCTGCGTGAACAGGAAAAGGTAATCCGGCCCACCGGCCTTGGAGTCGGTGCCCGACATGTTGAATCCCCCGAAGGGATGCGCGCCCACGATGGCTCCGGTGCACTTGCGGTTGATGTACAGGTTGCCGACGTGGAACTCGCGCATGGCCTTCTCGATCTTCTGCTTCGAGCTGCTGTAGAGGGCGCCGGTGAGCCCGAACTCGGTGTCGTTGGCGATCTCCAGCGCGTGCTCGAAGTCGCGCGACTTGATCACCGCCAGCACCGGCCCGAAAATCTCCTCCTGCTCCAGCTTCGACTTGGGCGCCAGGTCGGCGATTACCGTGGGCTGGATGAAATAGCCGTCACCGTGCTTGGTGTCGCGGCGTCCGCCGGTGACCAGGCGCCCTTCACGAACCCCATGGAGGATGTAGTCCAGAATGGATTTCATCGAGCCTTCGTTGATCACCGCGCCCATGCCCGGGTTCTGCGTGGGATCCCCGAGGGTGATCTTCTCCACCCGCTCCTTCAGCTTGGCCAGGAATTCTTCATAAATCTTTTCGTCCAGGATGAGCCGGGAGCAGGCCGAGCACTTCTGCCCCTGAAAGCCGAAGGCGGAAGCGGCCACGCCTTCCACGGCGGAGTCGATGTTGGCGTCGGCATCCACGATGATGGCGTCCTTGCCGCCCATCTCCAGCACGGTGCGCTTGATCCAGATCTGCCCGGGAGCCGTCTGCGCGGCCACGTGGTTGATGCGCAGCCCGACTTCGCGCGATCCGGTGAAGGCGATGTAGCGCGTCTTGGGATGGGCCACCAGCGCGTCGCCGAAGCTGGCGCCGGCGCCGGGGCAGAAATTGACCACGCCTTCCGGCATGCCCGCCTCAAGGAGCGCTTCGACAAACTTCTGCGCGATGGCGGGCGAGTCGCTCGAGGGCTTCAGGATGACCGTGTTGCCGGCCACGATGGAGGCGCTGGTCATGCCTCCCATGATGGCGCCGGGGAAGTTCCACGGCGGGATCACGATGCCCACGCCCAGCGGGATGTACCACAGGTAGTCGCGCTCGCCCGGCAGTTGCACCGGCGGCTCCACCTTGGCCAGGCGCAGCGCCTCGCGCCCGTAGTACTCGAGGAAGTCGATCAGCTCGGCGATGTCGGCATCGGCCTCGGCGTAATTCTTGCTGACCTCGAAGATCATCCACGCGGAGAACTCATGCTTGCGCCGGCGAATGATCTCGGCGGTGCGGAACAGCAGGCCGGCGCGCTCCTCCACCGGCGTGCGGCTCCAGCTCTCAAAGCCCTTCAGGGCGGCGTTCATCGCCGGCTCCACCTGCTCCTTGCCGGCCTTCTGGAACAGGCCAACCAACTCCGAGGGCTTCGCCGGATTGAGGGAGCGGAGCTTGTCCGTGGTGGTGACCCTGCGGCTGCCGATGATCAGCGGATATTCGCGGCCCAGTTCCGAGCGCACCTTCTCGATGGCGGCGCGCATGGCCTGCTGGTTTTCCGGTTTGCTGAAGTCGGTGAGGGGCTCATTGCGGAATGGGCCAACGGTGATCTCCGGAGGCGCCTGAACAGTAGCCATAAATGCAATCCTCTTCGTAGAAGTCCCTGAAAGAGCGGGGACCGAATCCAAAACCAATCATTTTAACAGTTCGTGGGCCTGAGCATTTTCCCCTGTTGCTCGTGGACGCGCGAGCTTCGCGGGTGGTTTTCGTGAGCTGAGGACGGCAGCGTAAAATTACAACATGGTAAACCTTAGGCGATACCCACCCCCCTCCCCCACCCATGTAATGGAATCAGCAACTTACTCACGGTATACCGTGGGATACCGTCGGTTACCGTGGAGGCAGGACGAAGAATCAACAACTTCCGTCCGAGTTTTCTGGAAAACCGAAGATATTGTGTTGTCAAAGAGCGAAACCACAATTCCACACAAGATATAGGGCCGCAAGGTGGTCGCCCTCCCTGCGGCCCTGATGTGGCGCCGGACTGACCGGCTATGTACATTGTAAGCAGTTGGTAAATGGTGTCAAGACACGATGGTCACCGGCGCGGGGTTACGCGGGAGTTGGTGAAGAGCAAGCTGTCGATGGTTCGATGGCGAAGAGCCGGCGCGTGGCGGCGACGTGGGCAGTGCGCGGTCGCAGATTGGGCACTGGCTATCAGGTGTTGTGGCGGGTGCGGTCCCTGCGGTGATTTCCGGCTGCGTGTCCTTAGTTGGGGGCGTGGGGCGGCTATGCTAACCTGTGGATGCCAACCACCAGCCGGGATGGCGGAACTGGCAGACGCAGCGGACTCAAAATCCGCCGGGCTTCGGCCCTTGGGGGTTCAAGTCCCCCTCCCGGCACCAGAGAACTGGCTCCTTCCCCTCCGCTGCGCTCCGGGTCAGGATTTCGCCTGCGGGCTCCCGCTTCAGCCGACGCCGTCTTTCACTGTTTTCTGATCCCGCCGGCCGGGCTGAGCCCAGCCCTGCAGCTGCGCCTGGTGGGCAACCGGAAGATCTGTGTAACGCAGTGAGAGCAATCACTCGCTTACAGCGAATTAGGTGCAGAAAGCGCCGATTGGTACACTACTCGACAGCGGACACGATCGGTCCGGGGAGCATGGCTCTGACAGCCAAAGAAAAATTGATTAGGGCTGCCGTAAAAGTTTTTTCCGAGAAGGGCTTCAGCGGAGCTTCAACACGCGAGATCGCCCGCAGGGCTCGGGTGAACCCGGTGACTTTGTTCCGGATCTTCTCCAGCAAGGAACAGTTGCATGCGGCGGTGATCGATCACCTGATCTCCGGGCTGCAGGTTCGAAAACAGATTGAAGCGGTGGCCGAACGCAGCTATCCCGCCCAGAAGTTCATCAGCAATGTGATCAAAACCGTCGTTGACGCCACCTTCAGCGCGCCCGAAGTCCAGCGGGTCATTTTGAATGCCGCTCTGGAGAGAAGCGATATTGTTTTCGCAACCGTGTCGGAGAGGCTTGTACCGATCTTTCTGTGCCTCCAGACCCATATTTCAGACTACATCGCCAAAGGTGAGCTGCGGAAGGTGGATCCCCTGGCCGCCGCCCGCCTGATCATCGGGACGGCTGTCTACCATTACCAGGTATATGAACTCTTTCAGGCCAAGAAACTGCCGGGCTTCGCACAAATCGACATGAGCAGCGCGTATGCCGATATTCTTTATGCCGGCCTGAAACCTTAGCCGCTGTCCAGCATGACCTGGCCCCGCAAACGAATTTCCTCAAGGATTTCTTCTGTTGGTTGTTCTTCCTCGCCCAGCTCCTTTTTTTGCTGCCAGGTGCAGGCCTCGAGAGCGGCGGCCTGTGTTCGCGCCCCCAATTTCGGCAACCGGCGGCGCGGCCGCGCGCATGGGTCGGCGCAAGAGCAGAGCCAGCTCGTCGCTTGGCAACAGGGCGGCCAACATTGCAGAGGGTGTCGGAACCGGGTTCTGGGGGACATCTGCCAGGGCGGAATCCAGGTCGCGGACGGTTCGAATATTTCCGCCGGCACCGAAGGCCTCGCGTGAAGGGACCCTGAGGAAGTCCTTGCGAAGCTCGGTTTGGAGCTGCTCGTACCCGTCCGGATCGTACGGGATTTCCGAATGATGCCCTGCTTCTTCACCACCCAGCCACATGTCACTCAGCGGTTCCTTAATGCTGAGCACCGTGACGCCGGCCCATCGCGGAAGAGTGTAGAGCAACAACCGTTCTGAATTGTTCATCATCCTTCCCAAACTTGAGCCATACCGCGGCCGTGAGTTGCCTGGGTACGCTCGATTCGAACGATTCGGCCAGTTGGCCTTCGTTGCGGATGGCAGCAGGAACCCAGAACTTGTGCGGTATCCAATACAGCACTGGGACGAAACACGACAAAAATCCCACTCGTGTTCCGAAATCAGAACAACCAAGCCAAGCTGGGCACGACCCTACATCGGCTCTGACGGCTTCTGGAGGCCGGATCTGCGTGTTCATGGACCCCCGGCCGCACGCCTGCGGCGATGCACGGCTGTTCCGAAAACGGAACACAGTACCGTCCGTCTTGGCTCCGCAGAGCCCGAGGTCGGCGGGCGCGCTGGGTTGTTGAGATCCGTGATCCGGCGCTCATCGGCTGCATCATGGGCTGTTAGTCAGTCACTCGTCCATGGGCGTTTGTTTTTGCTGCTCATGGGAAGCGATTTCGCCACGCTATCAGCGCCAGCGTGGATAGTCCTGAAAGATTTCTGAAATTCCATGCGCAAGGAGGAGGCCTGCTTGGGTCGCTTCGGCCCATTCCGGCTGTGCACCAGGAGTCTCTGCGCCCAAGGCGCTGCTGCGCACAACGGAACGGAAATCATGCGAGGTAGATGACGGGTTGCTATTTCCGTGGCGGACTTGTCTGTGCGTACTCCAAGCCGCATTCTGACAGGCCTGAAGGCAGGGTCCGGCACCAGCAAATCTTGCCTGAGACGAATATGTTCGCCGCCCCCGGCGTGTACGGGACGGCGACTCGCACCAGCAGTTCCTCGGCAAGGCTCCGGTGGCTCCTAAAACGGATGCCGCTACGAGACATGTCTGTGACTTCGACGGGTATCTCTTGGCCGTAGAACAAGATGCATGCCTTAACTCCCATCTTCACCCGAGTGTGCTTCCTGCGGTTCGGCTGCGTGGCTTCCAAGGAAGCGGACACGTTTGGTGGCGAAGGAACCCGCTCGGGAGGTTGCATAGCGGTCGTAGTCGTGTCGGGTGGGACGCGGTAGAGGGTTTGTCGCCACAAGGTGACATCACGGCATTTGGAACAGTTGCGGGAGAGATACTGCTTTGTTTCGAAAACATCGAATTCCGCCTGGCTAAGGGCGACCATCTTGCGGGTGTGGCATCCTGGACACTCCAACAGCGCCTTGACCAGCGGCTCTTCAGCTTCATCGGATGGAAAGTCAATCCCCCAAAAAGTGCTCGCCGCATTGGGCAATACGATTCCGTAAAGTTCGCCGCCAGCGGGATCATGACCCAAATGAGCTACGACTCGACCTTCGGCTTCCTGTTCCGACCCGACCCGCTTGATAGTGATAGTCTGTTGCGGCGCCAATCGCCTATTCACAACGATGGCTGCACCGCCACGGCTGATCATCTTCGTCGATGCTCTCTCTAGGAAATCCCGGCCATCAATAGCACAACCAGAGACTTCCAACTGGAGCGCAATGGCAACACGCTCCTTGGATCGAACCACCGACTGGGAAATGCTTTCTGGTTCCATCTCTTAAGAACCCGCAACAACCAGCTTTCTGTTCCAAAGTGTGCAACAGGTTGCTTGCTACGTCGAGCGGAATAGTTGCACCTGTCTTTTGTGTGTTCCCGTTGGGGTCGATGATTTGCGCTGAAAAGAATAAGGCAGAAGTGACAAACGACTTTCCACGCGCATCAGGCATTGGTCATGCTATCGGGGCGGCGCCGCACGGTAGCGGTGATGTCGTGCTTCTTGTCGCCGTGAGGCGCAGTTGTGGCATCGCCGATGGGGCTGGTCAGGGCGGACAGCACAAGCTCGGTGCGGCTTGATACGCCAATCTTGTCGAATACCAGGAAGAGGTAATTCTTCACGGTGTGCTCACTGAGCTTCAGATGGGCAGCGATCTCCCGGTTCCCCAAGCCATCCGCTACCAACTGCACCACCTGCTGCTCGCGCGGGGTGAGCAACTTGCGGCAGTTATCGGATAGAGTGTGCGCGGGTTTTGTCTGCACCATGGTGTCCAACAAGTAAAGCAGTTCCGTGCTGTTTGCCCACACCTGGCCTTCACTGACCCGGCGGACGCATTTCTGGACCAAGGCCAGCCCGTCGCCGCGTGACAAAACTCCCCGGGCCCCGGCGCGAAAAGCATCGATGGTCGACTGCCGATCCGGCCGGTCGAGCAGGATGACGCTGCGGATTTCCGGATGTCGGGCGCGCAGCGCAGAGGCGAGCGATAGTCCTCTGGCGGCGCCGTCCTGCAGGTCAGAGCTGATCAGCGCAACATGCGGTTTGACGCGCGCCGTTCTGGCTAGCGCCGACTCTGAATCAAGTTCCCATCCCACCACCCGCATCTCCGGCGTCCGGCTCAAAGCATTCGCCAACAGCTCGCATGCCATGACCGTGGCCTCAGCGACGATCACATTGATGGAATGCTCCTGCTCCTGCGGAGGTGTCATGGCTCAACTCTCCTGGAATTTAGGCTGGCGCGCAACCGATTGCTCATCGGGCTGGCGTGCAATCGCTCGCTCGCATGGGAAGACTGGCGTCAGGGTACTTCAATTTTGATCGAAGTCAATGACGGAATCATTAATTCCGATTGGTTAGCTCCAGGTCGGGAATTCGTCCGTTGCTCCTTATAAACTAACGGCATAGCCAGAACGGCTGGTTCCTTGGCGGCAGTCTTCCCGAATGGGGAAAGCAAGAATCCTGTGGAATTCCCCACCGCAAAACCTCTTTTCATTACGCATTGTCCGCCAGAGCCAAGGACGCAGATTACCAGCGCACGCCATTGCAGGCCTTGTTTCTGCCAAACGACAGCTCAGCTCATGAGAAGTTCTTCTCCGGGCCATATTTCTCTTGGCTACTACGATCGGACAGAGAAATTCGTCTCTAACGCATCAGGGCCGATCGCACTGCCTCGGGAGAAGATCAGCCCGTCCATACGCGCTCCAAAACAGGGCCGAAAGGCTCTGAGACTTTCTCTCTCTTGTCCGTGACAGCGCCGAAAGGTACCGTCTGACATCATCATGATCGGTTCTCGTCCATTGCGGACAGTTCAGCGCGACAACGAGAGTGTGGAGCGGGTGGTGGAACTCAGAAAGCTCAAGCGCTACTACGTGCAGGCCCCGGCCCTTTTCTCCTGGAAAGACGCGGACGGTAGCTTGCGAGCGGGAGAAGGGGCAACGCGAGACATCAGCATGCAAGCAGTCTTCGTCATTTGCCGCGAGTGCCCGCCGACCGGAGATCAACTGCGGTTGGACGTGCTGCTGCCCTCGCTCCGTGGTACGCCCGGCGTCCGGCTGCGGGGAGAGGGCGTCGTGCTTCGGGTCGATCATTCAGATTCACAGATCAGCGGATTCGTCGTGGCGACCCGTCTGCATTCCGATACCAGGGGCTCCTCGGACCTCCTGTTCGACCTCGGCGACGGCTCGTGGAGGGTGCAATGAAACGCGTGCCCAGTTTAATGACCGGATTCGTGCTGCTCCTGTCCCTGAGCGTTCCGTCGCTTGCCTCCGGCCAGAAGCAGCCGGTCGCGCCACTGCCGGTGGCGAACAATTCCCCAGCGAGCACTGCGCCGATCCTGCAGGAACGGAACCCGCGCTATCAACTGCGCCGCGGCGATACCTTCGATATTGAGTTCGCCTTCTCGCCTGAGTTGAACCAGGCCGCGACCATACAGCCCGACGGATACGTGACCGCGAAGGTGATCGGCAGCCTGCGAGCAGAAGGGCTGACGATTCCCGAGTTGATCCAGTCGCTCAAGAGCGCTTACGCCAAGGTTTTGCACGACCCGGTGATCACGATCGTCCTGAAGGATTTCGAGAAGCCTTACTTCATCGCCGCCGGCCAGGTGGGCCATCCCGGCAAGTATGACCTGCGCAGCGATTTGACGATCACCGAAGCCGTTGCCATCGCCGGCGGATTCAACGACAAGGCGAAGCATTCCCAGGTCGTCCTCTTTCGTCCGGCGGGGAGCGACATGTTTGAGACGAAGGTCATCGACGCCAAAAAGCTGCTGGCTTCTCACGACCTGAACGAGGATATCCACCTGCGGCCCGGAGACATGCTGTACGTCCCGCAGAACAAAATTTCCAGAATTGAAAGGTTAATACGAGCGGTGAACGTGGGCATGTACTTAAACCCGCTGAACTACTGAGCAGCCGGAGAGAAAAGATGCCGAACGAAGTCATCGAATACGTTCCCAATGATCGGCGGCCGCTGCCGACCATGCGCGACCTGGTTGCCATCCTGTTCCGGCAGAAGTGGGTAATCCTGGGAGTCTTTGTCTTCGTGCTGCTGGGCGTGGCGGTTTCCGGGGTATTGATCCCTACCTACAAGGCGGAGATGAAGATCCTGGTGCGCCGCCAGCGTGTGGATCCGGTGGTCACGTCGCAACAGAACGCATCGCAATTCCCGCAGTACGGAGTAACCGAAGAAGACATTAACTCGGAAGTCGAACTGCTCAACAGCGACGACCTGCTCAGGAAAGTCGTGTTGCAAACCGGGCTGCAGAAGGAAGAAAGCGCTGGACTGTCGAAGGTCGGCGGCGACGAGGTCCGCGTCGCCAAGGCCGTCCGCCACCTGGGCGCGGATCTCAATATCGATCCGTTGCGCAAGACCAATGTCATCGCAGTTAGCTATCGCTCCGACGATCCGGCGCTGGCTACCAAGGTGCTGAAGACGCTGTCGGCCGCCTACATGGAAAAGCACCTTGAAGTTCATCGGCCATCAGGCGAGTTTAAGTTCTTCGATCAGCAGACTAGCCAATACCGCGAAGGGCTGAAGGCGGCCGAGCAGAAGCTGACCGAGTTCACGCAGCAGCAAGGGGTAGTTTCGGCGCAGATGGAGCGCGACCTGACCCTGCAGAAGGTGAACGAGTTTGAGGGTCAATCACGCCAGGCACGGGCTGCGGTGGCCGAAACCGAACAGCGGATTCACGTCTTACAGGCGCAACTGGCCGCGATGCAACCGCGCATGACCACCCAGGTGCGTACCTCTGACAACGCGCTACTGATGCAAGAGCTGAAATCCACGCTGTTGCGGCTCGAACTGAAGCGCACCGAGCTGCTCACAAAGTACGCGCCAACCTACCGGCTGGTGCAGGAGGTCGACAAGCAGATTGCCGAGGCGCGCGACTCCATCACCAAGGAAGAAACCAGGCCGGTGCGTGAAGAGACCACCGATCAGAACCCAACCTACCAATGGTTGCGATCTGAGCTGGCTAAGGCGGAAACGGATCTGAGGGGCTTGAAAGCCAAGGCAAGCGCAGCGGATGCCATCGCCCACCAGTACCAGGAGGCCGCCCGACATCTGCAGGACAGCGGCCTCGTCCAGCAGGACCTCCTGCGTGCCGCCAAGACCGAAGAAGACAACTACCTGCTGTATGTGCGCAAGCGCGAGGAGGCGCGCATCAGCGATGCCCTGGACCAGCGCGGCATCCTCAACGTCGCCATCGCGGAACAGCCCACGGTGCCGGCGCTGCCGGCGCGATCGCCGCTGAAATCGGGATTGCTGGCATTCCTGCTGGCGAGCGCCGTCGGCATGACCTCGGCCTTCGTTTGTGACTTCATCGATCCCTCGTTCCGGACGCCGGACGAGGTGGTGGCATATCTGGACACGCCGGTCCTGGCGGCGCTGCCCAAGCACGAGAAGTAAGCATGTATCTGAACCATTTCCAGCTGCGCGAGGAGCCGTTCGGGAGCACCCCCGATCCGCGTTTTCTCTACCTGGGCATGATGCACCGGGAAGCGCTGGCGACCCTTTACTACGGGTACTACTCGAACCGTGGGTTTACGGCGCTAATCGCGCAGCCCGGGATGGGGAAGACAACGCTGTTATTCCAGTTCCTGCAGCATGTTCGCGAGTCAGCCCGGACGGTCTTCCTGTTCCAGACACAGTGCAACACCCGTGAACTGTTCCGCTATTTGCTCTACGACCTCGGATTGAAGCCGGGCGAGGACATCGCCGAGATGCACCAGCAACTCAATGGTGTGCTGGCCGAGGAAGCGCGGGCGGGACGGCGGGTTGTGCTGGTGATCGACGAGGCGCAGAACCTGCCGGATGAACTTCTGGAGACAGTGCGGCTGCTTTCAGACTTTGAGACCGCGCGTGCCAAGCTGATGCAGATCGTGCTCGCCGGGCAGCCGCAGCTTTCCGAGAAGCTGGCCAGTCCCGGACTGGAGCAGTTGCGGCAGCGCATCTCGCTTCTGTGCCGTCTGGACGGATTTACCGCGGTGGAAACGGCAGATTACATCCGGCATCGCCTGGTAACCGCCGGGCATGCCGGCCCTCTGCCGTTCACCGCCGGGGCCATGGATCGCATCGCCGGATACACCGAGGGCAGTCCGCGGCGGATTAACACGCTGTGCTTCAACGCGCTGTCGCTGTGCTGCGCGCTCAAGAGGGCGCAGGTGGACCGAGGGATCGTGGAGGAAGCGATTGCTGATCAGGACTTCAGTCGCTTCACACCAGTCTTGGTTCGCGAAGATCACGAATTGAAACCAAAGCCGAGAGTCCAGCACCAGCGCACCGCACGGGTTCGGGGCAAAGAGCATCGGCTGCGGCGGGCGCTGCTGACCGCCGCCGCGGTCGTGCTCAGCGTCCTGGCTTCGTCCGCTTTCACTCCCAAGTGGCAACAGGACGTCATGGCGTCCGTTGCCGCATCATCTGCGCCGGCTGTTCCAGCGGTGAGCGAGGCGTTCCTCTCTGGGTTGACCCAGCCAGCGCAGCCGCTGCCCGAGCCAGCCGTTGCTCCGCCCGCGCCGGCTCCTAGGAACTCTGGGACAAACTCAATGGTGGTGACAGTCGCGCCCGAGCAGACGCTGCATGAGATCAGCAGTCAGTATCTCGGCGGTTTTGATCTCCAGCGCTATCAGCAGATCAAGGCCTTGAATCCCAGCCTGACGGACCCCGATCACCTGCAGGCTGGCCAGCGTATTCGGTTACCCCGGGAAAGCAGAACGACTCAGGCCGCGACGCAAGCCAGCACGGCTGCGGATAGGAATTGATATGAGCAGAAATTTCGAACTCTTGGCCCAGGTAGAACAGGTGCTTGGCGCCGCGCCCGAGGTGCCGCGTACCGAGGCCGCGCGCGAGCCAAAGCGGGTCACTGCCAGGGTGGCCAATCTCGATGCCATCGGCCGGGAAGAGATGCTGCGGCTCGTCCAGCAGGTGTTTCTCAGCGCCAACGGCAGCGCGCCGCACCAGGTGGTGTTCTGTGGTGTGGACGATGGCAAAGGCAGCAGCGTCGTGTGTGCGCACGCCGGCCGCGTCCTGGCGGCGCGGACCTCACGGCCGGTTTGCGTGGTCGATGCCAACCGCCATTCGCCCTCTGGGCTGTTCGAGCCGGATCTGAGTGGGTTCAACTTTGCGCTGGGCACCTCGGTTCGCGAACAGTGCCAGCAGATTGCGGAGAACCTTTGGCTGGCGCCGGCCTCGGCCCTTACCTCCGACAATGGCTCGGCTTCGATCACCGACGTGAAAGCGCGCCTGGACGCACTGCGGCAAGAGTTCGAGTACATCCTTGTGGACGCGCCCCCTGCGGCTGCGCACAGCCAAACCACGCTGCTGGGACAGGCCGCCGACGGAATCGTTCTGGTATTGGAAGCGAACGCTACCCGCCGCATCGCCGCGAAAAAGACGAAGGAATCGCTACAAAACGGCAACCTGCGCCTGCTGGGAACGGTGCTCAACAACCGCACCTTCCCGGTCCCGGAAAAGCTCTATCGCAGGCTGTAGTGGGAATGAACCGACGGTTTGCTTATCGCTTTAAGTTGTTGTTGAAGTCGTGTCGCTCATGAATCTTTGCAAAAGCCCGGATGGGACAGGATTGGCGGAGCTATGTCCAGCGTACAACTAGTCACGAGCACCGCAGCGATCCCCCAGACTCCCCTCGCGCAGGAAGAGCCGCGCTGGTACGCCATCCAAGTCCGCTGCCAATTCGAGAAGAAGGCTTCGCAGCAATTGCTGGACAAAGGCATCGAGGCATTCGTGCCGACGCTGAAGCAGCGCCGCCGCTGGAGCGACCGCTGGCAGGTGCTCGAAGTTCCAACCTTCCCGGGATACGCCTTCGTTCACCTCTACCCGGCGCCTGCTCAGCGCGTGCAAGTGCTCCAGACCAGGGGCGTGATGAGCTTCGTGGCCTTCAGCGGCGAGCTCATCCCAATCCCGGACAAGCAGATTGACGACATTCGCCTCCTGACTTCACGAAATGTTCCGTTCTCAGCCCATCCGTTCATCAAGATCGGGCAGCGCGTCCGCATTCGCGGCGGATGCCTGGACGGCATCGAAGGCGTCCTCACCTCCAATAAGAACGAAAACATGCTCGTGATCTCCATCGAGCCCATCCAGCGCTCCATCGCAGTCCCCATCGCCGATTACGACATTGAACTTGCCTAGACCCAGTTCGTGCCAGCCTACCGCCAGCCACTACCGTTATGACCAGCTTCCGTCGCCAGTTCCTGCTTAGGTTGTTTGTGTTTTTCGACCTCGCGGTTCTCGCTCTATCACTCTGCGCGAGCGTAGTGACCCCGTTTGCCCAAGCTCATTTCTCTATCGTCGAAGTGCTGAGGATACGCACCAGCATCCAGAATGTGCTGATCATTGCGGCCTTGCTCTACGCCTGGCACTGCATCTTCAACTCCACCGGCCTGTACCAGTCTCACCGCCTAAGTTCGCAGGCCAATGAGATCACCGACGTCCTCAAGGCCTCCACTCTCGCCACCGTGCTTCTGGCATTGCTGGCCGTGACCCTGCGACTCACCGCCGCAACTCCGGAGGCGGTTGCCATCTTCTGGCTGATCAGCACTCCCACGCTGCTACTCTCGCGACTGGCGATGCGGGCCTTCTTGCGTGCTGTTCGAGAGCGCGGCCACAATCTGCGGTCGATTCTCATTGTCGGCACCAATGATCGTGCGCTCGGTTTTGCCCGCGCCATTCAGTCCCGGCCCGAGCTTGGCTACCGGCTGGGCGGATTCGTCGACGAGCAGTGGGTAGCGCGCGATCCTCGGCAGGGCATTCAGCCGGCCTTGGTCAGCGACCTGGATGGCTTCCCAAGCTACCTGCGCACGCACGTCGTCGACGAGGTCATGGTCGCCCTGCCGGTCAAGTCGTTCTACTCGCGTGCTTCCCGCATCGTCGCCCTCTGCCGCGAGCAAGGCATCGTGGTGCGCGTGCTCTCCGACATCTTCAACCACCGCGGCGCCGCGCGCGTCGACGCATTCGAAAGCAGCCCGGTCATCACCCTCTACAAATCGCCTTTCGACGGCCGCCCCGCCATCCTCAAGCGCGTCCTCGATATCATCGTCTCCGCTTCGGTTCTCATCCTGCTGGCGCCGCTGCTTGTCCTGGTCGCCGCGCTCATCCGGATGGACTCAGCCGGCCCCGCGCTCTTCCTCCAGCACCGGGTCGGCCTCAACAAGCGCCGCTTCCGCATGTACAAGTTCCGCACCATGGTCGCCAACGCCGAGAAGCTGCAGGCCGACCTCGAGAGCCGTAACGAGGTGAGCGGCCCCGTCTTCAAGATCAAGGACGACCCGCGCATCACCCGCGTCGGCCGCTTCCTGCGCAAGACCAGCATTGACGAGCTGCCGCAGCTTTTCAACGTGCTCAAGGGCGACATGAGCCTCGTCGGCCCTCGTCCTCTCCCCGTCCGCGACTACCAGGGCTTCGGCCAGGATTGGCAGCGCCGACGCTTCAGCGTCCGCCCCGGCGTCACCTGCCTGTGGCAAATCAGCGGCCGCAGCGGCATTGCTTTTGATCAGTGGATGGACCTCGACATGCGCTACATCGACCACTGGTCGCTCTGGCTGGACCTGAAAATTCTGGCGCAGACCATTCCGGCGGTGATGAAGGGATCGGGAGCAGCGTGAGCGTCGATTCGCAATCTCTCCCGGTTAAAGGCCGCCTCGCCACCCACGGGCTGCTTTCCATCGGCAGTCAACTGACTTGGGGAGCTCAGGGGTTCGTCACCTTCATGATGGCCGGGTGGTTTTTGCCCGGGAAGGAATTCGGATATGTGGTCGTAGCCAACGCCATCCTATTTGGCGGGCAGTGCTTCCTTCTCGGTCCCATCACCAATCCGACGCTCCGTTTCGGTGCGACTTCCAATAAGTCCCTTCGAGCTACCTATGGCGTCTACTTCGCCGTAACGGCGATCGTCTGCTCCATATTTCTTCTCCTCAGCAACCAAGTCGGCCGCCTCATCTACACCGACTCAGCCTTCTTTACGTTGATCAAGTACCTCAGTATTCCGTTCGCGACTACTTCCTTTTATGCCGTGCAGAAGCTCGTTCTGTTTGCCAGGATGCGATACAGGACCGTGCTCATGATGGACATCCTGTTTGCGGCCAGCAACGTGGTCATCCTGATTGTTCTGCACGCGAACGCGATGCTGACTTCGGCAGTGTGGTTCTACATGGCGCGGAGCGCGGCGTCGGTGACCGGCCTCGCGCCCGTCGTTATCCTGTACGCCCTTTTCGGGAGCACTCCATCGTCACCGAGGGAGCAAAACTTCGGCTACAGGGAGTACTTCCGGCACTCCAAGTACTCATCGGTGTCGATGCTGAGCACCTATGGGCAAAGCCAGGTAGATACGCTCGCCGTTGCCCACTTCCTGGGACCGTTGAGCGCAGCGACTTACGGGGCCGCGAAAGTTTTCTACACTGGCATGACCATGGTGGCCAATGGTCTGGTCATGGTCACTCTGCCGGCATCGTCGCGCATCGCCGCGACTGGCAAGGAAATTCTTGGCGGATACTATCGACGGGCGCTCCTGCTCGCCTACGCGCTCTTGCTCCCCGGCGCCGCAGTTTTGGCGGTGCTCGCCGGACCAATCATTCACCTATGCTTCCGCGGACGCTACGAGGACGCTGTTCCGGTCGTCAGGATCATGTGCTTCGTGGCGCTGGTTATGCCGGTGAGTTCCATTACTGATGCTGTTGCAAACGGTGCGGGCTGGTTCCGTGAAGCCTGCCTCGCCGCCCTGATCGGGAGCGCTGTCGGTGTTGCGACGTCGCTATCTCTGCCTCGCTTTTTCGGAATCTCGGGTGCCGCGCTGGGCCCCATCCTGGCGCTGAGCGCCAGTTCGTGTGTAATAGCGCGGCTGACCTGGAGCCGATTGGGCATGAGCCGTAGCCCACTCGAGCAAAGACCTGAACCTGCCGTGACTGCAGCCGTCGCGGCGAACGACTGAAGCCCATGTCGCGATTGGCCACGATGTCCGTCAATCCCACCGGCGCCATTGCGAGGCCGCTGTCGGCTATTCTGCCGGCGATCCTCATTGCATTTGGAGTCACTGCGGTCCTGATGTTTACGTCCAGCGTGGCAGCGGGCCTGACGGCCATGGCTGGAATGCTCTTCTGCGCGTTTCTGATAACCGCCCCACCATTCTGGTTGGCCCTCTTGCTTATCGTGTTGATCCCCTTTCAAAGCCTGATCACGCAGTTACTCGGCGGCTTTGATTCGAGCGCTCGTCAATGGTTCGCTATGTGGAAGGAAGTGCTGTTGGCTATTGGCATCTTCCGACTACTTTGGCAAAACCCCAATCGCAAGGAGATCATTGCCTCGAATCGGTGGGTCCTCATCTGGAGCGGCCTCTTGATGCTTGTGTATTGCGCCACGATTCTTCGGTTGCCTAGTGTCCCAGCGATCTTCTCCCTCGTCCTCGAGACCCGGTTCTTAGGCGTCATGCTATTTTTCATGTTTCTGGACCTCGACGGGAAACGTATCGTGACACTGCTTCGCGCCATGGTATGGAGCGTCGGTCTGATTGCTCTATATGGCCTCATACAGTATGCATGGGATTACGAACGTCTCCTTCCACTCGCGTACCACGTTCCCGATCTCTACGCCGACGGCAATCGGAGGCTGTATTCGTACACGCTCAGCGTGTTCGATCCCGCCTACGGTGCCGTTATTGCCATTCTGGTTCTGTTCTCCGGTGCGGGACGCACGGCGTTGCGGGTCGCGCTGCCGTGGTTCGCGCTGCTGGTTCCTTGCCTCTTGTTGACGTACGCGAGAAGCGCATACCTAGCCCTTCTGTTTGGGATCGTCACGGTGTGCGTCGTTGACCGTGTTCATGTCAGGCGGCACGCGGCGGTCCTCTACGTCGGGCTATGCCTTATCTCCGGGGCGCTCCTGTTCGGTGGGGCGTCGGTGCTCAACTCCAGTCTCGGTCAGAGACTCCATTCGATTGTCTCTCAGACCGACGACTCGAGTGCGACGCACAAGGAACGCATGAAGAAGGCATTGCAGGTGACTGCCACAAACCCATTCGGAATCGGATTGGGCAAGTATGGCAATGTCCAGGCGAGGTTTGCCGGAGGTGTCGACGAGGCGGAGTACACGGAGAACTGGGTGCTCCAAGTGGCCGTACAGACGGGCGTCATTGGGGCCTTCGCCTATCTCGGTCTGACCGGGGCAATCCTCGTGTCGCTCCTTCGAACGCGACACCTCAGGAATAAGGATACGAGCATCTTGACAGTTTCCGCAGGTGCAGTATTTGTGGCTACGACCGTTGCCGGAGTGATGATACCGGTGTGGGATTTTCTGCTGCCGGCCGTGTACGCGTGGGCACTGGTCGGAATGGCGCTAGCGGCAGGCTGCGCACCCCTGGGTCGCACGCTCTTCCGGCCTGAGTGGGCACACGAGGTGGGAGCAACCGACCTCGTTTCAGCACGGCCCGCTAGTCGAGTCGGCGCAAGGCCTCAAATCGAAGGTCGTAAACAACAATGAGATATAACCCATGAATATTCTTCTGGTTGCTCCAGTGTGGGGGTATTGCGGTGGGGGCGAACAATACCTAGTAGATTGTCTTCAGGAATTCACCCGCCTGGGCCATGCGTGTTCTCTTGTATATGGCCGTAAAACGACTAAACCCGTACGGGAGGGCATAGCCGGGCTTCTCCACGGAGCCTACCAGATTAGCACTCTCTCACAATTTGAATCTGTTGAGGACACATTAGAGGTTGAGCGCCTCAACGCGATTCTAAAAGGGGAAAGACCGGACGTTCATATTCATGTCCGGAGTCAGAAATTACGCTCTACTCTCTCGCCTGAGAAACTACGGCGGTCTTGTTCCCATGTCTCACATTAATCTCTTAGCGTGCATGAGAGAGAGCAACATTAGTTATTTCCGTAGAACCATATGTACTCACAACCTGGGGTGCCGTTGTTTGCTTCATGGGTGCTTCGTGCGGAAAAGTCACAACAATGCCGGTCGCCCACTAATTTATAACAGTCTTCGCAAGCAGCATAAGCTGCTCAGTATATACAAAAGCATTGGTATTCACGTAGTCGCTAGTAACTACATGAAGCAAAGATTGATTCAGCATGGGTTTCAACCGGAGCAAGTGACGGTTGTAGGTTATTTCACGAATTTGCAACCACTGCCGGCCGTGTCCCTGAACGGACAGCTACCTATCATTTCATTTGTGGGGCGAATGGATCGCTACAAAGGCATTGACTATTTGTTGCGTGCGCTGACGCGCGTGTCTACTCCATTTCGATGCTCAGTGATCGGTGACGGATACTACTTGCCTTACTGCAAAAAGTTGGCTCGTACACTGGGACTGTCCGACGTGGTCGATTTCGTGGGATGGCTGTCAACGCAAGAGATCGCTGCACATCTGCGTGCAGTTTCCGTGTCAATTGTGCCTTCAATCTGGCCGGAGCCATTTGGAATCGTTGGGATTGAGGCCATGATGTGTTCAAAGCCCGTTGTTGCTTTCGATGTTGGTGGTATTTCAGATTGGCTGAAGGATGGTAAAAATGGATATCTGGTTCCGGTAAAAAATACCATACTGTTAGCGGAGAAAATTGAAGCACTCTTGAGGGACCCGCAGACTGCAGCCAATATGGGAGCGGAAGGATATCGCCTTGTTACGAGTACGTTTAGCAAAAACCAACACTTTGAGCGGTTGTTATCTGTTTTTCGAAAAGCAGCCGCAACCCGAGCTCGCCCAAGAAGCGTAACCGATTCCAGGGATGATACGGCGCGTCTGACAGAATTATGGAGCTGAGACATGCGTTTGACAGTTGTCCTTCCCGTTTATAACGGGATGCCGTTTCTTCCAGAAGCGCTGAAGAGCATTCTTCAGCAGACCTTCACGGACTTCAACGTTGTAGTCGTTGACGACGGCTCAACCGATGGCTCGGCGGAATACCTTCGTTCCATCGGTGACCCGAGAGTACTTATTGTCAGTCAAAGCAACCAAGGCCCCGGTGCCGCCCGCAACGCAGGCCTCCGCTACTGCCAGGCCGAATATGTGGCATTGATGGACCAGGACGATCTATCACTGCCAGATCGCTTCCTCTACCAATTGGAGTACCTCGATGCGCACCCTGACGTCGTGATGGTTGGGACCCAAATCCGGTTTCTCGTTGGGAATGTGACTCAGGGAGCGCTTCGATGTCCAGTGGACCATCATGGAATCGAGACGCGCCTGCTCAGGGCTCAAGCCGGTGTATGTCATCCGAGCCTCATGTTCCGTTCCGAAACTGCAAACGCAATCGGTGGCTATCCAACTGGCGTTCTTGGAGAGGATGTCGACTTTTGCCTCCGGATGTGCGAGCAAGGACGCACTGCGAACCTCGACCAAGTTCTATTTTTCTACCGATTCCACACGAGGCAAACTGTCATGACCAGATACAAGCAGCTCTGCCGGGATAACCGCTATGCCGCGCACCGCGCGATTTGCCGCCGGAGAGGCGAACCGGAGCCAAGTGTTCATTCGTACGCTGCCAACCAGTCGGCGGTCACACGCTGGCGCCGGTCAGTGGAGGCCTGGGCGACTCGCGAGTATCGGCTAAGTATCATCGACCGGGCTGAGGGGAGGACCGTGCGAGGATATTTCAGACTATTAACTGCTGTTGCCGCTCAACCGCACATCTCTTTGTGGCACTTGAGACGGCTCGCGAGAGACTGGATCGCTGGCGCTAATCGATCCACGGCAATACCCTCACCCAACCTGGACTTACGAGCTTAGGTAAGTCGTTACAGGCATCATCATCTTGTTAAGTGGCTCAACGCAGGGCGTGTGCCGCAACCGAAGGTAAGTATGCTGCCGCGGCGGACTGATCAAGCCTTCGCTAATGTCCTGGGCGTTAAGATTGATGCCCTAAACATGCAGCGCGCCGTCCACTTGGTGGATACCGCGCTCTCCCACCGTCGCAAGGGCTACGTCTGCGTTACCGGCGTCCACGGCGTCATGGAGGCCCAGCGCAACCCCCGATTCCGCGCCATCCTCAACGCCTCTTACTTAACCACCCCAGACGGCATGCCCACCGTCTGGGCCGGACACTGGCAAGGCTTCGCCGACATGGACCGCGTCTATGGCCCCGACTTGATCCTCGAGGTCTGCCGCCTCTCCGTCCCACGTGGCTATACCCACTTTCTCTTTGGCGGCAAGAGCGGCGTCACCGACCACCTGAAGTCGGTCCTGGAAAACAAGTATCCCGGCCTGCGCATCGTGGGCACATACTCTCCTCCATTCCGTCCGCTCGATGCGGCGGAGACCGCCCGCCTCGCCGCCACCGTCGCCGAGCTCAGGCCCGATTGCTTCTGGGTTGGCCTCAGCACGCCCAAGCAGGAGCGCTTCATGCAGCAGTTCGCGCCGCTTCTCGATACCACCCTGATGTTTGGCGTCGGCGCGGCCTTCGACATCAACGCCGGGCTGGTCCCCGACTCCCCGCGCTGGATGAAGCGTGCCGGCCTGCAATGGCTGCATCGCCTCTCTACCGAGCCGCGGCGGCTTTGGCGCCGGTACCTGCGGAACAACCCTGAGTTCGTCCTCAAGTTTGCCGGTCAACTGCTCGGCGCGACGAGGTACCCCCTTGCCATTGCCCCGCACCGACCTGAGATTCCTGGCTAGTTCTACTTCGGCAACCCTCAGAGCAGTTATGACACAGAAGAATGCACTCGTTTGTGGCGCCGGCGGTTTCATCGGCAGCCACTTGGTCAAGCAATTAAAGGCCGAAGGCTACTGGGTTCGCGGCGTGGATCTGAAGCACACCGAATTCAGTCCGACCGCGGCCGACGACTTCGTCATTGGTGACCTGCGGGATCCTCGTACTTGGGAGTTGGTCTTGGATCGGCGCTTTGACGAGGCTTATCAACTGGCGGCCGATATGGGAGGTGCAGGTTTCGTCTTCACCGGCGAAAACGATGCAGACATCATGCACAACTCCGCCATGATCAACCTTCATATGGCCGATTTTGGCGCGCGTAAAGGCGTGAAGAAGGTTTTCTATTCCTCATCGGCTTGCATGTACCCCGCCTACAACCAGGAAGACCCCAAGAACCCCAAGTGCGCGGAATCGACCGCCTATCCTGCCGCTCCGGACAGTGAATACGGCTGGGAAAAGCTGTTTAGCGAGCGCCTGTACTTTGCCTTCTCGCGTAATCACAACCTCGATGTCCGCGTTGCCCGTTTCCATAACATCTTTGGCCCCGAAGGCACTTGGGATGGCGGACGCGAAAAAGCGCCGGCAGCCCTTTGTCGCAAGATCGCCAAAGCGGAAGATGGACGTTCTATCGAGATGTGGGGCGACGGGGAGCAGACGCGCTCGTTCCTCTATATCGATGAGTGCGTCGAAGCGGTACGCCGCCTCATGAACTCGGATTTCCATGGCCCGGTAAACATCGGCTCGGAGGAAATGGTCACCATTAACGCCATGGCGAAGATGATCATGAAGATAGCGGGAAAGGCACTCACGATAAATCATGTACCCGGTCCCGTTGGAGTTCGCGGGCGCAACTCCGATAACCATTTGATCCGAGAGAGGCTCAACTGGGAGCCGACCATGCCACTGCGGGACGGATTAGCTACAACATACACGTGGATCGACAAGCAAGTGCAGGCGTCGGTGGCGAAAACCATGGTCGCTGCGGCGGACTGACCCTAGAGATCGTCAATTTAGCCTGTTCACAGGAGCCATCCAATGCACCTAATCAAGATCTGCTCGAAATGCCTTACAGTCGTCGGCCTCGTCGCCCTCGGCACCGTCGCCCTTTATGGCGATCCCGGTGGTGTCCCCCATTGTCCGCACAGCCCCGAGAATCCAAGCCTGATTCTCGCGCTGCTGGGCACAGCCGCGGTCGCCTGGCAGTACGCCCGCTCGCGCACTCGCCTGTAGCCATCGGTCGCGGTCGGCAGATTGGCTCTGTTCCCGGCCTCTCCCAGCCGCCGTTACCTTTTAATAAACTTTCCCCCTCGCCGCCCCCGCCCCGCGCGACCAGTGCCCCTCACACGCGGATACCGACGGTTACCGTCAGGATCAGCCGGTATACCGTGCGGAAGTTGTTGATTCTATTTAAGAGCGGGGGGAGGGGGGTGGAGTTCGTACGGATGCGTTAGCCATCTCCTATTAGCCAATCAGTAACAAAATCTCTCCTGCCCTTCGCTCCGCCATCGCGCTCCCAACTCATGGCCAGCTCAACCCTGCTCGCCGATTCCACCTCGCGCCTCCAGCGCCTGACTGCGCCCTTGCTCGCCTTGGGCCTTGGCGTGATCTTCTGGCCGCGCCTCGTGTGGATCGCCCAACTGTGGACGACCGACACCATCTACTCCGCTTCCGCTCTGGCTCCCTGCGTCTGCCTCGCCCTCATCTACCTTAAGCGCCGCCGCATCCGCGCTGAGAGCCCCTCCGCGCTCGGCCTCCTCCTGGTCAGCGCCGCCATCCTCATCACCCTCTTCCTCGACCTGACCCAGATCCGCATCTACTCCGCGACGCCCCTTCTGCTGGTCCTCGCCCTCAGCGGCATCATCGTCGTCGGCTGGGGATGGAACACGCTCCGCCTCCTCTCGTTTCCGCTGCTGTTCCTCCTCTTTCTGGTTCCTGTCCCTCCCGCGTTGCTTGCACGGTTCGATTATCCTTTGCAGGCGATGTGTGCCCGCGTCGCCTCTTCTTCCGCCCATCTCATCGGCATCCCGACACACGTCGTGGGCGCGATGGTGCTCTTCCCGGACCCGTCGCGTGCCGTCGACATTGCTCCCGCTTGCAACGGTGTGCGGTCGAGCTTCGCCATGCTCCTCACCGCTGTCCTCTACGTTTACCTTGTCCGCGGCCGCTGGCACCGGAAATTGGCGATCCTGGCGGCTGCCCTACCACTCGCTTATGCCGCGAATTTCGTACGGCTGTTCGGCGTCGTTTCGTTTGTGAACTGGGCCGGCCCAAGATTCGTTCGATACGAGCCCCTTTGGGACCACGCGCTCGGATTTGTGCTGTTTGGGGTTTGCGTTCTGCTGTTGCTTCTATGGGCGCGCCTACTGAAATGCCATCGCTTACGCGCTATTGGCTGATCCTTCTCGCGATTGTGCTGGCGGGCGCAGCTGCGCACACCACCATGCCGCTGCACGGCGTGATGCCGGCGAGCGGGGTGCTCGCCTATTTTCCGGCGCAGTTGGGGCCGTACTCGGTCACACGCTCCGAGTTTTCCGACTCCCAGGCCACTCGTCGCGCCTACGCACCCGCCGTCATCGTCTACCGGGACTACTCAAACGGCCAGGGCGAGCCGATCAACTTGTTTATCGGTCCTGAACCCGTCGGATGGGATAGCCCGAGCATCTGCGCCACCTACCGCGGGTCCGTAATCACGCAACTCGCCACGCGCCCGGTTGCCACTGTGCCCGACCTTGTGATCACCCAGGTTGTTTTGCGTTCTCGGGAGGAGGATCCGATGAACATATGCGCCTACTATTGGCGCGGAGAAAACGGCCCTTTAAACGATAGTGGCTTCCAACTGCTGAAAGGGAAGCTCGCGGTACTCGCTGGTTTCAGTTCGTTCCGCGTCGACATGTGTACGCAGGTGAACGATGCATCTGAGCTTGCTTCGGCGGCCGAGCGTTTAAGCACCTTCGCCGGACTGGTGGATCCGGAGGTGCAGCATCTCTTGCATCAAGCGGTTGCCAGCGGGAAACAAGCGACCAATCCTTAGCCGACGGCGAGCAGAACAGGTGCCGCACAACATTGTCAACGGTGAGAGATCCTACGGCCAAGCACCCTCCGCTTAGTCGCCGGCGGTTCCTGGCTGTTGCGGCAGGCTTTGGCGCGGCATCTCTGCTCGGGGTCACGGCGGATGCCGCGCTGATCGAGCCCTATAGGCCGATTCTTGAACGGATTGAGATCGGTCTACCGCACCTGCCCCGTGAGTTTGACGGCCTCACGATTGCCCAGCTCAGCGACTTTCACCATGATTCACAGTCGAGCGCCGAGCTGATCCGGCATGCGGCGCGGATCACGAATGAACTGAAGCCTGACATCGTTGTCCTGACCGGTGACTACGTCACTGTTCCGGCGTTCGGCAGGCACTCCAACGCGGCACAACACGCCAAGCCCTGCGCTCAAATCCTGGGCGATCTGCACGCTCCTTTGGGCGTTTTCGGGGTGCTCGGGAATCACGATGACGATCCCGGGTTCATCGCCCGCATCCTCGTACTGCACGGGATCGCCGTCCTTCGAAACTACAATCTTTACGTTGAGCGTGCCGGAGCACGTATCTGGATAGCCGGGGTTGATGATGTTCTTGGAGGCGGTGCGCATGTGGATCAGGCGCTGCGCGGAATACCTCCCCAGAGCTGCACGATCCTGCTCGCGCATGAGCCCGACTACGCCGACGTTGCCATGCATCATCCCGTCGACCTGCAGCTCTCCGGCCATTCGCATGGCGGCCAGGTGACGCTTCCTGTGCTTGGCCCGCCCTACCTGCCGGCGCTCGGGCGAAAGTACCCGCGCGGGTTGCGCCGGCTGGGACGTCTGGCTCTGTACACAAATCGCGGACTGGGCACAACCCTTCTGCCGATCCGCTTCGACTCACCGCCCGAAATTACGTTGCTAACCTTGCGGTCAGTCGAGCGATCGGGTTAGCCATTCGGCACAAATCCATCCAGTTTCCAGTTGCTGAGGAGCGAACGCGGCTTTCGTCCACGCTGTGTTTGGGTGGGAGGGGATTCGCTATTGGCCCGGCGCCTTGAAGTCGATGACGATGTCGTGCTCCCTTTCGATGGGGACACCGTTCAGCAGGGAGGGCTGGTAGCGCCAGCGGGTGACCGCGGCGACGGCTGCCTGCGCTAGCAGTGTTTGCCCGCTCACGATCTGGACCCGGGCCACTCGTCCCTTGGGATTGATGGTCGCCTTGAGTACCACTTTTCCGTGCATGCCCAGAGCGCCTGACGGGTAGACAGGATCTACTTTCCGGATCAGCTTGCCGCCGCTCATTTGAGAAACTTCCGGAACCACCAGCCTGGGCGCCGCGACAGGCGCCTCCAGCAAGCCCGAAATGGCGGGCGGCTGGCCGGTGGAGCGCGCAAGCTGCGTCAGGACCGGCGGGCCGCTGGAATTGGTGAGGTCCGGCGGCGGGAAGGTAATCGCAGGAGCGCGGATCGCCGGTTTCGAGGGCACGAGCTCTTCGTCGGCGGTGTCCTGATCGGCGGTGGCATTGGACGCCAGCAAGAGCGCGGGAGCGGGACGGGCGGGCGCGGGCGCAGGCTGGTCGTGCTTGAGTTGGACATTCATCGGGGCGCTGCTGGGCGAAGCGGCAGTCCGGCGGCGTGGCCAGGCGACGACGAGCAGCAGCATCAGCAGAAGGCCGACGACGGCTATTCTGATCCTGAATGAAGGGAACCGTTGCGCGGCGATGGTAGAGAACCGTTGCGCCGCCACGCGGGCGAAAGTCGTGATGGAGGAAGACAGGCGGATGCGGGGTTGGCCTCCGGCATAGGCGCTCAGGATGCCCTCGGACAAGGCAGCAGCGGGCCGCATCTCTATCTGGACATCCTGGGGAGCAGGCGCCGGCGACGCCAGCGATGCGGCCTGGGCAATCTCGGCTGGCGGCTCGGGATCCGCGGCGGTTTCCGGCGGCTGGTCACCTGGCTCCGCCGTGGCGGTTGGCGCGGATGGCGGAGGTTGTTGCGCTTGCTTCTCGCCGGTCGACGCTTGTTGCGTGGAGGCGGCGGGTTCTTCCTCCACCTGCGGTGGTGGGGGAACTATTTTGACTGCAGGAGCCGTCGTCTCGGGATGCGGCGAGAGAGGCGGCACGGGCGCCGGCTGAGGAGCCGCGATTGCGGCCACGAGGCCGGCCACGTTTTGCAGAAAAAGCTGGTGACTGGCATGGAAGGCGTTGGGCTGCGAGGAAAAAACTTCCAGAACGCCCGCCGGATGGCCGTCGTTGGTGACCGGCACAATCAGGATGGAGCGGAGCTGCAACCCCCGGCAGAGGAGGCGGTCGACGCGCGGGTCGGCCTCGGTGTCGTCACAGCGCACCAGGCGGCCGGTGCGCACACACTCGCCGGAAAGTCCGGAGTCGGGATCCACGCGGGCGCCGACGGCGGGAGCGTTTCCGCTGCTGGCGCGGCAGACAATCTCGCCCTCATCGGGCAGGGCGATGACCGCCGCCGTGGCGCAGGTGAGCTGGCGCATTTGTTCCACGACGAATGCGAGTGCCTGATCGCCATGCAGGTTGCGCGCCGCGAGGCCGTGCTGGAGGGCGTCGATTTCGACTTGCGCGATGTCTTCGGCGGGGACTTCCATACCGGCGTGCGAATAACTCATGTCAGTGAAAACGAAGCAGATACATTGTCGTAATTTCAGGCGCAAAGGGCTAGGTGACGAAGGTAGTTGGCCCAGGACAGAGGAGTTTCCAGTTATCCCAGTTTCTAGTTTCTAGTTTCTAGTTTCCGGCAGTTTCTAGTTTCTAGTTTCTAGTTTCTAGTTTCCAGAGGAGTTTCCAGTTGCGGAGTTTCCGGTTTTTCAGTTTCGAGAGCTGGCTTCCGGCGATGGGAACGGGGGAAACGGTCCTAGCGCGCTTCCGGAGTGATCAGCAGCAGGCCGGCGCCGCTGGGCACATGCACGTTTTTCTTCGATGCCAGCACAATCTCGCCGAAAGGCCTGGTGGCGCCGGGGTGGGTAATCGCCAGGTCGTCGAAACCGTAAACGCCACAAGCGTACGATGAAAAGACCCACAGCGCGAGTCTGCGTTTCCCGCTGTCGGTCTCGCAGCCGGAGCTGGCCACGGCGTGCAACTCGGACAAGACTCCACCATAGACGCCAACGCCGACTTCCTCGTCGCCATGCATGGCCGGGCCGCCGACGCCATAAACGTTGTCGCCACCGACGTGAGCCGTGGTCCAGTTGTAGGGCGTTTCTCCGCGGTAGGGAGTGTGGGAGGGATGCTGCGCGTCGTGCACCTCGAGCAGCGAGGCAAGGGCGCGCAGGCTGGCGGTGATGGGAACGTCGCCATTCCTGGTGCGCAGCCGATCAAAACGAATGCGGAGGTAGGAGCTGCCGTCGGGATTCACGCCGGCGGCAAGCACGCTTCCGCTGACGCGGGAGCGGGCGCGAATCTTGGCATTTCCGGGCAAGGGGACGTCCTGGGCGATGGCGGCGGAGATCGGCTGGCCGGCTTTGGCCTTCCGGGAATCGAGGGTGTTATTGAGCCAAAGCGGCAATGCGGTTCCGGGTGGAATCTGCTGGGCAGAGATAATTGCTGCCGACAAAAGGATGGTGGCAAACACTTTTACCGAGGTCATGACAGTGCACCTTGTCCCGGTCTAAGAAGGCTTGATCACTAACTTAAGATAGCGCGAATCGAGGTGACGCGCGCGGGCGGCGGGAGTTGGTGTGGGATGGGCGGCAGCGGCGATTACCACACGGTTACTGCGCGGTTACTGAAGTGACATTTACAGCGGCGGACGATCAACCCATAATCGCAACCGTTGTGAGGCAGTTCTGGGGGAGGGCTGCCGTGGCGTCCCGGTGATGAGCCGGGACGTTGCTTTTCACGATACGCTCCAGGCATCCGGCAAAGGTCCACTCGAAACAGGCGAACAGCCTGCCAGGCTACGAACTCTCCCACTTCCGGGCAGAAACGCAACAAAACCACTCTCAACCCAAGCCGGATGCCGGGGGCGAGCCGGCAGGCTGCTACTTCTCCGCGCCCGGCGCATCCAATAAACAATGATACGATATGCAGCGCCTGATGAGGCGGAGGCACGTGTGAGCCGGAGGGACGCACGTGACGCACTTATATTTGGGAGGATCGATGGCAAGCAACGCGATTTTCGAGGTGACCGACGCGAACTTCGACCAGACGGTGTTGAAGTCGGACCAGCCGGTGATTGTGGATTTTTGGGCGGCATGGTGCGGACCGTGCACCGCCCTGGCGCCGATCGTGGAACAGGTGGCCAGCACTTACAACGGCAAGGTGAAGGTCGGCAAGATGGATGTTGACAAGAACGCCGCCACGCCGCAGCGCTACGGCATCCGCGGCATACCGACGCTGCTGATTTTCAAGGGCGGCCAAGTGAAGGAACAGATCGTGGGCTACGTGCAGAAAGAGGCGATTGAAAAGGCGTTGGAGCGGCATATCAATTCGTAGCTGACAGCTTTTCAGCAAGAACGGACGCCTGGTGATAAACCGGGCGTTTTTCCTTTGGTCGTCGGTCGTCGGTCGTTGGTCGTTGGTCGTCGGTCCGTAGCTGATGACCGAGAACTGAAGACCGAGAACCGAGAACCGTAAACGGCTGTCAGTACTTGCGCAGGATGCCAATCACGCGCCCCTGCAATTGGACGGCGGCGGCGGGCACGAGGATGGGCTGCATGGCGGCGTTGGAGGGCTGCAGGCGAATGGTCTCGCCCTGGCGGTAAAAGCGCTTCAGCGTGGTTTCGGCGCCTTCCAGGAGGGCGACGACGATCTCGCCGTCGCGGGCCGTCTGCACCTTTTCGACGAGCACGTAATCGCCGTCGAGGATGGCTTCGTCCTGCATGGAATCGCCGCGCACCTGGAGCACGAAAACGTCTTTGGATCCGGTGAAGTCGGCCAGAGAAATGGTTTCCGGGTTCTCCATCGCTTCAATCGGCTGGCCGGCGGCGATGCGTCCGAGCAGCGGAAGGGCAAGCGGCGCGGCCATGGCCTGCTTCATGCGCCCGCGCGGCGGGAGCACGTCGATGGAGCGGCTGCGGTTGTAGTCGCGGCGCAGCAAGCCCTTTTTTTCCAGGTTGCTGATGTGCTTGTGCACGGTGGCCAGGGAACTGAGGCCGAGGCCGTCGCCGATCTCCTCAAACGAGGGCGAGTAGCCATGCGAGTGCACGAAGGCGGCGATGAAGTCATAAACCTGCCGTTGACGGCGCGTGAGGGCCATGGATGGGCGCTCCTCCGCCCTGATTCTTAGCGAATAAAAGGCGAAATGTCAAGGAAAACAGTTTCCAGTTTCCGGTTTCCGGTTCCCGAGATTCCGGTTACCGGCATGGCAGCACTTAAGTAAGGGCAAACGGCAATCGCTCCGCGAAAATGCTTGTACTAAAATAGCGGCGCTAGCGGGACTTCCGTCAACGCGCAGCATTCGTGCTGGGCCCAAGCCCCAGTGCCACGCCGAATTATCTATGCCGGAGATCAGCAAGCATCTGGAGAAAGCCGAGAGGTACCTGCAGAAGGGGAGGCAGGACGCCGCGCTGGACGAGTACCTGCAGGCGCTGAAGGAAGATCCGGGCAACGACATGGTGCGGCAGACGGCCGCCGAGCTGTCGGCCGCCGCCGGGCGCCAGCGCGAAGCCGCAAAACTGTTTTCGGCGCTGTTCGACCATCAGGCGGCCGCCGGCGATACGGCCAAGGCAGTCATCAACTACAGGAAGCTGGCCCGGCTGGGCGCGCCTTCGGTGGAGCAGACGTTCCGGTTCGCGCAGTTGGTGGAAAAAACCAGCCGCCGCGAGGCCCTGGAAGCCTACCAGGTCGCGTTCAACGGATTCAGCGGAGCGCAGCGCCGGCAGGAGGCGCTGGCGATCTTGAAACGAATCCTGGCGCTCGACCCGAGCGCGGAAAACTACGAGCGCGAAGGCGAACTGGCGGCCGAGTTGGGCGACGGGAGCTGCGCCGCCGTCGCTTTTCTTCACGTCGGCACGCTGGCGCGCGAGGCGGGCGGCGATCCTCTGCCGTGGTACCGCCGCGCCCATGAGATGGATGCCGCGAAGGGAGATGTCGCGCTGGCTTACGGCAAAGCGCTGCACGAACGCGGAGAGGTGGCGGAGGCGATCGCCGTCCTGGAGCCGTTTGCCACGGTCGAGAACGGCCGCATGGAAGAGCGCGAGGCGTACGCCCGCGCGCTGATGGCGGCCAACCGCCTGATGGATGCCGAGCCGGTGCTGTGGGAGCTGTTTCAGGGCGATCCGGCGAGGATCAAGGAAGTGGGAGAGATGCTGGCCGCGCTGCTGGACCAGAATCAGCAGGAGGCAGCGCGGGCGCTGGCCCGCAAGCTGGAGGCCCACGAGCGCAAGAGCGGGAATCAGCGAGAGTTCGTGGCGCTGATGAAGGAGATCGGCGAACAGCACCACGCCGGACTGGAGTTCCTGGAGTACATGGTGGAGGTTTACAACGCCTCCAACCGGGAGCACGACTACTGCGCCACCCTGCTCAAGCTGTTCGAGCTGTATTACGCCGGCGGAAATTTCCTGAAGGCCGCCGATTGCCTGGACCGCGCCGCCGAGGTGGATGCCTACGAGCCCGGGCACCAGCGGCGGCTGGAAATGCTGCGCGGCAAGATCGACAGCAGCCATTTCAACGCGATCGCCGTGCGCTTTTCCTCGGTGCTGAAGCTGGACGACGACAGCGACACGCCGGAATCGCCGGAGAGCGAAAGCACGGTGCTGGAAGACCTGATATTGCAGGCGGAAATCTTCCTGCAGTACTCGATGCGCTCGCGGGCGATTGAACGGCTGGAGCGCATCCAGAAGCTGTTTCCGGGCGAAGAGAAGAAATCCCACAAGCTGCGGCACCTTTACCTGAATGCCGGTCTGCTGCTGCAGGACACTGCCGGCCCGGCCGGCTTAGCGCCGGCAGCGGGCGCGCCCTTGTCCCCGGCGCCGGCCAGGCCTGCGACGGCGCGCGAGAGCGCGGCGGACAATTTCGCCCGCATCAGCGAGGTGACGCGCAACATTTATCGCCAGGGCAGCGTCAAGGGCGTGCTGTTCACGGCGGTCAACGAGATCGGGCGCCATTGGAAGGCCAGCCGCTGCATTGCCGGGCTGTGCACGCCGGGCAAACCGCCGTCGGCCACGCTGGAGTACTGCGCGCCGGAGGTGAAGCAGTCGGGAATCATGGCCGTGGTGAAGATGGTGATGAGCTGCCTGGCGCTGGCGGAGACGCGCGGGACGGTGAAGCTGCTGAACGCCTCCTCGGCGCCGGAGCTGGAACCCATAGGCGAGCACATCCAGGGGCTCAGCCTGGAGTCGGTGCTGGCGGTTCCGCTGCTGGATGGCGAGGAGCTGGTGGGCATTCTGATTCTGGAACAATGCGAGCCGCGGACCTGGCAACCCACCGACGAGGTGGTGCTGAAGACCATCGCCGAGCAAATGGTGCTGGCGGTCAACAACGCGCGCCTGCGCAGCCTGGTGAAAACACTGGCGGTCACCGACGAGCGCTCCGGGCTGCTGAAGCGCTCCTCCTACGTCGACGTGCTGCTTTCCGAAGTGAAGCGGGCGCAGGAAGGGAATACCTCGTGCACCATCATGCTCATGCACTTCGGCAGGGCCTCGGCGCTGGTGAAGGAGTATGGCGAGGCGGCGGTGGAATCGCTGATCCAGGAGACCGGGCAATTGATCAACGGGCACATCCGCCAGAACGACGTTGCCGTGCGCTATGAGCGCACGACGATCGCCCTGCTGCTGGCCGACACCGGGGAGAAGAACGCATTTTTCGTGGTGGAAAAACTGCGGAAGGTGCTGGCCGGGATTCATCCGCCGGGAAAATCGGCGCCGCTGCCGATGAGCGTCGGCATCGCCGAAGCGGTGATGCAGGCGAGCTTCGATCCCGAGGACATTGTGTGCGAGCTGATTAACCGCGCCGAGGCCGCGCTCGAAGCCGCTCGGGCTGAAGGCCCGAATGCAACCAGGGCGCTGGCTCCGATGGAGCTGGATGCGGCCGTCAGCGCGTGAACAGGCGCGAGGCTCACGGCGCAAGGCACAAGGCCGCTGCCCGAAACGCTGATTCGTGACCTTATTACCAACCAGCACCACCCGGAACCCCAGAAATTCAAAACGCAAACCAGCACGGTCTGCTTTGCGCCCTATGCCTTGAGCCGTGCGCCTGCCACTGCTAGACTGATCGGTTCAATCTTACCCGTGGGGCCTCTCTGTATGCTGAAACCATCCGACATCGCTATCGTCAGCGGGGCGCGCACCCCGATGGGCCGCTACTGCGGCAAGCTGCGCGACTTCACCGCCATGGAGCTGGCGGCCCTTGCGGCCAAGGGCGCCATCGAACGGGCGCAGATGGACCCCAAGGAATTCGACCACGCCATTATCGGCAACGCGCAGCAGACCTCGGCCGATGCCATGTATGGCGCGCGCCACGTCGCCCTGCGCGCCGGCCTGCCGATTGAAACCCCGGCGCTAACCGTGAACCGGCTGTGCGGCTCGGGGATGCAGGCCATTATCTCGGCGGCGCAACTGATCCAACTGGGGGAGGCGCAGCGGGTGCTGGCCGGCGGGATGGAATCGATGTCGCAGGCGCCGCACGTGATTCGCGGCGCGCGCTGGGGACTGCCGCTGGGCGAAGGCAAGCTGGAAGATTCGCTCATGGTCGCCCTGCTCGACTCCTGGTGCGGGCTGCAGATGGCCAACACCGCCGAACTTTATGGCGAGCAGCAGGGAATCACGCGCGAGATGCAGGACGAGTTCGCGCTGCAATCGCAGCAGAAGGCCGCCGCCGCGCAGAAGGCGTGCCGTCTGAAAGAAGAAAGCGTTCCCGTGCCGCTGAAGAACCGCAAGGGCGAGCCTTCGGGCGAAATGTTCGAGCAGGATGACCACCTGCGTCCGGAGACGACCATGGAAGGTCTCGCCAAGCTGAGACCCTCCTTTGGCAAGAACGGCACGGTGACGGCCGGCAATGCCAGCGGGATCGTGGATGGCGGCGCGGCGGTGGTGGTCATGTCGTTGGAGGAGGCGCAGAAGCGCGGCAAGAAGCCGCTGGGGCGGATTGTGAGCTGGGGCGTTGCCGGGGTGGAGCCGAAGATCATGGGACGCGGCCCGGTGCCGGCGTCGCGCATCGCTCTGGAAAAAGCCGGGCTGACGCTCGACGACATGGACCTGATCGAGGTGAATGAGGCATTCGCGGCGCAGTACCTGGGGGTGGAGAAGGAACTGGGCCTCGATCGCAAGAAGGTGAACGTCAATGGCGGCGCGATCGCGCTGGGACATCCGCTGGGCGCGACGGGCACGCGCCTGGTGATCACTCTGCTGCACGAGTTGCGCCGTCGCGGCGGAAAATACGGTCTGGCGACGGCGTGCATTGGCGGCGGGCAGGGAATCGCGATGATCGTGGAGAACCTCGGCTGATGGGCGTCGATGCAACGGCATGGGAAAAGGAAAAGACATACCGATGCCCCTGTTGTGGGTACAAGACCCTGCACGGCCGTAATCGTTTCGAGATTTGCGAAGTGTGCTATTGGGAAGACGACGGACAGGACGATGACGATGCCGACGTGGTTCGCGGCGGTCCGAACAAGCTGCTGAGCCTGTCGCAAGCTCGAAATAATTTCAAACGTATCGGCGCCTGTTATGAAGAGATGCTTCCGAACGTGCGCCGACCAATGGGTGACGAAATTTGATCTGCGTTCATCCGCGTTGATCTGCGGCGAAAGGTTTTCTTATGGAGATTCGCAAAGTTGGCGTTCTCGGCTGCGGTCTGATGGGCTCCGGCATTGCGCAGGTCGTGGCCACTGCCGGTTTCGACGTCACCGTGCTCGAGGCTGAGCAGCGCTTCCTCGACAAAGGTTTCTCCGGAATCGAGAAGTCGCTGGCCAAGTTCGCCGAAAAAGGCAAGCTGAAGGAAACGCCCGAAGCGATCCGCGGGCGCCTCAAGGGCACGCTGAAGCCTCAGGATCTCGCCGACTGCGACCTGATCATCGAAGCCATCATCGAGAATGTCGACGAGAAGAGGAAGATGTATGCCTCGCTGGACGGCGTGGTGAAAAAAGATGCCATCTTCGCCAGCAACACTTCTTCGATTTCCATTACCGAGCTGGCGGCGGCCACCAAGCGGCCGGACCGCTTTATCGGCATGCACTTCTTCAATCCCGTGCCGCTGATGGCGCTGGTGGAGGTGGCGCGCACCATCATGACCGCGCCCGAGGTGTTTGAAGCGGGCTATGCCTTCGCGCAGAAGCTGGGCAAAACGCCGGTGCGCACCACCGACAAGACCGGGTTCATCGTGAACCGCCTGCTGGTGCCTTACCTGCTGGACGCCATCCGCGCCTATGAAGAAGGAGTGGGCTCGATCACCGACATCGACACCGCGATGAGGCTGGGCTGCGGCTATCCCATGGGGCCGTTCACGCTGCTGGATTTTGTCGGGCTGGACACTACGTACTACATCACGCTGGTGATGTTTGAGGAATTCAAGGAGCGGCGGTTCGCCTCGCCGCCACTGCTGAAGCGCTTGATCATGGCCGGATGGTACGGGAAGAAATCGGGTAAGGGCTTCTATGACTGGTCCGACCCGAACAAGCCGGTGCCGCAGGATGGCGCGCTGCAAGCGCTGGGAACAGCGGAGCGCGCGGGGAACGTGGCCGCAGATTAACTTGGCCGCGGATCAACGCGGATAAACGCTGATCGGACAGTGGTCCATTTGAGCTTAGCGTGAGCGTCGTCATTTATATGCCGGTCGAGAACGAGGGCCCCGACTGCTGGCGCCCGGTGCATGCCGATCACGTTGCCGGAGATGTGTACGAGATCACGGTGCTGAAGGAACCGCGCAACGAGCAGTGGCGGTTTCCGCCGGGATCAAGCGTCCGCTGCCGAGAGCACGTGTTCCAGGACGGCGAGTGCGGGCTTGTCGCCTATGAGTTAGTTTCCTAAGCCAACAATTTGCGTGTGGAGCTGCTATGTCTTCATCCGTTACTACGCCGACGACCTTCGAGAACCTCACCTACGAAAAGAAAAACGCCATCGCCTACGTCACCGTCAATCGGCCCAAGGTGCTCAATGCGCTCAACATGGCGACCATGGAAGAGCTGCGGACGGTGTTTCACGGCATCAAGGCGGATGACAGCATCCGCGTGGTCATCCTGACCGGCGCGGGCGAGAAAGCCTTTGTTGCCGGCGCCGACCTGAACGAGCTCGCCAAGCACAATGCGGTGGAAGGCAAGGCATACACGCACCGGGGACAGAGCGTGCTCAACCTGATCGAGAACCTGGGCAAGCCGGTGATCGCCTGCATCAACGGCTTCGCGCTGGGCGGCGGCTGCGAGATTGCCCTGGCCTGCACCATGCGCCTGGCGAGCGAAAACGCCAAGCTGGGCCAGCCGGAGGTGAAGCTGGGCATCATTCCCGGGTACGGCGGGACGCAGCGCCTTCCGCGGTTGGTGGGCAAGGGGATCGCGCAGCAATTGGTGCTGACGGGCGAGATGATCACCGCGCAGGAGGCGCATCGCATTGGGCTGGTCAACGAAGTGTGCGCGCAGGCGGAGTTGATCCCGCGCGCCGAGGCGATCGCGCAGAAGATCGTCGCCAATGCCCCACTGGCTGTGCAGTACGCCATGGAGGCGGTGAACCGCGGCATGGAAATGACCTTGCAGGAGGGCCTCTACCTGGAAGCGACGCTGTTCGGAGTGTGCTGCGCCACCGAGGACAAGACCGAGGGAACCAAGGCGTTCCTGGAGAAGCGCGCAGCCGCTTTTAAGGGAAAGTAGCTAGCCACAGAGGACACGGAGGACAAACGGGGTCGAAGAACTTGCGAATTGCCCCTGGCTCACGAGAATTCGTCAATTTCGGCAATTCTTCAATTCGTAAATCCTTTTGTGTCCTCTGTGGTTAAATCTTCTGGATGATCAAATCCCTGCACAAACTGCTGGTTCCGAAAAGCGAGCGCGACTACCGCGCTCTGCTCGAGTTCTTCGACGCGCTCGGCGTCCGCCGCGGAGAAGGGTGGGAAGGCCGGCGCAGCAAGGGCGTGAAGTTCGACGCGCGCGAAGCCGGAGTTGAAATCGGGATGGGCGAAGGCTTTCCCGGCTGCGACCTGGTGATGGAAACCGACAGCGCCGACGTGATCTACGAAGCGGCCGCCAAACAGGGCTTCAAGGTTGCCGAGGAAATTCGCGACACCGACTGGGGCGCGCGCATGTTCACCCTGGAGATGCCGGCGGGTGCCGGGCGCCTTACCGTCTTTTCGTATAACGAGGACTGGCGCGCCGATGCCACGCGTGAAGGCCGGCTCGATCCCACCGGCTTGCGCTTTGCCGTCGTGGTCAGCCGGTTCAACGCCTTCATTACCGAGCGCCTGCTGGCGGGGGCGCTGGACGCGCTGTACCGGCTGGGCACCGATCCGAAGAGCGTCACCGTGGTGCGTGTTCCCGGTTCGTTTGAGATTCCCGCGGCCGCGAGGACGCTGGCCAAAAGCAGGAAGTACGGCGCCATCATCTGTCTCGGCTGCCTGATCCGCGGCGACACGGCGCACTACGATGTGATCGCCAACGAGGTGACGCGCGGCATCGGGCAATCGGCGCAGGAGACTGAAGTGCCGCACGCTTTCGGCGTGCTCACCTGCGACACCCTGGAGCAGGCCATCGACCGCGCCGGGCTGAAGGCGGGCAACAAGGGCTACGATGCCGCGCTGGCGGCGGTGGAGATGGCGCAGTTGAACCGGGCCGCTGGTCGCCGGTCGCCGGTCGCCGGCGAGCGTTCGAAGCGGGGGGCGCACGCAACGAAATCACCGTCCGCCAAGAAAAAAAGAACCCGACAATAACGGCAACTTCAAAAACCGGTGCTGGCTTGGAGCAAAGCAGGCTATCGACCATCGATCCCCGACCATCGATCATGGGTACTCGCCGCAAATCCCGCGAACTGCTGCTGCAGATGCTGTTTCAGTGCGACATGGGCAAGCAGCCGCCGGAGCAGGTGCGCCGCAGCTTCTGGGCGGAGCGCCAGGGCCTGGAGGAGGAAGTGCGCGCGTATGCCGACGACGTGTTCCGCGTCGCCCGCGACCGCTGGGCGGAGATCGACGGCATCATCGAGCAGCACGCGCGGCACTGGCGGATGGAGCGCATGGCGGCCGTGGACCGCAACCTGCTGCGCGCCGCGGTCGCCGAGTTTCTCGCTCATCCGTCCACGCCCAAGCCGGTGATCATCAATGAGTCGCTGGAGATCGCGCGCCGGTTTTCCATTCCCGAGTCGCTCATCTTCATCAATGGCGTGCTCGACTCGGTGGCTCGCGACCTGGAAAAACAAAAGACCTAGAGATTTCTCGTCGCACGATTTATTGTTGTGCGGTCGACTATCGATGCCAACCGCGAAGGACTAGCCGCCGACTATGCTTTGGTCCGACGAAGCCACGGAGATCGTTGCCGAATTGATGGGCACGCTGCCCGCGCCGGTGCGCGAGACGGTCAAGGATGCCATGGAAGCTCGCGCCGAGTCGCTGGCCACGGAGGAGGGGGCAGACGACGTGTCGATGGAGACCGCCGTCCGCGCCTTCATCGAGGCCACGCCCGGCGATCTGCGCAATCGCCTGAAGCACGCCCTCACCTATCACGGCATCGATCCCGAGGACTACGCCGAAGCTTTCAGCTCGTGACCGTCGCCGGTCACGGGCCTGCCCCGCTCACGCCACCCGGGCGCGCTCACTTGGGTGTCACTGCCACCAGGTCCGGAGTGAAGGAAACGCTGATCTGCTGGGCATCGGCCGCCGAGGCCACGTCGATGCGGTGCACCGCATTGTCACTGCCGCCCACGTAGAGCATCTTGCCATCCAGGGTTGACCCGCCGGTGAACGCGTTGGCGCCGTTGGCCAGAGGAATGGCAAATGGGGTGGAATCCGCCGTGTTCAATCCGAGCAGTTGTCCCAGGTCGCTGGTGACGTATGCCTTCGATCCATCCGGCAGCACGATCAGTTGCCGCGGGGTGAAGGCGCCCGCGCCCAGGTCGACGCTGGCCAGCGTATCGGAGAGCGGCGGCGGGCAGCCGGCCAGGCTGGTGGCCGGTATGATAACGTCGATTCCCGGCGAATCCACCGCCAGCACCTTGCTTGCGTCGGGCAGAGACGCCAGGAAGTTCGGCACTGCCGGCAGGGCAACCGTGTCGGCCAGCGAGTTGTCACAGGTGGCGAGCGCGGCCGCGGCCGGCCCGGCCGTGCCTCCCGCCACGTAAGCGAACGCGCCATTGGCCAGGAATTTCACGTCCTTGGCGGTTCCGGCCAGGGGCACACGCTTGAAATTGCCCGGCGTCCAGAAATAGAGCGTGGATCCGGAGAGGATGTACGCTCCCAGGCTGTCGCTGGTGAAGTCGGCGGCGGTGGCGCCGGCGATCGAGGAAGAGTCACTCACGATCCCCGCACCCACACCCACCACCGACACCAGGTTGGTACCCGCCACAATCAGGCGGTTGCCGTCGGCCGACACGGCGAGCACTTTGCCGGCCAGACCGGAGTTCTGAGTCACGGTGTTGGACGCTACGTCCAGCGTAATCAGGCCGGCATCGCTTCCCAGGTACCCGGTAGTACCCTGGCGGTTCAAGAGGAAGGAGTTGGGAGACGAGGGAAGAGTAATCCCCGTTCCCGCTGCGTTGGTGGCGGAGGTGATTGGCACCAGCGTGGTGGCGCCGGTTCCCGTGGCATAGATGGTGGTGGATGAGGTGCCCGCCACCGTCCCCGTCACTACGTTTCCGTACACCGGCGAGAGCCCGATATTGCAGCCGGACGAGCAGCTTGCAGTGACGCCGGTAGTGCCGGCGGCGACCGCGGTCGCCAATCCCGACGCGCTCACCGAGGCTACCGACGGCTGTGAACTCGCCCAGATCAGCGGCGGGGTGACGGTCACCCCATGGCTGTCCACCACGTCGGCGGCCAGGGTGCTGGTGTTTCCGACCGCCGCCAATGAGAACGAGGTGTCGGCCGCGTTGGCGACATGAACGTGGATGCTCTGCACCGGACAGGTCACCCAGTTCACCGGCACGCCCACCACCTCCGACACGGTGGCGAACGCGGTGGTCTGTCCCGGCGTTCTCGCGGTCACCAGCCCGTTGGTGTCGACCGTAGCCACATCGGTGGAGAGCGTCCGCCAGATGAATGGGCCGACGGTGCTGGTGACATCGACCCCGTTGCTGAAAGCCTTGGCCGTGAGTTGCTGGGTCTGGCCCGACGACTTGCAATCCACCGAGGCCGGGCTGACGGTCACCCGGTCCACGTGCAAGTGGGTATATACCGGGACGGTGGCGGTCAGCGAACCGGAGGTGATGACGATGTTCGCCGTTCCCGGCTGCGCGTTGGAGGCGTCGCAGACGATGAAGTTGGCATCCCAGACGCCGGCGCATACCAGGCCGCCGCTGGATACGGTCGCTACCGACCCGTTACTCGAGGCGAAGGTGATGACCGGAGGGTTGGTGAGGGTCTGGCCGTTGGCGTCCTCAACGAATGCCGCAATCGATCTGACATCGCCCAGGTTGATCGACAGCGCGGTCGGGCTGACCGAAATGGTCGTAGGCTCCTGGCTGGCGTTACCGCCGCCGCAGCCGGCGAGTACGACAACCAGCAGAAGCGAAAAAGCCAGGATACATAGATTGCTGCTGAAAGCCGGGCGCTTGTTGGTTGTGCGCCGGACGCCTGGGGGCTCAAACCTGGGTAGGACTGCCGACCGCCTCATGCAACCTCCCCGCCTGGCATGATACCGGGCGGTCTCTTCCGCAGGGTGCTGGGAAAGGACTCAGTGTAGAAGCTGGTGAACACTTTCGGCAACCCTATGCGGCTGCGGCGCCCTGATTGTCGCTCTCCATGGCAGGGCAGGGCGACCCCGGGCGAGCCCGCCGGAGGGCTGGTCTGAACCCAGGAGCCGCGATGGTGAATCAAATGAATACAGGCAAGATCCAGCGATGCCGCGGTTGACGCGCTGCAAGAGAGTTGCTATATTCGAAAGGTTCTGCGAGTTGGGTTTTGGCTTGCTGGGTAGCGGCTCAGCCGTAAGCATTATCACCCAAGGATCGCAATCAAGGGGAAACCAGATCCGTTAACAGGGTGCCCTCGCTGAAACGTCCCTGCGCTGCCTCATCGTCTTCGATGGGGGTATGCAGGGCGGGGAAGACGAAACGGAACACCTACCGCTTCGGCTCGGTGTCACCGTCGTACTTCCAGCCTCAAGGAAACCAAATTCTCCCGCCGTGAGCGGGATTTATGGCGGCCTTCGGGCCGGCCAGCAACGAATGCATGAGCGCGTGGCGTTGCGCCCGGTGGCCTCGCCAGGGTGCGCTCCACCAAGCGGAAGGGCGCTTCGAGCGCCGAGGAGTTGCCAAGAGTGCCTACGTTTAACCAGTTGGTGCGCAAGGGGCGTTCAGCCCCGAACTATAAGACGCCGAGCCCGGCGCTGCAGTCGTGCCCTCAGAAGCGCGGCGTTTGCACCCGCGTCTACACCCAGACGCCCAAGAAGCCGAACTCGGCGCTGCGCAAGGTCGCCCGCGTACGGTTGACCAACGGCATCGAGGTGACCACCTACATTCCCGGCGTCGGCCACAATCTGCAGGAGCACTCGATCGTGCTGATCCGCGGCGGCCGCGTGAAAGACCTGCCGGGCGTGCGCTATCACGTGATCCGCGGCACCCTGGATGCGGTGGGCGTCGCCAACCGCAAGCAGAGCCGCTCGAAATACGGAGCGAAGCGGCCGAAAGCTTAGCTTAGAGCCCGGGGTGAGCGGAGCCCGGGCCGGATGCGAGGGCGCAGCAGCAAAGCTGCGGAGCCCTTAGGAAAAAAGATATGCCAAGAAAAGGACACATTGCCAAGCGCGAAGTGGCCCCCGATCCGATTTACGGTTCGACGCTGGTGACCAAGTTCGTCAACTCCATGATGTGGGGCGGCAAGAAGTCCACCGCCGAGTCCATCTTTTACGACGCCATGAAGCACATCCAGGAGAAGGGCGGCGACGACGCCTTGAAGCTGTTCAAGAAGGCGGTGGAGAACTGCAAGCCGGTGCTGGAGGTCAAGACCCGGCGCGTGGGCGGCGCCAACTACCAGGTTCCGGTGGAGGTCAACCCCGACCGCCGCACCTCGCTCGCCATCCGCTGGCTCATCGGCTATAGCCGGGCGCGCGGCGAGAAGGGCATGACCGACAAGCTCGGCAATGAGCTGCTCGACGCCGCCAACAACCGCGGCGCTTCGATCAAGAAGAAGGAAGACGTGCACCGCATGGCCGAGGCCAACAAGGCCTTCGCCCACTATCGCTGGTAGAGCCGGCGGCCTAGAGGAAGCACGCCAAGTCTTAAGGGATAGAAGGAAGTCAGGTTCGACGTGGCAAGGAAGGTCCAACTCGAAAAGTGCCGCAACATCGGCATCATGGCGCATATCGACGCCGGCAAGACCACGACGACGGAGCGCGTCCTCTATTACACCGGGCGCACGCACCGCATCGGCGAGGTCCATGAGGGCACCGCCGTGATGGACTGGATGGAGCAGGAGCAGGAGCGCGGGATCACCATCACCAGCGCCGCCACCACCTGCTTCTGGCGCGAGGAGCGGATCAACATCATCGACACCCCCGGCCACGTGGATTTCACCGCCGAGGTGGAGCGGTCCCTGCGCGTGCTCGACGGCGCGGTCGCCGTCTTTGACGCCGTGCACGGGGTGGAGCCGCAGTCGGAGACCGTCTGGCGCCAGGCCGACAAGTACGGCGTCCCGCGCATCTGCTTCATCAACAAGATGGACAAGATGGGCGCCGATTTCGAGCGCGCCATCGAGACCATCCGCAAGCGCCTCAACGCCCGTCCGGTCGCCATCCAGCTTCCCATCGGCAGTGAAAGCAATTTCAAGGGCATCATCGACTTGTTCGAGATGAAGGCCGCCGTCTGGCTGGAGGAGACCCTGGGCGCCAAGTTCGAGACCCAGGACATTCCCGAGAATCTGAAGAAGAAGGCCAATGCCTTTCACAACCAACTGGTCGAGACCATCGTCGAGAACGACGACGATCTCCTCCACAAGTACATGGAAGGCGAGGTGATCACGCCCGAGGAGTTGCGGGCCTCGCTGCGCAAGAGCGTCATCGGCCTGAAGCTGTTTCCGGTGTTGTGCGGCTCCGCGTTCAAGAACAAGGGCGTGCAGCCCATGCTCGACGCCGTGGTCGACTTTCTTCCCTCGCCCGCCGACGTCCCGCCGGTCATCGGCCTGGATCCGGACAGCGGCAAGGAAATCCTGCGCGCCGCCGACGATACCGCGCCGCTCTCCGCCCTGGCATTCAAGATCATGACCGACCCGTTCGTCGGCCAGTTGGCGTTCATCCGCATCTACTCCGGCCATCTCAAGACCGGCGATTCCATCTTCATGCCCGGCAAGAACAAGCGCGAGCGCATCGGCCGGCTGCTGAAGATGCACGCCAACAAGCGCGAGGAGATCAGCGAGATCTACGCCGGCGACATCTGCGCGGTCGTGGGGCTGAAGACCATCACCACCGGCGACACCATCTGCGACGAGAAGCACCCCATCGTGCTGGAATCCATCGAGTTCCCGGCGCCGGTGATCGCCGTGGCGGTCGAGCCCAAGACCAAGGCCGACCAGGAAAAGATGGGCATCGCGCTCGGGCGCCTGGCGCAGGAAGACCCGACCTTCAAGGTCAACACCGACCCCGACAGCGGCCAGACCATCATCAGCGGCATGGGCGAGCTTCACCTGGAAATCATCATCGACCGCATGATGCGCGAGTTCAAGGTGGAGGCCAACGTCGGCAAGCCGCAGGTCGCCTATCGCGAAACCATCCGCAAGCAGGCGCAGGCGGAGGGCAAGTTCATCCGCCAGACCGGCGGCCGCGGCCAGTACGGCCACGTCAAAATCCGCGTCGAGCCCAGCGAGCCCGGCAAGGAATACGAGTTCGTCAACGACATCGTCGGCGGCTCCGTGCCCAGGGAATACATCAAGCCGGTTGCCGAGGGCATCCGCGAGGCCATGGAAGGCGGCATTCTCGCCGGCTATCCCCTGGTGGACATCAAGGCCACGCTCTACGACGGCAGCTATCACGAGGTCGATTCCAGCGAAATGGCGTTCAAGATCGCCGGCTCCATGGCCTTCAAGGATGCGGCGCGCAAGGCCACGCCGGTGCTGCTGGAGCCGGTCATGTCGGTGGAGGTGGTGGTGCCGGAAGATTTCATGAGCGCCATCATCGGCGACCTGAACTCGCGCCGCGGGCGCATCGAAGGCATGGAGCACCGCGCCGGCTCGCAGGTGATCAAGGCCATGGTGCCGCTGAGCGAGATGTTCGGCTACGCCACCAACATGCGCTCCAATACCCAGGGCCGAGCCACGTTTTCCATGCACTTCTCGCGCTACGAAGAAGTGCCGCGCTCGGTGTCGGAAGAAATCATCGCCCGCGTGCAGGGCAGGGCGGTAAATCGGTAAAGGGATTTGCCAAGATGCCATCAGGTAAGCGCGAAATTGATTCTCATCGGAGGTTGGCAGAAGGCTTTCTTGTGACCTCACAATTGTCGGCTAGTGCGACGGAGACTGAGGTTCGGAATGCGATTTCGCGCGGTTACTACGCTGTTTACCACATTTGTAACGCGTGGCTTGCTAGCGAGAATGTGCCGGCGAGTAGGCGTCGCCAACACCTGGACGTTCAGAAAGAAGTCGGTCGTAAATTGGGCGATCAGTACAAAAGTCGATTGCATGACTTACACGCACTCAGGAAGGACGCGGACTATACCGCTGATTAGCTCTCGAACCATGCTTTCCTTGGAGATTTAGAACGTTTTCGTATCGCCGGTTTGGGCTCCCTCGAACGCATGCATGCGGAGTTCGATGTCTACAGATTCAAGCTGAGAGGAGCTCAACATGACGACAACTGACCTCCAGCGATTGGTGGAGCAGGAACTCGCCGGTGCGCAGTTGCTGGCATATGTTGATCGCTCTCAGCAACAGGTTCTTGAATTACCAAATGAATTGTTCGTGGAAATTGTCTTGACAGATGGATCACGAGTCCCCGAAGCACGCCGAATTCTCGATGGTATCGCCGCAGAGGCGAGTAGGGCGGGCGTGAAAGTAGACGGCCTAGTGCGCGGGGTGTGGGCGGTTGACGGCGAGGCGGAACTGGCTGGTCCTGAACGCACTGTGGCGGGCGAAGTCACCACAGGTGTAGCAGAGTACGTCGTCCCGGTCCGATCCGGGAGCGTAAGGCGGAATGTACGAGTCCAGGTCACGATTTCGGCATTGAACGAACTTCGCCAACGATTGCAGGTCACGCCGCAACCTAACTGGGTGTCGCGAAATGGAGACGTTGATCCAGCAGTTGTGGCGAAGGCAGTGAAGGAATTTGTAGCGTTGCAGCTGTCATTCGGAGGTACGAGCTACTGGGATCCAGAGCGGTATCCGGTGCTTCGGCTCGATGATGCAGCAATGTTGTATTTACTCACTCATCCAGTGGCGGTTCAGTAGCGAGGATAAGCATGGCGAAAGAGAAATTTGCACGCACCAAGCCGCACGTGAACGTGGGCACCATCGGCCACATTGACCACGGCAAGACCACGCTCACGGCGGCGATCACCAAAGTTCTGGGCAAGAACAACCCGAACGTGAAGTTCCGCAGCTTCGATTCCATCGACAACGCGCCGGAGGAGAAGGCGCGCGGCATCACCATTGCCACCGCGCACGTGGAGTACGAGACGCCGAACCGGCACTACGCCCACGTCGATTGTCCGGGGCACGCCGACTACATCAAGAACATGATCACCGGAGCGGCGCAGATGGACGGAGCCATTCTCGTCGTCGCGGCCACCGACGGTCCCATGCCGCAGACACGGGAGCACGTGCTGCTGGCGCGCCAGGTGGGGGTGCCCTACATCGTGGTGGCGCTGAACAAGGTGGACGCGGTGGACGATCCCGAGCTGCTGGACCTGGTGGAGCTGGAAGTGCGCGAGCTGCTGAAGGGCTACCAGTTTCCGGGCGACGAGCTGCCGGTGGTCCGGGTTTCGGCGCTGGGCGCGCTCAACGGCGAGGCACAGTGGGAAGCGAAGGTGGACGAGTTGATGGCGGCGGTGGACAAAAGCGTGCCCCTGCCGCAGCGCGATCTGGACAAGCCGTTCCTGATGCCGATCGAAGACATTTTCTCGATCTCGGGTCGCGGCACGGTGGTCACCGGGCGCATCGAGCGCGGCAAGGTGAAGGTGGGCGAGGAAGTGGAGATCGTGGGATTCCGGGAGACGCGCAAGACGGTGGTCACCGGAGTGGAGATGTTCAAGAAGCAGTTGGACGAGGGCATGGCGGGAGACAACGCCGGGCTGTTGCTGCGCGGCATCCCCAAGGAAGACGTGGAGCGGGGCATGGTGCTGGCCAAGCCGGGCTCGATCACGCCGCACACCAAGTTCAAGGGCGAGGTGTACGTGTTGAGCAAGGAGGAAGGCGGGCGGCACACGCCGTTCTTCAACGGTTACCGGCCGCAGTTCTACCTGCGCACCACGGACGTGACCGGAGTGGCGCACCTGCCGGCGGGGACGGAGATGGTGATGCCGGGGGACAACGTGAATCTGGAGATCGAGCTGATCACGCCGGTGGCCATGGAAAAGGGCCTGCGCTTCGCCATCCGCGAAGGCGGACGCACGGTGGGCGCCGGCACGCTGACGGAGATTATTCAGTAGGAATCGGGTAATCGGGCGATTGCGGAATCGGGCAATTGAATGGAAGTTCCGATGACGCAACCGGGCTGGAGGAAACGAAAGCCGGGCCAAATTACCCGATTACGAAGTTACTCAATTACGCAATTAACCCGGTCGGCATGCAGTTAGCCGCACGCTCTTTGAGATGAGACGATGATTGGAAAAGAACGAATTCGGATCCGGCTGAAAGCCTACGACTACCGCGTGCTGGACCAGTCCACCGGCGAGATCGTGGAGACCGCGCGGCGCACCGGCGCGCAGATCGCGGGCCCGATTCCGCTGCCCACGGTCAAGAACAAGTATTGCGTGCTCCGTTCTCCGCACGTGGACAAGAAGTCGCGCGAGCAGTTCGAGATCCGCACCCATAAGCGCCTGCTCGACATCCTCGAGCCGACCCAGCAGACGGTGGACGCGCTCATGAAGCTCGACCTCCCCGCCGGTGTCGACGTGGAGATCAAGGCGTTTGGGAAAGAGCATAAGTAGCTGTCAGCGGTCAGCATCAGCTCTTGGCCAATCCGGCTGAAGGCTGAGAGCTGATAGCTGAGAGCCCTACAGTGCCGGCAGCGCAAACCGCGCGGGCATGATGAGGGAAAAGGAACATGGCAATCAACGGCATTTTAGGCAAGAAAGTCGGCATGACGCAGTTGTTCGACAGCAACGGTGACGTGCGTCCGGCGACCGTCCTGCAGGCTGGTCCCTGCGTGGTTACGCAGCGCAAGGGCGCCGGCAAGGACGGCTACGACGCCGCCCAGATCGGGCTGGTCGAGTTCGTCAAGGAAACGCGTCTCAACAAGCCCCTGCGCGGCCATTTCGGCAAGAACAACCTGCCGCCGGTGAAGTTCATGAAGGAAGTGGACGTCGTGGTGGACGCCGCCGGCGCCGATGGCGACCAGACCAAGGTCGGCGACCGCGTGCTGGTCGATATCTTCGACGGCGAAAAGTTCGTCAACGTCACCGGCACCAGCAAGGGTCGCGGCTTTGCCGGCGTGGTCAAGCGCCACAACTTCGCCGGCGGACCCAAGTCGCACGGTTCCATGTTCACCATCAACGGATCCATCGGCTCTTCCGCGTTCCCCTCGCGCGTTTTCGCCGGCATGCGCATGGCCGGTCACATGGGCCACGCGCGGGTCACGGTGCGCAACCTGCGGGTGCTCGGAATCGACAAGGACGAAAACCTGCTGGTGGTGGAAGGCGCGGTGCCCGGGCCCAATGGCGCTTACGTGGTCATCAACAAGGCGAAGCGTCCGCCGCGCGAGCGCCGCGGATTCGCCGGCGCGGGCACGATTGACCCGCTGAAGGCTTCCAAGCGCCTGACCAAGAAAAGGACTTAATGGTTTCCCGCATCCGCCGGGTTTTGGCGGATGTGGCGAATGAGCTGAGAGCTAAACATGGCTACGATCGACGTTTTAAATCTGAGTGGTGAGAAAACCGGCACCCTGGAGCTGGCCGGGGAAGTTTTCGGCGCGGTCAACGAGGACCTGCTCTGGGAAGCGGTCAAGCACTACCGCGCCGCGCAGCGGTCCGGCACCCATGCCACCAAGAACCGCAAGCTGGTTTCCGGGTCGGGCAAGAAGCTGTGGCGCCAGAAGGGAACCGGGCGCGCGCGCGTGGGTTCCATCCGCTCGCCCCTGTGGCGGCACGGCGGCACCGTTCACGGCCCGCAGCCGCGCTCCTACGACTACAGCTTCCCGCGCAAGAAGCTGCTGGGTGCGCTGCGCTCCGCGCTGGCTTCCAAGTTTGCCGACGGCAAGCTCACCGTGGTGGAGAACCTCGACCTGGCCGAGATCAAGGCCAAGGCGCTGCGCGGCGTCCTGGACGCGCTCAAGGTGGAATCGACGGCGCTGCTGGTGGATGGCGCGCGCGAGAACCGCAACCTGGAGCTCAGCTCGCGCAACCTCGAAGGAGTCGAACTGGTGCGCGGCAACCAGGTTCATCCCTATCACCTGCTGCGTTATGACCGCGCCATTTTTTCGCGGCCGGCGCTGGAAAAGCTGCAGGAATCGCTGAAGAAGTCCGCCGGCCGCCGCCGCGGGCATGAGAAGGAGGTCGCCTGATGAAATCGGCCTACCAGATCATTCGCAAGCCGGTCATCACCGAGAAGGGCCTGGGCGTAAAGGAGACCGAAGCCACGCTCGTCTTCCAGGTGGCGGCCAGGGCGACCAAGACCGAGATCAAGGAAGCCGTGCAGTCCATCTTCAAAGTGAAGGTGGATTCGGTTCGCACCGCCAATTTTGTCGGCAAGGAGCGCCGCCGGGGCAAGTTCACCGGCTATCGCCCCGACTGGAAGAAGGCGTACGTGCGCCTGAAAGCGGGCGAAAAGATGCCCGAGTATGCGCAGAATTTGTAAAGCCGTCCGCGGTCAGATCTCAGCCAAGCGCTGGCTGGCGGAAGGACGGCGCACCGGGGACGGGACCGACATCGTCCCGGGGGAAGTAACCAAGCTGAAGGCTGACGGCTGGAAGCTGAGAGCTTAATTATGGCGATCAAGACATACAGACCGGTAACTTCGACGCTGCGTTTCCAGACCACGCTGGCCAATGACGAGCTGACCACCAACCGTCCCTACAAGCCGCTGACCGAATCCAAGCAGCGCACCGGCGGCCGGCGCAACCAGGGCGATATCACCAGTTGGTTCCGCGGCGGCGGGCACAAGCGCAAGTATCGCGTGGTCGATTTCAAACGTGACAAGGCCGGCATTCCCGCCACCGTCACCTCCATCGAGTACGACCCGAACCGCTCCGCGCGCATCGCCCTGCTCAGCTACGCCGACGGCGAGAAGCGCTACATCCTTCAGCCCGAGGGCCTGAAGCTGGGCGCCAGACTTCTCAGCGGCCCCGACGCCGATATCCTGGTCGGCAACGCCCTGCCGCTGCGCCACATCCCGCCCGGCACCACGGTGCATAACATCGAGCTGCGTCCCGGCAAGGGCGCGCAGATGGCTCGCTCCGCCGGCGCCGCCGCCCAACTGGTCGCCAAGGAAGGCGATTACGCGCTGCTCAAGCTGCCTTCCGGCGAGACCCGCCGGGTGGCCGTCGACTGCATGGCCACCGTCGGCCAGGTCGGCAACCTCGATCACGAGAATATTTCCATCGGCAAGGCGGGACGCACCCGCTGGCTGGGCAAGCGCCCGCACAACCGCGGCGTCGCCATGAACCCGGTGGATCATCCCCACGGCGGCGGAGAAGGCAAGACCTCCGGCGGCCGCAACCCGGTTACCCCCTGGGGCAAGCCCACGCGCGGCTACAAGACGCGCAACAACAAGCGTACTGACCGCTACATCGTCAGCCGCAAAGGCAAGAAGTGATGGTTGGATTGCCGGACTGCGAAATCGGTGAGGCGGAAATCCATTCCGCGGTCGGACGATTCGCGGTTTGCGAAAAGGGATTTTAGCTATGCGTTCACAAAAAAAGGGTCCGTTCATCGATGGCTACCTCGCGCGGCGCATCGAGGCCATGAACCAGCGCAACGAGAAGAAGGTGCTGCGCACCTGGTCGCGGCGTTCCACCATCATTCCGGAGATGGTGGGCCACACCATCGCCGTGCACAACGGCAAGAAGTTTATTCCGGTCTACATCACCGAGAACATGGTCGGCCACAAGCTGGGCGAGTTCAGCTTCACCCGCCAGTTCAAGGGGCACTCGGTGAGGGCCGCCACCGAAGTCGCCGCCCGCCCGGCGGGCGTACCCGGAGGCCCCGGAGCTCCGGTGCCGCAGGCGCCCAAGGTGTAGTTGTTTTAGCTGAAACCTGACAGCTGATAGCTGACAGCTACTGGAAACTGATATGGAATTTCGATCGGAAGCCAAATACGTTCGTGTTTCGCCGCAGAAGGTGCGGCTGGTGCTCGGCCTTATCAAGGGTCTCCGGGTCGAGGACGCGATGAACACCCTCACCTTCACCAAGAAGGGCATCGCCCCCGACGTGCGGAAGATCCTGCGCTCGGCGGTGGAAAACGCCAATTACCTGAGCACCGAGAAGGGCCTGGACGTCAACGTCGACAATCTCTACGTGCTGCGCGCCGTCGCCAACGACGGCCCGCGCATGAAGCGCATCCGCCCGGCCCCCATGGGCCGTGCCTATCGCTACCAGCGGCGCATGGCGCATATCGAGATCGTCCTGGCGGAGAAGCGCCGCAACGGCGCATCCGCCCAGGCCGCCGGCGAGGCGCAAGCCGCCGCCCCGGCGAAGAAGAAGAGGTCCATACGCAGTCCGTTCGCGAAGAAGAAGGCGCCCGCCAGGAAAGCCGCGGGCAAGCGAGGAAAGAAATAGGAATGCCAACGGCCAAAGGCCGGCGGCTTTAGCTATCAGGAAGAGGAACACGATGGGACAAAAGGTCCATCCATACGGATTCCGCATCGGCTACACCAAGCCGTGGAAGTCGCGCTGGTTCATGACCCGCGACTATGACAAGTTCTTGCTGGAAGATGTCCGCCTGAAGAATGAGCTCAAGGACAAGCTCAAGTCGGCCGGCGTCAGCTCCATCGAGATCGAGCGCCCCGGCAACAAGCTGCGCATCATCATCCGCACCGCGCGCCCGGGCATCATCATCGGCCGCAAGGGCGCGGAGATCGACAAGCTCAAGGGCGAGCTGCAGAAGCGCACCAACCGCGATGTCTACATCGACATCCAGGAGGTGCACAAGCCCGAACTGGACGCGCAACTGGTGGGCGAATCCATCGCCCTGCAACTGGAAAAGCGTGTCGGCTTCCGCCGCGCCATGCGCAAGGCCGTCGATTCCGCCCTGCGCTTCGGCTGCAAGGGCATCAAGGTGCGCGTCAGCGGCCGCCTGAACGGCAACGAAATCGCGCGTTCGGAGTGGTACCTCCAGGGACGCCTGCCGCTGCACACGCTGCGCGCCGACATCGATTACGGCTTCGCCGAGGCGCGCACCACCTATGGCGTCATCGGCGTGAAGTGCTGGGTTTACAAGGGCGAAATCCTGCCCGCCAAGAAACGCGAGCCGCAGTCCGCGAGCGCGTTTTAAGCAAGCTGTCAGCTTTCAGCTATCCGCTGTTGGCTGACGCGGTAAGACGGCACGAATTGCATGGCGCCCACATCTGCCCGCATTTGACCGGCGTGGGTGTGGTGAAGAACAGAAATTTTGGGTCTGCGCACGGCCGACGGCGTAGCAGAACAAGCTGACGGCTGAAAGCTGATCGCTGAGAGCTGATTTATGTTGATGCCCAAGAAAGTTAAGTACCGCAAGCAGCAGCGCGGCCGCATGGCCGGCAAGGCCTGGCGCGGCGGACAACTGTCCTTCGGCGATTACGGCCTCAAGGCCATGGAGTGCGGCTACATCACCGACCGCCAGATCGAGGCCAGCCGTATCGCCATGACTCGTTTCGTCAAGCGCGGCGGAAAAATCTGGCTGCGCCTGTTTCCCGACAAGCCGGTCACCAAGAAGCCGGCGGAAACCCGCATGGGCAAGGGCAAGGGCGCTCCCGATCACTGGGTCGCCGTCATTCGCCCGGGCAAGATCCTGTTCGAGATGGAAGGCGTCAGCCCGGCCGACGCGCGCGAAGCCATGCGCCTGGCCTCGCACAAGCTGCCGCTGCGCACGCGTTTCGTCGAGCGCCACGGGGCGCAGTGAAACCAAGCTGTCAGCCATCAGCTATCAGCCGCCAGCCGCGGCACTAGCTGAAAGCTGAAAGCTGATAGCTGAGAGCTGAGAGCTTTTTTATGGATGCTGAAAAGATTCGCAACTTGACCGACGCTGAACTCCGGCAGCAGGAGCGCGAGCTCAACGACCAGCTCTTCCGCCTGAAGTTCCAGCTCAACATGGGGCAGACGGAGAGCCTGAAGAAGATTCGCGGCCTGCGCAAGGACATCGCGCGCCTGAAGACCGTTGTGCGCCAGCGCCAGATCGCCGGCACGGAGAACAAGTGATGCCCGATACAACCACCCCCGAGAAGACTTCGACGCGCAAGACGCTGGTCGGCGAAGTGGTCTCCACCAGGATGCAGAAGACCATCGTGGTCGAGGTCACGCGCAAGAAGTCTCACCACCTGTACCGCCGCGTCATCGCGCGCTCGCGCCGCTTCTATGCCCACGACGAGACCAACTCCGCCCATGTCGGCGATGTCGTTCGTCTGGAGGAAACGCGGCCGCTGTCGAAACTGAAGCGCTGGCGCCTGAAGGAAATCATCCGCCGGGCCAAGCTGGTCGGCCCGGAATCGGCCACGCCCGGCAAGCAGGAGCAGCCGGAGGCGGCGCAGTAGCGCCGATGCAGCCCGGCGGCCGGGACCGATCTCGGCCGGGGGTTTTGGCTCCAGCTGACGATTTGCACGACTTGGGAGACAGACCTATGGCAGTCATGATGCGAACCATGCTCGAGGTCGCCGACAACTCCGGCGCCCGCAAGCTCCAGATGATCCTCCCGCTGGGCGGATCCACCGGGCTCAGCGCCGGCCTCGGCGACGTCATCACGGCCGCCGTGAAGGAGGCTGCTCCCGAAGGCACGGCGAAGAAGGGGACGGTGGTCAAGGCGGTCATCGTGCGTACCCGCAAGGAACACCGCCGCCGCGACGGCACCTACATCCGCTTCGATCAGAACGCGGCGGTGCTCATCAACGAGGCGCACGAGCCCATCGGCACCCGCGTCTTCGGCCCCGTGGCCCGCGAGCTCCGCGAGAAGCGGTTTTTGAAGATCGTCTCGCTCGCTCCGGAAGTGCTGTAGCAGGCGGCGGATGTAGTCCGGCCGCCCCCGGCCGGGAAGGTGGACGAGCTTCGGAGCCGCGTAGCGGCGCCATTCGTTAGCCCACGGCGGAAACCGTGGGTAGGTAAGGGATAGGGAATTGAGTGCCGGAGGCGCGGCACCAGGGAAAAAGACATGCAACGAGTACACAGCGATATCCGCCGCAACGACACCGTCAAGGTGATCGCCGGCCGCGATCAAGGCAAGCAGGGCCGCGTGCTTCGCGTCTTCCCCGAAGCGGGCAAGGTGCTGGTGGAGCACGTCATGGTGGCCAAGAAGCACGTGCGCCCCAACCCGCAGAAGAACGTCAAGGGCGGCATCGCCGAGCAGGAGAGCCCGATTTCCATCTCCAACGTGAAGCTCCTCTGCGGCCAGTGCGGCCCGGTGCGCATCCGCCACGAGATGCGCGGCGACCGCAAGGTCCGCGTCTGCCACAAGTGCGGCACGACGCTGGAGAAGTGATCGGGTGATCTGGCGATCCGGTGATCGGCTGATCGAACGCCAGACACTCCGGGTGGTTCGAAAACTTCGAACCTGCGCTGGACCGAGCCGGCGCAGCCGGCGGCACAAATTAGCCCAGGGCGTAAGCCCTGGGTTGGGCAGATCAGATGGGCCTGAGCCCCTTTAGGGGCGACACGATTTCGCCGAGGGCGTAAGCCCGAGGCAGGCCAATTGAGAACCTCACGAACCGGTAGCCACTCCGAAACCGTGAGAGGAAGAAGCAGGAACATGGCGGACGAAAAGAAGCAGCAGAAAAAACCGCAGCAGCCTCAGGGAAAGCCGGGCAAGGCGCCCAAGGGAAAGCCGGCCGAGGCCGCCGTCGAGGCCAAGGGCGACGGCAAGCCGCAGCGCCCCAAGGCGAGTAACCGCTCGACCGCGCGCCTGCGCGACCGCTTCCAGAAGGAAGTCGCGCCCGCGCTGATGAGGGAATTCGAGCTCAAGAACCCCATGGCGGTTCCCCGCCTTATTAAGGTGGTGGTCAACATGGGCGTCGGCGAGGCCACGCAGAACGCCAAGGTGCTGGACCCGGCTGCCGCCGAGTTGACGCAGGTCACCGGCCAGAAGCCGGTCATCACCCGGGCGAAGAAGTCCATCGCCGCCTTCAAGGTGCGCGAGGGCATGCCCATCGGTGTCATGGCCACCCTGCGCGGCGACCGCATGTACGAGTTTCTCGACCGGCTGATCAACGTGGCCCTGCCGCGGGTGCGCGATTTCCGCGGCGTCTCCACCAAGTCGTTCGACGGCCGCGGCAACTACACTCTCGGCCTCCGTGACCAGCTCATCTTTCCCGAGATTTCCTACGAGAGGGTGGACAAGACCAGGGGCATGAACGTCACCATCGTGACCACCGCGCGCACCGACGATCAGGCGCGCGCCCTGCTGCGCGGCCTGGGCATGCCCTTCCGTGCCTGATCGGGTAGGGCACGGCTTTAGCCGTGCCAATCAGGGTACTGAGAATTTGGGCTTTAGCCCCTGAGGTGAATTTCGAGGCTTTAGCCCTGGCAACAACGGAGCGGCTCTCGGTTTCGACGAACCGAAAACCGGCAACCGATAACCGATAACGAATTGGAGATTATGGCTACAACCGCAAAACGAGTGAAGGACGCGAAGGACCCGAGAAAGACATGCCGTGCTTGCAGAGGGAAAGGTCAACTGGAAGGGAAAGCATGTCTCGGATGCGGTGGGACGGGCAAGACCTTTTCCACCCGGCAGCACAATCGCTGCCACATCTGCGGACGTCCGCGCGGATACCTGCGCAAGTTTGGCATCTGCCGCTTGTGTTTCCGCGGGCTGGCGCTGCGGGGCGAAATCCCCGGGGTTTCCAAGTCGTCCTGGTAAAACGGCGGCCACCCGTCGTCAGTCGTTTGCCAACGACCGGCGACCGGCGGCTACGACAGCAACGCATTGCCGCTGGTTCTCCGCGCAAGCGGAGCGAACGGGCAAAGGAGAAGCAACCCAATGAGTTTGACCGATCCGGTCGCAGATTTCTTGACTCGCATCCGCAACGGCATCCGGGCGCGCCAGCAGAAGGTGGACGTGCCCGCCTCCAAGCTGAAGCTCGAGCTTGCCCGCATCCTCAAGGAGGAGGGCTATCTCTCGAACTTCAAGTTGACGGAGGAGGAAGGCCGCAAGGTGTTGCGCGTCTACCTGAAGTACAGCGCCAACAATGAGGCGGCCATCTCCCGCGTGCAGCGCGTTTCCACTCCCGGCTGCCGCGTCTACGTCGGCCACAAGGAGATTCCGCGCGTGCTCGGCGGCATGGGCATCAACATCCTGACCACCCCGCGCGGGGTCATGACCGGCCGCGATGCCCGCAAGAACGGCGTCGGCGGCGAGATCCTCTGCGAGATCTGGTAGCACGTGTAGCCCGGTCCGTGTAGCCCGGCCGCCCTCGGCCGGGTAGGTGGAAGCGTCGGGCTTTAGGCCCGGCGAAACTTGGATTGAATTTTCCAGGGGCTTTAGCCCCGGCGGCTGGAAGCCGGCTTCACACGCCGAGAGCCGACAGCCGAGAGCTGAGAGCTGATATGTCACGCATTGGAAGAAAGCCGATTCCCATCCCCCAGGGAGTGAAGATCGCCATCGAGGGCGACCTGGTCAAGGTCCAGGGACCCAAGGGCGCGCTCCAGGCGCGCGTGCCGCGAGGCATTACCGTCGCGCAGCAGGACGGCCATCTGGTCGCCACCCGCGAGAGCGACCAATACGCCGCGCTGCACGGCCTCACCCGCGCGCTCATCAACAACGCCGTCGAAGGCGTCACCAAGGGCTGGACGCGCGAGTTGGAGATTGTCGGCATCGGTTACCGCGCGGAAATGAAGGGCAAGAACATCGTCGTCTTCAGTCTCGGGTTCTCTCATCCCATCGAGTACCCGCTGCCGGAAGGCGTCGCCGTCGCCGTTGACCCGAAACAGACGCGCCTCACCATCACCGGCATCGACCGCCAGAAGGTCGGCCAGGTGGCGGCCGAAATGCGCGCCCTGCGCCCGCCCGATCCGTACAAGAACAAGGGCGTGCGCTACTTCGGCGAGCGGCTGAAGAAGAAGGTTGGCAAAACGGGAGCCAAATAGATTGCGGAATTGCGGAATTGCCGAATCGGGTAATGGAATCCGCGCTGCTCTCCAATTACCCGATTACGCAATTACCCGATTACCCGATTAGGACGAATTCGATGCTTACGAGGATTTCGAAAAACCAGACGCGCTCCAAGGTCCACGACCGCATCCGCAAGCGCATGGTCGGCACCGCCGAGCGCCCGCGGCTGAACGTTTATCGCTCGCTGAACCACATTTACGCCCAGGTCGTCGACGACCTGCACGGCACGACGCTGGTTTCGGCCAGCACCGTGGAAGGCGCCAAGGCCAGCAAGCGCACCGGCGGCAACGTCGCCTCGGCCAAGGAAGTCGGCAAGCGCATCGCCGACCGCGCCAAGGAGAAGGGCATCGTCAAGGTGGTCTTCGACCGCGGCGGCTATCTCTACCACGGCCGCATCAAGGCCCTGGCCGACGCCGCGCGCCAGGCCGGACTGCAGTTTTAGCGGCGTGTGGCACGGAGTAGCCCAGGGCGATAGCCCTGGGAACGAACGACAAGATTCGCCGAGTCCCGTAGGGACGACACGAAGAAGAGAGCGACATGGCTACTGCGACTGTGAAGAGAAAACTCGATCCCGGCGACTACCAGCTCAAGGACCAGGTGGTCGCCATCAACCGCGTCACCAAGGTGGTGAAGGGCGGCAAGAACCTGTCCTTTGCGGCGCTGGTGGTGGTCGGCGATCCCTCGGCCGCCGTCGTCGGGTACGGTTCCGGCAAGGCCAAGGAAGTGCCCCAGGCCATCCGCAAGGGCATTGAGTCGGCCAAGAAGAATCTGGTCCGCGTCAACCTGACCCAGACCACCATTCCGCACACCGTGCTCGGCCGCTTCGGCTCCGGCATGGTGCTGCTGAAGCCCGCGCCCGAAGGCACTGGCGTCATCGCCGGCGGCGCGGTGCGCGCGGTCATGACCTCGGCCGGCGTGCAGAACGTGCTTACCAAGTCCATCGGCACCACCAACCCGCACAACGTCGTCAAGGCAACCTTCGATGCGCTCATCAAGCTGCGCGACCGCCGGGAAGTGGCCTCGGCGCGCGGCAAGTCGGTGGAGGAGCTGTGATGGCCAAGTCAGATACGAAGGGAACCATCCGCCTGAAGTGGGTGCGCTCCGCCATCTGTGCGCCGGCGAAGCACAAGAAAGTCGTGCGCGGCCTCGGCTTCACCCGGCTGAACCAGGTGATCGTGCGCGAGGACTCGCCTTCCATCCGTGGCATGGTCGCCAAGGTGCCGCACTTGGTGAAGGTGGTTAACGAATAGTCAATCGGTTTTTCGGTCTATCGGTCCTCTAACGACCGGCTGACCGATGGACCGATCGACCGCTGATAGCTGAAAGCTGATAGCGGAGAGCTGAAAAAATGAATTTATCGACTCTACGAGCACCCAAACGCTCCTCCGAGAACCGCAAGCGCGTCGGCCGCGGCATGGGTTCGGGCATGGGCAAGACCTCCACTCGCGGTCACAAGGGCCAGGGTTCGCGCAGCGGCTCGCGCCTGCTGCGCGGCTTTGAAGGCGGCCAGATGCCTTTGCACCGCCGCCTGCCCAAGCGCGGCTTCGTCAACATCTTCCGTCAGGAATACGTGGTCGTGAATCTCTCCGACCTCGCCCGGCTCGGCGAAACCAGCATCACCCTCGACCTGCTGCGCAGCCGCGGCCTGGTCCGCGGCCGGGACAAGCGCGTCAAGGTCCTGGGCGACGGTGAGCTCAGCTCCGCTCTCGCCGTGCAGGCGCACAAGTTTTCCAAGTCGGCGGAAGAAAAAATCCGCAACGCCGGCGGTTCTGCCACTATCATCGAAGTCAAGCCGCCGGCCCCGGTGGCCCACAAGTTCAAGGACGCCCGCGCGCAAAAACGCGCCGGCAAACAGAAGAAGCAGGCTTAGCAAGATCAATGTAGCCCGGCCGCCCTCCGGCCGGGTTGCGCGTGAACGCAAGCATCTGTCTCAAGCATTTGTATCAGGGCACGGCTTCGAGTCGTGCCGCAACCGAACCGAATCGAAATGGGGCTTTTAGGCCCTGTGGTTTTGGCCGTCGACCAACGGCCATCGACCGACGACAGAGTCTTACATGCTGGAAAAACTCGCCAACGTATTCCGTGTTCCCGATCTCCGCCGGCGCATCTTCTTTACCCTTGCGCTGCTGGCCGTGTACCGCCTCGGCGGGCACATTCCCACCCCGGGCATCAACGCTGACCTGTTGCAGCAGTTCTTCGAGCAGAACCGCGGCACCTTCCTCGGCTTCGTCGACCTGTTCAGCGGCGGACAGCTTCGCCGCCTCACCATCTTCGCCCTGGGCATCATGCCCTACATCACCGCCTCCATCATCCTGCAGTTGCTGACCGTGGTCTACGAGCCGCTGGCCAAGCTGCAGAAGGAAGGCGAGCTCGGGCGCAAGAAGATCACCGAGTGGACCCGCTACCTGACGCTCATCCTCAGCGCCATGCAGTCCTTCGGCATCGCCATGACCCTGGAGCGCCAGACCATGACCGGCGGCGTGCCCTTCGTCACCCACCCGGGCATGAGCTTCGTTCTCATGACCGTGCTCACCCTCACCACCGGTTCGGTGTTCATCATGTGGCTGGGCGAGCAGATCACCGAGCGCGGCATCGGCAACGGCATGTCGCTGCTCATCTTTGCCGGCATCGTTGTCGGCCTGCCCCGCGGCGTCGCCGACCTCATCGACAAGGCCAAGAACCAGGCTTGGGGCGCTTTCACCGTTCCCGCCATGGCCCTTCTTGTCGTCGTGATGATCGCCATTGTCGCCTTCATCGTCTACGTCGAGCGCAGCGAGCGCCGCATTCCCGTCCAGTACGCCAAGCGCGTGGTCGGGCGCAAGGTGATGGGCGGAGGCTCCACCCACCTGCCCTTGCGCGTCAATTCCGGCGGCGTCATGCCCGTCATCTTTGCCTCCTCGCTGCTCACCTTGCCGCAGACCGCCGGCTTCTTCCTGCGCGACAACCGTTATTTCGGGCCGCTCTTGCGTGCCCTCGGTTGGGGCGAGCCGCTTTACACCCTGCTCTATGCCGCGGGCATCGTCTTCTTCGCCTACTTCTATGTCTCCATTGTCTTCAACCCCAACGAGGTTGCCGACAACATGCGCAAGTACGGCGGATTCATCCCCGGCATTCGTCCCGGCGCCCGTACCCGGGACATGATCAACGATGTGCTCACCCGCATCACCCTGGTCGGCGCCCTTTATCTGATCATCATCTCCTTCATCCCGGAGTGGATGATCGCCGGCATTCACTTGAACCACTTGCCCGGCGCCGTCGGCCGCGCGTTTGAGAACCTGCCCACCTGGGTCACCAACGGCCTGGGCGTCACCTTCTACTTTGGCGGCACTTCGCTGCTCATCGTCGTCGGCGTCGCCATGGACACCGTGCAGCAGGTCGAGGCGCAGTTGATCATGCGCCATTACGAAGGCTTCACCTCGCGCAGCGGACGTGTTCGCGGCCGCCGCACCTGGGCTTGAGCAAGCTGCTGTAGCCCGGCCGTGTATCAGGGAAACTGGAAACTGGAAACTAGAAACTAGAAACTGTTTTCTATGGAAACCGCCACCAACAAAACCATGCCTACGGTTGGTCCCATCATCCTGCTGGGAGCTCCCGGCGCCGGCAAGGGGACGCAGGCCAAGGTCATTGTCGAGCGCTTTGCCATCCCGCAGATCTCCACCGGAGACCTGCTTCGCGACCACGTCGCCCGCTCCACCGATCTCGGCCGCCAGGCCAAGGCCATCATGGACGCCGGCAAGCTGGTTCCTGACGATCTGGTCAACAACATGGTCGCCGAGCGGCTCTCCCGTCCCGACACGGCGCGCGGCTTCATTCTCGACGGCTTTCCCCGCACCGTCGCCCAGGCGCAGTGGCTGGACCAGTTCCTCGCCCAAAAAACCTTTCAGAATCAGGCGGATCGCAAGCTTTCCCCGCTTGTCGTCAGTATTGCCGTGAGTTATAATCAATTGTTGCGCCGTCTTACCGGTCGGCGTTCTTGTCCCACCTGCGGGCGCATTTACAACGTGTACTTCCAGCCTCCCCGCGTTGCTGATCTCTGCGACGTCGATGGCGCGAAGCTTATTACACGCCGTGACGATTGCGAGGAAGTCATCTCCAAGCGTCTGAAGGAGTATGAGCAGCAGACCCTGCCCCTGGCCGAGTATTACCGCGCCCAGGGCCTGTTGCATGAAGTCAACGGCGATCAGGACATGAACGCGGTCACGGCCGAGGCGCTGAAGATTATTGATGGCCATTGTTTGTAAATCGCCGGCCGAACTGGACAAGATGCGCGCCAGCGGCCGCATTGTTCGCCAGGTGCTGGACACCGTGCGCGCCATGGTCAAACCCGGGGTCACCACCATGGACCTGGAGCGCGCGGCGGAGAAAAAGATCAGGGAGCTGGGTGCCAAGCCGGCCTTCAAGGGCTATTACGATTACCCTTGCGTGCTCTGCACCTCGGTCAACCAGGAGATCGTCCACGGTATCCCCTCGGCCAGGCGGATGCTCAAGGACGGCGACATCGTTTCCATTGACTGCGGCGTCGTGCTCGACGGCTATTACGGCGACGCCGCCCTTACCGTCCCGGTGGGCGATCATCTCGCTCCCCAGGTGCAGAAGCTGTTGGAAGTGACCGAGGCTTCGCTCTACCGCGGCATCGAGGCCGCCCGCATCGGCAACACCGTGGGCGACGTGGGCGCCGCCGTGCAGGAACTGGTCGAGGCCAACGGCTTCAGCGTGGTTCGCGAATTTGTCGGGCACGGCATCGGCACTCGGCTGCACGAGGATCCGCAGGTGCCCAATTACGGTACCCGCGGCCACGGCGCCCGCTTGCGCGAAGGCATGGTCATCGCCATCGAGCCCATGGTCAACGCCGGTACTCCCGGCGCCCGCGTCCTCGATGACAAGTGGACCGCGGTCACCGAAGACGGCAGCTTCAGTGCCCATTTCGAGCACTGCGTCGCCGTCACCACCGACGGCCCCGTGATTCTGACGCAGTGAAGGCATCAGGGCACGACTGTAGTCGTGCCGACGAGGCGAAGCCGATGTGTCAGGGCACGACTTCAGTCGTGCCGATGTGGCGAAAACCGAGAAGGGGCTTTAGCCCCTGGGTGGAAGCGCCGGGCTTTAGCCCGGCGAAGCCGATAAGAATTGATCTGGGGCTTCAGCCCCGGAAGCCGCGCAGCGGCGTCAGAATGTGTAGCCCACGGCGTAAGCCGTGGGTGGGCGAACAAATAAGGGTTTCAGCCCCTTCAGGGGCGGCAGATTTACTGAGGGCGCAGGCCCCAGGGTTTACGCAAGGAGTGCATGTCAAAAGAAGACGCGATTGAAGTCATGGCGGTGGTCATCGAGCCTCTGCCCAACGCAATGTTCAAGGTCGAACTGGAAAACAAGCACCGGGTTCTGGCGCATGTTTCCGGCAAGATGCGCAAAAACTTCATTCGCATTTTGCCCGGTGACCGGGTCGCGGTGGAACTCTCTCCCTACGACCTCACCCGCGGGCGAATTGTGTATCGCTATAAATAGGTTCTTCCGGTTTGCCGACTGGAAACTGGAAACCGGAAACTGGAAACTCCGATGAAGGTACGGGCTTCGGTTAAGAAGATTTGCGACAAGTGCAAGGTCATCCGCCGCAAGGGCGTGGTGCGGGTGATCTGCGAAAACCCGAAACATAAACAGCGCCAGGGTTAGAAGCGAACTCCTAACTCCTAACTCCTAACTACTAACGACTGGGGTTTCTATGGCTCGTATCGCAGGCGTGGATCTTCCGCGCAACAAGCACACGCGCATCGCGCTCACCTACATCTACGGCATTGGACATCCGCGCGCCGCCCGCATCGTCGCCGCCGCCAATGTCGACGGCGAAAAGAAGGTGCAGGACCTCAACGAAGACGAGGTCAACCGCATCCGCCAGGTCATTGAAAACGAGGGCAGCGTCGAGGGCGATCTGCGCAAGGATGTTTCCATGCACATCAAGCGCCTGATCGAAATCGGCTCGTACCGCGGCTTCCGTCATCGCCGCAACCTGCCGGTCCGCGGCCAGCGCACCCATACCAACGCGCGTACCCGCAAGGGCCCGCGCCGCGGCACCGTGGCCGCCAAGAAGAAGTCCTTGGCCAAGACGTAGTCGGAGCACCCACGGGAGCGCGGGCCCCGGGTGAGCCGAGGGCACGAGCCGTGACGCTCGGGCCGGAGGCGAGGGCGGAGCGCGATAGCGCGCAGCCCTCATGAAAAAGCCCCGCGCCGCGGCACCGTGGCCGCCAAGAAGAAGTCCTTGGCCAAGACGTAGTCGGAGCACCCACGGGAGCGCGGGCCCCGGGTGAGCCGAGGGCACGAGCCGTGACGCTCGGGGCGGAGCGCGATAGCGCGCAGCCCTCATGAAGAAGCCCCGCGCCGCGGCACCGTGGCCGCCAAGAAGAAGTCCTTGGCCAAGACGTAATCGTTTTTCACTGGCCACTGGCCACTGATCACTGGCCACTTGGCCCGAAACCAGAAACTCAAGCTGTTAGCTGACGGCTGACAGCGGAGAGCTGAGAGCTACGAATGGCAAAACCAGCGGAAGGCGCCGCCGGAGCACCGGCGAAAAAAGGCAAGACCAAGAAGTTCAAGAAGCGTGAGCGCAAGAACGTTCCTTTTGGCGTCGCTCACATTCAGGCCTCGTTCAACAACACCATCGTCACCATCGCCGACAGCGAGGGCAACGTGCTTTCCTGGAAGAGTTCGGGGTCGCTGGGTTTCCGCGGGTCGCGCAAGGGCACGCCTTTCGCCGCGCAGCAGGCCGCCATGAACGCCGCCAACATGGCGCGCGAGCACGGTGTCCGCACCGTCGAAGTGCGCGTCAGCGGGCCGGGTTCGGGCCGTGAGTCCGCCATTCGCGCCCTCACCGCCGCCGGCATCGAGGTGCGCTCCATCAAGGACGTCACCCCCATCCCGCACAACGGCTGCCGCCCGCCCAAGCGGCGCAGGGTCTGACATGGGTAATTTGTAATTTCGCGATTGGTAATTTGGCCGAGCTCGCCGGCGCGCGCCAGGCCGGTTTTCAAATTACCGATTACAAATTGCCCGATTGCAAATTTTCGATCGGGAAGAAGAGGGCCAGCCTCGTAAACCGATCTCATCAAGGAGAAGAACGTTGGCACGATATACAGGACCCGTCTGCCGCCTTTGCCGCCGCGAAGGCATGAAGCTCTTCCTCAAGGGCGCGAAGTGCTTCAGCGATAAGTGCCCCATTGAAAAACGCAATTTCGCTCCTGGCCAGCACGGCAAGGACCGCAGGGCGAAGATCGTCGGCTACGGCCTGCAGTTGCGCGAGAAGCAGAAGGCCAAGCGCATCTACTTCACCAACGAAGGCCAGTTCCGCAACTACTACGAGAACGCCACCCGTTCCAAGGGCGTCACCGGCGAGTTGCTCCTGCAGCAGCTCGAGCGCCGTCTCGATAATGTTGTCTACCGCCTCGGCTTCGCCGCTTCGCGTCGCCAGGCCCGCCAGGTGGTGCGCCACGGCCACATCCAGGTGAACGGCCGCAAGGTCGATATTCCCTCGTACCAGAGCAAGCCGGGCGACGAGATCGCGGTGCGCGAGTCCAGCCGCAAGCTGCCCATCATCATCTCCGCCGTCGAGTACAGCAGCCATCAGCCCGCGCCGAACTGGCTCGAGATCGACCGCGAGAACATGAAGGGACGCCTCACCGTGTTGCCCAAGCGTGAAGACGTGAATCTGCCGGTCAACGAGCAGCTCATCGTCGAGTTGTACTCGAAGTAACTGTGATCGTACTGTGGCCCACCCTGGCCGGTTTTGCTAGCGTGGGAACGGACCACGACCCGTGCATTTAGCCCCGCGGGGGCGAGCGCTGGTAGCCCAGGGCGACAGCCTTGGGTGCCGGAGCGGTAGAAACGGCAGAGTCCCGGAGGGACGACGCGAGTTTTGCGACTGTCCCCAGACTGTGTGATCGGGTAACTGCGGAATCGGGAAATGGAAAACAATTGCCCGATTACCCGATTCGGCAATTCCGCAATGATCGGCCCCTTCTCGACCAGATCAGCCTTTCTCGGCGTCGATCCTGCCCGGGCCGGCAGGGGAGCCGCGATTGAGCCCCATGGCCGAAGGAGAATGAACATGATGCTTTGGAAAGGCTTTCAGAAACCCAAGCGGCTCGCCGCCGACACCGAAACTCTCACCGACAAGTACGGCCGTTTCTGGGCGCAGCCCTTTGAGCGCGGCTTCGGCACCACCATCGGCAACGGACTCCGCCGCGTGCTTTTGAGCTCCATCGAAGGCGCCGCCGTCACCGCCGTCAAGATCGAAGGCGTGCTCCACGAGTTCCAGTCCATCCCCGGCGTGGTGGAGGATGCCACCGACATCATCCTCAACCTCAAGCAGGTGCCCTTCAAGCTCAACGGCGAAGGCCCCAAGGCCATCTACCTGCGCGCCGACCAGCCGGGCGTGGTCACCTCCGGCATGATCGAGGCCGACGCCGACGTCGAAGTCCTCGACAAGGATGTCTACATCGCCACCGTCAGCGAAAGCGGCCGCCTGGAAATGGAAATGCGCCTCAAGCGCGGCCGCGGCTACGTCTCCGCCGACAAGAATTTCGAGGAAGACCTGGGCATCGGCTTCATTCCCATCGACTCCGTGCACTCGCCCGTGCGCAAGTGCAACTACACCGTGGAAGCCGCACGCCTGGGCCAGATCACCGACTACGACAAGCTTACCCTCGAAGTGTGGACCAACGGTTCGGTCGGCCCCGCCGATTCCATCGGCCTGGCCGCCAAGCTGCTCAAGGACCACATGAACATCTTCATCAATTTCGAGGAGGAGATCGAAGCCTCCGCCTCCTCCGAGGAGCGCAAGCCGGAGATCCGCAACGAGAACCTCAACCGCTCCGTCGAGGAGCTGGAACTCAGCGTCCGCAGCTACAACTGCCTCAAGAACGCCAATATCCAGTCCATCGGCGAGCTGGTGCAGAAGACCGAGGCCGAAATGCTCAAGACCAAGAATTTCGGCCGCAAGTCGCTCAACGAGATCAAGGAAATCCTGGCCACGATGGGCCTCAGCCTGGGCATGAAGATTGACGAGCACGGCAACGCCGTCCCCGGCAGTCCCCTGCAGCAGGCATCGGCCGCCCTCGGCTCCATGGAGCAGATGCCGTAAACTTCATCGGGTGATCGGGTCATCGGGCGATCTGGTGATCTGAACCGAACCGCGATCACCCGATCACCCGATCGCCAGATCACCCGATTCGGCACGGGTCATTATCAAGGATTGAACTTATGCGTCATTTGAATGCTGGCAAGAAGCTTGGAAGAAACACCAGCCACCGTCGCGCCCTGCTGCGCAACCTGGTCACCTCGCTCCTCCTCGAGGAGCGCATCGAAACCACCGCGCCCAAGGCCAAGGCCATGCGCCCCCACGTCGAGAAGATGATCACCCTCGGCAAGCGCGGCGATGTCGCCGCCCGCCGCCTGGCCGCCTCTTACCTGCTCACCCGCGCCGCCGTCGATAAGCTCTTCAACGTCGTCGCTCCCCGCATGGGCGAACGCGAAGGCGGTTACCTGCGCATCATCCGCACCGGCTGGAAGAAGGGCGACGGCGCCGAGAAGGCCTATGTCGAACTGATCGGCAGCGAGAAGGTGATCGCCGAAAAGCAGCAGAAGCGCGCCGAAGCCCGCGCCAAGCGCCGCGACGAAGCCAAAAAGGCGATGGAAGAAGCCGAGGCTCAGGCCGCTCCCGCCGAAGGCGCCCCGGAAGAAGGCGGCGAGGAACCCAAGGAGTAGGCCCAACTCACTCGAATTCGCGCGGGGGAGGCCGCGTGTAGCCTGCCGTGCAGCCTGCGATGTAGCCTGCGATGTAGTCTGCCGTGTAGCCTGTGATGTCGCCTGCCGTGTAGCCCGGCCGTGTAGCCCGGCCGCCCTCGGCCGGGGCATTTCCCTTCAAACCTCCCCCGTCGGATCCCCTATTCCTCCGTGCACCTCTGTGTCCTCCGCGTCCTCTGTGTCAAATCCCCGGTTGTGTCAAATCCCCGGTTCTGTCAAATCCCCGGTCGGTCTGTCCCCGCGCAACTTTTCTCCCCCACTCTGGTTCTTATTGATAACCCCGAACGAAGGAGAATGTATGCGGGCAGTCACACGAATTTCTACCGCCCTGGTCTTGGGCCTCTTCCTCACCGGCGCCATGTGGGCGCAAACCACCGACCAGACCGACCAAAACCCCGCCCCGCCGGCGAATACCGCTCCCAATCAGATGGGCCCGCGCGCGCAGCGCGGCTTTCAGATGATGGCCCAGCAGCTCAACCTTACCGAGCAGCAGCAGACGCAGATGCAGGGAATCTTTCAGACCCAGCGTCAGCAGGCCCAGGCCATTCGCCAGGACACTTCGCTTACGCCTGAGCAGCGGCGCCAGAAGATGCAGGAGCTGCGCCAGTCCACCCACCAGCAGATGATGGGCATCCTCACTCCCGACCAGCAGCAGCAGTGGCAGCAGCTCCGTTCCCAGCGTCAGGGCATGCGCCGCGGCGGGAAGGGAAAGGGCGGCATGGGCCCGGGAGGCGGCATGGCCGCGCTCAACCTCACGCCTGACCAGAAGGCGCAGATCAATCCTATCTTCCAGTCCACCCGCCAGCAGGTGCAGGCGGTGCGCGGCGACACTTCCCTCACGCCCGATCAGAAGCAGGCCAAGATCCGCGGCATCCGCCAGAATTCCTGGTCGCAGATCAATTCCATCCTCACTCCCGACCAGCAGCAGCAGTGGCAGCAAATGCGGCAGCAGCGGCGTGGCCCGCGCGGCCAACAGCCCATGGGCCCGCCCAGCGGTTTCTGATTTCCTTCTCCACCAGGCTGCGGGCTTGATACCAAGGTCCGCAGCCCGTTTTTTCCTCCGCCCAACTGCTCCCCCGATGAACCGCTAGCCGCGAACCGCTAACCGATAACCTGCTCTTGCAAAAACCGAAACTGAAACTGAAACTGAAACTGCTATAAGTAGCCGCCACTCCCCCGATAAACCGCCAACCGATAACCGCTAACCGCCAACCGCGAACCGCCAACCGATAACCTGCTCTTGCAAAAACCGAAACTGAAACTGAAACTGAAACTGAATCCGTGCCCGAACCGGCCGACAAAACGCGCAACCTCTACGTCTTCGGCGCCACCTCGTTCCTGAACGACACCGCCACCGAGATGGCCTACTGGGTGCTGCCCGCCTTTCTCACCGCCATCGGCGCCGGCCCGGCCACGCTCGGCCTCATTGAAGGCATCGCCGAAAGCGTCGCCTCCTTTGCCAAGCTCTTCTCCGGCTATCTCACCGACCGCGTCCGCCGCCGCAAGCCCATCGTGGTTGCCGGCTACGCCGTGGCCAACGCGCTCAAGCCGCTGCTCGCCCTCTCCCAAACCTGGTGGCAGGTGCTGTTCATCCGCTTCGGCGACCGCCTGGCGAAGGGCGCGCGCGGCGCCCCGCGCGACGTCATGCTCGCCGAGTCCGTTCACCGTTCGCGTCTGGGCGCCGCTTACGGCCTGCTGCAAGCCATGGATTCCGCCGGCGCCATCGCCGGACCGCTGCTCGCCCTCGCCCTGCTGCCCCGCTACGGACTGCGCGGCATCTTCTGGGCGGCCGCCGTTCCCGGACTCGCCTGCGTCGCCGTCATCATCCTAGGCGCCCGCGAAACTGGAACAGCCGGCGGTCGACAGTCGACGGCCGGCACAGGTGCCGGTGCCTCGACGAACGCGCAGCCGCCGTCGACCGCCAGCCGCCAACCATCGACCGCTTCTCTTCCCGCCCTCTACTACTACGTCCTGTTCGCCGTGGCGCTGTTCTCGCTGGGCAACTCCAGCGACATGTTTCTCGTGCTGCGCGCCCAGGACGCCGGCATTCCCGTCACTCACGCGCCCCTGCTCGGGCTGGTCTTCAACCTCACCTACACCGCCTTCTCCTGGCCCGCCGGCAAGCTGGCCGACCGCGTTTCCCGCTACGCGCTCGTCGCCGGCGGATACGCCGTCTTCGCCGTCGTCTATCTGGTCTTTGCCCTGGCGCCTTCGCACGCCGCGCTCTGGGCCATGATGGCGCTCTACGGCCTTTACTATGCCTTCACCGCGCCCGTGCTGAAGAGCGTGGTCGCCGCCGCGGCGCCGGCGGAGGCGCGCGGCCGCGCCTTCGGCATCTTCTATTTCGTTACCAGCGTGGCGGCGCTGCTCTCCAGCATCATCACCGGCGAACTGTGGAAGCACTACGGACCCGAAATTCCCTTCCTGCTCTCCGCCGCCTTCGCCGCCGTTTCCGTCCTGCTGATGCTCATCGCGCCCAAGCTTCAGAAGCCGGCGATTAGCAATTAGCGATTAGCAGTTAGCGATTGCTGGCTACTCATGCGGGTTTCCAGTGTTTGTCATTCTGAGAGCTTGTGACTGTTTTGATTTCGCACGAATTGCAGCACTGAAAGCAAACAGGTTACGCGCGAAAAAATCGCCAATTTTTAAAAAAGTCACAAACTCTGAGCGAAGCGAAGGATCTATGCTTTTGCTGACAGCTGACAGCTAATCGCTAATTGCTAATCGCTCTTCCCCGCCGCAATCACCATCAACTGCACGAACAGCGCCGCGGCGGCGTCCAGGATCACGTCGTGCAAGGCGCCGGTGCGCGAAGACAGAAACGTCTGGTTCCACTCGTCCAGCGCGGCCACCGCCACCGTCGAGCCCCAGGCGATCATCGCCGCCCGCGCGCTCCACGCTCGCAGCATCTCGCGCCAGGAGGGCAGGCGCGTGGCCCACGCCGGCAAGCGCAGCGTCGCCCACCAGGCGCGCAGCATCAGCAGGCTGAGCATCCCATAGCCGAAAAAATGGCCGGCCTTGCGCACCGCGCCGTGTACCAGTTCAAACTGTGCGGAGGTGATCCGCGGATCGAAAAAGCGCACGATGGGAAAAAGGAAGCGTCCCGTTTCCTGCGACGATCCCAGCGGCGTGGACTCCCATGCAATCACCGCCAGCCAGAACAGGGCGGGCAGCCACGCGCGTCGTACGGGCCTGGTCGTGCTCGGCATCGCCGGCTGATCGCTGATTGCGAATTTGCTTATTCAACCCGATAATTCGGCGCTTCTCGGGTAATGGTCACGTCGTGCACGTGGCTCTCGCGCATCCCGGCGGCGCTGATGCGGATGAAGCGCGCCTTCTGCTGCAATTCCGGAATCGACTCGCAGCCGGTGTAGCCCATGCCCGAGCGCAGCCCGCCCACCAACTGGTGGATGATCATCGACAGCGGCCCGCGATACGGCACGCGTCCCTCGATCCCCTCCGGCACCAGCTTGGCCAGCCGGTTGTTGCCCCCGTCCTCGCGCATGGCCACCGAGGAATCGCTGTCGGCCGAGTCCTGGAAGTAGCGCTCCCCCGAGCCCGCCGACATGGCCGCCAGCGACCCCATGCCGCGATACGCCTTGAACGTCCGCCCCTGGTAGAGAATGGTTTCCCCCGGGCTCTCGTCGGTGCCCGCGAACAGCGAGCCGATCATGCACACATTGGCGCCGGCGGCCAGCGCCTTGGCGACGTCGCCGGAATACTTCACCCCTCCGTCGGAGATCACCGGGACCCGCGCGTCGCGCAACGCGCGGTAGCACTCGGCGATGGCGGTCACCTGGGGCACGCCCGCGCCGGTCACGATGCGCGTGGTGCAGATGGAGCCCGGCCCGATCCCGACCTTCACTCCGTCGGCGCCGCAGCGCGCCACCTCGCAGGCGCCGTCGAAGGTGGCCACGTTGCCCGCCAGCAGCTCCATTTGCGGCAGCTTCGACTTCACCGTGCGGACCGCCTCCAGCACCCGCGTCGAGTGCCCGTGCGCGCTGTCAATGGCCAGCACATCCACCTTGGCCCGCGCCAGCTCCTGCGCCCGCTCCAGAAAGTCGCCGGTGGCCCCGATGGCCGCGCCCACCCGCAACCGTCCGTGCTGGTCCTTGGCGGCGCTCGGATACTTGAGCTTCTTCTGGATGTCCTTCACCGTGATCAGCCCCTTGAGCGTGTACTTGTCGTCCACCACCAGCAGCTTTTCCACCCGGTGCTTGTGCAGGATGGCTTCGGCCTGCTCCAGGGTGGTGCCCACGGGCACGGTGATCAGGTTTTCCTTGGTCATCACCTTGCTGATGGGGATGTCGGTGCGCGTCTCGAAGCGCAGGTCGCGGTTGGTGAGAATGCCCACCAGCTTCTTGTTCTTGGTGATCGGCACGCCCGAGATGCGGTAGCGCTTCATCACCTCCAGCGCGTCGCTCACCCGGTCGTCGGGCGACATGGTGATCGGGTCCACGATCATGCCGCTCTCCGAACGCTTCACCTTGTCCACCTCGCCCGCCTGCTGCTCGATGGTCAGGTTGCGGTGGATGATGCCCATGCCGCCCTGCTGTGCCATGGCGATGGCCATTTGCGCTTCGGTCACCGTGTCCATGGCGGCGCTGATCAGCGGAATGTTGAGCGCGATGTTGCGGGTGACGTGCGTCTGCGTGTTCACCGACGCGGGCACAACGTCGCTGCGCGCGGGCAGAAGAAGAACATCGTCAAAGGTGAGCGCTTCCGGGACGGGAAAATGGATCATTCTTCACTCGCTGGACTTTTCGCCATTGTAGCAGGAGGTTGGAGCGGGTCGCGGAGGGCGACATCGTCTTCGTCGTCTTCGTCAACCGCAGAGGAGGGCAGATTGCTGCCGTTGATGAACTCGTCGCGGGGAATCTGGAAGCCGTCGGCCAGCAATTCGAGGAAGGATTTTTCGCGCGCGGGATCCCGGGAGGGTTCGTGCTCCTCCAGGAAGCGCTTGAGGTTGCCGGAGGCGATTTGCAGGCCGTAGAGGGTGATGGCGGCGGTTTTGGCGTCGATGGCCTGGTGGTGCAGGGCGCGAATGACCTGCATGACGGCGTACTGCAGGCTGATGGCGTCCTCGACCATGGGGAGAGAGTAATCGGGGCGCTTGGAATGGGCAGGGAGGTGGAAGCGGCAATAGCGGCGGCCACGCAGGGCGGGCTGTCCGCAGGGCTGGTTGTTGAAGCGGGGATGTTGGCAGAGAGCGGTATTAGCGAAAGTGTTAGTAGGCATAGACCCCCCTCCAGTGGGGGTACGAAGATTCAACGAGTTGCGCAAGGGATCCCTTGGCCGTCCCTTGGAGTCCCTTGGGGCCCTTTAGCGGGCGGATTGAGGGTGGCGGAGTGGACCGGCAATTACGCATTGGTTACGGGCGGCTCCAGTTGGTCCAAAAAGTTCGGGCCACGAGAGTTTTGCTCCCGTGGCCCCTCTGGGCATATCTTCCCATAATGCAGAGTACAAGAGTGGGGGGCAGGAAGTATGTGATTGCGCTCACTGATGTGTGTGACAAGGGGGGAATCCCCACCCCAGGAGGATTCTCCCAGGTTAGCGCCCAAAACCGGGGCGCGAACCTGGGGCACCCAGCATCTTGCGCCGACGCCCAATCTGGAACTGTCTCGCGATTGCCAGCGCGTCCATACACCGGCCAGGGCGCGACAACGGCGAGGTTCAGCGGTATTCTTGGGATATGGCCGAGCTTGGGGGTGCGCCATGACAGCGGAATTCTGGCTGGCACTAGGGGTGAGAGCGGAATCTTGGCTGGCGCTCTTGATCGTTGTTTTCACCGCCGCGGCGGCGATCGCGTGTGCCTTGTGCGGGCGCCGGCCGCCCAAGGGGCATAGCTAAGGCCCACCCCATGGCCGCCGCCGCAGGTCTCTTCGGGAAAGGAAGGCGAAGGGGAGTGGGCGCTGGATGTCTGTAAGTCTTCGGATGGCGCATGCGAAAACCTAGATCCCTCGCTGCGCTCGGGATGACACGCAAAGAAATTAGATTTGCATCCGCAGAGGGAAACCTCCTCATTCGGGCCGTCGGCCCGTCGCAGCATGACGTTGACCGCCTGAGCGCGAAACATCAAACTCTGGGGGGCGTTGGGTGAAAACAACCCCGCGCTGACAATAAAACGAGGCCCAGAGGTGAGCTGCACCCTCCGGGCCTCAGTTGTGAACGGTGCTTCTATTTCTCCGTGACCGAAATCCTGGGAGTGTTGTCGTCACCGCCATCGATCATTATCGCCTTGGAGCTCGACACCAGGTACATGACCGAGTTGGAGGTAGTAGCCCGGCCGCTGGCACTGACGCTTATGGTGTCATTGAACGTGTCGGTTGTGATGGAGCCACCACCATTGAAGTCATTGGTGCCGCTCACATGTCCATTGCCATCTGCGGTTATCACCCCAACTCCGACACTCCCATGGTTCGGGGAACCGTACGCCGCCAGCGGTTGGGTGCCAAAGAAGTAGTCACCCGAAACAGAAGCGTTGCTGAAATTGCTGCCCACTTGCGGTTCCATAAATCCGGCCTCAACCGAGCTGACATTTGTCCCCACCAGGAACCCCTCGGTCGAGCTTACCAGGTAAAACACCGGAGGGTGGTTTCCACCAGTAGTCGTCACACGGCCATTGGCTGCGACCGTGTAGGTGACGGCTTGAGGAGAGTTCGTTTGGGGGCTGCCGCAGTCGTTTTCGTCACCTGAGACCGTGCCGTTGCCCTCCGTGCCCCACTGCAAGAAGTCCAGTTCAGCCCGCGAGCCGCTCACGCCTTGCGGACAGTCCCCGACTCCGTCCATGTGCAGCACGCTGACGGTGCCGTCGGTGGGAGCGGGGAAGCTGGCGTCCTGCTTCAATCCGGTCATGGTCAGCGGCCCATCGTAGGCCCCCGCCGGGTTGTTGTCGATAATGAACACCTCGTTGGCGGAAACGATGTAGAAAGCAAACGTCATGGTGACCGGCGAGGTGAAGGTCATCGTGCCTCGCCCGTTGGTGGTGTCGCCCACGGCGTAACTGCCGCCGATAGCCTGCCCGGACATGGTTCCGGCGGGATCGACGAAATCCATCATCCCGACGAAGCCGCCGCTTCCGTTCATCGCCGTCCGTCCCGCCACCGCCGTCCGCCCATTGCCGTTCTGGCCTCTGCCGCCAAAGGCGAAATTGGCGGCCGTGGCGGCGAACCCGGAGAAGGCTGAGGTGTCTTGCTTCTTGATCAGGCCGGCCGCGACCTCCGAGTCCGACTCCATCACCCGCCCCTGCGCCGCCACCCCGGAGGAAATCCGTCCCAGGGCAAAATTGAAGGTGTGACTCTCTTGCGAGGTGGTCAGGGTGATGGTGCCGCGGTGGTCGGCCCCGACGGCATAGGATCCCGTAAGCGCGCCGCCCACCGAGCTGCCGTCGCCTGCGTAGCGGTCTTCGAAGCCGCCGGTGATGCTGCCGCTGCCGTCGGCGACCAGGCTGCCGGCCATGGTGACCAGGTTGCCGTTGGAATCAAATCCCTGCAAGCTGAACGCATAGTGCCCGCTCAACTCCCCGTTTGCCACCCCCGAAGTAATGCCGCCGAAGTAACCGGTCGTGTCCAGCACTAGCTGTGTGTGGCTGGTGGCGTAGGCATCGATGGCGCCGCTGCTGGTGGGCACGATCGCCATGTTCGAGGTCACCAGGGCATCGATGGCGTTCAAGGTTGACACCCAGGGCTGCGACAGTCCGCTCGGCCACAAGGACAGGAACGACAACGATTCGGCCGGCACTACGGTGGCGTTCAGCACCACCGCCTGCGAAGTCGAAGGCACCCCGCACGGGCTGGCGGAAGTATCGTCGGTGATGGTTCCATAAAACAATCCGTTTCCGTCGCGCGTATCCAGCACGCGGCAGGGGGTTAGCGGGTATAGCCAGAGCGGACTCTGGCCCGAAGCTGGCGCCGCGAAGTAGCCGTTCACGTCAATGATGACGTTGGCATCGCTGGAGGCGTAAAGGCTGACCGCTCCGCCGGTTCCCGCCGGCACGATGGCCGCATTGGCGGTTACCTGCCCGGTGGGCGCGTTCAACGTGGACACCAGCGGACGGGTTATGCCGCTCGGCCACGCGCTCAAGAAACCCAGGCCGTGCGGCGGCACCGCCGTGAAGTTCAGCGAATAGGCCACAGCGCTCGATGGAATGCTGCAGTCGCTGGAGAGCACGGGAAAAGAGCGTTCTTGCGCACCCGCCAGCGATGGTCCCCCGAGCGTGCCGCCCGCGTCTCGCGTGTCCGCGATGCGGCAAGGGGTCAGCGGAAAGAACGCCAGCGCCGATGGATTAGTTGCGGGTACAAAGTAGCCGTTGATGTCCAGCACTACGTCGCTATCGTCGGTTACGTAGATGCTGATCGCGCCATCGGTTCCCGCCGGCACGATCGCGGCATTGGCTTTCACCCGTCCATCGGTGGAATTCAGGGTTGACACCACCGGCTGCGACAGTCCGGTCGGCCAGATGGTCAGGTAACCCAGGTAACTCTTCGGAATAACCGTCACGTTCAGCGAATACGCTGTCGCCGTCGATGACACGCCGCAGGCGCTGTTCGGGATCACGAAGCTGCGTGAAGAGTGGGCTCCGATGTAGGGGCCTCCGAAGGGGCCGTTGGCATCGCGTGTGTCCGCGATGCGGCAAGGGGCCAGCGGGATTAATCCCAGCGCGGTTTGAGCTTGTGCGGCACCCGTCGTGCCGGCAACACATATGAGAACCGTAGCAACCGCTAACTTAAAACTGTTCATGGTGTCTCTCTCTCCTTTTGTAGGGGCCGGCCTGCTGGTGTGTGTTCACTCGCTGGCAGTCTTGCTGTGACCAATGAGAACTTCGGCTCACCTGGTACAAATCAACTTCGATAGCGCATTATGGCTCCCCCCGCGCGCGCATGGTTCATCGCGGACCTGCAAAGTAAACAACACTCTGTCACTGAATCCATCCGCCGGCCCGCGAGACGGTGTGAGGACGCGCGCCCCAAAGCCGCCAGCCTTCCGTAACCTAACTTTGGGGCCGGGGACGGGTTACAACAGATAGCATTCATTCCGCAGCCGCCTGGAGGCTGCCTTGAAATACCTGACACGGCGGAGGTTACGACATGAGAGTGGTTCAAGTATTGGGCGCGGCAGTGCTGATTTCGGCTTTGGCTGTTCCTGCCTACTGTGAGCGGGCGCAGCGCGAAGGCGAGAGTGGACGCGGCCATGAAAAGCAGGCCGAACGCCAGAAGCCAGACAAGGGCCAGAAGCACTCCGAGAACAAGGCGCAACATGACCGCGGACGCGAGCAGCACGGGCCGCAGCGGGCGGAACATGCCAAGCCGGCTCCCCGGCGGGTGGAGCCGCGGCACCAGGAGCGCGTGGTGCGCCACGCCCCCGAACGGCCGCAGCGGGTGCAGGCGCGCTATGAGCATCGCGCGGTCTGGCAGCAGCGCCGGGCGCAGCACTGGGCGACCGAACACCACACCTGGGTGCAACGCGGCGGGTATCACGGCTTCCGCGTGCCGCGTGAGCGCTACACGGTCTGGTTCGGACCGGCGCACCACTTCCGCCTCTATAGCTACCCGGTGGTGGTGGTTGCCGGGCATCCGCGATTCCACTACCAGGGATATTGGGTGAGCCTGGTGGATCCGTGGCCCGAATACTGGGCGCCGAACTGGTATGAGACGGACGATGTTTACGTCGCCTACGTCAACGACGGGTACTACCTGTACAACGTCCGGCACCCCGGGGTGGCGGTGGCGGTGAACATCTCGTTCTAGAGTTGTCTTGCCGGAGGGAAGAAGCGCGCGGGCGAGGTTGCTCGCGCGCTTTCTACTTTTCGGGAGCTTCCCCAGGGCTGGCGTCCTGGGCTACCCTGCGGGTTGGGCATTTGGTTTTGAGGTCGGCTTTAGCCGCTGAGGCAAGTACCTCAGGGGCTAAAGCCCAGATGTTTTTCTCCGGCTTGAACAGCAGGGCTGAAGCCCTGCTCCACCCGGTTTCCCGCAGCGGCTAAAGCCGGGGTGGGATGACACAACGCTGAAAGTTTTTGGTTAGCTGAAAGGAAAACCTAGATCCTTCGCTGCGCTCAGGATGACACGGGTTGAAGAACTGGAGGACACGGGTTGAAGAACGCGAGAAAAAGCCACAAGCGCTCAGAATGACAGGGATAACGAACTGGAGTCATTTTCGATTCGCGTCAATCGGCCGCGGCGATCTGGTATTGCTCCAGCTTGCCGTCGGGCATTTCGTAGGTCCAGGCGCGGAGCAGCTTGTCGGCGAATCGGATGGCGTAGACGCGCAGCATCATGCCCCCGCGAAGCGCCTGGGAAACCTGGGTGAAGGACTTGGGCGCGCCCAGCGGAGCGAGGCTGGAGGCGAAGTCCTTCAGCGCCGGCTCGCTGAAGTAGCTGTTGGCGTTGGCGGTGAACAGGGCGCGGTTGATTTCCCCTTTCTGCAGCCCGAGGAAGATCTGGCGCGCCTGCTCCAGCTTGCGCTCGGTGCCGGCGTCCTGGAGAGCGAGCGTGGCCAGCTTGCGCCCGATGGCCGAGGAAGCGCCGGCGGCATCCTGGTTGGTGAGCACCACGATGGCCACGCCGTCGTCGGGATAGACGGCGTTGGAGGCGGTGAAGCCGGAGACCTCGCCGCCATGGGAGAGGACGCGGCGTCCCGACTCCAGGCGCACGAACATGCCCAGCGCGTACTGCGTGCCGGCGCCGTTGGCCAGCCGGGTCTCGGTCTCAAACTGCTTGTAGGAAGCGGGACTGAGCAGCTTGCGCTGGATGAGCGCGAGGTCCCACTTGGCCAAATCCTCGGCGGTCATGGCCAGCTCGCCGGCGGCGTACATCCATCCACGGCCCTCCTCGGGCGCCGGGCGCGCCGGCCCGATGCCATAGCGCAGGTAGCCGGCGGGATCGCCGGAGCCGAGCCCGTGCTGGTCGAAGTCGACCACGCTGGTCATGTGCAGCGGGGTGAAAATGTGATCGCGGATGAAGTCGAAGTAGGGCTTGCCGGTGACCTTCTCGATGATGGCGCCGGCGATGACAAAGCCGGTGTTGCTGTACTGCCAGCGGGTGCCGGGGTCGTAGTCGAGCGGCATGCGTCCCCAGGTGTCGAGGATGTTCTGGGCCGTGGTGGGCTTGAGCATCATCGGCATGACGTAGTCCTGGGGCCAGAAATCCTGGTAGCCGGAGGTGTGGGAGAGCAGCTCGCGAATGGTGACCTGGCCGGCACGGGTGAGATGAGGCAGGAACTTGCCGACGTGATCGTCGAGCGAGAGCTTGCCTTGCTGCTGCAGCAGCAGCAGCGCGGCGGCGGTGAACTGCTTGCTGATGGAGCCGATGGAGTAGCGCATGGCGGGACGCGCCAGGGTGGGCGGCTGCAGGCGCGCGTCGCCGTAGGCCTGAAGGTAGGCGATGCGGCCGTCCTTGACCACCGCGACCGAGGCGCTGGGAACGCCGGTGGAGGCGAGAACGGCGGCGGCGGCCTGGTCCATCTGCGCGCGAACGGCGGGTGAGAGCTGGGCCTGGGCGGCCAGGGCGAAAACGAGGAATATCGTAAGACGAGCTATTGAGCGCATGGGGGACTCCATGGGGAAACGTGCCAGTGTAGCAGAGTCACGCTAGGAGTTGAGGTTCAGGGCGAAATTGAAACTACTCGGCCACCGTGGGCTCGACGGGAGCCGCGGCGGGGAGGGGTTCGGCGGAGGAGCCGTGGCGCAGGCTGATGACGCGTCCGCCGGGCCCGAAGCGATAAGCTTCGCCGCGCCAGGTAAAGTTGCGGCCGGTGAAGCTGGCGCACCAGAAGAAAAATCCGAGCAGATCGCGGAGCGGATAGTACCAGAGATAGCGCCAGAGTTCGGGGTCGCGGACCACGCCTCCGCCGACTACCAGCGCTTGTACCCAGCGATTCACCAGTCCCCAGGCGAGCAAGGCCAGGGCGAGGCCCCAGTGATGATGCAGGCCGGCGGCGGCGAAGCCGAGCAGGGCGAAGGGCATGGCGAAGACCAGGCCATTGCCGAGGTGGCCGGCGGGACGGGAAAAGCGGGTGCTGCGCATCCAGCGAACCTGGCGGGAGATCATGGAGCGGTTGAGGGTGACGTGGTCGATGACCACGTGGGAGAGCACGACGCGGCAGCCGGCGGCGTCGATGAGGCGGCCGATCTCGTAGTCGTCGGAATGATAGTGGGCGAGGGCGCGGATGCCGCCGATTTTTTCCAGCACGTCCTTGCGGGTGGCGGTGGTGGGGCCGAGGGCAAACTTCATGCCTTCCAGCAGGTCCGCGACGAGCACGCCGGAGGTGAGTTCGACGGAGAATCCGGCGGCTTCCAGCCGCGACCACAGCCCACCGCTGGGCCGGCCGCGGTAGATGCAGGTGACCAGGCCGACCCGGGGATCGCGCAACGGGAGGACGATATTGCGCAGGTAGTCGGGAGCGACGCGGACGTCGCTGTCGCCGATGACCAGCAGGTCATACTCGGCGGCGGCGATCATCTGGTGTTCGGAGTAGACGCGCGGGTTGGGCCAGATGGGCTCTCCCGAGAAGACATAGCGGACCCGAACCCGGGGATAGCGTCGCCGGAGCTGTTCGACGACGGCGATGGCGGGATCGTCCGCGGTGCGGGCGCCGAAGATCAACTCAAATTCCGGGTAGTCCTGCTGAAAAAAGCTTTCCAGGTTCTGCTCCAGCAGGGGCTCCAGGCCGCACACCGGCTTGATCACGCTGACCGGCGGGAATTCCCTTTGCCCGACGGCAGCGGCGGCGGCAACGGCCCGGCGAGCGGCGCGGCGGAAGCGCCAAGCGGCAGTGAGCACAAGCAGAAGAAAGCCGGTGGAGCTGACCAGCCCCAGAATGGCAAGTAAGAGCGGAAACTGATGCATCGCGTTCCTATCCTAAGCTGATAGCAACAGTGCGGCAACCATAACGGCGGGTTGAACCAACGGGGCCCTGGCCGAGCTGCGCATGGTGTCAGTTTGGGAAGCGGGCTGCAAGTCAAGTGGCTCAGTTGACCTGGTGAATAACGGCGCCGTGTCACAGGGGCTAAAGCCCCGTCAAAGGAATGGGGCGAAATTCGCGGGCCTGAAGGCCCACGCTTCCACGGCGCGACACGCATTCGGCCATTTGTCCGAAGCTTCTAGTCTAGGCGACGTGCTTGTCATCGTGGTTGGACGTGCCGCCATGTGGCGGCTCGCCGTGGTGAGGCATGAGCTTCTGGGTTCCGGGGACATCGCCGCGCTGGGCGGCGGCCAGGCGCACGCCGGCGTTGATGAGGGCGACGTGGGAGAAGCCCTGGGGAAAGTTGCCGAGCAGGTCGCCGCTGGCGGGATCGATTTCCTCCGACATCAGGCCGAGATCGTTGGCGTAGCTGGTGACCTCGCGGAAGAGGTCTTGCGCGTCCTGCATGCGGCCCTGCATGGCGTAGTTTTCCACCAGCCAGAAGGCGCAGGCGGTGAAGGCGCCCTCGGCGCCCTCGAGGCCGTCGCCGGATTCCGCCTGCCGGTAGCGGTAGACCAGGCGGTTTTCCATGAGCCGGCGTTCGACCGCCTGGACGGTGGAGCGCATGCGCGGCGAGCGCGCGTCGAGCACATGCAGCAGTGGCAGGCGGAGAATGCTGGCGTCCATGGCACGTGCGCCGAAGCTCTGGGTGTAGGCGCCGACTTCGGGGTTGAAGCCCTGCTCCTCGAGAGCGCGAAGAATGAGGCCGCGCTCCTGCTCCCAGCGGGAGAGGTCGTCGTCGGCGACCAGGTGCTGGCGGGCGAGTTTGATGGCGCGGTCCAGCGCCACCCAGCACATGCCCTTGGAGTGGGTGAACTCGCGCTGGGGGCCGCGCGATTCCCAGATGCCGTTGCCGCGATCGCGCCAGTGGCCGGCGACGAAGCCGGCAATGTGCTTGACCATGGGCCAGAAGTCGCGCTGGAAGGACTCGCGGTGGTGCTCGAATCCGTGGTGCGCCCAATAGAGGAAGGTGGAGTGCAGGACCTCGCCATAGATGCAGAGCTGCACCTGGCTGGCGGCGCCGTTGCCGATGCGCACCGGACGCGAGTTGCGGTAGCCCGCGAGGTGGTGGAGATCGAATTCGGTGATGTCGCGCCCGCCGTCGGGACGGTACATGATCTGGAAGCTGGCGGCGGAGGCGTGCAGGTTGCGCAGCAGGAAGTGAAGGAAGTCGTGCGCCTCGCCGAAGTAGCCGAGGTTCATGAGCGCGACCAGGGTGAGGCTGGAATCGCGCAGCCAGGTGTAGCGGTAGTCCCAGTTGCGGCCGCCGCCAATGCGCTCCGGCAAGGAGGTGGTGGGGGCGGCGATGATGGCGCCGGTGGGCTCGTAGATGAGCAGCTTGAGAGCCAGGGCGCTGCGCAGAACAACGCCACGATAATCGCCTTCGACGCTGCAGGTCTTCGACCACTGCCGCCAGAAATCGCGGGTGGCTTCCAGGTCCTGGCGCGCCTGCTTGGGGGAGAGCGGCGGGATGTCGCGCGGCAACTCGGCCCAGGTGAGGACGACGGCGGCTTCCTGGCCCTGGTGAAGCTGGAGGCGGGCGGCGAGGGCGCCGTCCTGGGCAGGCTTGATCCCGGGGGCTTCGACGTGCAGTCCTCCGTGATTGGCCATGTACAGGGCGCGATGGCCGCCGCGGAGAACCGGCGTCACCGGACGGCGGGCGTAGTCGAAGGTGGGGCGGATTTCAATTTCGCAATCGACTTCACCGGCGGTGCAGCGCAGCAGGCGAATGAGGCGATGCGGCGCCTCGGTTTCCTCGCCGTGGGGTTCGGACCCGCGGCGGCGGCGCACGCTCATGAAGTCGGTCAGGGTGAATTCGCCGCCGTCGCAGTGGAAGGTGGTTTCCAGGACGTTGGTGTTCTCCAGGTAACGGCGCGAGTGGGAACGAAGGTTGCGCGGGCGGACCTCGCAAAAGCCGCCTTTCCGGTCATCGAGCAGGCGGAGGAAGACGGCGGGACTGTCAAAGCGGGGCAGGCAGAGAAAGTCGATCGACCCGGCGCTGCTGACGAGGGCGGCAGAGTGCGTGTCGCCGATGAAGGCGTAGTCGGAGATCGGTCGGTACATGCCGGCAATAGAGATGAGATGCAGGCCGGCAGCGCTGCCGTGGCCCGAGCCGGGGGACAAATGCAAGCCCGGCGGAGGGCATCCATGTAGAAATGGGGGACTTGACGTGAGCCAATCGAAAGCGGAAGTGGTGGTGGTGACGGGAGCGTCGGCGGGGCTGGGCCGGGCGATTGTGCGCGAGTTTGCGAAACACGGTGCGCACGTGGGGCTGATGGCGCGCGGGCGCGACGGCCTGGAAGGCGCACGGCGCGAGGTGGAGCAGGCCGGCGGACGCGCGCTGGCGCTCGGTTGCGACGTCGCCGATCCGCAAGCGGTGGAGGATGCGGCGGAGCGGGTGGAGAACGAGTTGGGACCCATCGATATCTGGGTGAACGACGCGTTCGTGGGAGTGTTTGCGGAATTCAAGGACGTGAAGCCGGAGGAATACCGGCGGGTGACCGAGGTGACCTACCTGGGGCAGGTGTGGGGTACGCGGGCGGCGCTGAAGCGCATGTTGGCGCGGGACCGAGGAACGATTGTGAGCGTGGGTTCGGCGCTGGCCTACCGCAGCATCCCGCTGCAATCGGCGTATTGCGGGGCGAAGCACGCCATCCGCGGCTTCCTGGCGTCGGTGCGCTGCGAATTGCTGCACCACCGAAGCAAGGTCAAAATCACGGAAGTGCACATGCCGGCGCTCAACACGCCGCAGTTCAGTTGGGTGCTGAGCCGATTGCCGCGCAAGCCGCAGCCGGTGCCGCCCATCTTCCAGCCGGAGGTGGGAGCGCGGGCGGTGTACTACGCGGCGCATCATCCGCGGCGGGAGTTTTATGTGGGCCGGTCGGCGGTGATGGCGATCGTGGGCAACAAGATCGCTCCTGACGTGGCGGACCGCTACCTAGCCGAGACCGGCTACCGGGCGCAGCAGTACGACGGGGCGCCGGAGCCCGACCGTCGCGTGAACCTGTGGGAGCCGGTGGCCGGCGATCACGGGGCGCACGGCGACTTCGACAGCCGGGCGAGCGAGGAAAGCTATGAGTTGTGGGCCGACACGCATCGCAAGTGGATCGCGCTGGGAGTGGCGGGCGCGGCGGCGGCGATTGTGGGGGCGGTGGTGGTGAAGAAGGCGGCGTGAGAGAGGCAGCAATTAGCGATTAGCTGCTGGGCCATGCGGGTTGAAGTATCTTCAAGCAGCAGCGTGGGTACGGGCGAACCCGGGGTCCTTCGACTCGGACGCGCAGCAGCAGCTCGCGGCGGCCAAAAGCGGGCCGCGCGAGTCTGCTGGCGCGTCCTCGCTCAGGATGACATTCGTTTGGGATTCGCGTTTAGTTGAGATTCGCGTTTGTTGATTTCCGTAGCGGAGGCAGTCGCTAATCGCTAATCGCTAATTGCTGAGGCTCTTAGGAAGTTAAGCGGCCTGTCAGAGGGTCCTTTCGGAGCTGATCCAAGAGGACGCGGTAGAGATTATCACGGCGATGATTGAAGCGAAATTCGGTTTCCTTTAAGTGAAGAACAAAGGTGTGAGCGGGGATGCCGTTGAACTTGGCCAGGCGTCGTTTGGCGAAGCTCCAAAAGCTCTCGATACCGTTGACATGGTTCTTGCGCACCGCAAACTGATGGGCCTCGTGATTGACCCGGAGATGTTTCTGATAGCCCATATCGACCAGGCCGTCGTAGCCGGACCAGCCGTCGGAGTGGATGACCGACTCCAGGCTGATACGGCCCAAAATGGCCTTCCGCAGCGTCTTTCGCCGGCAGTCGGGGACGATCTGGGTATAGACATAGCCATGGCGCTGGAAGATACCAAAGACGATCGTCTTGCCTCCCGCACCACGGCCGCGTTTACCTCGAACTCGGCGCGGCCCGAAATAGCTCTCATCGACTTCCACTTCTCCCGCGAGCGGGTTTTGCGCTTCGCACCAACGGGCGATCTGGCGCCGCAATTTGAGGTAAACCGTGTTCACCGAACGCACCGAAAGACCGGTGATGGCCGCGGCTTCGCTGGCCGTGAGATCCAAAGCGAAAACGCGAAGCAAGTGCCGAAAAAGCTTCTCCGAAATATGGGAACGGACGTAGTACTTGTTTTTGCCCGTAGACATTGGCGATCCGTCATTCTACAGGCCACTTAACTTCCTAAGAGCCTTGCTGATTTGCTAATCGCCGCTTTCCACCGGTCGGACGATCTTGTTGTAGATCGCCAACAGCACGGCGGTGGCCATGCCGACGCCGGTGATCACGAACCAGAGGCGATGGGGCTGGTGCAGCACCTCGCCGTAGTGATGCAGCAGACGCCCGCCGAACCATCCGCCGATGAGCGAGCCAATGCCGATGGGCAGAAAGGCGAAGCCCATGTAGGTGCCCTGCTGGCCGGGAGGCGCGAGGCCGGAGATGTACTCGTAATAGCGGGGAGACTGGATGATTTCGCCGAGAGCCAGCACGAACAGCGAGAGCACCGCACCCCAGATGGTGGGGTGGAAGGCAATGATCAGCCAGGAGAGCGAGGTGATGACGGTGCCGAGAATGACGGCCACGAAGGCGGGAATCTTGCGCGTGAGGTAATTGACCGCGATGGTGAGCGCGATGACGGTGAGACCGTCGGTGATGAGGATGAGTTCCACGCGGGCGTTGGGATTGATGTAGTCGTGGATGTAGACCGGGAGGCTGATGTACTGCTGCCAGAAGACAATCCAGTAGCCGGTGAAGAGAACCAGGAACCACATGAAGCGGCTCATGCCGGCCATGGCAAGCACGAGAACGATGAGCCACAGCCACCACGGGACCGCAACTCCGGCGAGGGAAGCGACGGCGAGCACGATGGCGACGAGGAGTACCGGCAGAACCAGTTTGTAGTTTCCCAGCACCACGCAGAAATTGCGCGCCACTTGCGCCAGGGAGGGCGGAGGCGCTTCGCTGGCCTTGCGCGGTTCGCGAAAAAAGATAAGCACCACCCAGAACATGGCGAAGACGCTGAGGGCGGCGACGCGATAGACGTTTTCCAGCCCAAGGTGGCGATGCGCCCAATCGGCGGTGAGGGGCCCGGCCGCTCCGCCGATATTCACCATGGTGTAGTAAATCGAGTAGCCGATGGAGCGCACGTTGGGCTGCGACGCGCGCGCCGTGGTGCCCACCACCGAAGGCTTCACCATGGCGATACCGAGCGCCGGAAGCACCAGGATCGCACCGACAAACACGGCCAGCGGCATGGCGCCGCGCACCGGCGCCAGCCAGGGGGCGCCGATGGAGCCGATCAGGAAATAAGCGGTGGCGAGGATGAGATAGGCGATAGAAAGAGCGCGGCGGAAGCCGAGGCGGTCGGCGGCGGCGCCTCCGAAGATGGCCAGGAACCATACCATGCCGCCGAAAATGCCGGTGAGCGTGCCGGTTAGCTGGGTGGAGAAATTCAGCTTCTCCTGCAGATAAAGGGCGAGCGCGGAGAAGGCGCCGTAGTAGGACAGGCGCTCGAAGATCTCGGTGATGTTGGCGACCCAGAAGGGACGCTCGAAGCCGGTGCGGATTTCGCGCACGCGCTGGGAAAAGCTCAATTTCGCCCTCGCCCTTCTTGCCGCTGATGAACGCGGATCAACGCGGATGCGATCAGGCTAACCGGCATCAGACGTTCCTCCGCGTTTCTCCGTGGCTACGATGGTGTTATGACCCGGCGCAGGCGCGCTTCCACCTGGGCGGCGCTGATGCCCGCGACGCGAATCACCTTGTTACGGCTGGTTTCGCCCGCCGCTATGGTAATCGAGGAAGGCGGGAGGTTCAAAAGCTCGGCAAGAAATTCGATGCAAGCGGCGTTGGCTTTGCCTTCGACCGGCGGGGCGGTGAGGGAGATTTTCAGGGCATCGCCAATTTCTCCGGTGACCGCATTGCGTCTGGCGCGCGGGTGCAAGCGGATGGCGAAAGTGGCGCCGGTTGCGGTTTGCTTGATCGGAATCACCCGGGGGTTTTAACACGGAGGACGCGGAGGACGCAGAGGAAACATCAATGACCATTTCTCGAATGACCATCCTCGCGACCAAGTTCTACTGCCTCGGCGGGCGGGAACCGAAAATGGCTGTCCCCAGGCGCACGCAGGTGGAGCCCTCTTCGATGGCGACCTCGAAGTCGTGCGACATGCCCATGGAGAGCGTATCCATGCGCACGCGCGGATAGTTGCGGGCGGCGATGTGGTCGCGGATTTCGCGCAGGCGGCGGAAGCAGGGGCCCGCGGCTTGGGGATCGTCGGTGAAGGGCGGGATGGTCATCAGGCCGCGAAAATCGAGGTGGTCGAGGCGGGCGGCGGCGGCGAGGAGTTGCTGGAGCTCCTGAACAGCAGGTCCTTCCCCTGCGGCTTGCCGCGCTCGCGCAGGGTCGGGATGACACCCATCTAATTGTTGTTCTCCGACACGCAAGCCGCTCTTGGATTCTTCGCCGCCGAGGTTGAGTTCGATAAGGACCGGAAGGCGGCGGTTGAGCTTGCCGGCGGCGGCGTTGAGCTTCTCGGCGAGGTGGAGCGAATCGACGGAGTCGACGGCGGAGAAGACCTCCAGCGCCTTGGCGGCCTTGTTGGATTGCAGGTGGCCGATCATGTGGAAGTCGGCGTCTTGCAGATCGCGCAGCGCGGGCGCTTTGGCGGCGAACTCCTGCACGCGGTTCTCGCCGAAAAGACGCTGGCCGGCATCGTAGGCGGCGCGAATGGCTTCGGGACCGAAGGTCTTGGTGACCGCCATAAGCGCGACGTCGGCAGGGGAGCGGCCACAGCGGCGGGCGGCAGCGGAGATGCGGAGGCGGACGGCGTTGAGATTTTCGGCGATGGACATACCTGGGGGTTTTAACACAGAGGACGCGGAGGACGCAGAGGTGCACGGAGGAACTTCACCTGGATGCCCGGGCCGATAGTGCCTTTCGGCAGCATGATAGCTGCAAACGAACCAGGGGTCCTTCGACTCGGCGTCGGCAAAAGCGGAGACACCTTGCTCAGGATGCCAGCCGTCTTGAATTCGCTTCCTCTTTAGTCTTCCCTCTGTGTCCTCTGTGGCGAATGACTACATGATCGCCGTGGGCGGCGCGGGCTCGTCGGGGCTGCCGGCATTGGCCAACGGCACCTTGATCATGACCGCGATCAGGATGGCGAGGCCGATCAGGCCGGTGATCCAGTAGTTGCCGATGCCGATATCGGGCAGGCTGTGGCCGGTGCCGACGATGGAGGCGATGACCAGGCCGCAGAGCGCCTCGCCGGCGATGAGGCCGGAGGCGGTGAGCACGCCGGCATTTTCAACCCGCGCCTTTTGTGCAGCGTTGAGGCTGCGTCCACCGCTCCTGCCCAGGAGCGCTCCAATGATGATCCCCGCGACCAGGATTAACAGTCCCATCACAACGTGCAGGAACAAAGTCACGGCGAGACCAACTATCGAACCGAATACCATCACGAGCATGGCCAACCGCTTGGCTTCTTCCTTGCTAATGTCGCGCATGCCGTCGGTGATCCAGCGCACCACGCCGCCGACGAAGATGGCGAAGGTGGTCTGCAGCGGCAGGTACATGCCGACGGCGAACAGCATGGGACTCTTCACCTGCACCATGATGAGGGCGAAGCCCATGAAGATGCCGACCACCACCAGCGGCCAGGCCATGTTGCCGCCGACGATGCCCTGGCCGAGCATGGCCATCAGTCCGGCTTGCGGAGCGGGCAGGGCGGCGCTGCCGAAGTGATAAGCCTTGTCGAGAATCATCAGGGGGAAGAAGAGCACGAGGGAGGCGACGACGATGCCGAACATGTCGCCGATCTGCATGCGCGAGGGCGTGCCGCCGAGGATGTGTCCGACCTTCAGGTCCTGGAGCATCTCGCCGGCGACGGCGGAGGAGACGCAAACCACGGCCGCCACTCCGAGCACGGCGGCGACTCCGCCGGTGCCGCCGACGCCGAGGGCGACCATGAGCAGCGCGGCCACCACCAGCGTGCACAATGTCAGGCCGGAGACGGGGTTGTTGGAGGAGCCGATCATGCCCACCAGGTTGCCGGAGACGGCGGCGAAGAAGAAGCCGAGCACGATCATGACCACGGCGGCAACCACGGCGCCGGTGATGATGAGTCCGCCGGGCATATTGCCGGCGCCGGCGATGAAGAAGTAGTAGAGGGCGATCATGGCCACCAGCACGACGCCGACGCCGAGGAAGACGACCTTGGCATTCAGGTCCTTCTCGGTACGATCGGCGACTTCATGGGCGGCGGCGGACTTCTTCAGGTCAGAGACGGCGCGCTTCATGCCGACCCCGAGCTGGGCGCGCATGCGGAACAGGGTGTAGCCGGCGCCTACCAGCATGCCGCCCACGGCGATGGGGCGCACGATGGAGAACCACATGTTGTTGGCCACCGCGGTCCAGTCCACGGCCTGCCCGGCGGCCGAGGACTGGATGCCAGGTCCGAGGAAGTAAACCAGCATGGGAACCAGCAGGCCCCAGGCGACCACGCCGCCGGCGAAGTTGAGGGCGGCCAGACGCGGCCCGATGATGTAGCCGACGCCGAGATAGGCGGGGCTGACGGCGGGGGTGTCGAAGGTGGTCATGCCGCCGGTGGCGACCACCGGGGCGGCGGCGCCGCGGCCGATGCGCAGGCCGGCGGTCATGGTGGGGATCTTCACCAGGATGGTGCGCACGTACCAGAACAGGTTGATCTGGCTGAGGAAGTACATGGCCGCGCCAAATCCCATGTTGGCGAACAGGATCTTGGCGGCCTTGGCGCCCTGTTGTCCGGCCTTGTGAATTTCCGAGGCGGCCACGGATTCAGGGAAGGGAAGCTCGGGGTCCTCCACCATCACGCGGCGCAGCAGGGTGACAAATAAAATTCCGAGAATGCCGCCGATGATCATCAGGGCGACCGATTCCCAGTACTTGTCGAAGCCGAGGACGGCGTTGCCGGAGGAGTCGCGCCAGATGCCGGCAATGACAAAGGCGGGAATGGTGAATACCGCGCCGGCGGCCACCGATTCGCCGATGGAGCCGATGGTGCGGGCGATGTTCTCCTCGAGGATGGAGCCCTTCATCAGGCGAAGAATGGCCATGCTGATGACCGCCGCCGGGTAGGTGGCGGCGATGGTCATGCCGGCGCGCAAGCCGAGGTAGGCGTTGGCGGCGCCGAGGATGCCGGTCATGATGAGGCCGAGGAAAATGGCGCGGCCGGTGAACTCGGACATCTTCATGCTCGGCGGCACGAAGGGCTGAAACTTTCTGGGGGCCTGGTTGGTGGGCGTGGTGGTGGTGCTCATCAATAAGTCCTCTTTCAACGGTCAACGTCGAACGAAACTGCGCACGCTAGCACACGAGCAGGCCGGGACGCAAAAATCAGACCGGGGAACCTGGCGCGTGCGTGTGCCATCATCGAGGTGAAAAGGCCAGTGTTGCCGGTCATTTTACGCTGTGCGGGCGGCGGGTGGGAAGCGGTGGGATGAGGAGTGTTTCGCGGCGGGCCAGAAGGCCATGCCCCGGCGGATTGCCGCGGAGACGGAGCATTGCTGCGCGGGAAACAAGTGGCTATACTGAAGATGGCGACGGGAGGACCCGGCCCTGGGCCCGCCGGTCGCGAGGAGGGTCGTCTTCAGCAGTAGACCACCCCAGGTCGAAGCCGGCGCCGCGCCCGGGACCCCGGAGGGCGGGGACGCAACCCGGGCTGCAACGGATCCCAGCCAAAGAGGGCATTCTTTTGTTTTTACTTTAGCCGACGGCCTGATGTCGGTGCTGTTTCCTTCCCATTGCAGGTTATGCCAGGCGCCGCTGACGCGGTTTGCGCTTACCCCGGTGTGCGATGCGTGCCTGGGAGCGATCCGGCCGTTTACCGGGCCGCGTTGCGCGGCCTGCGGGGAACGTCTGGTGAGCGCGCACGTAATGTCGGAACGCGACGGGGCCGTCTTGTGTTTGACGTGCCTGCAGAACGAGCCGGCGTTCACGCGGGCCTCGGCGTACGGCAGCTACGACGGCGGTCTGCGCGACCTGGTGCACCTGCTGAAATACGAGCGAGTGCGTCCGGCGGCGGGCCTGCTGGGACGAATGCTGGCCGAGGTGGTGGCCGATATGGCGGAGGCTTTCGGGCCCGAGCCGCCGGTGGTGATGGCCGTTCCGCTGCACGTCTCGAAGATGCGGCAGCGCGGGTTCAACCAGTCAGAGCTGATGGCGCGCGCCATGCTGAAGCTGAAGCCGGCGGCGCTGGATGCGAAGCTGAATACGGGGGCGCTGATGCGGCATCGGGCAACCGAATCGCAGACCGGATTGACGCCTCCGCAGCGGCGCGAAAACGTGAAAGGCGCATTCAAAGTGGCGCGCCCCGAGCAGGTGAGCGGGCGCGACATCCTGCTGGTGGACGACGTGTTTACCACCGGGACCACGGTTTCCGAGTGCGCGCGGGTGCTGCGCCGAGCCGGGGCGGCGCGGGTGTTCGTGGCCACCGTGGCCAGGGTGCTGAAGCCGGAGGCGGAGAGAGTGGAACCGGAGATGGCGGCGGCGCGGGCAATGTCGGCGCACGCGTAGGGTCTATCAGTCTGTCGGTCATTTGGGATTCGGGTTTGCTGATCGGCTGATGGACCGAAAGACCGATCGACCGAAGCACAAGATTATGTCAGGTGGAAAAGGTCACATACCGAGTCATGGGCCGCGCAAGGCGATGGCGGAGGCGCCGGCGCCCGCGCACGAGGGCAACGGCCACGGCGCGATGCATGCGCCGGTGCTGGTGCTGAACGCGTCCTACGAGCCGATCAACGTGTGCGCGGCGCGGCGGGCGATTGTGCTGGTGCTGAAGGGCGTCGCCATGACGGAGGAAGAGAACGGCCATTTTCTGCACGCGGCGCGGCTGACCATCCGCGTGCCGTCGGTGATCCGGCTGCTGGAGTACCGGCGGATTCCGCACCAGACGCGGGCGCTCTCGCGCAAGAACATCCTGCTGCGCGACCGCAATAGCTGCCAGTACTGCGGCGAGTTGCTGGCCTCCAGCGAGCTGACGCTGGACCACGTGGTGCCCCGCTCGCGCGGCGGGCTCTCCACCTGGGAGAACCTGGTGGCGTGCTGCCACGCCTGCAACCGGCACAAGGGGAATCGCCTGCCGGCGGAGGCGAACATGAAACTGATCCGCGAGCCGCGCGCCTTCAACCTGCACACCAGCCGGCACATCATGCGCCTGCTGGGCCACTCCGACGCGAAGTGGCGGAAGTATCTGTTCTACTGATCGGGCGATCGGGCGATTGAAGTGCACGAATCGTCGATCGCCAGATCACCCGATTCCATCAGCTACTCTGGATTTCGTTCCTGTCCTCTTCGCTACCAACTATGAGCATCGCGATACCTAATTCCCCCGGCAGCCCAGTGGCTGATTCCCACAACTCTCCAACGGCACTGAGCGCTTAAGGACTTACGGCGGAAGGGCAGGGCGAGCGGTGGAATCGAAACTGCACCGCGCTGGGTATAGCTTCGCCGCGTTCCTGTACCCCAGCGGCGACCACCTTGCAAACCAGGATTTCCAGGGAGTCGACGATGGCCGAGAGTGTAATGGACCAGATTGTATCGGAGCTGAAGCGCATGGGAGCGGAGTGCTATCCGCAGCGCGGGGAGCTGCGCAACGTGCGCGTGGTGGGACATACACCCAAGAGCGACCACTACATTTACGACATCGTGATGGATTTCGCCGAAGGCAGCGAGCGTCTGGCGGCGAAGGTGTACCGCACCAGTCGGTGCGGGGGCCAGGGAGCGCGCGGCCTGGCGACGCAGGAGCTGTCGAATTTGGCGCAGGTGCATGCCGTGTTCCAGAAGCGGCGGCTGAACGGGGTGCCGAGGCCGCTCGGGGACTTCACCGAACTGGGCGCGGTGGTGGCGGAGAAGCTGAGCGGACTGCCGCTGCAATCGATCATCATGAAGGCGGCGCTGCTGCCGGGTTACGCCGACCGCGGCATCCTGACCGAGGCGGCGCGGCAGACCGGAGCGTGGCTGAAAAACTTCCACCGCGCCACCTCCGACATGCCGGAGCCGTTCGATGGCAACGGCGTGCTGAAGGACCTGGAGAAGCTGTGCGAGAGCTGCCGCGGGGAAGGGCTGGACGACGCGGCGGTGCACACCATCCTGTCGGGGACCCGGGCCATCCTGTCGCGCAGCCGGAAGACGGCGCCGTCGTCGGCGGTGCTGTGCGACTTCACGCCGCTGAACGTGATCATCACCGAGAACGGGGTCGGCTTCAGCGACTTCGCCAAGATGAAGCCGCGCGGAAACTCCTATCACGACGCGGCCATGTTCCTGGCGTGCGTGGAGGCGCTGGAGAAATACCCGTTCTGCAACCGGCTGATCACCGCCGAGGTGCAGCAGGAGTTTTTGGACGCCTACGGGGTGACGCAGACCGAGCAGGCCATCCTGCGGGTGCTGAAGATGAAGGCGCTGCTGGGCATGTTCGCCCAGGGACGCGGGGTGAAAGAGAGCGCGGTGCGCAAGAAGGTGATGTGGGCGACGGTGATGAAACGCTTCATCCAGCAGGCAGCGCAGAGAAGCCTGGCGCCGGCGGCGTAGAAGCAGTTTCCAGTTTCGAGTTTCCGGTTTCCAGTAGAGAAGTACGAGCAGTTATTCCAGGCTTTGGATTCAAGTTGCTCGAAAAGAAAGAAGGCAGCGGATTTACCGCTGCCTTTTTCTCTTGGGTCTTGCTCCGGGGGCGGAAACTGGAAACTAGAAACCGGAAACTAGTTTTTCGGCGGCTGTTGCGCCTGCGGCGTCTGGCCGGGCTGGGGCTGCGAGGGCTGCTGCCCGTCCTTGCTCTTGGGCACTTCCTGGCCTTCGTAGGTGATTTTGACGTTGGAGCCGAAGCGCTTGTAGTTGGTGTACTTCACGATCTCGCGAATGTGCACGTCGCCGACGGAGAAGTGAAGCTCGTCGTCGGCCTTGGTGAAGGTGGGAAACCAGTATTTGCCGTCAACCTGCTCGCGCCAGGTGGTGAACGCGGGGAAGAAATTTTCGTTGCCCGCTTTTCCTTTCTTTTTGCTTTCGCCGACCGGCTTTCCATTGACCAGATCGGGCACGGTTTTGCCGTGCGTCTTGACGATCTGAAAGTCGCGGTCGTCCACCCAGATGCGCCCCTGGAAGTAGCGCTTGTTACCCTCGATGTGCTTGGGGGCAACGTCGAACACGTAGCAGTGCAGCTCGTCCTCCTGCTGCTGGCCGACGTAGAGGATGTTGTACTCGGGAATCTCGTCGGAGGTGAGCACGAAGGGCAAGCGGTGCTGGATGTCGTCGATGTCTTCCCTGGTCATGCCGACGCGCTGCAGGGTGGACACCGGGGCGAAGACCACGCGCTCCTGGCGGCGACCCTGGTCGTCGAAGGTGACGTCCACCACCTGGCGGTACTCGCCGTCGACGGTGTCGCCGTCGAGGGTTTGGACTTTCACGTCCTGGCGGTAAGTGTAGCTGTCGCGCGCGATCTTGAATTGCTTTTCCTTGGCGGCGAAGCGCTGGATGATTTCGTCGACGGTAATCCCCTTGGGCTCAGCGGGATTCAGCGGGCCTTCCTGCGCCAGCATGGGCAGAGCGAGGGCGAGAACCAGGAATGCGATGAGGGAGAAACACCTTTTCATACTATGGCAAGAACCTTTTGGCGGCGGGAAAGTTGCGTTGCACACCGCTGAATTGGATGCGCGCGAGCGGCTGCCGGCTTCCCGTCCAAGTGCTGGGGCGCGTTTTTCAGCAGCCTGCCAGCCTTTCCCAACCATTCTATCTGAAACCGGGAGCCGGCCGCCGCGGGCACGGAATCAATGGATGGCGGCCAATGCCTGCTCAAAATTCTGGTTCAGAAAATGGACGTAAGTCTCGCGCGGCATCAGGTCGCGGCTGACAATCTGCAGCGCCCGGTCGGAAATGGTGCCGTCGCGGACCAGTTGCAAGCCGGCATCGTGGGCGGCGTCGAGGATGTCCTGCACCGAGGCGCCCATTTCCAGCATGGCGGCGAGCAGCGGACCGGCGGGACGCAGCAGGGTGCCGGCGAATTCGAAGCCGACGACCCGGCACAGAGTCTGGATCTGCGCCAGCAGGGGATCGAAGTTATCGATTTCCCAAAATCCGCAGTTGGAGATGAGCACGATCCGGGCGCGCTTGACGCCTTTGCGCAAGGGATGCGAACAGTGGCCGTCGTGAAGCGTGACGAAGGGCTCCACCAGGGGAATGATGCGGTCCATCAGGTTCTTGAGCGGGCCGGTCACCCCCCAGACGTAAACCGGCGAGGCAAACACCCACACGTCGGATTCGCGCAGCTTGGGGTGGATCAGTTGCATGTCGTCCTGCTGGTGGCATTTGCCCGGGGTCTTGAGCCAGCAGTTGAAATCTCCCTGGCAGGGATTGATGTTGAGCTTGCTGGTATAGAACAGTTCCACCTCGGCGCCGCCGTCGCGCACGCCGTCGAGAAACGGATCAAGAATGAGAGCGGTATTGCCCTTGTCCATCCTGGGGCTTCCGTTGAAGGCGAGAACTTTCATATCGGCCTCCTGCAATCGGGAAGTGTGGAAGTGCGGAGCGACGGTGTCAATGCGCGCGTGCCATCGGGGCGGCGAATTCCCGCCCCCCGGGACCGGAATGGGAAGAGATAAAATCCCCGCCCTGGCCAAACCCGGGCTAGAAGGGGGCACCCGCTGTTAAACTTCCAGGTTTTGTCCGGAGGCACGGCAATGATTCGTCGCTTGATCGTTCTTCTCCTCGTGGTCGCGGGCTTCGGCTGGGCGCAGAAGCGTCCCTTCACCTTCGAAGACATGATGGCGCTGAAGCGGGTGGGCGAGCCGGTGGTTTCGCCTGACGGGAAATGGGTGGCGTTCAGCGCGGTCGAGGTGAATCTGCAGCAGAACAAGAAGACGCCGCACCTTTGGGCGGTTCCTTTGACCGGAGGGGAAGCGAAACAAATTTCGAACGACGTGGCGGGCGAAGACCGGCCGCGCTGGTCGCCGGATGGAAAGAAGATCGCCTTCATCTCGGCCCGCGAAGGCAACGACCAGGTGTGGGCGGCGGATTTCGACGCGGCGGCGGTGTCGCTGGGAACGCCGCGGAAGATCACGAATATTTCCACCGGAGCGGGCGGGGAGCTGTGGTCGCCGGACGGGAAGTACATCCTGTTTACCTCGAACGTGTATGCCGACTGCAGTTCTTCTCCGGGATCCCCATCGCGCGCCGGTGTTGCGCGTGAAGCAGACGATGCCTGCAATCGGGCGCGCGACGAGCAGAAAAAACAGTCGCCGGTGAAGGCCAGCATCTTTCATAAGCTGTTGTATCGGCACTGGTCGAACTACACCGGGGACAAGGTCACGCATATCTTCATTCAGCCGGTGGCCGGCGGAGCGGCGCGCGATCTGACGCCGGGAGAGCATGACGCGCCTCCGTTCTCGCTCGGCGGGCAGGATATGTACGCCTTCTCGCCCGACTCGCAGGAGGTGGCGTTCACCAGCAACATCGACGAGGTGCCGGCGGACTCGACCAACAACGAAATTTTCGTCGTTCCGGTGACCGGCGGCACGCCGAAGAAGATTTCTACTTCGCCAGGATCGGATTCGACGCCGCTGTATTCGCCCGACGGAAAGTACATCGCGTGGCGCATGCAGGAGACGCCCGGCTACGAGAGCGACCGCTTCCAGTTGGTGATCTACGACCGCAAGACCGGGCAGATTCGGTCGCTGACCAAGGATTTTGACCGGTGGGTGGGGAGCTTCGTATGGGCGCCGGATTCGAAACGCATCTATTTCACCGCGGAAGAAAAGGGCGAATCACCCGTATCTACGAGCTCAGCAACTTGGCGAACGGAGAGGTGTTCACATTGTTTCCGTTCCACAACGATGATGTAACGGTAATTCGTCAGAGGCAACCAGGACCGACTCGTGTTCACAATGATGTCGATCGGCGGCACCCAGCGAGATATGGGCCTCTGACAACTATCGCCCAGCTGGAGGCGGAGTGAAGCGGGGTGACGAACACGCTACCAACCTCCACCGCCACCACCGCCACCTCACCAAGTCACACATCTGAACGATGCGGTGTTGTCCCAAGTCTCCATGCAGCCGCTGGAACCCTTCTGGTTCACCGGCGCCGCCAACCACAAAGTCGCAGGGCTTCCTCCTCAAGCCGCCGAACTTCGACGCCAAGAAGAAATATCCGGTGAAATTTCTCATCCACGGCGGCCCGCGAGGGCGCCTGGGGAGATTCGTGGTCGTACCGCTGGAACCCCGAACTGTTCGCGGCGCGTGGCTACGTGGTGGTGATGATCAACTTCCACGGGCTCGACCGGCTACGGGCAGCAGTTCACGCAGGCCATCCAGGGCGATTGGGGCGGGCGCCCGTACCAGGACCTGATGCTCGGCCTCGATTACGTCGAGAAGACCTATCCGTTCGTGGACAAGACCCGCGTGTGCGCGCTGGGCGCCAGCTACGGCGGCTACATGGTGAACTGGATCCTCGGCCACAGCACGCGCTTCCAGTGCATCGTCTCGCACGACGGCATGTTCAACACCGAGTCGGCCTACGGCACCACCGAGGAGCTGTGGTTTCCGCGAGTGGGAGTTCGAGGGCACGCCCTGGACCAACCGGGCGATGTACCGCAAGTGGTCGCCACACCTGTTCGCCAAAAATTTCAAGACCCCCACACTGGTCGTCCACGGCCAGCGGGATTACCGGCTGGATGTCTCGCAAGGCTTCGATCTGTTCACCACCTTGCAGCGGCTGAAGGTGCCGTCGAAGATGCTCTACTTCCCCGACGAGGGCCATTGGGTGCTGAAGCCGCAGAACAGCCAGTTGTGGTGGAAGACGGTGAATGACTGGGTGGACCAGTGGGTGGGAAGCAAGAAGTGATCGGGTGATCTGGTGATCGGGCGATCTGCTTTCGACCCCGAGTCGAGTTGCCCGCAACAAGCAGCGCTCATGGCTGACTCAGGATCGCATTCTTTTTTTTCGGGGGGCCGAGGAAACAGTATCAGTAGTTAATCGGCACGCGTGGTTCGGGGCTCTTGCTGAAGGCTCCCCCGTCGGTCGGCATGGTGTACACGGTGAAGCTGACGGCCGGCGCGCCTCCGATGGTCGCCTGAATGCTCACCCGCAGCGCCCCCCACTCAGCGGGAAATTGCGGCGTGATGCTGGCCCGTCCCCAGGCATCGGAGTAGATGGTGGTGTCGCTGGTGGTGACGGTCACCGGTTGCGCACGGTGGCCGGTGACCAGTTCCCCGGCTTGCTCGGTGGAGGCGGCGGGCTGCGACAGGCTGGCGCTCACCTGGAAATTCACCGGCACGCCGCTTACCGGGTTGGGCGGGACATTCATATCGAAGACGCGAACCGAAACGGGGGCGAAGCTCTGCCCGGCGGGCACGTACTGGGAGTCGCCACTAGCCTTGAGCAACTGGATGCCAGCGTTGATGATGACCGGGTAAACATCGAAGGTGTTGCAGGCGATCTGCGGAGAGACCCCGACGCAGGCGCTGACCCGCACCTGCAGGGCGAGATTCACCACGCGCAAGGTGGAGCGCGCCTCGCCGTTGCTGTCGGTGACGACGGCGGAGGCGGTCAGGGTGGCGGCGCCGACCATGATCTGAAAGTCGACCTCGCGTCCCGGCAGGGGCGCGCCATCTCCCACCACGCGCGCCAGCAGCTCCAGCGAGGCAGTCGCGCCGGCGGCAACATAGATCTTGGGCGGAACGGAGGAGATCTGCAGCGGGCCGGCCACGCCGTTCACGGTGGCCGAAGTGGTATCGCCGCCGGCGAGCGAGGCGGTGACGGTGCTGACACCCGCCGCTTTCACCATCATCCCGGCATCGGCCTCGCCGGTGCCGTCGCTGGTGATGGTGCAGACCTGCAGGTTGCACGGCAACACTGCCACGGAAGCGCTGGAGGCGGTGAAGGTGACAGCGGCGCCGGCGATGGGCGTGACCCCGTCGGAGGCAACAACGCGCACCCGGAAGGGATAGGGTGCCATGGCCCCGACCGGCACCGGGGGATTGTAGCCGGACAGCAGTTGCAGCTTGTCGTTACTGACGCCGCCGTAGCTCACGGCGCCCATGAGGGTGGCGGTGGCGCCGGTAGCCGGGTCGGTGAGGGCGATGTCCTTGGTTCCATCGGGCAGCGCCGGAGCGTAGACCAGCAGCTCATTCACCGTGTAAGAGAGGACGCTGGCGGCGACTCCGCCGATGGTGACCCGCAACCCGGGAGTAAAGCCCAGGCCGGTGATGCGCAGGCCGCCGCCGGCGAAGGCGTGGGAGGGCGAGACGGAGTCGGCATAGAGCAGGCGCGCGCGATAGCCGAAGTCGGGACGGCCGTCGCCGCGCGCGTCGGCAATGGCGAGCTTGTACACGCCGTCGGCGGGAAGCGTGGCCTGCATGCGGGTTGTGCCGCCGGCGAGGTTGAACCAGGTTTGCGAGGCCAGCGGGGGATCGGATTCGGCGGCGTCCGCAGCCCAGAGCCCAAGCACCGGCAGGGCCTTGCGGGTGGTGGTGTCGCCGGATTCGTCGAGCGCCGTCAGGTCGAGGGTGAAGCGGCGGTTGGCATGGCCGCCGAAGGAGTGCCAGTCGAAATCGCCATAGGCGCCAAGCGAGGCCGTCCAGTGGCCCGCGCCAGGGATGGCGGCGGGCTGGGAGAAGGAATGCGGCTCGTAGGCATCGCTGGGATTGGCGGCGGCCTGCTGCATCACGATGTCCTGCACCACGTCAGCGCCGCGGGCCAGGGTGATCACCACCGGGGCGGCCGTGCCCGAGGGCGCCACCTGCGAAAGCTTGTACGGACCGACGGGCACGGCGCCGGTGTAGTCGGGATTGAGCGGCTCCACCGTGAGCTGAAATTGCGCGCTGCTGAAACCGGCGGGAATCTCCAGTCCCGCCAGGTCATAGAAGCCGCGCAGCGAGGTATCGGCGGAGCCCCAGTGGTCCAGGCGGGCGCCGGCGGAGGTGAAGCCGGTGATCTCGTTTCCGGCGTCGCCGCGGAAGAGGAAGCCGGAGACGGAGGAGGCGCCGAGGGCGTGCGAAGCAACGCCGGTCGAAGAGTCGATCCATCGTGCCACGACATTTACCCCCTGCATGCCGGCGCCGGCAGCGCCATTCCAGCCGGGAAACAGGATGCGGCCGCGGAGGCGCGCGGTGCTGCCGGCGAACTCGCTCTTGCCGGGAAATTGCGCCAGGTTTTCAGCGGTGACCGGGTAAAGGCGGGAGACGGCGGCGCGATCGTCCAGGCGCGGCTGGTCAGCGCCGTAGACGCACCCGTAAGCGAGCGAGCACAGGCTGCCGCGCGGGTGCATGAGCGGGAATCCGGCCTGGTCGTCGGCGGTGGGCGAGGGCGCGCCGGTGGCCACGTTATCGTTGAGCTGCGACCAGTCCAGCCCGAGCGCGCGTCCGATGGCGCGCACCAGCAGGTACCGCAGCAGCGGAAGGCCAGCGGAGGTTTGCGCGCAGTTGCCGTTCAGGATGAGCAGGGCGTGGGCGATGTGCCCGTCGGAGGTGAAGCGGTCGGGGCCGCCGACCACCGCGTTGCTGTCGCAGTAGGACGCGTCCGCGGCGCCGGCCCCGAGCAGCGCCTCGATGACGCGGCCGTCGGCGTCGTAAACGATGGCCAGCGGCTTGGGGGAATCGGGCTGGATGTCGGCCGGCATGGCGAGCACCGTGCCGGCGCGGGTAACGTTGGCGCCGCTGACGTCTTCGTCCAGTTGACCGGCGCGAGTGGCGGACAGGGCGGCGGTGGTGACCGAAGTCCAGCGCGAGAAGGCGTCAGCGACCAAGGCGTCGGCCGCCGATTGCGGCAGCACCGGGCCGAGGTCGCCCTGGTCGGTGTAGTAGGAGATCTGCCCCCCAACCCAGGTGAGCGGCGTGCCCGCGACTCCGGAGTCAAACCCGCTTCCGGCTACATACACAGGCCCGCCGGCGTATGCCGCAACGGACAGCGCCAGCACCATCAGCAGCCAACACGCGTGCAGGAGGGCGGCGCGCATCATCTACTCCAGCGCCCGCCGGCGCAGACCCGGCTTGGCCGACCACCACGGCTGATCTTCGCTCCCATCGGGCCCGGCGGCCGTCGTGGCGCCGATCTGGCGGGCGATGGAGGCCATCGACAGGGGCGAATCGGAAAGGCGAATTCGGCCTCGCGGGCCGCCCACGGTGGTGGTCAGGCCGAGTGCGCCCGATGGCGGAAAGAGAAACAGCAGCAGATTTTCGCCGGCACGGTAGCGGTCGCCGGACATCCAGAGTCCGTCCCATTCGGCGATGGTGAGGACCCCGCCGGGGGTGGCGCCGCGGAGGGCGTCCAGGACGCGAAACGTGACGCGCACCACTCCGACGTTGCCCGGAGTGGCTGGGGCCACGCGCTCGATCTTCTCCACCTGGCCGCTGAAGATGATGCCCGCATGGCTGGCGAGTTGGCGCAGCTCAGCCGATTGGGCGCAAGCCGGGGGCGCCAGCGGCAAAAGCGCCAGTACCAGAGCGGCGATAAGATGACGCGTCACAATCCTCCTTTCCGCGGGAAAGGGTGCTCACCCACCACTGTAGGAGCGTTTCGGGAGGGGTCAACGAGGATGGAGTGCTTCCCGCTCTGGCACGATTCCTTTAATGGGATTGCAGCAGGGCTTTTTCATTGCTACAGCGCAATGGTCCTGGAAGGCGGAAAGCGCCGCCGGCGCAGCGAGTGCGCCACCGGCCCGCGGCGCCAGCCTAACAGGGTACCCGGTTACTTCCGTGGGCTGACAGCTATGCGGTTGTATTTGCACTCACTTGGCAGGTTCTGTATGGTAATACCGCTTTGGTTTCGCCATCCACTGCCGAGGGCGCGCAACACGCCAGGAGAGTTTTCGGGAGGCTTGCCGCAACCCTGAAGCAAGTGGCGGCCAAGCCGAACCCGGAAGCGGTGCACCACCTGCGCACCAACATTCGGCGAATTGAGACGATGATGCGGGCGCACGCCGCGGAGGAGCGGCGCGCGACGAGGAAGCTGCTGAAACAACTTGCCCGGCTGCGGCGCCGCGCCGGCAGAGTACGCGATCTTGACGTTCAGTTGATTGCGCTGCGCGGCCTGAGCGTGGAGGTCAGCCACCGCGATCTCGCCGTCCTGCGGCAGCAATTGGAGAAGACCCACGGCAAGCGCCTGCGCCGGTTGCAGGCGGCGGTGGAAGCGGAGCTTTCCGCGGGTCTGTCGGGTCGCGCCCGGCGCGTCCTGGAGAGACTCGTTTCCGGCGGGCAGGCCGCCGGCTCCAGCAGGGATGGCACGGAGGCCGCACTGCGCCGGTTTCAGGCGCTGGCACAGCGGTATCCGGAGTTCACCGAGGGCAACCTGCACGAGTTTCGCATCCGCTGCAAGCGGGTTCGATACCTGGCGGAGATGAGCGGAGAGGGCCCTGAGTCACAGCCGGTCATTGCCGAACTGATGCGCATTCAGGACAGTGTGGGGGAGTGGCACGACTGGGTGGCGCTGGCCGAAACCGCGGAGCAGGTGCTTCCCTATCCCAACTCGTCCCTGCTGTCGGTCTTGCGGGCGCAGCGCCGGTTGCGCCTTCTGGGCGCCCTGCGCACCACCGCGGAGGCCAGGCGGAAACTGGTCGCCCTGGCCGCCGCCGCGGCGGGCCGCGGGAAGCCAGCCACCGGCAACCCGGGCGAGGCCGTGCCACGCCGCTCGGCGGCGGTTGCCTAGGAACCGAGTGGCGCCGAAGCCCAAGCCAGCCGGAGCCCACAAGCCCACCTTCGCGGCCGTCGATATTGGCGCGAATTCGGTGCGGCTGAAGATCGCTCGCCTCGACCGCCGCCGCCTGCACGTCATCCACCAGGATCGCGAAGTCACCCGCCTGGGCGAATCGGTGTTCCGCGGCGGGGTGCTCGACCCGCAAGCCATGGCGGGCACCATGCAGGTGCTGCGCCGCTTTCACCGCGCCGCCCAGAGCCACGGCGCGGATTTCGTCCGCGTGGTGGCCACCAGTGCGCTGCGCGATGCGCGCAACGCGCGCGCCTTCGTGGATTGGGTCCGGTCCACCACCGGGTGGAAGGTCGAAGTGATCTCCGGCCTGGAAGAGGGCCGGCTGATTCATCTGGCCATCATGTCGCAAACCCGGATGGCGCCCTACCGGGCGCTTCTCCTCGACCTTGGGGGCGGCAGTTGCGAACTCACGGTCTCCGCCGGCGGACAAATCCGCAACATGTTCAGCCTGCCTTTGGGCGCGGTGCGCCTGACGCAGGAGTTTCTGCAGCATGATCCCCCGAAAAAGAAGGAACTGGAACGCCTGCGCGAATTCATCTCCGAGGAAGTGGGGCGGGTGGAGAAGCGCATCGCGGCCGGGCGCGTGCAGGTCACGGTGGCCACCTCGGGGACCGCGGCCGCGCTGGCCGATCTCTGGCGCGCGCGGGCCAGGACCGCCGTGAATACCGTCAGCCGCACCGGCGTGCGGGGGCTGGCGCGCGAACTGGGCCGCTGCAACGTGCAGCAGAGGCTGGCGTTGCCCGGCATAGGACCGCGGCGCGCGGAGATCATCGTCGCCGGCGCGCATGTTTATTCCGAGCTGCTGACCCGCCTCCGCCTGCCCAGTTTCCGCTATTCGCCGCTGGGGCTGCGCGATGGCGTGCTGGCGCAAATGGTGGCCGACTACGACCGCGAAACCCGCTTCCGCCGGCAGATCGAGTCCCAACGCCGCGACGCTCTGGTCACCGCCGGCAGGCATTTTGCCGTCGACCTGAAGTTTGCGGAGCGCGTGCGCGGCCTGGCGGCCCGCCTGTTCGAGGGGCTCAGGAGCGTGCACGGCCTGCCGCGCGAGTACGCGGACTGGCTGGATGCCGCCGCCATGCTGCAGGAGGTGGGCTCCTACATCAACCGCGCCGGGCGGCGGCGCCACAGCTACTACGTCATATCGCATTACGAACTATTCGGGTACACCGTGCACCAGCGGCAGTTGATCGCCGCCATTGCGCGCTACGTGGGCAAGTCACGTCCTACGCCGGAGAGCCGCCCGGTGCGCGTGCTCTCCGCCGGCGAGCGCGACATGGTGGGCAAGGCGGTGGTGCTGCTGCGCCTGGCCCGCGCGCTGGACCAGGGGCGCCGGGGCGCGGTCACCGCGGTGGACGTGCGGGTGCAGGCCGGGCGGGTGACGTTGCGCCTGGCCACCCGACGCGGCGGCGCCGACCTGGAGCTGTGGGCGCTGGAAAAAGAGTGCGCTTACTTCCGTGAGGTCTTCGGGCGCGAGCTGGTGGCGGCGCTCTGATGGATGGCGCGCACCATTCTTGGGATCACGCACCAGCCCAGCACGGCGGGCCTGCGGCCGCCGGCGTCCACCTTGGCCACCGCGCCCTTCTTCAGGTCGACGCAGGTGTCGGTGGTTCCCCCGCTGAGGAGCAGGCTGAGGAAGCGGCTGAGGTTGGGGTTGTGCCCCACCACCATGATCGACTCGCGCTTGGCGTTGTCGTCCACCAGCGCGCGGAAGTCCTCGTACGCGGCCTGCGGGCGCAGCGCCGGGTGCAACTCCAGCTTGCCCTCGTAACCCATTTCGTTGGCTACCAGGGAAGCCGTCTGCGAGGCGCGCTTCAAGGGGCTGGAGATCACCGCGTCCACCTGGATGTCCATGGCCGCCAGGGTGCGGCCGATGTAGCGGCACTGGTCGATGCCGTCCTTGTCCAGGGGGCGTTTCTCGTCCGCGGCCGGATCTTTCTTGCTCTGTCCGGCGGCGGCATGCCGCAAAAAATAGATGATCATGTCGTGCTACTTCGCTTTCGTGGCCAGGGCGCGCGGACCCTTGCGCGCGGTGGTTCGTGGAATGGATTGCGAATCGGCCTTGCCCTCGGCGACGCCGATGAAGAAATCCTGCGCGGAAAAAGGCGCGGCCGCCCTGCGGCCGGCGGCATCGGGGCGCGCATAGGCGCCGTCGGCGCGCAGCAGGCGCGCCTTGGTCCTGTCCTCCAGCAAGGCCTCCAGGATCTCGCAGCGGATGCGCCGGCGCAGCGCCGGATCGAGTATGGGAAATAACACCTCCACCCGCTGGTACAGGTTGCGCGCCATCCAGTCCGCGCTTCCCAGGTAGATTTCCTCCTCGCCGCCGTTGGCGAAATAAAAAATCCGGCTGTGCTCCAGGAACCTGCCCACGACGCTGCGCACCCGGATGTTATTGCTCACGCCCCGGACTCCCGGCTTGAGCGCGCAGATGCCGCGCACCACCAGGTCGATTTCCACCCCTGCCTGCGATGCCCGATACAGCTCCTGGATGACGCTCCTGTCGAGCAGCGAATTGACCTTGGCGATGATGCGCGCCGGCCTTCCGGCGAGCGCGTGGTCCGCCTCCCGGGCGATCAGCGCCAGGGTTTTCTCCGCCAGGTTGAGCGGGGAAACCAGCAGCGGGCGGTAATCCGGATGCTCGGCGTAGGCGGTGAGGAAATGGAAAACATTGTGGACCGCCGCCGTCATCTCCGGGTTCGCCGTCAGCAGGCTCAGGTCGGTGTACAGCCGGGCGGTGGAAGCGTTGTAGTTGCCGGTGCCCAGATGGGCGTAACGGCGCGTGACTCCGTCCTCGTCCTTGCGGACCACCATGGCCAGCTTGCAGTGGGTCTTCAGTCCGACCACGCCGTGAAACACCTGCACGCCGGCGTCTTCCAGGTGCCTGGCCCAGCGGATGTTGGGGGCCTCATCGAAGCGGGCCTTCAGTTCGACCACGGCGACCACTTCCTTGCTGGCGGCCGCCTCCACCAGCGCCTGGACGATGGGAGACTGCTCATCGGTGCGGTAAAGCGTCTGCTTGATCGACAGCACGCTCGGGTCGGTAACCGCCGACTCGACGAAGGAAACCACCGTGTCGAAGGAATCGTAAGGGTGATGCAGCAGGATATCGCGCTGCCGGAGTTCATCGAACAGGTTGCGCGAGCGCGGGTGCAGGTGCAGCTCGCCGGGGAGAAAGGCGTTGTACTTCAGCTCCGGGCGGTTGGTTTCGCTGTAGATGTGCATCAAGCGCGAGAGATTGACCGGTCCGCCGGCGTGAAACACCTGCCAGTCCTGCAGCTCGAAATTGCTCTGCAGCCGCTCGACAATGTCCTCTCCCGCGCCGGCTTCGATTTCCAGCCGCACGGCGGCGCCCTTGCGCCGGTTGTGCAGCTCGCTCCGCACCGATTCCAGCAGGTTGCGTGACTCTTCCTCGTGCAGGTAGAGATTGCTGTTGCGGGTGATGCGGAAAGCGGCCTGCGACAGGATCTCATAGCCGCGGTACATGCTGGCCGCGTGCAGCGCTACCAGGTCGGCGAGGAAGACGTATTCGTCGGCGCCATTGGTTCGCGGCAGCCGCACCAGCCGCGGCAGCGCCCGCGGCACGGTGATCACGCCCAGGTAGGTGCTGGCGCGGCGCCGGCGCTTCAGCAACAGCGCCAGGCACAGAGCCTTGTTGATGACGTGGGGAAAGGGGTGCGCCGGGTCCACGGTCACCGGCGTCAGCAACGGATCCAGCTCCCGGTCGCAGTACTCGGCCACGAAGGCCCGCGCCTGCTGGTCCAGGTCGTCCAGGGCGAGCACCCGGACGCCATGGTGCGCCAGGGCGGGACGCAGTTGCTGGTTCCAGCAGCGGTACTGGGCCTCGAACATGTCGTGGGTCTGCAGTTCGACCAGTTCGCATTCCTGCGAGGCGGTCAGGCCGTCGGGTCCGGCCTCGATGGTGCCATCCTCGATGCGCTGCAGCAGGCTGGAAACGCGGACCTCGTAGAACTCATCGAGGTTGCTGGCGGTGATGGCGAGGAATTTCACTCGCTCGAGCAGCGGATTGCCCTGGTCTTCCGCTTCTTCCAGGACGCGCCGGTTGAACGCCAGCCAGGAGGCGGCGCGGTTGATGAACAACCGTGGGTGGTCCAGTCTCACTCGAGCCATTCGAGCCAAAGATGTTACGCCAGTTCTGTTAACAGGATGTAAATGGCGCCCATTGCCCGCCCCGCGACTATCGCCGAAAATCCGCTCCCAAACAAACGGATCGCATCACGCCGAGTGCTGGCTGCCGCGTCCGGCGGCCGACAGGTGAGCGCCTCCCAGCAGCAACAGCCCGGAGAGAAACGCCCAGAAGATGAGGGTCACCGAGATCGAGAAGGGCCCGTACACCTCCTGGAAATTCAGCCAGGGAAGGGCGACGACGTAGGCGTACTTGGCCGCCTCCCAGCACACGCCGGTGACAATGGCCGCCGGCAGCACCGCCTTGATCGGCACCTTGCCGTTGGGCAGGACCCAGTACACCAGGAAGAAGATGGTGATGCTGGCGCCCATGGCGAAGCTCTTCATCACGATCTGGGAGAGGTGCGCGACCAGCCATCCGCGCCAGCCGTAGTAGGCGGCGCCGCTGACCGCGTGCTGCAGCAGCAGGGTGTTGCCGGCGGTGAGCGCGATCGAAGTCAGCGCCAGCAGCGCGCATCCGATGGCCAGCAGCAGCGAGACCACCTGGTTCCACCCGTACGAGCGGTTCCGGGGGAATCCCCACACGTGGTTGAGCGCCACTTCCAGCGGAAGAAAAATGCCGGTCGAGGTGATCAGCAGCATGACCACGGAGAACACCTGCACGCCGCCGCGCGCTCCCGTCATCACCTTCAGGTTGCGGATGACGAAATCCTGTCCGGTGGGCAGGTAGTCCCGCAGCAGGTGCACCACCGTGTTGTACATCATCTGCGAATGGAACACCTGCCGGATCACCACCAGCAGCAGCACCATGAACGGAAAGAACGACAGGATAGCGTTGGCGGCCACCGAGAAGGCAAACGTGTGAACGTCGGTGCGCATCAGGAACTTGGCCGTGGGAATGATGTTTCGAACCACGCCGGTTCCCCGGACTGGCCTGGCTTCCAGGAGATCGAAATTGGGGGCGGTCGCCGGCGTTTCCACCGCCGCCTCTGGTTTGGAGGACATGCAATTCGATGCTATCACTGAATGTTGGCCGGACTACGCTGACATTCCGGGCCGTTCACTCGCGTGGTGCGTCTCCGCAAAACCTGTTGGCGAAAAAAGGTGAGTTCCTGCTATTATGCGCTGCGCGCCACGGAAAAGGAGCCTGTAGACCGCCTTACGCACGGCCGCAGGCCCAATCGCGACGTGCATGCGGATTTGGGTCGATGTGTAGGTGCTTGCAGTCGGATTCGTCGCCTCGAGAGTTTCGGGCTCCCGCAAGCTGCCCCTCCAACGCAGCCGGGAGCCCGTTTCCTTTGCGACGGATCGGACCGCCGGCCCGCTCGGCCCTTGCTTCTCCCGCAGCGGCGGATGGGGGCCTGATTGCCAAGGGCGCCCGCGGCCGCCACGGGAGAACTACTCACCTGTGCTGAGGCGAAAGGAGTGCTGTTGTGAGAGAGAAGGGTACAGTGAAGTGGTTCAATGGAGCTAAAGGCTACGGCTTCATTCAGCGGTCCACCGGGGAGGATGTCTTCGTTCATTTCTCCTCCATCCAGGAAAACGGTTATCGCACGCTCAACGAGGGCGAAATCGTGGAGTTCGACCTCTTGAAGGGGCCGAAAGGCTACCAGGCGGCGAACGTGGTCCGCGGCTAGCCAAAACCCCGGGGGACACCCGGATCTCCCCTCCCGGCTCGGCTGGGAGGGTTTTTTTTGTTCAACGGAATTGACGGTCGCGGGCGCGCCAGTGGCTGCTCCGCTTCGAGCAGTACGTCGGCTCGACCCTTCCCGGCGCGCTTCCCAACAAACCTGAGCGTCGCTTCGGCAGCTACGAAAGCAGCGGTATGGCGCAAAGGAACCGCAAGGGTTCGGGACCCGGATTGACGAACTGGTGTTCGTCGTGAGGCCGCACCAGCACCGTGTCTCCCGCGCTCAAATCTCGCTGCGCCGGGCCGCCCCGGAGCAGCCCCTGTCCGCTCAGCACGTACACCTCGTGCTCGTGAGCGTGAGAGTGGCGCGGGGTGGCGGCGCCGGGCTCGACCTCGAACAGGCGCAGGGCAAAGGTGGGCGCGCCGTCGGGCGTGTTCCACAGCCATCGCACGGTCACCCCGGGTACGCCCTCCACCGGTTCGGCCGCTACCTCCAGACTGCGTTTTACCTCCATCGTTCCTCCTCCCCCAAAGGGTCAGCTAGCGGAGCATAAACTCACCGCGCCTCGCGGATTTTCCGCATCGCCCAGCGCGCGTGCGAGGCGACCGCCGGATCCGCGTCGCCGGCAAGCTTCTCCAGCACCGGCAGAAACCGGCGCTCGCCGCTGTTGCCCATGGCCACGGCGACGTTGCGCCGCAAGCCGTTGTGCTTGGCGCGTTTCACCGGTGAGCGGCGAAAGGTTTCGCGGAACTCCTCTGCGCTCATCCCCGCCAGCCACTCCAGCGCGGGATTCACCAGCTCCGGGCGAGCCGCCAATTCCGGCGCCGTGCCGGCGGGAGCGCGGCGGTTCCAGGGACAAACGTCCTGGCAGATATCGCAGCCGAACACCTGCCGCCCCATGCCCGCTCGCAGATTATCCGCTATCTCGCCGCGCTTTTCGATGGTCAGATAGGAGATACATCTCGTCGCGTCGAGCTGATAGGGCGCAAGGAAGGCGCCCGTAGGACAGGCATCCAGGCAGCGCGTGCAGGTGCCGCAGCGGTCGGGCGCCGGCAGGCCGGCTTCCAGTTCAAGCGCCGTCAGGATGATGCCGAGGAAGATCCACGAACCCAGGCGCTGGTTGATGATGCAGGTGTTTTTGCCCTGCCAGCCCACGCCGGCGTAGCGGGCCCACACCCGCTCGACCAGCGGCCCGGTGTCGACGTAGCAGCGCGTTTCGCCGCCCGGCCATTCCTGCCGCATCCGGGCCTCCACCCGGCGCAGGCGGCGCATGACCGACTGATGGTAGTCCTCCGCGGTCCAGGCGTAGCGCGAGATCCATCCGCGCTCCGGCGATGACGGCTCGAGCGATTTCGGCTGGTCACTGTTGTAGTTCAACCCGCACACCACCACCGACTTCGCCCAGGGCGCCACCTGCTGCAGGGAAGCGCGCTTCAGTTCGCCGCTTACGCCGCGGGTCTCCAGGTAACCCATTTCGCCGGCATACCCGGCGGCGATCCAGGGCGGAAAGTATTCGAGTTCACGCAGTTGCCGCGCGGCGGCGATGCCGCTGAGCTCGAAGCCGGCCTCGGCGGCGGCGTTCTTCACCACTTCGGCGATGGACGTGGCGGATGGCAAGCCCCTATTATCGCGCCAAATTCACGGCTAGTGTCCTGAGTCGTAAGTTGGCTGCATTACCGGCGGGTTCGTGTCAGGGCACGGCTTTAGCCGTGCCGATTACGGCCCAGAAAAGCATGGCCTTTAGGCCCTGCGGTATTCAAATCGATTCCAAATCGCGGCTCCTGCGGGCGCCCTCGCCCGCAGGGACACACCTTCTGCGAAACCGCACTAAGTCCGTGTGGGCGGCGGCCGCCGGCAACAGGCAAGAGCTGTTGCAAGTCCGCCGCCGCGTTTTTCCACAACTTTTTTTGATATTCCTGCTCGAGCCAGGCACCGCGGACGCTACCATTAGCGTCTAGAATCAAGATTACCAACGTACCTGCTCGATATGTCGTGCCGAGACCATGGTTCCGGGCGACAATGGAACGGTTCCGGTGCTAGTGTACGGAAGGTTGTTGATTCTGAAGTTACAGCGAAGTAGGATGTTGCCGGCATAGCCGGGGTTGAGGCGAATGACACATCAACTGCGTGCAAAGATTGTCGCGTGTCTCCTGGTGATCGTGTTTCCGGCGATGATGATGTCGGCCGAAACGCACGCCGCCATGCTCTACGCGGCCGGCGCCATCTCCCTGAACGGGGTGGGAGCTGAGCACTCCTCGGCGGTCTTCGCCGGCGACAAGATCCAGACGCCTGCCAACGGGCTGGTGACGCTGACCTCCGAGGGCAGCACCGTGCTGCTGGGACCGTCGTCGCTGCTCGTCTACCAGGGAACCCAGGTCGAACTGGGCGCGGGCACGGCCATGGTCACCACCGACCGCGCCATGAAGACCCAGGTGCAGAAGCTGATGATCGCGCCCGCTGCCCCGGGACGCTCCAGCTATCGTGTCGCCCGCACCGACGGCCTCCTGCTGATCGCGGCCCTGCATGGGCCGGTGAAGATCTCCGACGGAACCAGCGAAGATAAGCTGGTGGCCGAAGGCGAGACGGCCACCCTGGCCGATCCGGCCGAGCCCCAGGGCGGCCCTACGCCGGGCGCAACCACCGGGATCAGTATCAACAAGAAGAAGGCTGCCATTGTTGCCGCGGCGGCGGCGGCGGCCGCGATCCTCATCGTCATTGAAACCACCAAGTCGCCGGTCAGCGAGAAATAAGCCGCCCCCCAAATTCCAGATCAGCAACCCGGGCCGGGCGCCCGGTTTTTTTGTCACCGGCGGGCCTGTAATCTGGGTAGTGTCTCAGTTTCAAGTTGCACAGGGTAGTGGGAGATGGCGGGATATGGCACGATGTGGTCATGGCAAAGCGGCCACGCGACCCAAACCAACTCGCCAAGCTCATAGTTGATATTGCCACGGGTGAAACGACCGACGAAGTCTCGCCAAAGAAGCGGGCCGATTCGGTTCGCGGCAGGCGTGGCGGTCTCGTCGGCGGCAAGAGACGCGCGAAGAAACTAACGCCAAGCCGCCGAAGGGAAATTGCCAAACTTGCTGCTCAGGCACGGTGGTCGGAGAAGGAAAGCTAGCGCCTCTGGGGTTGCTGCTGAACCTGCTGAACCGCAAGTTCCACCTGTTGCTTTACGAACGCGGAACCCTTGTGATTTTCTATGATTTTGAACGCGGGCGTGTTCATCAATGTGTGCATGAAGCAATGATGAACCGTGAGCACAAGGTCTTGGAACATCTGAGTTGGTTCCTCCTCGATCAACTTCACATTCAGGCCAGTATCCTTCAGTTCCTCAAAGTGAATGTGCCGCTGATGAGTCTTGTTCCCGCGATAATCAGTTAGCCTCCTAACAATCTTTTTCGCTTTTGCTGACGCCTGCGGGTCTCCCTTGAACATTACGTTCTCAAGTTGGCGCTCGACAAATGTCTTAGACCAATCAATCGCATTTTCGCATTGCCCCAAGAACGTTGGGCCATAACGTGAGAGGATTGCCTGCCAGATTGGGATGGCCCCAGGGTCTCTCGTAACCTCCTTGATTGCGCGCTTAAATTCTTCCCTCACGCCGTAAGCAGGAAAGCCGCGCAAATGTGGGTCGATTGGGCCTAGGTTGGAATGTCTCGCCATCCAGATTTCCTTGCACGAACAGGCGACCATTGTTCCTGCCGACATTGCAATCTGCGGCACGATAGCTCGAATGTCATCCTTGAACATTTTGTGCAGGTAATCGACGAGTGATTCCGTGGCTGCAATGCTGCCGCCGGGGGTATGCAGCATCAAATCCAACCCGCGCCGACGATCCACCGGACCTATCGTGTGAACGGTCATCATGAAACCGTTCTTGTCTTCGTCGTTTATTTCTGTTTGTGCGACATCGGGTTTAGACAGAAACCCGGAATAGTAGGCGATGACATTGCGCCCGGTGTAATCGCGCAGTTGTTGGAGGTACTTGCGACGGATTGCGTCTAGCGTTCCGCCAGCCTGTTGTTGGTGAAAACCCGCCTGAGAAAGGTGGTGAACGGCGGTCTGGTTTATTTCCTTGAGGACTTCGCCCCAATCAGGCATCGTGCGTTATTTCAATGCGCGCAGATTTGGAAACGGCTCCTCGCAGGCGGAATAGGTTGTGACGCTCCGAACGATTCGGAGCTCGCCAGCGTATGGCTGAGGCTCTGGCGAGATGTAGATCGCCGTATGTGGCTGCGGAAATAACCGCTCAGCTTCCCGCACCAGAGCGGTCTTCTTCTGTTGCGTCTCCTTGCGCATATGCTTCCTTCTACTCACCATTTATAGCACTCCTGTCAAATTTGGATTCGATAACCGAGTTGAGTGTTACCAGTCTGCATACTGAACTGTATGCTTGACAAATACAGAGTCAAACTGAATATTATGCTTGTCCATGAACCGGCTGCCACTTGAAACCCGTGCTCGAATCGTCGGCCTTCTTGTGGAAGGCAACAGCCTTCGCGCCATCACGCGCCTGTGCGATGTTTCCATCAACACCGTCACCAAGCTGCTGGTCGATGTTGGCAAGGCGGCAATTGCATACCACGATTCTCATGTCGGAAACATCCGCACACGCCGCGTTCAATGCGACGAAATTTGGGCGTTTGTCGGTTGCAAGCAGAAAACCGCGACTGCCGAAAAAAAGGCTCAGGGCTGGGGCGATGTTTGGACATGGACTGCGATTGACACCGACACGAAACTTTGTGTTGGCTACTGCGTCGGTAGCCGCGATGCCGAAACCGCGTGGGATTTCATCAGTGATCTTGCAGACCGCATCACTAATCGAATTCAGCTTACGACCGAGAGTAATCGGTTGTACCTGGACTGCGTGGAAGGCGTGTTCGGGGCGAACATTGACTATGCGATGTTGCAGAAGATTTACGGCGCGCCGACCGACGAAGAACGGCGGCGCTACAGTCCGGCAACCTGTATCGGGACCGATCCGAAAGTGGTTTGTGGCGACCCTGACCCCAAGCACGTGAGCACCTCTTTCGCCGAACGCCAGAACCTTACGATGCACATGTCTATGCGGGGTTTCACAAGATTGACGAACGGATTCTCCAAGAAACTGGAAAACCATGCTCTCGCCGTTGGCTTGCACTTTATTCACTACAATTTCGCCCGAATTCACAAAAGCCTCGGAATCACCCCAGCGATGGCGGCAGGGATTAGCGACCACGTTTCGAACCTAGAAGAAATCGCGCTTCTGGCAAACTGAGACACTACTGTAATCAGCCCGAGTCGCGCCGCTTGCCCCGTGCATCTATAATGACCGTGGTTTCCGACCGACCGTACCTGTGGGCATACCCTGGTCCGGGCGGCGACTTCCGGTTCGCTCTGCGAACCGGAATCAGGGTGCAGGTGGAAACGCCGGCGCCTCCCGTGTCCATCCCCTGGATGGGCCACTTGGAAAGGAAACGCCTTTCAGTGGACAGCGCTGTCCTGTCGCGTGAGCCGCTCTCTGTTTCCGTCTGATTTTCGTTTCATCCCGGCTTTTCGAGAGAAACGGCATGGCGGCCCTCGCTGAATTCGCGCAAACCATGCGGCTGACCGACAAGTTCGGCCGCGCCATCACCGATTTGCGCCTCGCCATCACCGACCGCTGCAATTACAAGTGCGTTTACTGCCGCACCGGCAACCAGGGCGCCCTCTACGCCGAGCTGCCATTCTCCGATTATCTGCGCATGGCCCGCGTGTTCACGGCGCTGGGCATCACCAAGGTGCGCATCACCGGCGGGGAACCGCTGTTGCGGCACGGCGTGGTTGAATTCGTGCGCGAGTTGTCGCGGCTGCGGACCGTGGACGGCGAACCGCTCGACATCGCCATCACCACCAATGGACATCTGCTGGCGGAGATGGCGCAGCCCCTCAAGGATGCCGGGCTGCGCCGGGTCACGGTCAGCATGGACGCCGTGGACGCGGAACGGTTCGCCCGCATTACGCGAGTCCCCAACGGCTTCGAAGCGGTGCTGGCGGGCGTGCGCGCGGCGCGCCGCGCCGGACTCGATCCGGTGAAGGTGAACTGCGTTCTCCTGCGCGGCTTCAACGACGACCAGGTTCCCGCCTTCGGCGAATTCGCGCGCCGCGAGCAGGTGGTGGTGCGCTTCATCGAGTTCATGCCCCTGGAAGAGGAGCGCGTGTGGTCGCCGGAGATCGTGGTGCGGCTGGAGGAGATTCTGGAGCGCATGGCCGGTTTCCGGCCGCTGGTGGAGATTCCTCATCTCCACAGCGAGACCGCGCGGCGCTACCGCTTTGACGACGGCCTGGGAGAGATCGGCATCATCGCGCCCGTTTCCCATCCCTTTTGCGGGCACTGCAGCCGGGTGCGCGTTACCTCCGACGGCAAGATTCGCACCTGCCTGTTCTCGGTCCTCGACCATGACCTGGCGGCGGTGATGAAGCAAGGCGGATCGGATGCCGACATGGAGGCCTTTATCCGCCGGGTCGTCGATCGCAAGGAAAAGCGCCACCACATCGGGGAGCCCGGATTCGTGCCCGCCTCGCGGACCATGGTGCATATCGGCGGCTGACCAGGCTGCTGCAAGATGTCGGAAAGGCCGGACGCCTCTCCTTGTGAACCCCTAGCCCTTTTTTAGGGTCAATTCCCGATTTTTACTCCCCCGCCGAAATAGTCTTCCCGGCCACCCAAAAAGCACAATTTCCATTGCGCACGGGGACCAATCTCGGGTTAAAGTAGTTGCACACCGACATGTTTGTGGAAGCACGAAGCCGGGTGGTCCCCTCATGAAGAACATTTACGAAGTGCTGCGGCAAAAAGAATTGGAACTCCAACAACTGCAGAAGGACATTGAGGCACTGCGGGTGGCGGCCCGGCTGCTGGCCGACGACAGCGACGCGGAAGCCGCCGGCTCCTCAAGGTCCATGGGCGGCAGCGTCGGCGCGCCGCGGATCGCGCCCCCGCCGGTAACCGTGAGCAGCAAGCCGGCGGAGACCATGGGCCCGGCACAGGCTATTCGCCAGTTCCCGTAGTTCGCCGCGATCCTTACTGGCACGAGGACTAATTGCGGATGGGAACCAGATCAATGGGCGGACCGTCTAGACCCTCATGGGATTCGGCCATCGACCGCCGCGAGGCGCCGCGACAGAATGTCGTCGACTCGCATTTGGTCACGGTCGATCTGGCATTCCAGAGCGGTGCGCTGCTGCTCGACTTGAGCGAAGACGGCATGGGCGTGCAGGCTCTCTCCAGCGCCCCGCCGGGCGACACCACTTCTCTCCATTTCGACCTTCCCGAGACCGGCGGCCGGATTGTCGGCCTGGGCAGGATCGCGTGGACGGACAGCTCCGGCCGCCTGGGAATCCACTTCGAGGAAATCTCCGAGCTCAGCCGCACCCACCTGATGCAGTGGCTGTCGCGCGAGCGCCGACCGCTGGTGTCCCTGGCCGCTAACTTGGCCATACCCGCCTGGCCTCCCGCGCACATGCGGGACGAGATTGCCGCCCTGCGGCGCGACCTGGTGACGCAGAAGCTGGAAGGCGACCCGGCGCTGGCCTTGGTGGTGGAACGGACCCGCAGCGTCACCCGCGCCACCGGGGCGGCAGTCGCCCTGGAAGAGCATGGCAGCGTGGTCTGCCGCGCCAGCAGCGGTAACGCTCCCGCCATCGGCGCCCACCTCGATCCCAACTCGGGGCTTTCGGGCGAATGCGTGCGCAGCGGCGAAATCGTCCGCTGCGAGGACACCGAAACCGATCCCCGTGCCGACCGCCTGGTGTGCCGCAAGCTGGATTTGCGTTCCATCGTCATTGTTCCCATCCGCGTCCAGGGACGTCCCGCGGGCGTGCTGGAGGCGTTTTCCTCGCGCCCCCATGCCTTCCAGAGCAACGACGTTCTTTTGCTCCGGCGAGTGGCGGACCTGGTGGCGGGTATCGCCATCCGTCAATTGGATTCCGCGCCCCAGGCGCCCGCCGGCCCCCATTCTGTGATGGCAGCAACCGTGCTCGAGCCGCTGGAGCCGCTGGAACCGCAGCCGGCTGCAACCGAGCCTTCTCCGCTGATGATGGACCACTTTTTCGAGCTGAACGCGCTGGCCGATATTGTTCCGGCGGTCGTGGAAGAGCCTCCGCCCGCGGCCACGGTGAAGGCGCCGGAGGAAGAGCCGCCGGTAACCGTCCAGCCCGCGCCATCGGCAACTCCGCAACCCGCGAAAGAGGAGGCGGAGAAAGAGATTCCCGCCGGGCCGCCGCCCGAGACGAAAGCGGAAGTGGAACGCGAGCCCGCGACGATAGCCATGGCGCCGGAAGCGGCCATGGCGGCTGCCCAACCGCCGAAGCTCACCGTGCCGGTCGAGGCCGAACGCCCGATGGCGCCGGCCGCGACGCAACGGAAGACAACGCCCACCGCCGAGCGCAGGTTTCCGAAAGCTTCCGTGTCCATGGTAGGCGCCGGCACCGCGGCGGCGGCTGCGGCCGCGAAGGCGGTTTCCAAGCCGAAGCCGGTTACCGCCGAGGAGGCGGAGATTGACTCGGCCAGGCGGCTCGAACCCCTGTTGGCGGAGATGGCGGAACGCCCGTCGCAGTGGCGGATGAGGTTGGCCGGCGCGGCCATTCTGGTGGCTGTCCTGGTCGTCGGCGGCTGGCAAGTGTGGAGGATGGTGGCGCCCTCCAGGGGCACGCCGATGGACAGCGAGATCAGGAGCCTGCAGCCCGCCCCGCCGCCGCCGCAAACCGCCACCACTGCGCCCGCCCCGGCCAGCACAACGCCAACGCCTGCGGCCCCCAGGAAGACGCCGGCCTCGGTGAGGCCGGCAGCCGCCAAACTGGTGCCCGTGTCGCCGATCCCGGCGCCGCCCAGGATTCCCGCGGGCGAGCCCGCCGCGACCACGCCCGACGACATCACCAGGCGTATTGCCAATGGGACAGCCGCGCCTGCCACTGCCAACGTTGGCTCCCAGACTCCGGCGGCGCAGATCACGCTGCCTCCTCCGGCAACGGCGGAGAATGTTCCGCCGCCCATCGGGTTCGTATCGCGCCCGGTGAATTCCTCGGCAATTTCCACCGCCCTCAGCGCTCCCGTGGCCGCGCCCTCGCTGGCGTCTCCACCCGTCTCCCGGATCACCGGCGGGAAGCTGCTGCAGCGCGTGAACCCGGTTTATCCCTCCTCGGCGATGGGCGTTTATGGCGAGGTGCTGCTGAAGGCCACCATCGGCAAGGACGGCAAGGTAAAGTCGGTGAAGGTGGTGAAGGGGCACGCGGCGCTGGCCCAGGCGGCCATGGCGGCCATCCGGCGGTGGCGCTATCAGCCCTTCATCCTCAACGGCGTGCCGGTGGAAGTGGAGAACACCATCCTGGTGGAATTCAAGTCTCCCGATCACCGCTAGGCGGGGTCCTGTTTTTCGCTTGCGCGGCGAAATCCCAACGATGCAAAATTGCAGGTTGCCTTCTCCCCAGGGTGCGCCATGGGAAAAGAAGCTTTTTGGGTGGGTGCGCATCTGTAAGAGCAGGCAAAGAAACAACCGGCGGCTTCAACATCCCCGTAGGTCGGGCGCTGAACCAGGCGCAGTGGATCTACTGGAGCTTCTGGATGCTTTCAACATCCCCGTTCCGCGTGGCCAACGCGCGGGACTGAAAGCGAGCACAAAAATTGGCTACCGCAATCAGCTCCAGTTGCAGGCTGGACAATTATCTTGTCCTGCCCGATACCTCCATGGATCAGCGCATCGCAGCCGCGCGCCGGCAGTTGGGCGAAGACTGCGTGGTCCTGGGACATCATTACCAGCGCGATGAGGTGATCCGTTTCGCCGATTACACCGGCGATTCCTACAAGCTCGCGAAAACGGCGGCGCAGGCGCGGGGCCGCTACATCGTCTTCTGCGGCGTGCACTTCATGGCGGAAAGCGCCGACGTGCTCAGCCGTCCCGAGCAGTCGGTGGTGCTGCCCGACCTGAATGCCGGATGCTCCATGGCCGACATGGCCGAAATCACCCAGGTGGAAGACTGCTGGGAGCAACTGGTGGAAATGGGCCTGACCTCGGATGAGGGCGCAGGGCATCACGCCCATCACCTACATGAATTCCACCGCGGCCATCAAGGCCTTCTGCGGCGAGCGCGGCGGTCTGGTGTGCACCTCGTCGAACGCGCGCGGCGCTTTCGAATGGGGCTTCGCCAAAAACCAGAAGATCCTTTTCCTGCCCGACCAGCACCTGGGACGCAACACCGGCGATGCGATGCGGATTCCGCTCGAGCGAAATGGTGGTCTGGGACCCGTTTCTGCCGCAGGGCGGCCTGACCAAGCGCGAAGAGCGGCTGCGCGCGGCGCGGGTGATCCTGTGGAAGGGCCACTGCTCGGTGCATCAGCGCTTCCTGCCGGAGCACGTGGACAAGGTGCGGGCGAAATATCCGGACATTCGGGTGATCGTGCATCCGGAGTGCCGGTTGGAGGTCTGCCGCAAGGCCGACGGCATCGGCTCCACCGAGAAGCTGATCAAGCTGGTGGAGGAGGCGCCGGCGGGAGCGAAGTTCGCCATCGGCACGGAAATCCACCTGGTGAACCGCCTGGCGAAACGAGTAGCGCCGGAGAAGATGGTGATCACGCTGGACGATTCCGGGTGCCTGTGCACCACCATGTTCCGCATCTCGCCGCAGCACCTGTGCTGGGCGCTGGAGAACCTGGTGGAGGACAACGTCGTCAACCGCATCGAGGTCGCGGCGGAGGCGAAGTATTGGGCGCGGGTGGCGCTGGACCGCATGCTGGAGATCCAGTAGTTAGGAGTTAGTAGTTAGGAGTTAGCAGGCAGGTGGTGGTGCGGTGAATGGCGACCAGTAAGCACCTGGTAAACCTTAGACGGTATACCCCCCTCCCCCTCCCGTCTTCACTGGAATCAGCAACATACGCACGGTATACCGTGGGAATACCACGGTTACCGTCAGGTATCCCGCAGGTATCCTGGAGGGCCAAAAGGCGAGGCTCGGAGTTAACTCAGGCGACAATAAGAACCGGAGAGTTCCTTCGGCCTGCGGCCTCAGGATTTCGCCTGCGGACTCCCGCTCGCCGGTAAGCCTCGCTCACGCCCGCTAAGACGGCTCAAGTTGTCAAAGAGCTAAACAGCCAGGTTTTTGAAAACCCAACCTGCGCGCCTGGGCACGCTGGATTCAGAGTATCGAAACCGGCGGTGGCTGTCAGTGATTTCGACGGAATAATTTGCGGCGGGCGGGTTTGGCGGCTCCCGAAAGAGGAATGCGAGGTTGCGCTGGAGCAAAGGCGAAACAGACCCGCATCTGCCAATGGCGGGAAGGTCTGGGGCACCAGGCCCCGTCAATGCAGCGGGAATGCAGCAGTAGCCGGTAACTATGCACTGCCATGCCCGCCCTGAACGTGAGATAAGCAGCCGTCCCCAGCCCTGCGATTCATCCCGACGCCTACACTTTTTAGCCCGACATAACGTTATGTTGCGCTAAATCTTAAGGTCCGATAGGCTCGGCTCATGGCCTTCGGAGAAATAATTCAAGTGGCGAGCGGTGTAGGTGGGTTGGCTGCATGCCTCGCTACATGGTTCGCATATTGGACAGCCAAAGCAGCTAGAACGCAGGCAGACGCCAGTTGGGAACTGGTGAGGCTGCAGCGCCCTCGGCCGGTTGTCACAGTCGAAGGAGATTGGAACTTCGAAAACTCCTCCGGCGGGCCAGATGGCTTCGGGCTTAAAAACGTAGGTTCCAGCCCAGCGTTTCACATTGAAGTGTCGGACATCGAAGGGCCGGTTCTTCGCCAGGCACAACACCGGGAAACGCTGACCACCGAATCCATACTTCTCTTGGAAGAAAAAGAAATGCAGGTAGCGATTCATCATCGATGCATGCCCGGCAACGTGATCGATGATCAGGCCGCATTCAAATTCGTGCAGAATGCGAGCAGGGCATTCTCGCCCAGAGACGAAGACGGCAATCCCACACTTGACCACGAGCTGAACTTCTTCGTCGCGTACTCGACGCTGGACGGTAGGCGAATTAGGACGGAATGCCTGATTCGCTTCAACCTTGGAGCAGATAGACGGCGGGCACGAATTGTGCCGGTTTCCGGTTGGCTAGGTGTGGAAACTCCTGAGAAGAAAAGGGAGAACAGCCTAGAAAAAAGGGGGACAGCCTGACCTGCGCGGTTTTTGACTAACGGGGTACAAGCTGTCGGGCCGCCGCGAAAAAATCCCCCCGTTGAGGCCGTCTTCGGCGCTCATCATCACTCTAATTTGAACGGCCTCCGTTTGTCAGTGCTGTGGCATCGCCTCCGTGTAGTTACGTTCGTAACGCTTAGTCGCAACAATACCAATGCTATTCTTGGCAGGCACCGTTACTAGCGGCTAGGAACACATAAAATGAAAACCTTCTTGATGATGCTGGTCGTTGGGGTGGCGCTGCAGGCGTCAGCGCAGAATGAACAGCCACCCGCTGTCAAACACCCCATCAGGATCATGGTCGGGTCTTTCAACGCGGACCATTACATGTTCCCTCTCTCGCCAGAGCTAATTCGCTCCAAACTGGTCAGTTCGCTCTCCAGACAGTGCAAGAACACCTGCGTTGTAACGGAGTTAGGTTACGATGATGACACTCAGGTGGACGCTATTCTGACCGGATCGTGGCATGCAACAGAAGGCGATTGTTGGAACTGTCGCCCCAATTTGCAAGGTGCTATACGCCTAGTCGCCAAGGACGGTACGGTGCTGTGGAGCGACACCGTCCATAACAGTCTGTTCGCCAGAAGCATCAGTTCCAGCTTTGCCGACAACGTGGCGAAGAAGCTTGTCTCCCATCTTGCGTCGAAGCCGCTGCCAGCCGCAGGAAAATGAACATGCAACCATTGGTGTAGGGACGGGAATTTACGTCGGTACCGTATTGAATTTCGTTTGCGCCGAAGGAAAGTCGTCAGCATGGCCCCTCATAAGCAAGCGCTTTTCGGCTTCGCTCCCACGCGTCGGAGATCAACGCGAAGGCGCGGGATGCAGAAAGAACTAGGCTTGGTCGTAGTCGCTCTGGGTGGCCTATTTGCTTTGGTGATCTTGCTTCAGGCACTAAGAGATCATCCTGCACCTTTCATTTTGCTCGTTGCGCTTGGAGTATGGGTTTTTCTGCTTTGGCGTAACAATGTTCTAAAACGGAGGGCGGTTGTCCGAGTCCGTGTCGAGAGAATGATCGAACCCCATCTGAAGGCCCTACGAAGAAGAAAGCTACAGCTCGTAACGTCCGACGCATACGGGAAGCCACAGATTGAGCGTTGGGATAAAGAAGTGGAGTACTTCATCAGCAATCACATTGGTCCGCTCCTGAGTCCAAGCGAGTTGGCGATCCTCCAAAAGGGCGGCACCCGCATTGACGATCTTGTTCATAACCACGTTGCGATGGCGGATACGCGAGAGCCGGTATTCCCAACCTTTTCTGATGACATGTCTCCGTCGGAATTTGAGGCCTTTTGCGCTGAAGAGCTACGAGGAAACGGTTGGGAAGCACGCGTCACGCTTCAAAGCCGCGATCAGGGAGTGGATGTAATTGCCGAAAAAGATCGTGTTCGGATCGTGCTGCAGTGTAAGCTCTATAGCTCGCCAGTTGGAAATCGTGCTGTCCAGGAGGCTGCTGCAGCGAGGGCACACGAACAAGCCGATTTCGGCATAGTCGTTTCCAATCAGCGGTACACGGAACCTGCCGAGCAACTAGCCACTACAAACGGTATTCTGCTTCTTCACTATCGTGATCTCAAAGACCTGTTCTCTCTTCTCCACAGGACACAAAAAGCATAAGGCACCGTATTGCCTCATGAGGCGATAGCGCGTGGCCGGATGCCCCAGACGTGCGTGCAACATCTGGGATTCTACCCGGCCGCCGGGCCGTCCGCCTTCGCGCATCAGCGCCCAAAACCCGCCCGCGACACTCCCTTCGCTTCCCGTGCCGCTCTCGCTGCCGTCGGTTAGCCAGTTGGCGATCACCCCGCGATCTGTTCGCCATTTGCACACAAGATGGTGCATTGCAGAGCAGGACTGCGCGAGCACAAGATGTAGGGGGCGCACTTTCAGAGCGCGCTGCCTCCTACAGACGTTCGACCCAGTTTTCGACGCACAAGTAATATCCATGTCCGATTTTCCACGACACTGGCGGTCAAGCAGCGCAGCCCGTAAACAAAACGGCCGAGGGCGGCCGGGCTACATCGTTGTCGCAGTTCACTGTCCCAGTTCAGTAGCTGCGGGCGAGGCGATAACAGCAGGTTCCTCGTCGGGCTGAAGCCCTCCTCGGAATGACAAAGGTCTAAGGTGGAATGAGAAACGTCTGGCGGCGATCCGAAAGTCTCTGTTCAGCTCTGGTCTCGGCATAGCATTATGCAGCCGCGGGCGAGGGCGCCCGCGGCGGGTGAAGTTTTGGTCTCGCCGGGAGCGGCCCCGGCGAGGCGCCGGGGCCTACAACAGCAAAAAGAATGTATAACTGCTGCCATGCGCGCGACCGACTTTGAATTTCGGTACCGGTTCTGGATCATTGGAGCCATCATCTGGTGTGGCTTCGGTCTTTACGTCTTCGATCACACCAATGTGGCCGTCGCCATGGCTGCGCCGCTGGCGCGGTGGACGGGGTGGCGGGAAGAATTGCTGGTCAGGGGACTGTTTGCCTTCGGCGCTCTGCTCACGGTTATGGCAGCCCTGATTCGCACTTGGGCGTGCAGCATTCTGCGGACGGAAATCGTGCACGCGGGCGCAGTGCATTCCGAACGTCTGGTCGCGGACGGGCCGTATCGTCATGTGCGCAATCCACTCTATTTGGGAACCACCCTGCTGACGCTGGGCATGGGACTGATGGCCAGCCGCGCCGGATACGCGTTCCTGGTTTTGGGAGTGCTGATTTTTGATCTGCGGCTCATCGGGCGCGAGGAGGCCGAGTTGTCCGAATCGCAAGGCGCCTCCTACCGCGACTATCTCAAAGCGGTTCCTTGCCTGGTGCCCAGCCCGTCAGCGCGAGTGGCCGGGGGCGACGCACGCCCACAATGGAAGCAGGCATTCCGGGGAGAAGGTTTCTTCTGGGGACTTGCCGCGGCGACCGTGGTTTTTGCCGCGACGCTTAAGATCGTCTACTTCTGGGTGGCGCTGGCAATCGCGATGCTGCTCTATTTCTGGGGTCTGGCGAGTGTGAAAAAAGGCGCCAGCCGCGGGTGAAGTTTTGGTCTCAGTGGCCACCGGGGCGCCGGGGCCGACAACAGGGATCACGTGATCGCGCCCTTTGCAAAAGCAGGTTCCTCGTCGGGCTGAAGCCCTCCTCGGAATGACAAGACGTTTAGGAGGCTGCGGAAAAACCCCGTCTCACACGCGATTTTCGCAGGGGCTGAAGCCCCGGCGTTTTCAATCATGGTACGGCACGACTGAGGTCGTGCCCTGACACAAAAATGCTTGCAATCGAGTTTTTCAGCAGCCTGTAGGGGTTGCTTTTCGCCGGGCTGAAGCCCGGCGCTTCCACCTGGCGCGGCCGGTGAGGTAGTCTGCGAAGAAAAGCCCCGGCCGAGGGCGGCCGGGCTACACACACGGCCGGGCTACACACGCGGCCGGGCTACACACGCCAGGGCGGTTCCCAGGTTAGCGCCCAAAACCGGGGCGCGAACCCGGGGCACCCGGCGGTGTTGCAGCAAGTGCTTGTGAAAAACCCCGGCCTAGCCAAAACCGGGCTAGACCGGGGCACCCGCTAAATAGCCAATCGGAAATCTATTCTTCAATTCCTCACGCTCCTTGCGGCTGGCCGTTGTTGGGCTGAGCGGCTTTGGTGCTGTTCTCGACTGCCCGGATGCACTCTTCCAGGATGTCGAGGCCGATGTCCGCCTGCTCCTTGGTGATGATGAGCGGCGGGCAGATGCGCACCGAGTTTTCGCCCGCGCCCAGGAAGAGGCATCCGCGCTCGAAAGCGAGTTGAACGACTTTATCGCGCGCCGATCCGGCGGGCGCCTTGGATCGCTTGTCGGTGACCAGTTCGACGCCGATCATCAGGCCGCGTCCGCGGACGTCGCCCACCATGGAGTGCTTCTGCGGCCAGGCGCTGATGCGCTGCATGATGTGGCGGCCGACGGTGTCCGCGTTGCGAATGGCCTCGTGCTCGAGCACGTCCATGGTGGCCAGCGCGGCGGCGATACAGACCGGGTTGCCGCCGAAGGTGGAGGCATGCGAGCCCGGCACCCAGTCCATGATGTCGGCCTTCGCCATGGTGACGCCGAGCGGCATGCCGGAGGCGATGCCCTTGGCCATGCAGACGATGTCGGGTTCAACGCCGGAGTGCTGGATGGCCCACCACTTGCCGGTGCGTCCGGCGCCGCTCTGGACTTCGTCGGCCACCAGCAGGATGCCGTGCTGGTCGCAGATGCGGCGCAGCTCCACGAGGAATTCGGCGGGAGCCACCACGTATCCGCCTTCGCCCTGGATGGGCTCGACGAAAATGGCGGCCACCTCTTCCGGCGGCAGCGTGGTCTTCAGCAGTTTCTGCTCGATGAAGCGGGCGCAGCTCGACCGCATACTCCACCGGGTCGGAGCCGGCGGGACGGCGGTAGACGTTGGGATAGGGAACATGGGTGACGCCGGGCATCAGCGGGAAGAAGCGGCGCCGCTGCTGCACCTTGGAGGCGGTCAGCGCCAAGGCGCCCATGGTGCGTCCGTGGAAGGCGCCATAGAAGGCGATGATGTTCTGCCGCCGGGTGTGATAGCGGGCCAGCTTGATGGCGGCCTCAATCGCCTCCGCGCCGGAGTTGCCGTAATAGAAGCGGTGCGGGCCCTTCATGGGCGCGACCGCCGAGAGGCGCTGGGCGAAGGTGATCATGTTCTCGTAGTAGAAGTCGGTGCCCGACATGTGGATCAGTTCCGCCGCCTGCTTCTGGATAGCGGAGACCACCTGCGGATGGCAATGGCCGGTGGAGGTGACGGCGATGCCGGCGGCGAAATCCAGGAATTCGTTGCCGTCGACGTCTTCCACGATCACACCGCGTCCGCGGCGCGCCACCAGCGGATAAGAGCGCGTGTACGAGGGCGAAATGAAAGCCTTGTCGCCTTCCAGAACCCGGCGGGCATTGGGACCGGGCAAAGCGGTGCGGATGTGGGGTCCGGCCGCCAGCGTGAGTGTGCTCGACATGATGTCCTCCGATGAGTACCGAATCGCAAGCATCGGCACTGGTACGAACGGTTTCTTGTCCCGAACCCGCACAGAAGCTCTGCCGGTTCGGAGTACCAGAGACGGAAGGAGAGTTGCTTAGTCGCCGCCGAAGAGGTTGGGGCGGGAGTGCGACGGAACCAGGGCCAGCCCGGCACGAGGCCGGTCCAGCAGGAGGCGCAAACGGCACGGGGGCGCCGCCTTGATCTGCCCGTGATGGAGCTTTCCGCGAGGCATCTGTTGCTACCGTAATGATTATACGCCCGCCCGGTACACACGGCGTATGCCATTGATGGCAAGGGGGTTACGGAAGTGCTACCGGCGATCTGATATGGTAAGTTTTTGCCTGAACATGGCTCACGATCGCCAGCACCGTCTCCACGTCGCCTTCGCCTTCGGGTTGGTGTACCTGTTCTGGGGCTCTACCTACCTGGGAATCGCGATCGCGGTGGAGCACATTCCGCCGCTGCTGATGACCGGCACGCGCTTCCTGACTGCCGGGGTGCTTATGCTGGGCTGGTGCGCCATCAGCGGACGGCGCATCCGGATCACGTTGGCCGAAGGCGTACGGCTGGGAATTATCGGGGCGCTGCTGCTCTCGGTGGCTAACCCCATCCTGGCGCGCGCCGAGGAAATTGTTCCTACCGGCCTGGCCGCGTTGATTATCTCCGTCACCCCACTGTGGTTCCTGCTGATCGATACCTGGATGTTTCGCGGCGACCACCTCTCGCGCCGCGGCATTGTGGGGCTGCTGCTGGGGATTGCGGGAATCCTGGTGTTGCTGTGGCCGAAGCTGCGCGCCATGGGATCCAATCCGCTGGACCGCCGCGTGCTGCTGGCGGCATTGACCCTGCCGGTGGCCTCGCTTGCCTGGGCGCTGGGGTCGGCGCTCTCCAAACGCTGGCAGCACGGCATCGACGGCTTCTCGGCGACCGGATGGCAGATGGCCGTGGCCGGCACGGTGAACCTGTCGCTGGCTTTCACCTTGGGCGAACCGGCGCAGGCGCGCTGGACGCTGTCCGGCGTGGGCGCCATTGCCTACCTCATCGTGTTCGGCTCGTGGGTGGGATACAGCGCCTACATCTGGCTGTTGCAGCATGTTCCCATGCCGAAGGTGGCCACCTACGCGTATGTGAACCCGGTGGTCGCCGTCTTTCTCGGCTGGCTGATACTGCGCGAGACGGTGGACGTTTACATCCTGACTGGTTCGGCGATCATAGTGGGCGCGGTGGCCCTGGTGACCAGCGCCAAGGTGAGACAGAAGCCCGGGCAGGCAGTGTCCGCGGCGGAATTGCCGGCGGTGGAGGGGACGGGAGACTAGAGCTGCGAAAGCAAGCGGTTGCATACTGGGAAGCGGCAGGTACCGAAGTAACTTCCTCTGCGGCAGCCATTTCTTGTCGGGCGACGACCATTCTGGTAACTTTCCGGAAACAGGATACAGGTAGTCTCCCGGACACGGGGGCGGGCTAAGCACGACAGAGCCGCGCCGGTGGCCGATTTCTGGTGCGTGGAGCGTGGAGAACGATGGGCCAACCGATCGCATTGGTGGTAGACGATTCCATGCTCATCCGGCATACGGTCTGCCGGTTCCTGGAACAGCGTGGGTTTGCGGTGGCCTCGGCGACCAACGGCGCCGAAGCGATGCAGATTCTGGACAGCGTGCTGCCGGACCTGATCGTCACCGACCTGATGATGCCCAAGATGACCGGGAGCCAGTTGATTACCGCGATCAAGGGCAACCCCATCACCTCGCGGGTTCCGGTGGTGGTGCTGGCGGGCAGAAGCAGCGCGCGGGAGATGAAGCCGGAGGGCCGCGCCGACTACGTGATCTTCAAAGACATCGATATCGAGCAGCAGCTTCTCAAGGCGCTGACGCTGACCCTGGGCGAAAGCATCGCCTCGGTCAGCTAGCGCAACTGCAGTCCCGCCTCGGCCGAGAGCTCGGGCTCGGCAAAATCAGCCGCCAAAAACTTCGGGTAAGCGGCCGCCGCGATCATGGCGGCGTTGTCGGTGGATAGCGGACGCGAGGGGAAAAACACCGGCAAGCCCTGCCGCGCCGATTGCTCTTCAAAACGGCGCCGGAGTTCGGAGTTGGCGGCCACGCCGCCGGTGACGAACAGGGTGGCGGCATCGTACTCGCGCGCCGCCGCCAGCGTCTTCTCCACCAGGTCTCCGATGACCGCATGCTGGAACGAGGCGACCAGGTCCAGCGTCTTGCGCTCGCACAGGCGGAGCACGTCCTCGGCGGAGGGCTTGGGAAGCCCGGCCAGCCCGCCGCGGCGGGCGTCGATGGCCGCCTGCATGTGCTGCGTTTCCACGTAGCGCAGGACGGCGGTCTTGATGCCGCTGAAGGAGAAATCGAAAGTGGCGGCACTCGCAGTTGTCCCGGCCGAGGGCGGCCGGGCTACATCGGACGGCCGGGCTACATCGGGCGGCCGGGCTACATCGGGCGGCCGGGCTACATTGGGCGGCCGGGCTGCATCGGGCGGCCGGGCTACATTGTCGCGGTCCTTGCGGTCGCGATGCTTGATCTGCGCGAAGGTGAACTTCACCGCGCCGGCATTGCCGTGCGCGGCCAACTGGTTGATGATGGGGCCGCCGGGATAGCCGAGCCCGAGCAGCTTGGCAACCTTGTCGAAAGCCTCGCCGGCGGCATCGTCGCGGGTGTGGCCGACGTTGCCGTAGGTCCAGCCCTGGCCGCGCGGTTCGGCGATATAGAGATGCGTGTGGCCGCCGGAGACCACCAGAGCCAGCACGGGAAACTGCATCTGCCGGTTGTTCTTCTGCCGCTCTTCCAGCAATACGGCGTGAATGTGGCCTTCGAGGTGATTGACGGCGATCAGCGGCTTGTCGAGCGCGTAGGCCAGCGCCTTGGCGAAGCTGATGCCCACCAGCAGCGCTCCCGCCAGGCCTGGGCCGCGGGTGACGGCGATGGCATCCACGCCCGGGTAGTCGCGTTCGGCCTCGGCCAGCGCGGTGCGCACCACGGGAATGATGGCGCGCAGGTGCTCGCGCGAGGCCAGTTCCGGCACCACGCCGCCGTAGGGACGATGGGTGGCGAACTGCGACAGCACCACGTTGGAGACGACTTGCTCGCCGGAGCGAACCACCGCCGCCGCGGTTTCGTCGCAGGAGCTTTCAATTCCCAGGATGTAGGCGTCGGGCATGGTCATCTATACTGCAATTAGCGATTAGCTGTTTGCGATTCGCGGTCAGTTTGTGGCCATGGCGAGCGGAGCGAGGCACCCTGTGTGATCCGCAAGGAGCAGCACGGTGATCGAAGCAGATCCCTCGCTGCGCTCGGGATGACAGCTTGAACCTCGGGATGACACGTTGAAAAATGAGTGATTCCGCAAAATCCGCCGCCATCGAGGTCGTGCGCACGCTGCGCGAGCGCGGGTACCAGGCGTACCTGGTGGGCGGATGCGTGCGCGACTTGCTGCTCGGGCGCGAGCCCGCCGACTATGACGTTGCCACCGACGCGCGCCCGGAAGAGGTGATGCGCATTTTTCCGAAGACCTGGGCGGTGGGAGCGCGGTTCGGGGTGGTGCTGGTGCCGGTGGAGCAATCGGGTGATCGGGTGATCGGGCGATCGGGCGATGAGAAACGGTGATCGGGTGATCGGGCGATCGGGCGATCTGAAGGAGACGCAGCGCGAGCCGGAGATCACCCGATCAGTCCGATCACCCGGTCGCGCCGATGCGTTGAAGTCGCCACCTTCCGCTGCGACGGCCTGTACACCGACGGCCGCCATCCCGACCAGGTGACCTATACAAAAGATCCGCGCGAGGACGTGCAGCGCCGCGACTTCACCATCAACGGCCTGCTGCTCGATCCGGCCACCAACCAGGTTCTGGACCACGTGCGGCGGGCTCGCCGACCTGGAAGAGGGGATTATCCGCACCATCGGATCGCCGGAGCAGCGCTTCGCCGAAGACAAGCTGCGCATGCTGCGCGCGGTGCGCTTCGCCGCGCGCTTCGGCTACCGGATCGACGCGGAAACCCTGGCGGCAATCCGGCGGCTGGCGCCGCAGATTCGCGCTGGTAAGCCGCGAGCGCGTGCGCGACGAACTGACCAAGATGCTCACCGAGGGCCACGCCCGCCGCGCCTTCGAGTTGCTGGATGAAAGCCGGCCTGCTGCACGAGGTGCTGCCCGAGGTGGAGAAAATGAAGGGGGTGGAGCAGCCGCCGCAATTCCATCCCGAGGGCGACGTGTGGGTGCACACCGTGCTCATGCTGGAGATGCTGCCGCCCGGGACTTCCCGCACCCTGGCGTGGGGCGCGCTGCTGCACGACGTAGGCAAGCCGCCGACGTTTCGGGTGGCGCCGGACCGCATCCGCTTCGACAATCACGTGGAGGTGGGCGTGGCCATGGCGGAGGAGATCGCGCGCCGGCTGCGCATGTCCAACGACGATACGCAGCAGATCGCGGCGCTGGTCGGGCAGCACATGCGCTTTGCCGACGCGCTGAAGATGAAACCCTCCACCCTGAAGCGCTTCCTGCGCCAGCCGCACTTCGCCGAACACCTGGAGATGCACCGCATCGACTGCCTGGCCAGCCACGGCGACTTGACGATCCACGATTTTCTGCGGCGCAAGCTGGAGGAGACGCCCCCGGAGCAGATCCGGCCGCGGCCGCTGCTCACCGGGCACGACCTGCAGGCCATGGGATACAAGCCCGGGCCGAGCTTCCGGGATATCCTGTCAACCGTGGAAGATGCGCAGCTTGAAGGCCGGGTCGGCACCCGCGACGAGGCCGTGGAGTTGGTCCGGCGCGAGTTCCCCTTGCTGCAGGCCGGCTAACCGGCTGCCGGGGCTGTGCCCAGCCCGCTGAAAATCCGGGTTTGGCAGCCTCCTAGTGGGGAACCAGCCAGCAGTAGGCGGCGAGCGAGAGCAGCACCAGGATGCCAAAGCTGATGTAGTCCCAGATGCGGGTCTCGTTCAGTGGCGTTTGCGACTGACGCGCGTTCAGCATGGCCCACCCCCTGGGGGAATGGTGGCCCAGGCGGGCGGAGGCGGCAATCTTACCGAGGCCGGGGTACAAACTCCTCGCCCGCACTGTCCGGAGGTAACCGGAAAAAAAAGCGGCACGGCAGAAGCCGTGCCGAGGACCTTAAAAGTGCCGTTTTGTGAAACCGCTCCCTCCCCCAAAGTCGCGGCAACACGGAACAGCCCCGGATTGGTCCATGAAACTTGAAGGAGCAGTCAACAGCAGGCCAGCGCCACGACCCAGTTACGCGGCGACGCGAAGAAGAGTCCACACACGAGTGTTGATGGCTTCCGCCCGGGTCGATGGCGTGTGCACGTTTTGCATTGGCTGCTCCGCAATGCCGATCCTACCGCGCCGTGAAAATTGCGCAAATTACGGCGGTAATCGTACGAAGGTGACGAGTGGTAGAATCCGGGATTTGACACCAGCCCGAGGAGGCTGTATGCAGCGTGCACGTGACGGCCTGCAAAAAATCGTGATCGATTCCATCCGCCGCGCGCCGGCCGGCGACGCACCCATGCTGGGATGGCCGCTGGCCTGCGGCGCCGCCGTGGCCGCGCGCACCCGCGCGCTCGGCTTCCAGGACGGAGTGCTGCGGGTGGAAGTGCCGGATGCGGGATGGCGCCACGAACTGCTGGCGCTGACGCCGCACTACCTGGCGACGCTCAACCGGTTTGCCAAGGTGAAGCGGATCGAGTTCGTGGTCCCGAGCGAGTCCCTGAAACGCGTCAGCAATGGCTGAGCCGATGCCCGATAGCCGCCAGCCGATCACCGAGAAAGACGTGCTCTACGTCGCCGACCTGGCGAACCTGGAGTTGACCGCCGAGGAGCGCGCGCGCATGGTCAAGGACCTGAATGCCATTCTTGACCACATGAACCGCCTGAACGAACTGGATACCACGAATGTCGAGCCGATGGCGCAAACCTCGGACCGCTACGGCATTGACGAGAGCAAGAGCGGGACGGCGCGCTTTGCCTACGCCATGCGGGAGGATGAGACCGGGCCGTCGCTGGCGCGGGAAACGGTGATGGAGAACGCTCCTGATACGGATGGGGCATTCTTCAGAGTTCCTAAGGTCATTGAGCGATGAACATGGACAACACAACGCGTCGCGGAGGCATTGTTGATTTACAACTCGGCGCTGATCTCGTCTACACGGTGCGTCGTGAACGAATCGACGAAACTGGACTGTGGAATCCTGGAGACGATGAACCCACTGTCGAAGGTGGTTTTCAGATCAACGTGTACGGAACCAGCAGAGGTTTTAAAGCGTTTGCAGAGTATCTGTTGAAGCTGGCGGCACTCGACACATCTGCTGATGAAGGGTTTCACGAGCACCACGAGACAACGAGCGCCGACGGACGCACGCGACTTCACTTAATTGTTCGCAAGAATGAGCGCTTCTCGGATCAAGGTTACCTCGCAAGTTGGGGCGTGAACTCAGCAAAATAAGAGACTCTTCAACTGCTGTCACCCGATGGACATCGATCTGCTCACCATCGCCACCGCCCGCGCCGCCGTTCTTGAGCGGCAGACGAGTGCCGTCGCGCTGGCGGAGAGCTTCTACAAGAAAATCGAGGCCGAGGACGGGAAGATTGGCGCCTTTCTGACGCTGATGCGCGAGCGCGCCCTGGAGCAGGCTGCGCACATCGACGCCATCGCCGAGAAGGGCGATCCGCTGCCGGCGCTGGCCGGCGTGCCCATCGCCATCAAGGACGTGCTGGTCATGCGCGGCGTGCGCTCCACCGCCGGCTCCAAGATCCTGAGCAACTTCATTTCTCCCTACCACGCGACGGCGGTGGCGCGACTGGAGGCGGCGGGGGCGGTGGTGCTAGGCAAGACCAACTGCGACGAGTTCGCCATGGGCTCGTCGAACGAGAACTCCGGATACTACCCGGTGCACAACCCGCGCGATTTGTCGCGCGTGCCCGGCGGATCGTCAGGCGGGTCGGCGGCGGCGGTGGCCGCGGGCATGAGCGTGGCCGCGCTCGGCTCGGACACCGGCGGCTCCATCCGACAACCGGCATCGTTCTGCGGCGTGGTCGGACTGATGCCGACCTACGGGCGCGTTTCGCGCTACGGACTGATCGCCTTCGCCTCGTCGCTCGACCATGTCGGCCCGCTGGCCAGGACGGTGAAAGACGCGGCCATCCTGCTGCGGCAGATCGCCGGACGCGACCCGCTGGATTCCACTTCGGCCGAAGTGCCGGTGCCCGACTACGAGCATGAGATCGGGAAGCCGGTGCGCGGGCTCCGGCTGGGAGTCCCGAAGGAATATTTCGGCGAAGGGCTGGATCCCGAGGTCCGCGCCGCGGTGGAGGCGGCCATCCAGAAGCTGGCCGAGATCGGTTGCGAGGTGGTACCCATTTCGCTGCCGCACACGCCCTACGCAATCTCGACCTACTACGTGATCGCCACGGCGGAGGCGTCGTCGAACCTGGCGCGCTTCGACGGGGCGCGCTACGGTTATCGGTCGCCGCAGGCGCGCACGCTTTCCGAGATGTACCGGCTGTCGCGCGATCAGGGGTTCGGGGCGGAGGTGAAGCGAAGGATTCTGCTGGGCACCTACGTGCTCAGCGCCGGCTACTACGACGCCTATTACCTGAAGGCGCAGCGGGTGCGCACGCTGCTGACGCGCGATTTCGAGCAGGCGTTTGGGGAAGTGGACGCCATTGTGACGCCGACCTCGCCCACGCCGGCCTTCAAACTGGGCGAGAAGGTGGACGACCCGCTCTCCATGTACCTGGCCGACATCTACACGGTCACCGCGGACCTGGTGGGAGTGCCGGGAATCAGCGTGCCGTGCGGCGATTCGAAGCAAGGCCTGCCGATCGGACTGCAGATCCTGGGGCGGCATTTCGACGAGGCGACGGTGATCCGGCTGGGACATGCGTATGAAATGAGCCATTAGCGAGTAGCAATTAGCGGTTAGCGATTGATGAACATCTACTCTGTGACGCGAGTCACACACATGCATGACGCGCGAACTAGGCGCAGCGGCGGCACGCTGTTACTGTGTGTTCACAACTGAACGCGTGCGCGCCGTTGCCATCCTCACCCCACATCCAAACGTCGCGCACGTTTTCTTTTTTGGGGGCAAGACTCTGACCAGCTCAGCCGTGGGTGGCGGTTCCCGGAACGTGAATTTCGCGCCGGTTCGCGCTACACTGAACTGGTAATTCCCCGTTCCATCCACCCCTTGCGAGTCTCGCCCGGCAGGCGTGTGCGACAGGAGGCCAGCGTGTCAGACAGGAAATACCGCCAACACGGATACATGGACCGCGGCCAGGAGAAGCCGAAAGCGAGCGGGCCGGGCCAGGCCCCGCCGGCGAAAAAGGAGCAGACCTTCGGGCCGCGTCCGCTGAACATGCCGGGAACGCGAACCGTCTCGCGGTGCGCGCAGTGCGGCACGGTGCTCACCACGATCACCGATCCGGTAGGGCAGTGCCCGAAGTGCGGCTTCGAGCTGCATTCCTGCAAGCAGTGCACCCACTTCGACCCGGCCAGCCGCTTCGAGTGCCGCCAGCCGGTGCCGGAACGAATCTCGCGCAAGGACACCCGCAACCTGTGCGGGTCGTTCGCGATCCGCACCACCGTGGAGCGGGAGACCTCCAGCGGCGGCCCGAGGGCCGAAGACGCACGCAAGGCGTTCGAAAACCTGTTCAAGAAATGAAAAAAGGCAGGGGTGAGAGAGCAAGTAGCATAGCTCTGGGAAGGCCTTTCCCAGGTTAGCGCCCAAAACCGGGGCGCGAACCTGGGGCACCCGGCACTTTCCTGATTTCGAACTCCTAAACCCCGGTTTTTTCGTCGCCGAAGCAGACGCCGATGGCCTTGGCGATGCGGACCATCTCGCCGTTGGGATTGACGAGTTTCATGGCGCCGACGGCCTCGGCGATGTCCACGGTCTCAATGCGCCGGCCGCGCAGGGCGACCATCTTGCCGAAATTGCCGCGGGCGACCAATTCCACCGCCTCCACTCCGAAGCGGGTGCTGAGGATGCGGTCGAAGGGCGAGGGTGAGCCGCCGCGCTGGATGTGTCCGAGCACGGTGACGCGGACGTTTTTGTTGGTGCCCAGGCCGAGGGCGTCGCCAATAAGATTGCCGGCGGCGCCGGCTCGCGGGTAGCGGTGTTTCTCCTGCTCGTAGTGTGACTTCAGCTCCGGTCCCGGCTTGATCCCCTCGGCCACCACCACCACCGTGAACTTCTTGCCGGCGGCATCGCGGGCGAGGACGAAATCGCAGACGTTCTGGATATGGAAGGGAATCTCGGGAATGAGGATGACGTGGGCGCCGCCGGCCAGGCCGGCTTCCAGGGCGATCCATCCCGCCTCGCGGCCCATGACCTCGACCACCATGACGCGGTGGTGTGACTCGGCGGTGCTGAACAGCTTGTCGATGGCGTCGGTGCAGGTGTGGAGGGCGGTGTCGAAGCCGAAGGTGACGTTGGTGGCGGACAGGTCGTTATCGATGGTCTTGGGCACGCCCACCACGTTCAGGCCCTGGCGGAACAACTCCAGGCCGATGGCCTGGGTGCCGTCGCCACCGATGACGATGACGGCGTCCAGGCCGAGGCGACGCGCATTCTCGATGACCCGGGGCGCCATATCGCGCACCACCTCGCAGCCGTTTTCCACGGTCTTGTACTTGAAGGGATTGCCGCGATTGGTGGTGCCCAGGATGGTGCCGCCGCGGGGCATGATGCCGCTGACGGACTCCAGGGCCAGGGGGATGGAGCGCTCCGGCCAGATGAGGCCGTCGAAGCCGTCGGTGATGCCCACGACGCGCCAACCGTACTTGAGGATGGCGCTGCGAGTGGCGGCGCGGATGACAGCGTTCAGGCCGGGACAATCGCCGCCACCGGTGGAGATGCCAATTGTCTTGACTGCGGCCATGCAGCTCTCTCGGTTGTCAGTGTTTCAATACACCAGCGTATTCCTTGAGATGACAAACGTCATCGCGAAAAGCGGAAGGCTGGGAAAGCAGGAACAGACATGGGGAGCAGAGCGCCAGGCCGGCTCTATTGGTTCCGCGCCCAGCGACTCTACTCGGTGACGATCACCGAGTTCGGGTTCGTGCCCGCGGTAGCCGTGCTCGAGGACGTCAGGGAACTGCCGCTGAGGCTGAAGACGGTGATCGTGCTGTCGGCGGAGTTGGCGGAATAGACGAACTTGCCGGAAGGATCGACGGCGACGGCCACGGGAGTATTGCCGGTGGAAAACGGGGAACCGGACATGGCCGACAAGGTGCCATCGGCGGAGATGGCGAACCCGGAAATCGTATTCGAGCCCTGATTGGCGGCGAACAGGAACTTGCCGGACGGGTCCACGGCTAGGCCGACGGGCTGGTTGCCGGCGGAAGCCAAGGCGGGGCTGATCAGGCTCAGGTCGCCGGTGCTGGCGTTCACGGCATAATTGCAGATGCCGCTGTTGCCATCAGCCACGAAAAGATAGCGGCTGTTGGGATCGAGTGCCACGTCGTCGGAAGCGGTGCAGGGACTCGGAGGGACGGTCCGTACCAGGGCCAGCGTGCCATCGGTGTTGATCCTGAAGATTCCGGTGCCGGTAGAGCCCATGCCCACATAGACGAAGCGGCCGGCGGGATCGACGGTCAGGCGCACCGGCTTGCCGGGCAAGAGAGTGGTGGAACTGAACGGGTTGAGGGCGCCCGAACCGGAATTGACGGTGTAGCCCGCGATGTCGGAGGAGCCGCCGTCGGCGACATAGACGTAGCGGGCGCCGGGGTCCACCGCCACCCAGACCGGTGTTGTCCCGGTGGAGAACGGGGAGCCGCTCACGGCGGATAATGTGCCGTCGGTGCGGTTGATGGTGAAAGCCGAGACGCCGCCGCCCTGGTTGGCGGCGTAGAGGAATTTGCCGGCGGAATCGGCGCCGACGGACACGGGGCCGCTTCCCGCCGCGAAGGGCGAGCCGGAGACAGCGGTGAGAGCGCCGGTGGAGGTATTCACGGTGTAGCCGGAGACACTGCCGGAGGCGCCGCCGCTGAAGTTCGCGGCGTAGGCGAACTTGGGTGTAGCGGTGGTGGAATTGTCGTTGGCGGGATGCCAGAAACCGTGTCCGCCACAGCCGGACCACATGAACAGCACGACGGAAACCGCTGGCAGGAAGGTACGCAGGATGATCATGGTGTGCTCGCTGTGATTCTAACAAACACCGGAGGGGAGGCGGAGTTGCACCCGAGGAACGGGCCGCCGTTCGTCCCAGATCGGAAAAAGGCCGGATTCGAGCCTACGTGTGGGGACGGGTGCCGGCCTACATCAGTTTTCCGCGGGCGCCGGCAATACGATCGTCGATGGGCTTGCGGCGGGCGAAGCCCTCACCCAGACCGTGCCAGTGGGTAATCCGGTCCTCACCCAGCTTCCAGCAGAGCAGGAGGATTTCGCCTTCCACCTCGCAGGGAAAATCGAGCAAGCCGATGTCCATGTCCTTGACCTGGGCGCCGGTGGCCTCGATCTCGGCCAGGCAGTCCTTGACCTGCTGCAGCGCCTTGTCGGAGGCGGCGCGGCGACGGGAGAGCTTCACCACATCGACCTCGGAGCCGCCGACAAGGAAGATGTGGTGGCCCAGTTTCTGAAACTCGGCCTCGATCTCCTCGACGCGCTTCTTGGCTTCCATGCCGCGGCGCAGCAGCGACTCCAACACCGGAAGGAGCGAGTGCGCTTCCTTGAGACTGAAGGTTCGGTTGGGCACGACCCTGATAGCTTACCACCAGTTCGCGTGGGATTCGCAGAATTGAGGCGCACGACGGGGCGGGCAATCTCGTGGAACGAGACATTCGACGGCCCGCCTGGCACATTTGGGTTTGACATGGTTGGAAGGAGAATTCAACTGCCCTGCCAGCCGGCCGCTGCGGCGCATTCCGCCAAATCGTCCGCGATCTGAGAAACCCGGTCGTAACCGGCGCGCGCTCCGAAGGAGAAGCGAAGCAACACCTGGTTGAGCCTGTCGGGCAGATAAGGGTAGAGCTTCTGCAGGTTCATGACGCGGTTCGGGAAAAAAACCGATGCATCGTCCTGAGAGAGTTTTCCGGAGAGCTCCGGACGAATGTCCAGGGCGTCGCGGAAGGTGGTGAATCCCTTGCCCACGACACAGTGCAGGATGTTGCCCACGCTCCAAATATCGAAGTCGACGGAAGGCTGGTCGAGATCGAAGTCGATCCATTTGTAGACGCCGGTTTCGCGTTCAATGAGCAGGTGATCGTTGCGGATGTCGCCATGGCAGAGGCCGGCGTCGTGCAGGCGCTGAAGGGCGGCGATGTTGGCGGCGACTTTGGCCAGGATCGCCGGGAGCATGAGGGCGCAATATTGCCGGTGCGGCAGGCGAATGGAGTCGATGTAGGACAACAGATCGCCGCCGCGGACGAAATCGATGATGCGCACCAGGTTGCCGCGGGAATCGCGGGCGCTGCGGCCCTGCATGAAACGCGGGTCCGCACGCACCAACTCCAGGACCCTGGCCTCCTTCTCCGCGTTTCGGACGCAGAGCACCTCGAGCGCGCCCACCCGCGCCTTGAACGACTCCTCAATGGCGAGCTTCAGGATGTGAGTCTGCCCGGTGGCCAGAGCGAGCACACGCTTCACCCAGAACTTGGGCTGGTTCTCCAATCCGAACCGGCCCTCGCGCTCATGGCAGCGGACGAGGAAGAGATCGCCTTGCAGACGAATGATGTGATCCCGCTCGATGCGCATGTAGTGAGTAGTGTCGTCCCACACCAGCGGCGCCTTGGGCACCGGGTCGATGCCGAGACAGCGCAGCCGCTCATGGATCCACTCCTCCGTCTGGGGCGTGGCGCCGCTCACGGGAATAACGCCTTCTTTCGAAGCCATGCGTGTAGGCCACGCTAGCATCGGCGGAAGGACCATTCAGTGACGTGCCTCACCTGCCGCGGAGGCAGAAGTTTGCGGCGGCCGAGGGCGGCCGCCGCCCTGGAAACTTCGTCTGTGAGAAAGCGCGGCCCCCGCTGAGGCGCAGGGGCCTACGGAATTGAGGTAGCGGCGGCCCCCGCTGAGACGCGGGGGCCTGCGAGATTGAGATTGGCCATCGCAGGACGCGAGGCCAGGTTCAGGCCGCTTTCGCAGTCTGCAAACGCATCTGCTTCATGAACTGGCGCATGGCGGCGAGGTGGCCCGGCGAGCGGCTTTCCATCCAGGTCTCATACCGTTGTGCGGCTTGTTCAAGGTTGGCGAGAAACTGCCGGCTCACGAACTTCTCCCGGAACTGCGGAACCACGGCCTTGACCGCCTCCCAGACTCCGAAAAACTCGCCGCTGGTCTGGAAGAAGAGATCTTCGTGCAGCAGGCCGTAATTGAGCAACGCGCAGGTCTGCTCCCAGTAGGAGAGCACCATCATAGTGAACGTGCCGCCTTCCGATCCCATGGGCGCGACCCGCATGGCATCGTCGAAGTTTTCGACGATGTAGTTCTTGAAGAACCAGTCGCGGGCCTGGCGCAGGCGAGCTTCCCGGCGCTGTTCGAAAACCTGAAGGTGGAGTTGCGCCTGTTCGTGCGTGGGTTTTGTTTGCATCGTAGCTTGTCTCCTTTTCCGTCTGGTTGCTTTGGGTTTGGCTGTGAACGGTTGCGTGGAGTGGCATTTCGGCCAGAACTTAGCCGCCGGCGATGGCGCCGATGATGAGAAATGGCTCCTTGCCCGAGGTGATGGCCTCGGGCAAAGGCGCCTCCGGCGGGTTAAGCGACAAATCCTGCTCGCAGGCGAAGAAGCGCAGGAAAGGGCGGCGTTCCCGGGTGACGTGGTCGCGGATGGTGCCGCGGAGCATGGGGTAAGAGGCTTCGAGGGCGTCCAGGACCGAGCCCACCGTGGCCCGGCCCTGCACGGTGACTTTCGCCTCGCCCTCAACATGCGCCAGCGTGCGCAGATGCGCCGGAAGCACAACTCGAACTTCCACTGCCATGGCTAGTCTCCGATAAAGGACACGATCTCCTGGATGAGCTGGTTTCTTCCATGCTCAGGACGCATCCCGGCTGCCGGCCTCGATGGAGGGGACACGCGCGGCAACGCGGATGCCACCGGACAGTAGCGACGCGCTTCGATCATGGCAAGGTCTGGACCTCCACGGAGAGCACGGCGGGAAGATCGCGGACGATGGGCGCCCAGTTTTCTCCGGCGTCGGCGGAGGCGTACACCTGGCCGCCGGTGGTCCCGAAATAGATGCCGCACTTGTCCAGTGAGTCCACGGCCATGGCATCGCGCAGGACGTTGACGAAGCAATTGCTCTGCGGCAGGCCCTTGGACAGCTCCTGCCACTGATTGCCGCCGGTGCGGCTGCGGTAGACGCGCAGCTTGCCATCGAGCGGAAAGTGCTCCGAGTCGCTCTTGATGGGGATCACGTAGATGGTTTCCGGCTCATGCGCGTGAACGTCGATGACGAAGCCAAAGTCGGTGGGCAGGTTGCCGCTGACCTCGTGCCAGTTGTCACCGGCGTCGTCGCTGCGCATTACGTCCCAGTGCTTCTGCATGAAGAGCGTGCTGGGGCGGGAACGATGCAGGGCGATGCGGTGGACGCAGTGGCCGATTTCGGCATTGGGGTCGGGGATGTATTGGGAGCGGAGCCCGCGGTTGATCGGCTTCCAGGTCTTGCCGCCGTCGTCGGTGCGGAAAGCGCCGGCCGCGGAGATGGCGATGAAGATCCGGCCGGGATTGCTGGGATCGAGGAGAACGGTATGCAGGCACATGCCGCCGGCGCCGGGCTGCCAATTGGGTCCGGTGCCGTGGCCTCGCAGTCCGGCGAGTTCCTGCCAGGTATGGGCGCCGTCGGTGGAGCGGAACAGGGCGGCGTCCTCGACCCCCGCGTAGACGGTGTCGGGATCGGTGAGCGATGGCTCCAGATGCCAGACCCGTTTGAACTCCCAAGGGTGCTGCGTGCCGTCGTACCACTGGTGGGTGGTGAGGGGTTTGCCGGTTTCCGCCGAGGTGTCGTAGACGAACTTGTTGCTTTCGCCCTTGGGCATGGTGCCCGGCGTGGTATCAATGGCCTCTCCGCCGGGCGTCTCCCAGGTCTTGCCGCCGTCGCTGGAGCGCTGGATCACCTGTCCGAACCAGCCGCTGGTCTGCGAGGCATAGATGCGGTTGGGATCGGCGGGCGATCCCTTCATGTGATAGATCTCCCAGCCCGCGAAGAGCGGGCCGCTGACGTCCCAGTTTTGGCGCTTGCCGTCGGAAGTCAGTACGAAGGCACCCTTGCGCGTGCCCACCAGAACACGAACTTTGCTCATTCCTCACCCCACGTGAAGTTTCAGTTTCAGTTTCGGTTTCAGCCGGGCAAGTGACGCTGAAACTGAAACTGAAACTCTCTTGCTAGCTGCCGGTCTTCCGTAATTGCTCGGTTTGCGCGCGCATCTGCCGCTCTTTGTCCCGGAGTTCGGGCGTCAACTGGGCGCTGAAGTCCTCCATCTCGAAAATCGGCCGGAGCTCGATCTCGACCCCGCCGCCGAAGGGAGCGCGCTTGAGCCAGTCGATGGCTTCTTGCATCGACTTCGCCTGCCAAATCCAGAAGCCGGCGACCAACTGGTCCGTCTCCGGGAAGGGACCGCTGATCACGGTCCGCGTGGCTCCGGAGAACTTGACGCGCACGCCCTTGGAACTGGGGTGGAGACCCTCGCCGGCGAGCATGATTCCGGCCTTGACCAGCTCCTCGTTGTACTTTCCCATGGACTCCAGAATTTCGCGGCTGGGCATGACGCCCGCTTCGCTGTCCTGGTTAGCTTTGACCAGCACCATGAATTTCATTGCGTCTTCTCCTTCCGTGATTGCTGTTTTTGGGTCGAACGTCAGCACCCTCAGCCGGATTCCCAAGCCAGGGAAGCAGGGGAGTCGGATCGCGCCGTTGCCAGCGCCGCCGGACTTCCGCCAGGACCTGCTCGCGGTTGCTCGCCATGGTCTCAATGACCGCGCAGGGCGCCCCCGTGCGCTCATGACGCGCGCCCCAGATGAGCAACTCCAGAAGCACCGGCGCGAGGCCGATGCCCTTCTCCGTCAGGCGGTAATTCACCTTTCGTGCATCCGTCTTTTCCGCCTCGGCGCCGATAATGGCCGCCGCTTGCAATTTCCGCAGGCGATCGGCCAAAATATTGGTGGCAATGCCTTCGCCGGAATGCTGAAAATCCTTGAAGGTGCGGAAGCCGCGCACCATCAGATCGCGGATGATCAGCAGCGACCAGCGGTCGCCGAAAATCTCCAGCGAAATGCTGACCGGACAGCCCGACCGGTGTTTTGACTTGGACTTCCCCACATCCCGGACAAGATACAAATATCAATTGCAAAAGGCAAGTTAAATTTCGTCCCGGCGGCGATCCTGGGGCGCATTCGGCACGCCGCCCGGAAGTTACCTGGCTGGGATGAATTGCCGTGGTTGGCACCTTTTTGTTTTGTTAGACTTCGGCGCATGAAGGGAAGAGTGGTGGAGAAGGTGGCGCGTGCTCTGGAGCGCGTGGCGCAGGCCGCGGGACGCGGGAACCCGAAGCGGCTGCCGCAGCACCTGGTGACCGGAAAGCGCGGCGAGGACGACGCCTACTTCTATCTTCGGCGCCAGGGCTACGTGCTGGTGGCGCGAAACTGGCGGTCGCCGCGGCACCGTGGCGAACTGGACCTGGTGGGCTGGGACGGCGACGTACTTTGCTTCATCGAGGTGAAAACGCGCAGCAGCCGCGAGGTGAAGCCCGCCGAGGCGGCCGTGGATGAGGAAAAACGCCGCGATCTCAGTGCAGTCGCCCGCGATTACCGGCGCCGGGTCCGGGGAGAGCCTGGGGTGCGTTTCGATGTGGTCAGTGTCTACTACGATACGGAGGTAACTCCTCCGGAGATCACCCTATTCAAAAACGCCTTCCCAATGCCGTAATATTGTATCCAGCAGCAGTTTCTGGGGAGTGCTCCAGTTGCCAGAACTAAGAAAAGATCCCATCGTGGGTCGGTGGGTGATTATTTCCACCGACCGGGCCAAACGCCCGACCGACTTCGTCCGTGAGCAGAACAAGCTCAAGGGCGGTTTCTGCCCGTTTTGCTACGGGAATGAGAGCAAGACGCCGCCGGAGATTCTGGCCTACCGTCCCAATCCCAACGGCGGGCCTCCGGCCAAGGACTCCCCGGGGTGGACGGTGCGCGTGGTGCCCAACAAGTTCCCGGCGCTGGGCATTGAGGGCAACCTGAACCGGCGGGCCGAGGGGATGTTCGACCGCATGAACGGGATCGGGGCGCACGAGGTGATTATCGAGACGCCCGATCACGCCGCCAGCCTGGCCACCATGTCGTCCAAGCGCATCGAGGACACGCTGTGGGCCTTCCGCGACCGCATCCTCGATCTGAAGCAGGACAAGCGATTCAAGTACATCCTGATTTTCAAGAACCACGGGGAGGCGGCGGGCGCGTCGCTGGAACACCCGCACTCGCAGTTGATCGCCCTGCCCATTCTCCCCAAGCAGGTGGTGGAGGAACTGGAGGGCGCCAAGCAGTACTACATCTATAAGGAGCGGTGCGTTTTCTGCGACATCATCCGGCAGGAGGCGGAGAACTCCATCCGCGTGGTGGGCGAGAACGAGCAGTTCGTAACCCTGGCGCCCTATGCCCCGCGCTTCCCCTTCGAGACCTGGATCCTGCCCAAGCGGCATGAATCGGCGTTTGAGAACTCATCGTCGGCGATGTTCGAGGACCTGGCGCGGGCGCTGAAGGGCCTTCTGGCCAAGGCGTACAACGTGCTCGACAACCCGGCGTACAACCTGGTGGTGCACACCTCGCCGGTGCAGGACCCGTTCAACGAGCACTACCACTGGCACATCGAGTTCATGCCCAAGCTGACCAAAACGGCGGGATTCGAGTGGGGAACCGGGTTCTACATCAATCCCACGCCGCCGGAGGAAGCGGCCAAGTTCCTGCGCGACGCCAGCATCGAGACGCAGCAACCGGCTCCCGCCGCGACCACGCCATAAGAACCGCGACCGAAGGCCCGGAAAGAACAGAAAGCGCCCGCATCTCCAGCCCGCGGGCGCTTTGTTTTATCCGGAATCCACCCGGCGGAAGGCGCGCCGCCGGTGCTGGGAAGCCAGTTCAGGGGTGTGTCAGGCGATACGGCGACCGGTAGCCAACTGGATGATCAGCACGATAAGTGCCGCCACCAGCAGCAGCCACAGCCAAGCGCCGATGGTGTAGGTGCCCACCAGCCCCAGGATCCACGCGATCAGCAGAATCGCAAAAATGAACCACAACATAGCTCACCTCTCCTCAACGGCAGTCTCTGCCTCAGGGGGTGAGGTGCCGGTTGCGTAGGCGGGGTTGCTACAGATATTTACTTAGTGGTAACTGTCTGAATCGGCGGGATTTGAACGATGCTGAATTGCCGCTGGCGGGGACCGCCGCGGTTGATGGCAGGGCAGCGTCATACATGGGAGGGTAGCGTCATACAATGACCGCTGTTGGCACCCGCGGCGCAACTCGACCGTCTTCACGTCGTGCTGGTGGGCACGCGCAATCCGCTGAACATCGGGGCGGCCGCCCGCGCCATGAGCAATTTCGGGTTCTCCCGCCTGCGGGTAGTGAACCCGTACGAAGTAGCATTTCGCGAGGCGCGTTCCGCCGCCGGCGCTGCGCATGTGCTTGCCTCCGCCGAAGAGTACAAGAGCGTGGCGGAAGCGGTGGCCGACTGCACGCTGGTGGTCGGAACCAGCGCGCTCCGACACCGGGAGTTGCAGCATCCGGTACGGCGGCTGGAAGAGGGCGCAAACCTCATCAGCAGGGAACTGGGATCGGGACGCGTCGGGTTGTTGTTTGGTTCGGAGAAGGTCGGGCTCTCCAACCACGATCTCAGCCATTGCCACTGGCTGATGCGGATTCCGACCTGCGAGCAGCAGGTCTCCATGAACCTGGGGCAGGCGGTGGCAGTCTGTCTTTATGAACTGGTGCGCAAGCGGCAAGGGGACCAGCAACGAGAGAAAGTGGAGCCGGCGACCGGCGCCCAGTTGGAACGCTTGACCGCGACGCTGCTGGATGTCCTGCGGACCAGCGGGTACGTGAAGCCGCGTTCGACCGCGGTGACCCGAGAAAAGGTGCGGCGCCTGGTTCGCCGGCTGAATCTGCAGTCCGGCGACGCCGAGGTCTGGCTCGGCATGCTGCGCCAGATTCTGTGGAAGCTGCGCCCAGGGGAAGGACACCGTGGAGAGGAGTAGCGGCGAGGCGCTGCCGGGAGACAGGTCAGCCGCCGGCCGGGGCCTCCCTCAGCACGCGGCGCATTCATTTTCTGTTGCGCCACGGTGAGCTGCTCTGGTCGGCGGCGCTGGTTTATCTGCCGTTTTCGTCATCTTGACGAAAATTGATTTAGACCGGCGTCACCGGCACCATCCCCGTGGGAATCCAAAAACCTGCGACGATCAGCTCCTCCGGTGAATCCTTTACCGCATGCGCACGCCTGTTGAACGACGAACCGTGGATCTTTCCGGCTACCCGGACCTGGTGGTGATTTATCTGGGAATGCGGGTGAATCGCATCACCGGGATCAAGACGCTTCTGGGGTTTGGCCGAGAATTTCCTGGTCCGCCGCCGCGCGGCCCGATGGCCTGCTGCGGCACGAGACGGTCATCTATTCCCTGTTTCCGATGCACATCGGCATGCGCCAATACTGGCGTGACGCCGGCTCGCTGCTGCAGTGGACGCGCTCAGACCCACATCGGCAATGGTGGCAAGGTTTTCTGAAGAATTCAGGTGGGACCGGGTTCTGGCACGAAACCTATTTCCGCCGGGGAGGCATGGAAGCCATCTACGACGATGTGCCGCAACCGATCGGGTTCATGGGATTCGCGCCCGTGGTGCCGGCCCGCGGCCCGATGTTCGGCGCCGCAGCGAGAGGCGAAAAGGAATTCGCCGGCGAGCCGGTGCTGTCGGAGAAGCAATTGTACGACGACCCAGCCGCCTAGAATCGCGCAGCGGAGTTGACAAAAAACATCTCAAGCGCCGCCTGGCTTCGCCGATCGACCCAAACTCAGCGCGCTGTGTTCTTCAGGGCGTACGAACTCAGCACGCGCATGTAATTTGCGCGTTCGAAGGCCGAAGGATCAGGAACGGCCGCCCGCGACATGCTGCCTTGCATTTGCCGGATCGATTCGTACTCGTGCTCCTGCATCCACTCGCTGAGGTCCCTCAATACCACCCGGATGTGATCGATGCCGCTCTCCAGGAGGGCCGAGGTCATCATCGCCACCTGGGCGCCGACCATCATGCTCTTCAGCACGTCCTGCGCGGTATGGACTCCGCCGGTGATGGCCAAGTCGGCGCTGACGTGGTCGTACACGATGGCCACCCAGTTCAACCGGAGCAGCAACTCATATGAGCTGCTGAGCACGAGATGCGGCACCACCTCCAGCGCCTCCAGGTCGATCTCCGGCTGGTAGAAACGGTTGAACATCACCAGCCCGTCCGCCCCGGCCTCCGCCAGCCGCCGCATCATGTTGGGAATGGAGGTGAAGAAATGCGAAACCTTCACCGCCAGCGGGATGCGCACCGACGCCTTGACCTGCTTCACCAGGTCCACGTATTTCTGCTCGATGTCCGCCCCGGCGAGGGAAGCATCGGTGGCCAGGTAATAGGTGTTCAGTTCGATGGCGTCGGCTCCCGCTTCTTCCATCATCTTGGCGTAGCGGGTCCAGCCTCCCAGTGAACTGCCGTTCAAGCTGGCAATCACCGGGATGCTCACGCTCTTCTTCGCCTGCGCCAGGTGCTCCAGGTAGGCCTCGGGCCCATGATTGTAGTTTTCCAGGTCAGGGAGGTAGCTCAGGGACTCGGCATAACTTTCGGTCGCATTTTCCAGCCAGCGGTTCAGCTCCTCGCCCTCCACGTTGATTTGCTCTTCGAACAGCGAGTGCATGACCACGGCGGCGGCACCGGCCTGCTCCATGCGGCGAATGTTGTCCAGTTCCTGCTGCATGGGGGAGGCGGAAACCACCAGCGGATTCTTCAGTTGAAGTCCCAGGTAAGTAGTGCTCAGGTCAATCATGGCTCTCTCCTTTTCCCGCCGCGGCCAGCGCCGTCACCGCCTCGCCGGCTGGAAGCGAGGCCAGGTTTTCATAGAGTGCCCAGCGGCTGCGCACGTCCTCCTCGGCTTCGTGCAGCAACTTCTTGGCCGCCTCGGCATCCGCCTGGTTGAGGATGTTGAACCGCGTTTCGTTCAGCATGTACTTCTGCAAGGGCAGGCTGGGCGGGCGGCAGTCCAGTTGCAACGGGTTCTTGCCCTGCTTGATCAGTTCGGGATTGTAGCGGAGCAGGGGCCAATAGCCGGTCTGGACCGCGAGTTTCTGCTGCTCCATGCCGTACTTCAGGTCATATCCGTGGGCCACGCAATGGCTGAAGGCGACGATCAGGGAGGCCCCCGGATAAGCTTCCGCCTCCTCGAATGCCTTCACCGTCTGCATGTCGCCGCCGCCCATGGCCACCCGTGCGACATACACGTCGCCATAGTTGATGGCCATCATCGCCAGGTCCTTCTTGGCGGTTTCCTTGCCGGCGAAGGCGAAGCGCGCCACGGCGCCGCGCGGGGTGGCCTTGGATCGCTGCCCGCCGGTGTTGGAGTAAACCTCGGTGTCGAGCACCAGGACGTTGACGTTGCGCCCGGAAGCCAGCACGTGGTCGAGCCCGCCGTAACCAATGTCGTAGGCCCAGCCGTCGCCGCCGACGATCCACACGCTCTTGCGGATCAGCGAATCGGCGACCGCCAGCAGATCGCGGGCTTCGAGGCTCCCCACCGGCGCAAGCTTCTCCTTCAGCAGGCGCACCCGTTCGCGCTGCCGATCGATACCGCCGCTGGTGGACTGATCGGCGGAGAGCAGGGCGTCCACCAGTTGTGATCCCACCGTTCCGCCCAGGCGCCGCAGCAGATCCCGCGCATACTCTTCCTGCTTTTCCACGGCAATGCGGAGGCCCAGCCCGAACTCGGCATTGTCTTCAAACAGCGAGTTCGACCACACCGGGCCGCGGCCCGCGGAGTTGACCGTGTAAGGCGTGGTGGGTAGATTGCCGCCGTAGATGGAAGAGCAGCCGGTGGCGTTGGCGATGATGGCGCGGTCGCCGAAGAGCTGGGTCAGCAGCTTGATGTACGGCGTCTCGCCGCAACCGGCACAGGCGCCCGAAAATTCGAACAGCGGCTGGAGCAACTGCACGTCTTTTACCTGGCTCATCTTGAGCTGCTCCGGATCGGTCTCCGGCAAAGCCAGGAAGAATTCCCAGTTCTCGCGCTCGGGTACGCGCAACGGCACCTGCGGCTCCATGTTGATCGCCTTGTGCTTGATCTCGGCCTTGCTCTTGGCCGGACAGACTTGCACGCACAGGCTGCAGCCGGTGCAATCCTCGGGCGCTACTTGCAGCGTGTAGCGGAGCTGCTCAAACTCCTTCCACTTGGGCTTGGCCGACTTGAACGTGGAGGGCGCCTTGGCCAGCGCATCGGGCTGGTAGATCTTGGCCCGGATCACCGCGTGTGGGCATACCAGCACGCACTTGCCGCACTGGATGCAGAGCTGCTCATCCCACACCGGAATCTCCAACGCGATGTTGCGTTTTTCCCATTGCGCCGTGCCCATGGGGAAAGTGCCGTCCACGGGCAGCGCGCTCACCGGCAACAGATCGCCCTCGCCGGCGATGATGCGCGCCGTGACCCTCTGGACAAAATCCGGCGCCGCGGCCGGCACCGGCGGTTCCACCTTGAGCCGGCTGGTGGCCCGGGACGGAACCTTCACCTCGTTCAGGTGCGCCAGCGCCGCATCCACGGCGGCGAAGTTCTTCTGCACCACCGCTTCACCCCGTTTGAGGTAGGTTTTCTTGATCGCTTTCTTGATGGCCGCGATGGCTTCCTCTCGCGGAAGCACGCCGCTAATGGCAAAAAAGCAGGTCTGCATGATGGTGTTAATCCGGCGTCCCATGCCGGCGCCTTCGGCCACGGTGTCCGCGTCGATCACGAACAGGCGCAGCTTCTTGGCAATGATTTCCTGCTGCACCGAATTCGGCAGATGGTCCCAGACCTCCTCCGGGCCGAAGGGGCTGTTGAGCAGGAACGTGGCCCCGGGTTGAGCCAGCTTCAGCACATCGAAACGTTCCACGAATGAGAATTGATGGCAGGCAACGAAGTTCGCCTGGTGGATCAGGTAGGTGGAGCGGATCGGCTTGGAGCCGAAGCGCAGGTGCGACACGGTCAGGGCGCCGGCTTTCTTGGAGTCGTAAACGAAGTACCCTTGCGCGTAGAAGTCGGTGTCCTCGCCAATGATCTTGATGGAATTCTTGTTGGCGCCCACGGTGCCGTCCGAGCCCAAGCCGTAAAAGACGGCGCGCACCGTGTCCGGACTCTCGGTCGAGAACTCCGGGTCGTAATCCAGGCTGGTTCGCGTGACATCGTCAATGATGCCCACCGTGAAGTGGTTCTTGGGCTGCTGCTTCCCCAGTTCGTCGAACACCGCTTTCACCATTCCAGGGTTCAGCTCCTTCGACGAAAGGCCATAACGGCCGCCAATGACGCGCGGCATGGAGGGAAGCTTGCCTGCGGCCACCGCTTCGCTGAGCGCCGTCACGACGTCGAGGTAGAGAGGCTCGCCGGGGGCGCCGGGTTCCTTGGTGCGGTCGAGCACGCCCAGCGACTTCACGCCGTGCGGCAGGCTGGCGATCAGGTGTTCCACGGAAAACGGCCGGTACAGGCGAACCTTCAGCAGTCCGACCTTCGCGCCCGACCGGTTCAGATGCTCCACGGCCTCCTCGGCGGCTTCCGCCCCGGAGCCCATCATCGCGATCACGCGCTCGGCATCGGGGGCGCCCACGTAGTCGAACAGCCGGTACTGGCGCCCGACCAGCTTGGCAAAGCGGTCCATCACCTTCTGCACGATCTCCGGGCAGGCCAGATAGTACGGATTGACGGCCTCCCGTGCCTGGAAGAAAACGTCGGGATTCTGCGCCGACCCGCGCAACACCGGCCGCTCCGGCGTGAGCGCCCGTTCGCGGCAGGCGAGGACGAGTTCCTCGTCCACCATGCCGCGCATGTCGTCCAGCGTGAGTTGTTCGATCTTGGCCACTTCGTGGGAGGTGCGGAAACCATCAAAAAAATGAAGAAAAGGAATGCGGGATTCCATGCTGGCGGCGCGCGCTATGAGGGCATGGTCCATCACCTCCTGCACCGAATTGGAGGCCAGCATGGCGAACCCGGTCTGCCGGCACGCCATGACGTCGCTGTGGTCCCCGAAAATCGAAAGCGCGTGCGTCGCCACCGTGCGAGCGGCCACGTGGATCACCGCCGGCGTAAGCTCCCCGGCGATCTTGTACAGGTTGGGAAGCATCAGCAACAGGCCTTGCGAGGCGGTAAACGTTGTTCCCAGCGCTCCCGCCTGAATGGCCCCGTGCAGCGCCCCGGCCGCCCCGCCTTCGCTCTGCATCTCGATCACCGTGGGGACGATGCCCCACAGGTTGGGCCATCCCTTGGCGCCCCACTCGTCAGCGAACTCGCCCATGGGCGATGCCGGGGTGATGGGGTAAATGGCGATCACTTCGCTGGTGTGGTAGGCAACGTGAGCCGCCGCTTCGTTGCCGTCGATCGTGATCTTCTGTCTGCTGGGAGTCATTGCTTCCTCCGAATGGGTGCGATGCGGCGTTCAAGATGGCAACCGCTGGTCAATCGCGCGCGCATCCACCCACGATGTGTTGGGGCATCAAGTATATGTGCATCTTAACTTTACAACTTGTAATGAAACCGCGTTAGTGCATTAGCGTGTAATTGTTTGGGACACCGTCGCGCCGCTGCCGTGCTCCTGAACATGCCGGAAGTCGTCAGAAACGCGCGCCGTGGCTTGCAGGCTGCAGTTCCGAAGCAGCCACACGGACGCGTTCTGGATGCCCGCTGAGCGCGGTGCTGCCCGGCAGTGCCGGCTCACAGCATCTTAACGGATGAGCTGATGCCATATTACTGGCAACACCGATGGTGGTCGATGGGTTTTGGCCGGCTTTTCTGGCTGGCGCTGATTGTCGTTGTCGTGGTGTGGGTGGTCTTACGAGGAACGTCGGGCAGGCGAACCACCGGCGCGGCCCAGGATTCCCCCGAGCAAATCCTGAAGCGCCCCGACCTCTGGAGCAAGCTCGCAGTAGAAGAATGTGCCGCCCGTGCTCAAGTCTCGCGTGATGCCAGAGATCGCGTGGGCGCCGCCGTTGGTGAAACTACCGGAAACCGGCTCGGCTGCCGGGACCCGCACTGCCTTGCGCTCTTTCTCCCACACGCGCACCTCCTGGCCCGAAGGCATTCGGAACTGTATTGCAACCCTGAACCGATACCGCTACTGATCGGCACGCACCATCGTGCGTGAAGGGAGCTCAATGATGGTTCCTTGCGCCGGACCAACGTCTGTATTGGCCGGATCACGGCGTCCTGACTGACCGGGGACTTGAGAGATGCCGCATGATGTTCGCCGGCGCGCGGTCCTCGCGTAGTTCGCGGACCATAAACTTCATGTACGGATCAATATAGCGGAAGAAAGTTTTGTATCCCTGGCACAGATAGTTCAGGCCGGGCTCCCCATCCGCCGTGTGCATGAAGCGGTGCTTGGGGCATTCGCCGTTGCAGGCGAAGCGGACATCGCACTCGCGGCACGCGCGGGGGAGAGTATCGCGCTTGGCGGCGCCGAATCCGCGTTGCTGGGCTGAGGCGGCGAGCGCTTCGAGTGGGACATCCATAATGTTGCCTAGCCTGTTCTCGGGGTAGACGAAATGGTCGCAGGAGTAAAGGTCGCCCGAATGCTCCAGTGCCATCGCGGAGCCGCAGGTCTCCTTGAAAATGCAGAGACTCGCTCCCATTCCGTACCAGATCTCCAGCGCGACCTCGAAGATCTGCACGTAATGACGGCCGACATCACGGCGTACCCATTCGTCGAAGATCGCGCACAAGAACTTGCCGAACGCCTGTGGCTCGACGGACCACGGCGTCACTGCGGCCTCGCCTCCGAATCCCGGCTCTACCAGTTCCAGGCCGTCGTGCCGCGCGCTGGCGGCGCGGCGTTCCACCACCGGGATGAACTGCATATAAGGGCTGCCGATTTGCTTAAGGAAGCGGTAGACGGCGAGCGGTTGATAAGCGTTGACGCGATTGACCACGGTGAGCGTGTTGAAGCGAACATGATGATCCTTCAGCGCCCGGAGACAGCGCATTACCTTGTCGAAGGTGGGTTGTCCGCCCTTATCCAGACGATAGCGGTCGTGAAACTTTCGGGGGCCGTCGATCGAAAGGCCGACCAGGAAGTCATTTTCAGCCAGGAACTCAGCCCAAGCATTGTCAAGCAGGATACCGTTGGTCTGGAATGCGTTCTCGACCGTTCGACCATTCGCATACTTCTTCTGCAACCGGACCACATCGCGGAAGAAGTCCACACCGAGCAGGGTAGGCTCGCCGCCTTGCCAGGCGAACTGAACAGATGGGGTCGGCTGCGAAGAGATGTATTGGCGGATGTAGCTCTCCAGCACCGCCTGCGGCATCTTCCAATCGGTCCGGCCGGGGTACAGTTTTTCTCTCTCGAGGTAGAAACAGTAGGCGCAATCCAGGTTGCAAAGTGGGCCCGTTGGCTTGGCCATGATGTGGAATGGGAACGACATTGCGCCCAATTCTACCTCTGATCGCCCGGAACGCGAGAGTTTCACCTTGACAGGGCCGCGGCCTCTGTTCATAATCGCCAGCCCAATGAAACGATTCATAAACGACGGCAAGAATGCCTCTCGCGAGGAGGATGCGATGCACACCGCCCATGGCACCAGCAAGAAGAAGGCACTTTGGGGTGCTACGGCCTGCGCTGCGCTGGCACTCGCCTGCGCCGGTGCCAGTGCCCAGAATGCCGCGTCCGATTCACCGTATTTCAAGGGCTGGATCGACCGCGATGCCCGCAAGTCCATTCCGGCGTGGCCGGAGGTGAGGCGCGCGCCGAAGGATGCGCCCAATGTCGTCCTCATCCTGGTGGATGACGTCGGGTTCAGCACAACCTCGACCTTCGGTGGGCCAGCTAGTACGCCGAATTTCGACAAACTGGCCGCAACTGGTCTGCGCTACAACGCCTTTCACGTGAATGCGATCTGCGCTCCCAGCCGCGCCGCTCTGCTCTCGGGCCGCAACAACCACCAGATCGGCTTCGGCACCATTAGCGAGCACGCGCAGGGTTATCCGGGGTATAACTCGGTGTGGCCCAAGAGTTCCGCTTCCATTGCCAAGGTCCTGCAGGAGAACGGATACAACACCGCCGCCTGGGGAAAGTGGCACCAGACCCCGGTGTGGGAGATCAATGATGCCGGCCCGTTCGACCGCTGGCCCACCGGGGAAGGGTTCGACTATTTCTACGGATTCCTTGCTGCTTTCGACAGCCAGTACACTCCACGGCTCTATCGCGACACTACGCCAGTCGAGCCGCCGGCGACCGCCGCCGAGGGGTACAGCCTGACCACCGACCTCGCGGACGATGCGATCCGATGGATCCATCGCCACAATGCCGCGGGGCCTGACAAGCCCTACTTCATCTACTTCGCTCCCGGCGCGACGCACACCCCGCACCATGTCCCGAAAAAGTGGATCGCGAAATATAAAGGAAGATTCGACCAAGGCTGGGACAAGCTGCGGGAAGAGAACTACCATCGCGAAAAGAAACTCGGAGTGATTCCCGCCAACGCCAAGGACACGCCCCGCCCGGAGGGAGTGCCTGCCTGGGACTCGCTGCCGGCCCAGCAGAAACGGCTGCTGGCGCGCCAAGCCGAGGTGTATGCGGGATTCACGGAGCAGGTGGATTACGAGATTGGTCGCCTGCTGCAGGCGATCGCCGAGGAAGGTGAAGCGGATCACACGCTGGTCATCGAAATCTTTGGCGACAATGGCGCCTGCGGCGAGGATGGGCCCACCGGATACGATGCCCGCCAAATCAGCGGAAAGCTGGAATCCATCGCCGACCGTCTGCAGATCGAGGATGACCTGGGCAGCGAAATGTATATGAACGCCCACGCAGCGGCTTGGGCGTGGGCCTTCAGCGCGCCCTTCCCCGGCACCAAGGCTGACGCCTCGCACCTGGGCGGCACCCGCGATCCGATGGTGATTTCCTGGCCCGCTCGCATCAAGGACAAAGGTGGATTGCGCCCGCAGTTTGGGCACCTGAACGATATCGCCCCGACGATCTACGAAGCCGCCGGTATCGCACCGCCGGCTGTCATCGATGGGGTGAAGCAAGCCCCACTGGAAGGCGTCAGTCTGGTCTATACCTTCGATCAGGCAAAGACGCCGAGCCGGCACCACGTCCAGTACTTCGAAACCAACGGCAACCTGGCCATTTACAAGGACGGATGGTGGGCCGGCAAACTGCTGCGATCTTCCTGGTACCGCATCGGCGCGCCCGGGTACGAGCGTGACAAGTTGCTCGACGGCAACACCCACCCGTGGGAGCTCTATAACCTTAGCGAGGACTACAGTCAGTCGACGGATCTGGCCGCGAAATACCCGCAAAAGCTCCGCGAGATGCAGGCTCTCTGGGACGAGGAAGCGAGACGCAATCAGGTCTATCCGTTGTTGCCGTTGCGGCAACTCATCAGCCGACCCGAGGATAAACGGCAGACGTTCGTCTTCCGGAGCGGGGTGGATCGACTCTCTGACATGATGAATGTGCGCACCGGCGCAGGTTTGGGTTACACGATCACGGCGAAAATCGACAACACTGGCAGCGTGGGCGAGGGCGTGCTTCTGGCCCAGGGCGGTGAATATGGCGGATTCTCGCTGTATGTGCGCGACGGGAAAGTGCATTTCGAGATCAACTCGTTTGGCCACTTGTCCGGCGAAATGATCTCGACCAAGCCCTTACCCGCGGGACATTCCACGATCGTAGTGGAGGTGATGCCCGTGCCTGCCAAACCGGAAAAGGATGCCAACGGCGACAGGGCAGCGGCCGGGGCGCGCTTTCCAGCTAGTGGGACGCTGACGGTCAACAGTGAGCGCCAGGCGGCGACCAATTTCATGAACGTCCCCGCCAGCGGGGGGTACTGGTCACCTGCGGAAACCCTGGATGTGGGAAAGGACCTTGGCTCCGCCGTCAGTAAGCGGTATAGGGCGCCGTTCCCGTTCAATGGCACCATCGACTCGGTCACCATACAGTTGAAGGGGAAGGTCGAGGACAACCGTGCGCGGAATGACGAGCACTCGTGAACTGGTGAATCGGCTGAAGCACTGGCAGACGCAGGGGACAGGCGTCCAAAGAACATGCGGTGCGCACTGGCGTGCAGACACAGCGGGCGCCGGGCCCGTCGCATAGCAGGGACCCGCTCGATCAGGGGCGAGGCTTCGAGTTGCGTTAATTAAATCCTTGACAGCAGCAGCATGCACGTATACGCTTTCGCCGTTTCTTGGAATGAAACGATTCATTTGAATCGTTCCACAAACGTACAAGAATGGCTCGCGGCTGCACCGGCCACTCACGGCTGCGATGCCTCAGGAATGCTTAGGCCGGCAGCAAAGTCGCTGCCGGCGGCCGCTGGAGGATCGAAGATGAACCGCCGCAATCCCTGCCCCACTGCCGCCCTTCGCGCCCTGGCCATCGTGCTCGTATGGATGCTGGCCTCATCCGCAGCCCTCTTCGGGCAGGCGACCACCGGCTCCATCTACGGCACCGTAACCGATCCGGCCGGGGCCGTCCTTCCGGCGGCCACGGTGACGGTGAAGAACGTTCACACCGCGGAGACCAAGACCGCCAAGACTTCACCCACCGGCGACTACACTTTCGTCTTCCTCGTGCCGGGTGAGTATGAGGTCTCCGCCGACATGGCCGGATTCCAATTGCAGCGCCAGACTGCCGTGCACCTCGATGCCAATCAAAACGTGCACGTCAATTTTGCCCTGCGGGTGGGTTCAGCAGAGGCGAGCGTTACGGTGGAAGCGGGCACCACCTTGGTCGATACCCGCGAATCCCAGATCGGTACCACCGTCGATCAGACGCGCATCCAGGACCTGCCGCTCAACGGCCGTAACGCCTACGACTTGGTACAGTTGGTGCCGGGTGTCTCCAGCTACACGGCCGATAAACAGACCGGATCACGTCAGGGCACCCAGTTCACCGTCAACAGCGTACCCGATTTCAATTCCGCCTACTACCTGGACGGCGCCTACGACACCAACCTGTGGCGCTTCGGCGGCAACCTGATGCCCAGCCCTGACTCGCTGCAGGAATTCCGCGTCCTGACCAGCAACTTCGACGCCGAGTTTGGTCGCTCCGCCGGCGGCGTGGTCAACGCCATCACCCGCTCCGGCACCAACAGCTACCACGGCTTGCTTTACGAATACCTGCGTAACGATCTCCTGAACGCGAAGAATTACTTCATCAACGAAGTCACCCCTCTGAAACAGAACCAGTTCGGAGCCACATTCGGCGGCCCGATCGTCCGCGACAAGGCGTTCTTTTTCGTCTCCTATGAGGGCCTGCGCGTTCGTACGCCGGTCATCGTCTCCTCCAGCAGCTTAATCACCCCCACCCCGGCCGAAGCCAACGGCGACTTCTCCGCCGACCCACAGAGCAAGTGGCCGAAGATGCCCAACGGAACCTACTACAACTGCAACGGCGTGCAGGGCGTGATTTGTCCTTCGCTGCTGGACCCGGTGGCGCAGAACGCGCTGGCCTTCGTTCCTCTGGCCGACCCTGCCACCCGCCTGACCCCCGAGCAGTTCGGCAACGCCAACACCGATGCCAACCAGGGCATGGCCAAGATCGACTGGCAGGCCACTGCCAGCCACAAGATTTCTGGGACTTTCTTCATGTCACGAGGCAGCTCTAAAAATCCCCTGGCCACCCAGGCCGGCATCACCAACCAGATTCTCAGCTATTCCGGCATGCAGGAGTATGAAGGCCAGTACAACGGTGTGCTCAACGACACTTGGGTGATTTCGCCCTCCAAGGTCAACAACCTGCGGCTCTTCTATACTCTGAGCCACTTCGTGCTCTCCCCTATCTACGGCAGCGATCACCAACTCGATGATCTCGGCAGCCAGGCGCCTCCCGGCGGCGATTACGGTTCGCAGCCGCTGTTCAACGTCATCGGCTACTGGTCCATGGGCACCAACAACGCCGGTCCCAACGATCTGCCGTCATCCTCTCTCGGCATCTCAGAGACCTTCAGCACCATCTGGGGGAAGCACGACCTCAAACTAGGCGGCTCCTGGGTCTACAACCACTTCCGCAGCCTCGGCGGCGCCGCTTCCAATGGTTTGTTCACCTTTAACGGCAGCATCACGGGCAACGCGCTGGCCGACTTCCTGCTCGGCCGGTCCAACAACTTCCGGCAGAACAACGGCGTGGACTTCCGCACCGAGCAGCACGATCCCTCGCTGTTCATCTCCGACACCTGGCGTGTCGCACGCCGCTTGACGCTGAATCTTGGGTTGCGCTGGGAGCGTTTCCCCTCCTATACGGGCCAGAACAACACCTCCACTTTCATCCCCTTCCTGCAGTCGGAACGATTCCCGACGGCGCCGCTGGGGCTGGTGTTTGCCGGCGATCAGGGGATCCCCGACGGCATTATCAAAACTCCGTGGAACAACTTCGCACCCCGGGTCGGTTTTGCCTATGACCTGTTTGGCAACGGTAAGACCTCCGTCCGCGGCGGTTACGGCTTGTTCTATTCGCAGATCAACCAGGTGCGCGTCTCCAATAATCTGGTGCAGCAGCCCTACTCGTTGACCATGACCATCGCCAGGACGCCCAGCCTGGTCAACCCCTACGGGCCTGGCACCAGCCCCTTCCCCTACAATCCCGATCCCACCTCCGCCGTCTTCACGTCGGGCGCCACCCTCTTCGGCTTGGAGCCGGGGGCCGACGATGTCCCCTCCGTACAGCAGTTCTCCCTCGGTGTGCAGCAGCAACTTGCGGCCAACTGGGGCGCTGAAGTCTCTTATGTCGGCAGTGTCGGGCGGCATTTCACCATCAACATCGACGCCAATTCCCCCATCTACGTGCCCGGTGGCTTGACCACCACCGCCGGCCTCAATGCGCGCCGTCCCTACCAGCCCACTCCCAGCACCTATACCTTCGGGCAGGTCACCCAGACCTTGTTGAACTCGAATTTCTCCTACAATGCCTTGCAGGCCAAGCTGACCCATCGCTTCACTCGCAACTTCTCCGTGCAAGCCAGCTATGTCTGGTCGAAGGGCATCGGGTTAGGAGCCGTGGTGGACAGCTACAACATCCAGAGCAGCCGTGGCCGCTCCGACAACGACATCCGTCATAGCTTCGTGGTGTCGTACATGTATTCGCTGCCCCGGGTCCATTCGCTGGGCGCCTTCGGCCACCAGGTCTTGAGCGGCTGGCAGGTCAATGGCATCACCACCATCCATTCCGGCACCCCCTTCAACGTGACCTCCGGCAAGGACACCAACCTCGACGGCGTGAATAATGACCGGCCCGATCTGGTGGGCGATCCCGAAATTTCCGGTGGCAGGAGCCGCCAGGACAGGATTGCTGGCTACTTCAACACCGCGGCTTTCGCGCAACTGCCGGCCAACACACCTTACGGCGACTTGGGGTACAACGCCTTCAGTGGCCCCGGCTACGTCAACACCGATCTCTCCATCTTCAAGAATTTCACCGTCTACAAGGAGACTTCGCTGCAGTTCCGCGCCGAGGCATTCAACTTGTTCAATAATGTGAACCTGGGTAATCCCAACTCCGTGATGACCAGCCCGCAGTTCGGCCAGATCACCAGTGCCGGGTCACCGCGCATCGTGCAGTTCGCGTTGCGCTATTCATTCTAGGGAACAGGGAGAGAGCCGGCCATGCGTATCGCCCCTTTGGCGGCAGTGCTCGGAGTGTTGCTGCTGGCGGCCACTGTACCGGCGTCCGCGCAGGACCCGATGGTGCGCGTCAACGGCTCCCTCATCGAGGGGCCGCCCAAGCCCGGCGATTTCCCGCAATGGATCCAGGATATGCAGCGCTGGCGGCGCGAGCAGCGTATCCGCATCGGCTACAGCGGCGCGGAATACGAGCGGCCTGAGCTGAAATGGACGCAGAGCGCCTTCATGCAGCCCCAGATGATGGTCGAGGACCGCTACTTCTACGACCCCCTCGCGGGGAAGTACACGGTCGACCGCTACCTCGACGATTTGGAGAAGCGCTACGGCGGCATTGATGCGGTGCTGGTCTGGCCGACCTATCCCAACATCGGTATTGACAGCCGCAATCAGTTCGATATGTTCCACGACCTGCCCGGCGGGATCCCCGGCATCCGCCAGATGATCTCGGACTTCCACCGGCGCAACGTGCGGGTCCTGTTTCCGATCATGTTGTGGGACCAGGGCACACGGGATGTCGGCAAGCCGGAAGCGGAGGCGTTGGCAGAGCAGTTGGCGGCGGTGGGTGCTGACGGCGTCAACGGCGACACCATGATCGCGGTGCCGCGCTCCTTTCGCGTTGCCTCCGATCGCACCGGTCATCCGCTCGCCTTCGAGCCGGAACACCTCACCCAGGATGAGGCGCTGTCCTACAACAACATGAGTTGGGCGCAGGCGGTGCCCGCGCGTCCGCCGCAGCGGCCCGGCCCGCCACGCTGGTACACCGGGGTCGCGGGAGTGCAGTACGTGGACAAGCACAAGTGGCTTGAGCCGCGGCACATGGTCAACGTCTCGGATCGCTGGCAGCGCGACAAAAACGTTGACTTGCAGTACGCCTTCTTCAATGGCGTCGGCATGGAGACCTGGGAGAACATCTGGGGCATCTGGAACGGCATGACACCCCGCGACTCCGAGACCGTGCGGCGCATCGCCAGGGTCGAACGGCGTTTCGCGACTGAGCTGGTCAGCCCCGGCTGGGAGCCCCATACTCCCATGCTTCGGTACCAAATCTATGCCAGCAAGTGGCCTGGGCAGGGTCGTACCCTTTGGACCATCATCAACCGCAACCAATATGACGTCTCCGGCGAGCAGATCGCGCTGCGAGCCGTGCCGGGAATGCGGTACTTCGACGTTTGGCACGGCACCGAGCTGAAACCGAAGCCGCAGGGCGATACGGTCGTCCTCAGCTTCGATATCGAACGGCAGGGCTTCGGCGCCTTGCTCGCCACCGCCGCTCCCGATCCGCAACTGCAGCAGTTCCTCAAGAAGATGGCGCAGCTCAATTCGGTCCGGCTCGACAGCTTTTCTGATGACTGGCTACCCCTGCCCCAGAAGATGACCGACATTCCCCCCACCAAGCCGGCAGCCACCGCTCCTGCCGGCATGATCAAGATCCCGGCCACTCAATTCGAGTTCGTGGTGCAGGGCGTGGAGATCGAAGGCGGCAACCTGCCAGGAGTGGATGTCCAGTATTCCTGGGAGAGTGCGCCTCGGCGCTATCACCGTCACACCATGCAGGTGCCCGCGTTCTTTATCGACAAGTACCCGATCACCAACGCTGATTTCAAGAAGTTCCTCGATGTCTCCGATTATCACCCCCGCGACGACCACAATTTCCTGAAGGACTGGAAGGACGGGACCTATCCCTCGGGTTGGGACGACCGGCCGGTGACGTGGGTGTCGCTGGAAGATGCGCGTGCGTACGCCGGGTGGGCCGGCAAACGTTTGCCGCATGAATGGGAGTGGCAGTTGGCTGCTCAGGGGACGGATGGCAGGAGTTACCCCTGGGGAAACCGGTGGGACGCACCGATGGTGCCGGAGGTCAACCACTCGCGCGACGCGATCAGGCCTGCTGAGGTCGGCGCCTATCCTCGCGGCTCCAGTCCGTATGGCGTGGAAGATCTTGTGGGCAATGTATGGCAGTGGACTGACGAGTACACTGACGAACATACCCGCGCCGCCGTGCTGCGTGGCGGCAGTTATTACCAGCCGGTCGGCTCGGTGTGGTATTTCCCGCAGGCCTATAACCTGCACGAGCACGGAAAGTACTTGTTGATGGCGCCCGCCCGGGACCGTGCCGCGACGATTGGATTTCGGTGCGTGCGAGATGCGGGATCGCGAGGGGGCGAGCGTTGAGGCGGTTACCCACTTCGCCGCGCCGCTCGGGCCGAGCGCTTCGAGTTACTTACGGGGGGAGCCGTCGAAGCCCTAACGCGAAGTTCGGGGGACAGAACCACTTGACGGGGTTCCGTGGCCTTCTTGTGCGTTTGTTGCACGATGATCTCGGCTGCTTTTTCGCCGATTCTATACGCGAACTGATCAACGGTGGTCAGAGCCGGGACGGTGATGTCGCCTTCGTCGAGATTGTCGTACCCCACGACGGACACGTCCTCGGGACAGTGCAGGTTGGCCTCGCGAATCGCGGCCAACACTCCGAATGCAATCAAGTCGTTGGCGGCGAAGATCGCGGTCGGCCGGGGAACTGTGCGCAACAAAACCGCCGCTTTCATGTGTCCCGCGGCCTTGTTAAATTCCGATTCCTGCACGTAATACGGGAACACCGGCAGGCGCGCCGAATGCATCGCGCGGCGGTAGCCTTCGAGGCGCTCCTGCGCGCTGGTTGCTGTCAAAGGTCCGGTGATCGTGGCGATACGCTGGTGCCCCAGGTTGAAAAGATGTTGGGTCGCCGCGAAGGCTCCCTTCTCGTGCGCACTGGTGACAGAGTCGCCGCGCCATTTCGGAGGAATGCGGTCCACGTATACCACTTTGGATCCCGCTTTCAAATATGCGTTCGCTTCCTCAAGTCCCTGGCTCAGGTCCGCCGGAACGATGATCAGTCCAGAAGGCCGGTACGTCCGCATTTCGTGGACGTACGTCGCCTCTTTGCCGGAGTCGTTGTCGGAGTTGCACAAGACCAACCGATAGCCATGTCGGAATGCCACGTCTTCGGCGCCGCGCACGGCACCTGGGAAGAACGGGTTCGTGATGTCGGGAACGATCATCACGATCATGTTGGTCTTGTATTTCCGCAACGCGCGCCCGAGCATCGAGGGCTGGTATTCGAGCCTCTCGATGGCATTGACGACACGGTTACGTGCCGGTTCGCGCACGGTGGCGATGCCGTTGAGCACGTTGGAGACGGTGCCGGTCGAAACCCCCGCAGCTTTGGCAATTTCCTTAATCGTGGCCATAGTGGCACCTGCCCTGCGTCCGTGCGTCTCCGGCGAAGGCCCGCATCAGAGATGAAACGATTCATCATTATATTCCGAGATCCAACGAGACAGACATGTATTTGCCCCTTAGCTACGAAATAGCGCTGCTGTTCATGGTCGCCAGCATGTTCTGCTGGGGATCATGGGCCAACACGATGAAGCTCTGCCCCAAATACCGGTTCCAGCTCTTCTACTGGGACTATCTGATCGGCCTTCTCGTGGGCATCTTCATCTGGGGATTGACGCTGGGCTCCAGCAGCAGCTCCGGCGCCGCTTTTCTGGCGGATATCGCCGGTGCTCCGCGCTATTCGGTTTTCATGGCCGCACTGGGCGGCGCGGTGTTCAATGTGGCAAACCTGCTTTTGGTGGCGGCCATTGCCGTCGCCGGACTCGCCGTAGCTTTTCCGGTCGGGATTGGAGTGGCGCTGGTGGTCGGTGCGCTGGGCAGTTACATCGTGTCTCCCAAAGGCAATCCCTGGCTTCTGTTCGGCGGAATCGGACTGGTCATCATCGCCATCATCTGCGATTCGCTCGCCTATCGCGCGCGCGAGGGGGCCCGCCAGGCCGGCAACCTGCGAGGGATTGTCATTAGTCTGGTTTCCGGCCTATTGATGGGGAGCTTTTACCCCCTGGTGAGCGCGGGCATGAAAGCCCCCGGCGCACCCGGCCCTTATGCCACCACCTTCTTTTTCGTAATCGGCACGATCCTATGCGCGGTCCCGGTTAATTCACTCTTCATGCGGAAACCCATTGATGGCGGCGCCCCGGTGACGTTTTCAGCGTACACCGCTGCGCTCAGCCGCTGGCACCTCGCGGGGATCCTGGGCGGTATCATCTGGGTCAGCGGGACGACACTGAATTTCGCTGCCTCGCGGGTGAATTTCGTCGGTCCTGCGGTTTCCTACTCCATAGGCCAGGGCGCCACGATGGTCTCCGCGTTCTGGGGCGTCTTCGTCTGGCGCGAGTTTGCCTCGCCGACCACACGGGTCCGCAACCTGCTCATCGCCATGTTTGTTTGTTTCATCGCAGGGTTGTCCGCGATCGCGGTAACCCCCCTGTTCTCGAGGTGATTCAAGGACTTCTTCTTATGAAACCCATCGTCGTAGTCGGCAGCATCAACATGGATCTGGTGACGCGGGCCCAACGGTTTCCGCGCGCGGGAGAAACTATAACCGGCACCTATTTTCAACTGCACTCCGGCGGAAAGGGCGCCAATCAAGCGGTCGCCGTGGCAAGGCTCCGCCATCCTTGCATGCTGCTGGGCGCGGTTGGCAATGATGTGTTTGGAGAAAAGCTGCTGACCACATTGGCGGGATACGGTGTGGACACCCGATGCGTTGCAGTGGTCGCTGGACCCAGCGGGACGGCCAGCATTGTCGTCAGCGCCGACGGCGAAAACTCGATCGTGGTGATTCCCGGAGCGAACGCGCACGTCACCCCTGCTTATTTGGAACAGCATGTGGAGCTACTCCGCAATGCAGGGATGGTGCTCGTGCAACTGGAGATACCAGTCGCAAGCGTAGAGTGGCTCGTCAGCTACTGCTCTGACCACCGCGTTCCGGTAATGCTCGACCCCGCGCCCGTCGTTCCTCTTCGGGCCCCGTTGCTCGAAAAACTGGACTGGTTCACGCCCAATCAGACGGAGGCTGAATTCTACTCCGGCGGCGGATACGACATCGAGGAGAGTCTCGCCAAGCTGTTCCTGAGCGGTGTCCACAACGTCGTGCTGAAGCGCGGCTCGGACGGCGCGGTGATTGCGAGCCGTGATGGCGCCCGCACCTCCGTTGGAGCATTTCCAGTATCGGTCGTGGATACAACGGCCGCTGGAGACGCCTTTAACGGCGCGTTCGCAGTAGCACTCTTACGCGGGCTGCCGACGTCCGACTGCGGCCGGTTCGCATGTGCGGCCGCGGCATTGTCGGTCACACGGGCCGGCGCACAACCCTCGCTCGCCTCCAGCGACGAAGTATCCGCCTTTCTTGCAAGAGCGGAAGATCTCTTTAAAGCGCGAGCGGTCGAAAGCGGCGGCGATTAGTTGTAGAAGCCAAGACGATCCCGGGCATTTGACTCGGCTCGCGCTCAGGCGTACGTTTTTTGGCAAATTCGCAAGCGGTCGTCGCGTGGGGCGACGGGCGAGCCAACCCGAGCCGTTTCAAAGCTGCTGAAAATAGAGGTGTTATTTTTGCCGGTCCTCGTACTCCTCGTTCCACGCCATCTGGATGGCTTCCAGCTTGCCTTCCGTGGATTTCTTGGAGTCGTCCACGAAGGTGGGCAGCTCGGTAATCATGCGGTGCAGGTCGGTAAAGCGCACTTCGAGCGGATTGATGTCAGGATATTTGTCCGCCAGCAGCAGACCGATATCTTCCGCGTCATCCCAGTGAAGATCAGTGGCCATGGCGCTCCCAATCGGATGATCTGGCGATCGGGTGATCGGGTGATCTGTAACCCAGTACGTTTTCGATCACCAGATCACCGGATCATCCGATCACCGGATGAAATCAGTGCTCTCCGCCCTCGGAGACGTAGTTGCGGTTCCACTCCGGAATATGAACCACGATCTCGCCCGGCTTGGCGATCACGCACTGGCAGCCCAGCCGCGAATTGAGCTGCAGGTCGGCGGCCAAGTCGAGGCGGTCCGCTTCCTCGTCTTCCATTTCGCTCAGCAGTTCGGCGCCCTTCATTACGTGAACGTGGCAGGTGGTGCAGGCGCAATTGCCGCCGCAGGCGTGGTCCAGGAACACCCCGTGGTTCAGCGCAACGTCCAGCAGCGACTCCGGTTTGCCGTGTTCCTTGTACGGCAGTTTGCCGTGCTCGAATTCCACCGTCCTGCCCTCGGGCAGAAAAGTGACGCGCACGGTGTTCGCCGGAAGTTCCACCGTCGCCGTTCCCGTTCCCTCCGTCTTCTCTTCAGCCATAACGCTCCTGCTTTGGGCCGTCGACCGTCGACCATCGACCGTCGACCTATTTAATCTCCGCCGGCGCGATCGGATGCGGCGCCTCCGGCCCTTCGCCCAGGTTCGCCTCCTCCATGGTTTTGCCTTTCAGCGCCGCGGCCACCGCCGAGTCCATCATCAGTTCGGCCAGCCGCATGGTGCCCTGGTTTAGGGCCTCGATGGCGGAGCGGATGGCGAGATAGTCGGCTCCATCGGCTACTGCCCGCAGCGCCTTTTCCTGTTTCCCGATCTGTTTGCGCTCGTCCGACGTAAGCTGATTCCACCCTGGGCTCTGCTTGCCCTTCTCCAGCGCCGTCAGGATGGTGTTGGCCTCGTTGCGGGCCTCGATCACCTGGCGCCGGCGCAGATCCTCTTCCGCATAGTCGAACGAATCCAGGATCATGTTTTCAACCTGGTCGTCGGTAAGCCCGTAACTCGGCTGCACGGAGATTTCCGCTTCCTTGCCGCTGCGCTGCTCGCGCGCCGAGACGCGCAGGATGCCGTTGGCGTCGATCAGGAAACGCACCTCAATGCGCGGCAACCCCGCCGGCATCGGGGGAATGCCCTTCAAATCGAAGCGCGCCAGCGACCGGCAATCTCTGGCCAGTTCGCGCTCGCCCTGCAACACGTGGATGGCGACGTTCGCCTGCCCCTCGACGCCGGTGGTGAAGTGTTCGGTCGCCGACGCGGGAATGGTCGAGTTGCGATGAATGATCTTGGCCACCACGCCGCCCAGAGCCTCAATGCCCAGCGAGAGCGGGGTCACGTCGAGCAGCAGCATGTCCTTGGTGGCTTCCGAGCCGCCGCCCAGAATGTTGGCCTGCACCGCCGCGCCCAGCGCCACCACTTCATCGGGGTTCAGCTCCGAATGCGGCTCGCGCTGGAACAGGGCGTGCACCATCTGGCGCACGCGCGGAATGCGCGTCGAGCCGCCCACCAGCACGACTTCGTCAATCTGCTCCGGCGTGAGCCCGGCATCCTTGATCGCCTGCTTCACCGGCGCCACAGTGCGCTGCAGGATCGGCTCGATCAGCCCTTCAAACTGCGCGCGCGTGATCTCGCGCTGGTATTTCCGGCCTTCCGGCAGGCCGGCCTCGATCGTGGTCTTCTCCTTCGCCGACACGGCGATCTTGGCATCGATCACCGCCTGGCGCACCGCCTGCACTACCTCGGCGTTTCGCCGGTAATCCAGGCGCATGTCGCCCTTGATGTCGTCGAGCGCGATGGTGATCAGCAGGTTGTCGATGTCGTCGCCGCCCAGGTGCGTGTCGCCGGCGGTGGAGATCACCTCGAAAATGCCCTCGTGCAGGCGCAGGATGGAGATATCGAAGGTGCCGCCGCCCAGGTCGTACACCGCCACCACCCCGTCGCGCTGCTTGTCCAGCCCATACGCCAGCGCCGCCGCCGTCGGCTCGTTCACCAGCCGCAGCACTTCCAACCCGGCGATGCGGCCCGCGTCCTTGGTCGCCTGCCGCTGGGCGTCGTTGAAATAGGCGGGCACGGTAATCACCGCCTTCTTCACCGGCGCCCCGAAGTAGCGTTCGGCGTTGCGCTTCAACTGGCGGAGGATGAAGGCCGAAATCTCCGGTGGCGTGTACTCTTTATCAGCCAGCTTGATGCGCAGCACTTCGCCCGGCTGCAGGTCCTCGGCCGCGCGAAACGGAAACAGCTTCAATTCTTCGTGGATATCCTCAATGCCGCGGCCCATCAGGCGTTTGATCGAATACACGGCGCGTTCCGGCGTCTCGATCAGGTACTTGCGTGCAGGGTTGCCGACGACGATGCGTCCCTGCTCATCCAGCGCCACCAGGGACGGCAACAGGTTGGACCCGTCCTCGCCGGGTATGATCTGGGGCTTTCCTTCCGGCCCCATGAACGCCACCAGCGAGTTCGTGGTTCCGAGATCGATTCCGACAACTCTCTCTTCAGCCATGAAAAATCAAACCGGCCACTGATGAACACAGATCAACACAGATGAATTTGATCTGATCAGTGTTCATCAGTGTTAATCAGTGGCTAATCCTCCAAAACTTCTCCATGAAAAATCAAACCGGCCACAGATCAACACAGATGAATTTGGCTCTTCTGATCAGTGTTCATCAGTGTTAATCAGTGGCTAATCCTCCAGAACCTCATTCACATCCCTTACCAAGTTCCGTATGTAGGACCCCCGATTCAGCAGCCCGACCATCTTCTCGCGCAGCGGCTTGCGCTCTGCCTCCCCGGCATCTTGCGGCAGCGCGTCCCATGCGTTCCAGTAGCCGCGCAGTTCATCCATCAACGCCTCGTGCTTCCCCTGCAGCTCGTTGCGGGTGCCTTCCATTTGCCGCAGCAGTTCGGCGTCGCGCTCGCCCATCTTCCGGTTCAGGCGCGCCTCCTCCAGTTGCAGGTTAAGTTCGAAAACCTCCTCCAGCAGTTCCGGCGGCACCACCTGCTTCTTCTCCCGGCCCGTCTGGCGTGCCTTGTCGGTGGCGGCCTTCGACTGCTCCTCCAGTTGCACACCCTCCAGCTTCAGCAGGTACTCGGTACGGGCGATCGGGTCGCGCAGCGTGCGGTAGGCGTCGTTAAGCTGCGAGCTCTTTTCCAGGCTCCACCGCTGTTCCTGGCCGGGGGCGCGCCCATAGAGGTCCGGGTGCAGCTTGCGGCTCAGCTTGTAGAACTCGCGTTCCAGCGCCGCCACATCCAGGTTCAGCTTCCGCGGCAGCCCGAAGAAGGTGAAGTAGTCGGTGGGCACGGCCGGCTGCAGCTTGCCGCAGGAATCGCAGAAGTGCGCCGCGCGCATGTCGCCGCACGACCAGCAGGCGTGCGTCACCGAGCCTTCATCGAATATCTTGAACTCGGATTCAGGTTTGCTTGTGGACGTCATGATTAGCCATGAGCAATTAGCGAGGCTCTTAGGAAGTTAAGCGGCCTGTCAGAGGGTCCTTTCGGAGCTGATCCAAGAGGACGCGGTAGAGATTATCACGGCGATGATTGAAGCGAAATTCGGTTTCCTTTAAGTGAAGAACAAAGGTGTGAGCGGGGATGCCGTTGAACTTGGCCAGGCGTCGTTTGGCGAAGCTCCAAAAGCTCTCGATACCGTTGACATGGTTCTTGCGCACCGCAAACTGATGGGCCTCGTGATTGACCCGGAGATGTTTCTGATAGCCCATATCGACCAGGCCGTCGTAGCCGGACCAGCCGTCGGAGTGGATGACCGACTCCAGGCTGATACGGCCCAAAATGGCCTTCCGCAGCGTCTTTCGCCGGCAGTCGGGGACGATCTGGGTATAGACATAGCCATGGCGCTGGAAGATACCAAAGACGATCGTCTTGCCTCCCGCACCACGGCCGCGTTTACCTCGAACTCGGCGCGGCCCGAAATAGCTCTCATCGACTTCCACTTCTCCCGCGAGCGGGTTTTGCGCTTCGCACCAACGGGCGATCTGGCGCCGCAATTTGAGGTAAACCGTGTTCACCGAACGCACCGAAAGACCGGTGATGGCCGCGGCTTCGCTGGCCGTGAGATCCAAAGCGAAAACGCGAAGCAAGTGCCGAAAAAGCTTCTCCGAAATATGGGAACGGACGTAGTACTTGTTTTTGCCCGTAGACATTGGCGATCCGTCATTCTACAGGCCACTTAACTTCCTAAGAGCCTTAGCGATTAGCAATTATTGCCTACTGCAAAAGTAATGTCCTAAGTTGTCATTCCGAGCGAAGCGAGGAATCTGGGTTTTTCTTGACTTGGTTAGGACATTTCTTTCGCAGGCTTCAATTAGCCGATCCACTCCTGATGCCGCTAATCGCCAATCGCTAACCGCCGCTTTAGCTGAACGACGTGCCGCAGCCGCAGGATTTCGTCGCGTTCGGATTGATGAACGCGAAGCCCTGCCGCATCAGCGTTTCCTCGTAATCCAGCGTGATCCCGTGGAGATAGATGAACGACTTGGGATCAACGAACACTCGCACGTCGCCGAACTGGAAGATGCGGTCGCGCTCCCGCGGCTGCGTGTCGAAGCGGATGCTATACGTCAGCCCGGAGCAGCCCCCGCCCTGCACTCCCAGGCGCAACCCGCCCTGCTCGGGCGAAATCCCTTCCTTCGCCATCGCCGCCCTGATCTTCGCCAGCGCCTTCTCCGTCACCTGGATGCCCTGCGCCGGCGCCTCCGAGGCGGGCTTCTCTGGCTGCGCCGCTCGCTGTTCGTCTCCCAGCGACACGAGCTGCGATCCCGCCTGACCTGCCAATTTGTCGGTCATATTCATCATCCTACTGCGCCGCGGGTAATCGGCGCGCGTGGCGGCCGTCGACCGTCGACCAACGACCAACGACCGTTCAGTCTCCCGCTCTGGCCACCGGCGCCGCCGCTTCCGCCTGCACCGCCGAACCGTTCTTCTTCTTCCAGTCGCCGATGGCGGCGCGGATGGCGTCCTCGGCCAGCACCGAACAGTGAATCTTCACCGGCGGCAGCGCCAGTTCGCGCACAATGTCGGTGTTCTTGATGGTCAGCGCCTCCTCCACCGTCTTGCCCTTCACCCACTCGGTGGCCAGGGAAGAGGAGGCGATCGCCGACCCGCACCCGAACGTCTTGAACTTGGCGTCCTCGATTACGTTGGTCTCGGGATTGACCTTGATCTGCAGTTTCATGACGTCGCCGCACTCGGGCGCGCCCACCAGCCCCGTGCCCACCACCGGGCTGTTCTTGTCCATCGACCCCACGTTGCGCGGGTTGGTGTAATGATCCAGTACCTTATCGCTGTATGCCATGCTCCAACGTCTCCTAGACTCCGAACTCTTCCGAATTTCGCCCTTCAATTACCCGATTACCCGATTCCGCAATTACCCGATCAAGGCTCCGCCGCCCAGCTCACGCTCTTCAAATCCACCCCTTCCTTCGCCATCTCGTACAGCGGAGAAAGCTCCCTCAGCCGCCGCACCACCTCCACCACGCGCTCGGCCACGTAATCCACCTCCGCCTCGGTGTTAAACCGCCCCAGGCCGAAGCGGATCGAGCTATGCGCCAGCTCGTCGCCCGTGCCCAGCGCCTTCAGCACGTACGACGGCTCCAGCGTTGCCGAGGTACAGGCCGAACCGCTGGAGACTGCGATGTCATTAATCCCCATCAGCAGCGACTCGCCCTCCACGTAGGCGAAGCTGATGTTCAGGTTCTGCGGCAGGCGGTGCTCCATGGAGCCGTTCACGTACACCTCGTCCAGTCCGCCCATGATCTTGTCCTTCAGCCGGTTGCGCAGCCCCGCCAGCCGGCAGCTTTCCTCCGGCATCTCTTCCTGGCAGATGGCGCACGCCTTGCCCAGCCCCACGATTCCCGGAACGTTCAGCGTGCCGCTGCGCATCCCGCGCTCGTGTCCGCCTCCGTCGATGATCGGCGACACCTGCACCCGCGGGTTCTTGCGCCGCACGTACAGCGCTCCCACCCCCTTCGGCCCGTACATCTTGTGGGCGGAGATGGACATCAGGTCGATCCCCATCTTCTGCACGTCAATCGGAATCTTGCCCACCGCCTGCGTGGCGTCGGTGTGGAACAGCACCCCGCGCTCATGACAGAGCTTGCCAATCTCCCCGATCGGCTGCAGCACCCCAATCTCGTTGTTGGCCGCCATGATGGTCACCAGGATCGTCTTCTCGTCCATGGCCCGCTTCAGGTCGTCCATGTCGATCAGGCCGTCTTTCTGCACCGGCAGGTAAGTCACCCGGAAGCCGTACTTCTCCAGCCGCTTGCCCGTGTCCAGCACCGCCTTGTGCTCGGTCACCGCGGTGATGATGTGGTTGCCCTTCTCGCGGTACATCTCGGCCACGCCCTTGATTGCCAGGTTGTCGCTTTCCGTGGCCCCGGAGGTGAAGATGATCTCCTTGGTCGTGGCGCCCACCAGCTTGGCGATCCGCTCCCGCGCCTGCTCCACCGCCTCCTCGGCCACCCAGCCAAACACGTGGTTGCGGCTGGCCGCGTTGCCGAACTTTTCGGTGAAGTAGGGAAGCATCTCCTGCAACACCCGCGGATCCATCGGCGTAGTTGCGTGATTATCCATGTAAATGGGCAGCTTCACCCCGCTGGACCCCTTGGCTTGCTCTGTCTTCTTCTGCTCAACACTCATCGAAAGTCTCTCCATGAAGGCCGTCAGCTATCAGCTATCAGCTATCAGTTGTCAGCCATCAGCTCCACCGCTCGTGCTGAGAGCTGATAGCTGATGGCTGAAAGCTACGACAACGTCACCAGTTCCTGGGGAACCGTCGCCGAATCCCCCATGTCCCCGATCGTGATCTTGCTCAGCACCTCTTCAATGCTCTGGCTCACCTTGCGCAGCGGCTCGCGCACCGTGCATCGCTCGGTCTGCCCGCACTCCCCGCGGGTGGTGACACAGGAGGTCACAAACAGCGGTCCTTCGATCGCCCGGATCACTTCCAGCGCGGTGATGGTGTGCGCCTCGCGCGCCAGCACATAGCCGCCGTTCATGCCGTGCTGCGACGTCAGCAGTCCCGCCTTCACCAGCTTTTGCAGGATCTTGGCCAGCAGTTCCGGCGGAATCCCGTGCGCCTCGGCAATGTCCTTGGCGCTGGCCGACTCCGGGCCGTTCTCCGCCAGATACCGCATGGCGATCAGGCCGTAGTCGGCTTTCTTGGTCAGCTTCAGCACGCGTCGGCTTTCCTCGGCTATAAGTCCGACCTATTCGGTCGTATATCTATTCTAGGTCTGCTGAGTTGCCCGAAGCAACACAAATCAGCCAATGGTGACCTGGCCTTTTTGAACCTAAGGCCCATAACGGTAAACGTTTTACAAATGGGCGATCATTTCGGTCGGATTTCTGCTGCTTGCCGGCCCCGGGGCGCCGCCTTCGGTCCGCTCTCTGCTGCTTTGTATGCCCCGGGACATCGGGCGGCCTTGCTTCTACATGCCTTCCCTCGCCAAGCGAAGTGTTACCTATGTCCCCGGTCTGTTCTGTTACCTATGTCCCCGGTCTGTACCCCCCGTAGGCCCCGGCACCCTCGCCGGGGCTGGGCTTGGCGCATGACCAGAACACCGTGGCGGCGGCCGCCCTCGGCCGCTGCAAGCCGCGTCGGCCCGTAAAGTACTAACCCGGTACTACTTCCTCCTAAGGTCAATCTCTGATTGGCCCTTCGCCTGCCGCAGCGTAACCTAATAGTGAATGTCCCTGAAATTGCGCCGTTTGCGGGTTTCGCTCGCGGCCCTCGCTTTGCTCGTGTGCGTGGCCGCGCTCATTCCCATTGCCGGCGCACGACTTAAGTCTCAAAAGCCGGCCCCGCCGCCGCCCGCCTTGGTGGCCATTGCCGCGGCTCTCGAGCCTGTTTACACGGCGCAGGCCGGCATCGACGGCGAAGTCTTTCCCGCGTTTGCCAACTATGCCTCGCTGCAGAAGCCGCGCGACCGCAAGCTGGCCACCGTCTCGGTTCGGGTTCTGAACGCGACTACGGAGCTGCTGAGGGACCGCATCACGGTGCAAGTTCCCGGCTGGAGCGACCAGGAAATCCAGACCATCGAGGTGGCTCCGGGCGAGACCCGCGCCTTTGCCTTCGCCCCTGTCTTCCTGCCGCGTTTCTACGCCAGCCACGAAATCTTGCCCGCCACCGCCATCGTGGCAATCACCGATCGCGGCGGACGCCTGGTTTACCAAGCCACTCTCCCCCTGCGCCTGCGCCCTGCCGAGGACATGTACTGGGGCGACGACTTCCGCTTTGCTCCCTTCATTGCCGCCTGGGTCACGCCCCACGATCCCCGGGTGGAGCAGGTTCTGACCCGCGCCAAGGAATACATGCCCGGCCGCCGCCTGCCCGGTTACGAGCCCTGGAAGACCGCCGCCGGCCAGGTGCATTCCACCTACGAGCAGGCCCGCGCCATCTATCGCGCCCTGCACAAGCTGGGCGTCTCCTACGTCAAGAGCTCCACTACCTTCGGCCGCCATCTCGATGTCACCCAGCGCGTGCGTTTTCCCCGCGAGTCGCTGCGGCGGGTCTCGGCCAATTGCATCGACGGCGCCGTCATGTACGCCTCTCTGTTCGAGAACCTGGGCATGGATCCGTCGGTCATTCTCGTTCCCGCTCACGCCTATGTGGCGGTGCGCGAGGCGCAGCACTCGGATAGCTATCTCTACATCGAGACCTCGCTCACCGGACGCGCCAGCTTCGAAACCGCCGTGCTCAGCGCCAACCGCGGCCTGCGCAAGTTCCGTTCCGGCCAGATCATCCGCGTTCCCATCGAACAGTCCCGGCGACAGGGTATCTATCCCATGCCGCTCCCCGGCCGCCCCGGCCAGGGCACGGCGCTGGCCGCCGCCTCGTCCACGCACTCGCCTCAGTAACCTTCCACACTGAGCTCTGGCCTCTGGCTACTGGGACTGCCCTCCATCCTGCTGAAACTGAACTGGAAACTGGAAACCGGAAACCGGAAACTGGAAACTGGAAACTGAAACTCCTGCCATCCTTCCGTCCCCGGCGGCCATCTCACAGTTCCATATTTGGCGCAGGGGTCCACCGGGGCTGCACCAGAAATTACCAGTGGACTCTTGACAAGCACTCAGTCCGGTCTAAAATACCGGCATTTCCGGGCTATCGCCGGATTTATGAACTCACACCAGCCGCTACCACCCGCCAAGCCACCCCTGCCGAGCACAAGCATGGACAAGTGTCAACATCCGCGAGTACGGATCGTGGCCCGCGAAGAGGACTCGGAATTTGTCGAGTGCCTCGAGTGCGGCGACATCTTCGAATCCAGCGAGTTCAAGGATATGGCTATCGAAGAGCGATCCACCGGCACCGACGCCTAGGCTCCCTCCCGCGACCCCTGTCCTGCACGCCCGTACTCCGCGTGTGCTCTGCGTCACTGGCCACTGGGAACGATCATCCGAGCGCCCGATCTCGCCAAATCACCCGATGAAAAACAATTTGCTTGACTCATGCAACTACATTGGCGTACTCTGCGCCCATGAAGAACTCCCCCGACATCGATGCCTGGTGGGACCAGCTGCAGCGTTTGGAGCGTGTGCTCATGTGCGTCGGCCCGGATGAAGTCTGCTGCGAGGGCCTCACCCCTCGCCAGACCTCCATGCTGCGCACGCTGGTCGCGCAAGAAGGCGCGCGGTTGTCGGACCTGGCGGCGGCCTCCCGCATCAGCCCCAGCGCCATGACCCGCGTCATCGAGAAGCTGGAGCAGCGCCGGCTGGTGCGCCGCATCCGCGGGACTCAGGAAGACGGTCGCGCTGCCGTGGTCGAAATCACGCCCGGCGGTCGCCAGGTGCGACGGCGCATCGACCAGTTGATGCGCCAGCGCGCTCGCGCCGTTGCCGAATCCATTCCGCCCTCGCGCCGCTCCCAGGTTCTGAATGCCCTGCGCGAATTCTGCTCCGCGCTGGAGCTAAATAACTGCTGTGGCTTGCGCCCGCTGGCCACCGACAACCGGCAACCGAAAGCCGATAACCCGCCAAGGAGAACGTCATGACCAAGATCCAGGACGCAGTAAAGGACCACTACGGCGCGGTCGCGCGCGGCGAACAGGCGGGCTGCGGCTGCGCCTCCACCACCGATTTTGCGCAAACCATCGGCTACACCGCTGAAGACATCGCCCTCGCCGGCCAGGCCAACCTCGGCCTCGGCTGCGGCAACCCGCTCGCCCTGGCCGAGATCCAGCCCGGCATGACCGTGCTCGACCTGGGCTCCGGCGCCGGTTTCGACGCCTTTCTCGCCTGGCGCCGTGTCGGCCCCTCCGGCCGCGTCATCGGCGTTGACATGACCGACGACATGCTTGCCCAGGCGCGCGCCAACTCCGAAAAGCTGGGCGCCGCCAACGTCGAGTTCCGCAAGGGCTTCATCGAAAAATTGCCCGTGGACGACGCCTCCGTCGATCTGGTCATCAGCAACTGCGTCATCAATCTCAGCGTGGACAAGCCCGCCGTCTTTCGCGAGATCGCGCGTGTGCTCAAGCCCGGCGGACGCATCGCCGTCGGCGACCTGGTGCTGCTCAGGGAATTACCGCCCGAAGTGGCGAAGAGCGTCGCTGCCTACGTGGGCTGCATCGCCGGCGCCAGCCTGATGAACGACTACGTGCGCATGGCGCTCGATGCCGGCCTTACCGATCTCTCTATCCCGCAAATCGCGCATGGAAAGATGCTCGCCGAGACGGTTGCTCCCGGCGGCTGCTGCGGAGCCGATCCCGTCGCCGACACCGCCGCCAACGCCATCGCCTCCATCAAGCTCCACGCCCGAAAACCGTAGCGGCAGCGGGGTGACCTCAGACGAGAGTTCAAGGAATCAACAGAAGTATTAAGGGGTGTCATCCTGAGGGAGGACGCGCGCCACAAAGCCAGCCGCGCCGCTTTTGCGCGGCGGGTTGGCGCGTCCGAGTCGAAGGACCCCTGCGCTTCCAACCCTCGCGGAGCCGCTCCTGCGCACCCTCACCGATAACCGAAAACCGACAACCGACAACCGATAACCGGCAACCGGAAACTACTTCCTCTTCCACCTCACCCCATCTTTGGTGTCTTCCAAGATGATTCCCGCCGTCGCCAACTGATTCCTGATCTCGTCCGACCGTGCGAAATTTCGCGCCTTTCGCGCCGCCTGCCGTTCCGCGATCAACTCCTCGATCTTGCCATCGCTCAGCTCCGACGACTTCGCCACCTCCACCGTCGCCTCGCTGGCTTCCTCAATCCGCCCTTCCTGCTTAGCCCACTCCAGCACCTGGCGCATTTTTTCCGCGTCTTCATCTTTCAGCACGGCGAAGATCTCGTCGAATTTCCGCAGCGCCTCCAGCAGCGGTCCCACATCGTCCTGCCTTAACTGCCCGGCATCGGCGGCCGAGTTCGCCTCCCTCACCATGTCGAACATCGCGCCCTTCGCCTCGGCCGTGTTCAGGTCGTCGGCCAGCGCGGCGTGCATCTTCTCCACCGTTGCCGCCGCCAGTTGCGTCATCTGCGGATTGCCGCCGGCGGGGAACGACGCGGTTTCCAGCCGCAGCTTGAAATTTCGCAGGCGCTCCACCGACTGCGCCGCCTGTTTCAGCCCGTCAAAGGTGAAGTTAAGCTGCTTGCGGTAGGGCACCTCGGTCAGCAGGTAGCGCACCGACGAGGGCTTATGTCCCTTCAGCATCAGGTCGCGCAGGGTATAGAAGTTCCCCAGCGACTTGGACATCTTCTCGCCTTCCACCAGCAGGAAGCGCGCGTGCATCCAGAAGTGCGCGAAGGTTTTCCCCGTCAGCGCCTCCGACTGGGCGATCTCGTTCTCGTGGTGCGGGAACACCAGGTCCTCGCCCCCCAGGTGGATGTCGAAGCTTTCCCCCAAATACTTCATCGACATGGTCGAGCACTCGATGTGCCACCCCGGCCGCCCCGGCCCGATCTCCGTCTCCCAGAACGCCTCGCCCGGCTTGGGCGCCTTCCACAGCGCGAAGTCGCGGGCGTTGTCCTTGTCGTATTCGTCCACGTCCACCCGCGCGCCTTCCATCATCCCGCCGAAATCCTTTTTCGAGAGCTTGCCGTAGCCGGGAAAGCTGGCGATGCGGAAATAATAGGAGCCGTCTTCGGTGCGGTAGGCATGGCCGTTGTCCACCAGCGCCTTGATGAATTGCGCCATCTCCCGGATGTGGTCGGTGGCGCGCACCACGATGTCCGGCTTCTCGATGTTGAGGAAGGCGGAATCCTCCAGGAACGCCTTTTCGTATTTCTTCGTGTACTCCTGCACGCTCACGCCTTGCTTGGCCGCGTTGCGGATGATCTTGTCGTCCACGTCGGTGATGTTCATCGCGTGCTTCAGTTGGTATCCGCTCTGCCGCAGGAAGCGCCGCAGCACGTCCACGAACACGAAGGTGCGGAAATTTCCGATGTGCCCGTAGTCATACACCGTTGGCCCGCAGGCGTACATGCGGACCAGGTTGTCCTCCAGCGGCTGGAACTCCTCGACGCGTCCCGTCAGGGTGTTGAAAAAACGAGGCATGAGTTCTCTATCGGGTGATCTGACCGACGATTGTAGGGGCTGTGCGAAAACCCGGTCAACCTGCCGGAAGTAACGATACTTTGAAGAAACCCTTCGCTCCCGCCTGCATCTTACATTTCCATGCGCCTGGCGCTCCGCGGCTTCACTTGATTCCGTCTCGCCTAAAACGCCCGTCGGTCGTTTCCATTCCCCCATTCCACCCTCAAGTAACGTGCAGGAACACATCCTCGCCGATGGAGCAAGCCCATGAACCGCCGAGATTTTCTTCGATCCTCCAGCATGGCCTGCGCGGCTCTCGCGCTGCCGGGCACGGGCCGCCTGTTTGCCTCGTCCTTGCAACCGGAGCGATGGCGCACCTTCGATGTGACCACCCGCGTGGAAGTCCTCAAGCCGTCCGGAATGACGCGCGTCTGGCTGCCGGCGGCGCTCATCCCGAGCACGCCTTTTCAGAAGACCTTGTCGAATCATTTCATCGCCGAGGGTGGCTCCGCGCGCATGGTGGAAACCACGCCCGAGGCGCTGGGAATCATCGCGGCGGTGTTTGCGGACGGGATAAAACCGGTGCTCACCCTCACCAGCCGCGTCGCGCTCAGAAACTATGCGGTGGATCTGTCCGCGCCCGGCCACGCGCCGAAGGCGGACCGCGCCGGCTTGGACTATTTCCTGCGGCCGACGAAGCTGGTTCCGACCGGCGGCATCGTGAAAGCCACGGCGGCGAAGATCACGCAGGGCGCGGGAACGGATCTGGAGAAGGCGCGCGCCATCTACGAGTGGATCGTCGTCAACACCTTCCGCGATCCCAAAACCCGAGGTTGCGGACGGGGCGACATCCGTTTCCTGCTCGAGTCCGGCGACCTGGGCGGCAAGTGCGCCGATCTCAACGCGCTCTACGTCGGGCTGGCGCGCGCCGCGGGCATTCCGGCACGCGACGTCTACGGCATCCGCGTGGCCCGCTCGGAGCTGGGCTACAAGAGCCTCGGCGCTTCGTCGGAGAACGTGACCAAGGCCCAGCATTGCCGCGCCGAAGTCTATCTTTCAACCTACGGCTGGGTTCCGGTGGATCCCGCCGACGTGCGCAAGGTGGTGCTCGAAGAACCTCCGGGCAATCGTCCGCTCACCGACCACTTGGTCAAGCGGGCGCGCGCGCGGCTGTTCGGCTCCTGGGAGATGAACTGGATGGCCTATAACTTCTCCCACGACGTCGTTTTGCCCGGGTCCGACGGCCCTGCGGTCGGCTTCCTGATGTATCCACAGGCGGAAACGGCGCATGGACGGCTCGACAGCCTCGATCCCGAAAACTTCAAATACGAGATCACGGCGCGGGAGGTCCGTCCCAGGTTGGGCCCCACAAGCCAGCCAGCGGCGGGCGGGCTGGTCCTCAATTCCGCGAGCCCAGCACGCGATCGAGGTTGAAGGCGGCGCTGATCAAGGCAAGATGAGTAAAGGCCTGCGGAAAATTGCCGAGCGCCTCGCCCTGGCGTCCGGTTTGTTCCGCGTAGAGCCCGAGATGATTGGCGTAGCCGAGCATGCGCTCGAACAGCAGCCGGGCCTGGTCCAGTTTGTCGGGAATCGCCTGGCCGGCGCGGGTGAGAGCTTCCACCAGCCAGAACGAGCACATGTTGAAGGTGCCCTCCTCGCCCGGAAGCCCGTCGATGAGCGGGTCAGGCGGATAACGGTAGACGAGGCTGTCACTGACCAAACCGTCTTCGCGAGGATTGTGGAGGATGGCGGAGAGGGTGCTAAGCATCCGCGGATCATTGGGGGCCATGAAGAAGACCAGGGGCATGATGAGCAGGGATGCATCCAGGTCCTGGCTGCCGTAGGCCTGGGTGAAGGCGCGCCGTTTTTCACTCCAGCCTCGGGTCATCACCTCTTCGTAGATGCGGTCACGTTCGGAGATCCACTTGGCGCGGTCGGCGGGAAAGGCGCGCTTGTCCGCCAGCCTGATACCGCGGTCCAGCGCGACCCAGTTCATGACCTTGGAATAGACGAAGTGCTGGTCGCGATTGCGCATCTCCCAAATTCCCGCATCCGGCTTTTGCCAGTTCTCGCAGATCCACTCCAGGCGGGCTGCGGAGCTTTACCCACATGTCGTAAGAGATCGGGCTGACGTACTTGTTGTAGAGGTAAAACGAGTCCATCAGTTCGCCGTAGAGGTCGAGCTGGAGCTGGGAAACGGCGGCATTGCCGATGCGCACGGGGCCGGAGGCGCGGTAGCCCTCCCAATGGTCCAGCGTCAGCTCGGGAAGCTCGCTGTCTCCCTGGATGGTGAACAGGGGCGGCAGAGGTAGTTTCGGGTCGATGTGCCTGGAGGCGTAGGTCTCGATCCAGTTCATGAACCCGGCCGCCTCTTCTCTGAACCCGATGCGCAGAAAACCGTAAATGGTGAAGGCGGCGTCGCGCAGCCAGGTGTAACGGTAATCCCAATTGCGAGTGCCTCCGAAGACTTCGGGAAGACTGGCGGTGGGGGCGGCGACGATGGCGCCCGTGGGCTCGAAGGTGAGCAGCTTAAGAGCCAGGGCCGATCTTTGCACCTGCTCGCGCCAGCGCCCGCGATAGGTGCAGGCGGAAAGCCACTTCTGCCAGTACTTGACCGTCCCCTGGAACAGTTCTTCGGCCTCTTCCTTCAGTTGGAGGGCACTGCACGGCGTCATCCCCAAGGTGGGCCCGCAACAGGAACGCCTCCGACTTGCCTTCCTCGAGCACGAACTCGGCGGTCACGCTGCCCTGCTCGCCCTGCCTGAGCGGCACAGCCGTGGAAAGGGCCAGGCTCAATCCGCTGGACCGGAACAATGCGCCGTTGGGCTCGAGCAGTGTCTGGTGGGTCTGCCGCCCATAATCGCAAGCGGGCTGGCAGAGGAGGGAAACGCGGACCGCGCCTCGGACGCAACGAATGCGACGAAAAAGATGGTGATACCAGGGCGAGTCGGGGGGAAGCCCGACGGGCATGAAGTCTTCCAATTCGGCGATGCCATCGGCAAGCAGGAAGCGGGTTATCAGAATATTGGTCGAGGGCCAATAGAACTGCTTGTAGCGGCACGTTCTCGCCGATGGGGGAGATCTGAAATCGGCCGCCCTTGGCGTCGTCCAACAGCGCTCCAAAGATGCTGGGCGAATCGAAATGCGGGTAACAGTACCAGTCGATGGAACCGTTCATGCCCACCAGGGCGACGGTACGCATGTTGCCGATGATCCCGTAGTTTTCGATGGGCTGATATGGCATCGGTATCTCCTCGGCAAGCGGCCCCAGCCGCTCCCTTCATCCATGCGGGTTCGCGGGGGAAAGGCGATAGGGGTTTTGATTCGGGTGCCGCGCCATCCACCGGGCCACGGAAGACTAATTCATTGCAGGCGTCAGGAAAAGACTTACCTTCCGGCAAGCGCGGTTTAACAGGCGGGTGGCCCACTCAAGCCCTTTGGCAGATGTGGCACTTCCTGCAAAACAACTTGACGAATGTCATCCTGAGCGAAGATGTGCCCTGAGCGCAGCTCAGGGCGCATCCGAGTCGAAGGACCCCGCGGTGGCTTGCACTCACGGGCAGGCGAGCAGGCATTTCAGCTCGAGATCCTGACCCACCTCACTCAATCTGAAATCTTCAATCGTAAGTTTCCTGCTGATGGCGGGTGGCCCGGGTAAGCGCGGTGATTCGAACTGAAGATTAAGACCCGAGGGTGCCCCGGGTAAGCCCGTCTTTGGCTAGGGTGGGTGTTTTCTCGCCCACACACCTGCAGTCCGAAGGACGACAGAACCCAGCCCGGGACGCAAGTCCCGGGACCCGCACGCCCCAGCACCCAATAGCCAGTGCCCAAACCACCGCGGCCACTCCGCACTCATGGCCGTCATGCCCGCACAACGCACAACCAATAGCCGCCAACCGAAGACCGCCGACGACTGCGAACTACCAACGACCAACGACCGAAGACCGACGACAACGAACGGCCGTCACGCCCGCGTGTGTATCCAAGACCGACAACCGGCCGGTGGGCGGGTGCCCCATCCTAGCCCGGGTTTGGCTAGGGTGGGTGTTTTCTCGCCCACACACCTGCAGTCCGAAGGACGACAGAACCCAGCCCGGGACGCAAGTCCCGGGACCCGCACGCCCCAGCACCCAATAGCCAGTGCCCAAACCACCGCGGCCACTGCGCACTCATGGCCGTCATGCCCGCACAACGCACAACCAATAGCCGCCAACCGAAGACCGCCGACGACTGCGAACTACCAACGACCAACGACCGAAGACCGACGACAACGAACGGCCGTCACGCCCGCGTGTGTATCCAAGACCGACAACCGGCGGGTGGCCCACCCAAGCCCGGTTTTGGCTTGAATGGGGCAGTTTGTGGAACTAAGCTTGTCGCGTGCCCTGGAGACTGAAGCGCTTCCAACCATCCGGGCAGACGCATTTTGTCACCTTCTCCTGCTACCACCGCCGCCCCTTGCTCAACCGCGCCGAGTCGAAGCGGACGTTTGAAGTGGCGCCGGAACGTGTGCGGCGCAGCTACGAGTTGCGCGTGTACGGCTACGTGGTCATGGCTGGTGGCCCACGTTTTCTATCACTGGAATCCGACGGTGCCCCACATCTGCCCGGTTTTGGCAGATGTGGGTCCTTTTCTTGAGCGACCTTCGACGTTTCTGATTCCAACTTGGACCTTTGTCATTCCGAGGAGGGCTTCAGGGGGCTGGCCCACCCTTTCCGCACTGAACAAAGTCGGGGTTGCCCCACCCTTGTCGCTCCCGGGTTTGGAGCGACAGGGTGGGGAGTTTCTGTCCCGCGTCACAGACGTTCACGACCGAGAAGGTTATTCTCTCCCGTATGCCTTGGGGTTGAAGCGAAACCAGCAAGCGCGCTGCCTGCACTTATTCACCTTGAGTTGTTACCGTCGCCAGCCGTTGCTGGCGAGGGCTGGGTCGCGGGAGATTGTCGAAGCCGAATCTGGAGCGGTGTACGCATACAACGAGAAAGCGCGAACGTGCAGCGGGGCGGCTGTGTGCGGCAAACGAACTTCCCCACTCAAGCCAAAACCGGGCTTGAGTGGGCCACCCGCCCCAGGCAGCGACTCGCATTAGTGAACCAACAGCTATGAAGAGCGTGGTTGTAGATGCGATTGTGAATGTAGTGGCGATAGCCGTGATCGTTGCTGTAACAAATTGGCTGCTGATTTCCAAAGGGGCTAGCACACCGATCGTGCGGGGTAAGACTCGTGTGTATAGTGTGAAACGGCCCATGCGCTTAGTTGGTCTGATCGCGTCTCTTGTTTTTGCCTTGACTGCTGTGTATCTCTGGACCGGGGTGCGTGGCCCAGCAGACCTAATAATGCTGAGTGTTATCGTCGCTTTTGCATTCATAGGTGTCTGGATGACCATCGGATTAGTGATTACCAATGAGGAAGGGATTAGAAAGCGAACTCTGTGGTTGTCCCCGCTGATTCGTTGGCACGATGTTATCGAGGTTGTGTTCTATAGGAAGCAGGGTACGATAAAGGTACGTGCAAAGTCTCGCGAGCTAACAGTTGACTCGCGTTTTATAGCTAGGGATTATTTGCTCCGGGAGATAGCAGACCGCAGCAAGGTATCTCCGATAAACAAGTGAGCCAGTAGCGGCTGTGGTCGGCAAGAACCTTGTGCGGCACAGACGAACTCGTGTCATTTGTAGGGCTGAGTACGCGGAATAGCTTGGGCGGGTGGCCCCACTCAAGCCCGGGTTTGGCGTGAGGGGGGAGTTGGGAAATCGGGGACAGACGGATCAATTTCTGGTATTTTGATAAGCTGTGGCGCGATTAGCACGAGTGATCGCGGTTGGCGTTCCCCACCACGTGACGCAGGCGGGTGGCCCGGGTAAGCGCGGTGATCCAAACTGAAGATTAAGACCCGAGGGTGCCCCGGGTAAGCCCGTCTTTGGCTTACCCGGGTGGGTGTTTTCTCGCCCACACACCTGCAGTCCGAAGGACGACAGAACCCAGCCCGGGACGCAAGTCCCGGGACCCGCACGCCCCAGCACCCAATAGCCAGTGCCCAAACCACCGCGGCCACTCCGCACTCATGGCCGTCATGCCCGCACAACGCACAACCAATAGCCGCTAACCGAAGACCGCCGACGACTGCGAACGACCAACGACCAACGACCGAAGACCGACGACAACGAACGGCCGTCACGCCCGCGTGTGTATCCAAGACCGACAACCGGCGGGTGGCCCACTCAAGGCGGGGGGCCCGGGTAAGCGCGGTGATCCGAACTGAAGATTAAGACCCGAGGGGGCCCCGGGTAAGCCCGTCTTTGGCTTACCCGGGTGGGTGTTTTTTCGCCCACGCACCTGCAGTCCGAAGGACGACAGAACCCAGCCCGGGACGCAAGTCCCGGGACCCGCACGCCCCAGCACCCAATAGCCAGTGCCCAAACCACCGCGGCCACTCCGCACTCATGGCCGTCATGCCCGCACAACGCACAACCAATAGCCGCCAACCGAAGACCGCCGACGACTGCGAACTACTTTGATCAACCAGGATGGTTATCCCACTTCCTATTACTGGCACCTGCGTAAGTTCGACCTGAGCGCCTATGCCGGCAAGACGATCTCGCAGGTGTCGCTGATGCTGGAGAGCTGCACGCAGCAGGGCGGCTGGTCGATTTTCTTCGGTGACATTGCGCTGACGGCGGCCGACGGGACGGTGTTCCCGATCTACAATGGGCAGACCTCGATCTCTCTTTCCATGCGCGGCTCCGATCAGATTTCCGGTGCCGGGTACGAGGTGAATTATTCGGACGCCTGGGGCGACGCCGAACAGCCGATGAACACGACGCATTATTACCACGGCGACCATCTGGGTTCATCGCGCCTGATGACGGCGGGCGGCGGCTGGCCGGTGTGGCAAGCTATGTATCTGCCGTTCGGATACGAGTACAACCCGCAGAATTCGGTCAGCAATTTCAAGTTCACCGGGCAGGAGCACGACGACGAGAGCAACCTGGACCACTTCTGGTTCCGGCAGTACAGCTCGGCGCAGGACCGCTGGCTGAGGCCCGACCCGGCGGGGCTGGGGGCGGTGGATCTGACCAATCCTCAGTCGTGGAACCGGTATGCGTATGTGGCGAACAACCCCGTGAGTTTTGTTGACCCTTTGGGCTTGAACATGGCCCCTGACGTTGAACTTAGAGACGGTGAAGGAGGAGGCGGCGGGTGCCCCTGGTTTCTCTTTTTCATCTGTGGGTTCGGCGGGGATAGCCCCCTGCCACCTATTGGGCTTATCCCTCCGATTCTGGGAGGCGGCGGAGGTGGAACCGGCGGCAGTACCGGCGGGCAGCAGCCTACTGGTGGAAATGGGACCACATTTCCTGGAAACCCCGTTGGTGTCCTCGTCTGCACGGTCATATGGGTCCCCGGTTCGGGCTCTCCACCCCAGGTTAGCTGTACGAACACGCGATTTCCTACCGCTGCTGTAGCTGCGGCAGCCGCTGCAGGCGCAGGGCTGACTGCGCTGTTGACCTCGCGATTAGCTGCTGGCTACACGGCTAATTTCATTCTTGTTCCGGGTGTGGGTCTCGGACCGGCTGGCACAGTAACGGTCATTCCCAGTGTTCGTCTGATTTGCGCTGGAGGAGGGATCGGAGCTGCCGCTGCCCATAACTTCTCGGTAGGGCCAATTATCGTTGACGCATCACAGGCCAGGGCTATTCTCTCTGGGCTTAGTCTTTCCGGCGGATATCAGACTACATTCTTGAGCGGTGTTGGCGGTTCTGTGAATGGCAGCGGCAGCACAGGGGGATGGACCTTCGGTCCGCCAGGTGTTTCCGCTAGTCTGACCTACTCGGGCTGTTGGAACTACTAGCGAGGCAATCGTGGAGAAGATTTGGGCAATTTCAATGGCGCTCCTCGTGAGCGTCGGCATCACGATCAGCGGTTTTTTGCTAGCGGTGTCTCCCCGCATTTTTCTCCGGCTTTATGACAGGTGTAATCCAGGCGATTACGTTGGGAAAAGCGCAGCTTGGCGCGAGCACCTTGACAGAGGCGAAGCTAAAATTGCGGGTGTGGCACTGATGAGTTTCGGTTTAGTTACGATATGGCTTGTGTTGCACAGTTTGAGGTGAGGTGCTCGAAGGCAAAGCTTGGTTCGGGAGGCGGCGGAGGTGGAACCGGCGCCAGTACCGCCTCGGTCTCCGGCCCGAGCACGGGCGGCCTGCCGCCCATGGGCGGCGAGACACTGGGATTTCCGAACTGGTTCCCGTTCCCGCAGCAGAACCCTTGGGATGTGTTCCTGCCGAGCGGCATGCAATGTGATTTCGGAGTGTGCGTGCCGATTGGAAACGGGATTGCGGGCGTTGATGACGCAATCGAGATTGGACTCTGCGTCGCACAACCGGAAGTGTGTGGAGCAATATTAATTGGTACCTACGTCATTGTCCGATACGGGCCGCAGATCGTTCAGACGACTAAAGACATAGTCGATTGGACCTCCCAATATTCAAAATGCTTGCATCAGTTCATTGAAGACACTAAGGCCTGCCAAGACGCTTATCCTCCGGGGCCTGCAAGAGATGGATGTTACAAAGCCGCAAGGCAGAAATTTGACCTTTGCAAAGCAGGCGGAACTATTCAATAGCTGTCTTCGGTGTGTAGGAGGGTGGTTCGCAATGCAAAATGATCCAGACAAAGAGCTTTTTTCGAAGCTTAGCCAAGTCAAGGATTTCGCCAGGGAGGCAATTTATAATGATATCTTGGAAGACTGGAGCCTGGCGAAGGATTTTGGCGAATTCATGATACGGATCGCTCCGCAAGATATTCTCGGTCACGCGTTGGTGGCAAGAGCCTGTAGGCATTTAGGAGATCAGAGTCGTGCGATGGAAGCGATGCAACGGTGCAGAGCCCTCTTCACGAGTGGAGGCCTAAGAACGATGGAGCTTGAAGTGTTCGGTCCATTTCTTGAAAAGGAAGCTGCTGCTTATTCCTCAGATGGATGAGGACGGATTAGATAACCGTGTCGGCTCCAGAGCCTCTGAGTAGACTTGGGTGTTTTGCTCAACGAACCAAGGAAATCGGGGACAGACGGATCAATTTCTGGTATTTTGATAAGCTGTGGCGCGATTAGCACGAGTGATCGCGGTTGGCGTTCCCCACCACGTGACGCAGGCGGCTGGCCCGGGTAAGCGCGGTGATCCGAACTGAAGATTAGGACCCGAGGGTGCCCCGGGTAAGCCCGTCTTTGGCTAGGGTGGGTGTTTTGTCGCCCACCCACCTGCAGTCCGAAGGACGACAGAACCCAGCCCGGGACGCAGAGGCCGTTACGAAATACTTTGGACCGGAATAAAACCGAATTTGTCCACTTTGCCCTGAATTCGGGATTGCTGATGCGATCGCTTCTCCTTCAGGCTCGAATTCGCCAACTTGTTCCACCGCTCCCGGCCTCGGCCGAGTTTCGAACAGCCTCGAAGTCCCGGGACCCGCACGCCCCAGCACCCAATAGCCAGTGCCCAAACCACGGCGGCCACTGCGCACTCATGGCCGTCATGCCCGCACAACGCACAACCAATAGCCGCCAACCGAAGACCGCCGACGACTGCGAACTACCAACGACCAACGACCGAAGACCGACGACGACGAACGGCCGTCACGCCTGCGTGTCTATCCAAGACCGCCAACCGAGGCGGGTGGCCCGGGTAAGCGCGGTGATCCGAAATGAAGATTAAGACCCGAGGGTGCCCCGGGTAAGCCCGTCTTTGGCTTACCCGGGGGTTTTTCTGTTGGCGTCACTCGCATGCCCCGGAGACTTAAGGGCACTCGCCACGCTTTCCTGGTTACGATAGTAATCACTACCCCATTCCGAAAGTAATCGCCGCGCCTTCTATTCTCCTTGTGTATTCTCGGCCGGCGGATCATCCTCAATGTGCGCCCAGTGCGCGCAGAGGTTGGGTGTTCATCACCGCCCTGTTTAGTTCTTTGACAACCTAATGCCATTTGCCGCGCCTCCGTGACAGCCTCTTGCGTCCGATAATGCGCCAGGTTACCTGCAGGTATCCCACGGTTACCGTCACGGTATCCGTTACGCAAGTCGCTGATTCTACAGGCCGACTCTTCCCAAGCAGGGGAGGGGGGTGGGTACCGTCTAAGGTTTACCTAGGAGTTAATGCGCCGAGGTCGCCTGCCGCCCCTCGCGCTCATACGCGTGCAGCCGCTGGCCGATGAGGAAGACGTAGTGAAGACCGGAGACCAGAGTGAAGACGAAGGTGGCAATCAAGCCGACCTTGCGGCAGTAGAAGATCCAGGTGGCCGAGTCCACCTGGTAGAGCAGCACGAAGAAGATGGTTACCACCTGCGCCCCGGTATTGATCTTGCCGAAGATGGAGGGGCGGAAATCGCGGATGGTGGTGGTGGCGTAGATAACGGCGCAGGTGAGCAGGATGCACAGGTCGCGGCTGAACACCAGCACCGTGTACTTCCAGGGGATGCGGTGCATGATGGAGAGCACCAGGAACAGCGTGCTGAGCAGGAGCTTATCGGCGATGGGGTCCAGGTACTGGCCGATACGGGTCTGCTGGTGGAGGATGCGGGCGAGCAGGCCGTCGAGGCCGTCGCTGAGGCCGGCGATGATGAGCAGGATGAGCGCCAGGCGGTAATCCCGGTCAACGATGTTGATGACGATGAAGGGAATAATGACCAGGCGAATCAGGGTGAGCTGGTTGGGCGCGGTGAAGAGCTGGCGAAGCATCTAGGGCTGGCGCTCCACGGAAAATTCGCCGAGGTCGAGGAATTGGGCGGCGTCGCGCCCGCTCTTGGCGGCAAAACGCTCGGCCAGGGAGGGAATGGCGCCGTTGCGGGTGTCCAGTTCGATGCGCTCAATGCGGTGCATGGGAAAGAAGACGGCGCCGGCGGCGGCGGGCTCGTCGTCGCGCAGCAGGCGGGCGAAGTCGTCGAGCGAGTTCAAATCGATGCCGCGCACGCCCAGCCCGGCGGGAGTCAGCTCCAGCACCGCGCCCCAGAATTTCTCGCGGGGGGAGTTGAGCGTGACCAGGACGACGGCGCCCCGGACAAAAACGGCGGTTGCGGCTGGCTCAGGCACGGTTTGATTGTCACCGCGACGGGGGGGAGATTGCAACAGGCTGTTGGTCGTTGGTCGTTGGTGGGCCAGTGGGTACGAGGCCCGGTTTAATCCGCGTTGACGGCGGATTTCTTTGCCAGCAGCGCATTGAGCTTAGCCATGACGGCGAAGGCGTCGGCCACATAGAGCACGTCGGCCTTGCCGCGCGCCCAGCCGCAGTTGGGGTCGAGGTTGATGGCGCGGCGCTCGGTGATGAAGCGCCAGCCGACCACGTGCGGCTCCTCGCCGTGGCAGCAGGTGGAGAGGCCCTTGGGATGGCGCGGCGTGGCGCCCGTCTGCCCCACCTGGTTGAGGTGGGTCATGAAGCGCAGCGTTGCCTGGTTTTCTCCGCTTTGCTCCACCAGCGACTTGCTGCCGCCGAGCGACGCCTGGGAGACGCGCAGAAATTCCAGGATCAGCGACTCGGCTTCGGCGGCGTGCACCTGGCCGTCGGCCTGTTTCTTGGTCCAGCCGGCGCCGGTGACGAACAGCAGCTTGGCGTCGGGACGGATGGTCTGCTCGCCCGCCTTGGGGGCGCGAATGCCGGTGACGGTGGTGCGGAGCGGTGGAAGGTTGACCACAACGGTTTCGACGTTCGCGGTTGCGGCCGCGCCTTGCCATGCGGGACGCGAGCCGCTTTCCAGCAGCATGAGCCAGGGGCGCGGCGCGCGCTGGAGCGAGCCCTCGATGCGCTGCCGATAAAACCAGCGGGTGGCCACGGGAGCGCCCTCGGCCACCGCGATGCCGGTGATGTGAGTGTCGACGCGGCCGTTGAGCCGGTGCGAGACGCCGGGCAGAACGCGTGCCATGCGCGAGGTGGCGGGCGCGAGGACGACGGTTGCGTTGGCGGCGCGGCACAGAGCCTCGCAGGCGGCGGCATCGGTGGAGTAGCGCGGCTGCGCGAAATCGGCGCCGGAGACACCGAGGACGCGGGTGGCGCCGCAGCCGGCGATGGCGTCGGCGGCGGCCTTCACCTCGGCCCCGAAGAGCGCGACGGTGAGCGGCGCGTTCAGGCCGGCCGCGAGCTCGAGGGCGGCGGCAAGGGTTTCCAGCGCGATTTTGGGCAGCGTGTTGGCGTCGTCAGTGTGGGCGAGATAGAGGATGGTTTCCATAAGTTTCAGTTTCAGTTTCAGAAAGTGGCCAGTGGTCAGTGGCCAGTGGTCAGTGGCCAGTGGTCAGTTTCCAGTTTCCGGTCTCAAGCTATTCTTTCCCGATCCAGCCGGCGATTTCGTCGGCGATTTCGTCGGGGGACATGTCTTTGACAATGCGCGTGTCGCGTTGCTGCTTGGGCAGCGCGACGTTGAGGTAGCGCAGGCCGTCGGCGGCGACGGAAGCGGGCTTGGCGCGCTGCAGCGCGGGCATGACGGTGCGCATGTTGGCCATGCCCACCTGCGGGTTGTTGCGGGGCTCGGGCAGGTTGCCGGTCGCCCAGCCGAGCACCGCCGGCGGAGCGGCGAGGGTGGAAACCTGGTGCCGGCCGCCCTCGATGCGCTCCAGGATTTCGAAAGAGCCGTCCGGGTTGAGGCTGAGCTGGTCCACGCCCTGGAACTGGTCGGTGATGCCGAGCAGTTCGCCGACGATCTGCAGGGTGGCGCCGGCGCCGCGGCTGGCCGATTCCCATCCGCCGAAGATCAGCGTCTGCGCCAGGTCGAGGCCGGGGATGGTCTTGATGGCGGCGGCGAGGGCGGTGGCGGTGGAGTGCGCGTCGGTGAAGCCGCCGGCGGGACCATCGAGCGCGAGAAGCTCGAACGGGACCTTCTGGGCGACGGTCATCATGACCTGCTGCAGCTTGGCCTTGGGACCGAGCGAGAGCAGGGTGACCTTGCTGCCCGGATTCTTCGCGGCGAAGCTGGCCGCCTCGTAGAGCGCGTGGCCGGCCCAGGGGTCGAGGACGGCGGGCAGCATCATCTCGTTCTTCAGCGCGGGGCCGTTGGGGGTGGTGACCGGCTCCAGGGTTTGCAGCGGGTCGGGGACGATGGATCCGAGGACGATGAGGTGCATAGTTCCAGTTTCGCAAAAGCAGCAAGTGGCCAGTGGTCAGTGGTCAGTGGTCAGACAAAAAAACCAAGATTCCTCGCGGCCTAAAGGCCGCTCGGAATGACAAAAATGAATGACCGGTTCGGCACGGCTGAAAGCCGTGCCCTGATACACAAGGCCGTGCCTGATACACAGAATACATCAGCGTTCATGCGCATTGATGCGCGGCTAGTTAAGGGCCGAGTGGAGGCCGCCGGCGCCGGCGCGGAAGTCGATATTAGCGCTTTCGTGGCCGTTGATCATCTGCACGCAATTCCACAGGCAGGCGCCGCAGTGGACGCACTTCTCGCGGTCGAACACCGGCAGGCCGCCGTCGCCGGGAGTGATCGCCTGGCCGGAGCACATCTCGATGCAGAGGCGGGTGTCGCAGGCCTGGCAAATTTCGGGAAAATGGAAGACCACGTGGTCGGCATAGCCTTCGGGCGCCATGACTTTGCCGCCGATCAGCAGCGCGTCCTGCTGGGAGATGAGCAACTGGCCGTCGAAGGGAATCCGGGGCCAGCCGCAGCGGTCCATCAATGCATCGTGGAGCGATGTATTGGCCAGCTCGCAGCGGCGGCGAATGTCGTTGATCTCCTCTTGCGGGATGCGGCCGGCGAAGTAGTGCTCGGGAGTGGCGACGCGCTCGTTCACCGAGCGGGGCTCGTGGCCGAGGGAGAAGCGTCCCTTGCTGAAGGCGGCCAGGGCCATGCCGACGACGCCGGTGAGGACGCCGCGCTGGAAGCCGTCGCGCGCCTTTTCGGCGACGCGGCCTTCCTGCTCGACCCAACTGGCGCGGCGGCGGGCGACGTAAGCACGTTCCAGGTTCTCGCGGGTGAAGGGCTCGCCCTCGCGCAGCAGCTCGATGACCCCTTCGGCGAGCAGCGTGCCGGTGGTCCAGGCTTCGTCCACGCCGGAGCCGGTGAGGACATTGGTGCTGCCGGAGCCTTCGCCGATGCGGGCATAGCCGTTGCCGGCCAGCAGAGGTTCGCCGCGACGGCCTGATTCCTGCAGCGATTTGGCGCCCCAGGACTTCAACGTTCCGCCCTCGAGGTAGCGCCACAGGTAGGGATGCATCATGAAGTGCTGCAGGTAGCGATAGACGGTGCGCACCGGGCTGCCGAACCAGGAGGGCACGAAGATGCCGACCGAGGCCAGCCGGTCGGGATGGACGTAGAAGAAGCCGAAGATCTCCGGCTCGGGGAAGCCGAAGGTGTGGAAGACGGTTCCGGGCGGCAGGTCCACGCTCTCGGGCAGTTCGACCACAAACTTCATGCCCACCGCCCACTCGCGGCGATGATGGCCGCCAGGCATGGAGAACTCGCGATCGAGCAAGGCCAAGGTCGACGCCGGGTACCGGGGCCTGGCCAAGGAGTTTCCCGGCCAGGTCCAGGCCCCGCCGCTCAGGCCGAAGAAGGACGCGACGCCGGAGGAAGCCGCCGCCTGGGACGCGGCGCGCCACCAGCAGTCATCGGAACGGATCTGCGTGGAGCACGCCAACGCCGAGCACAAGCAGTGGCGGACCCTCCAGCGGTTCCTCGGACGACGCGAAGACTTCGACGAGACCTACATGGCCGTTGCCGGCCTGGTATCCGACCGCGCCGCCGAGAGGTGATCACCAATCAGGCAGTCCGCCAGGCCAGCACACCCCGACCTCAATCGCGCACCACGTCGTTAGAACAGCGGCTCGCAGCCGGGGGAGGAAAACGCGGCCCCCGGCGCGGCGGCTGGGAAGATGTGCCGGGCTGGAGGACGGCCTGGACGGCGTTGGCAACGAGCTGGGCGGTCTCGGTGTCTACGGCGATGTTGCGGCGGAGCAGCACGCGGCGGACGACCTGGACGGCATGCCGGGGCGAGTCCTGCGGGTCAACGGCCATGTCAGCGCTCCTTGTTCAGATAGTCGTAGACGGTGGTGCGGTGCACCCCGACGGCCTCGGCGATCTCGGCGACGGTGTGCTGCCTCTTCCCGTCCGGCGTGGTGGCGGCGTACATTCGGCGGACCGTGGTGGCCTGGCGGTCGTTCAGCTTGGGCTTGCGGCCGCCGGTGCGGCCGCGGGCCCGGGCCGCGGCCAGACCCTCCCGAGTGCCCTCTATGATCAGCTCGCGCTGGAACTCATCGATCGCGCCGAGGACGTGGAACACCAGCCGCCCGGTCGGCGTGGTCGTGTCGATGTCTTGCTTGAGGACGACCAGGCCGACGCTGCGCTCGCGCAGCTCGTCGGCCAGCGCGAGCAGGTGCTTGAGCGACCGCATCGCGCGGGACAGCCGGGTGATGACGAGCACATCGCCCTCGCGCAGGTAGGCCAGGGCCCTGTCGAGCTCGGGACGGGCGGCGAGCTTGCCGGACGCCTTGTCGGTGAAGATCTTGTCGCACCCGTAGGCGGTCAGCTCATCGACCTGGCTGTCGTCGTTCTGGCTGCGGATGGACACCCGCGCGTACCCGATCTTGGCCATCACGCGGCCGCGGTGAGGAGGCGGGGTACTGCCATAGCCCTGACTGTAGCGCAAACGGCCGGGCGGACCTTATTAGGCGACGTAGTTTTCCCGACATTGTTTCCCGACGCTGCGGCCTGGCGGGCGCCAGGCGGCACCGGGCACCGGGCCGCCGTCGGAATAACGGTCGTTTTACGGACACGCCGGGCCACGCGACGAGCGCAGTCACATCAAAAGCGCCCATGGCGGAGGCCTCACATGGCCGCCGGGCGCGAGGTGGCGGCGCGGAGCTGTGAACAGGCCTGTCCTGGGCTGAGCCCAGACATGGCGGGTCCCCAGGACCCCCGGGTTCTCACCCGGGCGGCTCCGGTGCCTCACTTCCCTAGCTGAGCTAGGGCTCACAACCTTCCAGGCTTCCCCTTCCTGCTGCCACTCCCGGGCCGGCTCCCTCTTCCGGGTTCACTTCCCCTGGAGCGCCTCTGAAGCTAGCACTGTCCCGAGGACGACATGGAGGCAAAGGTCCCGAGCAGCGGGTGCTTGGCGAGGATGGCCAGGCATTCGTCCTGGATCTCCTGGAGCCGCTCCCGGCGCCGACAGACGGCCAGCCGTGAAAGCGGCCGCGGTCTGGCTCCGCGTCAGCACCGGCCACCAGGACAGTGACAACCAGGTGCCCGACGTCGAGCGCTTCACCGGGCCGACGTCGAGCGCCTGCTCACCCGCATAGATCTGGACGGCTGGGTAGCAGAGTGGATGACTCTGTCCTGTGCGTGGATGAGGAGGAGATCTTGATAGCCGAGCAGAACGCGGCGCTGCGAGCGGCGTTCGCCGAGCTGCCGCCCCGCTGCCAGCGACTGCTGTCCATGCTCATGAGCGCCCCGCCCCGTTCCTACGCGGGCATCCGTGCGGAGCTGGGGATTCCGGTCGGCAGCACCGGCCTGCAGCCGCCCCGCTGCCTGAACCGGCTGCGCAAGCCGGCTGCCTTCCTCGCGCTGGACCAGGGCGAAATCAAGGTCCACAACCGGGGAGGCGAGCCAGATGTGTAACGGCTGGGACGACGAACAGCTCCTGACCGCTCTGAGCGAAGCGATAAAGGCACGCCAGGCGGTCCCTTCCTGGTTCGTCGAGACAGGCAAGAACGCCTATGCCTGGCACAACATCGACGCCGAGCTCGCGCAGCTCACCTATGACTCCTATGACTCCTATGACGCCGACAAGCGCGAGGCCGCAGTCGTGCGGTCGGAAACGGCCTCGGTCCAGTTCCTCACCTTCACCTCGGCCCATCTCACCATGGAGCTCGAGGTCGCCGGGAGCTCGCTGCTCGGCCAGGTCATCCCGCCGCGGAGCGGGACGCTGGAGATTCATACCAGGGCGGGCGCGATCATCACGGCCGAGGTAGACGAGATCGGCCGTTTCACCCTCGATCCCTCACCGGACAGCCCGTTCCGGCTGCACGGCCGCACAGCGGATGGGGCCGACCTGCTGACCGGGTGGATCACACTCTGACCCGAATCCGCGAATAGCGCGGTGAGCTGACCCCGGGCTCCATGAATGATCTTGGTGTGCCGGGGTTGCTGGTAGCGGGCATGCCGGCGGCCCGGGTGCTGGCGCCGGTTTCGCCGGTTTACGAGGCCTTTCCGCAGTCGGGGCTGGCGTGCCGTGGATCAGGGCGGGGAGCCGGGGCTCAGGAGGCGCAGATCAGGCGGGGGCGGGCAGTTCTCGGAGCCGGGCCAGGACCTCGGGAAGCAGTCCGTGGCCGGGCGGCAGCCGCAGCACCAGGTGCCGGGCGTGGCGGATCAGCCTGCCCGGGACGGCGATCAGCCGCCAGCGCAAGGTGGCGATCATGGCCTTGCCGCCGCGGACCCCGTGCCCGTGCACGATGTCCTCGCCGAGAGCGGTGCCGGTGAGCTGGTGCAGCCAGGCGGCCATGGTCGCGGCGAGCAGCGCGCCCCACATCCACGCCAGGTTGACCTGGGGATATGGGAGGTGCCGCAGGGCGGCACCGAGCTTACTGTCGCGGAACAGGTTCTCCACCGTGGTGCGGTGACGGTGCCAATGCTCGGCGGCCACCGTCTTGGCCGGGGTGGACACGTCCAGGTTCGTCAGGATGAACGAGTAGGCGTAGACGGCGGGCTGCTGCGCCAGCTCGGGGATCGGCAGGGCGCGCTAATCCGGGTGCAGGGTCCGCCGCCGCCGCGACCTGGGGTCGGCGGAGACCTGGCCCGGGTCCAGCGCCACCCGGCGGACCAGCAGCCGGGTATCCGCGGGCCACCAGCCCGGGCAGTACTGCGCGACGGCGACCTGGGCATTGCCCATCTCGATCGCGTCGTGCCAGTCGTCCTCGGCGATGCCGCCCAGCAGCCGCCACAGCGGGGCGATCCGCTTAGCGCCGATCGCGAAGGCGATGCGCTCATCGTGCGCGGCGCGGGCCAGCGCCCCGGCGAAGTACCCCGCGTCCGCGCGCAGCGCCACCCGCCCGGCCCGCGCCGCCGCAGGCAGGCATGCCAGGGCGCGGCGCAGCAGGCCCGGCGCGGTCGCGCGCGGGTCATCGGTGCCATCGCCCAGGTCCGCGGCAAGCACGATCTCGGTCTCGGCCCAGGCCGCGACATGCGGCCGGCGAACCCGCTGCCCCTGGTGGTTATACGCCACCCCGCGCTTCTTGCGGCCGTAGACCTCCACGTCCGTGGTGTCCAGGTCAATCGTCACCGGCCCGCCGGCCAGCGCGGCCGCCCGCTCCGCCGGCAGCAGGTCCAGCATCCGCCCGGTCACCGCCGCCAGGCCACGCTCGACCGCTTCCCACTGGGCAGGCGTGACCCGGCGGGCCAGCCCAGCCGCGGTCGTGGACGCCAGGCCCGGGACCGGCGTGATCAGCTGGCCTGCTGTATCGGCGCGCTGGCGGTCCAGTCCGGTCAGGAAATCCTCCCCGGCCAGCTGCGCCGCAGCGATCCCGCACAGCAGCTCCCCGGCCCCGAACCCGCGATCCCGCTGCTTAATGGGGCCGGCCGCCGCATCCAGCGCCCCCGCCACACCCAGCCGGCCGCACAACTCGCTGATCACAGCCAACCCCGCGTTCGCCGTCAGCGACGCATCCGGGGTCGCTCCATAAAGGCATGCGACTTCATAAAGGCTTGCGACGCTGCCTGGCCGCGGTATTCGTGGCCCTAGCGCTCGCCGTTGCATCGGCGGGCTGCGAATTCCCCCACATCAAGCCTCCGGCCGTACGCGAAAAGATCCACGACTTCAACAACAGCGACCTCAACAACATGCGCAAGCACGCACCGGGTGGTGACCCCGACCTGCAGCGGCGATCAGGGCGATCCGTGGTACTGCAACGACGACGGCTGAGGGCCTGGCACTTCGGTACTGGTGACAGGTCTGACATAGCGCCGGGATGCCGTTAACGAACGCTGCACCGATCAAGGCAGCTACGCCACACCGGTAATCCCGGTCACCTTGTCGTCCGGCGGCCCGCGCACGAAATCATCGTCCGGCACCGGCCAGCGGCTGAACAGCATGGCCTCCCACTCGGCCTCGTTCTCGTCGTCCAGGCTGAGCCAGCTATCGCCCGGGGTCACGGGCGCGTGCCGGGCGGCTTGGTACTGCCGGAGCCGGGTCCGCCAGCTTTCCCGGTCCTGCTTGTACCGCTCGGCCCGCTCGCGGTGGATGGCGGCCGCGCCGGTCGACTCGGCGACGTCGTCCAGGTCCGCGGGCCCGCGCCGCCAGCCTCCAGGACCTCGTTCGGCGAGCCCGTGCTCGGCCAGGACCCGGAGCGCGGCCGACGTCGCGGAGGGGCTCAGCCGGGCGGCCCGGGCCACCTCGGCACCGGAAGCGGAAAAGGTGATGGCATCACCTTTTCCAGAAGTTCTAATATCATCTCTGACCTGCGATTCGAGCACCTGATATACAAGCCCGGCCGTGCCGCCGAGGACCAGGAACGCCGCGTGTATCCCGTTGACGCGGCCAGCCCGGCGGCCGGGATCCGCCCACAATGGAACGGCCACGGGCGATAGCGGGCTGAATCCCGTCGCGTTACCGCCCGCCGTCGTTCCGATGCGGGTCGGGCCAGCCCGGCGCGTGCCCTTGTAACAGTTTGGTCGCTGTAGGTGAGAATGACTTGGTTCGCCCCCTACGGGCTCGCGGCACCGGCGGCGGACGACCTCGATGGAGACGCCGCTGTTGAAACTGGCTCGGTGGCGTGCGCGTGGCGGAGCTGGTGGATGCCGATCTCAACATCAGCGGCGGCGCAGTACTTCTTCCACCGGTTGTGGGCCGCGTCGTAGGACAGCGGGCCGCCCCGGCCGTTGATGCTGGCCCGGAACAGCGGGCCTGAGGCATACCCGGCCCGGGCCAGGTAGAGCCGCAGCAGCGCGACATAGCCGCGGTCATCCAGCAGCACGGTGCGGACGGTGCCGCCCTTGCCCTGAACGCGGGCGTGCTCGTCGTCCAGGCGCAGGTCCAGGTCCTCGACGTACATCCCGCAAACCTCCGAGGCGCGGGCACCGCAGACGTAGGCCGTCTCGAACAGCACCCGGTCCCGCAGCACGCCGACCGGTACGTCCTTGCGCGGCCGCCGGGAGCAGATCGCATCCAGCACCGCCGACACATCGGCGGCGGCCGCCGGCCGGGGCAGCGTCCTGGGAACCTCGATGGCGTCGATGCGGTCCATCGGGCTGGCGTCCAGCAGCTCGTGCCGGACGGCCCACTTGCAGAACGAGGCGGCCGCCGCGCGCTTGCGCTTGCGGGTGGCTGGGGCCTGCCCGGCGATCTCGCCGAGGAACGCCCGGACCGGCGCCGCGGTCAGCCCGGCGATGTAGCCGTCGTGGCAGGCGGCGAACCCGATCAGGTCGCCGCGGTAGGCGCGGATCGTGTTGCGCGGCTTGTTCGCGTTCGCCAGGTCGGTGAGGAAATCGTCGATGTGGCGGGTGAGCGGGTGGCCCGGTAGGACGTCGCGGGCGGCCTGTTCCTTCCGTGCGCCCGTAATTGCCTGATAACCGGGAACCGAACCATGTCGGCGCGGCGGCGTTCGCGCCGGTGGCATCTTGCCATCGTAGGTGGTGTTGCCCGATAACGTTAGTTATCACGCATCAACGCGGGTGCCTGCGACGGCAACCTGATCGCGGAATGTGACTGCGCGCGAGTTCCGGCTGCGCCTGATCCGCCCAATTCGGCGCGGTTACGGGGGCCCGGCCGGTTAGGAGGGCACGGCCTGCTGGCGGGAGGCGGCCTGAGCGGCGGCGGGGCCGTCGGCGACCTGGCGCGGGCCCTGGTCTTCGGGATGACGACCGGTCGGGGCTTGTTCAGTGCGCCGGGCATCGTGCGGCGGCGCGGCCAGGAAGCTGGTGATCAGGGGCGTGAGCAGGCTCGGGCGGGTCGCCAGCTCGACGTGGCCGCCGTGGTAGACGTGCAGCGTGGCGTGCGGGATGCCCGCGGCCAGGATGCGGCCATTGGCCACCGGGATGATCGGGTCCTCGTCGCCCGTGAGCACCAAGGTGCGCTGGCGGATGAGCGGCAGCAGCGGCAGCGTGGTGAACCCCAGCGCGGCGGTGTTCTGGTACAGGAATCCCATGCTGAGCGGGCTGATCCGCGCCTTGTGCAGGGCCCTGGCCAGCGCGTCCGGGTCGGTTTTCGCGCTTCCTCCCCACAGGTCGCCCCAGCGGCGCAGGATGAGGTTCTTCACCGGCGGCAGCGGGTTGGGCGGCACCATCGTCTGCGGCCCGGTTGCGGTCGCCACCAGGATCAGCCGCCGGCACAGGCGCGGGTTGAGCAGCGCGAACTGCTGAGCCAGCCCGCCTCCCCAGGAGATACCCAGGACGTCGGCCTGCTGGTGGCCGAGAGCATGCAGCATCTGGCGCAGGAGCAGGGCCAGGGTGGTGAAGCGGTAAGGCAGATTGGGTAGCTGAGAGCCGCCGACGCCGGGGGCATCGAAGCGGATCACCTCGATGGCCGGGTCGAGCGCATCCACGAACGGCTGAAAGGCTTCCAGTCGCATGCCGATGCCGTTGCACAGCAGGAGCGGCGGCCCTGTCCCGGTGCCCGGGCGGCTCGCGACGCGCAGCGTCGTCCCGCCCACCTGCATGATCTGCTCGCGCTCGGAGTCATCCCTGACAGGCATGTCCATTCCTCCTCGGGCACGCCGCGGCCACCGTCCCTGTGACGGAAGTCACACGGTTACGGGGAATAATAACGATGATCGGGATAGTACGCAATAGGATAAGTTTAGTTAACACGACTGGATTCCGGCGGGTGTGCGGGGAGGGACGGGACTGGTGTCAGCGGACGGGCTTGCGTCACTGGCGGGCGGACGGTGGCGGTGGCGGTCACCGGTGCGCGGGGGATGACCGAGCTGGCGGAACGGCTGCTGGCCAGCCAGGAGAAGTTCGCCGGGACGTGCCGCGCGCCACCACGCCGCTGCTCCCCGGCAAGGGCGGCACCGGCGCCAAGAACAGCGGCGGCGAGACCAGGCAGGCCTCACCTTCCCGGCGGGCCTGCCCGCCACCTGCGACAGGTCCGCTGCCCGGCGGCGAGCCGGTCGCGGTTCGCCGCAGACTTGCTTACCATCCTGAGCAGAGAGCGAAAAGCACAAAATTACGGAGCGACAGTGATCGGCACCTGGCACACGCAGACGCAATGCCTGGGCGCCTTCATCCGCAGCCGGCGTAAGCTCGCCCGCCTGTCACTGCGTCAGCTTGCTGAGATGACGTCTCTCTCCAATGCCTACCTGAGCCAGCTCGAGCGGGGCCTGCACCTGCCATCGGTGCGCGTGCTCAAACTGCTCTCCGAAGCGCTGAACGTGTCCGTCGAGACACTGCTTGCCCAGGCGGGCCTGCTCGACCTGGCTCCCTCCGGGGATGGGGCCGCGGCGGCTGACGGGCCCCCAGCATCGTCGGTGGAGTCTGCCATCAGCGCCGAGGAGCGCCTGGCCGACGAGCAGAAGGCCGCGCTGATCGCCGTCTACCGCAGCATGCTCCGCTCCTAGCGCACCTCTGCGCCGCTGCTGCGCTACCTGCCGGAACCCCGGCTGCGGGAACAGATCACCCAAGGCGCTGCGGGCTGGTACGCCGGTGCCGTCGCTGACGGCACTGCTCGCCGACAGCGGCAAGATCGATCTGGCCCCCCGATTCCGGGCGATTCATGGACAGTGACGGTCGGCCACAGGCAGTAGATGAGCCCGTTGGCGCCGGGCATGTTTTTGCCAGGTCGCAGTACGAATGAGACGGCGCGGCCATGACAGTCGGGCTGCCAAGTCCGCCACCAGCACGCCGACCAGCTCGCCATCGTTCGCCACCACCTACGCCAGCTAGGCGCAAGACTGTAGGAGAAACGTCGTTTCCCCTACACGGGTGATGACCGCATCCCCGCCAAGATCATCACTAACGCCAGCGGTTGCACGGATCTGCCGGCCCCGGACGTCGGCGGTGACAGGTGACAGGCAGGCTCGCTCTACAGCGTTTGGCCGCTGAGAATGACGTTGCTCTGCTGAAAAGCACCGTCTGCGCTGGGCAGCTGGAGCGTGATCACCATCGTCTTGAAGTCGTGGGGGTCAACGGCGCTCGTCATGGTGAACGTCTGGCTATTGCTGCCTGAGACGAGGAACGAGCCAACCGGTGCCACCTGCCGCTGTCCCGATTTGGAGCCGATGTACCAGCATTCGTACCACTTAGCATCCTCGAAGTTCTTGAGGTGCCGCACGGTCAAGCTGACGTTCCAGCTCCCCGACGCATCCTGTCGGGCCGTTGCCTGCCCGGTGGCCGCTCCGACGCCGCTTACCTTGGCCGCCGTGGTGGCATAAAGCGGGATGACCGTGGCGGGCCCGCTTCCGAGAAGGCTGAGCGGGATGGCGATGGCGCCAGTGATGGCGGCAGCGGCGGCGGCAACGACAGCGGCCAGGCGGCCTCGGTGACGTCGCCATACTGGCAGGCGAGTGACCATTGGCCGGGCCTGCGGCTCAGCCGGTTCCGGCGGGCTGGCGGGCGAAGAGTGGACCCGGGGCTCGTCCTCAGCTGGAGGCTGGAGCTGCGGCCTCGGCTGGACCCGGGTCTCGGGCTCGGCTGCGTGATGAACCTCGGGAATCGGGTAGACCCGGGTGGCGGCTTGGTCCTCCTCGGCGCTTTCGGCGTCAGCTCGTCGAGCTGGCTTAGCCCTTTGCTCGGCCAAGGCAGCGACCATGGCGGCTACGGTCTTGTCTTCGAGGTCAGCTGGCGGCTCGACGTGCGGGGGAAGGATCTTGATGATCCTCCCGATGTCGCTGTACTCGTCGACGATGCCCTGGCAGTAGCGGCAGCCGGCCAAATGGCGGTTGAACTCGGCTCTCTTGGCCGGGGCAGGATGCCGAATACGAAGTCGAAGGCCTCAGGATGGGCCAGCTCGATATCCCGTTCAGAAAGCATCGTCGCCGCCTCGCAGGCTGGCCAGCTCGGCCCGCAGCGTGTCTGCTGCCTTGGCCGTCCGGGATTTGACGGTGCCGACCGGGATGCCGAGCCGCCCGGCGATCTCGGAATGAGTGAAGCCGTCCCGGACTAGGCGCATCACATCAGCGTAGATCGACGGCAGCTTGTCGAGGGCCTGGTCGACGCTGAGCACCGCGAGCGCTTGATCAACGCTGTCGTATTGGGGCGGCAGCTGGAAGTCCTCGACGGGCAGGAACGGCCGGGACGAGGGACGCCGGGCGATGTCGTAGGCCGTCGAGCGGGCCATCGTGAACAGCCAGGCCCGCACCGGGCCCCGGCTGGCGTCGTAGTTCCGTGCCTGCCGGCAGAACTTGATGAAGGTCTCTTGCACCATCTCTTCGGCTAGCCCCTGCTCGTGGAGCACATGGAAGCCGAACCTGAACAGCTCCATGCGGTATTTGCGATAGAGCCTTCGCGCCGCATCATCGTCGTTCTTGGCCGCGATGCTTGGCGATCAGGCCTATCTCATGCGGCCCGGTGCGTGCTCCGCTGTCGCTCCACGACACAGCCAATCCCCACCCATGTTCTACGATGATTCCCCAGCCGATCGGTTCACCCTCCTAGACCAGCTTGCCCAGATTCTCAGTATGAGGGCCTGCCCAGAAAAAAGCATGCCAACCGAGCGAACCGATCCGCTCGCCGGTCCCGTAAGTGAAGCGCCAACGACACAGACCGCGACAGGGAGGGGCCAGGGATGGCGAGCGCAAGCGACAGATGGCCGGAGCGGGCTCCCGGTGAGGAAATGAGCCAGCGGCGCTGGCGGAAAGTGAGCGACATGAACATCAAGAACAAGCTCGGGTGGGCCGCAGGCATTGTGACCGCAGCCGCGACGATCGGCGGGCTGGGCCTGACCGGTGTGGCGTCGGCCAAGACTATCCAACCAGCGGCAGTCACTTCGGTATCACACCGCGCCGAGCACGCAACGGCGGCGGCACCAGCTGATGCCGCGATTCTTTCGCCAGCGGCAACCACGATTACGCTGGACATGAAAGAGTGTGGCTTGATGTACCTGGGCACCGTCGGATCCTGCATCATCAGTCTGCAGACGTGGATGAACTGGGCTGTCGGGACGAAGGCCACGATGATTCCAATCGACGGAGTCTATGGACCGCGGACTCAGGCCCTCGTGGAGACCTTCCAACGCAGATATGTCCCCAGCGTGACCCCGAACGGCATGTTCGGAGACCACTCGCGGGCCGCCCTCAAGGAATGGTTCATCGCCGGCGCCACCCGCAAGTACGGTAGCGGCCTACCCTGCAACCCTGCCCTCGGATGGGGCTGCGATGTTGGTGCAGCGGTTCCGGGCCTTAACCCCAACACGGAAGGCATGGTGGCCACGAGCTTTATCTGTGAGGCCGCTGGTAAATTGCCAGGTCTATACGGCACGTTTGCTGGCGTCTTTTGCAGCGTCACTTTGTCCTAATCCTGATCATTCATGCGGACGGGTGGTCGGCTCAGACCCGATTCCGCGAGTAAGCGGGTGACACGGCCTCGTAGATCCCGGGTAGCCCTGGGTCTTCAGCTGGGCCATCGCGGCGTTGAGGTACACCATGCTCTACAGCACGACGGCGTTGAGGACCAGGCCGAGGACGAGGCCAGGGACAACAGGGCCCGCTTTACACCTACCTACGCAGCCGTCGTTGGGCAACCGGGGCCTGGCCTGCGGGAGGACAAACTATCAGCCTGTATTTGATTAGGGGTGGGGAATGTTTGC
>CAVUEZ010000010.1:0-39040 GCA_963740615.1 Terriglobia bacterium
ATCCGCGTGCTGGCCGTGATGATGGTTGTGGGTCTGGTGCTTTTCGTCTTTCGCGAACTGTTGGTCCGCTACCCCATCGTGGACCTGCGAGTGTTCAAGGTGCGCACCTACGCCACCGGTGTGTTCCTGATGTCCGTGCTGGGATTCGTGCTCTACGGCAGCATTGTGCTGGTCCCAATTTTTCTGCAGACGCTGCTCGGATACCCGGCGCTGCAAGCGGGGTGGGCGATGCTGCCCCGCGGCCTGGGCGCCTTCATTGCCATGCCCTTCAGTGGGGCGTTCTCATGTCGAAAATAGAGCCGCGCAAGCTGCTGCTTGTCGGTTTCCTGGTGGCGGCTTACTCCATGTGGGACCTGGGGCGCATCAACCTGAACGCCGGCTATTGGGACGTATTCTGGCCGCAGTTCATCCAGGGCGTGGGCATGGGCTTTCTGTTCGTACCGCTGACCACGGTGACCCACGACCCGATCCCCAAGGAGCGCATGGGCAACGCGACCAGCGTCTTCAACCTGATGCGCAATATCGGCGGAAGCCTGGGAATCGCCATGGTAGCCAGACCTACGTGGCGCGCCATACGCAGACCAACACCAACATCCTGGGCGCGAACATCAACCCGTTCAGCCCCGCGGCGCAGCAGATGATCCAGGCAGCGCGCGCCGGCTTCATGGCCAAGGGCATGGATGCGTACACGGCGACCCGGCAGGCCTATGCGGCGCTATTCGGCATGGTGCAGCAGCATGCGTCGATGGTGTCGTTTGTGAGCGCCTTCCGCCTGCTGGGAATCATGTTCGTGTGCGTGGTGCCGCTGATTCTGCTGATGAAGAAGCCGCGGCACAAGGCGGGGCCGGCGCCCACGCACTAAACAGATTCAGTTTCAGAAAAACACAGCCTGGCAGGTCGGCGCATCGGCGGAATGAATCCGCTGCTGCCGCGGGTTTTCACACGGACCCGGCGCATTACCCGTCGCTATTTCCGGCGGCGCGGCTTGCGGCGGGAGTTGGAGGACTTGCCTTTGTGCCCGGCTACGGCCTTCCGCGCGCCCGCTTCGGGGGCGAGTTCGTCGGCGGTAACGAACTGCGGCTCAATGTCCACGGGCACGGCGTCAAGCTTCTCCAGTTGCCGCGCCACGTTGGGGCGGATGACCGCCAGGGCGAGCATCTCTTGTGCGCCGCCGTAGTCGCCGGTGGCCTCGACGGTAAGCAAGTCATGGGTGAGGTCGCGGACCGCGTCCTTGATCTTCATGAAATTGACGGCGAAGGCGCCATCGGGCTGCTGCACCCATCCGCCGCGGTCGGCAATGTAGTTGAACTGCATGGCCATGCCTTTGCCGTGGGCATCGGACAACCCGAAGCGCAGCGAGCGGAAGGCCGACGCGAGAAACGTGGTGTAGAGCTGGCGCTCGGCGGCCGGTCCGGTGTGCAGCACCGGGGTGAGATGCAGATCCTTGGCGTGGTCCATCATGTACTGCAGTGCCCACAGGCCGGTAGCGTCGGCCTTGGCTTCCTCGATCGCACCGTAAAGGTCCTTGAGCTGCTTGCGCGGCGATGTCTGCCGGCCGTCGATGGTGATCTGCTGCGGGCCCAGGCCGTGCATCAGTTCGTGCGCCAGGATGTGGGTGAAGAAGGGCTCGAAGCTGACATCGGGCCGCTGCTGGCGGGTGAGCATGCGCAGGGCAATGGGGATGAGCACGGTGCGGAACTTGGCTTCCTGCACGTTTTTCAGCATGACGCGCTTCGAGCCTTTTTGCGCGACGACGCGCTCGTCGTTGGGGAGATTGTAGGCGGCGGTGGTGATGGCGTGGGCGCCGTCGCCGCTGGCGATGACCTCGTCCATGACGCGGATGGGAGCCGAGGCGCCGAGCTTGGGATTGCGATACTTCGTGTCCTCGGGAAGATGATCTTCGATCTGCTGCAGGACGCGGGAGAAAGCGGCGAGTTTGGCGCTTTCGGCCTGGTCGCGAACGCCGACATAGGCTTCGAAGGCGGCCTTGTAGCCGAACAGCTCATCCGTGTAGGTCTCATAGGGGCCGATGGTGATGGCGAGGGGCGAGTCCAAATCCATCCAGGCGAGATCGCTTGGATAGTAGTCGTTGGAGAGGAAGGCGCCGGCGCGCGAGGTGAGAAATGTTTTCAGCGAGTCATTGTCGGTGAGCGCGGCAGCCTCGCGCAGCAGCGCGGCGCATCTTCCCAGGTCCGCGCGGTGCTGCCTCACTGTAAGGGACCATGACCAGCTTGTAGCCCTGTTGGCGGACCACGGTGAAGAACCCCTTGGCCTGCTCCTGCTGCCCGGGCGGCAGCTTGGCCACCCAATCCTCGAAGCCGGCCTTGGTCATGTCCGCGGGATAGAAGTTGGCGCCCAGCGGCTTGCGTGCAGGGACACCGGGAATGAAGGCCGTGAAGCCGTCGAGCTCGGACCATGGCCCCTTGTTGATCCAGAAGTAGTGCAGGCGCTCGCGGCCCAGCGGAGAGTGGTCGGCCTGGAGCTTGTGATACAGCGTGAGGTCGCCGTTCCAGAGCTGGTTCAGGTAGATGGGATTGAGAATGCGCGCCGCCTCGATCAGCTTGACCAGGGCCTGGCGGTCGCCGGAAGAGAGACCAGAGGTGTCCACCACCAGCGGCGTAGGCGCGAAACGCGCGGCCATGCGCGTGAGCTGGGCAGGATCGGGGAGCTTGGGCGCGGTCTGCGCCGCCAGCAGAGTGGAGGCGAAGACAAGAAGCATCGTGATAAGAGATTTCATGCGCGACCTCGGCGAACCGCACAGGATAGCAAAGACCCATATCCGCGGGTCAGGAACTTCCGTCCTCGCCCTGCCGCTCCTTGCTCCACGACCCCGGCAGCGACAAGGGCGGGGCAACCAGGCAGTCGCGGAAAATTGCGGTGGTGCGCTGGCCGGACACAGCCCCGGGCATGTAGAATTTCAATACAGTCCCGATCAACAGCAGGTGTGGTTTGCCGATGGTAAGCAGCATAAGAAAATCCGCAGTCCTGATCGCGGGGGTGTGCCTGGTGTGCTCCGCCGCCTTCGCCGCCGATACGGTGATCGAGGAGATCATCGTGCGGGTCAACAACGCCATCATCACTGGTTCCGAGGTGCTCAAGAGCCGCGAGCAGACCATCCAGGAAATCCGCCTCAAGCTCGGCACTACTCCGGAGGCCGAGCGGGAGATCGCCAAACGCGACAAGGACCTGCTGCGCGACATGATCGACCAGCAGTTGCTCATCCAGAAGGCGCAGGACCTGGGGCTGACGGGTGAAACCGAGGTGGTGAAACGGCTGGACGAGATCCGCAAGTCCATGCACCTGGACAGCATGGAGGCGCTGCAGAAAGCGGCCGAGGCACAGGGCGTCTCCTACGAGGACTTCAAGCAGAACCTGCACAACCAGATCGTGACCCAGCAGGTGATCCAGCGCGAAGTGGGGTCGCACATCCTGATCACGCCGGAAGAGGTGAAGGCCTTCTACGACGAGCACCAGAAGGAATTCCAGCGGCCGGAAACGGTGCGGCTGAATGAAATCCTGATTTCCACCCAGCAACCGGCCGCGGATGCCAATGCTCCGGCCCCGACTGAACAGCAGATGCTGGACGCGGCGCACAAGAAAGCCGAGGAGGCGCTGGCAGCCATCAAGGCTGGCGAGAAGTTCGAAGAGGTGGCCAAGAAGTATTCCAACGGGCCGACGGCACAGCAGGGCGGAGACCTGGGCGAATTCAAGCGCGGCACCATGGCCAAGGAACTGGAGGACCGGACCTTCGCCATGAAAGTGGGTGAAGTCACGGACGTGATCCGCACCCGGCAGGGATTCATCATCCTGAAGGTGGCTGAGCACACCCCTCCGGGCGTACCGCCGCTGAAGGCGGTGGAGCCCAACATCCAGGAGGCCATCTATTTCCAGAGGCTGCAGCCGAAGCTGCGCGAATACCTGACCACGCTGCGCGAGCAGGCGTACATCGAAATGAAGCCGGGATTCGCGGACTCGGGCGCCAGCGCCAACCAGACCATGCCGATCATCACTTCCAACGAACCGGCGGGAGCGAAGGAGAAGCTGAAGAAGAAAAAGAAATTCCTCATCTTCTGAACAGGAGTGGCCGATCAGCGGCCTGCAAAAGCCCGGCGGATGCCGGGCTTTTTTTTCGACGGAAGTAAGCCCCTTACACGTTGGCTTTGTCACCACACCCGGCAGGCGTTGGCGCGGACCATGGGCTGACCGGCCTTGCAGCCCCACGTCTGCCGGAACTCGGGCATGTTGGAGACCACACCGTTGACCCGGTAGCGGCCGGGAGAATGCGGATCGACCAACGCCCGCAGCCTCTTCTGCGCATCGCTGGCGTTGCGGCACCAGATCTGACCGTAGGAAATGAAGAAGCGCTGCCCAGGGGTGAAACCGTCGACCGGCTTCGGTGGCTTGCCTTCTTTCTTCATGCTGTCGTGCAGGGCCATGAAGGAAAGGCGAACGCCGCCGTTGTCGGCGGTGTTCTCTCCCAGGGTGAGCTTGCCGTTCAGATGGACGTCGTCCACGGCGACAAACTGCGCGTACTCGTCGGCGATGCAGGAGGTGCGCTTATCGAACTCCGCCCGGTCCGCGGGAGTCCACCAATTGCGCACGTCGCCGTTGGCGTCGTACTTGCTGCCCTGGTCGTCGAAGCCATGGGTAAGTTCGTGTCCGATGACCGAGCCGATGCCGCCGAAGTTGACCGCGTCGTCGGCCCGATTGTCATAGAACGGCGGCTGCAGGATGCCGGCGGGAAAATTGATGTTGTTCTCCGCGGGATTGTAGTAGGCGTTGACGGTGGGCGGCGACATGCCCCAGTCCAGCTTGTCGGTGGGCTTGCCGATCTTGTTCAGCCGGCGCATACGCTCGAAGTTGTCGGCGCGCATCACGTCGCCCATGAAGTCGCCGCGCACCATGTCCAGCCGGGAGTAGTCGCGCCAGTGATCGGGATAACCGATCTTGTTGGCGATAGCGGCCAGCTTGACGGCGGCGGCCTTGCGGGTTTCCGGCGTCATCCAGGAGAGGGTGTGCAGGTCGTCCCCCATGGCGTTCTCGATGGCCTGCACCATCTTCAGCGTGCGCTGCTTGCCTTCCACCCCAAACGTCAGGTCCACGTAAGGCTGGCCGAGGGCTTCGCCCAATTCGCGGTCGGTGAGGCGGACACAGCGCTTCCAGCGCACCTGCTGCTCTTTCTGCCCCTGCAGATACTGGTCGTAGAAGCGGAAGTCCTGGTCGGCAAAGGCGCTGGATAGCCAAGGCGCGGCGGCATTCACCAGGCTCCAGCGCAGGTAGCTTTTCCACTGGGCGAGCGGCACGGCATCGAGCTGCGCGTTCACCTGTTTGAAAAATTCGGGCGTGCCGACGTTGATCTTGTTGACCTCGGGAGAACTGGCATCCACGAAGTACCGCCGGAATTCGAAGCCGGGCGCCAGTTGGTGCAGCTCGAGCGGGGTCATGGGGTGGTCGCGGTTTTCCGGCTTGCGCAGCTCGACCCGGTCGAGCGAGGCCTGGGCGAGCCCAGTCTCGATCTCCATGACGGTTTTGGCTTCGGCGGTGGCGGCCTGTGGGCTGTCGCCGAGCAGTTCGAACATCTGGGTAACGTGCTCGACATACTTCCGCCGCGTCTCCACCGATTTGTCATCCTTCCGGAAGTAGTAGTCACGATCGGGAAGGCCAAGTCCGCCCTGGTAGAGCGAGGCAATGGTCAGGCTGGCCTTGTGCATGTCGGGCTCGGGGCCGAAGCGGAAGAGCGCGGAAACGCCGATGCCCTGGAGATGGGCGATGGTGTTGATGAGCTCGCGGCGATTGGCGATTTTGCCGATGCGCTCCAGCTCCGGCTGGATGGGCTTGGCGCCGAGGGCGTTGATCCTGGGCTCGTCCATGCAGGAGGCATAGAAATCCCCGATCTTCTGCATCACCGGGCTGCGCTTGGGATCGGGCTTGGCGGCCACTTCCAGGACGGCATGCAGGATGTCGCGATTGCGCTCCTGCAACTGGCTGAAGCGGCCCCAGATGGCCTGGTCGGGCGGAATGGGGTTGCTGGCCATCCAGCCGCCACAGGCATAGCGGTAGAAATCAACGCAGGGGTCGGCGGACTTGTCCATCGCCGTCAGATCGAAGGCGGGGATCTTCGGCAGGTCCGGCGGCAGCACCAGCCCGGTGGGATTGGCCGGCGCCTTGGATTGGGTTTGTGCCCAGGATGCAACCACCATCAACAGCAGAGCTGCACACAGCCGCAGGAAGCGCATAACGACCTCGGAAAACGATATCGGAACCGAGCAGTGTACGGGGGCGAAGACGGAAAGCGCAAGCAGAGGGATGAGCGGTGAAAAGCGCGGCCTTCTAGAAAATCCTCAGGTGAATCGTAAGGTACTTCTTGGGGTTCTGCCGGATGGCTTTGATCAGGTTGCGCGTTTCCAGCAGCATTTGGTCGGTGTTGTTGTAGAGCTTGGGATCGGTGAGCAGCAGGCCGATGGTGCCTTTGTCGGAATTCATCTTGTCGGCGATGGAGGAGAGCTTGGTAACGGTGTCATCGAGCTTGCGGGCGAACTCCGGATCGCTGGCGAACTTGCCCAGGGCGCCCTTGCCGGAATTGATATTGGCCATCAGGGTGTTGGCCTTGGCGATGGTGGCGTTGGCGTTGTCATAAAGCGCAGGGTCCTTGATCAGCTTGCCCACCGTGCCCTGGCCGGCGTTGATCTCGTCGATCACCTTGTTGAGCTTGTCGATCGAGGCACTGGCCTTGTTGTAGAACTCGTCGTTGCTGATGAGCTTGCCGATGGAGCCCTTCCCCTGGCTGATACCGGTGACCATGTTTTGCACCTCGCTGAGACTGCTGTTGAGGCGCTTGTAGACGGTGTCGTCGTAGATCAGCTTGCCAATGGAGCCATTGCCGCTCTCGATCTGGGTAAGGATGCGGTCCACCCGGCGGACAAGGATGTCCACGTTCTCCAGCGTGCTCTGGCTGGAGCGCACCACGTCCCCCAACTGGGGACTCTCCTTGGTGGGCAGGATATCGCCATTCTGGGCGACGGCGCCGGTGGCGGCGCGGCTGTCGACATCGACAAAGGTCTCGCCCAGTACGCCGGCGGTGGACAGGGTGGCGACCGAGTCCTTGCGCAAGGCGTTGTGGAACCGGGTGCTGACCTTCATGCTGACCAGAACCGGCGTAAGACCATGCGAGGGAACAACCGTGATGCCGGTAACATTGCCGACATCGACGCCTTCCAGGCGCACGGGAGCGCCCACCCTCAGCCCGCCGGCATTATCGAAGTACGCCTTGACGATGATTTTCCGGGTGAACAGGCTACTGGGGCCGGTCATCAGGAAGATGAGCACCGCCAGGGTGATGCTGGCGAAAATGATCACCAGGCCCACGCGCAACTGCGCCCATCTAACCTGTCTCTGGCTAGGCAAGCCTCCCCCGTAGCGGTCCCGATGTCGGGAAGCGGGTAATCATAACAGAAGCGGCAAGAAAGGGGGCAAGGGGTTCGCATCGCGAGCTGCGGCTTTCCCCAGTTGGGCCCGATCAGCTTGCGCGTGGAAGCGAACGGAAGCTCGGCAGCGCCAAAAGCGCCAGCAGGTAGGCGCCGGCGCCGCAGGCGAGGGTAAGGCCGAGACCGAAGTGGATGGCGATCACCATGGCCAGCACCGAGCCCAGTACGCTGGAGGCGGCATTCAAGGCCCAGGCCCATTCCACGCGGTTGCCCTCGGCGGAGGAGCCGGCGGAGAGAGCGCGCAGGCCGCTGGGGAAGGGCATGCCCATGGCCAGTCCCAGGGGGACCAGGACGAGCGCGCTGACCACGAGCTTGGCGGCAAACGGCAATCCCACCAGAGAGCGCAGCAGTGGCGGCAGAATGCCGACGTAGGCCACTAAGAGCGTGATCACGGCCAGCAGCGGCGTGCGCACGCTGAGCGGGTCCCACAGCCACCGGCGCGAAAGCAGGCTGCCGGCGCCCGAAGCCAGCAGCATGAGGAAGATGACCACGGTGAGAGCGTAAGTAGGATGGCCGAGAAACAGCACGAAGCGCTGGATGAAGGCGATCTCGGCCAGGATGTAGCCCAGCCCGATGGCGATGAAATAAAGGAGGCAAGCCGGATTGCGGCTTTGCATCTTGCTTGCGCTTGGCGCCAGGGCCAGCGGCAGGATGAGAAACAGCAGCACCGCAATCAAGGAGATCACCAGCACCATGCCGAGCACCACGACGCCCAGGTTAATGCGCCAGTCCATGCCGCGTCCGCTGCCCCTGAGAATGCCGCGCAAGACGTTGCCGATGCGAATGGTGAAGAAGAAGAAAGGGCGAGTTGTCTGACACGGGCGAAACGTCGTAGGCATAGGAGGCGGCAAAGGCGCGTGGGTTGCCGGAGGAGATGAGCTGGGAAAAGGGGCGCGCAGCGGCGGGGGTAGCGGCAGGCAAGTGCGCTGGTGTGGGCGCGTAGAGGACGTGCAGCCCGGGATTGCGCTCGACATGCGCGAGCACCGCCGCTTCTTCCGCCGGCGTGAACCGGGTTTTCTTGAACAGCACGGTGACCGGGCGTCCATCTTCGTTGAGCGCGCCCTCCGAGACCACGATGAAGTGGGCGCCGGCATCTCGAATTCCGGCCAGCTTCAGCACTTCCAGTTCCTGCGAGACCACGCGCAGCGCCTCACGCGGGTGCTTGAATTCCCAGCGGGTGATGGCGATCAACCCATCGGGCTTGAGGTGGTCGAAATATTCGCGGAAGGCCTCGACGGTATAGAGGTTGTTCTCGCTCAACGCGAAGGCGCCGGCGGCGGTGGAGGCCCAGGTATCCACCAGGGTCATCTGCACCACGTCGAATTTCTCGCCGGCGTTGCGCACCCAGGAGCGCCCGTCGCCGATGTGCATGTGGACTTCGGGCCGGTCGTAGAGGTGATACGAAAAATCGGCCCAGCGCCCGCGCATGATGTCGTTGACGATGATGGGATTGATTTCGATGCCGGTGACGCTGCGGCTGCCGTTGGCCAGCGCCCGCAGCACGTCCACTCCGCCGCCCGGCCCGATGATGGCGTAGTCGCCGCGCGGGCGAAGCACGTTGGCGATGGAGGGCGCGGCCGACATCAGGTTGCGCTCGTAGTCGGGACGCCAGGCATGCGGGTCGGTGTTCATGATGTAGGTGGAGGCGTCGGCGTCGATGACGATGATGTTGGCCCCGCCCTGGTCATCCACCTCCACCCGCGAGAGAGCGTTCCAGCGGGAGAACAGCACCCAGGGCTGGTCCCGGCGCATGCCCTTGGCATAGACGATGTCGATGAGGCGGCCCGAATAGTTCGCCGCCGTGAGCAGCGCCAGAAAAACCACGAGCCCGGCAGCGGCCCGGCGCCCATTGCGGCTGGGCGCCCAGATGCCGCAGGCCACGCCGGAGGCGATGGCGCCCGCCAGGATGGCATTCGGTCCGCCGATCAGGTTCAGCAGAGGGACAACCGCCACGCAGGCCAGGGCGCCGCCACTGAGATCGGCGGCATAGAGCTGGGCAATGCCCCGGGTCTCACGCGCAAACAGGATGGAGAGGAACAGGCCGGTGAAGAAGAACGGCAGCGCGGAAACCAGGTAAATGGCGGTCAGGCGCAGAAAGTTTCCGCCGGTCAGGTTCAGATCCACCGGAACATGCAGGTCGATCTCCAGCACCACCACCATCAGGACCGCATTGAGCGCGGCCAGCCGCGAACCCAGCGCGCGGGTATTCCAGCGAGCCAGCCGGTTCTTGGCCAGGTGGGCGAAGACCCCGCCCGCCCCCAGTCCCAAAAGGGCGATGGAGATGGCCAGGAAGGCAAAGTGATAGAAGAGAATCACCGAGAACAGCCGTGTGAGGGCGAGCTCCAGCAGCAGGCTGGCGAAGCTCATGGTAAGCACGCCGGCGAGCTGCGTGCCTCCGGCGGGCTCCGGGGCAACATGGGCGGCGGGTTGGGCGAGGGCTGCGATTTCCGACATGAGAAGAACTCGGCAATCAGCTTTCAGCATTCAGCCGCTGAATGCTGAGTGCTGAATGCTGACGGCTAATCCTCCAAGATCACGCAAGCGACAGCCTGGTCTTTGGTGTGCGACAGCGACACCGAGGCGCGCACCACACCCAACTGGGCGGCGTAGCCGGCGGCCTTGCCGGCAAAGGCCAGAGTGGGGCGGCTACCAGGCTGGCGGCAGACCTCCACATCCGTCCAGGCAATGCCGCCCTTCCAGCCGGTGCCCAGCGCCTTGAGCGCGGCCTCCTTAGCGGCAAACCGGGCGGCGTAACGTTCGACGCGGTTGGCTTTGGAGTCGCAATAGCGGATTTCACTTTCGGTGAAGATCCGGCGCAGAAAGCGGTCGCCAAAACGCTCGATGGCGGCGGCCACGCGCGCAACTTCAGCGATGTCGATGCCCGTGCCGAGGATCATAGATGCGGCTTGCGAGCCGGCAATGCCATGCGAACCGGCACTCAAATGTACACGAAGGCAATTGGAGGCGCACACCATCATGGTGCGAGGCCGATCCCCTGAATCTGCGCCAGGAATAGCTCACGCGGCCCGCAACTCGCAATTCCCGATCGTTTCGCCCAAAATGGTAATGTTTGGGCCTGATTTGGCTGGGGCGGCTGGCACTCCGCGGGGAAAAGGACTAATTTGGCCGGTTGCACCAGATCGTTCCGGCCCCGCCGTCAAGGGCGCCCGTCGAGCACGCCGAGAGCCGGCGGAGGCGGCCACCCGCACGTCAAGCCGAGGAGGAATTCATGGCCAACGACACGCTCACCATTGTCGACAATCGGACGAATCGCACCTACACCCTCCCGATCGAGAACGGGACCGTTCGCACCATGGATTTGCGCCAGATCAAGACTGGCCCGGAAGATTTCGGCCTCATGGGATACGATCCCGCCTTCATGAACACGGCATCCTGCCGCAGCCGGATCACGTTTATCGATGGTGAGCGCGGGATCCTCCGCTACCGCGGCTACAACATCGAAGACCTGGCGGAAAATTGCAACTTCCTGGAGGTGGCGTACCTGCTGCTGAACGGGGAACTGCCCTCCCCGGATCAGTACAAGCAGTGGGAATACAACGTCAAGCACCACACCATGCTGCACGAGAACACCAAGGACCTGATGCGGGCTTACCGCTATGACGCCCATCCCATGGGTATTCTGGTCAGCACGCTGGCGGCGCTCTCCACCATGTATCCCGAAGCCAAGAACATTTTCGATGCGGAAAACCGCCGGCACCAGATCGTGCGCCTGATCGCCAAGATACCGACGATTGCGGCGTATTCCTACCGCCACAGCCTCGGTTATCCGTTTGTCCATCCGGATAACGACCTCGGCTTCACCGAGAATTTCATGAACATGCTGTGGAAGATGATGGAGCCGAAATACATTGCCAATCCGGTGATGGCGCGCGCACTGGACGTGCTGTTCATTCTGCACGCCGACCACGAGCAGAACTGCTCGGCCAACGCCATGCGCTCGGTGGGCAGCTCGCAGGCCGACCCCTACCTGTCGGCGGCGGGAGCGGCGGCCGCCCTGGCCGGTCCGCTGCACGGCGGCGCCAACGAAGCCGTGCTCCGCATGCTGGACGAGATCGGCGACGTTAAGAACGTGCCCGAGTACGTCAAGCGGATCAAGGAGGGCAAGGGCAAGCTGATGGGCTTCGGCCACCGCGTCTACAAGAACTACGATCCGCGCGCCCGCATCATCAAGCAGACCGCCGAGGAGGTGTTCAAGGTCACCGGGCGCAACAAGAAGCTCGACATCGCCCTCGCGCTGGAAAAAGTGGCCTTGGAAGACGAGTATTTCATCACCCGCAAGCTGTATCCCAACGTGGATTTCTACAGTGGGATCATCTACCAGGCAATGGGCTTCAAGCCGGTTATGTTCACCGTGCTGTTCGCCATTCCGCGCATGGCGGGCTGGCTGGCCCAGTGGGAGGAAATGCTCGAGGACAAGGAGCAGAAGATCGCGCGTCCCCGGCAGGTGTACGTCGGCCACGAGCTCCGTAAAATCGAGAGGAAGAACTCGGAGAAACCCGCCATCGCGCGCCGATAGCGTCGCGCCTGAAGCCTTGTGCCTGGGTTTACGCGGCCCGCGTGAGTTCGGTGAGCGCGATCACCGCCAGTTCCAGCCGGTCGCGGGCGCCGGTCTTGTTGAAGATGGACTGCAGGTGCCGCTTCACCGTGTTCTCGCTGATGTTAAGTTCGCGGGCGATGTCCTTGTTCTTGAGCCCGCGGGCGACCAGCGCCGCAATCTGGCGCTCGCGCTCGGAGAGGCGGCGGATGGCCGAGGACTCCTTCTTGGCTTCACCCGCCATGGCGCTGAGCACCTGCTGGGCGATTTCCTCGGAGAAGGCCAGCTCGCCATTGGCGACCGAGCGGATGGCGGCGAACAGGCGCTCCGGGCCTTCGCCCTTCAGCACCAGTCCGCGGGCTCCCAGGCGCACCACCTGCACATAATCGGGCTGATTCTCGGAGGCGGTGAGCACCACCGAGGCCACGCGGCTTCCAGCCTTGTCCAGCGTGCGCAGCACCTCAAACCCGTCGGTGTTGGGCATGAACAGGTCCAGCACCAGCACGTCGGGATGACGCTGGTTCACCTGATCGAGCGCCTCCGCCCCGTTGGCCGCTTTGCCCACCACCTGGAAATCCTTCTGCGTGGCGAGCAGCGCGGAAAGCGACTCGCGGAGCACCGCGTGGTCATCGGCGATAACGATCGGGATCGGCTCGGCCATTTACGTTATTGTAAACAATCTTCTGAGTGTTTACCTAACATTCACCTGCCCTTAGATGTAAGTTGCGGGCGCTGGGATAGCTATGCCGGGCCGGCGAATTGCACCGGCACCCGGCTCGGGGGCGCGCTGCCTCTGCCCGGCGATTCCGGGATGAAGTCGTGATATAGTCCGCTTGTCCCCACCTTAGACGGAGAGCGAGCCAGGCCGAGGACCGCGGGTCGTGACCATTGATGAGGAGTTGAACGTTCTCGACGAGAACGTGCGCCGCCTGAAGATCGAGTACGACGTGTACTTCGGTGGCGGCTCGAAGAAACCGCCGGCGGACACCGAGTGGCGGGTGCAGAGGCTGATCCGCAAGTACGGCGACACCTCCAAGCTCAACTTCGCCCAGCGCTTCAAGTACAACACCATCCTCCAGCGCTATGCCATCTTCAGCGACCTGTGGCGCCAGAAGATGAAGATCAAGGAGGAGGGATACCGGCGCCCCCAGGATGCCGTGCTCGGCATCCAGGGCTTGAGGCATGAACAGGAACAGGCCGCCGCCGCCGCGCTGGAAGCCGTCGAATCCGGGCAGCCCTTCCGAGTGCACTGTTCGGATGTGGAAACCGATGCCGCGGCCGTACGCTCGCTGTTTGAGGCCATGCTGGAGGCCAAGAAGAAGGCCGGCGAAACCGCGGATGCGAACAGCTTCGAGTCCTTCAAAGCCTTCGTCAGAAAAAAGACCGACCAGATCCGCGGCGAGTACGGCTGCGCCGGCGTCGAGTACTCGGTCGAGATGCAGGACGGCCGCGTGCGGCTGAAGGCGAAGGCGAAGGCGAAAAGCTAGTTCCGAGTTTCAGTTTCAGTTGGGAGCGCGCGCCAGGTTGAGCGCGCGTATTTGTTTGTGGGCGGCGGTTGACGGATGTTTATGACCCTCGGACCCGACGCGGTTGTGGCCATAGCGCATGCGAGAGCCTGCTTGTCTTCTGCTTATTCCCATGGCTAGTCACGACGCGGCTAACGACGTTCAGCGGGTCGTTGCTGACATCACTCCCTTCCCGATGTAGACTCATTTCCCGAGGACACCATGCACGACGTTACTGCGATTCCCGGTAAGACTCAGGCCGAAATTCCTTACGGGATTCTGGAGTACACGGCTCTCTTCAAGAAGCCAATTCTGGAAGCGTGGATGGCTCCTGGTTTCATGATAGCTGCTGCACTTGATGCTCTAGGACCCTACGGCTTTAAGTTGGACGGAGTCGAGGCAAAGACACATGCAGAGAAACTAAACGAATACGCGCTTGTGTTTCGCCGCTTTCCCCCTGGTGTAACGATCACGGTGGGAATTGGCAAGCTCAACATCGTTGCCGACAATCTCGATTGGAATGAAGCAGACCAGTTCATCACAGCAGCAAAGGTTGGCATTGATGCCATAGTCGAAAAGTCAAAGGGAGAAATTTCGGCGCAGCACGTCGCACTTGGAATGCACATACAGCTGAAGACAAAGCCACGTCATGAAGTCACAGCCCCACTGCTCAGTCCGATAGCACTGAAGCTGTTGGATGGGGAGTTACGGTTTCCGGGGATCATTCTGCAGCGTGAGAAAGCTTCGATCATCGTGGATGGATCGTTGGCGTACGCAAATGGGTTGTTCGTAAGGATCAACCGGGAGCACGGAGCCGACATCTCATTGATGGAGATTGCGAAGATTCTGCGGTCTGACGAGCAACGCCTGTTTGACGTTCTGGGTTTGGAAGGTGCTTTGTGAGCACAGTTCCAGCAGTCCAATTCGAGAACTATATTGAGGGGCAGCCAGATTTCCATCTAGACTATCCGGCGCCTCGACTACAGGATCGGTGTGTTAGGCAAACGCCGCCGAAGAAGCCTTCTTGCCCCGCCGGCGAAGTTGAGGACATTTTCTGGGAAAGTGCAAGAAAAGAGATCCCCGCAGACCGCGCAACGGCAGGTCTGGACGATGTCTACGTCCTAGAGAATCGCCCTGCGGTTGCCCGTTTCATTGAAGAGTACCGTCTGCGTGGGCTGCTACTCGAAGCGCGGAAGCCCCTGGTAGAGGCATTCACTGACCACCCGATTAAGACGCTTTCACTCGTGCGTGACGATGAGGGATTTGAAACGCTTTTCTGCTTGATCATGATCACGGGAGAAATGCAGGCAGCTCGACAGGCGCTGAGACACTTCGACCAGCAGTGGTGGCTCGCTCGTTCAAAGCACGTGGCAGGACGGCTGAATTTCGATTTTGAACTGATCTGATGCCATTCGACTTCAACAACTATTTGATCGTGGCAGAAGAACTGGCCGCAAAGAACGATGAAGGCTCAATGCGTAGTGCAATCAGCAGAGCCTATTATTCCGTGTATCACCTTGCCATCACGAGGGTAGAAGCAAACGTCGGCCGCCACCCGAGGAATGTAGGCAAAGGGGTCCATCAGTGGTGTTGGGAACAGTACTCTGCAACGCTCAATTTGGACTGCCAACAGCTCGGTGCCGATGGGGATCGGATGAAAAGATTAAGACAGAAGGCAGACTACAATCGGAATGATATTCCGCGCCTCAGCGAAGAAGTCGCACGAATCCTCCAAGACGCTCGACAGTTTCGGGCTGACATTGCTGCTCTGGCCCCCCAGTACCCTCGTCCGTAAGCCAGCCGTTCACCGTGGCTTCTGTCAACCCGGTGTCCTCGGTCTCTCGCTGGTTACTTGTCACCCCCTCAACCGCGGCGGACATTGAATGCATGACCCACGAGGCGCTGGTCGATCTCGCCGTTCGCTGGCTGCGCAACAGTTATCGCTGCGGAATCATTCTGTCGGAGCAGGCGTGCTGCACCGGTGAGGTGCCGGACGTCATCGGCTGGAAAGCCGTTTTGCGCGGGGTCCCCGGCGCGCGCGCCCGCGCGCGACGGGGTGCTAGCTGCCGGTCGGTGCTGATCGAGTGCAAAGTCGCGCGCTCTGATTTCCTGGCCGATCGCGGCAAGCCTTGGCGGGCAAAACCGGAGGGCGCGCTCGGCTGCGAGCGCTACTACATGGCGCCCGCGGAATTGATCGGCGCGGCGGAACTGCCGCCGGACTGGGGACTGCTCGAAGTGCGTGCCCACAAAGTGGAGGTCGCCGTGGCGTGCGGCAAGCGGCGGTCGCTGCGCACGCCCGAAGGCCTGATGAACGAGATGAACCTGCTGCTGGCCAGCCTGCGGCGGGTGGAGATCCGCATCGAGCCGCAGACCATCACCGATTTCTTGAAATGGGAGAACCGCCTGGCGCGCTACAACGGCGGCATGATGCCCGAGGGAGTCGAGGGCCCGGCAGCGGCTAACGGATACCTAACCCTGGGCCATTAAAGCGTAAGTGGCAGCCACTGCGGCGGCGTTTTTAGAATTAACGGATCATCCTCTCCCGACTGACGAGCCTTCGCTGCAACCTCGGCAAAACTATCGCCCACGGCCAGGATCTTCGACTCGTCGGAGGATAAAGCCACCCACTTGTCGAGCGGCGCGCTCCTGAGCAGATCGGCATGGCCGCAGGTGGTCATCAGGTGCACTGTACCAGTGCGGAACTCCTTTGGCAATTTGGCGAGGCGTTGTCACTCCTTTTCTGTGACGCACGTCACTGTGCTCTGGTTCACTGCTAGGATTTACTGTTCATTCCCGCACCATCCTGCGCATCCTGGAAGGAGACCATGGCAAAGATTCAGCGCGCCATCCTCAGCGTCACCGACAAAACCGGACTCGTTGAATTCGCGAAGCAACTGGCCGAGATGGGGGTCGAACTGGTCTCCACCGGCGGCACCGCCCGCCTGCTGCGCGACAGCGGCATCGCGGTGAAGGACATTTCCGAGCTCACCGGCTTCCCCGAGATGCTCGACGGCCGGGTGAAGACGTTGCATCCGCGCGTGCACGGCGGCATCCTGCACGTGCGCGAAAATGCCGAGCACCGCACCACCGTGGCCGAGCACGGCATCCAGCCCATCGACATGGTGGTGGTGAACCTGTACGCCTTCGAGAAGACCGCCGCCAGGCCCGGGGTGCGCCTGGATGAGCTGATCGAAAACATTGATATCGGCGGGCCCTCGATGATCCGTTCGGCGGCCAAGAACTTTCACGACGTGGCGGTGGTCACCTCGCCCGCCGATTATCCGGCGATCGCGCAGGAGATGCGCGCCTCCGCCGGCGAGCTTTCCGGCAAGACCAAGTGGCGGCTGGCGCAGAAGGCCTTCGCCCTGACCGCGGCCTACGATTCGGCCATCGCCTCCACCCTGGAGCGGGTGCACGCCAATGGCGATTTCGAGCTCCGGGCGCCGGCCGGCTTCCCGGCCACGCTGCGGCTTCGTTACAGCAAGGTGATGGACTTGCGCTACGGCGAAAATCCGCACCAGAAGGCGGCCATGTACTCCGACGGCTCGGATGTGGGCGTCGCCAATGGCCGCCAGCTCCAGGGCAAGGAGCTTTCCTACAACAACATCGTCGACCTGCAGGCGTCCTGGGACCTGGCGGCGGAATTCCAGGAGCCGTTCTGCGCCATCATCAAGCACACCAACCCCTGCGGCAGCGCCGTGGGCAAGGACGTGATCGAGGCCTTCCAGCGCGCCTTCGCCTGCGACCCGGTCTCGGCTTTCGGCAGCGTGATCGCGGTCAACCGGCCGGTGGACGGCGCGGTGGCCGAAGCCATCGCCGGGCTGCGGCACAACGGCGTGGCCTTGTTCATTGAGTGCATCATCGCCTCCAGCTTCGACGAAGCGGCGCGCGCCCGCTTCGCCAAGCGCAAGGACCTGCGGCTGCTGGAGGTCAATCCCGGCCCGATGAAGTATGTCATCAAGGCGGTTTCCGGCGGCGTGCTCGTGCAGGACAACGACCTGCACCAGCTCGATCCCGCGACGGTGAAGGTGGTAAGCGAGCGCAAGCCCACCGAGCAGGAGATGAAGGACCTGCTGTTCGCCTGGAAAATCTGCAAGCACGTCAAGTCGAACACCATTCTCTACGCCAGGGACGGACGCAGCGTGGGCGTCGGCGCCGGCCAGATGAGCCGCGTCGACTCGGCCAAAATCGGCGCCATGAAGTCGCTGCTCGGGACGAAGGGCTCGGTGGCCGCTTCCGACGCTTTCTTCCCCTTCCCCGATGGGGTGGAGGAGATCGCCCGCGCCGGTGCCACGGCCATCATCCAGCCCGGCGGCTCGGTCCGCGATCAGGAGGTGATTGACGTGGCCAACAAGCTCGGCTTGGCCATGGTCACCACCGGCGTGCGCCATTTCCGCCACTGAGGTTTCGCCGGAAAATCGCAGTCAAGAAACCGTTCCACGGATAGACACGGATGAATCTTTCAGTTCTGATCCGTGTTCATCCGTGTAGATCGGTGGCCGATTCTTTTTGGCCCGCGGCGGCGCTCTGCCGGAGACCTAAGTAACCAGGGTTTTACCGGGACGGCCACATCTTCGCCCGCAATTTCGCGTAAAATTACCGTGACACCCGCCGGATGGGTCAGGCATCCAACCTGGGGAGTGGTATTTCTGTCTCGTCAAAAGGACCTCAATGAATACAGGTAAGCCCATTCTGGCAATCATTCTGCTTGCCTCCATGGCCGGCGCGGCGCAAACAGCTCCCGCCAGTAAACCGGCGCAGGCGATGCCGCGGGCAGCCGCTCCTGCTGAGAGCGCGGCCCAGCCGCCGCATCCCGTCAAGACCGATCACGCCACCGCCTACTATCACTACGCCATGGCGCACATGTACGAGGAGATGGTGGCCATCTATGGGCGCCCGGAATACGCCAACAAGGCGATTGAAGAGTACCGGCTGGCCATTGAGAGCGATCCCAGTTCCGAGTACCTGAATGCCGGCCTGGCCGAGCTCTACGCCAAAACCGGGCGCATCCGCGACGCGGTGCTGGAGGCGCAGGACATCCTCAAACGCGATCCCAACAACCTGGAAGCGCGCAAGCTGTTGGGGCGGGTTTATCTCCGCTCGCTGGGCGATCTGCAGGCCGGGTCGCAATCGCAGGAGATTCTGAAGCGCGCCATCGAGCAGTACGAGGCAATCGTGCGCATTGAGCCGAAAAACGTCGAGGACCACCTGCTGCTGGGGCGGCTCTACCGGCTCAACAACGACCTGCTGAAGGCGGAAAACGAATTCAAGACGGCGGTGGGCCTCGATCCCGGCTCGGAAGAGGCGCTTACCACCCTGGCCTACTTGTACAACGAAGAGGGCGATTCGGCGCACGCGGCCCAGGTGCTGAAAGGCGTTCCGGAGTCGGCGCGCACCGCCAAGCTGTACTCGGCGCTGGGTTATACGTTCGAGCAGCAGAAGGACTACAAGAAGGCGGTCGAGGCCTACCGCAAGGCGGTCGACAGCGATCACGACAACCTGGACGCGGTGCGCGGCCTGGCGCAGAACCTGTTGAACGATAACCAGACCGAGGCGGCGCTGGAGCAGTTCAAAACCATTGTCGACGCCGATCCTCATGACGTGCAGAGCCTGCTGCGCATTGCCGAAATCCAGCGCCGCAGCGGCAAGTTCGATGACGCCCTGGCCACCCTGAAAAAGGCCGACGCCGAAGTTCAGGACTCGCTCGAAGTGCCCTACAACATGGCGGTCATTTACCAGGCACAGGGCAAGTTCGACCAGGCCATCCCCATCCTGCAGGATCTGCTCAAGCGGAGCGAAAAGCCGAACAACAACTACACCGCGGGCGAGCGTAACAACCGGACTGTGTTCCTGGAACGGCTGGGCACCATCTATCGCGACAGCGGCAAGACGCAGCTTGCGCTGGATGAATTCAGAAAAATGCTGGCCATGGGCGACGACAACGCCACCCGCGGCTACCAGCAGATGATCGATACCTACCGCGAGGCCAAGCAGTGGAAGGAAGCCACGGCGGTGGCCGAGGAAGCGGTGGCGAAAGTTCCCAAAGACCGCAACCTGAAAATGGTGCTGGCCGGACAACTGGCGGACATGGGCCAGGTCGACCAGGGCCTGAACATGATGAAGAGCCTGCTCAAGGGAACTCCGGAGGACCGCAACGTCTACATCTCGCTGGCGCAAATGTACGGCCGTCTCAAGCGCTGGCCGGAGGCGGAGGAGGCGCTGGGGAAGGCCGCACAGCTCTCCACCAAAGTGGAAGACAAGGAGTATGTGAACTTCATTGCCGGCTCGCTCTTCGAACGGCAAAAGCAGTACGACAAGGCCGAGGACATGTTTAAGAAGGTCCTCGCCCGCGATCCGAATAACGCGGTCGCGCTCAACTACCTGGGCTACATGCTGGCCGACCGCGGAGTGCGCCTGGACGAGGCGCTCGGATACGTGAAGAAAGCCATCCAGCTCGACCCGCAGAACGGCGCTTACCTCGACTCGCTCGGCTGGGCCTACTTCAAGCTGGGCAACTACGTGCAGGCAGAAGAGAACCTGCGCAAGGCCATGGACCGCATCCAGAGCGATCCCACGGTGCTGGACCACATGGGCGACCTGCTGCAGAAGACCGACCGCCTGAAGCTGGCCACCGCCTACTGGGAGCGCGCCCTGCAGGAGTGGGCCAAGACCCTTCCCGGCGACGTGGACAACACCGACGTTGCCAAGGTGCAGAAGAAGCTGGAGTCGGCGCGGGTGCGGCTGGCCAAGCAGAACGAGCGCAAGGCGGAGGCGGTGAAGCCCTAGTTTCGAGTTTCAGTTTCAGTTTCAGTTTCGGTTTCAGTTTCGGTTTCGGTTCTGTAGCCCGGCCGCCCTCGGCCGGGCTTTTCTTGTGGCACACGCGCCCTCGCGTGTGCAGTGGATGGTGCGCGGGTGCCCCACATCTGCCCGCTTGCGGTGGACCCCTGGGCTGAGACAACCAAGTAACCCACAGTTTACCGTTTGCTGCGTTTCAGTTGCACGACAGCCGTTCGCCGGCAGAGCATGGCGTCGGCCGGTGAAGCGGACGCGGGCTCTGCTGGAGAGCAACCCGCCAGGAATAACCGGCTGGAGACTCATCCATGGTGATGGGCGGGGGCACGGTCGCAGGATCGTGCCCCGATCACATGGATAGATTTCCCCATGCCTCGGAAAACTCACGCCCGCACCTCCCCCGCCGCGGCGGTCGTCAGCAAAGAACGCTCGAACTGGACCGGCGAGCGGTAGTCCAGCGCCGAGTGCAGCCGCTTCTGGTTGTAGATCACCTCCAGGAACTCGCCGATGCGAGCATAGGCGTCGGCTAGGTCGCGGTACTCGCTGCGGTACACCTCCTCGTACTTGAGCGTCTTCATGAACGACTCGCAGGCGGCGTTGTCCCAGGGATTGCCGGTGCGGGACATGCTGATGCGAATGCCGTGCTGCTCGAGGATCCGGGTGTAAGCGTGACTGGCGTACTGTACCCCGCGATCGGAGTGGTGCACCAGGCCCGCCGGCGCCCCGCGCTGCGCCAGCGCCATCTCCCCCGCCAGGATGGTCAGCTCAGCGCTCAGCCTGCGGTCCAGCGCCCAGCCGATCACCCGCCGCGAGTAGGCGTCCAGAATCACCGCCAGATAGACGAACTCCTCGGCCAGGCGAAGGTACGTGATGTCGGCCCGCCAGAGTTGATTGATGTCGGTCAGCACCATGGTTTGCGCCAGGTTGGGGTACACCGGCAGATCGTGATTCGAGTCGGTGGTCACCACGAACCGGCGGTGACGCAGGCAGAGCAGGTTGTCTTCGCGCATCATGCGCTGTACCCGCTTGCGATTCACCATCCAGCCGCGCTGGTGCAGTTCGCGGCTGATCCGGCGGCTGCCGTAAGCGGGCCACTCCAGCGCCACGCGCTGCACCGCATCGCGTAAGGCCACTTCGTCGGCTGGCACCACTGCTGGTAGCCATCGCCGGTAAAAACCCGCGCGACTGACTTCCGCCAAGTGGCACATGCCCTGCACCGTCAACCCCCGCGCCGCTTTCACTTCTTCCCCGATTTGTTCGTAGACGGAGCGCCGACAGCAAGCGCCCGCAGCTGGCGCTGTTCTTCCACACGCTGCAAGGCTCGCTTTAAAAAATCAATCTCCAGGGCCTGCTGCCCAATCTTGCGCTCCAGCTCCGCCACCCGCTCCGCCTCCGTCAACTTGTGCCCTCTGCCGGCAAAGGCGCGCTCCCCGAACTGCTCCCGCTCGCGGCACCACCGGTATAGCTCGCGGGGGTTGATCTCCAACTCCCGCGCCAGTCGCGCCACCGCCTCGCCCGCCTGCACCCGGCGCACCGCCGTCAGCTTTACTTCCTTCAAAAACTTCCTTCGAGACACCATCCAGTCCCCCTTCGCTGAATTCTATGGGTTACCTGGTTGTCTCAAAATAGGGGTCCACTCCAGTTTTGGCAGATGTGGGTCTTTTTCCTCCCCCTGTGGCCTCTGTCCAAGCCGATTTCGCACTCGTCGGGATCAGCCGATGTGGCACACGCGCCCTCGCGTGTGCATCGAAAAACGACGCTGGATTTGGCCGTGAACCGAGCCAGCCGCGCAGCGGCGATGGAAGGTAGCCCGGCGCTTCAGCGCCGGGAACCGAATGCCGCAAGACGCCCGCAAGCCAGTGCGCAGACTCCGCTTCGCCGCTGCTCTGGTCGCCGCCACGTCTGCCGCAGGTCCAATCCGGCTAGCGATCAACAGCGGGTCGCGGCCGCATAAGTTACGGTAAGCCGATTTATCACTCGTTGGCCGGAAAGAAGTTGACGACCAAATCAATTGGCACGACCCCGAACTTACGCAATAGGGGCGAGGTCAGAATCAGCATCCGTTCGCCTTCGCATGGTTCAAACGCACAAAAAATATCGAAGTCGCACTCCCCAGAAAGCCTCTGTAACGCATCATTGTTTCGGTTAACAAAGTCGGCAAGGTCGGAGAGGCATTCTTCAGCCGATGCGTTTGTTCGAGTGCTGTCTAACATCCACAAAGCAGCGTCCCGCTTCGCACTTGCTGGATTGCGCGGTGACATTAGGCTGCCCTTCTCGAAGCACTTTGACGGCTGCACGCCCAACTGCGCCGTAATGACGTCAGGCGTCAGAGTGGCGCTGCAAATGCGAAAGGTTGCGCTAACCATCATTCAGTAGCCTTGAGGTTACCACCCGCATCTTTCACAACGAGTGATAACAGCCCTTACCGTAACTTACCCGGTTCCGAGGAATCGATCTCGACGGTGGCACGCTTCCCAGTAATGGACGCGATTACCTCTCGAACGGCAGCATATGCGGATAACGGCAGGTTGACCGCGATCGTCATCGTCCCTGGGTGACCCTGTTCCATTCCCGTAACGTAGCCCTGCCGAGACGTCAATTCAGCAATGACAGCCGCGATCATCTCTTCAGGTGTAATAACGCGAACGGGAATCTCAGACGAATCGTCGAACTGCTCCGGTTGGTCGTTTCCAATTGCGGTAATCGGCACTTCCGTGGCACCTCATTTCCTATTAACGGGCGATAACAGCCTTACCGTAACTTACGAATCTTGCATCGCTTCTGGTGCAGCCCGCAAGCGAAACTTCCGTGAATCCGATTTGTCGCCCATCATCCTCAGGGAATCGTCCACCGACCCTCAGCCTCGCGCCCCGCCTTTGGGCGCTAACCTGGGAGATACTGGCGCGGATGCTTCACTCAGTGAACCGCGCCAGCCGCGTAGCGGCGATTGAAGGTAGCCCGGCGCTTCAGCGCCGGGAACCGAATGCCGCGAGACGCCCACAAGCCAGTGCGCAGACTCCGCTTCGCCGCTGCTCTGGTCGCCGCCACGTCTGCCGCAGGTCCAATCCGGCTAGCCATCAACAGCGGTCGCGGCCGCATAAGTTACGGTAAGCCGATTTATCACCAATTATCGGTTCATGTCAGGGTGCGTTCGCCGGGATTTTACTCGCTCGCCATCTGACAAACTTGAGGACGCCCATTATCCCCAAGAACCAGAGCGGCAGGAGAAGCAACCCATCCAGCAATATCAGGCATTCGCGGCCCGTTAGGAGTGTGAGGCCAGCCACAGCGAGTCCAGCCAGTGCGAATGCTTTCGAACTTTCAAACAAAACCGAATACAGACTACCGGCGACCGCCGGAGCGAACAGAAAGTATGCAGCGACGATGAGCGCGGCGGCGAGCCATCGTGCGACGGACGCAGGGGGCGACTGCAAGAGCAGATGGAAGGCGACGCAGAACACAGCGACAGAAGCAAGTGCGAAAGCACTTGCTGCGCCTATCGGCGCTGCCTTCGCGTGTTTGCGTTCCAGCCGTACCATCTCTTTCATCCGCATTATGCTCCCGCTCAACGAGCGATAACAGGCCTTACCGTAACCTACGAATCTTGCATCGCTTCTGGTGCAGCCCGCAAAGCGAAACTTCCGTGAATCCGATTTATCGCCAATCATCCTCAGGGAATCGTCCACCGACCCTCAGCCTCGCGCCCCGCCTTTGGGCGCTAACCTGGGAGATACTGGCGCGGATGCTTCACTCAGCCCACTGTTGGCTTGAGTTCGGATGTGGCACACGCGCCCTCGCGTGTGCATCGAAAAGGCGACGCCCGGATTTCGCCGCAAACCGCGCCAGCCGCGTACCGGAGGTTGAAGGTAGCCAACACGCGGGTGCCCCACATCTGCCCGTTTTGGCAGATGTGGGTCTTTTTCCGCGCCCCTGTGGCATCTGTCCAAGCCGATTTCGCACTCGTCGGGATCAGCCGCGCAGCGGCGATTGAAGGTACCGCGGCAGCGCCGGGAACTGAATTGCGACCAGATTGTCACTCGCTGTGCCGCGCGGGCGGAAGTTTCTAAGGAATGTCTGATCAAGTCGTGTCGCAGCTTGTATCAGGGCACGGCTTCAGCCGTGCCGTATTAGCAGCGGCAGATGCACAGCGCTTTAGCGCCTGCGTTTTGCGGCGGCTGGCAGCGGCTGAAGCCGAGGAAAGTTGAGGCCACTGTTGCGGCACGAGTGAACTCGTGCCCTGACACACAAGAACTGAGACTTACTCAGAGCTGCCATAAATTCTTTCAACTGCCGGCGCCTGGTTACTTTCGTAATCCGCCCTGGTCACCGTCGTCACCCAGCGCACATCGATTCCGCTTGCAGTTGCTCCCCGATGCGCTACTCTCAATCTGCGCCCAGGCGCCTCCGAGGGTTGGTGTCGTTAGCTGATTCTCATTTAGTTCTTTGACAACCTGCTGCTGTTCGCGCACCTTCGCCAAGGGATCTTCTGTGTCCGATAATGTGCCAGGTTACCTGCAGGTATCCCACGGTATCCGTGACGGTATTCCGTACGTAAGCTGCTGATTTTATTAGACAGGCCACGGAATACCGGGGGAGGGGGGTATATACCGTCTAAGGTTTACCGGAAGGTAATGCTGTTGCCGATTGTGGACGACCCAGGGGCCTCCGAGATTATGGGAAGAGGAAACATTGGGCCCGCACAACTAAAGACAACTTGAAACTGGCAACCGGAAACTGGAAACTGGTTCCATGCTTGCCCCTTACGCCGCACGGGTGGAGGAAACTCGCGGGCGGCGGCATCCTGAAACGCCGCATCCTTACCGCAGCGACTACCAGCGCGACCGTGATCGCGTGGTGCACGCGCGCGCCTTCCGCCGGCTGGAAGATAAGACCCAGGTGTTCACCCGCCGCTACTCCGACCACTTCCGCAACCGGCTGACGCACACCATCGAGGTGGCGCAGATCTCGCGCACCATCGCCGCCCAGTTGGGGCTGGAGGTGGACCTGGTGGAGGCGCTGGCGCTGGTGCACGACATCGGACATCCGCCCTTCGGCCACGCCGGCGAGAAGGCGCTGGATGCGGCCATGCAGGCGCACGGATCCTTCTTCGATCACAACCTGCACGCGCTGCGCATCGTGGAGGACTTCGAGCAGCGCTATGCCGCCTTTCGCGGGCTGAACCTGACCTTCGAGGTGCGCGAGGGGATCATCAAGCACTCGCACGATTACAGCGCGCGGGAGTTTCCGCAGCTTGTGCGAGTACCTGCTGGACCAGCGTCCGCCGCTGGAGGCGCAGGTGATCGACCTGACCGACGAGATCGCTTACAACACCGCCGACCTGGACGACGGTTACGAGGCGCACATCCTGACGTTGGAGGAGATGCGCGCGGGCGTGCCGGCTTTCGAGCGGCTGTACGCGGAGGCGGAGGCCAGGTATCCGGAGGCGCGCGAGAAGCTGAAGTTTAACGAGGCGTTGAAGCGCCTGCTGGACCGCATGGTCACCGACCTGATCACCACCACCTGCCGCCGGATCGGCGAGGCCGGAGTGAAGTCGCTGCCGGATGTGCGCGCCTGTCCCGGGCGGCTGGCGGCGTTCAGCGGGCAGGTGGAGGAAGAGCGCCGGCAGACGAAATCGTTCCTCTACCAGAAGCTTTACTATAGCGAGGCGCTGCAGCCGGAAAAATTGCACGCCGAAAAAGTGGTGAGCGAGCTGTTCGAGTACTGGACGGCACATCCGGAGGCGTTGCCGCACAGCTATCGCGAGCAGGCCGAACGCGAGCCGGTGCATCGCGTGGTCTGCGACTACATTGCCGGCATGACCGACAGCTTCATCCTGCGCAACCACCAGGAGCTGTGCTCTTCGCCAATGTCGTCTTGAGGGTCGGCGCCACCCGAATCGAAGGGCCTTCCACGCACGCGATACAATCATCCGGGGTGAATCCAAGACTGATGAAGCCAATCATTTTCTTGCTGTTGCTGAGCTCGGCGCTTTCGCTCGGCGCCGCCGACACAGCCGTGCCGCTCTCCCAGGAGCCGCACCATCACCTGATTTTGCAGAACCAGTACACGCGGGTGTGGGTCCTGACGCTGGCGCCGCACGAGTCGACGCTGGCGCACCATCATGCCAATGATTACATCGCTGTCATCATGGCGCCGTCGCAGGTGGAGAACGCGGTGCAAGGAAAATCGCCGATTACGGCGCGCGCGGGTGTGGGCGAGGTGCGCTTCACCAGCGCGCCCATGAATCACCGCCTCACCAACATGGCGGACACACCGTTTCGCAACCTGGTGGTGGAGATCCTGAAGAAGAAGTCGCCGCAAACCAATGGCGAGCAGAGTGAGCGCGGGCTGGAGGTCGGGCACGGCGGCCTGAGCGACACGGTGATCGACAACCGCGAGGTGCGGGTGCAGGAGGTGCAAATCGCCGCCGGCGGCATGTTGCACAAGCACACCCACAAGTACCCGTTCCTGGTGGTGGCGCTGAGCGATTTGAACCTGCACAACATGCCGCAGGGCAAGCCCGCGAAGATGGTGCATCAGAAGGCGGGCGAGGTGAGGTGGATCGGCGCAGGTACGACCCACGAGATGATGAACATGGGTAAGCAGGAGGCGCATTTCGTGGAGGTGGAGTTCAAGTAGGCGCAAGGCTTTAGGCTCAAGGCGCAAGGCGCAGGGCATAAGGCATAAGGCTTTAGGCGAATTTGGAAAGAATCGAAGGCTCGGAATGATCCGAGCCTTTGCCTTTACTCTTCTGTTCGATTTTGGACTTCTGATTCTTACTTCTTGCTTACGCTACTGCCGGTTTTCTGGCCGGCGCCGGCCTTGACGCCGGGACTCACCGCCGGGGGCTTGTCCTTGCCCGCCAGAAGCTGGCGCAGCACGAACTGCAGGATGCCGCCGTGCTTGTAGTAGAGCGCCTCCTGCGGGGTATCGATCCGCAGGATCACCTTGAACTCGGCCACGGTGCCGTCCGGATGCTGGGCGCGCACGGTGACCTTCTGTCCCGGCGTGTAGTTGTCGATCAACTGGCGCAGGCCGGTGATCTCGAAGGTTTCCTCGCCGGTGAGGCCGAGCGATTCGTGGTCGTCGCCGGAGGCGAACTGCAGCGGCAGCACGCCCATGCCGACCAGGTTGGAGCGGTGAATGCGCTCGAAGCTTTCGGCGATCACGGCGCGCACGCCCAGCAGCATGGGCCCCTTGGCCGCCCAGTCGCGGGAGGAGCCGGAGCCGTATTCCTTGCCCGCCAAGATGATCGAGCGGCACGCGCTCCTGCTTGTACTTCATCGGCGGCGTCGAAGATGGTCATCTCTTCGGGCCGCCTGGCAGGTGGCGGGTGAAGCCGCCTTCGAGGCCGGGGACCATCTTGTTGCGCAGGCGGATGTTGGCGAAGGTGCCGCGCATCATCACCTCGTGGTTGCCGCGGCGCGAGCCATAGGAGTTGAAGTCCTTCACGCTCGCACGCCGTGGCGCGACCAGGTACTTGCCGGCGGGGCTGTCCTGCTTGATGGAGCCGGCGGGCGAGATGTGGTCGGTGGTGACGCTGTGGCCGAGCACCGCCAGCACGCGTGCGCCGGTGATGTCGTTCACCTCGGGCGGCTTCAGTCCCATGCCCTCGAAGTAGGGCGGATCCTTGATGTAGGTGGAGCTGGAATCCCAGGCGAAGGTCTCGCCCGCGGGCACGTCGAGCGACTGCCAGCGCTGGTCGCCCTTGTAGACATCGGCGTAGCTGCCCTGGAACATGCCGCCGTCGATGCACTGCGCGATCAGGTCGCCCACTTCCTTCGGGGTGGGCCAGATATCGCGCAGATACACCGGCTTGCCCTGCTGATCGGTCCCGAGGGGCTCCTTGGCCATGTCGATATCGATGCGCCCGGCCAGCGCGTAGGCCACCACCAGCGGGGGCGACATGAGGTAGTTGGCGCGGACCTCGGAGTTGATGCGGCCCTCGAAGTTGCGATTGCCGCTGAGCACGGAGACGGCGACCAGGTCCTTGCTGTTGATGATCTCGGAAATTTCCGCCGGCAGCGGCCCGGAGTTGCCGATGCAGGTGGTGCAGCCGTATCCCACCAGGTTGAAGCGCAGCTTGTCGAGATAGGGCGTGAGGCCGGCCTTCTTGTAGTACTCGGTGACCACCTTGGAGCCGGGAGCGAGCGAGGTCTTCACCCAGGGCTTGGTGGAAAGGCCGCGCTCGACCGCCTTCTTGGCGAGCAGGCCGGCAGCCAGCATCACCGAGGGATTCGAGGTGTTGGTGCAACTGGTGATGGCGGCGATGACGACGTTGCCGTGACGAAGCTCTTTTCGCAGATCGACCATGACCGGCTTGTCGGCCGAGGGCGATTCCGCGTCTTCCATGCCGACCGCGGTGCTGCCGCCCTCGCCCTCGAAGCGCCCGATCTGCTTGTCGGCCGCCTTGCTGCCCGGGCGCACCAGCGTGGGCAGCACCTTGCGGAAGCTTTCCGGAACGCTGAACAGCGGCACGCGGTCCTGCGGACGCTTGGGCCCGGCGACGCTGGGCTCGACCGAGGCGAGGTCGAGTCCCAGGTTGGTGGAGTAGGTGGCCTCGGGCGAATCGGGAGTGTGGAACAGCCCCTGCTCCTTGCAGTAGGCCTCCACCAGCGCGACCTGCTCCGCGCCGCGCCCGCTGAGGCGGAGGTAGTTGAGCGTCTCGGCGTCGATGGGAAAAATGCCGCAGGTGGCGCCGTACTCGGGCGACATGTTGCCGATGGTGGCGCGGTCGGCCAGCGCCAGAGTGTGCATCCCCGGCCCGTAGAACTCGACGAACTTCCCCACCACTCCCTCCCGGCGCAGCATTTCGGTGATGGTGAGCACCAGGTCGGTGGCGGTGGAACCTTCCTTCAGCTTGCCGGTCAGCTTCACGCCGACCACTTGCGGGATGAGCATGGAGACGGGCTGGTTGAGCATGGCGGCCTCGGCTTCAATGCCGCCCACGCCCCAGCCGAGCACGCCCAGGCCGTTGATCATGGTGGTGTGAGAGTCGGTGCCCACCAGCGTGTCGGGATAGGCGAGCGGACGGCTGCCGTTTTGCGGCTTGCCCACGAAGACCACGCGCGCCAGGTATTCCAGGTTGACCTGGTGCACGATGCCGGTGTCGGGAGGCACGATCTTCAGGTTCTCGAAGGCGCCCTGCCCCCAGCGCAGGAAGGCGTAGCGTTCCTTGTTGCGCTGGAACTCCAGATCGGCGTTTACCTGGAAGGCCCACTGGGTGCCGAACTCGTCCACCTGGACGGAGTGGTCGATGACCAACTCGGCGGGCGAAATGGGATTGATGCTCGCCGGAGGCCCGCCCAGCTTCTGCACGGCCTCGCGCATGGCGGCCAGATCGACCACCGCGGGCACGCCGGTGAAATCCTGCAGCAGCACGCGGCTGGGGGTGAAGGCGATTTCCTTCACCGGAACGGCCTTGGCGTCCCAGGCGGCCAGGGAGCGGACGTCGTCCGCCTTGACCGCCTTGCCGTCCTCGGTGCGCAGCAGGTTTTCCAGCAGGATGCGAAGCGAATAGGGCAGGTGGCGGGTCGAGAGGCCCTGCTTGTCGAGGGCATCGATGCGGAAAATGTCGTATTCGCGGTTGCCCACGCGAAGCATGGAGCGGCTGCCAAAAGTGTTGGTCATGATCTTTTCCAGTCTTTATGAGTTCGGGCGCACACCGGTCAGTTGCCGAGGCCAGGGCACAACCCACCAGTCTAAAACAAATGGGAGTTTCCGGAGCCGGTTTTCAGCGTGATGGGAACTCCTAATGCTGGTGACGCCGCTGGGCGCGAGAGGGTTTTTCCTCGACCACCGCGAATTGCAGCTTGCGCTGCACGTGGTCGATGCGGTCCAGGATCACCCGCACCGGGCCGCCCAGCGAGTAGGTCTTCCTGGTGCGCTGCCCGACGATCTGCTTGGTGTTGTCGTGGTAGGTGTAGCGGTCGTCAGTGAGCGAGGAGAGCGGAACCAGGCCCTCGATGAACATGTCTTTCAGCTCGACGAAGAAGCCGAACTTAGTGACCGAGATGATCAGGGCATCGAAGTCTTCGCCGACGCGGTCCTGCATGAACTTGATCTTCTTCCAGTCCATCAGTTCGCGTTCGGCGTCGTCGGCGCGGCGCTCGGCTTGGGAGGACTCCTCGGCGATTTCGTGCAGGGTGTCGGGCGGGACGGGGCCGTTGCCGGCAGCGGCCAAAGCCGCATCTCTGCTGCCACGTTTTTCGCCATAGCCGGCCCGCTTCGGCGAGCCCTTGGCCCACGGCGAAGCCGCGTTCGAGGACGAACGCGCTCCATCGCGCCCCTGCTCGGCCCAGGCTCCTTTTTCTCGCTCAACACGCCGACCCCCACCGGGACTTGGCCGTCGTGCTTCTCGGCGAAGTCGCGCAGCACGTGCTTGAGAATGCGGTGCACGATCAGGTCGGGATAGCGGCGGATGGGCGAGGTGAAATGAGTGTAGGTGGGCGCGGCCAGCGCGAAGTGGCCCAGGTTCTCCTCCGAATAGCGCGCCTGCTTCAGCGAGCGCAGCATGAGGTAGGAGAGGATGCGTTCCTCGGGCTTGCCGGCGATCTTTTCCGTCAGCTTCTGGTACATGCGCGGGGTGATGTGCACGTCTTCGGGGATTTCCACTTCCTGGCGGCGCTGCCCCGAGCGGGTACGCGGGCCGGGGGCGCGCGAGGGCCGGCGCTGGTCGGTGTAGGAGAAGCGTTTCACCGGCAGCGCGCCCACGCCGAGCGAGTAGCCGAAGGCGGCGGCGATGGTCTCGAACTCGTAAACCTTCTTGGGATCGGGCTTCTCGTGAATGCGATAGAGCGAGGGAACGTCCTTGTTCTCCAGGTAGGAGGCGACGCTCTCGTTGGCGGCGAGCATGAACTCCTCGATCAGGCGGTGGGCGATGTTGCGCTCCGAGCGGGTGATGGCTTTCATCAGCCCGAACTCGTCGAATTCGATCATCGGCTCCGGCAGGTCGAAATCGATGGAGCCGCGGCGCACGCGCTTGCGGGTGAGGATCATGGCGAGCTCGCGCATCAACTCGAAGATATCGACCAGCGCGTGATAGCGCGAGCGCAGCTTCGCGTCACCTTCGAGCACCGCGTTTACGTCGGTGTAGGTCATGCGCTCGGCCGAGCGAATGACCCCGGGAGTGATTTCATAACCCTGGACTTCGCCCTTGGGATCGATTTCCATGAGGCACGACATCACCAGCCGATCGAGGTGCGGCCGCAGCGAGCAGATGTCGGTGGAAAGCTCCATCGGCAGCATGGGCACGGCGCGGTCGGGAAAGTAGACGGAGGTGCCGCGCAGGCGAGCCTCGGCGTCCAGTTCCGAGCCTTGCCGGACGTACTGCGCGACGTCGGCGATGTGCACCTGGAGCTCGAAATTGCCGTTGTGCAGGCGGCGGACGAAGACCGCGTCGTCGAAATCGCGCGCGGTTTCGCCGTCGATGGTGACGATGGGCAGGTTGCGAAAGTCGCGGCGGGCGCGCAGCTCGCGCGCCGGGATGATGTTCTCCACCGACTGCGCTTCCTCCAGCACCTCGGGCGGAAAGCGGTGCGGGAGGTGGTACTTGCGGATGACGATCTCGACGTCAACCCCGAAATCGTCTTCGTAGCCGAGAATTTCGACCACCCGGCCGCGTGGGTTCTGCGTGGGCGTAGGCCAGTCAGTGATCTCGACATCGACCACAACGTTTTCCAGGTCCTCGCCGACTTCGGTGCGCTTGGCCTCCGTGCCCAGCACCCGATGCCGCTCTTTGCCGGCTTGCCTTTTACCTCGGTGAAGCCCCGTGTTCTCCGCTTCCTCCGCGTGGATTTCCCGGGGCCGTTCCATGCCGCGGGGGATGACGATGTCGAGGGTGATCTTCTCGTCCATCGGGGTGACGTAATTGCCCCCCTGCAAACCAACCCCGTGCCTGCCGGGGACCCCGGAGCGGGAACCGTAGTGAAAGGTTCCGACCACGGTGGCGTGAGCGCGGCCGACAACGCGCACAATCTGCCCTTCGGCGCGGCCGTCGGGCCGCTCGCGGCGGAGTTCCACCAGCACCCGGTCGCCGTGCATGGCGTTGTCAGTATTCTGCGGGCTGATGTAGATGTCGCCGTTCAGGCGCTGGCGCAGTTCTTCACTATCGGGAATGACGAAGCCGTAGCCGTCGCGGTGCATGGTGAGGCGGCCGGAGACCAGGTTCTTGTCGGCAGGCTTCCGCGGGATGGCGTAGCGGTCGCCGTCGTGTGCCGCGAGCTCGCCACGATGAACAAGCTGGCGGAGTCGTTCCGCCAGCTCACGGCGGTCCTCGCCCTTGATGCCCAATTCGCGCACCAGTTGCTTGAAGCCGGCAGACTGTCTCGGCTGCTGGGCGACCTTTCGCAGGATGGCGGTATCGGAAATCATCGCGGTTCTATCCACAGAGGACACGGAGAGCTTACAGGATGCTTGAACCGCGCCGTGGAGCGAGGCCCTTCCGGCAAGAATTTAATGGCGCCCACGTTCCTGGTGGTTATCGTTTCGATTGAGCCGTGAACCGGTCCTGGCACTGCCGGGCCTCATTCAAAAGCGCAGGAAATTCCGGCGCGGAGCGCAGCTTGGCCAGCGCCGGATCGCTCTGCAGCGCGGCATAGGAGCAGTAGTTCTGCTGGATGGCGCTGCGGATGAGGGCGGCGGAGGTCTCTTCTTCTCCGCACCAGGCCAGCAGCGAGCCATGATAGTAGCGGAACTCGGGGTCGCGCTGGGCCATCAGGTCATCCGTGGCGGAGCGCGTCAGGCGATGCATGCGCCCCTCGGGCACCGGCTTAAGGCATGCCTGGAGAAGCCCGGCAAACCACGCCGGACGGGAGGAGATTTTCGCCGCCGCCAGCTTTGCCTCGTCCGGCTTATTCTGGCGAACCAGGATGGCGGGAAGAACGCTTGCCGCCCAGTCGGAGCCGCTGTCCAGGCGGAGGTACTCCAGGGCGCGGGTAGTGTTGCCGAGCTCAAAGAAGACGAACGAGCAGGAGCGAAAATCGTAATTGCCGGGATCGAGCGCCAGTGCGGTGTCGCACTCCCGGCCCGCCTCGCTCAGGATGCCGGCGTAGCGCAGCACATAGGCGAGGGTGAAATGCGCCTGGGCATTTTGCGGGCGCCGGCGCACCAGATCCACGGCTTCGCGGTAGGCCTCGGCGAGCTGGCCGGCTTCGGCGCGCAGGCGGGTGAGGTGGGCGGCCGAGGAGATCAGGTTGGGATCCAGCGCCAGCGCTTTCTCATACGCCGCCGCCGCCTTGTCGAGCGCTTCCTGGCCGCCTCCCGAGTACTGGGCGTCGTAGTAGTAGCGCAACCCGAGCGCGTCCCAGGCCGGCGCGAATTGCGGATCCAGCTTCACCGAGTGCTCCAGCATGGTGGTGGCGGTGCTGTTGGGCGCCGGGTCGTGGGGCAGCGCCGAACCGCGCAGGTAGAGATCGTAAGCGGTGGCGTCGTGGGGCATGCTGGCGGTGCCCACCATAGCGGGAGTGGAACCCAGCGCCGGCAGCAATCCCTGCCGCACCTGCGTCGCCAGCTCCTCCTGCAAGCTGAGCAGGTTGGAGGCCGGCACCGCCACCGTCCCCTGCCACACCAGGCGGTTGAAGCGGGTTTCCACATCGTCCAGGGTGATCAGCAGCCGGTCGCCCTGCTTCATGTAGTGGCCGGTGATCACGTTGGCGGCGTGCAGCTCGCGCCCGGCCTGCTGCGGGTCAATGTTGCCCTGCAGGTACTTGCCCATTGCCGGCACGGGGCGGATTTCCAGCGCGCGCGTATAGGCCAGAATCTTCACCAGTTGGTCGGGGACGGCGAAGCGCAGATAGTCGGTGTCGGGATCGCCGCTGACGTTGTTGAATGGCAGGACGACCAGCGTGTTGTTGGCCGCCACCGGTCCGGGCACGACGCGTCCGTGCTTGGCCCACCACACGGTGATCACCAGCAGGACCATCACCAGCAGGGCGGCAATGCCCAGCAGTGCGTAGATCTGGCGCACGCTGAGCTTGCGAAAGGTGCGGGTAGGGGCCGCGGGAGCGTGCGCCGGAACCTCGGCGCCCACCGCCTTCAACTCGAGGTCGCGCTTCAGGGCGCGCAAGTCTTCGGCCGCCTCGTGCGCGCTCTGATACCGCTGGTCACGGTCTTTCTCCAGCAGCTTGCCCACGATCGTCTCGAAGCCGGCGGGCAGCGAGGGATTCAGGGTCAGCGGCGAGACCGGCTTCTGGTTCTGAATGGCCGCCAGCGCGAGCACCGAGGTGCGCGCCATGAATGGCCTGTGCCCGGTAGCCGCCTCGTAGAGCACGATGCCCAGGGAAAACAGGTCGCTGCGGGCGTCCAGGGGCTCGCATCGCGCCTGCTCCGGGGACATGTAAACAGTGGTGCCCGGGATAACGTTGGTCTCGGTGATCGCCTCCGAGGGACGGGAACGCGGCCGGCCGTCGCCGTGCGCGACCAACTGCTGCTCCGGGGACAACTTGGCCAATCCGAAATCGAGCATCTTGGCCTGACCGCGCGTGGTCAAGAAGATGTTCGCCGGCTTAACGTCGCGATGCACGATGCCGCTGGCGTGGGCGGCCTCCAGCGCCTCGGCGATCTGGATGCCGATGTCGAGCACCTCATGGGCATCGAGGCGGCTGCGCTCCAGGCGGTCCTTCAGGCTCTGGCCCTGGAGCATCTCCATGACGATGAATGGCAGCCCGTTGTAGGAGGCGATGTCGTAAATGGTGCAGATGTTGGGGTGATTCAGCGAGGAGGTGGTGCGCGCCTCAAGCTGGAAGCGCTCCAGCGACTGCCCGTTGCCGGAAACGTTTTCGGGAATGAACTTGAGGGCCACCCGGCGCCCCAGGCGCACGTCTTCGGCTTCGTACACCAGTCCCATACCACCGCCGCCGAGCTTTTTCAAAATGCGGTAGTGGGAGATGGTTTGGCCGATCACGACAGGTTCACCCGGTCCACGGCGCCCACGGAACGCGCCGAAGTTGCCTCTTCTGAGTTACCCCTAACCGGGCATCTTAGGTCTGCTGCGAGCCAAAAGCAACGCAGGCAGCCACCGGCACGGCCGAAACGGGATGAACGGCGCTGCGGCCGCCCGGAGCAAAATTCCGATGCCCACCATCAGCCCTTGACAGCGGGAGCGCTGGGGTCATAACGTGACCTCCTTCCACTGGGGTGTGGGGGACTGACCCGCGAGGAGACAACCATGGGATTGCTGCACCTGTGCGACGAACATCCGGCGGCGGCGCGCCCGCATACGAGCGCTGCCGATGCCATTCGACTGATGCTGGAGCACCGCGTGGGCGCGGTGACCGTGGTGGACGACAGCCGGGTGGTAGTCGGCGTTTTCACGGAGCGCGACGTGCTGCGCAAACTGGCTCTGAGCGGCCGCGACCCGGAGAAAACACCGGTCGCCGAGCTGATGACCTCGCCGGTGGTGCTGGCCACGCCCTCCACCTCTCCCGGGGAGGCCTTCGCCACCATGATGGAGCGCCATTTCCGCCACCTGCCGGTGGTGGACGATCGCGGGCGCCTGGTGGGCATGTTATCCATCCGCAACCTGCTGGAGTGGCGGGTCGACGAGCTCACCGACCGGCTCGACACCATGGAGCAGTACATCACCAATGACGCCCCGGGCGGCTGAACAGCCGGTCACGGAAGTTCTAAGCACGAAGGTTCTAAGCACGAAAGGAACTTTCGCGTAGGGCGTTTGCCGGATATAAGAAATGCTGACCCGCGGCGAAGATTTACACTGCCCGGCGAGGCAGATGCCACTCCACCCGCGGAAAAAATGTGCTACAACGGTGGACGCATCCAGCAACTCACTTCTGCTGCAGCACGCAAACCAATTCCGCGCGGCTCGCCCCGCGGCAGGGAGTTTGGCCAGCGAAGTGCGGCGCCAGGAATGATTCCCTCGAAGGAAAGGATTTGAATCGCAATGTGGAAGCCCACCAATCAGCCCACTACCGGGCCGACGCCTAACCCGGACCCGCAGCGTCCCAGCACGCCCACCTACAACACACCGGCGGAGCCCGTGCCCGCCGCCGCCCCAAGGAACGCCGCCGTGAATTCGCAAGACCAGGCGACAATCGGCAAGTCGCTGGTGATCAAGGGCGAAGTAACCGGCTCGGAATCGCTCTACATTGACGGCCGCGTGGAAGGCTCCATCAATCTGGCCGGAAATCGGGTCACGGTCGGCAGAACGGCATCGTCAACGCCAACATCAACGCGCGCGAAATAGTAGTTCCGGCAAAGTTCGCGGCAACCTCATGGCCAGCGATCGGGTGGACATCCGCACCGAAGGTTCGCTGACCGGCGATGTCATTGCCCAGCGCATCTCGATCGAGGACGGCGCGTTCTTCAAGGGCGGCATCGACATTCGCAAGCCCGGCCAGAAGACCAACGGCGAAGCCAAGGAGAACGCCGGCCGAAGCACCGCGGTCGGCCGCTCGGGTATAGTTTTTCGTGTGGCACGATTCGCCGCGGATCCGGGCCGCACTCTTGCAACGTTTTGAGTGTGATTTGAGACCGGGCTGCGAGCGCAGTTACCCGGACTCCGGGTCCCGCTGTTGGAAAAATTCTTCAATTATCTCGTTGTCAGTTGCCGTCATCGGAACACTTCCCAGCCGTTTACCTCAGCTCATGCCAAAAGCCAGCATCGGGCGATTGGGAACCAGTCGGCACCGGCCCCAGCCATTACATGGTGTGTTTGGATTGCGGCAAGAAGTTCGCGTACGACTGGCAGAACATGCGGCGCATTGGGTGAGCGAGCGAATGGCGGGTGAAGTTTCTACCACTGCCATTCACCAAACCCGTGTCATCCCGAGCGGAACGAGGCGCCTGCAGTAATCCCCACGATGAGTCTGATCTGAGTTCTGAGTGCTGTGCCTTGCGCGCCTCGCCGCGAAACTTGCAGGCGTCCCCGAATGAAAAGCCGAGCCACAGATTTTCACGGATTTACACGGATAGAAATGCAATGCTTTAATCCGTGTTGATCCGTGGAAATATCTGGCTAAATGAATTTCTTCATGTTTGCCAAGATCCAACGCGTCGCCGCCATTCCCTCCCAGCTCACGGTTCCACTCCGGCGCCGAGGTCGGCAGCCTCCGCCTGGGACGCCGGAGGCTCACTCACCCGCCGGCGCCGCAACTCCCGCGGCAATCGCGAGCGCAGCAGCCACAGGCCCGCGGCCACGGCGGCCGCCCAAGTCAGGGTGCCCAAACCCAGCGAAGCCAGGTCGGCCACCCGGCTGCCCTGGACGTGAACCAGACCCGCCACCTCGTATCCGGCAAATCCCGCGGCGATCGCGGTGACCGAGACCTTGCCCAGTTCGCCCCAGTTCAGGCCCGAGAGGGGCACCAGCAGGCGCCGGTGCAGGAGGATCGCGATCGCGATGGCGTTGGCAGCGATACCGATGTCGGAGGCGATGGCTAGACCGGTGACGGAGAGAGTCCGAAACAGCGAATAGATGGGCAGAGACGCCAGCGTGATCAGAGTCGTGGCCACCATCGGGGTCAAGGTATTGCCCGATGCGTAGAAAGCGCGGGCATAGAGCGCCTGCGCCGACCACAGAGCCAGCGACAGGGAGAACCAGAAGAAGTAAATCGCAGTAGACTCGGAATCGCCGAAGGTGAAACGTCCGCGGCGATAGACGAGATCGATCAGCGGTAACGCAGTCGACATCATCAATCCCGTGATCAGCAGCGAGGCGGCAGTGATGCGATAGACCGAACCGTTTACCGTGTCGGCGAACTCCTCGAATTTCTTTTCCCCAAACAGGCGCGAGAAAAATGGCAGAGAGGCCTGGCCAACGGCCTGCCCAAGAATGGCGATAGGGACGGCGAACAGCCGCTTGGCATAGTTGAGTCGCGCGATGTCGCCGACGCCGCTGGAGGCGAAGTAGCGCAGGATCCAATCGTCAGCCGTAACCAGCGACACGCCCAGCATCAGCGGAATCGAAAGCCCAACCCACTCCCGGAAAGCAGGGTTGCGAATGTCAAAACTCGGGCGGTAGCCAGTGCCGATTTTCGCCGCGCCGATTACGTTGATGAGAAAAGGCCCGGCCAAGGCTGCCAATCACCGCTCCGTAGGCGAGCGAGGCGATGCCCATACCGGTGTCCCGCGACCACGCCGCCGGCAATGATCGCGACGTTATAGATCAACGGTCCCAGCGCTGGAAACAGAAACAGCCGGTGCGAAAGCAGAACGGCAGACACTACTCCCCCGACATAGAAGAAAATCTGCGCCGGCAACAGGATGCGCGTCAGGTGCACGCAGAGACGCATTTGTTCGGGCGTGAAGCCGTGGAAACATCCAGCCCGCGAATTGCGGCGTGAAAATCTTCAGCGAGCAGGGTGCCGACGATCAGGACGGTGGTCATTACGGTGACGATGATCGAGAAGGTCTTCTGCGCGTCCTGCTCGCGCTTCTCCGCCAGGAAGCGGGTATAGATGGAGATGAAGGTGATCGAAGCGGTGCCGCCGGCGACGATGTAGTTGAGCCAGTCAGGCAGCGTGAACGCCGCGACATAGGCGTCGGTCTGTGGGCCGGCGCCGAAGGCGTAAGCGATATAGGCTTCGCGAATGTAGCCGATCACGCGCGAGAGCGTGATGGTCGTCATCAGCAGCACCGTGGCGCGAAAACGCGCTGTGCTGGTGCGACGGTCGGAGCAGCCGCAAAACGCGCCTCAGGCGTGGTTCGGCGGGAGTGGGCATGGATGGCGGGGTTGTTATCCGAGAGTTCCC
>CAVUEZ010000011.1:0-155465 GCA_963740615.1 Terriglobia bacterium
CTTAGGAAGTTAAGCGGCCTGTCAGAGGGTCCTTTCGGAGCTGATCCAAGAGGACGCGGTAGAGATTATCACGGCGATGATTGAAGCGAAATTCGGTTTCCTTTAAGTGAAGAACAAAGGTGTGAGCGGGGATGCCGTTGAACTTGGCCAGGCGTCGTTTGGCGAAGCTCCAAAAGCTCTCGATACCGTTGACATGGTTCTTGCGCACCGCAAACTGATGGGCCTCGTGATTGACCCGGAGATGTTTCTGATAGCCCATATCGACCAGGCCGTCGTAGCCGGACCAGCCGTCGGAGTGGATGACCGACTCCAGGCTGATACGGCCCAAAATGGCCTTCCGCAGCGTCTTTCGCGGCAGTCGGGGACGATCTGGGTATAGACATAGCCATGGCGCTGGAAGATACAAAGAACGATCGTCTTGCCTCCCGCACCACGGCCGCGTTTACCTCGAACTCGGCGCGGCCCGAAATAGCTCTCATCGACTTCCACTTCTCCCGCGAGCGGGTTTTGCGCTTCGCACCAACGGGCGATCTGGCGCCGCAATTTGAGGTAAACCGTGTTCACCGAACGCACCGAAAGACCGGTGATGGCCGCGGCTTCGCTGGCCGTGAGATCCAAAGCGAAAACGCGAAGCAAGTGCCGAAAAAGCTTCTCCGAAATATGGGAACGGACGTAGTACTTGTTTTTGCCCGTAGACATTGGCGATCCGTCATTCTACAGGCCGCTTAACTTCCTAAGAGCCTTGCTAATTGCTAATCACTCGCTGCGATAGCCCTCCGGCCGCTCGCCGTGGGCCGGAATGACGCACCCATGCACGGTGTCGCAGGTGACGTGCTCGAACTGGATGGTGGTGTGGTGGATGTGGAACCGTGCCCGCAGGCGGTCCTGCACCTCGCGCAGGATGGCCTCGCTGGCCGACAGCGGAATGTCGGCGATGCTGATGTGGCAGGAGAGGGCGTGGGATTCGCTGCCGATGCTCCACACGTGCAGGTCGTGCACGTCGTTGACGCCCCCGACGGCGGCAATGTCCTGCGCCACCCGTTCCAGGTCCATGCCCCGCGGCGTGCCCTCCAGCAGGATGTTGAGCGTCTCGCGGATGATGCCGAAGGACGACCACAGGATGATGGCCCCGATTCCGAACGACAGCGCCGGGTCAATCCAGTCGTGGCCGGTCGCCAGGATGGCCCAGCCGCCCGCGATCACCGCCGCCGTGGACATGGTATCGCCCAGCATGTGCACGAAGGCGCTGCGGATGTTCAGGTCCTTGCTGCCCCGCCAGAGCAGGATGGAGATGATGCCGTTCACCGCCACTCCCGCCGCCGCCACCGCGATCATCGTCTTCGGGTGCACCTGGACCGGCGCATACAGCCGGTGCGCCCCGGCGTAGAAGATGTAAAACGCGATGGCCACCAGGGTCAGGGCATTGATGAAGGCGGCCAGGACGCCGGCGCGGCGGTAGCCGTAAGTCTTGCGCGCGTTGGGCGGACGTTGTTCCAGGTACACCGCCGCCAGCGAGAGGAGCAGCGCCAGCACGTCGGAGACGTTGTGCCCGGCCTCCGACAGCAGCGCCAGGCTGTGCGCGCGCAACCCGGCAACCACCAGCAGGACGATGTAGCCCAGGGTCACCGCCAGGGAGACGCGCAGCACCCTCGAGGTGCGGCCCGGCTCGCCCTGTGCGTGCGCATGCATTAACCGAGTCTACTTTCGACCTTCGCCGCGTTCAACCTGCCCTGGTTCCGCTACCAAAGTGTTAAGTGGCGGATGCAAAGCCTCCGCCTACGTTAGGCATCGTGGTGCCCAAAGGCAGCACCGCGGGCAATAGCGGCGGTGTCTCACCGGGACAACCAGGTGCCCGGACGTAACTCGCTGTGCGGAACGCAGTTAGAGGTGAGTGGAGAATGCAGGACGGAGCCCGGTTGGCGCTTGGCGTGCTGTCTTTTGCAGACTACAGGTCTGTTCTGGCCGAAGCGGACCTGTTTGCGCGCACATCGTGAGTTGCGGGCACCCTGCATGTCGCCGGGTTTCCGCCAGGCATGTCCGGGTGCTCGGTCGCGGGCAGCACGCTCGTGAAGAGCTGGTCCGAAACCAAAACTTATTCGCAACGGGGAGAACTACGAATGAAGAAGCATGTGTTGACAATCGCGTTTCTGCTCGGCCTGTCCGCGGCTGTGGCGTTCGCCCAGGTAACAGGAGGCAGCGCCGGCGCAGCCGGCACGGGTTCGCCCGAACAGGGCAGCCCGCGCGCCACCGAAATGGGGCAGACCGGCCAGATGGGCAGCCAAACCAGCAGCAAGAGCAGCTCCATGGCCAACGTGGACGATGAAAGCCTCCATCGCCAGGTGCATGAGCAGCTTGCCTCCAACCCCGATCTTCAGAACGTGCAGATCTCGGTCAACAATGGCAAGGTGATGCTGGAGGGCAGCGTTCCCAAGAAGTCGGACAAAAAGGAAGCCAAGCGGTTGGCCAAGTCGGTTCCGGGCGTCAAAGGGGTGAAGGAACACCTCGCGGTGAACGCCAACGCCGGCATGAGCGCCCAGCCCAGCGAGCAGCCGGGCAGCATGAGCACGCCCGCGCCCGATCAACCCAGCACGACCACGGCCCCGACTGAGCAGCCGAGCACCAGCACGCCGCCCAGCAGCACCAGCACGCCTCCACCGGCGGAGCAGAGCAGCATGAGCGCTCCTTCCGCCACGGCCGGGGCCGCGGCCACCACCGGCGGCGTCAGCGGCCAGGCGACGGCGGCCAATCCCTCCATGAACGCGCCGGCGGGTGAGCAGAGCGGCATCGGCGCACAGGCCGGCGCCAGCAGCGAGCCCGGCCACATGGGGCAGACCGGCGCCAGCGCCAGCACCAGCACGCAGAACGAACCCAGCAGCATGGGCGCGCAGTCGCGGTCGGGCAGCATGGGCTCGGCGGAGACCGGCGATAGCCAGCTTCAGAACCAGATCCAGACGGCTCTGAGCAACAACCGCACCACCAGCAGTTCCGCCATCCAGGTGAACGTAACCGCCGACAAAATCGAGCTGGACGGAAACGTCAAGAGCAACAAGGAAAAGAAGGCGGCCGAACGGATAGCCAAGTCGTATGCCGGCAATCGCACGGTCGACAACCGTATCACCGTCAGCAGCACGGCCGGCGGCGCCTCCGGCGCCATGAACGAGCAACCGCCGACCAGCCAGACTCCGCCGAAGAAGTAGCGCGAAGGCAAGCGCACCGGGGCGGCCTGCGGGCCGCCCTTTTTTCTGGTCGAAAGGCACGGCTGGAGTAACGGGACTTGCAAGGGGTGTATTTGCCGCCTAACCCAGGACTACGTCCTGGGCTACCAGCGTGCGCCCGCTGCGCGGGCTGGTTCTGCCGTCCCTGGCGGGACTCTGGGGAAAATTAATGCAAGCTTTCCCGGCACTCAGTGCCGGGAAAGCAGCCGCCCCATGACGCTAATGAGCCAGTGCCTGAATCATCGCGCATGCACCGCCCTCATGGCCGCCATGCCGGCGCAGCGTTCGCGACGCACTCCGGCTTGTAACAAGTGACATGCGGATTTGTCACTCGTCATGGGCATTGATCTACAATGCCCGTTGATGCTTTGCGCCCGAAACAGCATCGGACGAACCTCGCTGACATCGGTTTTTCTTTCGATGGCCATACTCGCCGGTGCCAAAGAGCTTCCGCTAATCAAGATCGAAAACGGCATCCGAGCCACTGAGCCGGGGTGGAATTGCAGGAGTGCCATTTTAAATCGGCCACCCACTCCTGTGCTGAGCGAAAGACCAGTACTCGTGAACTCATGCGAGCACGCATCAGGAACAGGTAAGCGAGAATGGGTCGATGTGAAGGTTTTCGAAGTAGCTTCCCGCGCTGATGCCGTGCTGTCCTTTAGTTCTGTGCGTGAACAGAAGGTCGCAGCGGGATGGGCCGTTAAGACCTTCAACCTTGGTGATGAAGGCTATTTGTCGACCTACAGGAATGGCGTCCAATTCGAAATGCACTTTCGCAAAGGCCTGATCGTCGCACAACCCGACAGTGATTCGCTCGAACTTGTTACAAGGTTCGCGCACTACGTCGCAGCCCACCTTACCATTGATCCGAACCCGCCGCAGCACACGTACAAGGTCGGTGAAGAAGTGATTTCCACAGATTTGATCGGCAGCTTCCCAGATGCTCAATACACGGAAGCAGCGAAGAACGCGGGCATCAAGGGAACAGTCCGATTGTCTGCCCTGGTCGGTATAGATGGTTGTGCGCGGGACATTCGTGTACTGAGCAGTTTGGGGTACGGTCTTGATGAGTCGGCGGTGGATGCTGTGAAACGCTGGCGATGGCGCACCGAGCGAATCGACTTTCCCAAAACACCTGACGGAAAAGCACAACCTGTACGGGTAATCGCGATTGAAGTCAACTTCGACCCGCGGTGGTCATCTGTCGCCGCGCTCACAGCAGAACCATGCCTCAAGCCGTGACTTGCCGTAGGTTTCCCGCGTGACGAGCGTGAACAGGGCTTTACGCAACTTACGAATGTTGCACTGCTGCTGGTGCAATCCCGCGGGGTGCCCCATCTATGATAAAACTCACAAGCGCCACCTGCGCGGCACGGTTCGCCCTCGCCGCTCATCCATTCGACCGGTTACTTTGGTAACCCATGCCTTACTCCGAAGTAATGCCCGCGCCCCCGATTCTCCTTGCCCCTGGCGCCCGATGCGCTACCCTCAATATGCGCCCAGTGCGCACCAGGGGGTTGGTGTTGATCAACTCTCTGTTTAGCTCTTTGACAACATAACGCGGTTCGCGGATCCTCGCTGCCCCGGCCTCCTGCGTCCGATAATGCGCCGGGTTACCTGCAGGTATCCCACGGTTACCGTCACGGTATCCGTCACGCAAGTGGCTGATTCCATTGTGCCGGCCAAGTAGAAAGGGGGGAGGGGGGTATATACCGTTAAGGTTTACCCATCTATAATCGCCGCTTGCAACTTACCATCGAAAAGCTGATCTACGGCGGCGATGGACTGGCCCACCTCCCCGCCGATGAACGCGGCAAAGGCAAGGCCGTGTTCGTGCCCTTCGTGCTTCCCGCCGAGCGGGTGGAAGCCACGCTTACCGAGAACAAGCCCGGATTCGCGCGGGCTCGGCTGGAGCGCGTGGAGGAAGCGGCAGAGGCGCGCGTCGAGCCCGCCTGCCCCTACTTCGGCCAGTGCGGCGGCTGCCACTACCAGCACGCCTCCTACGAGCAGCAGCTCCGGATCAAGTCGGAGATCCTGCGCGAGAACCTGCGGCGAATCGCGAAGCTCGATTTTGAAGGCCAGATTCGCGTGCACCCGTCCCAGCCGTGGAATTACCGCAACCGCACGCGCCTGCGGATGCGGACGCAGCCGGAATTCGCGCTCGGGTACAACCGCTTCGGCTCGCACGCGCTGCTCGGGGTGCGCGAGTGCCCCATCAGCTCGCCGCTCATCAACCGCGCCATCGCCGCGCTGTGGAAGCTCGGAGAAGCCGGCCAAGTGCCGGCCTTGGTGAATGAAATCGAGCTCTTCGCCAATGCCGAGGACAGCGAGCTGCTGCTGGAGCTCACCCTCGCCGTGCAAGCGGCCGATTGGTCGCCGCTGGCGGAGTTTGCGCGCGCCCTCAGGCACGAGCTGCCGAATGTTCGCGGCCTCGTGCCCTTTCAGCCCGCGGGGAAAGGGAGCGTGGCGCGCGTGGATATCCCGGAGAAATTCGCCGCCGGCTTCGGCGATGATTTTTTCCTGTATCACACCGCCAATGCCAATTACCAGGTCAGCGCCGGCTCGTTCTTTCAGACCAACCGCTTCCTGGTGGACGAGTTGGTCAGCCTGGTAACGCGCGATCGCGCCGGCGGCTTTGCCCTCGATCTGTACGCCGGCGTGGGCCTGTTTTCCCTGCCCCTGTCGCAAACCTTCCGGCAGGTGGCGGCGGTGGAATCGGCGCCCTTTTCGTTTCATGATCTGCGGGCCAATTCGCCCTCGAATGTGACCGGGTATCGAGTGGATGTGCAGGAATTCTTGACCCAGGTGCCGCCGGAGACGCATTTTGATTACCTGGTGGCCGATCCGCCGCGCGGCGGATTGGGCGAGAAGGTGGCGGTGGTGGCGGCGGGATTGAAGGCGCCGCAGCTTACCTACGTCTCCTGCGACCCGGCGACGCTGGCGCGCGATCTGCGAGTGCTGATGCAGGCCGGATATCGGATCCGCGAAATGCATCTGGTCGATCTGTTCCCGCAGACCTTTCATATCGAGGCCGTCGCCATACTTGCGCTATGACAAGCTGGTTATTAATGCTGCTGGACGGTGAGGATTTTCGCGCATAATGCAGCCATCGCGTGAACTCGCTACCGGAACCCACAATGGCACGCCCATACGAGCGCGCACCGGCGCTGCTGGCGGCGCTGGCGTTTGCGGCGGGAATCCTGCTTTCGTGGCGCGTATGGCGGCCGCCGCTGTGGTGGGCAGTCGCGGTCGCGGTCTTCATGCTCGCGGCGCTGGTGTTTCAGCGCCGTCGTGCGGGGGTTGCGCTGGCCGCGGCGTTGTGCGCGATGGCGGCGCTAGGCTGCCTGGCCGCCGGCGGACGGAACCAGGAATACTCCCGCTCGATCAACGCGCAGCAGATTGCGCCATATCTGGATGGAAGCGAGGTAACGATCACCGCCCGCGTGGTGCGCGACGGCGTGGTGCGCGCCTCCGGCGACTACGGCCGGCAGACGGTCGACCTCGAAACGGAAAGCATCGCCAGCGCAGCCGATGCGCACCCCAACGTCGCAGTCCGTCATGCGGGCATTCGGCTGACCGTCTACGCGCACGAGAAGACGGAGGGCGATGCCGGCGCCACCGCAGCGCACCACCAGTTTCTCTACGGTGAGCGTTTGCGGTTCAGGACGAAGCTGCGCGAGCCGCGCAACTTCGGCAATCCGGGCGCATGGGACTACCGCGGATACCTGGCGGGCTCGGGCATCACGGCGCTCGGGTCGGTGCGCGCCGATCGCATCGAGCTGCTCGCTGCCTCCGGCGGCACGCGCTGGGGAAGCTGGACGAGCCGGGCGCGGCGCAGCATCCTGCGGCACGTGCACGCGCTGTGGGATGCGCCGCGGGCGGCGCTGATCGACGCCATGCTGGTCGGCGACCGGGCGTCCATCCAGCGCGACACGCGGGTGAATTTTCAGCGCGCCGGCGTCTACCACATCCTGGTGGTGTCGGGGTTGCACGTCGGCATCCTGGCGTTCGTCGTCTTCTGGGTGCTGCGGCGGCTGCGGGTGAGCGACCTGGTCTCCTCGGCCGCGACGGTGGTGGCTTCGGTGGGCTACGCGTGCCTGGCCGACCTGCGGACGCCGATCCTGCGGGCCACGTTCATGCTGGCGGTTTACCTGGGAGCGCGCCTGCTGTATCGCGAGCGGGCGGCGCTGAATGCGGTGGGCATCGCCGCCCTGGTGCTGCTGGCCCTGGATCCGCGATCGTTGTTCGACGCGAGCTTTCAACTGACCTTTGTCGCGGTGCTGGCCATTGCCGGCGTGGGCGTTCCCCTGCTGCGGCGAAGCTCGGAAAAGTACCGGCAGGCGCTGCGCGGGCTGGATGAAATCGCGCGCGACGCCGCCATGGCGCCGCAGGTGGCGCAGTTCCGGCTTGACCTGCGGCTGCTGCGGGAGCGGCTGGCCAAACTCACCGGCCGGCGGCTGGCGCATTGGGTGGTTGTCGGAATCCCGAAGGCCGCGGTCGCCGCCTATGAAATCCTGCTGATCTCGGTGGCGGCGCAGGTGGCGCTGACGCTGCCGATGATGGTGTATTTCCATCGCGCCACCGTGCTCGGACTGCCGGCTAACGCGGTGGTGGTGCCGCTGGCGGGAGTGCTGATGCCGGCGGCGGCGGCGGCGGTTGGATTGTCCTACATCTCGCCGGCGCTGGCCAAGCCCGCGGCGATGGTGGCGGCGTGGTCGCTGGACGGGATCACCGGCGCCATCCGCATGCTGGGCGGATTGCGGGCCGCCGACTGGCGCGTGCCGCAGCCCTTGCCGGCGGCGGCATTGCTCGCGGCGGCCGCCTTCGTCTTCTGCTTGTGGGCATTGCGCCGAGGGCGCCGGACGGCGCTGGCGGGCGTGGCGGTCCTGGCGGCGTCAGCGCTGCTGGTGACCATGGCGCGGCCGAAGCCGCAGTTGGCGCCCGGAGTGCTGGAGATTACGGCGATCGACGTGGGGCAGGCGGATTCGACCCTGGTGGTGACCCCGGAGGGCAAGACGCTGCTGATCGACGCCGCCGGGTCGCTGGGACCGGGGCACTCGGAGTTCGATTTCGGCGAGGACGTGATCTCGCCCTACCTGTGGGAGCGCGACATCACGCGGCTGGACGCGGTGATGGTGAGCCACGCGCACTCCGACCATATCGGCGGTATGCCGAGCGTGATCAAGAACTTCCGCCCGCGCGAGCTGTGGGTGGGCCCAGACCCGCCCATCCCGGCATTCCAGGCGCTGCTGCGGCAGGCCTCGGCGAACGGCGTGGCGGTGGTGCGGCGCCTGGGCGGCGATTCCTTCAGCTTCGGCGGGGCGCACTTTGAGGTGCTGTCGCCGCCGCGCGGCTGGCAGGTGAAGGCGCGTCCGCGGAACGATGATTCGCTGGTGCTGAGAATCCGCTATGGCAAGACGGCGGCGCTGCTGCCCGCCGATGCGGAAAAGAAGATGGAGCGCGAGTTGCTGGATGATGGCCGGCCCGCCGGGGCGAACCTGCTGAAGGTGGGGCACAACGGCAGCCTGACCTCCAGTACGCCCGAGTTCCTGGACAAGGTCCACCCGCAGTTCGCGGTGATTTCGGTGGGCTACCGCAATTCGTTCCACCATCCGCGCCCGGAGGTGCTGCAGCGGCTGGCGGCGCGCCACATTCTCACCTATCGCACCGATACCCTGGGCGCGGTGGGATTTTACCTGGATGGGGAGCGGGTCAGGCCTGCCCTTCCGGCTCTTCTTCCTCCGAACTAAAATCCGTGTCGGATTCGGCGCTGAGACGGTATTCCTCGATAATGCGCCGGGCTTCGCCGGCCTGCTCGGCCGAGACCTTGATCACCACGCCGCCGACCCCGGGCAGGATGTCCTGGGGAGCATCCAGCGCGGTGACCAGGCAGTCGATGCCGTTGGTCTCCAGCAAGCCGCTGACGACCATGGCTTCCGACTCTTCCTTGGTATCGAACACTTCCACCAACTCTCCGTTGGGCATGGGCTTGGTGGCCATAGGTCCTCCCCTTTGGTTTGGATGCACCGAACTGGCCAGCCCGGAATTCGGCTTGCTGGTTCCGCGACCGGAGGTATGATGCGGGAATCGTAGCACCAATTGCAACCGGCGGCGCAAGCGGGGCGGCAAGGCGGGGAACGGAGTTGGAGTTTATGAACATGTTTAACCCGCCTCATCCCGGAAAGGTCTTGCGCGACTACCTGGAAGGCGTTTCGGTAACGGACGCGGCCAAGCACCTGGGGGTGACCAGGGTTGCTCTGTCGCGCATTCTGAACGGCAGTGCGGGAATTTCGGCCACGATGGCTTTGCGCCTGTCGGATGCTCTGGGTACCAGCCCCGAGTTGTGGACGGGGATGCAAGCGCAGTACGACCTCTGGCAGGCGTCGAAGAAGAAGCGCAAGAAGTTGGGCCGGCTAACGGCGGCATAGGGCGGTGCAGGGGTGAGATTTCCGCCAGCCAGACCGCAACAATTCCGGGGTGGACTTCATCCAATTGGAGCTAGACAGTCTTACGGCCCCACAAGCGCGTGGGGCTGCTTTGTCGAGGGCCGATGAGGGAATCAGGGGAAAGCGGGAGTCCGCAGTGGAGCCAGGCCGAACTGGAGGAATTGCGCAAGATCCGGCGGCTGCAGGTGATGATGAATATGGTGATGTCGGTGATCAGCCAGGACGTGAACATGACGGTGGAGGAGGCATCGGAGATGGTGGCCGACGCCAAGCGCGCCGCGCTGGCCATGTTTCCGGACAAGGAACTGGCCTACGACCTGATCTACAAGCCCCGTTTGCAAAGGCTGATGAAGGAGAAATATAGGCTCCAGTAGTGGCACTGGCAGTTTCTGTTTCAGTTTCAGTTTCAGGGGGGCCTAGATCCTTCGCTTCGCTCAGCGACTGTCTGGGTTGTCAAGCTGCTGTGTGAAGAGGGTTGTGGAAAAGCGGAAAACGATGAAACGGTTTCCCGCTTTCCCACAGCCCCGGCGGCGGCGGCGACGAAGGTTAATTTTCAGCGGGCCGGTTAATCTGTCCGCCGGGCCCTTAAACCGCGGCGGTGCTGACCCCCAGGTGCTGGCGGACTTCGTGGGCCTTGGCGTTGAGTCGCACGAGGAGTTTGTGGGCCAGCGCGATGCGGATCACCTTGGGCGGCTTGCCGGCGGCGCGCAGCCGCTGCTGGAAGGCGAGGAAGTCCGCTTCGTAGCGGGCCACCACGCCGGCTACGAGGAACAGGATTTCGCGCACGCTCGCTCGCCCTCCTCGTATCCTGCGCTTGCCCTGGTGCTGGCCGCTGTCACGCGCCAGGGGCGCCACTCCGGCCAGCTTGGAGATGGTCTTGTGGGAAAGCGCGCCGATCTCCGGCATCTCGGCCATCAGGCGGGCGACGGTTCGGTCGGCGACGCCTTTGATGGAGCGGAAGGCCTGATTCAGTTCCCGCCACAGCGGATCCTGGGCCAGCAGGGCGGCGATGGCACGCTCCAGATCGGCGATCTGTCGCTTGACCAACGCCAACAGCTCATCGAAGCAGCCCTGCACGGTGGAGTCGGTGATGAGCCGTTGCTGGTTGCGTTGCGCGGTGTGCAGTTGGGTGAGCTGGCGCAAGCGCGTCACCAGCGCGCGCAGATGTTGCTGCGTGGGCGAGGACAGCACGACCGGCTTCGAGCGTTTGACTTCGGCGTACCAGGCGATGGCCCCCGTATCAATCTTGTCGGTCTTTTCCAGCAATCCCATGCTCTGGGCAAAACGACGCACCGCGCAAGGGTTGAGGATGGCGACGCCCAGGCCTTGGGCGGAGAGCAGGGCCAGGGCTCGCTGTTCGTAGCCGCCGGTGGCTTCCATGGCCACCAGTTCGACCTGCTGCGCCCGGCAGAACCGGGCCAGCGCGGCGATCCCCTCGGCGGTGTTGGCAAACGAGGCGAAGACACCCTCACGGCCGATGCGTGCCTCCAGAGAGAAAGAGGAAACATCCACTCCACAAATGATTCGCGTCACGGTAACCTTCCTTGTAGGTGCGATTGAAAAATCATGCGACTGTTCGGTCGAACGTGACTTGGGCAGCGGTCCCTGAGCTGAGCGACGGTGGAAACACCGCAGGATGAACGGGAGCCGTCCGCCCGCGGGGGAACCGATGCCTCGGTTCCCCCACTGCAACAGTCTCTACTACTCACGACTGTTCTGATGGGGAAGATACAAGGATGACAGGGGTTGAGATTTTCGGGTGACCGGCGTCAGAATTTTGCGTAGTCACAAAAGCAGGTCCCTCGCTCCGCTCGGGATGACACAACGTTGAACTTGGGATGACACAACGTTGGAAGTTCTTCGTTAGCTGAGAGGAAAACCTAGATCCTTCGCTTCGCTCAGCGACTGTCTGGGTTGTCAAGCTGCTGTGTGAAGAGGGTTGTGGAAAAGCGGAAAACGATGAAACGGTTTCCCGCTTTCCCACAGCCCCGGCGGCGGCGGCGACGAAGGTTAATTTTCAGCGGGCCGGTTAATCTGTCCGCCGGGCCCTTAAACCGCGGCGGTGCTGACCCCCAGGTGCTGGCGGACTTCGTGGGCCTTGGCGTTGAGTCGCACGAGGAGTTTGTGGGCCAGCGCGATGCGGATCACCTTGGGCGGCTTGCCGGCGGCGCGCAGCCGCTGCTGGAAGGCGAGGAAGTCCGCTTCGTAGCGGGCCACCACGCCGGCGACGAGGAACAGGATTTCGCGCACGCTCGCTCGCCCTCCTCGTATCCTGCGCTTGCCCTGGTGCTGGCCGCTGTCACGCGCCAGGGGCGCCACTCCGGCCAGCTTGGAGATGGTCTTGTGGGAAAGCGCGCCGATCTCCGGCATCTCGGCCATCAGGCGGGCGACGGTTCGGTCGGCGACGCCTTTGATGGAGCGGAAGGCCTGATTCAGTTCCCGCCACAGCGGATCCTGGGCCAGCAGGGCGGCGATGGCACGCTCCAGATCGGCGATCTGTCGCTTGACCAACGCCAACAGCTCATCGAAGCAGCCCTGCACGGTGGAGTCGGTGATGAGCCGTTGCTGGTTGCGTTGCGCGGTGTGCAGTTGGGTGAGCTGGCGCAAGCGCGTCACCAGCGCGCGCAGATGTTGCTGCGTGGGCGAGGACAGCACGACCGGCTTCGAGCGTTTGACTTCGGCGTACCAGGCGATGGCCCCCGTATCAATCTTGTCGGTCTTTTCCAGCAATCCCATGCTCTGGGCAAAACGACGCACCGCGCAAGGGTTGAGGATGGCGACGCCCAGGCCTTGGGCGGAGAGCAGGGCCAGGGCTCGCTGTTCGTAGCCGCCGGTGGCTTCCATGGCCACCAGTTCGACCTGCTGCGCCCGGCAGAACCGGGCCAGCGCGGCGATCCCCTCGGCGGTGTTGGCAAACGAGGCGAAGACACCCTCACGGCCGATGCGTGCCTCCAGAGAGAAAGAGGAAACATCCACTCCACAAATGATTCGCGTCACGGTAACCTTCCTTGTAGGTGCGATTGAAAAATCATGCGACTGTTCGGTCGAACGTGACTTGGGCAGCGGTCCCTGAGCTGAGCGACGGTGGAAACACCGCAGGATGAACGGGAGCCGTCCGCCCGCGGGGGAACCGATGCCTCGGTTCCCCCACTGCAACAGTCTCTACTACTCACGACTGTTCTGATGGGGAAGATACAAGGATGACAGGGGTTGAGATTTTCGGGTGGCCGGCGTCAGAATTTTGCGTAGTCACAAAAACAGATCCCTCGCTCCGCTCGGGATGACACAACGTTGAACTTGGGATGACACAACGTTGACCCGCTCGGGATGACACAGCGCTTAGAGCCGGTCACACGGTCAAGATTACGCACTTCAGGTAGGCGGTTTCGGGGACGGCGAGCAGCACGGGATGGTCCCTGGCCTGGCCTCGGCGTTCGAGAATTCTCGGCGACTGGCGAGCGTCGAAGGCGGCCGAACGCAGCATCTCCAGAAAATCTTCTTCGCTCACATGGAATGAACAGGAGCAGGTGACCAGCACGCCGCCGGGGCGGAGCATCTTGAGCGCGCGCAGGTTCAGCTCCTTGTAGCCGCGCAGGGCGGTGGGAAGGGCGCGGCGCGACTTGGCGAAGGCGGGCGGGTCGAGCACGATGGTGTCGTACTGGCGGCCGGCGGTGGCGTAGTCCTTCAGCAGATCGAAGGCGTTGGCCTCCATCCACTCGATTTCGCTCGCGGCCGGCGAGGAGGAGTTCAACTTCTCGTTCTGTTCCGCCACCTCCAGCGCCGGGCGGGAACTATCGACGGCGGTGACCTGCGAGCAGAGGCGCGCCAGGTGCAGCGCAAATCCTCCCTGGTAGCAGAAGACGTCGAGGGCCTCGCCGCGAGCGTAGTGCGCGGCGGCGGCGTAGTTTTCGCGCTGGTCGAGAAAGGCGCCGGTCTTTTGCCCGGCCAGCGCCTGGAAGAGAAAGCGCACGCCGTTCATGGTGAAGGTGGTGGCGGTCCTTTCGCCGTGGCGCAGGCCTTCTTCCAGCGGCGGCAGGTCTTCGAGCCGGCGGATGCGCGGCTCGACGCGCTCGACCACGGAGGCCGGGGCCAGATCTTCGAGCAGCGTCTGCAGGACGACGGCGCGCAGGTCCGGGCGATCCATGGCCTGGGTGAGTACCTGGAAGCTGAGAATGTCGTTGTAGCGGTCAACGATCAGGCCGGGCAGCCCGTCGCCTTCACTGAAGACGAGGCGGCAGGCATCGGTGTCGCACACCAAGCGCGCACGGTAGGCGATGGCCGCCTGCAGGCGTTGGCGAATGAGTTGGGGAAGACCGCCGGAGTCAAGCTTCTCGCCGGCGATGACCCGCAAGGCGATTTGCGAGGAGCTGCTGTAGAGCGCGGAGCCGAGGTGGTTGCCGGCGTCGTCCTCGACATGGACCAGCGACCCGGCGGGAAGCTGGAAAGTGTCTCCCAGGTTAGCGCCCAAAATCGGGGCGCGAACCTGGGGCACCCCTTGGTCACTGGCAAGCAGGTCGGAGCGATAGACCCAGAGGTGACCGTGGCGCAGGCGAGAGGCGGCCCGCCGGTTGACGCGGAGGACGGGTACGGTCAAATTTTTCTCTGGGATGGGGGGCTCGCTTCGGGTGGCCACCGGGCGGTCGCTCATGGGCTCAACTGCCCGAGGGGTGAGCTTCGGCGGAGACTGCCGTCTCCGGCTTCGGGGGCTGGATGTCGCGCGCCGGGTCATACCAGAGAATGCGATGGCAGGAGTCGCAGATTATGATCTGCTGGTTGGTGCGGACATCGTTATAAATCTGGGGGCGCAGCATCACCTGGCAGGCGGAGCACTTGTGGTCGGCGGCCTCGGCCAGGGCGCTGCCGCGGAGCTTGAGCACGCGGTCGTAGTGGACCAGCGGGTCGGGATCGATGGCGGCGCGCAACTGCTCGCGTTTGGCCTTCCACTGGGCCAGTTCTTTTTCGTCGATCTCGGTACGCGAGCGGGCTTCGGCCTTCTCCTTCTCGATCTCGACGGCCTCGGCCTTCAACTCGGCTTCGGCGGTCCTGAGGTCCTTCTCCAGCGACTCGGTGGCCATCATGCCTTCCAGGATTTTGTCTTCCAGGTCGCGGACTTGCTTGTTCGCGAACTCCACCTCGGTGGTCAGGGCCTTGTACTCCTGGTTAGTCTTGACGCCCAGCATCTGGTCGCGGTACTTGGAGATTTTCTGCTGCTGGTCCTGGATCTGGGATTCGAACTTGCGCCTGGCGGCTTCGCCGGCCTTGATGGCGGCGGCGGCTTTTTCCTTGCGGGCGGTGGAGTCGGCGAGCTTGGCCTCAATGACGGCGACCCGGCGGGGAAGCGCGGCAATCTCCTGCGAGAGCCGGGAGACCTCGCGGTCGGCGGCCTGCAACTCCTTCAAATTCTGTAGGTCTGGATTCATCCCCCAAAGACTTCCGTGCTGCCAAAAATTGTAGCACGCGAGGGGCGCTGCTTGCGGCTGAGCTGTGCGGAGAAAGAAAATGGCAGCGGATTACGGAGGCCGGGCCGGGCCGGGGGCGCACATCGGGTAAGCTGCAGGGACGCAATTAAGAGGTTTGACCGATTGAGGCAGCGAGCGATGGTGAATAGCATTCCGCTGATGATGGTCGAAATTGCGCGACTGCTGCTGGGCCTGCTGATCGCCTGCTTTCATCGGCAGATTGCCGATTTCATGCTGGTGCAGGAACGAGCGCTGGTGATCGCTTTCCGGCAACGCGGGTTCCCCCTGCCCGCGGCGCCGACCACGGAAACGGCGCGCACCATCTACTTTGCCATCGGGATCTTTCTTGCCCTGTACGAGATTTGCCGCATCTGGGCGCTGCTGCATCCGGCGGCGGCGCTGTTCCTGCGCTAAGCTCAGCCGTTGCCCTGAACGTTTTTTGTCGTTAGAAATCAACTGAAATTCGGAGCGAAAGGCCGAAGACCCCACCCTAGCAAAAGAGGCTAGGGTGGGCCACCCGGCGATTCGTCGTCCGTCGGCGAACAAGCGATGTTGTACACTTTTTCGTTTTGGTTAGCAGCTAGGGGAGAGACATGATTGGTCGCCTGTTCGCCGTCGCCATGCTTTGTTTGCCGCTGTGGGCCCAAGCGCCCGCACCGGCCGCGCCCGCCAAGCTCACCATCGAAGCCATTTTTGCCCAGGGCGGCATTACCGGCCGCAGTCCGGAAGGCATCAAGTGGAGCCCGGACAACACCAAGGTGTCCTTCGTGCAGCGGGACGACTCCGGGGAGCGGCGGCAGCTCTGGTACATCGAGATGGCGAGCGGCAAGAAAGCGGAACTGGTGGCGGAAAGCAAGCTGGAGTCGTTGTACCCGCCCTCCAGCCGGCTGACGGAGGAAGAGCGCGAGCGCATGGAGCGCTACTCGGTGGCCAGCTATGCCTGGTCGCGCGATTCCAAGCACCTGCTGTTCAACAGCCGCGGCCAGCTCTGGTACTACTCGCTGGACACGGGAACCGCGGTGCAGTTGACGACCTCGCCGGAGGAGAACCGCGATCCCAAGTTCTCGCCCGACGGCAAGCACCTGGCGTACATCCGCAAGCACGATATCTGGATGCGGCGCCTGGGCGAAAACATAGAACACGAGGTGACCAAAGGAGGCGACGACGACCTGCTCAATGGGGAAGTGGACTGGGTGTACGAGGAGGAGCTGGGCGTTCGCAGCAATTATTTCTGGTCGCCGAACGGGAAGCACATCGCCCTTTTGGAGATGAATGAGAAAGCCGTGCCCAGTTACCCGATCACCAACTGGAAGCCGACGCACGCCAAGCTGGAGGAGCAGAAATATCCGCAGCCGGGCGACGCCAATCCGGAAGTGCGGGTGGGCGTGGTCTCATCCGGCGGAGGCAAGGTGCACTGGGTGGCGGTGCAAGCCGGGGATGTTTACATCCCGCGCTTTGGCTGGCTGGGAGACAAGACGATTTACGTGCTGGTGGTGAACCGCCAGCACACCAAGATGGACCTCTACTTTGCTGACGCGGAGAGCGGCCACGTGCGCCTGGTGCTGAGCGAACAGCAGCCGAATGCCTACCTGGACGATGAGCGCTTCCACATCACCTGGCTGGACTCGGGCGACCGCTTTCTGTGGCCGAGCTGGCGCGACGGCCATATGCAGCTCTATCTGTACAGCTTCGACAAGAATAATCCGCTGGCAGGGGAAGCCAAGCTGGAACGGCAGCTCACCAAGGGCGACTTCGAGGTGAAGGCGGTGGATGGGGTGGATGCGGCCAGCGGCACGGTGTATTTCGAGGCCAACGCCGGCGATCCGCGCCAGGAGCAGGTTTTCGCGGTCAAGCTGGACGGCTCCGCGATGCGGAAGATTACCCAGGAAGCGGGGACGCACGAGGCGAACTTCGCCGACAATACGCGCTACTACGTCGATAAGTACTCGGCACTGACCACGCCGCCGCGGCTGTCGTTCTGCGCCATCGGGGGAACGTGCCATGTGTTCTGGCAGGGACGCGCGGTCGCATCCTACGAGCTGATCGAGCCGCGGGCGCTGGAGTTGAAGGCCGCCGACGGCCAGACGACGCTCTATGGCTACCTGCTGCTGCCGCCCGGCGCGGAGCAGGCCGGGAGGGCGAAGGTCCCGGTGATCCTGAATCCCTACGGCGGCCCCGGAGGGCAGGTGGTGCACAATGCCTGGGGCGGCACCACGTACCTGTTCCACAACATCATGGCGCGGCGGGGCTTCGCCATTCTGCAGGTGGACAATCGCGGCATGGCCAACCGGGGACGCGCCTTCGCCGTGCCCATACTCCACGATTTCGGCAAGGTGGAACTGGAGGACCAACTGGCGGCGCTCGACCAGGTATTGAAACAGTTTCCGGTTCTCGACGCCAATCGCGTGGGGTGGTGGGGCTGGAGCTATGGCGGATTCATGACCCTTTACGCCATGACGCACAGCGATCGCATCAAGGCCGGGGTTTCGGTGGCGCCGGTGACTAACTGGCTGCTGTACGATTCCATCTACACCGAGCGCTACATGGGCCTGCCCAAGGATAATCATTCCGGATATGCCGGCAGCTCCGCGGTGAACGCGGCCCGAGACCTGAGCGGGCGGCTGCTGGAGGTGCACGGCACCAGCGACGACAACGTCCACGTGCAAAATACCGTGCAGATGATCCGGGCGCTGATCCAGGGGAACAAGCAGTTCGACCTGCAGCTCTATCCGGGAAAAACGCACGGCATCAGCGGCAGCGCCGACCGCACGCACCTGTTTCACCGCATCCAGGATCATTTCGAGCGGTACCTGATGGGCGCGGCGGAATGAGCGAGGCGAAATCCGCGCGCGGGGAGATTTCGAGCCCTGATCCAGCAGCGTGAAAACCGAGTTTCCTAGCTCTTCTCGCGATAGATTTCGTTCACCGCCTGGTTGGCTTCGTCGCTGTGCACCAGCACGCAGCGAATTCCCTGGCTGAGCCACATTTCGCACACCGGCGGGCGGTCTTCGATGACCAGCTTGATGCGCTGCTTGGACCAGCGCCGCAAGGCCTCCTTCTTGACTTCGTAATCGGGACGATGATCGCCGTCGGTACGCATGAAAACGTCGGAGAACGGGATTGCGTTTTTCTTCAGCCAGGCGATGGTGCGCCGGCGGTAGCGCTCAGGGCGTCCGGTGATGATGACGATTTCGTGATTCTCGGCCAGGGAGCGTACCCAGGCGACGGTGGAGGCGATGGGAAGATCGCGGTCGATGCCTTCAAAGAAGGCCTTCCAGTTCTTGGGGCCCGCGCCCTGGATATGACGCAGGCGATGGCCCACGTCGGCGAGCGTGCCGTCAACGTCGACCAGGACGACGGGTTTGCGGGGCTGATTGGGCATGAAGCTCACCACCGAGACACCGAGGTCACCGAGATTACACCGAGAGGTAATTGCGGGAGGCCGGGCATAGGACAATGCTGTGTGGGGCGATGAACCGAAGCCTCACCGTCGGACATGCCATGCCACCTCGGTGAACCTCGGCGTCCTCGGTGCCTCGGTGGTGGCTGCCGTCAGGCGACAACCGGTTGCTCGCTGAGCGCAGCGGCAAAGAACCGATCCACCCGCTCCAGGATCTCTTGTTCCTCGCGCGCCTCGTACACCAGTTTGCGCAGCGCGCCGCCGTTGCGCACGCCGTGGGTGAACCAGGAGGCGAATTGCTTCATCTTGCCCGCCACGCCGGGCATGTCTTCCTCGATCAGCATCTGGAAGTAAGTGCGGATCATGTGGTAGCGGTCGCGCTCGCTGGGCTCCTCGAAAGCGCCGGTGGCGGCGTGCTGGGCGATCTGGCGGAAGATCCAGGGATTGGAGGCGGCGGCGCGCCCGATCATCACCGCGTCGCAGCCGGTCTGGGCGACCATGGCGCAGGCATCCCGCGGGGCGCGGATGTCGCCGTTGCCGATCACCGGGAGGCGCACCGCCTGCTTTACCTGGGCAATCCAGCCCCATTCGGCGGCGCCGGCATAGCCCTGCTCGCGGGTGCGCGCGTGCAGCGCCACCGCCTGCAGGCCGCAGTCTTCGGCCATGCGCGCCAGGTCCACACAGACAATCTCGCTATCGTTCCAGCCGGCGCGAAACTTCACCGTGAAGGGAATCCTCACCCGGGAGCGCACCGCCTGAAAAATGCGGCCGATGAGCGGCAAATCGCGCAGCAGTCCGGAGCCGCCGTTGCACTTGACCACCTTCTTGGCCGGGCAGCCGAGGTTGAGATCGAGCAGATCGAAGCCCAGATCCTCGACCATGCGCGCGGCATCGGAGAGCACCTCGGGGTTGCTGCCGAACAGTTGCGCCGAGATGGGGTGCTCGTCGTCGTAAAAGTGCAGGTAGCGTCCGCGCATGCGCTTGTCGCGGAGCATGCCGTCGGCGGAGGTGAACTCGGTCATGATGAGGCCGCAGCCGCCGAGATTGCGGATGAAGCGCCGGAAAACGGTGTCGGTGATGCCGGACATGGGCGCCAGCACCGAGGCGGGAGCAAGACTCAGGCCGCCCACCTGGAAGGAGGCCGGGACCGGCGCCTGCGGGCCCTCGGCCGCGCTCATCGAGACCGGACTTTCCCAGCGCTTGTGCATCGCCTATGGCCTTATCTCGATATGCGGCGGGTGAGTCGCCGTGAACCGGTCAACTCGCTTGAATATCTCAGAAGTCAGCCTGAATCGCTCTGGTCGCACTCGCAATTTTGCACGCAGCTCCGAGCCCTCTTCATAGACCTCGATAACGCCAACGCGCCCCATGCCTTGAGGCTCAAGTAGTTGACCGGCCGGCCATCGGTTCCGATTCTCGAAGAGCGCGATGTACTTGTAATGAGCAGGCACTTGCATCAGCCGCTGCAAGGACCGTTGTGAGCCTGCCGTCCCTACATCCACCTCAACAATATGCAAGTCGCCTGCGCCCGAACGATCAATCGCCATTACATCCACGCGCTGCCCTCTCTTCGGCCATTCAGCTTCCAGATACACCTTGGGCACGAGCAATTCGCGGAAGAGAAATTCGGCAACCGCCATCTCGGCGCGATGCTCCTTTTGCTCGATGCTAAGGGGTTCGCGGTACACGGAGCACTCCTCTGAACTCATTGTAAGCCCAAGCAAAAAGCCTTTCGGCGTGATCTGAAGCCAATCTCACCTCATGGTCTTCCAGTCTCTGGTTGGTGTACGCAAACCGATGTTTCCTGGAGATCAGCCAGTGGAGATGATGTTCCCCTTTGCCGCTCAAGCGAAATCTCGAGCAAACCTCGCGAAGTTCAGTAACCGCGCGCGCGTGATCCTGCGGGGGCCGATAGCTGCCGTGAACGGCGACCTGAATCGCATCATTCAACAGAATCGAGCTATGGACGGCCAGAAGCGCAACCGCCGCAGCCTCGGGCGGCGGATACCCGAGAAGGCGGCGCATTCCAGACAACAATTGTTCTGCCTTTTCCTGGTATTTTGCCGATTCGATCTCGTTTTGGTTTCTCAACCGAGTCCACGCAAAAAGCCCTCGCGGCAGCGAGGGCTCGCGCGTCGCGACGTGGTTACTTCTTTTCCGCGGCCGCGGGCTCCTTCTTGGCGTACTTGCGGCGGAAGCGCTCGATACGGCCGGCGGTATCCATCAGCTTCTGTTTGCCGGTGAAGAACGGATGGCAGGCGGAGCAGATTTCCACGTGGATGTCGCCCTTGTGGGTGGAGCGGGTGGTAAAGGTGTTGCCGCAGGCGCAATGGACGCGCACTTCTTCGTAAACGGGGTGGATGGCTGCCTTCATGCTGCTTCGGAATCCTCTCGCAAAAGCCTTATTTTACAGGAGAGCAGGCGGGATGGGCAAACCATGGCCCCCCGGCCAGGCCGGCCGGCAGCCAAAGGAAAACGGCAGGCGCGCCGCCTGCCGTCGCATGGGTTTGGGAAACTCCCCAGATTCGGCCGTATTACTTGCGATTGACTGCCTTCTTCAGATCGATGCCGGGCGTAAACTTCGCCACTCGCCGGGCGGCGATCTTGATGAGCGATCCAGTCTGCGGATTTCGCCCGTTGCGTGCCTTGCGCTGCGAAACGGCAAAAGTCCCGAACCCGACCAGCGTGACCCGCTCGCCCTTCTTCAGGGCGGCGGTGACACTGTCGATCATGGTATCGATAGCCGCGGCAGCCTGGGTCTTGCTGCACTTGGTGGAGCCGGAAATCCGGTCAACGAGATGGCCTTTATTCATGTTGCACTCCTGGGCAGGTCTTGCAGATACCCCACCCCACGGGGATTTGGCGGACCTGGCGCGCGCCTATTCTCCCTTTCCTGACCTGAAAGTCAAGAACTGACGCGGGTTTTGCCGCAAATTTTTTCCCGGACGCGCGCCGGCGGCGGAATGGCGGGGATGGAAGTCAGTCGGAGGCGGCCAGTTGCGGCCCGGGCTGGGCCACCTGGCCCGCCGACAATTCCTCCAGCAACTGCTTCAGGCGGATGAGAATCTCGTCGGCCGAGGCCGATTTGAGAAAAAACCTGAGCACGCCGGCGGGAGTGAACTGGGCGCCCTTCTGCGCGGCGACAAAGGCGGCCAGCCGCGGCGGATCGATGGCGGCGCCGGCGCTGAAGCGGATGCTCACCAGGTCGCGTTTGCGCTCGATTCCGGCCACGCCCACGCGCTGCGCCAGCAGCCTGAGGGTGGCGTACTCCAGCAGGTTGAGAACCGCGGCGGGGGGCGGCCCGTAGCGGTCTTCCAGTTCGCCGCGCACGTCGTTCAACTGCGATTCGGTTTCCACCCCGGCCACCCGCTTGTACATGCGCAGGCGCTGGTTTTCCTGGGGAATGTATTCGGCGGGAATACGGATGTTGAGTCCCAGGTTGAGCTGGGTCTCCACCTCCTGGGGCGCGGCTTCGCCCTTCAGCTCCCGCACCGTGCGCTCCAGCATGGAGGTGTAGAGCTCGAAGCCGACGGCATCCACGTGGCCGCTCTGCTCCCCGCCCAGCAGGTTGCCGGCGCCGCGCAGTTCCAGGTCGAGAGCGGCAATCTTGAAGCCGGCGCCGAGGTCGGAAAACTCCTTGAGCGCGGCCAGGCGGCGGCGCGCCAGCGGGGTCAGTTCGGTGTCGGGCGGAATCAGCAGGTAGGCATAGGCGCGGCGGTTGGAGCGGCCGACGCGTCCGCGCAACTGGTAGAGCTCGCTCAGGCCATGGCGGTCGGCGCGATTGACGATGATGGTGTTGCAGAGCGGGATGTCGAGGCCGTTTTCGATGATGGTGGTGGCCACCAGCACGTCGGCCTCGTGGCGCATGAAAGCGAGCATCACCTTTTCCAATTCGCCCTCGCTCATCTGGCCGTGGCCGACGATCACCCGCGCCCGGGGCACCAGCTCCTGCACGCGCGCCGCGATTTCGTAGATGGTGTCCACGCGGTTGTGCACGAGGTAGGCCTGCCCTGCCGCGCTCCAGCTCGCGCTCGATGGCGGAGCGCACCAGCTTTTCGTCCCAGGCGGCGACCACGGTTTCGATGGCCATCCGGTCCTTGGGCGGGGTCTCGATCACGCTCATGTCGCGCAGCCCGACCAGCGACATGTGCAGGGTGCGCGGGATCGGAGTGGCGGACATGGTCAGCACATCCACTTCCTTCTTCAACTGCTTCAGCCGCTCCTTGTGGCGGACGCCGAAGCGCTGTTCCTCATCCACCATCACCAGTCCGAGGTCGGCGAACTTGATGTCCTTGGAGAGCAGGCGGTGGGTGCCGATGAGGATATCGACCTTGCCCTGCTCCACCCGTTCCACGATCTCCCTCTGCTGGCGCGTGGTGCGGAAGCGGCTGATCATTTCCACCACGATGGGGAAGGCGGCAAAGCGCCGTTTGAAGGTTTCGTAGTGCTGGAAGGCCAGCACCGTGGTGGGCGCCAGCACCGCCACCTGCTTGCTGTCGCTGACCGCCTTGAAGGCGGCGCGCATGGCGACCTCGGTCTTGCCGTAGCCGACATCGCCGCAGAGCAGGCGGTCCATGGGCTGCGGCTGCTGCATGTCGTTCTTGACGTCGGTGATGGCTTGCGACTGGTCCTCGGTTTCGTCGAACTCGAAGGCGTCCTCGAATTCGCCCTGCCACTGCGTGTCCGGCGGGAAGGGGTGGCCCTCGCCGGTCTTGCGCAAGGCATAGAGCTTGAGCAGTTCGTCGGCCATGTCCTTCATGGCCTTCTTCACCCGCGCCTTGGTCTTAGCCCACTGCTGCGTGCCCAGGCGGTTGAGAACGGGCTTGGCGCCCTCCGAGGAGCGGTATTTCTGCACCAGGTCCAGGCGCGTGAGCGGCACGTAGAGCCGGGCGCCCTCGGCATATTCCAGGACCATGAACTCGACCTTGTCTCCGGGGTCCGCAGCACGAGCCTCCGTTGCGCGTGATGGGGTGGTGGCGCCGTCGGCTTGCGGAATGTCTTTCAGCCCCTGGTACTGGCCGATCCCGTGCTCCACGTGGACCACGTAGTCTCCCACGGCAAGGTCGCGGAAGTCGGAGAGGAAGGCGGAGGTCTTGGCCCTGGAGCGCTGCGGGCGGACCAGGACGTCTTCCGGCTCGTCGAACAGGTCGCGGCGTGCCGAAGACGACCAGCCGGGCATGGGGCAGGGCCGCGCCATCTGGGACGAACGCTTTTACTACCGTAGTAGTAGATTCGGCCCCCACCAGGTACGCGGCGTCGTCCAGGTAGCTTTCGCCGGGCCGCGGCGTGCGCGACCCCAGCCGGAAGGGAACTCCGTATTCGCTGAACAGGTCGGCGATGCGCTCCACCTCGCCGGTGGAGGCGGCGGTGAACAGGACCCGGTGTCCCTTGGCGGAGAGCTTCTTTACCTCCTCCACCATGGCGGGAACGGAACCGTGAAAGCGCGTGGTCGGCTGCGAAAGAAGAAAAGCCGAATCACGGATCGCCACGGATTCGCGCGGATAAGAATTCAATCCCTCCGACCCGTGTTCATCCGCGTTCATCCGCGGCTGGCTGGTTTCGACCGGCTCCAGGCCCAGGTGCTGTAAATCCAAGCGGGGCAACGAGTTCAGCTTGCGCTCGAATTCCGCCGGATCCAGGTAAAGCTCTTCGGGGCGGACCAGGTTGCCGACGCCGCTACGGGCGTGCATGTCGCTGACACGCTCCCACCAGCGGTCCAGTTCGGCGGCAATCTCGCCGGGCTCGTCCACCACCACGGCGGCGTTGGCGAGCAGATCGAAAACCGTATGCCCGGCGCCGGCCACCGCGGCATAAAACTCCCAGCCGGGGAAGACGCCGACGCCCCCGGCGCGCACCGCGGCCTCCACCACCTGCTGATCGCCGCTGACACGCTTCCCGGAAAGGCGGGCGTGGATGGCGGCCAGCGTATCCTCGCGCACCGGCACGTCGGTCAAGGGCAGCAGGAGCACTTCTTCTACCGGTGTAGTAGATCGCTGCGTGCCGGGATCGAACTTGCGGATCGACTCCACCTCGTCGCCGAACAGCTCGATGCGCAGCGGCCGGTCGGCCTCCGGCGGGTAAACGTCGAGGATGCCCCCGCGCAGCGCGTACTCGCCCGGCATTTCCACCACGTCGGAGGGGTTGTAGCCGAGGGTATTCAGGTGGGGGAGCAGCGATTCGGTGTCCAGCGTTTCCCCGCGCCGCACGGTGCGCGCCATCTCACCATAGAACTCGGGAGCGCGCAGGCGCTTGCTGGCCGCGGCCACCGGCACGATGATGACGGCGGCGGCGCCGACGGCGATCTTGGCCAGGGTGGAGGCGCGCTGTTCCTGGATTTCCGGGTGCGGGGAGAGGCCCTCGAAGGGGAGGACGTCGGGCGCGGGCAGCACCAGAACGCCGTCCGCGTTGGCGCCGCGTTCGCCGTGCGCCGCCAGGGCGCCGGTGAGCTCACCGAAGGCGGCCACCACCGGCTGCAGATCGTCGGCGGCTCGGTTGTCGCGAACCAGCACCACCAGCGGCTTGCCGGCGGCGCGATGAAGCAGCGCGATAAGCAGCGCCTTGGCCGTCGGGGTAAGTCCGGACACACTCATCCCCGCCGCGCCGCTTTGGGACCCCATCACGCCGCTGGGGGCTCCCGTCTTCAGGTGGGAGGCGGCACGCGTAAACGCGGGCAAGTTTTCCACGTCCGCGAAGAGATCGCGAACGAATGGGAGGACCATGCCAATTCGATTCTACCGGATGATGCGGCGATGCGCGGCACTGAAGGCGCATCCGCGATGCGGCGCGAGTTGCACCGCTGAACCCCGCGAGAGTACTCTTTCGCATCGTAATCATGGTAGGCAAGACGGTTATCGCATGAAGAACGGCCATCGACGCCAGTCACGCCTGCTGTTCGCGCGAGAATTCCTCAAGCACCCTGTCCTGCTCGGATCCGTGGTTCCGAGCTCGCGTTTCCTGGTGGACCGGTTGCTGCGGCAGGTGGACTGGACCTCGGCCCGCGTGCTGGTGGAGTACGGGCCGGGTGTAGGGACGTTCACCGCGGAAATTCTGCGGCGCATGCGCCCCGACGCCGTGCTGGTGGCTATCGAGGCGAGCCCGGAGTTCGTGCGCGATCTGCGCCACAGCTATCCCGACCGGCGGCTGCAAGTGGTGCACCGTTCGGCGGCCGATGTCCGCAGCGTGATGGACACGCTGCGCCTGCAAGCCGCCGACGTCATCGTCTCCGGCATTCCCTTCAGCACCTTGCGGCATCAGGAACGCGAGAGGATCCTGGTGCAGAGCAAGCTGGCGCTGCGCCCCGGAGGGCAATTCCTGATCTACCAGTTCAGCGGCAAGGTGGGCGCCGACCTGGAGCGCGTTTTCGGCCGGGTACAGCGCGACCTGGAGCCGCTCAACGTTCTGCCGGCCCGGATCTTCATGGCGGTGAAAGACGGCAGGGCGGGATCGCTTTGCAATCTGCAATCTTAAGTCTTAAATCTTAGATTCTTGGCGTGTAGTGGCGCTGCAGCCAGCGCGCCAGCCCGTCCAGCCCCGGGAACAGCACGCGCTCGGTGATGTTGGCCTGGTCGAGCTTGTCGCGAACCTCCCACTTCAGCTCCGCCGGAATGACGATGCGGCGCACCAGGTCGCCGTGCTCCTTCTGCAGCCACTCGTCCAGCCGCGCCAGCGGGCCGGACATCATGGCGAAAAGGGAAAACTGGTTGCTGATGCGCTGGTCCAGCGAAGGCGGCTCCAGAAACACGGCGAAATCCTCTTTCGACAGCTTTTCCAGCGCGCCCAGCGAGCCCGCGGCGCGGTCCAGCATCTCCACCGTGAAGGCGTTGGAGCGCTCCTCGCTGAGCACCTCGCGCAGCGGGATGGGCAGCAGCCGGTGCACGGCGACGTAGTTCACGCACCAGATCACGCCGTCGCGCTGGTACTCGTCCAGCCGCTCGGTGGCGAAATGCAGGGCGACGTAGGGCGAGTAGCTCCAATCCAGCAGGCGCGTGGGCACGCCGTGATGCTGGGCCACGGCCAGCCAGTTCCACTGCGAGTCGCGGTAGACGGTGTCCTGGGGAGCGTATTTCTTGAAGTTGCGCAGGATGTGGAACTCCACCTGGCGAATGTTGCCGCCCAGCTTCATCAGCCCGGTGCGCAGGTCGGCCGAGGTGTCGCCCATGCCGCGATAGACGAAATCGGAGCGGAAGCGGCCAATGGCCGCGTTCCAGGTGTTCTCGAACAGCTCGCGGTTGAGCTCGGTCCAGTCGCTGACGCGTACTTCTTGCATGGGATTTAAGATTTCCGATTTAAGATCAGTGCTGTCCTAACGTTGCACCCGTATTTTGCCGTAAGTCACAGCTGTTATGTGAGTTGCCGGCCAATTCCAGCGGAATCGATTTGAATTTTTCCGGTACTCTGACGGCCATTTTCCCTCGCGAGGATGATGGCCATGAATGCCGGTCGGACTGTGTTCGCGCAGCTGATGGACTTTCTCCCGTGGCGTGAGTTTCGGCGTTGTGTCGAGCGCTACGGCGGTGAGTACAAGATCCAGCACTTCACCTGTTTGGACCAGTTCCTCTGCCTCGCCTTCGCGCAGCTGACCGCTCGCGAGAGCCTGCGCGACATCGAGGCCTGCCTGCGAGCGCAAGACTCCAAGCTCTACCACATGGGCTTTCGCGGTGACATCTCGCGCAGCAATCTCGCCCACGCCAACGAGCATCGCGACTGCCGCATCTTCGCCGACTTCGGCCGCGTGCTCATTGCCATGGCGCGCGATCTGTACCGCGACGAAAGCTTCTCGGTCGAGTTGGCCGAGACCGTCTATGCGATGGACTCGACCACCATCGATCTGTGCCTCTCGCTGTTCCCCTGGGCGCAGTTCCGCCGGCACAAAAGCGCCGTTAAAGTGCACACGCTGCTCGATGTCGCCACCTCGATTCCAGCCAGTGTTTACGTGACCGGCGCGCAAGTCGCCGATGTGAACCTGCTCGACTGCTTGCTGCTGGAACCCGGAGCCTTCTACCTGATGGACCGCGGCTACTACGACTTCGCTCGTCTGTACCTGTTCACTCAAGCCTGCGCCTACTTCGTTACTCGTGCCAAGCGCGGCATCCAGTTCCGCCTGCGCTCGCATCGCGTCGTCGATCGCACCACGGGCTTGCGTTGCGATCAGACCATCCGCCTGATCGGGCCAAAAACTTCCGATCGTTATCCGGCACCGCTGCGCCGCATTCACTATGTCGATCCGGAGGAGCATCGCGACCTCGTGTTTCTCACCAACAACTTCCTGCTGGAGCCACTCGCCATTACGGAACTGTATCGCGCGCGCTGGCAGGTCGAGTTGTTCTTCCGCTGGATCAAGCAGCACCTGCACATCAAAGCCTTTTACGGCACCTCGCGCAACGCCGTGACCATCCAAGTGTGGGTTGCGCTGAGCGTTTACCTGCTGGTGGCGATTGCCAAAAAGCAACTCGCGCCCCAGGCCAGCCTGTACAAAATCCTGCAAGTGCTGAGTATCACGATTTTCGAAAAAACCGCGATTTTAGAGGCTTTCTCGCACATGCCTGATCCGATGCCCTATACTGCTCCCGCTACTCAGCTGCAAATGTTCGACTTACGTTAGGACAGCACTGATTTAAGATTTCCGATTTCCCGGTGTCGAAGTGTCTCTCAAAGGCGCATATCCGCTCAATCTGAAATCTTAAATCTTAAATTGTCTTAAATCTGAAATTTCCCCGAGAAACCGCAGCCCAGCGGGCGCTGCCCCCGGCTGATATAGTGAGCGTTTGCAGTCCGGCAATCGAGGTCCCCATGGCCCGCGGGATTGAGAAATCGCGTGAACTCCAGCGCCGCGCCGAGGCCGTCATTCCCGGCGGGGTGAACTCGCCCGGTGCGGGCGTTTCGCGCGGTGGGCGGCGACCCGCCGTTCATCACCCGGGGCGAGGGCGCGCACATCTGGGACGCCGACGGCAACCGCTACATCGATTACGTCGGCTCCTGGGGGCCGCTGATTCTGGGGCACGCGCCGCCCGCCGTGGTCGAGGCGATTGTGGCGGCGGCGCGCCATGGCACCAGCTTCGGCGCTTCCACGCCGGCCGAGGTCGACCTGGCCGAAGCCGTGCTGCAGGCTTATCCGGCCATGGACAAGGTGCGCTTCGTCAGCTCGGGCACGGAAGCCACCATGTCGGCCATCCGCCTGGCGCGCGCTTACACCGGCCGCAAGTACATCGTGAAATTCGAAGGCTGCTACCACGGCCACAGCGACGCGCTGCTGGTGAAGGCCGGCTCGGGCGTGGCCACGCTCGGCATTCCCGGCTCGGCGGGCGTGCCCGAGGAATTCGTGCAGTTCACGCTGGCCCTCCCTTACAACGACCCCGGCGCGGTCGAAGCGGCGTTCAAGAAGTTCAAGGGACAGATCGCGTGCGTCATCGTGGAGCCGGTGGTCGGCAACATGGGATGTGTGCCTCCGCGGAAGGGCTACCTGGACGCGCTGCGCTACCTGACCTCGCGCGATGAGCGCGTTGCTCATCTTCGACGAGGTGATGACCGGCTTCCGCGTGGCCTTCGGCGGCGCGCAGGAGTTGTACGGAACACGGCCCGACCTGACCACCCTGGGCAAGGTCATCGGCGGCGGCCTGCCCGTGGGCGCCTATGGCGGACCGGCGGAGATCATGGACCTGGTCGCGCCCGCTCGGCCCGGTCTACCAGGCGGGAACGCTGAGCGGCAATCCGCTGGCCATGGCCGCCGGGCTGGCCACCATCTGCCACCTGCGCGACAACCGCGAACTCTACGGCCGCATGGAGCGCCTGGCCGCGACCTTGGTGCAAATGGTCTCGGAGGCGGCGCGCGAGGCGGGCGTGGCGGTCACGGCCAACCGCGTGGGTTCCATGTTCACCTGGTTTTTCACCGCCGCGCCGGTCAAGGATTGGCCGTCGGCGGCCGCCAGCAACACCGAGGCGTTCGGAAGATTTCACCGCGCCATGCTGGAAGCGGGCGTCTACCTGCCGCCATCGCAGTTCGAGGCGGCATTTCTCAGCGCGGCGCACACCGAACAGGACGTGAGCCAGACGGTGGCGGCGGCGCGCGAGGCGTTTGCGGCGGTGCAGGTTTGAACCCTTGCCGGTCCCGAAAGTGCCCTTACGTCAGCACGACATACGCGATGTAGAGCGCGACGATGGTTACCGTCCAACCAAAGCCAACCGGGATCAGGTACTCGTCTTCGATTCTCTCCCACTTGCTTTCGTACTTCATCTCTCACCTGTGGACGCACGCCGCGTATTTCCGGGCACGCAGAACTATCGTCGCCCCGGCTAAAAACGCGCGTCGGCGACCTGCGTCACATCCTCATGTGTGATGAACCAATTCGGATACTGGTTTCCCCGCTTGGGAAGGGGCGCCTACAGTTTCAGCTTTTTGATCCACTCGCGCAGCTCTCCGCCAAGGTCCTCGCGCTTGAGCGCGAACTCGATGGTGGCCTGCAGGAATCCGAGCTTGTCGCCGGTGTCGTGGCGTTTGCCGTCGAAGTTGTAGGCGTAGATTTTTTCCTGCTTGAGCAACTGGCGCATGCCGTCGGTCAGTTGCAACTCGCCTCCGGCGCCCAGGGGCGTGCGCTCCAGCATGTCGAAGATGGTGGGCGTGAGGATGTAGCGCCCGATCACCGCCTGGTCGGACGGCGCTTCCTCCGGGCGGGGCTTCTCCACCAGGTTGCGGATGTCGAACAGCTTGCCGGCCCAGCGGCCGTTCACCGGCTGGGCGTCGACCACGCCGTAGGCGGAGATCGCCTTGCCGCGCACCGTCTGGGTGGCGATCACCGACGACTGCTTCTCCTCGAACACCTCCATCATCTGCTTCAGGCAGGGCACCTCGGCGTCGATCACGTCGTCGGCGAGCAGCACCGCGAAGGGCTCATGGCCGACCAGTTCGCGCGTCATCAGCACCGCATGGCCCAGCCCCATCGCCTCCTTCTGCCGCACGTAGGCGACGTGGATCATGTCGGAGATGTGCCGCACCACGCCCAGCAGTTCGGTCTTGCCGCGCTCTTCCAGCATTTTCTCCAGTTCGTAGCTGACGTCGAAGTGGTCTTCAATGGCGGTCTTGCCGCGGCCGGTGACGATGATGATCTGGTCGCAGCCGGAGGCCAGCGCCTCCTCCACCCCGTACTGAATGATGGGCTTGTCCACCAGCGGCAGCATCTCCTTCGGCTGCGCCTTGGTGGCCGGGAGAAACCGCGTGCCCAGGCCGGCGGCCGGGAATACTGCCTTGCGCACTTTCATTTTCATGAGGACGCTCGCTTCACGGTTCGCGGGAAGACCGGATCAAACTGGATAAAGTACCACAGCGGCAACGGCGGAATTCATGGCGCCGGTTCGGTGGCGCCGCCCTGCGCCACCACCTCGGCGCCCGCTGGTTCGGCCTGCTCTGCCGGCATGCGGATATTCAACCTCTCCACCATGCGCGCGAACTGCTCCCCCCACTCGGCATCGCTCCGGCGGCGCGGGTACTCGCTTTCCAGCAGCGAATAAAACACGTTCTGCACCCGCCACAGGTTGATCTCGAAGGGCAAGGGAAGGGAGATGATGGCGTGGATTCTCGCCAGCAAGGGCAGATTGCCGGGGTCATCGGCGAGTTCGTTGGCCATCTGGTTCAGGCGCCGCCGCAGCGCGTATTCCAGCCCGGTGGCGTCGAGATTGATCTTCTCGCGGGTGGCGGCCTCCAGCAGCCCGCGGATTTCGTCCAGGTCCAGCTCCGGAGCTTCCAGGGCGCGGCGCAGGGCGCCGTTGATCACGAACTCCGCGGTGAGCACCAGCACCTTGGGCGCCGGAGTGTGCAGCCCGGCCAGGAAACGCATCAGCGGGGCGTGGCGCTCGTAAATCTGGCGATAGCTGGCCTCCGCCTCGGCCAGCGTGGTCTCCAGAATGCGCGCCAGGATGCGCCGCTGCTCGTCGCGGAACAGCGACTTCAGCGAGTAGGAGGTGCCGGCGAAATGCCGGTCTAGCACGCGCACCGCCTCCGGCAGGTCGGCGCGCGTGAACGCCTCGCTCACCGCCTGCGCCATGCCGTGATACTCCTCCTCGCCGCGGAAGCGGCGCACTCCGGCGCTCAGGTTGTGATCGCCAAAGTGGAGCACGCCGAAGCTGGCCAGCATCTGTTCGCGCGTGATGCGGGAACTGACCCGCGCCCGCCCCACGGCCACCGAGGCGCGCCCCGACTGCTGCAGATGGGAGTCCAGCATGTCCACGTCGTAGCAGTAGATCCGGTTCTGCTCGCCGAAACCGTCGAACAGCGAGGTGATGGCGTAGTGCGCCCCCACCCCCAGCAGGTCGACGATGGCCGGTTTCACAAACCGCTCGTACACCCGGGCGCCGCTGCCGAACCCCGGCACATTGCTCTCCGCCTGCCCCAGGCGCTCCACGAATTCCCGCTCGCGATGATCGCCGAACAGCTTCTGCGCCACCTGCGCCGCGCGCCCCGCGTACTGGATCACCTGCACGGTCTCGATCCCGGTCAGCTCGTCGAAGAACCAGCCGCAACTGGTGTACATCAGCATGGCGTGGCGCTGCATTTCCAGCAGCTCCAGCGCCCGCACCTGGTCGTCGAGGCTGAGTTTATGGCGGGCATGGCGGTCGAAGAAGCGGTCCACCTTCTCCGGCGAGCGGTCCAGCACCACCCCGATGTAGTCATCGCGCGCCGCCCACGGATCCTGCAGCAGCTCCCGGCTCGCCACCTCATAGGGCTCGGCCAGGTCGTCCCGCAGCCAGTCGAGCGCTCCCCGAAGCGGCGCCCGCCATTGCTGGTTCCACCCGGCGTGCCCGCCGGAGTTGCAGCCGCAGTCCGTGGACCAGCGGCCCACGCCGTGCACGCAGCTCCACGACGTGTTTTCCACGATCTCCACCTCGTAGCTGGGCGGGTGCTTCTCCAGGTATTCTCCGTAATTGGTGATCTTCGCCAGGTTGTTGGATTCGATATGGTCCAGCGCGTAGGCCAGCGCCATGTCGCCGTGCGCGTGATGATGCCCGTAGGTTTCGCCGTCGGTGGCGATGTGCATCAGTTGCGGCCACTTGCGCGCGTCGGAGAATCCGCCGAGCAGACGCTGGGCGAAGGTCTCGCCGTTGGAGAGCAGGCGCTCGAAGGCCACCGCCCGCGAAATGGGCCCGTCGTAGAAAAACAGGTTGATGCTTCGTCCCGAAGGCAGGCGGCAAAGGTAGGCGCGCGTGGGATCGATCTTCGCGTCTTCCACGCTGTGCCACTGCAACTGCTTCGCCGCCTCCGGATTTTTCGCGCTCTCCGGATTCTTGGCGCCTTCCGGATTCTTCGTTTCCCGCACCGGGTGCGCGCCACGCATTCTTCGCACCTGCCGCGCCTGGTGCGGCGCCAGGATGGTGAAGCGGATGCCCGCCTGGGCCAGCACTTCCAGCGTCTCCACGTCCACCGCCGTTTCCGGCAGCCACATGCCTTCCGGATCGCGCCCGAAGCGGCGCTGGAAATCCCGTATGCCCCACAGCACCTGGGTGTGTCGGTCGCGCCGCGGGGCCAGTGGCAGGATCATGTGGTTGTAGGCCTGGGCGATGGCCGAGCCGTGGCCCGAAAACGTCTGCCGGCTGATGCGGTCCGCCTCCAGGATCCGCTCGTAGGTGCGGTGCGCGTTCTGCTCCAGCCAGGAGAGCAGCGTCGGCCCGAAGTTGAAGCTGATGCGCGCGTAGTTGTTGGTGATCTTCGCGATCCGCCCCTCGCTGTCGAGGATGCGCGAAGCGGCGTTGGGCGCGTAGCACTCGGCGGTGATGCGCTCGTTCCAGTCGTGGTACGGATACGCCGAATCCTGCAGCTCCACCGCTTCCAGCCACGGGTTCTCCCGCGGCGGCTGGTAATAATGGCAATGTATGCAGACGTAGCGCTCCATAGGGCTTGTACTTGGATGTGGATTCTATCCGCGGCGGTTGAATCCCGTGCAACAAAGCGCGGATTTAGTTTCGTGCCTCGCGCGCCCAAACGGCGCCAACTGAAACCGAAACTGAAACTGAAACTCTCTCTTTTCCTCTGCCGTCCACAGCTAATTCACTTCTCTCGCACTGCTCCGGGTGCGGGCTGCGCGCAATTGCTCTTGCGCCTGTCCTCCGATTGACGCAATGTATTCGTCGGTACCCCATGAACACCACCACGGTCTGCCCGGTGTGCCACGACACCGGCTGGAAGACAATCGGCGAGGGACGTGAGCGCCGCGTCACCCGCTGCGACTGCCGGCGCCAGCAACGCACTGAGAAGCTGCTCGAGCAGGCGCGCATCCCCCGCCGCTACGAGCACTGCGAACTCTCCAATTTCGAAGTCATGAACGGCCGCTCCCAGCCCGCGCTGTCTTCGTCGCTGCTGGCGGCTCAGCGCTTCGTCTCCGAGTACCCGGTCGAAAAAGCGGGGCTGCTGCTGATCGGCCCCGTCGGCGTCGGCAAAACCCACCTGGCCGTCGGCATCATCCGCGAACTCGTCCTCGGCAAGGGCATTCCCTCTTTGTTCTACGATTACCGCGAGCTGTTGAAGGAAATCCAGAACTCCTACAACGCCTCCGTCGCCGTCACCGAAATGCAGGTCCTGCGCCCGGTATTCGACACCGAAGTACTGGTGCTCGACGAACTGGGAGCGGTCAAGCCCACCGAGTGGGTCTGGGACACCGTCAGCCACATTCTCAACACCCGCTACAACGACGAGCGCACCACCATCATCACCACCAACTTCAAGGACCTGCCGCCTTCCAAGGCCGATGCCGAAGAGGGCGAGCGCGCCCGCGCCTTTCGCGCCTCGCGCGAGGAGACCCTGGGCGACCGCATCGGCGAGCGCATGCGCTCCCGCCTGCACGAGATGTGCAAGGTGGTCAAAATGGAAGGCGAAGACTTCCGCACCAAGTACCGCAGCGCCAGCTTCCGCTAGTTGCGTTCACCACCGAGACACCGAGTCCACCGAGGTTCACCGAGAGAAAGAAAGTCTCGGTGTAACTCGGTGGACTCGGTGTCTCGGTGGTGAATGGACGCTAAAATACCCTCGTGCTCCCCGTCCATCTCGATTTCCGCCCCGAGCGCGACGCCGAAATCTTCTCCTCGGTCCCGCCCGCGCCCGCGGTTTTCCTGCTGCGCGGCCCCGACCCGCAGGCCGAACCCTACGTCAGCAAGACCGCCAACCTGCGCCGCCGCCTCATCCGCCTGCTCGGCCCTTGCGAGGAGCGCACCCGCAAGCTCAACCTGCGCGACCGCGTCGCGCACATCGAGTACGCGCCCACCGGCTCCGATTTCGAATCCGGCTTCGTGCTCTACAAGACGTTGCGCGAGGTCTTCCCCAAGACTTATCAGGACCGGCTGCGGCTGCGGTCGGCGCCGCTGGCGCGCTTTCACCTGGAAAATCGCTATCCGCGCGTCTCGATCACCACGCATCTGGGCAGCGCCCGCAGCGTCTACTACGGCCCGTTTCCCTCGCGCGCCGCCGCCGAGAAGTTTTCCAACGACGCGCTGGACTTCTTCAAGATCCGCCGCTGCGTCGAGGAGCTGAATCCCGATCCCGCCTTTCCCGGCTGCGTCTACTCGGAGATGAAAATGTGTCTCGCGCCCTGCTTCAAGGGCTGCACCGATGAGCAGTACGCCGCCGAGGTCGCGCGCGTCGAGACTTTCTTCGACTCGCGCGGCCAGTCGCTGGTGCGGGAAATCTCCGCCGCCCGCGACCAGGCTTCGACCGGGCTCGAATTCGAAACCGCCGCCGCCCTGCACGCCCAACTGGAAAAGCTGAAGCCGGTGCTCGCTCCCCTGCCGGAGATCGTGCGCCGCCTCGATCGCCTCGCCGGCCTCATGATCCAGCCCTCCGCGCAGCCCGATGCGGTCACCTTCTTCCGCTTCCAGCGCGCCTGCCTCTCTCCTCCCATCGTGTTTCCCATCAAAGTGGAGACGGAGCCTGCTCCCGGCCCGCGCAAGCCGCACTCCATGGAATCCCGCGTCAGTGAAGCGCTGGCCGCCGCCCCCGCGCTCTCCTGCTCCCGCCAGGAGACCATGGAGCACCTGGCCATCCTCAAGCGCTGGTACTACCGTTCGTCAAAAATTGGGGAAATCTTTTTTGCCGAGGAGAATGGCGAACTGCCCATGCGCCGCATCGTGCGCGGCATCTCCCGCGTCTTTCGCGGAGAAAAACCTGCCGCCGACCTGAGCGAAACCGCGCGCGACTACTGGATCAACCGCGGCCGCGAAGCCAAACTGGGAAACCACTAACCACGGATCACCACGGATTCACACGGATAAGAACAACTCCCGCCGATTGTCATCCAGACTTAACGATTGTCATCCTGAGCGAAGCGAAGGATCTATGTTTTTCCTTCCGATCCGTGTTCATCAGTGTAAATCTGTGGCCGCATTCGCAGTCTCCGGCCGTTTCCTGAACACCACCCGCACTCCCTCCCTCCACCGCTCATCCACCGCCACCAGTTGCCACACAACTCCCGCCGATTGTCATCCAAACTTAACGAATGTCATCCTGAGCGCAGCGAAGGGTCTATGTTTTTCCTTCCGATCCGTGTTCATCTGTGTAAATCTGTGGCCGCATTCGCAGTCTCCGGCCGTTTCCGAAACACCACCCGCACTCCCTCCCTCCACCGCTCATCCACCGCCACCAGTTGCCACTCGATCTCCGCCGACAAGTACCGCAGCAGCGTGTCCGTCGCCGGATGCACGTGCAGCGCGGGCGCCACCAGCAGCAGCAGTGGCGACGCCGGTGAAAGCTCGCCTCCGGGAAAATATCCGAAGCGCGTAAACTCGCCGCGTTGCTGGTGCCAGCGCACCCGCGCCCAGTAGTCCAGCCCCTGCAGCGGCAGGTGGATGTCCTCGTCGGCCTTCAACTCGATCACCGCCAGCCGGCGTTCTCGCGTCGCTGCCAGCACGTCGATCATGGCCCGGTCGGAAGCGGAAAAAGCCGGCACTTGCGAATACACGCACGCCGCATCCAGCCGCGGGTCCAGCGCCGTCACATCGCCCACCACCAGCGACTCCAGCCAGCGCTCCGGGCACGCCCTCCACAGCGGGTCCGCGGCGTTGCCTCCGGGCCGCCGCGACGCCGCCACCCGCCGCACGAACTCGGCAAACTGCGCCGCCGTTTCCTCCGTCACCCTGATCTCCGCCGCGCCCACCCCAAACACCAGCTCCTCTTCGCTGCGGAACGAAGTTTCGCTCACCGCCAGGCGCGCCCGCGCAAACTCCAGCCCGTGCAGCCGGAATGCGATCTCCCCCGGCGTGACCACGGCGACCTCCGCGTCGGCGACCAGCGTGCGTACGCGCTCGATCGAGCCCGCGAACCGCTCGCGCGCCGCTGCTTCATCGGTGGCGTGCACCAGGCGCGTATCCAGGTTGCCGGCATCGCTGCAATCCATCTCCTGCAGCTCCGCGTTGCGCTCGTCCACTTCAAACAGACGCCAGTGGCAAATGCCGGTTGCCAGGTGCGCCATGCGCGCCCGCACCATCTGCGACCTGCCTGCCGGAAGGAACAGCGACAATCCCTCGACCACGCCCTTGGACGAGCGCTCGCGCACCTGCTCCAGCCACAGCAGCCCAAAGGTCAGCGCGCCGTCCATTGAACCCTGCGATTCTTGCGCGTTGACCCCAAGCACCGCCGTCCATGACTGGCCGCGCCGCATCGCCCCGCGCGCGTACACCGGCCCGAAGGAGTGCTTCAGGTCGGTGGATGAGGTGAGCCGGTCCAATTTGTGATCCGGGAATTCGCGCTCCATCATCCGCGCCAGCAGCGCACGGTATCGCGCCCGCGCCGTGTTCCGCGCCGCCGGCGTGCGCCGGTCGCGGCTGCGGCAAATTTCCAGCCGTGTCGGCCGCGCCTGCCCGAAGCGCAGCACGGAGAGGTTGAGCGAATCCGATTTCCGCTCCGCCTCCAGCACCCGCCGCACCACGTTGCGCTCATGCGACCACAGGTGCAGCAGGCACTTGCCATGCTGTTCCGACACCGAATAGCGCGCCTCGCGCAGGTCGAAGGCCGCCACTCCGTCTTCCATCACCACGGCATCGGTCGAGCCGGCCAGGAAATCCTCCAACTCGCGCGTTAGCTGCTCCAGGTTCATGGGGACGGTTTCGAGCCGCCTATTGTATCTATGTTTCTTGCCTGAAAATTCAACCCTGTCATCCTGAGGCCGTCGACCGTCGACCGTCGGCCATCGCCATCGACCAATAGTTTTTGTCTAAAAATTTAGCGCCTGTCATCCTGAGCGAGGGCGCACGCCCGAGTCGAAGGACCCCGCGTTCGTAGGTAGTCACCAACAGGCTTGCAGGCTTTTCGGCCGTCGACCGTCGACCATCGACCGAATTACACTCCAATCCAAGCGCGGCCCTGCCGCATCCAATCCCCATGCACAACGGCAATTATTTCTTCGAGCGCTACGGCCTTGCCGAACGCGATCTGGAACGTTATCTCGCGGCCGCGCTTTCCGCCGGCGGCGACTACGCCGATCTCTACTTCGAATACCTCACCACCACCTCCATGATGGTGGACGAATCCATGGTGAAGTCGGCCACCCAGGGCATCTCCGCCGGCTGCGGAGTGCGTGTCCTCGTCGGGCGAGCGCACCGGCTATGCCTACACCGACGACCTCGCGCCGGAGAAGATCCTGCGCGCCGCGCGCACCGCCGCCCTCATTGCCAGCGGCCCCGCCCGCCAGCCCGAGGTCAGCCTGAAGGAGAATGCCGGGCGCGATCTGTATCCGGTTCCGCTGCCCTCGGTCAGCGCCGAGGTTGGCCAGAAGCTCGATCTGCTGCGCCGCGCCGATGTCGCCGCCCGCGCCTACGATCCCCGCATCAAGGAAGTCCGCGCCGGCTATGCCGACGAGTTCCGCCGCATCCTGGTCATCGGCTCCGACGGCAGTTTCGCCGAGGACTCCCAGCCCCTGGCCCGCATGAGCGTGCTCTGCATCGGCCGCAACAACGGCCAGTCCTCCAAGGGCACCTCCGGCGGCGGCGGCCGCGTGGCCCTCGATTTTTTCCTCACCGAGAAAACTCCGGAGCACTTCGCCACCCAGGCCGCGCGCCAGGCGATCATCCAGCTCGACGCGCGCGAGGCCCCGGCGGGCGAGATGGAAGTCGTGCTCGGCCCCGGATGGCCCGGCATCCTGCTGCACGAAGCCATCGGCCACGGCCTGGAAGCCGACTTCAACCGCAAGGGCACCTCAGCCTTCACCGGACTGCTGGGCACCCGCGTTGCCAGCGACAAGTGCACGGTCGTCGATAACGGCACCATGCCCGGCCGCCGCGGCTCGCTCAATGTGGATGACGAGGGCAACACCACCCAGGAAACGGTGCTCATCGAAAAAGGCATTCTCAAGGGCTATCTCAGCGACAAGCTTTCCTCGCGCCTCATGGGCATCGCCAATACCGGCAACGGCCGCCGCGAAAGCTACGAGCACATTCCCATGCCGCGCATGACCAACACCTACATGCTCAGCGGCACCGATAACCCGGAAGACATTCTGCGCTCGGTCAAGCGCGGCGTCTTCGCCGCCAACTTCGGCGGCGGCCAGGTGGACATCACCAGCGGCAAGTTTGTGTTCTCCGCCTCCGAGGCCTACCTGATCGAGGACGGCCAGGTCACCGCGCCGCTCAGGAATTGCACCCTCATCGGCAACGGCCCCGACGTTCTCACCCGCGTCTCCATGGTGGGCAACGACCTCAAGCTCGATGAAGGCATCGGCACCTGCGGCAAGGACGGCCAGTCGGTTCCCGTCGGCGTCGGCATTCCCACTTTGAAAGTGGACCGCATCACCGTGGGCGGCACCGGAACTAAAGCTCGCCAGCGGATGCACGCGGATCAACGCTGATCAATGCGAGACCGATTACTGACTATGGGTTTTGACCAGTCCCGTAGCGACATCGGTTCGATGCTGATTTCAACCTGACCAGTCCCGTCCAGGGACTGGCTGCGAGATGGAGAATTACAGAATGAAAACTACCTGCGACATTCCTCATTCCTCTGTGACTCTGTGACTCTGTGTTCTTCGTTCTATGGACCTGAAACAAATCGCCGTTGACGTCGTAAACCGCGCCATGCAGGGCGGCGCCACCGCCGCCGAGGCCGTGGTGCGCGAGGGCAACGAGTTCTCCACCGTGGTCCGCCTCGGCCAGGTCGAGACCTTGAAGGAATCCGGCGCCAAGGCCATCGGCGTCCGCGTCTTTCGCGGGCAGCGTGCCGCCTCCACCTACAGCAGCGATCTTTCCCCGGATGGCCTGGGCCAGATGGTCTCCTCCGCGCTCGCCCTGGCCGAAGTCACCTCCGAGGATCCGCACGCGGGACTGCCCGAGCCCGCGCATCTCGGCGCCCTCGCCGGCGACCTCGATCTCTACTTCGACGACGTCTATTCGCTCTCCAGCGCCGAGCGCATCGAGTACGCCCGCCGCGCGGAAAAGGCGGCGATGGCCGTGGACCAGCGCATCAGCAATTCCGAAGGCGGCTCCTTCGACGCCGCCGACGGCAGCAAGGCGCTGGCCAACTCGCACGGCTTTGTCGGCGAGTACCGCAACTCCTATTGCTCGGTTTCCGCCGTGCCCGTGGCGCAGGAGGGCGGCTCCATGCAGCGCGACTACTGGTACTCGGTGGCCCGCACCCTGAAAAAACTCGACGATCCCGGAGCAGGTGGGCCGCATCGCCGCCCAGCGCACCCTCCGCCGCCTGGGCGCCCGCAAGGTGAAAACCGCCAGGGTGCCCATCGTCTTCGATCCGCAAATGGCGCGCTCGCTGCTGGACCACATCTTCGAGGCGGTCAACGGCGACGCCATCTACCGCGGAGCCTCTTTCCTGGCCGGCAAGCTGGGCGAGCGGGTCGCCGGCGAGAACGTCACCGTCATCGACGACGGCACCGTGCGCGGCGGCTTCGGCACCACTCCCTTCGACGATGAAGGCGTGCCCTCGCGGCGCACCGTGGTCATCGAAAATGGCGTGCTCAAGTCCTACCTGCTGAACACCTACACCGCCAGGAAACTCGGCCTGCAGACCACCGGCAACGCCTCGCGCGGCCTGGCCGGCAACCCCTCCATCGGGGTCGGCAACTTCTTTCTCCAGCCCGGGACAAAGAAGCCGGAAGCGATCATCGCCGGCGTGCCCGAGGGCCTGTACGTGACCGAGTTGCTGGGCTTCGGCGTCAACCTGGTAACCGGCGACTTCTCTCGCGGCGCTTCGGGATTGTGGATCTCGGGCGGCGAGCTCGCCTATCCGGTGGAGGAAATCACCATCGCCGGAAACCTGAAGGACATGCTGCTCAACATCGCCGAGATCGGCGACGACCTGGTCTTTCGCGGTGCCGTCGCCTCGCCCACCCTGCGCCTGGAAGGCCTCACCGTCGCCGGCGAATGATTTTACCGAAGGGTAAACCTTAGTCGGAATACCCCCCTCCCCCCTGCGTTTCTTGTTAAATCAACAACTTACGCACGGTATACCGTGAGATTCCCACGGTAACCGTCAGGTATTCTGGAGGCGGGTTCCGAACAGCATTTTTGTTGTCAAAGAGCTAAATGGGTGGCTGGCTCACACCAAACCTTCCATGCGCCTAGGCGCACACTGAGAGTATCGCAGGCGGGAGCAAACATGTAGGAGAATCAGGGGCGCAGGCATTACGGTGGAGTGCGGGAGGTGGTTACCAAAGTAATGCCAGCGGCGCGCTCAGGCTGCATCGTTCTCGGTTATCGATTGCGGTGCCTTCGAGATTCCCTGGCATCCAGAGGGCCGGGCGGGTCTGTTGCCCCCAAACCCTTTCTGACCGCCCCACAGCAGGTTATCGGTGATCGTTTGTCGGTTTTCAGTACGCTTTGGATGAACTGAGAATCCGCTGCCGTTGCAAGCTGCTGAAGACCTGAAAAAGAGGTGAGTTGCTGACCGCTAACCGCTAATTGCTAATCGCCTTTGCAACAGTTTGCTTTTCCCGCGGTGCGCAAGCGACAATCCTGGCGTATGGGCACAGGCGGAGTTTTCTCCCCGCAGGTGGAAGAAGGACGGCGCTGGCTGCCGCTGGCGATCGCCGCGGCGGTGATTGCCGTGGTGGTGGCGGCGATCCTGATTTTGGGCCGTCCCGCGCCGCAGCCCGCCGCGCCCGCCATCGACCCTTACGCCGAGAGCCTGCGCGTCTCCGAGCTGAAGCTGAGCGCGGCCGCCAACTTCGTCGGCGCCAGCGTGAATTACCTCGATGGCAAGATCACCAACCTGGGAGGCAAAACGGTGAGCGGCGCCACCGTCGAGGTGATCTTTCGCAACTCGCTGGGCGAGGTGGTGCAGCGGGAGACCATGCCGTTGATGCTCTACCACACCGGAATTCAGGGTATTCCGGACGTCGCCCCGCTCAGCGCCGCCCCGCTTACCCCCAACCAGACGCGCGATTTCCGCCTGATCTTCGAGCACATCTCGGCCGACTGGAACCGCGGCTATCCCGAGCTGCGGTTTGCGCGCATCAAAACACAATAGCTCGCGTGCACCACTGGGGACACCGAGGATTCCTCTTCAACGTCATGCTTCGCTGAGTGAAGACATGCATCTATGCATTTGGGAGGGAAAAACCTAGATCCCTCGCTGCGCTCGGGATGACACGAGTTGAAGAACGCGAGAAAAAGTCACAAGCGCTCGGGATGACAAAAACAACAGCGTTGGTGAAACCGGGATTCATCGGGAGGGTTGATCATGGCACGCATTTCCGGTCTTGAACGAAGGCAGGCTCCGTGGCATTTGCGCTGGTTTTACGGCGTGATGCGCAGAATGTTCGGAAAGGATTTCACTCCCGCGAAGATCCAGATGCGCCTGCCGGGCATGGTGTGGGGCGGCATCGCCATGGAAGCCGCTCTGGGAAGAAGGCGGCGGGTATCGCTTCGCTACATTCAAATCGCCAAGGTGCGAACCGCGGCCCGCATCGGCTGTCCGTTTTGAGTGGACATCAATTCTGCCGTGGGCAGAAAAGCGGGATTATCGGACGAAAAGCTGCTCGCCGTTCCCGGCAACAACCTGGGCGTGTTCTCCGATGCGGAGCGGCTGGTGATCGAGCTGGCGGACGCGATGGCCGTGGCGCCATGCAACATCTCCGACGAGCTCTACGCGCGGCTGCGCAGCCAGTTTTCCGAAGAGCAACTGATGGAGCTGGCCGCTCAGATCGCCTTCGAAAACTACCGGGCGCGCTGGAACCGGGTTTTCGACGTGGGCAGCGACGAGATCTATCAGCCGCGGGCGCTGGCCGCTTAAAAGGAGCGGGCCGCGGATGTTCACCACCGAGACACCGAGGACACCGAGTGTCACCGAGAATTCCGATTCAATGTCACGCTTCGCTGAGTGAGGCCAGGCATCCATGCTTTCGGCAAACCGCAGGAAAAACATGGATCCTTCCGCTTCGCTGCGCTCAGCGTCAGGATGACACTCATCAGGTCCTCTTTCGCTGGTGAGGTATTGCGTGGCTGCCAAGAGCCGGGTCAGTGGCGGGAGTTCAGGCCGGCGCGGGTGGGTCCCAGGCGCGCGGCGGGTTCGGCGCGCTGGGGAAGGAAGCGCGCTTCGAATTCGCGCAGCCATGTTTCCAGGTCGGCCAGGGCGCGCTCGCACTGCAGGCGGTGGCGCCAGGCGCGGTCGCGGACCTTCTTCTGCGTCGCCAGCGGGGGCAGCAGGTCGAAGGTGATGTTGGCGGGCTGGAAGTCGCGCGCGTCGCTCTGGGTGATGTAGTGGACGAGGGAGCCGAAGGCGGTGGAGCGCGGCGGAGGCAGCGGGTCGGCGCCGCGGGCCAGCGCCGCCGCATGCAGGCCGGCCAGCAACCCGGTGGCGATCGATTCGACGTAGCCCTCGACCCCGGAAATCTGCCCGGCAAACAGGACGCGCGGATGCGCCTTCATCCGCAAGGCCGGCGTGAGCAGTGCGGGCGCGTTGATGTAGGTGTTGCGATGGATCTGCCCGTAGCGCAGGAAGCGCGCGTTTTCGAGGCCGGGAATCAGGCGGAAGACGCGGTCCTGCTCGGGGTAGCGCAGGTGATTCTGGAAGCCGACGATGTTGAAGGAATCGGCGCGCAGGTTCTCCTGGCGCAACTGGACCACGGCGAAGGGCCGTTTGCCGGTGCGCGGATCGATGAGGCCGACGGGCTTCATGGGCCCGAAGCGCAGGGTATCGCGCCCGCGGCGGGCGATCTCCTCGATGGGCAGGCAGCTTTCGAAGTAATTCAGCTTCTCCCAGTCGTGTCCCTCGACCGAGTGCGCCGCCAGCAGCGCGTCGTAAAAGCAGTCGTACTCCTGGCGCGACATGGGGCAGTTGATGTAGTCGGGGGAACCCTTGCCGTAGCGCGCCGCCAGGTAGACGCGCGAGCGATCAATGGAATCGGCATCGACGATGGGGCTGATGGAGTCGTAGAAAAACAGGTGGGACGTCTGCGTTCCGGCCTGGGAGGCGAGGCGGGCGATCTCCCCGGCCAGCGCGTCGGAGGTGAGCGGGCCGCTGGCGATGATGGTGAGGCCGGCACTCTCGTCGATGCGCGTGACTTCCTCGCGCAGGACGCGAATGTGGGGGTGGTGCGAAACCGCCTCGGTGACCTGGGAGGCGAAGGCGGCGCGATCGACGGCGAGCGCGTGCCCGGCGGGCACGGAGGTGCCCTGGGCGATCTCCATGAGCAGCGAGTCGGCGCGGCGCATCTCCTGCTTGAGCAGCCAGGGGGCGCTGAACTCGGAATCGGACTTGAGCGAATTGGAGCAGACCAGTTCGGCGAAGTCGGCGGTCTGATGCGCGGGGGTGGAGCGCCGCGGGCGCATCTCATAGAGATCGACGGCGATGCCGCGGCGCGCACACTGCCACGCCGCTTCGCAGCCGGCAAGACCGGCGCCGATGATCTTTACCGGAGTTTCCAATTTCCGGTTTCCAGTTTCCAGTGAGCCGTTGGCCATTGGCAGCCGGCAGTTGGCCAATTCGCGAAGTCATGCTGGGCCAAATGCCAGGTGCTAAGTGCCAATTGCGGCTTCCTGCGCTGCCAGGCTCTCCAGGGCGTCGATGGCGGTATTATACGGTCGTCGGTCGTCGGTCGACGGTCGATGGCCGAAAGGGCTGCAAGCCTGTTGGTGGCAGGCAGCGAACGTTTTTCCCTCACAGGAGGTGCAGGATGGCTCGAATCTCGCTGGTGGAACCCGCGACGGCCTCCACCGAAGTGCAACAGCTTTATGAACACCGGCTGGGCGGCAAGCCGGCCAACGTGCACAAGGCGATGGCGCACCTGCCGCACACGCTGACCGCGTTTATCGCCTTCTATACCTCGGTGGGGAAAACCTTACCGCCGCGGCTCTACGAGTTGACCTACATCCACGTTTCCATGCTCAACCAGTGCCACTATTGAATGCAGCACCATCTCGCTTCGTCGAAGCGAGCCGGGTTGACGCCGGAGGACTGGCGCGCGCTCAAGAACCGGGATATTGCGAAGTTCGCCGACAGTGAGAAGGCCGCGCTCGCCCTCGCCGAGAAGCTCACGCGCGAGCCCTGGACCGTGGGCGACAGCGATCTCACCGCCCTGAAACGGTTTTTCTCCGACGCGCAGATCGTCGATCTGCACCTGCTGGTCGGGGTGGCCAACCTGACGAACCGGTTCACCGATCCGCTGGGTTTGGAGCTGGAGATGGCGGAGGAGAAAATTTGAAATTGCGGAATTGGGCCAATCGCGGAATGGGGTCATTAAGAAGCGGATTCAATCCGCCGATCGCCTGATTCCGCAGTTCCGCAGGGTCAGCTCGGCGGGGCGCCGCCCGATCTCTTGTCCATTTCCTGCCGCAGGAGCTTCATCAGGCGGTCGCGCTCGGGGCCGGTCAATTCGCGTTCCAGTTCCATGAGCGCGAGCGCGACCACATCGTAGTGATGCAGGCCGGCGTAGCTGGCGTCGCTGGTGAGCTGCAGCCAGAGGTGGTGCAGCCGCGCCAGGTCCTCGTCGCGCAGGCGGGGAGAATGCGGCCCGAGGAAGTATTCCTTGCGGGTGCCGTCGGGGGCGACGATCTCCAGCATCAGGCGCGGCTTGGGCTCGGGCAGGCGCTCCCAGGCGTCGCCGGTGAGCTTGGCCTGCTCATCGGCGGTGAGCTTGGTGGAGAGGCCGCAGACGATCTTGGCCGCATCCAGCCGTTGAGCGGCCAGCATGATGGTGTCGAAGACGTCGGTGCCGGGCACCACCAGCAGCGACACCGGCTTGCCCTCCTTTTCCGCCACCGCGACCACGCGCGAGAACAGCTCCTGCTCGTAGGTGTCGAAGATTTCCTTGGCCTCGTACATGCGGTTGCCGCCGAAGGAGTGCTCGCGCGGGGAGAGGCGGGCGGTCATGACCACCACGTCCTGCTTGGGGGTGTCGGTGCGCTTGAGGATGTCGCGCAGGTAATAGAGGCTGGGATCGCGCACGGGGACGAGCACGTTGCCGGGGCGCACGCTTAGCTGCTGGGTATCCAGCTCGGGGTTGGAGAAGACGCGGAACTGCTCCAGGGCCTCGGTCTGTCCCTTCATGCGGCGGTGGGTGTAGCGCTCGCTCACCGTGAAAACCACGAAGAACACGCCGCTGAAGAGAATGCCGGCGACGGTGGCGGCCTGCTTGGTGAACAGGTTGATGATGGCGGTGGCGAACAGCACGATGGCGATCACCACCAGCCCGACCGGAATTTCCTTCCCGGCGATATTGAAGTTCCCCGGCACCTTGAACTCGCGGTTTTCCGGCTGGGTGTAACGCAGGCGCAGGACGGCCAGGGCGTTGAAGGAGAAGCTCCAGATGACGCCGAAGGCATACAAGGCGGCCAGCAGGTAAACGTTGCCGCGGCTGGCGATGATGGTGAAGATCTGCAGGCCGACGATGAGATTGATGATGCGGAAGCTGGTGCCATAGCGCTTCTGCGGCCGCTGGAACCAGGGCGTGAGCACACCATCCTCGGCGATACGGTTCAATACTCCGTTGGCGCCCACGATGGAAGTGTTCAGCGCCCCCGCCAGGATGAGCACCCCGACCAGCACGACGAAGGCATGGAAGAACAGCTTCGGCGCTTCGGGCCCCACCAGGTACATGGAGATGCCGCCGATCAGGTTGGCGAAGAAGTTGGGGCGGACGCTGTCGGGGATGATCATGACCCCGAAAAACGATGTCAGGCCGGTGAACAACAGGCTGTAGAGGAAAATCACCAGCCCGGCTTTTTCCAGGTTCTTGAGCTTGGGGCTTTCGATCTCGCGGTTGACCTGAGCGAGGGTCTCCTCGCCGCTCATGGCGAGCACCGAGTGTCCAAAGCCGACCAGCACGATGATCCAGGTAACGTGCTCCGCCCAGGTGTTGTAGAGCCAGCCCCAGGTCTCCTTCTCGTACTTGAAATTCGCCGCCGAGGGCAGGGGCGGCAGGTGCGCGCCGCGGACAACAATGGTGACGATGGACCACAGGATCAGAATGACCACCATCACGGTGGTGATCTTCATGATCTGCATCGCCTTCTCGCTGGATTCGTGGATGCCCTGGATATTCTTCCACCAGAAGTAAACGCAGATGAGCACGGCGAAGGCGGCGGAGAAATAGTTCAGGTTGAAGCTGACCGGGTGGCCGAAGTAGCCGGAGATCTCCTGGATGAAGCCGCCGAGATACTGGCCGGCGGAGACCGAGCTGATGGGGCCGGTGAGGACGTAGTCAAACAGCAGGGCCGAAACCGAGAGCTTGGCCAGGGTGCCGCCGAGGGAGCGCTTGACCACGCGGTAGACGCCGCCGCGCACGAACATGGCGCTGGACTCGATGTAAACGGCGCGCACGGCGTAGCTAAACAGCATGACCGCCAGAACAAACCAGGGCGCGCTCTTGCCGATGACCTTCTCGGCATCGCCTCCGACGTAATAGGCGGAGGAGGCCAGGTCGGCCAGCACCACCGCCGCCACCCGCCAGTAGCTGATGAAGCTCAGCATGACGGTGGTGGCGATGAACACCGGGATGGCCCGGCGTTTCAGGTCTTTGTTGTCCAGTACGGCCATGGAATCGTTGCTGCGAGTTGCAGGTTCCGAGTTTCGAGTAGCGAGCACAAGATGCGGGCCGCGACTCGGAAGTCGCAAACCGCAACTAGGTTCGCATTAGAAATCAAAACCGCGTTTCAGGGAAAGAAACTTGCGAGTTGTGACTTCCGAGCGCGGCAAGATGCGCTAGGAGCCAGCCACCAGGTAGGTCCTGGTAATCCGGTCGTGCCAGCAGAGGGTGTCCTCATCCAGCAGCGCCCAGGCCACCCCCAGTCCCAGGGACAGGGTGGACATCATCATGGCCAGCGCGCGTCCACGGCGCGAGCGCCGGCGCGGCCGCTCGCCGTCAAAGGTGATCAGTTGCAGGCGCGCCACCTGCATGCCGAGCGTGGTCGTGGCGTACAGCAGGAAGATATATTCGTACACCGCCCAGAGCAGGGCCGGCACCGCCATGGCCAGCAGCAAACCCGCCTTGTCGCGCGGCACGGGCACACCCAGCTTGAGGGCGATCGCGGCAAACAGCGCCGCGGCCGCCATGACCACCACGGCATCAACCAAGCCGGCCAGCAGCCGCCGCGACATGGAGGCCACCAGCAGCGGCAACTCGAATTCCATCGGCGGCCGCTGTTCCAGCTCCGGGGCCACGCTGATGTCCGACAGCGGCGCCTCGGCGTCTACTTCCTCCGGGACTTCCAGAATGCGCGGCCGGTCCAGGATGGGTTCGGCCAGTTCCTCCGACGACGGGGGCATCACCGGCAGGAGAGGATAGCGCGGAAACTGGATCAGGTTGGATTCCTCTTCCGGCACTGCCCCGGCCTCTTCCGGACCCACATCTGTCAACCGAGGACTGATGTCAGGCTCCTCGGGATCGGGCAGCGCGGGCTCGGGGACAACGGACGCGGCCGCCGCGGGCTCGGGCTCAATTGTCGCCGGCGGGGCCGGTTCGGCCACACGGGCGGACATGGCAGCATGGGCCATCTCGCGATTCACCGCACGCTCAAAATCCAGCGGCAGCGAGCGCTCACGATGCGGCCTCCGCCGCCGCGCACGAAAGCTCTCCAGCCGCGACGTGACTTCCTGTTTCCAAAACGCCCCCTGTTCCACGGCCTCGTTCTCCTCCCCCGTCTCCGATTCCGGCTGCTCGCACAGTGCGCTTCGGACGCCACAGTCCGCGGCGGCGCATGACTGCAACTCCGCCCGGCGCGTCCTCCCCGGGGACGAGCGCTCCGGCTCAATGCCCTCCAGGCTGGCGGCGAAACATTCTTCACTGCGGTCGTATGCTTCAGGATCTATGAGGAAGGAGGCCGCTTCCGTGTGGGAGCACGTGCACCGTTGGCCGCCGAGGTCCCCAGTGCGCGCCGCGGTTGCGCGTGACGGGGCCGGATCGCCGCATAGCGGGCACGACATCGCCGGATTGGAGAACGCCGAGCGCGCGGCGTGCCGGAATTCTTTTCTTCGCCGGGCGCGCATGGTAACTTGCCTTTTCACCCGTGAGCACCGGCCGATGACACTCCGCTCCCGAATCCTTACCACGGCTGTGCTGGTTTGTCATCTCTGGCTGCTTCCGCCGTTAGTAACCAGCCAGTTGCTCCCATCAGCGGTTTTCGGTTCCCGGTTGCCGGGTTTCGGTGACTCGCCGCAGAGCTCGCGGACGCCATCGGCCATCGGCCATCCGCCATCGACCGAAAAGCACCACCTGGCCGCTCCCAGCGAGCCCGGCGAGGAGGTGACCATCGAGGCGCTGCAGCAGGAAAAGGTGGGCGACATTTACCAGCTCCGCGGCAACGTGGTAATCCATTTCCGCCAATTCGTGCTGGGCGCCGACCAGATCACCTACAACGCCGCCACCGGCGAGGCCACCGCCAGCGGGCACATCGTGTTTGACGGCGGACCGCACGACGAGCACCTGGAAGCCGACCGCGCCGCCTACCATCTGCGCACCGATTCGGGCAAGTTCTACGACGTTCGCGGCACCACCGGCGCGCGCTTCCGCGGGAGACAGGTGGTGCTCACCTCCTCCAACCCGTTCTTCTTCCACGGGTCGCTGGTGGAGAAAACGGGCCCCGACCACTTCGTGGTGCACGACGGCGTGGTCACTTCCTGCGAGCTTCCCCACCCTAAGTGGACTTTCAACGCGGAAAAGGTGGTGGTCGACGTGGGAGACAAGGCGCGCATCTACCACAGCACCTTCCGCCTGGCCGGCATCCCGGTGTTCTATTTCCCCTTCGCCGAGCATCCGGTGGGGGCCGCGCGCGAGAGCGGGTTCCTGATTCCCACCATCGGCCAATCCTCGCGCAAAGGCACCATCCTGGGCGAATCCCTCTACTGGGCCATCAACCGCAGCATGGATACCACCGTGGGGGCCGAATATTTCTCCCACCGCGGCTGGGCGCAGCATGGCACGTTCCGCGCGCGGCCCAGCGACAACTCGTTTTTCAACGTCACCTACTTCGGAGTGCTGGACCGCGGGACGGGGACGCCGAAGGTAGACCAGGGAGGCGAGGATGTCCATGTCAACGGCGAGGCCCTGCTGCCCCACGGTTTTCGCGCCGTGGTTGACCTGGAGTATCTCAGCTCGTTTGTCTTCCGGCTTGCCTTCGCCGAAACCTTTACCCTGGCGGTGAACTCCGAGGTGCGCTCCAGCGCCTTCGTCTCCAAGGCCTACAACGGCTACTTCTTCAACCTGAACGCCTCCCGCTACCAGAATTTCCAAAGCACCCAGCGTGGCGACCTGGTCACCATTCTGCACGCGCCGTCGCTTGACCTGAGCAGCGTGGACCGCCGGCTCGGCCGCTCGCCGTTCTACTGGTCCTACGACGCGGCCCTGCAGGGCGTCTCCCGCCGCGAACCGCAGTTCGTGACTGCGCCCCTGGTGGGCCGCTTCGATGTGCAACCGCGCATCGCCTTGCCGTTGCACGCCGGCGGCTGGAGCTTCCGTCCGGAAATTGCCCTGCGCGACACCTACTACACCCAGCGGCTGGCCAGTTCGGGAACGCCGCAGAGCGGCATCGGGGCGCTGGTGGACCAGTCGCTCAACCGGCGCGCCGTGGAAGCTGGCTTCGAGCTGCGCCCGCCGTCGCTCTCGCGCATCTTCGAGCGCCCGGTGAAAGGCCATATCTTCAAGCACACCATCGAGCCCAGGGTTACTTACCGGTACGTGGCCGGGGTAGACAATTTTCCCGCCATCATCCGCTTCGACGCGCACGACATCCTCAGCAACACCAACGAGGTGGAGTACGAGGTGGTCAACCGCCTCTACGCCAAGGGGACAAAATTCACCGAGTGCGCCAACGCCGGCGAAGGGCAACCGGAGGAAGGCGCGCCGACCGTGCCCTTGCCCGCCGCCCCCGAAGTGGCGGGCCGAAAACCGGCGCCCCCGAGCGGCGGATGCCGTCCCGGACCGCCGGCCTCGCGCGAGGTCCTGAGCTGGGAAATCGCGCAGAAGTATTTTTTCGATCCCACCTTCGGCGGTGCGCTGGTGGCCGGCCGCCGCAACGTGTTCACCACCACCGCCGATTTCAGCGGCATCGCGTTCCTCACCGAGCCGCGCCGCTTCTCGCCCATCATTTCGCGCCTGCGCGCCTACCCCGGCCATCGCACCGAAGTCGAATGGAAGCTCGATTACGACACTACCGCGGGCCGCATCAGCGCCAGCACGGCGCTGGTTTCCCACCGCATCGGCAACTTCTTCTTCGGCGGCAGCCACGCCTTCCTCAACGTGCCGGGCGAGATCTTCGTCTCCACCCCCATTGCCGGGCCCAGCCAGTTCGACCAGTTCCGCTGGCTGGTCGGCTACGGCCACCCCAACAAGCGCGGTATCAGCGCCGCCGCCAACATCGGCTTCGACATCAATTCCGGGTTCCTGCAGTACTCCGCCTTCCAGACCAGCTACAACTGGGACTGCTGCGGCGTCAGCTTTGAGTATCGCCGCTTTGCGCTCGGCTCGGTGCGCAACGAGAACCAGTTCCGCTTCGCGCTGTCGCTCAGCAACGTGGGGACCTTCGGGAATTTGCGGCGGCAGGAAAGGCTGTTTTAGGCAGCGCACCGAAAGGCCCCGTTCGACGGCGATTGGGGAAGGGCCCGGCTTCAGCCGTGCCGAAGAAGCCTTTTGTGGGCCGGTTTTCCACAAAAGCACAGAAATTCACAATTGACAGCCTTGTCAATCTCCGGGTAATTTGCCTACCAAGCGGAGGTAAGCAGATTACCGTGAAACTAACAATTCACAGCGACCCTCACGAGGTGCTGAGTCAGTTTCGGCCGTTCCTGGCACCGGTGTACGAAGCACTTGAGGCATCGGCACCACTTGCCTACGATTTGATTGACCAACGTGGCTGGAGCTCCACACCGCATCTGTTCTCACACATCGTCCGTGCTGATGTTAAGAAGACGCTTAGCGGAAAAGCCTGTCCCGTCGAATATGACGATCAGATTCGAGTTGTGCAAATGGATTGTGTGTCAATGGAAGGACTGGCCGCTACTATTGACGGAGTAGACTTCAAAATCCTGAAGGGCGAGGTTCTGCGTCCGGCGCAATCTGAGCCAAGAATCTACTTCTACCAGCACTCAAACAATCACTTGTGGGCTGGCGACGAAATACCGGAGCTCAGAAGCCTTGTTATTCTGTGGGACTGCGACATCAAGGGCCGAGGGTTGCGACTATATTTGGTATGCCCGCGGGACAAGGCCGGCAATTGGGTATGGCGCATCTTGATCCCGCCGCCCGCAGAGTGGATGGCCGTGGAGGGTGCGACTCCAGATGCCAGTGGCGATCTTGGCGGCGGCGATCTTGATATTGAGAAAAGCGAGCCCGACGAGAAGAAAAACGGAAAGAACTAAGACGGGGGATAGATGGTTTTCGGGGAGAGGATTCGCCAGGCCCGCGAAATTCGGGGCTTGACGCAGCGTCAGCTTGCCCAAAAAGTAAAAAGGCATTCATCGCTCATCGCGCAAATCGAAGTAGGAATGAAGACAGTCTCGGAAGAACTATTGGGTCTGATCTCCATGGCCACTAATTTCCCCGTGTCGTTTTTTTTGCGGCCTCCATTAGCTGAATTTCCTTTGGGGGGAATACTGTTTAGAGCGCGCAGCAATGTGTCTCGCAAGGCCCTTGTAGAAGCAGCGCGAAATGCTGAGTATTCATTCGACATCGGGTTGTCATTGGCGAAGCACTGCCGGGATCTTCCCGTTTTGCTTCCTCTTTTGCTGCAATCTCCAGTGGCGTGTGCGCGTGCAACAAGAAACGCGATGGGAATTGCTCCGCGAGAGCCTGTACCCAATCTCGTTCGGGCCCTAGAACGCCTTGGTGTGTGGATTATTGCGCTGCCGACCCTAGAGGGCCGCGATGCATTTTGCGTATGGGCTAGGGCTGATGATCGAGAAATTCCGGTAATCGCATACTGCACGGGCGTGCCTGGAGACCGCCTCAGACTGAGCATTGCTCATGAGGTTGCGCATTTAGTGATGCACAAAGCCCTTTTGAAACCACTTGCGGTTATAGAGCGGGAGGCTTACGAATTTGGGGCAGAACTCCTAGTGCCCGAATCTGCAATACGCCAAGAGATGAAAGAGCCGGTCACTCTCACAAGTGCGGCAAGACTCAAGCCGCGTTGGGGAGTTTCAATTCAGGCGTTGATCCGTCGTGGATACGAACTTCGGATCATTACCGAGCGCCAATATCGGTATTTGTACTCGCAGTTGTCTGCAAATGGCTGGAGAACAAGAGAACCGGAGAATCTGGATGTCGCTGTCGAGAAACCAAGACTGCTGAGAAAGATGGCGGAGATGGCTTACGGGTATCCCATCAATTATCAACAAATGGCATCAGACTGCTTCGTTGGAATGGGTGAATTGAAAACGATGCTATCGGCGTATGCGGACAAAAGCGAAGTCGCGGTGAAACACGACTCTAGCGTTTCAGCAAAGATAGTAAAGTTTCCGCGGGGTGAGTTCAGTAAACAAAAGACTAAAACGGAGGGCGTCTAGCAGGTGCTAGGGGCGGCCCCATAAGCCGCAGATCGTGTCGAGCGATTGGGTTCCGCAGAGCCGCCGCACTGTCTCTATGAACGCATCCGCGTCTTGGCAGCTCTGCGGTGCTGTGGGGTTCCTCGTGGCGCGAGGCAAAATTCAGCAGAGTACCTGCACGGAAAACGCGCTACAATAACCTCATGGCCAGAGGTTGGGAGTCGAAATCAGTCGAAGCGCAAATTGAAGCCAAACCTGAACTCATCGCCGCCACCACCGTCAGGACCCGCACCCCCGATCAAGTCCAGCAAATCATCGAAAAGCGGAACCTCGAGCTGGCACGCGCCAAGGTAACGCACGAGCTGGAGTCGAGCCAGAACCCGCGCTATGCGCAGATGCTCCGCCAATCGCTCTCCGAGCTGGACAAAAAAATAGCGGCCTTCGATTAAGGCCGCAACCGAAACGGGCTTTTTCTCGCCTTCGCAGACCTCCGAAGACTGACGACGAAGTTTAGCTACGCCAGCTTCCTCTCCAGCAGGTCGGCGCCCTCTTCCCCGCCGCGGTAGAGAACGGTCACCCGGCCACCCAGCGGAAACTGGTCGCGCACGTCGCCCTTGAACACCAACATGCGGGGCGCGGCGGCGGTGCCGTCGCGCAAAGTCACCACGCAGCGGTTCGAACGCCCAATCCCCGATTCGTAATAGGCTACGTGCTCCACCACGCCCGAGTCTCTCGCCTCGCCGGAGGGCATCACCACGTAGGCGCGCCCCGCGCCCACCGCCACAATCCGCGCCTCGCCCTTCTTGCCCAGCAGCGGGATCGGCAACCCGCGGTCGCGCAACTCCAGCAGCACATTGATGCCGAACACCCCGGAGATGGTCAGCAGGATGAGCGAGGTGAACAGGTTGCCCACCGTCAGCGCCGGGTTGAACCAAAGCAACGCCGCGATGCCCACCAGCGGCACTACGGCCAGAATTAGCGACAACAGCAGGAGCATTTACCCCACCCCCAGGAGTTCTTCCATCCCCGTCTGGTCGATCACATTTACCCCGAGTTCGCGTGCTTTGTCCAGCTTGGAACCCGGATCGGCGCCCGCCACCACGTAGTCCGTTTTCTTGCTCACCGAGCCCACCACCTTGCCGCCCGCCTGCTCGATCAGCCTTTTTGCCTCGTCACGCGGGTACTTCTCCAGGGCGCCGGTGAGCACGAAGGTCTTGCCCGCCAGCCGCGTGCCGCGCTCTTTCTTCCGGCCTTTGAACTGCAGTTTGGCCTTGCGCAGCCGCTCCACCAGCTCGCGGTTCTTCGGTTCGAGGAAGAATTCGCGAATGCTGGCCGCGATCCGCGGCCCGACCTCCTCCACCTCCTCCAGCTCCTGGAGGGCGGCGTCCTCGCCGGGCAGAGTAGCTGCTTTTATTAGATCGTCCAACGACCCAAAATGCTGCGCAAGAAATTCGGCCGTCCGCTCCCCCACGAAGCGGATGCCCAGGCCGTAGATGACGCGCTCCAGCGGCAGCTTTTTCGACGCCTCGATCTCGTCCAGCACGTTTTGCGCCGACTTCGAGCCCATGCGCTCCAGGCCGAGCAGCTTTTCCTTGTCGAGATCGTAGATGTCGGCCACGCTGCGCACCAGCCCCCGGTCCACCAGTTGGTTCACCAGCGCGTCGCCCATGCCCTCAATGTTCATTACCCCGCGCGAGGCGAAGTGCAGAATGCTCTCCCGCAGCTTGGCCGGACAGTTGGCGTTCACGCAGCGGTGATCGGCTTCGCCCTCCACCCGCACCACGTGTCCGCCGCAGTCGGGGCAGCGCTCGGGCATATGGAACTTCTTCTGCCCGCGCGGGTGCTCCTTGTCCTCGACCACCTTGACGACCTTGGGAATCACGTCGCCGCCGCGTTCCACCTGCACCCAGTCGCCGATCTTCACGCCCAGCCGCTCGATCTCATCCATGTTGTGCAGCGTGGCGCGGCTCACGGTGGTGCCCCCGATGGGCACCGGTTCCAGCCAGGCGACCGGCGTCAGCTTGCCCGTGCGCCCCACTTGCACCTTGATACCGTCGATGCGGGTGATGCCGGCGCGCGCCGCGTACTTGTAGGCAATGGCCCAGCGCGGCGCCTTGCCCGTGAACCCCAGCTCATTCCACAACGCCAGCCGGTTCACCTTGATGACGATGCCGTCGATTTCGTAGGGCAGCGATTCGCGTTGTTCTTCCCACTGGCGAATGAACTCCCAAACTTCCTCGAAGTTCTTCGCCAGCCGCCGCCGCGGGTTTACCTTGAATCCCGCCGCCTGGAGCGCTTCCAGGTCCTGCCAGTGCTCCTTGCCGTAAACGCGCCCGTTCACCAGCAGGAAGTAGGCATAGAAATCCAGCCGGCGCAGCGCGGTGATGTTGGGATCGAGCACGCGGACGGCGCCCGCGCCCGCATTGCGCGGGTTGGCGAACCGGGCAAGCCCCTGGCGCTCGCGCTCTGCGTTCATCCGCTCAAACGCCTTGAGCGGCATCACCACCTCGCCGCGCACCTCGAAATCCACCGGAATGCGGCCCTTCTTGACGTTCCGCCAGCAGCGGCACCGAGCGAATAGTTCGCACGTTCTCGGTGACGTCTTCGCCCACCGATCCGTCTCCGCGGGTGACGCCGCGCACGAACCGGCCGTTCTCGTAGCGCAGCGCCATGCTCAGCCCGTCCAGCTTCAGCTCGCACACGTATTCCACGTTTTTCTGGCCGGTCAGCTCGTGGACGCGCCGCTCCCAGTCGCGCAGCTCCTCCTCGTTGTAGGCGTTGTCGAGGGAAAGCATGGGCGAGGAGTGCGCCACCTTGACGAAGCCCTCGCGCGGCTTGCCGCCCACGCGCTGGGTGGGCGAGTCGCGCGTGATCAGCTCCGGGTGCGCCGCCTCCAGCTTTTTCAGTTCGTTGACCAGGCGGTCGAACTCGGCGTCGCTGATCTCCGGATCATCCAGCACGTAGTAGCGGTGCTCGTGATGGCGGATCTGGTCGCGCAGGTCCGCAATCTTCTGCTGCACACTCTTGGCGGCAGTGGCCATGGATGAATTATAAAGACCGGAACCAAACCACGGTTGGCACGGCACGCCTGGAGAAATTCACGAATTGTCGAATTGAAGAATTGGCGAATTTCAGGCGACGCCCTTGCAATTCGTCAATTCGTAAATTCTTCAATCCGTAAATCTGTGCAGGCTTTGCCCTTTTGCTCCCAGCGCGCTATATTGCGCCCACCGTTTTCTATCTTCAGGAGGACCCATGAAAATCTTCCGCATGCTGTTCCTGATCTGCCTTGCCGTTTCACTGCCCGCGGCCGCGCAGGAGAAGAGCAAGCCTGCGGCCAAGGAAGAGAAATCGGCCAAGGCCGCGGCCGCCATGCCGGCCATGAAGCCCGCGCCGGAAATGCAGAAGCTGGCCAAGGCGATGGTGGGTCACTACACGACCAAGGAGACGCACGAAGCTGGCCCATTCGTGCCGACCGGCGGCACCGGCGTCGGTGAGGCGACATTCATGCTTGGCCCGGGCGGAAATTGATCATCGAGACGTATCCTCCAAGAGCGGCCCGGTGGGAGGAGTCCCGGTCACGGCGTGATCTGGTACGACGCCAAGGCCGGCGGCTATCGCGGCGTGTGGTGCGATAGCATGTCGCCGGCGTGCGATGCCGGCGGCCTTACCAAGTGGGAGGGCGAAAACCTGGTCGGCACCAATGATACCGAGATGATGGGCAAGAAGATGAGCTACAAAGAGACCATGAGCAACTTCAGCCCCGAGGGCTTCAAGATGGATATGGAGATGTCCAGCGAAGGCGGCCCGATGAAGCACGCCATGACCATCGAATACATGAAGGCGCAAGCGGCGCCGGCTGCCAAACCCGCGGCAGAAAAGGAAATGAAGTAAGCTCGCTTCACGTGAGAATAACCTGACCACGGATCCACACAGATGAACACGAATCAATGTTTCATTTTTGTTTCGTGAGCATCTGCGGCGATCCGTGGTCTGGTTTTTCCCGGAGTAAACTGATTCGCTCGTGAAACGCGCCCTGCTGCTTTACAACCCGGAGTCCGGCCGGCGACGCCGGCATCGCGTCGCCGAAGTGCGCGCCGCGGCTTCGGCCTTCGTGCAAGCCGGGGTCGAACCGGTCATTGAGCCTACGCAGGAGCCCGGCAGCGCCGTCGTGCAGACCCGCGAGGCGATCGCGCGCGGCTGCGATGCAGTCATCGTCTGCGGCGGCGACGGCACCGTGAACGAGGTCCTGCCGGCGGTGGTCGGCACCCCGGTCGGGCTCGGGGTGGTTCCGCTGGGCACCGCCAACGGACTGGCCAACGATCTTGGCATCCCCCATCATCCCGGCGCGGCGGCCAGCTTGCTCGCCTCCGCCGGCACGCGCCCGATTGCGGTGCCGCGCATCGAATACCGGCGGCCCGATGGGCAACTCGACTCGCGCTACTGGATCATGGGCGCCGGTGTCGGCGCCGACGCCTACATGGTTTACCGCCTTGCGCTTGCCTCCAAACAGCGCTGGGGGATCGCCGCCTATGCTGCCGAATCCACCCGCCAGTGGCTGACCCACGATTTTCCGCTGTTCACCGCCGAATTCCGCGATGCGCAGGGCCAATGGCGCCGCGAGCAGGTCTCGCAGGTGCTGGCCATCCGCATCTCCTGGTTTGGGGGAATCCTGCGCCGCCTTGCGCCCGGAGCGGATCTTGGTCGCCCCGATTTCCAGCTCGTGCTGTTCCAAACCCGCAGCCGCATGGCGTTTCTGCGTTACATGATGGGCGTGTGGACGGGACGTTCCTACGCGTCCAAGGTTGTCAAACTCCTGCCCTGCTCCGAATGCCGCTGCTACCAGTCGACGGTCGACGGCCGACAGTCGACAGTCAGGAATATCTATAGCGAGGCTGACGGAGAATTGCTCGGCATTCTGCCGGTCTCGCTGACCATGTCGGGCGAAACCGTGAATCTGCTGGTGCCGCCGACCGCCTTTCGCCGGTGAGGGCCATCGACCATCGACCGCCGACCGCCGACTGTTTACAATGATCCCGTGGGGTTCAGCGAACAATATGACGTAGTCGTGGTGGGCGCCGGCCATGCCGGGTGCGAGGCCGCCATGGCCGCGGCCCGCATGGGCCTGAAGACCGCCCTGTTCACCCTCAACCTGGACCTGATCGCGCAGATGTCCTGCAATCCCGCCGTCGGCGGCATCGCCAAGGGGCACCTGGTGCGCGAAGTGGACGCGCTGGGCGGCATCATGGGCGAGGTCACCGACGCCGTCGGCATCCAGTTTCGCCTGCTCAACACCTCCCGCGGCCCCGCCGTCTGGTCGCCGCGCGCGCAATGCGACAAGCAGCAATACCGCCTGAAGATGCGCCAGGTGCTGGAGTCGCAGCCGAATCTGAAGATCAAGCAGGCGGAAGTGGCGGACCTGATTGTCGACGGTCGACGGTCGGCAGCCGACGGCAACGGCTCGGATGCATGCAGGCCGCCAGCCGTCGACCGCCGACCGCCGACGCGTACGCGGAGTGGTGCTGCGGGATGGCCGAACCGTTGGCGCCCAGGCCGTCATCATCACCACCGGCACGTTTCTCAACGGCCTGATCCACTGCGGCGAGCAGCAGATTCCCGCCGGACGCAGCGGCGAGCCGCCTTCGGTCCTGCTGGGCGAGAACCTCAAGAAGCTCGGCCTGCGCGGCTGCCGCCTGAAGACCGGCACGCCCCCGCGCCTGGATGGCCGCACCATCGACTGGTCGCGCTTTCAGGCGCAGCCCGGCGATCCCGATCCCACGCCCTTCAGCTTCCGCACCCGCCGCGTCGCCCAGCCGAGCCGCAGGTGCCCTGCTACATCGCCTTCACCACCGAGGAGACGCACCGCGTCATCCGCGAGAACGTGCACCGCTCGCCCATGTACAGCGGCCAGATTCAAGTCGATCGGGCCACGCTATTGCCCCTCGATCGAGGACAAGATCGTCAAGTTTCCCGACAAGCCCACCCACCAGCTCTTTCTCGAGCCCGAGGGCCTGAACACCCACGAAATCTACGTCAACGGCATGAGCCACCTCGCTGCCCATCGAGGTGCAGGCGGCCATCCTGAAGACCATCCCCGGGCTGGACCAGGCCGAGATGCTGCGCCCCGGCTACGCCATCGAGTACGACTCCATCGATCCCACCGAACTGGAGCGCACGCTGGAAACCAAGAAGGTCGGCGCGCCTCTTCCTCGCCGGCCAGATCAACGGCACCAGCGGCTACGAGGAAGCGGCCTGCCAGGGCATCATGGCGGGCATCAACGCGGCGCTCGCCATCAAGGGCGAGCCGCCGCTGATCCTCGACCGCACCGAGGCCTACACCGCCATCCTCATCGACGACCTGATCACCAAGGGCACCAACGAGCCCTACCGCATGTTCACCTCGCGCGCCGAGTTCCGCCTGCACCTGCGCATTGACAACGCCGACCGCCGCCTCACTCCGCACGGCCGCCGCGTCGGCCTGATCTCCGATGCCGCCTGGGCCGACTATCTGGCCAAGCAGCAGCGCATGGCGGCGCTCAAGGAAGTGCTGGAGAAAACAAAGCTCACGGGCGAGATGCTGGCGAAAATTGAAGCGGCCGTGCAGTCAGAGCGGAAAAACCCATCAACCGATGTCATCCCGAGCGAGGACGCGCCGGAAGCGCGCGCCGGGGTTGCGCACGCTGGCGCGTCCGAGGCGAAGGACCCCTGCGGTCTTGATCTTTGCGCTGCTGTCGGCGCCCCTCTCGCGCAACTGCTCAAGCGCCCCGAAATCACCATCGAAAAGCTCGCCGGCGTACTCCGCGAACTTCTCCCCGACTTCTTCCACCGCGACTTCGCCGACGACCGGCGACCAACGACCGACGACTCCGTCGCTTTCGCCATCGACCATCGCTCACCGATGATCGACATTGCAAGCTCTAACGAGTCCCTGCTCGTGCAGCAGATTCCCGCCTTCCGCGCGCGTCCGGTGCCGCCGGACCCGAATGCCCCGCCCGCGGAAATCCGCAATGAGATGAAGTCGGTGGAAACGGAGATCAAGTACGCCGGCTATCTCAGCCAGCAGCAGAAGGCCATCGAGCGCCTGAAGAAGGCCGAGCAGCGCGCCATTCCCGACTGGTTCGACTACTCCACCGTCAGTGGCCTCTCCCGCGAGATGAAGGAAAAGCTCCAGCGCGTGCGCCCGCGCACCCTGGGCCAGGCCAGCCGCATCCCCGGCGTCACCCCGGCCGCGGTTTCCCTGGTCAACGTGTACATTGAAATCCAGGCCCGCCGTGCCCAACAGGCAAGCGCGTTATCGTCCGATTGAAACCGATACCGATTGAAGCGGATGGTTCGAAGCGCCCCCGCTGAAACCGAAACTGAAACTGCTTTATCTCGCCAGCGCCCGGTATTCCTGGTCCGCATTCGGCGAAATCAGCACCCAAAGGGTGTAGATGCCGAGCGCCGTTCCAAACGGGATGTTAATCAGCGAGATCACCCCGATCACAATGGCCAGCACGCGCGCCCACTCCTGCCGCTGCAGCAGGCCGACGCCGGCGGCGATTCCCAGCCCTGCCTTCGCCAGCAGCAGAACCGCGATCCCCGACAGCAGCGGCCGGACGAACATCGGCGGCGGTCCTCCGTGCATATTCGGCAGGCCGAAGGGCCCGAAAACCGTGTGCGCGACAATCATCAGCACCGCCCCGCCCACCAGCGAAATGCCGGAGTACGCCACCCACAGAATCCCCAGCAGGTGCGCATGGCGCGCCACCCGCCCGCTGCCCGGCGTCGCCGGCCCGATCACCTGTTTGCCGCAACGCGTGCAGTAGCCCTGGCCCGCCTGCAGTTGCGCGCCACACGAATCGCAGAACATCGCCGTCTCCCTCCCCGGATTCTGCTCCAGGATACGCGCCCGGACCCTCGGAAGTTCACTGGAAATCGGCGGAATGGGGCCGCGACTGGAGAAGCAAGAAGCCACGGATTGCCGCGGATTTTCACGGATTAGACGCTGAAAATATCTGATCCGTGTTCACCCGTGGGAATCCGTGGCCAGTTCTTCTCCAGGATTATTCGCTCGCCTCTCCCAGCGCCTTCTCCGTCGCCCGCAGCAGCGCCTCCGGACCCACCGGCTTGCCGGTTGCATGCACCATCCACAGGTCGGGCGCCACTCGTCCATAGCTTGCCATGCGCTCGAACTCCGGCCCCACCTTGCCCGCTTTCTTCATCTGCTCTTCAATCTGGAAGGCGATCATGTGGCCCATCGGGTAATCCGGCAGATAAAGGAACGAATGGATCATGTGCGAGTACACGCCCAGCAGCACCACGTCCCGCTGCTTGAACACCGGCGCGTAGTACTGGTTCCATACCTCCTTGGCGATCTGCACCGTCGCTGCGCGCAACTCCGCCGCCGTCGCATTCGGATGTTTGTACATCCAGTGCCACACCGCCATGTCCACCAGCGCCACCCCGGCTATTTCATAGGTTCCCCAGAAATCGTTCAGCGTGCGCAAGGCCTCGTCTCTCGGTCCCGGCGAATGCAGCCCCAGCAGTTCCAGATCACGCGCCTGGCAGACGAACGCCAGCGCCTCGGTAAACGCCGTATTGGGCACGCCCGCCAGCAGCCAGTGGTCCACTTCGTTCATCGAGAACGTCTGCTCCACGTTGTGTCCCATTTCGTGCACCGCGATGTTGAAGCCCTTGTAATTCATGCCGGTCTTCTCCACTCGCGTGCGCAGGTGGACCTTCGTCCCGCGCATCCCCGAGCCCATGGCGTGCCCCGATCCGCGCGCCGGATCCACCACGATGTTTGCCGCCACGTACTTCGCCCGCGCCGGCGTGAAGCCCAGCTTCATCAGCAGATTCGGAATGTCCTTGCGATAGGTCTCGCCGGTCGGATAGCGCTTGCGCACAATCTCGTCCAGTTGCGCCTCCGTGTATTGCGACTTCGGCCGGAAGCCCGAGTACCAGACATCAAAGGGCTCCAGCCCGCGTCCCAGCCGTTTCTGGATGAGCGCCGCCACCCGCGCAACCAGCGGCGAGCTGACCACCTCCACCAGCATCTGCCGCACGCGCTCTTCCGGGATCTCGCGATCTTCATCAAAGCGGCGTGCAATCAGCGTCGGCGCGGTCGGCGAATAGGGGTCCATCTTGCGCTCGGCCCGGTAATCGTCCAGCAGGATGGCATAGCGCGTATCCGGCTCCCGCTCGCTGTTGGAGCGCGCTCGCCCTCGAGCGCGACTCGGTACGAAATCCGAATCCTTTTCCGCCGCCGACCTCACCTGGTTCGTCCATGGGTTCCAATCCACCTGCGGATTGTCGATCACCGACTCGGGAATCGTCTGCGTCACAATCCGCTCCATCACCTTCTGCAGGGTCCGCTGCTTTTCCAGCCCGAGCTTCTTGTCCTGCTCGTCGTAGTCCGCCTTGATCTCGTCCCGCAGATTCCAGTGCGACAGCAACCGCATCCCTTTCGGAAACAGCCGCTCTTCAGCCTTGTCATTCCGAGCCGCAGGCGAGGAATCCGCTTTTGCCGCCGACCGTCGACCGTCGACCGCCGGCTCCCCGACCACGTGATACATCCACACGTTGTATTGCGCGATGTAGTTGTCCGCGTCCGCTCTTGCCCGCGCGATCGCCAGGTTCACCTCCGCCGGCACGCGCTTGTCGAAGCGCCCGGCCAGTCGTGCCTCCGCCCACTGCCGCCGAGTCCAGTGCTGGCCTTCCTGCAGCCGCTGGTCCAGCGTGGTCAGTGGAAAATTCAGCAGCGCCACGAACGCCAGCTTGTTGCGGAACAGGTCGTCGGTGAGGTGCGCCCCGGGATCGTATCCGGCAAAGACCTCGTCCAGCGGCAGCATCGGCCCCAGGTCCAGGTCGGCCTGGGTGCGCAATGCCCGAACGACTTCCTGATCATGGCCGTCCATCTGCTCCAGCAGCCTCTCGAAGCGCGCGAACACGGTGTCGAGCGTCGCCTGATCTCCGGCGAAGTTCGCAAGCACGAAAGTCTCGAACGCCGTCTGATCGCCATCTTCTGCGCGCCAGAATTCCCCCACCTGCTTCAGCCCGCGCCGCGCCCGCTCCCGCTGACCCTCGCCGTACTTGGCAACCAGCTCGCCCTCGAGTTTCTTTTGCGCCGCCGCCATCCATGGAGCGCGCACGCCCTCGTGCGCGACGTTCGCCTTCGGACTCTCGCTTGCCGTGCTCATTCCCTTCTCCTGCGCGACCATCATGCCGCCGATAATTGCGCACACCAACACGATTAAGATGCCGCTCCGACGCATGACCCCCTCCGTTGTGAGGCTAGGAAGCCGTCCAGTATAAGGCCGTGTGGCGGTGGGGTTGAAAAGAACGAGCTCGCTATGGGTTGTATATTTAGGGGTGCAGCATTTGATCGCTGCTCAGTCCGGGAAACCTCGGTTTAGACCATGGCTTTCGAATACGATGTAGCACTCTCTTTCGCAGGTGAACAGCGCCCACAAGTCGCGGAAGTCGCCGATTGCCTGAAGCACGCGGGAATCAAGGTTTTCTACGACGAGTACGAAAAAGGAGCCCTTTGGGGGAAGGATCTGTACGTGTATCTTTCCGACGTTTACGGGAAACGTGCCCAATATTGCATTCTGTTCGCGAGCCGTGAATACGCGGAGAAAGTTTGGACCAATCACGAACGACAGCACGCCCAAGCGCGTGCCCTGCTGGAAAAAGGCGGGGACTACATCCTTCCGGTCAGATTCGATACCACGGAAATTCCTGGCCTTCCTCACACCATCGGTTATCTCGATTTCTGGATAGAAGGGTCTGCTGGCATCTGCGCAGCTTTCCTAAACAAAATCGGACGTAGAGGTCCAACTCCTGTTTCACGCCGTGTATCTGTTTCCGATTCCCCTTTTGCACTGTTCATAGCAGGAACCCGGTCGAGTTTTCTCCGGGTCGTGTCGTGCCGGTGGGGTGACATGGTCCAGATGAAACTTGAATGTGAGGCCGCCGAGGACGGTAGTTTTCTGAACCAGGCGAAGACACACGGAAAGATAGCGCTGGCGTACGGAACCGATGCGGCGCTCGGGCGCATTGAGCACCTGACATTTATAACCGAAAAAGGCAGGCGTGAGGCCGAGTTGGGGATGACGATGGAGAACTCGAACTTTGGGTCAGATATGGAAGTGGGTACTACGGGCACGAGTGCCGAACAATTCGCTGAGATGCGCGGCCGGCGTCTATTGCTCAATGAGCAGCCAGCCGCCGATGGCGGGAACATCAACGACGTTATGTATGAAGTGCTTATCCGAGGTCAGGGTACTGCTGTTGAGATCAAGCAATCTCCTTTTCCCGGCCTGTTCAGAAAGTTCGGGCAAGATCCGCTCACCTTCTTGCGCGTGGCCTGGATAGTGGCCGTGATGCAGTTGAGACTTGGAAATGTGGTAGAACACATCGAGAAACTCGTTTTATCACTCGATGAAACCAACCTAAGAGTTGATTTCCGCGGTCGGCGCCACCACAAGTACACCAATGTGGAGCCCCATCTGGTGGAAATCGTGGGGAACTGTTCCCTGGAGTAACCTTTGAGATGGGACCCATAAGAAAGACATACATTGAACTCACGGACGTACTCGCTATGCGGATCGAATGCGCTGCTTGCACTTCGGCAGTCGCACTCCCCCTCGTTGATGTTGGTCGGGTACCGAGTCGTTGCGTTAGTTGCTGGGCCGAGTGGGATAGGATTGAAGAAGCGCGATTACAGGATGCAATTGACAAATTTAGAGATTCATTGAAGACCCTCGCTCGTCTCCAGGGGCAGCATCCGGTGCGGATCAGGGTCGAAATCACGACAGAGGAAAAAGAGCGAACGCCGTGATAAAATTGTGCATAATGTCTGCTATGGCCTCCACCCGCCGAACATCGCCGCTTTCCTAGCGCGCCATCTTCCTTTTCATCTAAACTCAATCTTTCACCCGTATTCGCGGAGTTCTCCATGTCCGACAACGTCCAGACCGAAGCCAAAGCCGACCTCATCAAGATCAAGCTGCCCGACGGCAGCGTCCAGGAAGTTCCCCAGGGCACCACCGCGCTGGAGGTCGCGCGCTCCATCTCGCCGCGCCTCGCCGACGCCGCCCTCGCCGCCAAAGTCAACGGCGACCTCATCGACCTGACCCGGCCGCTCGACCACGACACCGACCTCCGCATCCTGACTGACCGCAACCCCGAGGCCTTGCAGGTTTACCGGCACTCCTCCGCCCACCTGATGGCCGCCGCCGTCGTCGAGCTCTTCCCCGAAACCAAGCTCGGCCACGGCCCCGCCACCGACAGCGGATTCTTCTACGACTTCTACCGTCCCACTCCCTTCACCCCCGAGGACCTGGAGAAGATCGAAAAGAAAATGCAGGAGATCGTCCAGCGCAACGAGCCCTATGCCCGCGAGTGGCTGCCGCGGCGCGAAGGGCTGGAGCAGTTCGAGCGCGAGGGCGACTTCATGAAGTGCCACTTCATCCAGCAGTTCACCCAGCCGGATGAAAAAATCTCGCTCTACAAGACCGGCAAGTTTGTCGACTTCTGCCGCGGACCGCACCTCCCCTCCACCGGCAAGATCAAGGCCTTCAAGCTGCTCTCCATCGCCGGCGCCTACTGGCTGGGAGACGAGAAGAACCCGCAGCTCCAGCGCATCTACGGGACTTCGTTCTTCTCCCGGAAGGACCTGGACGAGTTCCTCAAGCAGCAGGACGAAGCCAAAAAGCGCGACCACCGCGTGCTCGGCAAGCAGCTTGACCTGTTTTCCATCCAGGACATCGCCGGGCCCGGCCTCATCTTCTGGCACCCCAAGGGCGGCCGCATCCGCAAGGAGATGGAAGACTGGATGCGCGAGGAGTATCTCCGCCGCGGCTACGACCTGGTCTGCACCCCGCACGTGGCCCGCGTCGATCTGTGGAAGACCTCCGGACACGAGGGCTACTACGCGCAGAACATGTTCACCCCCATGAAGCTTGATGATGCCGACTACCGCATCAAGCCCATGAACTGCCCCTTCCACATCCTCATCTACAAAGACCAGTTGCGCTCCTACCGCGATCTCCCCGTCCGCCTGGGCGAGCTGGGCACCGTCTATCGCTATGAGCGAAGCGGCGTCATGCACGGCCTGCTGCGCGTCCGCGGATTCACCCAGGACGACGCCCACATCTTCTGCACCCCGGAGCAGATCGAGGACGAAATCGTCGGATGCATGGATTTCGCTCTGGAAACCTTGCGCGTGTATGGCTTCGATCAGTTCCAGGTCGAGCTCTCCACCTGGGACCCCAACGACCGCAAGAACTTCATCGGCAGCGAAGAGCAGTGGAACCTGGCAAACCAGTCGCTGGAAAACGCGCTCCACCGCCGCAAGATCGAGTACAAGATCATTCCCGGCGAGGCCGCCTTCTACGGCCCCAAGATCGACGTCAAACTGGTGGACGCCATCGGCCGCCTGTGGCAGCTCTCCACCATCCAGTTCGACTTCAACCTTCCCCAGCGTTTCGACCTGGAGTACGTGGGCGAGGACGGCCAGCGCCACCAGCCGCTCATGGTCCACCGCGCCCTCTACGGCTCCATCGAGCGCTTCTTCGGAGTGCTCATCGAGCACTACGCCGGGGCGTTTCCGGTATGGCTGTCACCGGTGCAGGTAGCCGTCATCCCCATCAGCGAGCGCCACGCCGAATATGCCAACAAGATTGGCGGCGCGCTGAAAGCCGAAAACGTCCGCGTCCAGGTTGACCTGCGCAACGAGAAGATGAACGCCAAGATCCGCGAGCACGCCCTGCAGAAAGTCCCGTTCCTGCTGGTGGTGGGGGACAAAGAGGCGGAAGCCAATACCGTCAACGTCCGCACCCGCGGCAAAGAGAAAACTGAAACCGTGCCCTTCCCCGACTTCCAGGCCCGCCTGCGCAAGCTGATCGCTGAAAAAAGCGCAAGCTTGTGAGCGGCCCCAGCCGCTCGACCGGGCTGCCCGAATTTATGAACGTGTGTTCCCCACTCGACCTTCCGCGGCATTCGAATCCGATTGTTTCGCCGTCGCCTCGAATGTGATTGTTCGCGCCGGCCCGCCAGGGCCGCAGAATCCTAGCCCACGGCGTGAGCCGTGGGTTGCTCCCGCAACCTGGTTCTCATCGCGCCTGTTCGATTTCGGCCCGCCAGGGCGCAGAATCCTAGCCCACGGCGTGAGCCGTGGGTTGCTCGCGCATGAAACCCAAGCCCCTTCAGGGGCGACAGAATGGTCATATTTGTTGCTCCGTAACCATTTGATCACCCGCAACCCGGTTCTCATCGCGCCTGTTCCATTTCGGCCCGCCAGGGGCGCAGAATCCTAGCCCACGGCGTCAGCCGTGGGTCGGCTACGGCATACAATGAAGCCCCTTCAGGGGCGACAGAGCCTCCTGCCAAATTGACGCCCCGCAACCTGATGGCGACCCGGCCTGTTCCATTTCGGCCCGCCGGGGCCGCAGAATCCTAGCCCACGGCGTCAGAGCCTGTTACGAAACTCTCACTAGGCTGTCCACAGGATGTTATGCAACGATGCGAGTGCGGGGGCATTTTGCATGGCCTATATCGAAGGCGAAGCGCGGGGACAGCATGCGCTGTTTCCTTCCACGCTGGACGATCTGATTCCGGCCGATCACGTCTGCCGGGTGATCGAAGCGTTTGTCGGCGGGCTGGATATGGCGGAGCTGGGTTTTGTGCGTGCCGAACCGGCCGAAACCGGTCGGCCTGGCTATGATCCGCGCGATCTGCTGAAGCTTTATTTGTACGGATACTTGCAGCAGGTGCGTTCCTCGCGCCGGTTGGAAGCGGAGTGCCAACGCAACATCGAAGTGATGTGGCTGTTGGGGCGGCTGGTTCCGGATTACAAGTCGATTGCCGAGTTTCGGCGGCTTCACCGGGAAGCGGTGAGCGGGGCGGGAGCCGAGTTGGTGCGGTTTGCGCGCTCGGTGGGCCTGGTACGGGGCGAGTGGGTGGCGATTGATGGTTCGAAGTTCCGCGCCGTGACTAGCGCGCGCAGCGTGCGCGAGCGGGAGGCGGTGAAGCGTTATCTGGACCAGTTGGAACAGGCTGATGAGCAGGACGAGATCGTCATTGATCCGACTGCGGTGCAGGCGGCGCTGGAGAAGTTGAAGTCGCATCCGGAGCCGGAGGCCCGTTTCATGCGCACCAACGACGGAAAGCGACCTGCGTACAACGTGCAGACAGCGGTCGATGCCGAGCACGCGCTGATCGTAACGCAACAGGTGACGACCGAAGCCAACGATGCGCGCAGTCTGCTGCCCATGGCGCAGGCCGCCCAACAAGCGCTGGACAATCCGGAGACGCTGAACGTGGTTGCCGATGCGGGATATTCCAACGGGGAACAGGCGGCATGTTGCGAGAAGCAAGGGATCGTGCCCCACCTGCCGGTGCAACGCACCGCGAACAATCAGGGCGACGGCGCGCGCTTGGATCGGAGCGCGTTTGTCTATGACGAAAACACCGACACGATGAGCTGTCCGGCGGGCCAGAGTCTGGCTCGGCATCAGTTTCAGCCCGACCGCAAACGCATCGGCTATCGCGGCAACGCTGCCGTGTGCGGCGCCTGCGCGCTGAAACCACAATGCACGGCAGCGCCACAACGGATGGTGTATCGATTTCTGTATGACGATGCCCTGACCCGAATCCAGCGGCGGACCACGCCGGCGATGATGCGGCTGCGACGGTCGATCGTGGAACATCCCTTCGCCGCGCTCAAGCGTATGTTCGGCAACGCGCGATTCCTGCTACGCGGAGTGGCCGGTGCCCAGACCGAAATCAACATCGCCACCCTCGCTTATAACTTGAAGCGCTTGATCAACCTTCTGGGAGGCCATCAGATGGCTAGCGCACTGGCTCGCTGAGCATCGTCGTTCTCCGTCGCGCCCCATTCCACTTCCGCCCATCCGCCCCAAGCCAGGCATTGGAGAACCATCTGCGGATCTGTTTCGTAACAGGCTCGTCAGCCGTGGGTCTACCGCGACATAAAATCAAGCCCCCTGGGGGCGACAGAATGCCGCACAGCTTCACCGATATTCTGATCCACGCTATTTTCTCCACCAAGGGCCGTGCAGCCATGATCTCTGACGAAATTCGACCTGAATTGCTCGCCTACATGGGGGGCGTGGTGCGCAAAATCGGCGGCAAGGCCCTCCTGATCAACGGCCCCTCTGACCACGTCCACATGCTGGTCCGGTTGCCAGCCGACATCTCCGTCGCCGAATGCTTGCGCTTGGTGAAGGCGAATTCGTCGAAGTGGGTAACCGAAAAATGGCCGGAACGATCCACCTTTGGGTGGCAGGCCGGCTACGCTGCGTTTTCGGTCAGCCTCTCCAAACGCAATGAGGTTTACCAATACATTCGAGATCAGCAGATCCGGCACAAGAAGGTCTCCTTCGCCGACGAGGTCCGTACTCTCTTTCGCAAATATGATGCGGATTCCGCCGACTTCCTCGACTGATTCTGTCGCCCCTGAAGGGGCTCTCCCCCTCCTTTGCGCCTTCCCCACGGCTCACGCCGTGGGCTAGGATTCTGCCGGTGCCCCAGACGAGCCGGGTTTGCTCGTCTGGGTTTGGCGAAGTGTGGGACTGCCCGATTGTCGCCCGTGTCAGGACGATGGAAAGACCTGGACCACGATCCTGGATCATGGAAATGCGGCGCCACTACAGCAAGGGACAGCAAGGGACGCGCAAGGGATCCCTTATGTAAGTTGCTGATTCCATTAGAGGGGGCAGGAGGGGGGTCAGGGACAGCCTAAGGTTTACTATCAAGTCCATCCTTGCTTCTGCGGCAAAAGCTGTTCGCCGATGTAGCATTATTCTCGTGCGCGAGCGCGTTCTTAGCTATATCCGCCGGCGCGAGCTGATGCGTCCCGGCGATCGCGTCGGCGTGGCCGTTAGCGGCGGCGCCGATTCCGTTGCCCTGCTGCGGCTGCTGCTGGAAGCGCGCGCCGAGCTCGGCATTGTGCTCTCCGCCGTGCACTTCAATCACAAGATCCGCGGCGCCGAAGCCGATGCCGATGAGCGCTTCGTGCGCCAGCTTGCGCGCGCCTTCGATCTGCAGTTCCACTGCGATTTCGCCGACACGCCCTTCTACGCACGCGACCGCCAGATCAGCCTGGAAGCGGCAGGACGCAAGCTGCGCTACGCCTTCTTCGACCGTCTGATCGCCTCCAATACCCTTACCCGCGTGGCTACCGCCCATACGCGCGACGATCAGGCGGAAACCGTGCTCATGCGCTTCCTGCGCGGATCGGGAACCAGGGGACTGGCGGGAATCTATCCCAACGTCGGCGGATGGATGGCCAGCGCCGAAGGCCAGGCGCTTCCGCCGGAGCCGCGCATCGTGCGCCCGCTGCTGGAGGTCTCGCGCGCCGAACTGCGCGCCGGCCTGGAAGCCGCCGGCCAGTCCTGGCGCGAAGACGCCACCAACGCCGATCTCAGCCTGGCCCGCAATCGCCTGCGGCACGAAATGCTTCCGCTGCTGCGCGGACTCAACCCGAATCTGGATGAGACGTTGGGCGAAATGGCGGAGATCGCGCGCGGCGAGGAGGATTACTGGGACGAGCAGGTCCGCCGCCTGCTGCCCTCCGTGCAATCGCCCTCGGCCGCCGGTGAACGGGAATCGGCGCTGCTGGTCAGCGCTCTGCGAGAGCACCCTCTTGCCCTGGAGCGGAGGCTGCTTCGCCTGGCGGCGCAGCTTCAGGGGCTGCGGCTGGAATTCCGGCACGTCGAGGACGTTCTGGCCCTGGCCGCGGCCGAGCCTTGCCGTTCCGAAAGGCTGATTGAGCTGCCGCACGGCTGGGAAGCCGTCCGCTCCGGCGCGGAACTCTGGTTCCGCAACCGGAGTCTAATATCCAAGGAGCCTCGGGCTTATGACCTGCATCTGCCGGTACCCGGCGAAGCCCAGGCCGCGGGCCGCAGGATTCGGGCGTCGTTGCTGGCCAGCGCCGCCGAGTTTGCCCAGGCGCGCGTGACCGAGGGACAGGTGCTGCTCGATCCGGCGCTGGCATCGGCTGCCCTGCGCGTACGCAACTGGCGTCCGGGCGACCGCTACTGGCCGGCGCACACCCGCGGCCCCAAGAAGCTGAAGGAGCTGCTGCTGGCGCCGCACGTCCCGCGGGCGCAGAAGCCCTTCTGGCCGGTCGTGGTGAGCGGCGAGGAGATCGTCTGGGTCCCCGGCTTTGCTCCGCCGGAGCGATTCCGGGTTCGGGACGAAAGCCCCGCGGCGCTGCTGCTGGAAGAGGTGCCCGCGCCGAGCGAGGGAGAAAACGGGCCATCATGATGGCCGGTCAGTCAGCAGCCAGGAGCGCAATAGGGGAGAAACCGTACCCAAAGGACAACCACCTAATTTCCTTGGCGGTGGACGGGAATTCCCTCTCTGGCACGTTACAATAGTGAGCGGCCCGGCAAAAAGGCGAGACGGAATGAAGCCCCGGGCATCTAAGATGCTAGAAGTGCCGACTTGCGCCGGATGCCGGTTCAGGTGGGGAAGCACAGGAGTTTCTGAGTGAATTCAACGGTCAAAACGGTGGTGTTCTGGCTGGTGATCGTGCTGTCCGGTGTGTTGCTTTGGCAGGTGGTCAAAGCCGGCGGCACGGGGACTAAGCCCAAGGAGATCATTTTCTCCGAATTCCTGTCCCAGGTGGACCAGGGCAACGTCCAGGAAGTCACGATTACGGGCACGGACGTACAGGGCAAGTTCCGCAACGAGAAGAACCAGCCGTTCCAAACCGTCGTGCCGGCCAACTACCCGGACATGTACAAGACCCTTCAGCAGAAGGGCGTGAACATCACGGTGAAGGACGCACAGAGCGGGAACTGGTCCGGATGGCTGGTGCAACTGCTGCCGCTGATCCTGCTGGGCGCGCTCTGGTTCATCATGATCCGGCAGATGCAGACCGGCGGAAACAAGGCGCTCTCCTTCGGCAAGTCGCGGGCGCGGCTGCTCTCCATGCAGCAGAAAAAGGTCACGTTCAAGGACGTGGCGGGCGTGGATGAAGCCAAGGAGGAGCTGCGCGAGATCATCGAGTTCCTGCGCGAGGCGCAGAAGTTCCAGAAGTTGGGCGGGCGGATTCCCAAGGGCGTGCTGCTGGTGGGACCGCCGGGAACCGGCAAGACGCTGCTGGCGCGGGCGGTGGCCGGCGAGGCCAACGTGCCCTTCTTCTCCATCTCCGGTTCCGACTTCGTGGAGATGTTCGTGGGCGTGGGCGCCAGCCGGGTGCGCGACCTGTTCGAGCAGGGCAAGAAGAACGCGCCCTGCATCATCTTCATCGACGAGATTGACGCGGTCGGACGGCACCGCGGCGCCGGGTTGGGCGGCGGCCACGACGAGCGCGAGCAGACGCTGAACCAGTTGCTGGTGGAGATGGACGGCTTCGAATCCAACGAAGGGGTCATCCTGATTGCCGCCACCAACCGGCCCGACGTGCTCGATCCGGCGCTGCTGCGTCCGGGACGGTTCGACCGGCGGGTGGTGGTGCCGCGTCCGGACGTGCGCGGGCGCGAGGAAATTCTGCGGGTGCACAGCCGCAAGGTCCCCATTGCCGACGACGTGGATCTGTCGGTGCTGGCGCGGGGCACGCCCGGTTTCAGCGGCGCCGACCTGGCCAACATGGTGAACGAGGGCGCGCTGCTGGCCGCGCGCGGCAACCGCAAGATCGTCACCATGTACGACTTCGAGGTGGCCAAGGACAAGGTGCTGATGGGCGCCGAGCGCAAGAGCATGCTGCTCTCGGAGGAGGAGAAGAGAGTCACCGCCTACCACGAGGCCGGGCACGCGCTGGTCGCCGTGACCCGCGACGACTCCGATCCGCTGCACAAGGTGACCATTATTCCGCGCGGGATGGCGCTGGGCGTGACCATGCAGTTGCCGATCGACGACAAGCACACCTACCGCAAGACGTACCTGGAAACGCGGCTGGCGATCATGATGGGCGGACGGGCGGCCGAGGAGCTGTTCCTCGAAACCATGACCACCGGCGCGGGCAACGACATCGAGCAGGCGACCGAGCTGGCGCGCAAGATGGTATGCGAGTTCGGCATGAGCGAGCTGGGGCCGCTGACCTTCGGCAAGAAGGAAGAGCAGATCTTCCTGGGGCGCGAGATCGCCCAGCACCGGGACTACAGCGAGGACACGGCGATCAAGATCGACCAGGAAGTCCGCCGGTTCGTGGACGCCGGTTACAAGTCGGCGGTGGAAATCCTGAGCGGCAACCGGGAGACGCTGCACCGGATCGCGCAGGCGCTGCTGGAGCGGGAAGTGCTGGACGCCAACGAGATCAAGATGCTGCTCGAAGGCAAGCCGCTGCCCAGCAAGCAGCCGCCTTCCTCGCACGACGACGGCATGCAGCAGGTGCTGAAGCCGGCGCCGGGCGGGGCGCAGCCGGGCATCGTGCCGGGCGAGCGGCCAACGCCAGCGTAGTTTCCAGTTTCCGGTTTCCAGTTTCCAGCAGGGCGGCCTTGAAGGCCGCCCTTATTTTTTGGAAGTGAGAACCCCGAATCGCGCCATCCCCAGCGAGGTATCAAGCGAGATTATTGGGATGTAGCATTAGTAAGAGCGGCCAAAATGGAGATACCTACACTCCTACCAACAATCTTGAAGAGGGCAACTGGTTCACGCTTCTATAGGTATTCGGAATTTGTAGAAGAGAAGAAGAACTGGCTGAAGGAAATCATCCTTGAGCACAGGCTGTACGTGCCGACCATACGTGAGTTGAATGACCCCGCGGATGGAAGACCCAAGCTCGCGCCATTGTCAGACGATGAGATGTTTCACTTCCTCTACGACGGCCCCTTCGGTGTCTTGCAACGAAACCCCCGAATGACGGTGGAGGAGCAGGTGCGCGAGGGGGTAATTCTGGACTTCGACATCAGCCACCACAGAGCCGAGCTACTCTCGCGAGAACTGCAGAAGCTGATGAACAGCCACATGGAGCGGTACCGTGTCTATTCTCTTTCCAGGCGGTACAACAACCTGAGTCTCTGGGCTGGGTATGCCGGCAAACACTCCGGGTACTGCTTGGAGTTTGCCAATGAAGGGCCGTTCTTCGGGACTGCGCAGGAAGTTGTCTACGACGATTCAGCTCAACTGGTGGACGTAACGAATCGGGAGAGTCTGAACGGTTATTGGTTCTTCTGCAAGCGGTGCGTATGGAGCGGCGAGGAGGAGGTCCGCGTTCTCGTGTCCAGCGGCTCTTCGCCCAAGGCCCAGATTGATCCCCATTGGCTCACGCGAGTGATTCTCGGCTGGAAGATGTCGGCGGCGAACCGAGCACTAATACGCGAATGGGCAAGACTGCGTGACCCCGAGTTGACTGTTGTGACTGCGTATTACGATGAACTTGATCAAGTGCTCAAGTTGAGCAGCACGTCATAGCTTCTGTAAGAACCAACGGATTACTCATAGTCTTGAAGCGCGAGTGCGCCGCTCGGAGATGGTGATGATCACCACGCCGGCAATCATGCCGAGCACGGCGCCGGGAATGGCGCCGAACCAGAGCGCTTCCTGCAGGTCAATGGGAAGGTGAGCGGCGTGCATGATGCTGATGCTTAGCACTCCGATGAGCCCGCCGACGGCGAAGCCCAGGATGGTGAACAGCAACGTGACCACCACCAGGCGCGCTGCCAGGCCGAGCGCCTTCATGGTCCCGTCTTCCTGAATTTCTTCATGGCGAGAACGAAACAGACGGCAAAGGCGGCGGCGCTGAGCGGCAGGCCGACGGAACGAAACAGTGCGCCGGGCGCGAGCACGACGTCGGGGGCCTGCAAGGGAGCGTTGGGATCGTGCAGCTTGGCCCAGACAATGAGCACCGGAATGGAGATCATCATGAAGAAGGAAAAGAACAAGCCCGTGCCCACCAGGGCGGCGGCCAGGCTCTTGAGGACGGCCTTCACGCCTCCATTGTAATCCGTGCGCCTTCTCCGCAGATTGCGCGCGCGATAGGCTACAATCGGGTAGCTGGTTGCGCGTCGTTCGTAGCTGGGAAGGACGATTTGCCGAGCCGCCAGCCACCCATTACCAGCTACCGTCTTCCCATGGCTGAAATCACACAAGCGCCGACGCTCACACCCGCCGAAGCCATCCGGCGCGCGCCGGTTGCCCAGGGCGCCAACGGCGTCTGCTACGCCACCCTGGGCGAAATCACGCTGAACACCGCGGACCTGGAGCGGATGGTGGCGGCGGTGCCGCGCACGATTGCGGCGGCGCTGCACCACAAGGCGTATTACTTCGTGCCGCTGGCGGTCAGCCGCGGCGAGGAGACGGTGATCGCCGAACGCTACGACGTGAACCTGAGCGACAACGCCGTCTGCCACCGCAACCTCAGCCTGGGCGACTCGCAGTACGTGTTCATCTCCACCCGGCTGATGGACGACCGCTTCTCGGTGGCGTTCGAGTTCTACATCAACGTGGCGCACGCCTTCGTGGAGCAAGCGGGAGTGGCCGAGAGCTTCGCCGACCTGGTCTGGAAGCAGGCGGAAGACCGGGTGCGCGGGGAGACGTCGCTGGACGCCTTCGAGACGCGCAAGGCGGCCACCACGCCGGGCCCGCAGGCGGAGAAGGCGCGCAACGAGTACCTGACCGCGGCCTTCGCCGACGCCATCGCCATCTACATGCTGTCGATCTTCCTCGACGTGGATTACTACGACCTGCGCGAGCGGGAGTATCCGCTGCTGGCGCCCGGCCCGCTGGCGGAGCGTCTGCGCGCCGCCGCCGCCCTGTTCCCGCCGAATCCGGGGTTTGAGTTCAACGTGTATTACAAGCGGAGAGGGTAGAGCGAATCCTGTTAGATTATGTTGTTCTAGCCTTTAAACGTCCGACTTCGCGGACCCACGCTTTCACCAACCGTGGCAGTTGTGTAAAAACTTCCCGTCCAAACAGAACCTCGTCAACGTAGCCCATGTTCAGCATGTCGATGAGGCGGCAAAGGTAAGAACGACCTTTGATCCACCACGTGAAATAGTCATCGACGATCAAATAATGCTGCACACTGATGCGTTCATTGACCCGCAACTCGAGCAATTCCATACCATCCAGCAAGCTCTCGTACACGCCATCAGCGACTCGGCTGCCAAACGTCTTCGTGTTGTAGTACTCCTTAATCTCCCAAACCGCGACAGGATTGATGATATCGGGAAACGCGCCATCCACTCTCCGCGCAAGGGTCCGGACCGGCCGCCGACTTCGTGTGAAAGTCGTAAGTTTCTGCGGATTGTAGTTGCACGGAACACCCCCACAGTTCTGCTCGATCAGCATGTTTACGATTGCTGTGAGGTATGCCGGTCCCTTCTTTTTTCCTCGCTGCTTATTCATTGGCACCGGGCAATTTGGTCGCAGTCGCCTTCGAAGTTTGCTGAATTCCGAACCCGCCCCTCTCTTGTTCATCAATTTCGGTTTGACTTGCTTGTTTATCGTGTTGGAGCGGTAACGAAAATAGCTCAGCAGGGCGGCGCCGAATTTTGTGAGATTCTGATCGCGATCCATGATCTCCTGGGTCGTAAGGCCTAGCTTGCTGAAGGCTGCTTGGATATCTTCCACGCGGAAAACCTTTATGTCCCCGGTCTTCCGATCTGTATACCCCAAGCACTCACTTATCGTTCTCACGTTAGCCCAGAAGGTCAGCGACTGGTTTTGAAATCTTGCGTCGGGTTTCACTTGAGCTTCGCCTCTAGTTCGTTGGCGAAATCTGTTAACCGAACTCCTAATGCCTTGCACACCTGCCTTAATTCCAAGATGTCGAGGCGTCGCTCCCCGGATTCGTACTTGCTGACAAATGACTGCGGCAAGTGGAGTCGCTTCGCCAAATCGATTTGGCGCAAACCCGATCGCAGGCGTAACTCACGCATGAGGCGTTGCAGTCGCTCATGCTGCGAACTTGAATGGTCGGACGGCATTTCAGCGCGTATCATAGATACGCTTTGACTCATATCCCAAAATAGGATATGATTTGGTCTCAAATGCAAATATCATTGTTCGAGCAGACAGACTCCCCTAGCCCCAAGGCAAGTGCCGGTCAATTGCTCAAGTGGATAGGGAATAAGCAGCGGTTTGCGCGCGACATTGTCACTTGTTTCCCCCATAGATTCGGAACCTATTACGAGCCGTTTCTTGGCAGTGGAGCTGTCTTGGGAAGACTCGGGCCTGACCGAGCCGTTGCGTCTGATATTTTTCGGCCATTGATGGAAATCTGGAACACACTTCGAACTGACCCGCAGCTTCTCAAGAAATGGTATGCGGATCGATGGTCTGCCTGTCTGCAAGGAAACAAAATTCGAGAGTACGAGCGCATAAAAGCTTCTTACAATGCAAAGCCTAACGGTGCCGACCTCCTCTTCTTATGTCGGGCATGTTACGGCGGCGTCGTTCGCTTTCGGCAATCGGATGGCCATATGTCCACGCCTTGCGGAATCCATCAACCGATTTCACCGGCAGCATTTTCCGCACGCGTTGACTCCTGGCGTTGCAAGGTCGCCGGCGCAGAGTTTCGCTGCCAACGATATCAAGACGCGTTACGGGAAGCTCGATCAGGGGACCTGATCTACTGTGACCCGCCGTACTCGCATACTCAAAGCATTTTGTACGGAGCTCAGCACTTCGAATTGACAGAACTCCTCGATGAGATTCGTTCATGTAAACAACGTGGAGTGCGCGTTGCTTTGAGCATAGATGGAACGAAGCGGTCGGGCAAGAAGGCGTGCGACCTACCAATCCCACCAGGACTTTTTGAACGCGAAATGTTCGTTCAGTGCGGACGCTCTATGCTGAAGCGATTCCAAATGAACGGGCGGTCGCTGGAGTCGGAACACGTTTCTGACCGCCTTCTCCTTACTTATTAGTATTTTGCGCTTGGTCGCCAAGCATGCGTAGCGACAGAAGTTCATGCGTAAGGTCACAGTCATGCGCACCCTCGCTACCGGAAGTTGCTGAGCATGACGGCGTCCTGCTTGTCGTTGCCGCGGGTGAGGGCCAGGCGCTTGCCGTCGCGGGAGAAGGAGAAGCCGTAGATGTGGTCGCGATCGAAGCGGGTCACCTGGCGGGGCGCGCCGCCGGAGAAGCCCTGGAACCAGAGATTGTCCACGTCGCCCATGCGCAGGGTGTAATAAAAGCCGCCGCCGTCGCGGGCGAGGCTGAAGATGCCGCTATCGGGGGGCACATCGAGCTGGTGCACGGGCGCGCCGCCGTCGGCGGGAATGACGATGAACTTGTAGTTTTCCTCCACGCCGGCGCGAAAACCCACGTACTGCCCGTCGGCGGAAATACCGGGCCACCACGGACTGTTCTTGCCATACAGGACGGCCGGTTTGCCGCCGGAGGTGGAGATGCGCATGAGCTGCCACTGTCCGCTGTCGTGGGTCAAGTAGGCGGCCCAGGCGCCGTCGGGAGAGCAGGCAGGCTGCCAGTCCATGCGTCCGCGGGTGAGCTCGGTTTCGCGGCCGCCGGCCAGCGGCGCCAGCATGATGCGCAGCGCATTTCCATGGGTCAGACTTGCGTACAGGAAAGACTTCCCATCGCCGCAGATGGAGGGTGAGAGGCTGTAACCCTGGGTGGGCAGGCGCACCTCGCCGGAGCCATCGGGATGGAGGATGGCGGTGTGGCCGGAGGCACCCTGGACCACGATGTTGCCGTCGGAAGTCCAATCGACCACGTCGCGCTCGGAAGAGGCGGCGGTGATGGCGGCGAGCTTGCCGGGAGCGGCGCCTTCGCCGAGGTAAACGGCGGTGGCGACCTCGGTCTGCACGGCCACGATGGATTTACCGTCGTGGGTGACGCTGAGCGCGTCGCCGTAATCGTTGAGATCGTTGGTGAGGCGCACGGGCGGGCTGGAGGGAGAGGCGCGGAAGTAGATTTGCGATCGCTCCTGCGCCTCCGGCGAACGTTGCAGCCACACCAGGCCGCTGCCGTCGGGGAGCCACACGGCGGCGGGCACCTGGCCGCGAACCGGCACCTGGCGCGCCGGGCCGCCGGCGACGGGCTGGATGAGCAAGGCGCCCAAACCCTTTTCGGTGAACAGGTCGGTGCTCAAAAGAAGGGATTGGCCGTCGGCGGACCAGGAGGGCGGATTCTTGTACAGGTGGCTGATCTCGGCGACCGTCCGTTCGCCGTTGTCATTGGGATCGGCAATCATGACGAGGTCGCGGCCGCCGGCTTCGCGCATGAAAGCCACCTGCCGGCCGTCGGGCGAGAACGCCACGCCGGTGATGGTGTTGCTGATGACCAGGCGGGGCGTGCCGCCGAGCGAGGGAACCAGGTAAACGGACTGCTCCGATTTTCCCTCGGCGCGAAAAGCATAGTAAAGATAGTTGCCGTCGGGGCTGAAGGCCAGGTCGGTGAAGTCGCCTTCCAGGGGGGAGACGACGCGCGTCTCGCTGCCGGTGGCGACCTGCTTCACCCAGAGCGAGGCGGAGTGCGCGTCGTGGCGCATGAGGGCGAGCCACTTGCCGTCGGGTGAAATGGCGGCGTCATGCACGTGGCCGATGTCGGTGAGGCGGGCGATGTTCAGGTTCTGCGGAGTGACCGGGGGCGTGGCGGTTCGCGAAGAATACAGGTACGCGCCCACGGCCACGGCGGCAATGACGACCGCGGCCAGGCCGGCGTAAAGCCAGGACTTGGGCACGGCGGGGCGCGCGGCGGTGACGGATTCGCTGGTGCGGCGCGCCGCCAGGGTGCGGCCGGATTCGGCGTCGCGCTTCAGGCGCTTGAGGTCGCTGCGCAACTCGGCCGCCGTCTGGTAACGCAGGTCGCGGTCCTTCTCCAGCGACTTGTCGATGATCTCCTCCAGGCGCGGGGGAACGGAAGGATTCACCGAGGAAGCGGGCGGAGGCGCCTTCTCCAGGATGGCGGCGAACATGACGGCGCTGGTGCGGCCTTCAAAGGGGAGGACGCCGGTGGCCATCTCGTAGAGCACGGTGCCGAAGGAGAACAGGTCGCTGCGCGGATCGAGTTCCTCGCCGCGCGCCTGCTCCGGCGACATGTAAGCGACGGTGCCAATGGCGGTTCCGGGGCTGGTGAGACGCGGATCGAGGGCGCTGGTGCCCACGGTCTGGGCGGCGGCGCGGTCGACGCAAACCGTGGCCAGGCCGAAATCCAGCACCTTGGCGCGGCCACGGCGGGTGAGGAAGATGTTGGCCGGCTTGATGTCGCGATGGACGATGCCGCGCTGGTGGGCGGCTTCGAGCGCGTCGGCCACCTGGATGCCGAGGTCGAGGACCTCGGAGGTGGACAGCGGGCCGGAGCGCAGGCGGGTCTCCAGCGGCATGCCCTCCAGCAGTTCCATGGCGATGAAGTGCCGGCCCTCGTGCTCTCCGATTTCGTAAATGGTGCAGATGGATTCGTGGTTCAGACCGGAGGCGGAGCGCGCTTCGCGGCGCAGACGCTCCAGCAGGTGCTTGTCGGCACGATCCTCGGAAAGAAACTTGAGCGCTACCTGGCGTCCGAGAGTAAGGTCCTCGGCGGCGTAGACAACCCCCATGCCGCCGCTGCCCAGTTGCGCCAGGATGCGGTAGTGCGAAACCAGCTTTCCTTCCATCGAAACCCCAGCCACCCCACAGCGATGCAACATGGTACGAGGGAGAAGCAGGGCGGGTCAATGGGCGGAAGGCGCGAGGCGCGAGGCGCGAGGCGCGAGGCGCAAGGCGGAAGGCGGGTTGAGCTTTGTCGTTACGCCTGAGGCGGCGGCGTTGAGCCTTGTGCCTGGGGCCGACTGGTGTAAGCTGGCGGTCGAAAGCCCGAGAGCTGACAGCTCATGATTGCCCATCTTCGCGGACGGATTATCGCCAAGCACCCGAACCAGGCCATCGTCGAGACCGGCGGGGTCGGCTACGACGTGGTGATCAGCGTGCCCACGTTTTCCGAATTGCCGGCCGCCGGGCATGAGGTCGCCCTGCACATCCATACGCACGTGCGTGAGGATGCGATCGCGCTGTTCGGGTTCCTGCGCGCGGAAGAGAAGCAGTTGTTCGAGAAGCTGATTTCGGTGAGCGGCATCGGGCCCAAGCTGGCGATCACCATCCTGAGCGGCATGGCGACGGCCGAGATGGTGAACGCCATCCGCGGCAACAACGTCGCGCGGCTGACGCGCATTCCCGGCATCGGAAGAAAGACCGCGGAGCGCATGGTGCTGGAGCTGCGCGACAAGCTGGAAGCCTTCGGCGCCGCGCCCGCCGTGGCGGCCACGACGCCGGCGGAGGAAGATGTGCTCTCGGCGCTGGTGAACCTGGGATATCAGCGCCAGGCCGCCGAGCGCGCCCTGGCGGCTGCCACGCGCGGGGGAAACGGGACGAGCTTCGATGCGCTGTTTCGCGACGCGCTGGCGGCGTTGTCGAAATAGCAATTAGCAGTTAGCGGTTAGCGATTAGCGGACGCGAGAAGTTGGGGCAGGCGGCTTAGAGCCTGGAACATTACGGCGTAACCGCTAACCGCCAATTGCTAATTGCTTTTTTTCGACCTACCCTGCTTCTAATGTTTCGACGCACAGTTCTGTTCATCCTCATCGCCGCTGTTCCCTTATCCGCTGCCGGGAAGCCGCACGGTGCGCCGCTGGTGCGCCTGGCGGACCAGACGGTGGAGTTGAAGGCGTTCTGGATGCCGACTCCGGCGCAGAAGTGCACCAACTGGGCGTGGGCGGCGGTGGTGGAGGCGATGCTGAGGGCGCAGCAGGTCACGATCAAGCAAAACGCCTGGGTGCAGAAGGCGAACTACGGTGAGGTGTGCGTCGAAGGCGCCCCGACGATGGAGGCGCTGGCGCGGGTGATCGACGGCAACTACGTGCTCGACGACGGGAGCCACGTGCGCCTGCAATCGCGCTATGTCAGCGGCGCCCCCAGCGCGCCGGGCGACCTGATCATGCCCTTGCGCCGGGGCCAGCCGCTGCTCATGTTCTGGAAGTCGCGCGCGCTGGTGGTGCACGGCGTCACCTACGACGAGTACATCTATCCCAACGGACAGCGCATGTTCCAGATCAAGCAAATCAGCCTGCTGGATCCGCTGCTCAGCGGCAAGGAGCGCGAGGTGTTGTTCGTCAATGGACGCGACAATCCTGCCGATGTGGGAGGGATTTTCCGGGTGGAGGTGATTCCAGAGAAGAGGCAGAAGTGGTGAGAGGAATTTAAGATTGAAGATTAGTGCTGTCCTAACGTAAGTCGAACATTTGCAGCTGAGTAGCGGGAGCAGTATGGGGCATCGGATCAGGCATGTGCGAGAAAGCCTCTAAAATCGCGGTTTTTTCGAAAATCGTGATACTCAGCACTTGCAGGATTTTGTACAGGCTGGCCTGGGGCGCGAGTTGCTTTTTGGCAATCGCCACCAGCAGGTAAACGCTCAGCGCAACCCACACTTGGATGGTCACGGCGTTGCGCGAGGTGCCGTAAAAGGCTTTGATGTGCAGGTGCTGCTTGATCCAGCGGAAGAACAACTCGACCTGCCAGCGCGCGCGATACAGTTCCGTAATGGCGAGTGGCTCCAGCAGGAAGTTGTTGGTGAGAAACACGAGGTCGCGATGCTCCTCCGGATCGACATAGTGAATGCGGCGCAGCGGTGCCGGATAACGATCGGAAGTTTTGGGCCCGATCAGGCGGATGGTCTGATCGCAACGCAAGCCCGTGGTGCGATCGACGACGCGATGCGAGCGCAGGCGGAACTGGATGCCGCGCTTGGCACGAGTAACGAAGTAGGCGCAGGCTTGAGTGAACAGGTACAGACGAGCGAAGTCGTAGTAGCCGCGGTCCATCAGGTAGAAGGCTCCGGGTTCCAGCAGCAAGCAGTCGAGCAGGTTCACATCGGCGACTTGCGCGCCGGTCACGTAAACACTGGCTGGAATCGAGGTGGCGACATCGAGCAGCGTGTGCACTTTAACGGCGCTTTTGTGCCGGCGGAACTGCGCCCAGGGGAACAGCGAGAGGCACAGATCGATGGTGGTCGAGTCCATCGCATAGACGGTCTCGGCCAACTCGACCGAGAAGCTTTCGTCGCGGTACAGATCGCGCGCCATGGCAATGAGCACGCGGCCGAAGTCGGCGAAGATGCGGCAGTCGCGATGCTCGTTGGCGTGGGCGAGATTGCTGCGCGAGATGTCACCGCGAAAGCCCATGTGGTAGAGCTTGGAGTCTTGCGCTCGCAGGCAGGCCTCGATGTCGCGCAGGCTCTCGCGAGCGGTCAGCTGCGCGAAGGCGAGGCAGAGGAACTGGTCCAAACAGGTGAAGTGCTGGATCTTGTACTCACCGCCGTAGCGCTCGACACAACGCCGAAACTCACGCCACGGGAGAAAGTCCATCAGCTGCGCGAACACAGTCCGACCGGCATTCATGGCCATCATCCTCGCGAGGGAAAATGGCCGTCAGAGTACCGGAAAAATTCAAATCGATTCCGCTGGAATTGGCCGGCAACTCACATAACAGCTGTGACTTACGGCAAAATACGGGTGCAACGTTAGGACAGCACTGATTGAAGATTGAAGATTTAAGATTCGGAGGAGTCTTCACTCTTAAATCGAAAATCTTAAATCTTAAATTTCCTCACCTGCTGTCCTGGCGGAAGGGCATCGCGCAGCTCGCGTACGGTGCGCTTGAAAACGGGGTGGCGGACGTTGGGGGCGATCTCGGCCAGCGGCTCAAGCACGAAGCGGCGCTCGTGCATGGCGGGATGCGGGATGGTCAACTGTGGCGTATCCACCACCGAAGAGCCAAACAGCAGGATGTCCAGGTCGATCACGCGCGGGCCTTTGGGCAGGGCGCGCTTGCGGCCCATCTCCTGCTCGATTTTCTGCAGCGCGGCCAGGAACTGGCGCGGCATGCGGTTGGTGCTGATGGCGGCGGCGCAGTTCAGGAACCAGGGTTGCGCCAGCAAATCCACCGGCTCGGTTTCATAGCAGGAAGAAACGGCGGTGATTTCGCCCAACTGCGAGAGCCGGGCCAGAGCGGCGCGGAGATTGGCCTCGCGGTCGCCCAGGTTCGATCCCAGCGACAGGTATACGGTTTTGCGCATTGCCGCCCTCCCGGCGGAGTCTCCAACAACGCGGTTACGTGTGCGGCGGCGCGCGCTCCGGGTTCCCGTTTCGCGCCGCCGGCGGGAAAGAGAGGCACCATAGTAACTAATCGCGCACGCCGCTTCCGCCCGCACATGCACTAGAATTCCAATACGAGCCCGAAGTGTGTCCGCGGGCTGGCATAAGCCATGCCATTGCAGTCGCTGCTGCTTAGCCGCGATGATGATGTGATTCGTGTCCTCCAGCGCGTGCTGGCGGACCTGGAAATCGAGGTCGAAGTGTGCACCGGCCCGGAAAAGGCGGCCGAGGAGTTGGCGCGGCGCAAGTGGGACGCCATCATCATCGACTGCGACGACGTGCACGGGGCCCTCGACGTGCTGCGCTCGGTGCGGCAGACGCCTTCCAACAAGACCTCCACCGCCTTCGCCATCATCAACGGAGTCACCAGCGTACGCAACGCCTTCGAGCTGGGCGCCAACCTGGCGCTGGAAAAGCCGCTGACCGCCGATCGCGCCAAGCACAGCTTCCGCGCGGTGCACGGCATGATGCTGCAGGAGCGGCGGCGCTACTTCCGCCACCCGGTGGACATGGCCGTCACCATCAAATACGAGGACCAGAACCAGCAACGGAAGCACGAGGTGATGGCCACCGCCGTCAACCTGAGTGAAGGCGGGATGGCGGTGAAGCTGAAATCGACGTTCGAGGAAACCAAGGCGGTGGCCACCGTTCATTTCCTGCTGCCCGGAACCCACAACTGGATCGAGACCAGGGGCATCATCGCCTGGGCCGATGCCGAAGGCCAGGCCGGCATCCGTTTTGAAAATCCGCCGTACGCGGTGAAGGAGCAACTGGCACGCTGGTTTACGGAGAAGATGGAAGTCCCGAAAAAACCGGTGGCGTCGCAGCCGGAAAGAAAGAGATTCTGGCAGTAAACAAGCGGCCGCCGGCGGGTCGACGCTGGTAGCTCGGATGCCGTTCGTCCTTGGTGGTGTTGTGGGTTTGCCGCGCTAGCAACCGCCGGCGACCAAAGGAGCGCGTTCGCCTGAACGCAATTGCTCGTCCGCCGCCTCTTCCGTGGTTTCTTCCCACAGCGTGCGGTCGCGCAGCAGGCGCGAAACCAGGGCAGTGTGCATGGCGTGGCCGGCGCGGTCGGCCACCACGCGGCCCAGGATCCGCCGGCCCACCAGCGCCAGGTCGCCGATCAGGTCCAATACCTTGTGGCGGACGAACTCGTCGGAATAGCGCAGCGGGCCGTTGAGCACGCGGTCGCCGGTGAGCACGATGACGTTCTGCTCCGAGGCGCCGCGGATGAGGCCCTGGTTGCGCATGGCCTTTTCCTGCGCGAGGAAGCCGAAGGTGCGCGCGGGCGCGATTTCGCGCCGGTATTGTCCGTCGGAGAGCTCCACCTCGAAGGTTTCGCGTCCGATGAGCGGGTGGGGGAAGTTGATGGTGTAGGCGACGGAGTAGCGCGGCGCGGGGTAGACGGCGATGAACTTGTCGCCTTCGCGCAGCTCCAACTCGCGCCGGATGCGCAGGTAGACGCGTTGGCGGCGCTGCTTTTTCAGCCCGGCGCTGAGCACCATGTCGACAAAGGGACGGGCGCTGCCGTCGAGGATGGGCAGTTCCAGGTTGTCGAGCTCGACGATGGCATTGTCCACGCCCACGCCGATGAAGGCCGAGAGCAGGTGCTCGGTGGTGGAGATGAGCACGCCTTTCTTCATCAGGCTGGTGGCATAGCTGACGCGGGCGATGTTGCGGCTGTCGGCCTCCACCAGGAAGCCGTCAAGGTCCACCCGGCGGAAGACGATGCCGGTGCCCGCCGCGGCGGGCAGCAGCCGCATGTGCACCGGGGCGCCGGAATGCAGGCCCACGCCCTCGCATTGCACCGCACCGCGAATTGTCTGTTCGTAAGCCAAGCGTCGGGGGCTACGGTTATCAATACCCGCGCACGGAAGGGAAGTTCCGATCCAGCTAACTATTTTCAGATGAGGAAATTACACCGGAAGATGCAGATTGTGGCTGTGGCAAAAATGCCACACATCGAGGTAATTTGGGCGCACTCAGCGCATCATGGTGTGGCAGCCGTAGCCGCCAAAGATAAGCACCAGAACCAGAAGAATAAGGAAAAGAGCCAGCAAAAAGCGGGCGATTGCGGCAAATCCGCGCGCCAAACCGGTGAAGCCCAGCAGCCCGAAGATCAGGGCGCAGACGGCAAAGATGATCGCCCAGGCCAGCATCCAGGGTTGGAGCGCGGAAACCAGAGCAGGGTTGCCGGCAGGAAGATTGCGTAATCGGGAAATCGGGTAATCGGGTAATTTCAAAACAGAAACGCGGATTCATTACCCGATTCCGCGGTTGCCCGATTCCGCAATCGCGGTTATTCCGCTCCCGCCTGCACCAGCCGGGCTTCCTGGATGATGCTCTCGAAGATGCGGGTGATGGCATCTTCGGTGAGCGGGCCGTCATTGGTCCGGCGCACGCGCTGCAGCACCTGCAGCTCGCGTTCGCGATCGACAATGGCCATGCCGGCCTCGCGTTTCACCTTGGCCAGCTCGCTGGCCAGCTTGGCGCGGATATTGAGAAGCTGGAGCAACTGGCCGTCGAGGACGTCAATGGCGGTGCGCCAGTCGGATACCTGGGTAGACATTGCATTCTCCTTAAAAAGCAAAAGCCGCGAACCCTGAGAGTTCGCGGCTTCGATGGAATCTTTTGCGCTAGTTGTTACGGGACATACGCACAAGCTCCGCCTCGGCCGCTACTCCCAAAGAAGTAGCGGTAAACGTAAGCGTAGCTAAATCGAGTGCGAGACATAATCCCTGCGCTGGCGCAATATTGCTTCATCACAGCGGCGTGTGTCAACCAGCTTTTTGCATTAGCCCGGCGGCGAGGAGCTCTGGAGCGGCCCGGGCGAGTGCCTGCTAAGGTCTTTCTTCACCTTAATTCCCCTGAACCCCCGAGTGTGCGAGCCGGCGCTCCCGCCTACCCTGAATCTTCCCCAAAAACAGGGAGGGTGGATGGAACGCGGAAGGCGATGGCTGGCCGGGGTGCTGCTGTTTGCCGTCTCCGCCGCCGCCGCCGAACTGCCTGACGCTCCCTCGACGGAACGTTTCCAGCCCATCGAAGCCGCTGCCGCGGTCCACGACCTCAGCGGCAGACCCGTCTTCGAGTTGGCCGAGTGGGTGGCGCCGCCCATGGCGATCGAAGCGCCCGCTCCCGCAAGAAAGGTGTTCGACAAAAAATTCGCGCTGCTCGCCGGGCTGGCCGCCGGCCTGACCGTCGCCGACTTCGAAATGACCCAACGCTGCCTGCGCCGGCACGCCTGCGCCGAGGCCAACCCGCTGATGCCCACCTCTCATGCCGGCATGTACGCCACCAACATCCCGCTGAATGCCGCGCTCTTCTGGTGGAGCTATCGCCGCAAGCAGGACGGCAAGCGACTGTGGTGGCTGGCGCCGCTGATGGTGGTGGGCTCGCACGCCATCGGCGTGGGGACGAATCTGCGCTTCGTGGGAAAATAAAACAGATTGGCCGCAGATGAACGCGGAATATCGCGGATCAAGAAGATGTATCCGTGTCGATCCGTGCAAATCCGTGGCCACGTTTACTACGCCGGTTTGGTGCGAAGGTTCATGTCCACCGCGACCGCCGAATGGGTGAGGGCACCTACGGAGATGAAGTCCACACCCGTCTGGGCGTAGGCGCGCACATTCTCCAAACTGATGCCGCCGGAAACCTCCAGCGGCACCCGCCGCGAGTGGTGTGCCACCCGTTCCACCGCGCGCTGCACTTCGTCCACGGGCATGTTGTCCAGCAGGACAGCCTCCGCGCCGTGCTCGAGCGCCGACTCCAGCTCTTCCAGGGTACGCACCTCAATCTCGATCGGCTGATCGCCGCGCCGGTTGCGGATGGCCCGCTCCAGCACCGGAGCAATTCCGCCAGCGAGCGCGATGTGGTTGTTCTTGATGAGCACGCCATCGCTCAGGTCGAGCCGGTGGTTGTGGCCGCCGCCGCAACGCACGCCGTACTTGTCCAGCATGCGCAGCCCAGGCACGGTTTTGCGCGTGTCCAGGATGCGTGCATGCGTGTCCTCGATGGCGTCCACGAACTGGCGGGTCATGGTGGCGATCCCGCTCAACCGCTGCAGCACGTTGAGGATGACCCGCTCGCAGGAGAGGATGACGCGCGCGTTGTGCTGGATGACGGCCACGAAGTCGCCCTTCCGCAGCCGCACCCCGTCGAAGATTTCCGGATGGCTGCGAACGTCGGGATAGCTGAGCACCGTGCCGTCCAGCTTGGCGAAGACGTCGAAGATGCGCGCGATGGCGCCCAGCCCGGCGAGCACGCAATCCTGCTTCGCCATGATGGTCGCCGTCGCCTGCTGGTGCGCCTCGATGCAGGCGTAGGTGGTGGCGTCGCGCGTTGCCCGGTCTTCCAGCAGCGCGTTCTCCAGGATGGCGGTGATGCGTCGTGAGTGCCAGTCCATTTCTGAGTTTCCAGTTTCAGTTTCCAGTTTCCAGCATTCCAGGGCGTCACAAACCGGAAACCGGAAACTAACGCAGCTCCTCCAGCCCCGCCTTCGTCTTCTCGCGCAGCAGCTTCGATTCCGCCAACTGCCGGCGCAATCCCTCCACCACTTTGGCCGGCGCCTTCGACAGGAACTGCTCATTATTCAACTGCCGGCCGGCGCTTTCGATCTGCTTTTCAATGCGCGCCAGTTCTTTGTTCAGCCGCTCGCGCTCGGCGGCCACGTCGATCTTCTTCTCATATACCACGCGCACATCGAAGCGCGCCGTGGAGCGCGCATCCGCCGCCTTGGCCAGCGACTCCTCCACAAATTCGATCTCATTTACGTTCGCCAGCCGCTCCACCGCCCCGCGGTTCTCCTCCAGAATCCGCCGCACATCAGCGCCGGCGTGCACCTGGATGGGCGCGGGCTGCCGCGCCTCCACCTTCAGCTCCGCCCGCAGGTTGCGCACGCCGACGATCAGATCCTGCAGGATGGCCATGTCGGTTTCCGCTTGCTCATCCATCTGCCGCGTGTCGGCCTGCGGATAGGGCGCCAAGGCGATGGAGGCCAGCGGCGGCTTGCTGATCGTACAACGCGTGCCAGATTTCCTCGCTGATGAACGGCATGATGGGATGCAGCAGGCGCAACGCCGCTTCGAACAGGCTGACCAGGTTGGTGCAGGCCCGCGCGACGGTGTCCTTAACCATCGCTGTTGAGCCGGGGCTTGATCAGCTCCAGGTACCAGTCGCAGAACTCGCCCCAGAAAAACTGGTAGATCGCATGACAGGCGTTGTCGAAGCGGTAGGCCCGGATGGCCTGATTCATCTCCTCGGCCACGCGATTGATGCGCGACAGGATCCAGCGGTCCTCCAGCGTGACCGCCAGAAATCCGGCGACTCCCGAGATTTCCGGCGACTGGCCACTCGCCCCTGACCACTGCCCCGCCTCCTGCGCGCGGTCGACATTCATGAACATGAAGCGCGCCGCGTTCCAGATCTTGTTGGCGAAGGCGCGATAGCCTTCCGTGCGCGATGGGTTGAACGCGATATCGGTGCCTGGCGCCGCCTGCGCCGCCAGGGTAAAGCGGGTGGCGTCGGTGCCGTACTCCTCGATCACCTCGATGGGATCGAGCACGTTGCCCTTGGTCTTGGACATCTTCTGGCGCTCGGCGTCACGCACCAGGGCGTGGATGTACACTTCGCGGAAAGGGACACTCTCGAAGAGGTCGGCGGCCGGCGGTCGGCGGTCGGCGGCCGGAACAGATTTCGCGCGCTGCCCCTCATCGAGCTCTGCCCGGAGCGTCGCCGTGTCCACTCGCAAATTTCGCGCATCCAGCTCTTCCGCCGTCGACCGTCGACCATCGACCGTCGACCGGGGCCGGTGCGGCGGGGCCATGAAGTGGCAGCCCATCATCACCATGCGCGCCACCCAGAAGAACAGGATGTCGAAGCCGGTGATGAGCAGCGTGTTGGGATAGAAGACCTCCAGATCGCGCGCCGCATCCGGCCAGCCCAGGGTGGTGAAGGGCAGCAGGGCGGAGGAAAACCAGGTGTCCAGCACGTCGGGGTCCTGCTCCAGCTCGCTGCTCCCGCAGTGCGGACACGACGACGGCGCCTGGCGCGCCACCGTGATCTGGCGGCAGTTGGCGCAGTGCCACGCCGGAATCCGGTGTCCCCACCACAACTGGCGCGAGATACACCAGTCGTGCAGGTTCTCCACCCATTGCAGGTAAATGGCGCCGTAGTTTTCGGGGGTGAAGCGCAGCGCGCCCTGCTCCACCACCCGCCGCGCCGCCTCCGCCATGCTGAGTCCGCCGCTGACGGATTCCTTGGTCACCGCCACGAACCACTGCGTGGAAAGCCGCGGCTCGACGATCGTCTTGCAGCGCTGGCATTTTCCCAGCGGCACGACGTAATCCTTGGCGCCGGCCAGCAGGCCCTGGGCTTCCAGATCGTGCAGCACGCGCTCGCGCGCCTGGAAGCGGTCTAGCCCGGCGTAAGGCGCCGGCGTTCTGGTTCATCCGCCCGAGCTCGTCCATGATGGTGATCTGCGGCAGGTTGTGGCGCAGCCCGGCTTCGTAGTCGTTGGGATCGTGCGCCGGAGTCACCTTCACCACGCCGGTGCCGAACTCGGGATTGGCCACCGGATCCAGGATGATCGGAATCTCGCGGTTCATCAGCGGGAGGATGACCGTCTTGCCGTGCAGATGCCGGTAGCGCTCGTCATCGGGATTCACCGCCACCGCCGTGTCGCCCAGCATGGTCTCCGGGCGCGTGGTGGCCACGGTGATGAACTCGCTGGACGCCAACCACCGGATACTTGATCTGGTAGAGCTTGCCGGGCGTCTCCTCGTGCACCACTTCCAGATCGCTGATGGCGGTGACGCAGCGCGGGCACCAGTTCACGATGTATAGCCCGCGGTAGATGAGCCCTTCGTCATACAGCCGGACGAAGACCTCGCGCACGGCGCGCGAGAGACGGTCGTCCATGGTGAAGTACTCGCGCTCCCAGTCGACCGAGGTGCCCAGGCGCTTCATCTGCTTGAGGATGGTTCCGCCGTAGTGCTCGCGCCACTGCCAGACGCGCTCCAGGAACTTCTCGCGCCCCAGTTCGCGCCGGTTCACGCCCTCGCTGGCGAGTTGGCGCTCCACCAGCATCTGGGTGGCGATGCCGGCATGGTCGGTGCCCGGAATCCACAGCGTGAGATGGCCCAACATGCGATGCCAGCGCACGACGATGTCGCTTTCGGTGTGCTCCAGCATGTGCCCCATGTGCAGCGCGCCGGTCACGTTGGGCGGGGGCAGCAGAAGGGTGAACGTAGCCTGGCCGGGGGTGGCCCGACCGCCCTTGGCCGGGGAGGCCATCGGCGTCTCGACGTGGAACAGCTTCTCCCGGACCCAGTACTCGGCCCAGCGCTGCTCGATCGCGCCCGGGTCGTACGCCTTGGGAAGCTCATGCGCCATTGTGCTGATGAGGATACCGGCTCGAAGTGAATCTTCGATATTACAGGCGGGAAGAAAAGGGGGTCAAACTTGCGATGGGGATCCTGATGGCGTATAGCCTTTTCCTTCCCGCGGACATTTCGGTAGCATGGCTCTGCAGAAACGAGGCGCGCGCATGATCATTGCGATTGTGACTTTCAAGCTGGCTAAGCCGTGGACCGTTGAACAGGCAGCCGCTGTGTTCAACTCGACCGCCCCGAAATACCTGGGGAGGCCAGGACTTATTCGGAAGCATTACTTCGTTGGCGAGGCAGGCGACAAAGCCGGCGGCATCTATCTTTGGGAATCGAAGGCTGCTGCGGAAGCCTGCTACACGGCGGAGTGGAAAGCCGCGGCCACCGCAAAGTACGGCACGCCGCCCAACGTCCTTTACCTGCACGCCCCGGTCTCGGTGGACAACGTAACCAAGGTGATCGAAAGCACGTGAGCTACTCTTTCAGCTCCCTCACGATGGCCGCCACCAGTTCTTCCCGGTAGCGGTCCAGCACGCGCTGCACCGCCGCGGCCACGCGGTCGTCGCTTAGGGTGGACACTTGAGTGACTGCCGCCGCCGCCGGCGGCTCCATGTCGTGCTCCACCACCGGGGCGGAGCGCCGCGAGGCCTCGGCGTGCTCCCTTTCGAGCTCTTCCGCGAATTGCGCGACCAGGATCTGCGGGATGTCGGCGGGATTGTCTTCGGGCTGTTCTTCGGGCTCGGGGTAGCATTCCGCGGGCGCCTCGGGCTCGACTTCCACCATCTCCGCAACCGGCTGCTCCGCTTGCGGCTCTTCCACGGCTGGCGCTGCCTGCAGCGCCTCCGGCTCGGCCATAGCTTCGGAAACCTGCTGTGCCAGCGGCTGCTCCAGCGCCTCGGGCTCTTGCTCCTGCCGCGGCTCGACCATTACGGCGGCGAATTCTTCCGCGTGCTCCGGTAATTGCACACTGGCCGCGAAGTCTTCTTCGAGTTCCGGCTCCGCGACCGCGGCATGAAGCCGCTGCGTGTCGTATTCCGGCTCCGGTTCTAGTTCTGCTTCCGCCAGCGGCTCGCGCACCGGCAGTTCCGCCACTGCCGTGTGAGCGCTCTCGAAAACCTGCGGCGCCTCTTCCACCGCCAGGGCACCGGCTGCTTCCTCCGACGCGAATGTCTGCTCACATGCGGGAGTGCCTTCAAGAATTTCCGGCGGCCTCGGCTCGATGGCGATGCCTACCGGAACGCCTTCCGCAGTTTCGACCCGGAATCCGGCGGGAACCTCGGCCAGATCCGGAAGCTCGGCCACCGCCTGCGCCGCCTGCTCCCTGAACTCAAAATCGTGAGCTGGCGCGACCTGCGTCTCCTCGACCGGTGGCGCGATCTCCAGTTCCGCCGGCGGCTCAAACGCCTCCGCCTCGACCACCGGCTCAGCTTCGACCACTGGCGCGGCTTCCATCACCGGTTCAAGCTCAACGACCGCTGCCTCCGCCTCGGCCACCGGCTCAGGTTCCATTGGGGCTTCAGTCTCGGCTGCCGGCGCAGGCACTGGCTCAGTTTCGACCGCAGCTTCCATCGGCGGCGGCATCTGCTCGGGCACGACCTCCGGCGGCTGAACCGGCTCCGGAAAGGCCTGAGCTACCGGCTCATCCGGCGGCGCGGAAGGGGTCTCCGCCTCGGTTACCACTTCCGGCAGTATCGCCAGGGGCGGCTCAAAAGCTTGCTCAATCGCCACGTCAACCGGCGCACCCTGATCCTGGGAAGCCTCCGCCGGGGCCTCCGCCTCGAAAGCCGGTGCAGGCTGCGGTTCCGAGAACGCCTGCGCTTCCTCCGCCGGTGGTGTGGGCGGTTCCACCTCCAACGAGGGCGCCGCTTCCGCGGCGGGTTCAAGGTCTTCAATGCCGAGCGCGGGCGTGGCCGCCATTTCCTGCGGGATGGTTTTGGCCGGGGCCACGGTTTCTTCTGGCGGGGCTTCCTCGTACTCCTGTGCTTTCTCGGCCAGCTTGGACGCCGCATGTGCCGCATTCATCCGGTCTTCAAACTTGTGCAGCACCGAAAGCAGGTCGGTGGCCTCAAACGGCTTGATCAGCACGCCGTCGGCCCTTACCCGGTTGCCGTCGGCGGCGCTATAAGGCTCCATGCTGGTGACGGCCAGCAGCACCGGCACCCGGGCGGTCTCCACCGAACTTTTGACCTTGTCGCAGACCTCCAGACCGGTGTAGCCGGGCATGAAGACATCCAGGATGAGCAGGTCCGGCTTCTCGGAGGCGATCTTCTTGACCGCGGCGGCGCCGTTGCTGACCGGGACCACCGTGTAACCGGCGTCGGTCAGGATCTTGCAACCCATCTTCTGGGCCGTGATGTTGTCGTCCGCAAGGAGTACTTTTAGCGACACACAAAGCCTCGCATGAATGGGGGAGCGATGGCACCGAAATTACTGTGTCTGCGGGGGCAAGTCAATCAAAACAACGCCCCTAACCAGCCTGGAAAACCCACCGTAGGACATGTCCAAACAGGCTCAAGGCGGCAGGCACAAGGCTTCAGGCTCCAGGTTAGGGGCGTCAATGCGTGCAACGACGCTTCGCCAATTCTTGGCAGCGAGAAACGCCACGTGCCCTTGGCGTCGCCGGAAAAGCGTAAGGCGACCGGTTTCCCGACCGCCTTGAGCCTTGCGCCTTAAGCCTTGCGCCTAAAACGGAATCAGCTTTCCCAGCCCTTTCTTCTTTTTCTTTTTGCTGGTGGAGACGTTCTTGTCCGTCTCCTGGGCGCTCGCGTTGGAACTGCTGTTGGCGCCGGTATCCGCCTGGGCCGGGGCGGGCGGAGCGCCGGCCGCCTCGTTCATCTGCGCCGGAGGCACAGGCGTGGGCGCCGGCGTGCCGCTATCCTGGGGCACGTTGGGCCTCAGTTCCGGGATGGCGCCGTCGCCGGCATCGCCGGGGGCGGACGCGGGCTGGGCGTCACTGCGCGGTACCGGCTGGCTGGGGGGCGGCTGGCCGGTGTTGACGGTTTCCACCGAGACGGTGTTGGCGCCACCCTTGCCGGTGGCGGCAGCCACCAGTGCCTGGTTGTTCTGCCTGACAATGTCGGGAGCGCTGACCTGCTTGGCATCCACCAGCGTCGGATCACCGACGTGCGCCGCCTGGGAAACATCCGGCTTGCGATGCAGGTTCAGCATCATCTTGGCGAAACTTCCCAGTTCGGTGCGGCTCTCCTCTTCCTTCTTGTTCTCGGCGATGGCCGCCGCCGTCGGCGTAGGCACCGGGCGATGCAGCGCCTGCAGCCGCTCGCGCGCGTTCTTGGCGCGATCGGTCGCCGGATAACGGGTGATGATGCGGTCGTAAGCGGTGGCCGCCTTGTCGGTGAATTGCTTGATCAGCGTGCCCTTGGCCGCCTCGGGCAGCCTGCTAGCGCGAATGGCTTCTATCTGGCGTTCGTAGGCGTCGCCCAGCAGGAACAGCGCGTCGTCGGCGCCGCTGTACAGCGGGTACTCATCCACCAGCGACTCCAGGCGGGCAATGGTCGCCGGCCAGGCTTCGCGCATGTAGTAGAAGCGTCCAACGCGGTATTCGCGCTCCGCCAGAACCTCCTGCACCTCGCGCAGGCGCTGCTTGGCTTCCGGCACCAGCTTGGTGTCCGGATACTGGTTGATCAGATAGCGATACTCCTCCTGCGCGCGCAGGGCGTGGGTGAAGTCGCGGTCCGGCTTCTCCATCTGCCGGTAATGGATGTTGGCGATCTTCAACTGCGCTTCCGCCGCCTCCGGCATGTTGGGGAAGAAGGTCTCGAAGTCCTTGTACTCGTTCTCCGCCTGGGCCAGCGCCGCCGCTCCGCCTTCCGCGTACCAGGAATCCCCCACCGCCAGCTTGGCGCGGGCAATGTACTCCGAGTCGGGATAGGTGTTGATGAGCGTCTGCAGGATGAGCCGCGCCTGGTCCATGTGGTTGGACTTCATTTGCTGCATGGCGCGGTCGAACAGCACCTTGTCGGGCTGCTTGGAACCGACGTTGGCCAGCGGATTCTGAACTTTCTTGTTATGACAGGCGGCCAGCGAGAACGCCAGCGCCGCCAGCGCGAAGAACAGAAGAATGCGTCGCAACATTACCTACCTCGGGACCTCGTGCAACTCAGCTCAGGAGAACGGTTCCCTATAGTTTACAGGAAGAGCGCCGAGATGTGAGTTGCCAGTTGCCAGACCCACAATCCGGGACTCGCCACCATTCGAGGCTGCTGAAAAACAGATTTTTCGGCAGGTTGAACACACTATCGGTTGTGGCCGAGTTGTGGGTTCATACATTGCTTCGGCGCGTTTTTCAGCAGCCTGCTAGACCTTCAACAGCGTCGCCTCCGCTGCCGCCTTGAGCAGCTTCTGGGCGTTGCTGGTGGGATCACCGGAACCGAACACCGCGTTGCCCGCCACCAGGATCTCGGCCCCGGCGCGCACCACCTGCTGGACGGTTTCCATGGCCACCCCGCCATCCACCTCGATGCGGTAGCTGAGGCCGCGCTCGGCGCGGATGGCCGCCAGGCACGCGATCTTGCGCAGGGACGCGGGGATGAACGTCTGCCCGCCGAAGCCGGGATTCACCGACATGACGAGCACGTAGTCCACCGTGTCCAGCACCTCGCTGAGGGTCTCCACCGGGGTGGCGGGATTGATGACCACGCCCGCGCGGCAGTCGTGGCTCTTGATCAGTTGCAGGGTGCGGTTGAGGTGGACGCACTCTTCCTGGTGGACGGAAATCCAGTCGGCGCCGGCCTCGACGAAGGTGGGGACGTACTGGTCCGGGTTCTCGATCATCAGGTGGCAGTCCAGCGGCAGGTCAGTCACCTTGCGCAGCGACTGCACCACCGGAGGCCCGATGGTGATGTTGGGCACGAAATGGCCGTCCATGACGTCCACGTGCAGAACGGTGGCGCCGCCCTCCTCCGCCGCCAGTACCTGGTCGGCGAGATGGGCGAAATCGGCTGACAGAATCGAGGGCGCTAGTTCAACCATGCTGGCTCACCCCTTCAAGCAGGTACCGGGCAGTTTACTACACGAAGAGGCGCCTCCGGTCTTCCAGTGTGCCCCGGTTGAAGCAGTGCCCTCACCGCCTCGGCTAGTCAGTTCAGGCGAAAATCACCGGATCGGCTAAGCCATTCACGGGATGGGGTATTAGATACTCAGGCTAGGCCTAATGGGGAATTGTCGGCTGCCACGTGGAGGATCAAGCTGCCCGCGTCGTGGCGGGGCCCCATGCGGGACAACGGCACGACAAGGAGGATCCCCAAATGAAGAAGCTGTTTGTTGTGCTTGGTGTGCTTCTGCTCGTCGCGGCCCTGCCGATGGCGGCGCAGAGCTACCTGGTTGACTACTACTCGAACAATGTCGGCCCGGTCCCGGGTGCGGCCGACCAGTTGGTACGCCTGGTCAACGTCGGGATTGCCGGAACCCCACTAACCAGCCCCAGGGGCGATATCTGCTCGAACATCTACGTGTTCGACAACGCCCAGGAAATGATCGCCTGCTGCGCTTGCCGCACCACTCCGAACGAGCTGGCGACGGCATCGGTGGGCCTGCAACTGACCAGCAACCCGATCACCTCGGTGATTCCGACCGCCGGCGTGATCAAAATCGTCAACACGTTCCCCAGCCCGGGATGCGATCCCACGGCTTGGTATGACACTGATGCCTCGGTCGCCGATCTTTATAAGCTCGGCGATCCGGTCGTGGGCTTTGCCACCCACCTGCAGGCCACGGGGGGAGCGACCTTCGTGACCGAGAGCAACATCCCGACCGCCTACCTGAGCCGGGATGAAGCCGAGTTCCTGCAGACCGCTTGCGCGTTCGGCCTGTACCTGGGCAGCGGCAAGGGAACCTGCAGCTGCAGCGTGCCCGGCCTGTAGACAATTCCAGGGACCCTGAAGTTTTCGCGTGCCAGGTGGAGTAACGCCTGGCACGTTTTTTTGCGGATGAAACAAGGCTGGGATTCCCTCCGCGAGGCAAGCTGCAGGCGGGATCCCGGCTCCGCCGCGCCTCCTGCTTTCGAGTTAGACGGCTGGGTTAGCCCGTCGGGAGAATTGTCAAACTTTGTTTCCGCGCCGATGCTTGTGGAGGTTTGTCTGGCGCCGAACCCGAAAAGGGCGAGGCGACAAGCATAAGGGAGGATCCCCAAAATGAAGAAGCTGTTTGTTGTGCTTGGTATGCTCTTGCTCGTCGCGGCCCTGCCGATGGCGGCGCAGAGCTACATGCTTGACTACTACGCTAACAACGCCGGTCCGGTACCCGGATCGCCTGATCAAGTGGTTCGCCTGGTCAACACCGGTCTGTTCGGCACTCCGCTGAGCAGCCCCAGGGGCGACATCTGCTCGAACATCTACGTGTTCGACAATAACCAGGAAATGATCGCGTGCTGCGCTTGCCGCACCACTCCGAACGAGCTGGCGACGGCGTCGGTGGGCACGCAACTGACCAACAACCCTGTCACCTCGGTGGTTCCAGCCGCCGGCGTGGTTAAGATCGTCAACACGCTGCCCAGCCCGGGATGCGATCCGACCGCCTGGGGCTCGATTTGCAATGTCCAGGCTGTCTCGGACAGCTTTATTCCCAAGGGCGGCTTTGAGGACGGCATCGTGGGCTTCGGCACGCACCTGCAGAGCACGGGCGGCGCGACCTACGTGACCGAAACCAACATCCCGAAGGCGTTCCTCAGCTATGACGAGGCCGATTTCCTGCAGACCGCTTGCTCGTTTGCCCATTACCTGGGCAGCGGCAAGGGAACCTGCAGCTGCAGCGTACCTGGCCTGTAGACGGTAAGCGCGACCCTGCGTCACTTCGCACGTGCCTGGCGGCATAGCCGCCGGGCACTCTTTTTTGCAGCAGCGGAACGGCGCATTTGGAAACGGATGACGGCGGAGCCGGCATCCAACTTGAGGGTGAGGAGAAAACGGCCAGGGATGAGGATTTCGACGAGGCTGGGGCTAACCGCGGTGCTGGTGATCTTGCTGGTCGGGGCGGACGCTCTGGCCACGCCCATCCGCCCGGACATCCGCAAGCTGGTGGAGCAGAGGCAGCAGGAGTCGATGCCGCAATTCATTCCGGCGCGCGCAGGCTGGGACGGGCCGGAGATGCCGCCGCAGGCGCGCCGGAACCCGTCGCTGGAGACGATGGGCGGCGCGGGGATGGCGCGGGCCGAGCGCGCGGAACTGATATCGGCGGCGACGCCGGATCCGCGAACCGTGCTCGGCATCCTGGCGCTGATCATCCTGCTGCGGCTGCTGCGCAGGCAGGACAAGGACAAGGAAGAGACACGCGGGTCAGAGGAGCGGCTGGCAGCGTGATCGGTTTCCGAAGCAGTTTCCGGTTTCCAGCGTAAATCATCATCTTCCAGATTCCAGGATTCAACTGCCGGCCCGCCGGTTTGGTCGGCCTGTCCTGTACGCAGTCTGTCTTCCGTCTATGGGTGTGTTGGCGGCGCAGGTGGCGGCCGCGAAACACGGCTTGAAACTGGAAACCGGAAACCGGAAACTGGAAGCGTCATGGCGCTAGTGGAAGTGCGGCATCTGAGCAAGATTTTTCCACTGGGTGAATCGGCTTGGGGCGGAGGAGCCACGGGCGAAGTGCGTGCGGTGGATGACGTGTCGCTGGATATCGAGGCGGGAGAGACACTGGGGCTGGTAGGCGAGTCCGGATCGGGGAAGAGCACGCTGGGACGGCTGATCCTGCGGCTGATCGAGCCAACCTCGGGCAGCGTGCGCTTCGGCGACAACGGCGGGGTGGACGTGCTGGCGGCGAGCGGGGCCCAGATGCGGAGGCTGCGGCGCGACATGCAGATCATCTTTCAGGATCCGTTCGGCTCACTGGACCCGCGGATGACGGTGCGGGAGATACTGGCGGAGCCGGCACGCATTCACGGCTTGCAGAAAACACCCGCCACGGGAGGGCAGACGTGGGGCACCATGACGCCGGGCGAGTTGCTGCGAGCGGTGGGCATGGACGAATCGGCGCTGGGGCGATATCCGCACGAGTTCAGCGGAGGACAGCGGCAGCGCATCGGGATCGCGCGCGCGCTGGCGCTGCGTCCGCGGTTCATGGTGGCGGACGAACCGGTTTCGGCACTGGACGTGAGCGTGGGCGCGCAGATCGTGAACCTGATGGCGGCGCTGCAGCGCGAGTTCGGACTGACGTATCTGTTCATCTCGCACTCCATGCCGGTGGTGCGCTATCTGGCTACGAGGATCGCGGTGATGTACCGCGGCAAGTTGGTGGAAGTGGGAAGCAGCGAGCAGATCACCACCCGCCCCGGACACGCCTACACACAGACGCTGCTGGCGGCCACACCGGAGATGGGAAAATAAGGACTTCTTGTTAATTCCGAATTGTCGCGCCGTCCCTACGGGACTCTGACCTTTGTTCTGCCTTTTTCCCAGGGCTGACGCCCTGGGCTACCAGCGCGCGCCCCTTCGGGGCTGTTCATTCTTAAATTCTGACTTCTTAAATTCGGACTTCTTAAATCTTACTTTCCCGGCGGGGCGAGGGCGGGGATGAAGACGTTGAAGATCTGGTGGAGGTGGTCGGCGTTGAAGTTAGAGGGGAAGCCGGCTTTTGCGGCCAGCAACTGGTCGCGCATGGAGTCCCTCGAACATTCCCATGAGGGCGGAGCGGAGAGCGTCGCGGTTGAGTTCGGGGCGCAACTGGTGGGCGGCGCGCATCTGGGCGAGGATGTCGTCGAGCACGCCGATGAACCGAAGGAAGCCTTCGGTGATCATCACCATCTGGCCTTCCTTGCGGATGCGCCGGCCCTCGAGCAGCAGGAGCTGTTTGAGCTCGGGATCGCGCTCCATGCCGGCCAGCATGAGGTCGAGCAAGGTGCGCAGCTTCTGGCGGGGAGAGTTGAGGGAATTGATCTCTCCGACGCGGGAGGCGAGGTTATGCCAGCCGTGGTCGAAAATGGCCTCCAGCAAACCTTCCTTGCTGCCGAAATGCTTCATGAGCTGGGATTCACTGGTGCCTGCCATGCGGGCAATGGCCACGGTGCTGGTGTTCTCGTAGCCGCGGGAGGCGAACAACTGCTTGGCAGCGATAAGGATGCGCTCGCGGGAAGAGGCGGCGGCCTTGGGCTCGCCGGGGCTGGGCAATGTGGCCATAGTCATATAACTACTATTACTTTGATCGCTTTGCAAGCAGCGAGCCGGAGATTTTGGGTTGACAGCCGAATACTGATAGTGTTACTACTATCTACTAACGCTTGGGGTAATGGTGAGGATGACGTGAGTTCCTGTTCTTCGAACAGCAAGTTCTATAGTCTCGCGAGCCAAGCCGCAGTAATGGCGAGGCCCCGGCGGCGGATCGTGCTGGTGGACGACAACCCCGGGGTGCTGGAAACTTGGGCCCTGCTGTTGACGATGTCGGGATTCGAGGTGGCTTGCTTTGTAGATCCGGTGTCCGCTTTGGAAGCCATTGCGGGCGGCTGCGACTGCGTGCTCACCGACTACCACATGCAGGGCATGAACGGGGTTGAACTGATCCGGACAGCGCGGGAGTGGTCGAAAGCCAAATTCATTCTGATGACCGGCAACGGCTCCGAAGCGGTGGCCGAGGATGCGCTGGCCGCCGGCGCCTGCTGCATCGTGCACAAGCCAACCTCCCCGGCGCTGGTGTTGCAGAAGCTGGACAGCGTGCTGCGGTGAAGACGAAGCGGTCGCCCGAAGATCAGCCTTGTGAGCGAAAACCGCTCGTCTGGGCGCTTCGCCTTATAGGTTCTGTGCGTTTCGCCGCGAGACGGAGCTAGCTAGCTGCCGGCCTCGCTCTTCATCTGATCGATCATCTGAAACAACTGGGAGCGGTCAACCACCTCGATGAAGGGGCGGCCGGTGCGGCTGTTGTTCACCACAAACAGCGTGGGCGTGTGCTGAATGCCGATCCGCTCGCCGATGCGCTTTTCGGCGCGGACCTCGGCTGCGAACTTCCCCTTGGGATCGACCACGAAGGGCAGTTTGACCTGGTGCTGGCGGGCGAACTGCTCGGCGGCGGCGCGCAGGCGCTGTTTCTGCGCCGCTTCATCGGCCGGACCGAGACCGGTGATCTGCTGCTGGCGCTGGAAGATATATTCGCGGAACTCGACCCCGAGCGCGGGCGACTGGGCCTGGAAATAATGCGCCAGCACGGAGGCCTCGAAGGCCCAAGGGTGCATGGGCAGGGGGAAGTCGTAGCGGACGACGGGAATGTTGTAGGTTTTGGCGGCTTCCTGCACGAGCGGTGCGGCGCGGGCGCAGTCGGGGCACTCGAGATCCTCGAAGACGACCAGGGCCAGCGTGGCGCCCTTGGGAGGACGCAGTATGGCGGCAGCCTCGGCATTCTGGGCGCGCAACGCGATGGTGCCGCATACCGCCAGGAACAGAAAGATGACGAGCCAAAACAGGCTGCGTTGATTCATTTTGATCATGAGAGCTGCTCTTTCCGTTATAGATGCCGCGGCGCGCAGAGGGTTGCGCTGTGCGGCCGGGAAAAGCTGGAGCAGGCTAAGGGATTCGGCGTAGCACGAAATGCGAACGCCGTTCCTTCCGGAATCCGCGTTCCTGCGCGCTGCTAACTTTTCGCCCCATTTGGATACAACAGAATCTTGCTCGCTTCGCCGGTCTTCAGCCGCTCCATGCCCTTGTTGAAGTCCTTCATGGCCAGCCGATCGGTGATCACCGGATGCAGGTCGAGCTTGCCCGGCCTTCAGCAGCGCGGTCATCTGGTACCAGGTCTGGTACATCTTGCGGCCGTTGATCCCCTGGATGGTCGCGCCCTTGAAGATGATGTCGTCGGCGAAATTCAGGGCGATGGGCTTGACGGGATGCCCGAGCAGCGAAATGCGCCCACCGCGTCGCAGGATGTCGAAGCGCGAGTGCGAATGGCGCTCGGGATGCCCCGCCATCTCGCAGCACCACGTCCACGCCGATGCCGCCGGTGTCGTCCATCACGATCTGCTCGGACGTCCTCGGTTTCGGGGATCGAGCACGAAGTCGGCCTTCATCTGCTGCGCGATCGCTGCGGCGGTATTCGTTCGATCTCGATGGCGAAAATCTGGGTTGCGCCGCAGGCGCGCGCCACGGCAATGGAGAACAATCCGATCGGGCCGCAGCCGGTGATGGCCACCGATCTTGGCCGCGATATCGCCCGCCAGCACGGTGTGCACCGCGTTGCCCAGCGGATCGAGGATGGACGCGTACTCCTGCGGAATCGACGGGTCGAGCTTCCATATATTCGACTCCGGAATGCACCACGTACTCGGCGAATGCGCCGTTGGCGTCCACGCCGATGATCTTCACGTGCTGGCAGATGTGCGCTTCGCCGGTGCGGCATTGCAGGCACTTGCCGCAGGCCACGTGCATCTCGGCGGAGACGAAGTCGCCTTCCTTCACGCGTCGTGACTTCTTTGCCCACGGCGGCGACCGTGCCGCAAAATTCGTGTCCGGGAATCAGCGGCGGATGAATGCGGTGCTGCGCCCACGGGTCCCAGTTATAAATGTGCAGGTCGGTGCCGCAGACGCGAGGCGACTTCACCTTCACGAGCACGTCGCTGAGGCCAATCTCGGGGATCTTGACCTGACGGACCTCGGCGCCCGGCTTGGGCTCGGCCTTTATCACCGCCAGCATGGTGTCGGGCATGGGAATCCTCGGCGCACACGAAAGGCGCGCGCAAACTATGGGCAAACCTGTGATTTTAGCACGCACGAAGACGCCCAGCTTCTACCCGAAACTAGTCGCTCTGGATCTGCACCAGATCCGGCGCCTCGTTCGGCGAGGGCGGAATCGGTTGTGTGCTCTGCGGGGCGCGCCAGAAGTCGAGATAGGAAATCTGGTGCACGCAGGACACCGTGCAGTGCGGGGCGCAGCTTTTCTCGGTGAGGTATTCGCGGCGGACGTCGGCCAGCGTGTATTTCGCTAGCGGCTTGGCCGGGTATCCGCGCTGCTGCGAGCAGTAGTGCACCAGGCCGTCTTCGCAGATGTAGAGGTAGCGCGCCGCCGGCGCGGCAGCGCCAGTCGTTGGGACGTCCGTTGGCGATGTTGTCCTGGAAACCGTTGACGCGCGAATAGCTGGCCTTCTCCAGCGCTCTTCATCTGGCGTGATAGACGTCGCGCTCTTCTCCGCTGAGCGGCTGCAGCTGGCCGTCGCCGTCGTGGATGATGCCCACGGTGGAGGTGAATCCCAAGCTCCAGCGCGCGCTTGCCGATCGATCAGCGCATCCTGCGGATTCTGGATGCCGCCGCCCACCACGGAATTGATGTTCACGTGAAACTCGGCGTGCTCGGCCAGCAGTTGCAGCTTCTTGTCGAGCACCTTCAGGCTCTTCTTCGAGACCTCGTCGGGCGTGACGTTGTCGATGGAGATCTGCAGGTGCTCGAGCCCGGCGCGGTTCAGGCGCTGGATGCGCTCGGCGGTGAGCAGGTAGCCGTTGGTGATCATGCCGGCGATGATGCCGTGCAGGCGAATGCGGCGGATGATGTCGTCCAGCTCGGGATGCAGCAGCGGCTCGCCGCCGCTGATGGTGATGATGGTCGTGCCCAGCGCCGCCAGCTTGTCGATGCGCTGGTACATCGGTCTCCAGCGGCACGGGCTTGGAGAAATCGTCGTACTCGTTGCAGTAGGTGCAGGAGAGATTGCAGCGGCGCATGGGAATGATGTGCGCCAGCACCGGATGGCCGGGTGGACACCAGGGCCTTGGCGATCATCTTCCACTCGCGGGAGCGGCGATGCATCGCGTTGAAACTGCGGCGGAGTCGTACAGCGGCGGTCGCCATCACGTTCAAGTTTCTAATTAGAGCACGCACGGGGATGCAGCGTGGCCCGCAATCATCCAAGCGCCAAAACAGTTCAGCGAACGGTCTTTTCGGGGGCCTAACTGGCACTGTCAGAAGCACTTGCGAGCCGGAGCAGCGGCTGCGGGGTTGGATGCGCGGGAGCCCCCCGCGATGCAGAAATCAGCGACTGAAGGTGGGCAGTCGGTAGCCCGCAAGTTGTACTTGCAACCACGGACTACCGCCAGCTTGTTATTACTTCATTGCGCTTTCCGTTTTTTTCTTGGCGCTGGGCGGCAGCATGCCGTTCAGGCGCAGGTACATGGCGGCCTGGCTATAGTGGTCGGCCCAGTCGTTGGTCAGGCCGATGAGCGCGGCGGCCTTGGGCGCCTGGCGTCCGTTCCACATGGTGACCGGCTCGCCGAGCTGAGAATCCTGCACGCCCTTCAGCGCCGTCTCGCAGTAATCGAAGGAGCTCTTCAGCTCCGCCACCAGCTTATCCTTGCCATCCTTCTCGCTGGCCTTTTGCGTCGGCTCCGCCTGGTTGGACAGCCGGGCGCAGAGGAAATTGTTCGCCTCGATGACGTGCGCCACCAGCTTGCCGAAGCTCATCTGCTGCTCGGTGGGCTTGTAGGCGTACTTGGCGGCGGGCATCTCCTCGGCCGCTCCCAGCAGGTTCTTCGACTGGCGGGCGAACATGTGGCGGACGCTGTTGCTCACCGGGTTCGAGTTGGATGCCGCGTTCTGGGCCACGGCCGCGCTTGCGGCCAGCGATAACAGCACAAGGAACAGGGTTGTCCTCATCTTTGCCTCCTCACCGTGGGCGGAAGAAGCATAAACCCCGCGGGCATATCACGCCAGCCTGTGATGCGGGCCGGACGGCCGAAGGCGTCTGCTACCATGTTGTTTCCTCTTGCGCGCATCAACTGGACCGAGATGGAAACACAAACTCAAGACTAATTCTCCGAGGTGCCTATGTGGATCCTTTGGGGGCTTGTGGCGGGGGTAGGTGTGGGGGTGATCTCCGGCATGTTGGGCGTGGCCGGCGGGGTCATGCTCCTTCCGATCCTTGTTTACGGCTTCAAGATGCACCAGAAGCTAGCCCAAGGGACCTCGCTCGCCATTCTGCTGCCGCCCACCGGAATCCTGGCGTTTCTGCAGTATCACCGCGCGGGAAACACCGACTTGAAGCTTGGGCTGCTGATCGCCGCCGGCGTGGTGGTTGGCGGCTGGCTGGGAGGCGCCTGGGCGCAGCAAATCTCCGAGTCGGTGCTGCGCAAGGGGTTCGCGATTCTGCTGGTGGGGGTGGCGGTGAAGATGTTTCTGCAGAAGTAAGATGACTTATACGCTCTCATCGGTGGCGGCCCTGTTCGGCGCCGCTTCGCTGGCCGGGTTCCTGGGCGCGCTGCTCGGCGTGGGCGGCGGCATTTTCATTGTCCCCGCCATGGTGCTGCTGTTCCACCTGCCGATCAAGATCGCGGTGGCGGCCAGCATCGTATCGGTGATCGCCACCTCCAACGCCGGCGGCTCGTCCTACGTCGACCAGCGCATCACCAACCTTCGGCTGGCCATGTTCCTGGAGATCGCCACCACCGTGGGCGCGCTCTCCGGGGCGGCGCTGGCGCTGTACCTGCAGGAATGGGTGATGCTGCTGGTGTTCGCCGCCATGCTCGCCTACATGGCGTGGGCGGCGTACAGCACGCGCAACCTGGACGACCAGCGCATCAGGTCGGGCGAATTCAGCCGCGCGCGTCCGGACCGGGTTGCGCGCTGGCTGAAACTGCGCGGCGGCTACTACGATGAGGCGGCCGGCCGCGAGGTGGAGTACGTGGTCTGCGGCACGCGCACCGGCGCCTTCATCTCCTTCCTGGCGGGCGTGTCGTCCGGGCTGCTCGGCGTGGGCGGAGGGGTGCTGAAGGTCTCGGCCATGAACCGCTACATGAACGTGCCCATGAAGGTGGCGGTGGGCACCAGCAAGCTGATGATCGGGGTGACGGCGGCGGTAGGCGCGATTCTGTTTTTCCTGGCCGGGCTGGTGCACTTCGCGGTGGTCGCTCCGGTGGCCATGGGCACCACCTTCGGCGCCACCCTCGGCACCATGATCATGAACCGGCTGCATACGGTGGCGCTGAAGTGGGTATTCGCGGTGCTGATGGCCTACATGACCTACGGCCTGGTGGCCCGGGCGTTGCTGCTGCACTTCGGCGTGCATCTGCCCAATGCGGGGTGGGGGAGTTGATGCCAGAACGAGCCAACGCGCGGAAGCCGGGAACGGCGGAGGCGAACGTCTACGCCGGCGTGTACCACGTGCTGCTGGTGGGCATGTTCGTCAGTACCTCCTTGTTCGCCGCCGGGGTAATTCGGGCGCTGATCCTGCACGCGCAGTTTCCACTGACCACGGAATGGGTGCGCGATCACGCGCGCTTCATGACGGTCATTCACGGGCTGGCGAGGCTGGATCCGACGGCGCTGATGGTGGTGGCCACGGTTCTGCTCATCCTGACGCCGGTGGTGCGCGTGGTGGTATCCATCTATGCCTTCTGGGTGGACCACGACTACCGCTATGTGCTGGTGACCAGCCTGGTGCTGGCGATCATGGTGCTCACCTTCGTGCTTTCGCGCGTGGGGCTGCAGTAAGTGCGTCGGCGATTCGGGATTCGCGACTGGCGATTAGCCCTGGGTGCCGCGGGTTTCCAGGACGTGTCGCAGGGCGGCTTTGATCTCGGGATAGCGGAAGTGGAATCCGGCGGCGAGGGCAGCCTCGGGCACGGCGCGGTTGCTGGCCAACAGCAGTTCCTGGCCCATCTCGCCAAAAGCGGCGCGCACCAGGAAGGCAGGAAGCGGAAACAGGGTAGGCCGATGCAGCACCGCGCCCAGCGCGCGGGTGAACTCGGCATTGGTGACCGGATTGGGCGCAACCGCGTTGACCGGCCCGCGCAAAGCCTCATTCCTGAGCGCATACAGGATCAGCCCGATGACGTCATCGAGGGCGATCCAGCTCATCCACTGGCGGCCATGGCCCACGCGTCCGCCGGCCCCCAGCCGGAACGGGGTCAACATCCGGGGCAGGGCGCCGCCGTGGCCGCTGAGCACCATGCCCAGACGCAGCAGCACCACGCGGATGCCGGCGTCGGCGGCCGCCCTGGTTGCGTTTTCCCACTGCCGGCCGACCTCGGCCAGGAAGCTTGAGCCGGGCGGCTCCGCCTCGTTGACCACCTTGTCTCCGGTATCGCCATAGATGCCATTCGCCGACGCGCTGATCAGGACGGGCGGGCGAGGATCGGCGCGCGCCATGGAGGCGGCTATGGTCTGCGTCCCTTGCGCACGGCTCTTCAGGATGCGCGACTTGAATTCCGGCTTCCAGCGCCCGGCCGCGATGTTCTCCCCCGCCAGATGGACGACGGCATCGGCGCCGCTGAAGGTGAGGCCGTCGATGGCGCCGGCAGGCTCCCATCGCAGCTCGCCCGGGCGCGGCGCGCGCCGCACCAGCGCGATGGCCTCGTCGCCGGCCTCGCGCAAGGCGCGCATCAGCGACGAGCCGATCAGACCGGAAGCGCCGGTTACCAGGACCTTCACGCCGGACATGGTATGCCAATTTGTGAAGCGGCGGAGCCTCAGTTTCCACTGCGCAAATAAAAAGCCCGGCCTTTCGACCGGGCGGCAAAATTGAGGCTGTCGTCCTGAGGCTCGCGCGTTTGGCAAGCCCAGGATGTCTTGCATTTACTTCCTTCTGATCTTGGTCGTATCCCTTTCCGCGACTGGCTTGACGCCCTTGGAGGCATGCGATTTCGATTTCGCCATCGCTGCTTTTGGCATCCAGAAGCTGGGGTTGGCCGCCATCACCTTCTCCGAGACGAAGCTCATTTCCGGGCTGATGGCCAGGATGTTCCGCTCGAAGAACTTCTGGTCATTCTGCGCGAATTCCCCCATCTTCTTCCTGCCTTCATCGCCCACCGCCTCGTAGTAGCCCGAGCCCTTGCCGTGTGTCTTTCCCATCTGGTCCCATTCCTTCAGCGACTTCAGCGGCTGAAACACGAACACCGTTCCTCCGGGCGCGCCCAGGCCGGCGTTGTACACCAGCATGTGCTCGTCCATGTTCGCCTTCTCATGCGCCGCATTCACCATCTTCCACATCTCGGCGAACTTGGAGAACTGTCCCGGCTTCACCCGGACGGTGTCCACCATCACGTACTTGTAATTGCCGATGTTGAAGTCAGGACGGTAGCTGAGCTCCTTGTTGTAGAACACGAACATCGACCGCGTGTTGCTCAGCAGGTCGCTCTCCGCCGCCCCCACCCGGTCCAGTTGCGCCTGCACCGCCTTGTTCGCCTCCAGCGCCGCGTTGACCCGTTCCACGTCGCCCATGCTGCCAAAGGCGGCAAAAAACCAGGCTTGCGGCGGGCCGCTCAGCGTGGTGGCCCCCACGTAGTAATCTTTCAGCATGGCCTTCTTGTAGGCGGCCGTCCACGCGGCTTCGTTCTTCAGGTGGGCCGGCGCCCTTCCCGGCTTCACGTCCTCCACGAACAACTGCATCACCTGCGGCGGTCCGGAGGCGGCTGCCTGCTCTCCGCTCTGCGCCGCGGCGGGAATGGGAACTGTGACGGTGGCTGAGATCAACAGTGCCACGATGGCAACTGCAAGCAAGGTCTTCTTCCTCATGTTTTCTCCTCTGTGCTTCGATTGGTGCGATAAGACGCGGCGCGCGGCCGCGCCTTCTATCGTGCTATTTCATTTTCTTCTTGGCTGCCGGCATGGCTGCTTTCTTGGCAGGCGTTTTGGCCATCATCGGTTTGGGGTTCCAGAAGGCCGGGTCCAGCATGGTGACCGACTCCGGCAGGTAGCTCAAACGCGGATTGAAGGCGAGCAGCCGGAATTCCACGCTGCGTACCGATTTGCCGAAAATGTCCCTGAAATTGCCTTCCTTCAGCGCCGCCTCGTATGCCTTGTTCTCCGGTTCATCCCATTGCGCCAGGCTCTTGACCGCATAAAACGCCAGGTAGGTGCCCAGGGGCATGCCGGATCGCACCTCGTACACCACGCCGTGCATGTCAAGATTGGCCTTGGCGCGCGCCCCGTTCAGGATTTTGTAAATATCGGCGGCACTCGCTCCCGGATGCAGCTGCACCATGGCGACGCTGAAGTACTTGTATTCACCCAGCTTGAAGTCCGGCCTGTAGCTCAGGTCGGGCCGGTAATCCGCCAGGAGGAAGCGCGACTTTTGCAGGTAATCGCTCTCCTTGGGCACAAAGGTTTCCATCACCTTGCGATAGGCCGGCTTTGTCTCCAGCGATGCGTTCCACTTTTCCACCTCCGCGTAGGAGTGGAATCCCGTCATGAACCAGTCCTCATCCGGGCCGGTCACCGAGCTGACCGTCAGGCTGTAGGGAACGCCCCCCGCGTGGACAAACGCCTGGTTCCATGCCGCTTCGTGCTGCCGGTGGGCGATCGACTTGCCGGGCTTCGAGTCCTCGATGATGATCTCCAGTATCTTCGGCGGGCCTTCCGGCATTTTCGCGGCCGTCTGTGCAACCGCAACCGCTGCGGGCGTTAGCAGGGCAAGTGCCAGTGCCAACGCAAGAGTTCTACGCATAGGTAACCTCCTCAGTTTTGGGGCCGAGCATAGTTTGTTATGCCGAATGAGTTGCCGGTCTGGCTTGAGGAAAAGGCCCTGCACCCCGGATCAGGCCTTGTGAGCGAACAAGAGCCTACGTGAGGGGCGCGCGCCTGTCAACGGCATGCTGGCGGCCGCGGCCGAGGGCCGCCAGGGGGTAACCGACAACGACAACCCTCAACCCCCAACCGGGCTGACGCTATAATCAAGCATGGCGACCCTGCGGCACCAGTTCGCGACCAACGTGCTCCGGGTCACCCGCTTTCGCGACCTGTTGAAGCAGGTCAAGGCCTACCGTCCCAACGACGATCTCGACCTGATCAAGCAAGGCCTACGAATTTTCCCTCCGTTATCATCACCGGACAGACGCGCGCCTCGGGGGAGCCTTACCTGGTGCATCCGCTGGAAGTGGCCTGCGTGCTGGCGGAAATCAAGCTCGACCCGATCGCCATTGCCGCCGGGTTGCTGCACGACCTGGTGGAAGACACGGCGGTGACCATCGAGGACATCGAGCAGGAATTTGGCGAGCAGGTGGCGCACATCGTCGAAGGCGTCACCAAGATCAGCAAGATCAACTTCGCACACCCGCGAAGAGCGGCAGGCGGAGAACCTGCGCAAGATGATGCTGGCCATGGTGGACGACATCCGCGTCGTCCTGATCAAGCTGGCTGACCGCCTGCACAACATGCGCACCCTGCAGCATCTGCCGGCGGAGCGGCAGGCTGGCTGATCGCGCGCGAGACGCTGGAGATCTACGCTCCCATCGCGCACCGCCTGGGCATGGGAAAGATCCGCGGCGAACTGGAGGACCTGGCGTTTCCCTACGTCGATCCCATCGCCTACCAGCAGGTGCACGAACAGGTGGAGGCGCGCCGCAAGGCGGGCGAGGAATTCCTGGCCAAAGATCCAGGGGATCATCCGCGAGAAGCTGCGGGAAGCGGGAATCCACGCCCTGGTGGAGAGCCGCATCAAGCGTCTTGTACTCCATTTACCTGAAAATCCAGCGGCAGCGAATCACGGTGGACCAGATGTACGACCTGCTGGCGCTGCGCATTGTCACCCAATCGGTGCAGGACTGCTACGCCGTGCTGGGCATGATCCACAATCTGTGGCGGCCGGTGCCGGGACGCATCAAGGACCACATCGCCATGCCGCGCCCCAACCTTTACCAATCGCTGCATACCTCGGTGATCGCCGACAACGGCGGCGCCGTTCGAGGTGCAGATCCGGACCGAGGAGATGCACCACATGGCGGAGGAAGGCATCGCGGCCCACTGGAAGTACAAGGACGGACCGGTCTCGGCTCGCGACGAGCAGCGGCTGGCGTGGCTGCGCCAAGCTGGTGGAGTGGCAGCGGGATATCAGCGACCCTAACGAGTTTCTCTCCACCCTGAAGATCGATCTCTACCCGGAGGAGGTGTACACCTTCACCCCCAAGGGGAAGGTGGTGGTGCTGCCGCGGGAGGCCACCCCGATTGACTTCGCCTACACCGTGCACACCGAGGTCGGGCATACCTGCGTGGGGGCGAAGGTCAACGGGCGCATCGTGCCGCTGCGCTACAAGCTGCGAAGCGGCGACATCGTCGAGATCATCACCCAGACAGGGCACAAGCCGAGCCGCGACTGGCTGGGGCTGGTCAAGTCCAGCCGCGCCCGCCAGAAGATCAAGCACTGGCTCAACGTGCACCAGCGCGAGCGGGCCATCGAGATCGGGCGGAAGCTGATCGAAAAGGAGGCGCGCAAGTACCGCGTCCCCATGAAGGACATCAGCGACGAGCAGTACCGGAAGGTGGCCAACGACCTCGGTCTGGGCCGTCCCGACGACTTGATGGCGGCCATCGGCTACGGCAAGTTTTCCGCGCGCCAGATCCTGGCCCGGCTGGCGCCCGCCGCCGCCAGCGAGCCTGCCCCGGAAGCGGCACCGGAGGAGAAGCCCGGCGGGCTGCTCCGGCGCGTCTTCGGGGGTGAGACCGGCGCCATTACCGTCAAGGGCCACGACGACCTGCTGGTCTACCGGGCGCGCTGCTGCAATCCCATCCGCGGCGAGGAGATTGTCGGTTACGTCACCCGCGGCAAGGGAGTGGCCGTGCATGCCAGGAACTGCCCCAACGTGGTGAACCTGATGTATGAATCCGACCGCCGCATCGCGGTGGAGTGGGCGCGGCCGCGCAAGGAGGACGGCCAGGCCGGCTATCCGGTCAAGCTCACCGTCTTCTGCGACGACCGCAGCGGCATGCTCAAGCAGATGACCGCCGTCATCAGCGACGAGAACATCAACATCCGTAACATCGAAGCGCGCACCGCCAACAGCCAGGCGACGGTTGACATCGTGGTGGATATCGAGGATCTGAAGCACCTGGAGCGGATTGTCGCCGGGCTGCGCAAGATCCCCGGCGTGCACGACGTGCATCGGGTACAGAAAATCTGAGAAGCAGTTTCCAGAAAAATGAGAAGGCCGGGCGGGCCCGCGCCGGGGTGCGCCGCGCCTGGGTGGCGACCAGCCGATGGGGCTGCCCGCCAGGGCTAAGCCACTCGGTTAGGCCGTCTGGGGAATTGTTTTGTAGTAGTCGCGGAGGCGATGCTCTCCCAAGGTTTGTACCGTGCTGTTCCTCCCATCGCGGAAAGCAAACCAGCTAGGAGGATCCCCAATGAAGAAAGTGCTCGTAGTGTTAGCCCTTGTGGTGCTGGTATCGTCGGTATCGGCATTCGCGCAGGGGCCGTATCTGGTCGACTATTACGCCAACAACTCCGGGCCGGTCCCGGGTGCCGCCGACCAGGTGCTTCGCCTGGTCAACACCGGACAATACGGCACACCCATGACCAGCCCCACGGGCGATATCTGCTCGAACATCTACGTGTTCGACAACAACCAGGAAATGATCGCGTGCTGCTACTGCCGCACCACTCCGAATGAGCTGGCGACGGCGTCGGTGGGCACGCAACTGACCAACAACCCGGTCACCTCGGTGGTACCCGCCGCCGGCGTGATCAAGGTCGTCAACTCAACTCCTTCGCCGGGCTGCGATCCGACTGGGCTGACCGGGATTACGGGCAGCATCGTTGGATTCGCGACCCACCTGCAGAGCACCGGTGGCGCCACTTTCGTGACCGAAACCAATGTTCCGGAGGCGGCGCTGAGTGAGGGTGAATTGAGCTTCCTGCAGACGGCCTGCTCATTTGCACGGTACCTGGGCAGCGGCAAGGGCACCTGCTCTTGCAGCGTACCGGGCCTCTAGAACGCATACGGAGTTAGCTCGCGTGCCAGGTTGTGAGACCTGGCACGCTTTTTTGTGCAGGAGGAAGCTTCCCCCGGGCGGCTGCGGACTAATCTGGCTGGTTAGGCCGTCTGGGGAATTGCCTTGTACTAGTCCCCGGGGCGATGCTCCACGAGGTTTGCACCGCGGTGTTCCTCCCCCAGCGCGGCAAACCAGCTAGGAGGATCCCCAATGAAGAAGCTCGTAGTGTTAGGCCTTGTGCTGCTGGTAGGGTCGATATCAGCATTTGCGCAGGGTGCGTATCTGGTCGACTATTTCGCCAACAATTCCGGGCCGGTTCCGGGTGCGGCAGACCAGGTGCTTCGCCTGGTCAACACCGGACGGTACGGCACACCCATGACCAGCCCGACGGGCGACATTTGCTCGAACATCTACGTGTTCGACAACAACCAGGAAATGATCGCGTGCTGCTACTGCCGCACCACTCCGAATGAGCTGGCGACGGCGTCGGTGGGCACGCAGTTGACCAACAACCCGGTCACCTCGGTGGTACCTGCCGCCGGCGTGATCAAGATCATCAACACGCTTCCCAACCCGGGTTGCGATCCGACCGCGCTCTCGGCCGAAGGCATTACCGACAGCATCGTTGGCTTCGCGACCCACCTGCAGAGCACCGGCGGCGCGACTTACGTGACCGAAACGAATGTCCCGAACCCGACGCTGAGCGCGCCGGAGTTCTTCTTCCTGCAGACGGCTTGCTCGTTTGCGCAGTACCTGGGCAGCGGCAAGGGCACCTGCTCTTGCGACGCACCAGGCCTGTAACCGCAGACCGAGTTCGCGGGGCGTGCCCAGTGGTCAGACCACTCGGCACGCCTTTTTTGCGGTCCGGCCCCGCCCTTCTCCCCGCGCCGAGTCTCGGCGGACTAATCCGGATGGTTAGCCCGTCTGGGGAATTGCCTCGTAGTAGTCCCCGGGGCGATGCTCTCCCAAGGTTTGTGCCGCGCTGTTCCTCCCAGGGCGGTCCGCAAACCCAGCTAGGAGGATCCCCCAATGAAGAAAGTGCTCGTAGTGTTAGCCCTTGTGGTGCTGGTATCGTCGGTATCGGCGTTCGCGCAGGGGCCGTATCTGGTCGACTATTACGCCAACAACTCCGGGCCGGTCCCGGGTGCCGCCGACCAGGTGCTTCGCCTGGTCAACACCGGACAATACGGCACACCCATGACCAGCCCCACGGGCGATATCTGTTCGAACATCTACGTGTTCGACAACAACCAGGAAATGATCGCGTGCTGCTACTGCCGCACCACTCCGAATGAGCTGGCGACGGCGTCGGTGGGCACGCAGTTGACCAACAACCCGGTCACCTCGGTGGTACCCGCCGCCGGCGTGATCAAGGTCGTCAACTCGCTTCCAGCTCCGGGTTGCGACCCGACCGCTATTGGCCAGACTGTCGGCAGCATCGTTGGATTCGCGACCCACCTGCAGAGCACCGGCGGCGCCACTTTCGTGACCGAAACCAATGTCCCGGATGTGGTGCTGGGCGCGGATGAGTTTAGCTTCCTGCAGACAGCCTGCTCATTTGCACGGTACCTGGGCAGCGGCAAGGGCACCTGCTCTTGCGACGTACCAGGCCTCTAAACGCAGACCGAGTTAGGGGCGTGCCAGGTGGTGAGACCACCTGGCACGTTTTTTTTGCGGGCCGGCCTGCGCGCCGGAGGAATCGTCTGTCCGGGTACGATCTTTCACGTCCTGCAACAGGAACCCCGGTCAGAATCGTGACAGGAATTGGCGCTTGCGCTCTTCCGGCAGGAACGAGGCGCGGAAGGAGTTCCGGGCCAGCTCACGCAACTGCTCGTCCGTGAAGCCGAAGGTCTGCTGCGCAAGCTGGTATTCACGGCACAGCGAGGTCTCGAACATGGCGGGATCGTCGGTGTTGAGGGTGAGCATCAAGCCGAGGTCGTGGTAGGTCTTCAGGGGGTGGCGATGCGCGCCGGTGCAACATCCGGTGCGCAGGTTGCTGGTCAGGCAGATCTCGATGGGCGCCTGCGTTTGCGCCAGCCTGGCCATGAGCTCGCGGTCCTGGTGAGCGGTGAGAGCGTGGCCGACGCGCTCGGCCTTGAGTGCATCCAGCGCGCCGAGAATGGATTGCGGGCCGCTGGTTTCGCCGGCATGCGCGGTGAGGCGCAGGCCGTGGTCACGGGCACGCGCGTACAGTTCACGGAACAGTTCGGGCGCGGCGCGGCGCTCGTCGCCGCCGATGCCGATGGCCACCACATTTCGGTCGCGAAGCTGGGCAGCCTTGTTGAATACCTTCTCCGCCGCCTCCACCCCGAAATGGCGCACGGCGTCGAAAATCCATAGCAGGGAAACGCCAAAGTCGCGCTCGCCGCGCTGGCGTCCGCGTTCCAGACCTTCAAATATGGCGTCGAAGTCGCGCCCGTAATACAAGATCACGCCGACCGAGACATAGACCTCGGCGTGAAGTGCGTTTTCCGCCTTGAGCTTCCGCATCAGGCCGTAGGTGATGAGCTCGTAGTCCTCCGGCGTGCGCAGCCAGGAGGTGACGCGCTTGAATGATTCCATGAAGGCGAGGAAGTCGGTGTACCGGTAAAGCTGCGCCAGCCGTTCGCGGTCGACGGGGCCGCCGCCGTGGCGCACGATCAATTCGGCGAGTTCATCGGGGCCGATGGAGCCCTCCAGGTGGAGATGGAGCTCGGCCTTGGGAAGATTTCGGATGAATGCTGAGGGCGCTTTCGTGGTCGTTGGCCGTTGGTCGTCGGTCGTTGGCTGGCCTTTTGCGAGCGTCATCGCACAATCCACCACGGAGACACGGAGGCACAGAGCAATCGGAACTGCTTTTCGCTGTGTCTCCGTGTCTCCGTGTTCATTTTTTTCAACGGCGCGCGAATTCTGAATGCCGGCGGCTCCACAGGAAGTAGATGCACAACCCGATCGCCAGCCAGACGAAGAAGCGGATCCAGGTGATGACGGTGAGTCCGGTCATCAGCCCGCCGCACAGGACCACCGCGAGCAGTGGGAACCAGGGAACGAACGGAACCTTGAAGCCGCGCGGGCGCTCCGGCTGCGTTCGGCGCAGGAAGATCACGCCGAGAGAGACGAGCACGAAGGCGAACAGGGTGCCGATGTTGGAGAGATCGGCGGCGTCGCCGATGTCCACCACTCCCGCGGGAACGCCCACCGCGAATCCGGCGATCCAGGTGGACCAGTGCGGAGTCTTGAACTTCTTGTGCACCTTGGAAAAGATGCGCGGCAGCAGGCCGTCGCGCGACATGGCGAACCAGATGCGCGTCTGCCCGTACTGAAACACCAGCAGGGACGACAGCATGCCCATGAGCGCGCCGACGATGATCACTGACTGCCAGACGCGACTGGCGCCGAGTTGCTTGAGCGCGTAGGCGACGGGCGCCTCGGCCGCCGCGCCGCCGATGAACGTGGTGTACTTCATCATCCCCAGCAGTACCAGCGCGACCCCGACGTAAAGCACGGTGCAGACGATGAGCGAGGCGATGATGCCGAATGGGATGTCTTTCTGCGGGTTCTTGGCCTCTTCAGCGGCCGTGGAAACCGAATCGAAGCCAATGTAGGTGAAGAAAATAATGGCGCCGCCGGTGACTACGCCGGCAAAGCCCGAGGGCGCGAACGGATGCCAGTTCGCCGGCCGCACCAGCATGCCGCCGACCACCAGGAAGGTGACGATGGCGCCCAGTTTGATGGCCACCATGACGTTATTGGTCTCGGCCGACTCGCGTACGCCCCGCACCAGCAGCACGGTAAGAAAAAAAACGACGAGGAACGCGGGCACGTTGAAGTAGGCGCCGGTCCATTTGCCCGAGGCCCACACGGCGCTGGACCACTGGTCGGGCAAGACAAAGCCAAAGGCGGCGAGCTGGGCCTTCAGGTAGCCGCTGAAACCGACGGCGACCGCGACGTTGCTGACCGCGTATTCCAGGATCAAATCCCAGCCGATGATCCAGGCGAAGATTTCGCCCAGCGTGGCATAGGAGTAGGTGTAGGCGCTGCCGGCAATGGGGATCATCGACGCCAACTCGGCGTAGCACAGGCCGGCGAAGCTGCAGGCCACGGCAACCAGCAGGAACGAAACCGCGATCGCCGGTCCTGCCGGAGGACGTCCGTGCATGAGGGTGCCCGCGCTGGATGCGTGCGTGACCCAGTTAGTGACCAGGTCGAGCACCTGGGCGTGCAGGATGGAGGGCACCTCGAAGTGCTCCCCGGCGGCGGCCGTGCCGGTAAGCACGAAGATGCCGCTGCCGATGATGGCGCCGATGCCCAGCGCCGTCAGGCTCCAGGGGCCGAGGGTCTTCTTCAGCCGGTGCTCGGGCTCCTCCGATTCGGCGATCAGCTTATCGATGGACTTGCGGGCGAGAAGCTGGTGGCGCGGACGCGCTTGCGTATTGGTCGTCGGGGTTGTGTTCGCCAAGGAAGATTCCGCGAGAAATTAAGAATTGCGTAATCGGGCAATTGCGTAATCGGGTAATTGAATGCGGCTTCAATTACCCGATTACCCGATTTCTCAATTACCCGATCCCGGATTAGCGTTTGGACTGCCCGCGCACCATCTTTTTCACCTTGCGCTTGCGGGAGCCGCGAGGATATTCGCGCTTCTTCTTCGGTTTCTCGATCGTGGCCTTTTTGCGGGCCGTGCGTTTCACTTTCTTGCGTTCTTCCCGGGAGAGTGCTTGCGTATTTGCCATGAATTCTCGCTGAAGTTAGATTAACAATTCTGCCGCCGAAGCGTACAGCCTGACGACTGGAGCCTGCTTTTAAACCCGCTCCAATTGCGCGTACTTCTCGACCAGCTTCTTCAGGCCGAATCTTGGGAATTGTACCGTAATCTTGGCGTCGTCTCCGTCGCCCTCGCGCTTGAACACCGTTCCCTCGCCGTATTTCGGGTGCTTCACACGCTGGCCGGGGCGAAAGCCGGTGCGTCCGCTGGGCGCGGGAAGGTCGATCTTGGGGCGTGTGAATTTCTTTCCCCGCGAGGCGAAGAATTCGGCGATATTGTCGATCGAGTTGTACGTCGGATGCGAGGCGGCATACGATGCACGCTCCGGGCGACGGTGCGTTGGCCGCTGGTCTTCGCTCTCGTAGTCGTAATGGGAAGACGCGTACTCGTCCTTGTATTGGCGGATTGTTTCTTCGGTATTCCAGGCGCGGCGTGGCGAGCCCAGGTCCTGCAGCAACTGCTCCGGAATTTCCTCCAGGAATCGCGAAGGGATGGACGCCTCGGGCATGTCGGTGCCGTAACGGCGGCGGTAGCGGGCGCGGCTGAGCACGAGCTGGTCCATGGCGCGCGTCATGCCCACGTAGCAGAGGCGGCGCTCTTCCTCGATGTCGTCGGGATTGAGAAAGGTGCGCGAGTGCGGGAACAGCCCCTCCTCCAGCCCCGCCAGGAAGACCAGCGGAAACTCCAGGCCCTTGGCGGCATGCAGCGTCATCAGCGTGATCTTGGCGGCGGCATCGTACTGGTCCTGTTCGCTCACCAGCGCGGCGTGATCGAGAAAATCCTGCAGCGATTCGCCGCGGTCGCGCGAGTCCATGGCGGCGTTCACCAGTTCGTGCAGGTTCTCGATGCGGCCCAGGGCTTCGGGCGTGTCCTCTTCCTCGAGCGACTTGATGTAGCCGGTGCGGTCGAGCAGGTACTTGAGCAACTCGGCGGTGGTGGCGGCGCGCTTCTCGGCGCCGCCGGCCGCTCCCACGTGATCTTCGCCGGCTTCAGGATCCTCCCCGGCGGGGGCGCCGTGGACTGCGAAACTCGGATCTTCATTTTCAGCGATATTGGCGCCGAAATCGAAAGCAACCTCGGCGTCAGGAGCTGTCGCGGCTTCGGGCGCGGTGCGGTCTTCGGGTTCGCTCGGGCTCTCGTCGATGGAATCGCCCAGCCACTCGGCGTAGCTTCCGGCCAGCATGGCGCGGCCGCCCTCGATGATGTCGCGGAAGTTCTTCAGCGAGGCGACGGCGCGCGCCGGCAGCAGAACGCCGTCAATCGCATTGCCGATTCCGCCCCACAGCGGCGCGCCGGTTTCCAGCGCCAGCCGCTCCAGCGTGTCCAGCGTGGTGCGCCCGATGCCGCGCGCGGGCGTGTTGATCACTCGCATGAGCGCGATTGTGTCGTCGGGGTTCTGCACCACCTTGAGGTAGGAAACCATGTCCTTGATCTCGGCGCGCTCGTAGAAGGAAAAGCCGCCCACCACGTGGTACGGCAACTGGTAGCGCCGCATCGCCTCTTCAAACAGGCGCGACTGCGCGTTGGTGCGATAGAGCACGGCGGCGCGGGCGCCGTCCCGCCCCTCCTGCGCTGATTCCTGCAGGTACTTGGAAATCAAGTCCGCGGCGAACAGCGCCTCGTTCTCCCCGTCCGGAGCTTCGTAATAGCCGATACGGTTGCCGCCCTGGCGCGAGGTCCACAGGTTCTTGCCCTTGCGCTTGACGTTGTTGGCGACCACCGCGCTGGCCGCGCTCAAGATGTTCTGGGTGGAGCGGTAATTCTGTTCCAGGCGGATGATTTTGGCGTCGGGAAAGTCGCGCTCGAACTCCAGGATGTTGCGGATGTCGGCGCCGCGCCAGGAATAGATCGACTGGTCCTCGTCGCCCACCGCGCAGACGTTGTGGCGCCGCCCCCCGGTTCCCGGACCGCGCTGTCTTCGCCGGCGGGGTGGACGCCGGCCAGCAGGCGCATCAGTTCGTACTGCGGGCGGTTGGTGTCCTGATACTCGTCGATCAGGATGTAATGGAATCGGCGGTTCCAGTAATGGCGTACCGGTTCGGCGACCTTGAGCAGCCGCACGGTCTCCAGCAGCAGGTCGTCGAAATCCATGGCGTTGGCCTTGCGCAGCTCCTGGCGGTAGATCTGGTAGACGTGCGCGATCTGCTCGGATTTCTGATCGGAGGATTGTAGGAACACCTCCTGCGGATCGAGCATATGGTTCTTCGCCCAGGAGATGCGCGCCAGCACCGAACGCGGCGTGAGTTGCTTATCGTCCAACCCGAGGCGGCGGATGGCCTGCTTCACCAGCGATTGCTGGTCGGCTTCATCATAGATGGCGAATTGCTTCGAATAACCGACATTGTTGACCCTTAGCGCCTCGATATCGCGCCGCAACATGCGCACGCACATGGAGTGGAAGGTGGAAATCCAGGGCTTGGCGAACTGGCGGCCACCCACCAGGTGCTCCACCCGCTCGGCCATTTCCTGCGCCGCCTTGTTGGTGAAGGTGACCGCCAGGATGGACTCGGGCTGCACCCCCAGGTGCTCGATCAGGTGCGCGATGCGGTAGGTAATGACGCGCGTTTTTCCCGACCCGGCGCCGGCCAGGATGAGGATCGGCCCCTCGGCGGTTTCGACCGCTTCGCGCTGCTGGGGATTGAGTTGGTCGAGGAAAGTCACGTCAGTTTCCAGTTTCCGGTTTCCGGTTTCCAGATGCAAGCTTCAAACGAGGGCGCAGTTTCACCAGCACTGGAAACAGGAAACTGGAAACTAGTCTAGTGCGGCACCGTGCGCGTCACCGGCGCGCCCGGCGGCTTCATCTCGCGGCGCAGGCTGGAGCACTCGCGGCAGGGGCAAAACTCGCGCAAAAAATCCCAGGTGTAGATGCCGTGCTCGTGGCCGTCGCTCCAGGTGAAGCGGATGGCGTAGCGGCCCACGCCCTCGGCCACCGTGGGCTTGGGCGGCGGCGTGTACATGGGCAGCACGCCCGGCTCCGGCTTGGGACGCTCCCCCGGCTCCCGGTTCTGCTTCACCCGCTCCTCGTTGCAGAGCGCGCACGGGCAGGCGTCGCGCAGGTACTGGAAGCTGTAGGAACTCTTGTGCCCGTCCGTCCACTCGATATCCATGCCGGTCCCTTCCTTCAGGTACACCTTCACCGACTTGGGCGTGGCGGACTGCGTGGGAAGCGGGGGCATGAAATTAGTATCGCACGAAGTCACCACCGGGATACGGGTCCGGAGCGGAATCGCGGCATCTCGGATTCGTGCTCTTCTGCCGACGGTGGCGTGCGCAAAGCTGATCGACCGACTCACTGAATGCCTGGATCCTGCGTTCTTGCTCCTCGATGGGATATCTGGACAGGTGCTCAAGGATCAAGTCTGCAAGCCTTCTCGCGGCTTCCGAACGGGTGAGCTTGTGTCGCACGCGCGGCTTCGTGTGGTCTTTCACGAAATCCGCGGGTGGCGGGTGGTGTCCTAAACCTGCAGGACAGCACCGGGTGGCGCAAACGTGCCCGCTCCTGTAAAATCTATGCTTTGCCCCACCGGCAAGGAAGGATTCTGAGCCCTCATGGCACAAGTTTGTGATATCTGCGGCAAGGGGCCGCGCTTCGGCAACAACATCAGCCACGCCCATAACGTCACCAAGCGGCGCTGGAACGTAAACCTGCGCCCGGTGCGCGCCAAGGTGAAGGGCGCCACCAAGCGGCTGCGCGTGTGCACTTCCTGTTTGCGCAGCGGAAAAGTTGTCAAGGCGTAGCATCGCGCGTCGCCCACGACAGGGATGTAGCCCGGCCGCCCCCGGCCGGGTTCTTTTGTTCGGAAACGCGCCTACCCAGGAAACCGCAACGCTCTACAGCACCGCGATCGCGTCAATCTCCACCAGCACATCTTTCGGCAGCCGGGCCGCCTCCACCGTGGAGCGCGCCGGCGGCTGCTTGCTGAAGAACTTCCCGTAGACCTCGTTCATCGCGGCAAAATCGTTCATGCTCTTCAGGAAGACGGTGGTCTTCACCACCTGTTCCAGGTTGCTGCCCGCCTCCCAGAGCACGGCCGAGAGGTTCTTCAGCACGCGCTCGGTCTGCGCGGCGGCATCGCCTTCGATCAACTGGTTGGTGACGGGATCGATGGCAATCTGGCCGGAACAGAAGATCATCCCTCCGGCGCGGATGGCTTGCGAATACGGCCCGATGGCCTTGGGAGCGTTGGGGCTGGCGATCACCTCGCGCATGATTCCTTCCTTGGCAGCTCGCTTTGAAAACCAGAAATTGTAGCAGGCCGTTGGCAGTTGGCCCTTGGTCCTTGGCCATTGCAGACTTCCGGCGTCAATCCCTGATCGCCAATTGCTGATTGCTAATTAGTGCTGTCCTAACGTAAGTCGAACATTTGCAGCTGAGTAGCGGGAGCAGTATAGGGCATCGGATCAGGCATGTGCGAGAAAGCCTCTAAAATCGCGGTTTTTTCGAAAATCGTGATACTCAGCACTTGCAGGATTTTGTACAGGCTGGCCTGGGGCGCGAGTTGCTTTTTGGCAATCGCCACCAGCAGGTAAACGCTCAGCGCGACCCACACTTGGATGGTCACGGCGTTGCGCGAGGTGCCGTAAAAGGCTTTGATGTGCAGGTGCTGCTTGATCCAGCGGAAGAACAACTCGACCTGCCAGCGCGCGCGATACAGTTCCGTAATGGCGAGTGGCTCCAGCAGGAAGTTGTTGGTGAGAAACACGAGGTCGCGATGCTCCTCCGGATCGACATAGTGAATGCGGCGCAGCGGTGCCGGATAACGATCGGAAGTTTTGGGCCCGATCAGGCGGATGGTCTGATCGCAACGCAAGCCCGTGGTGCGATCGACGACGCGATGCGAGCGCAGGCGGAACTGGATGCCGCGCTTGGCACGAGTAACGAAGTAGGCGCAGGCTTGAGTGAACAGGTACAGACGAGCGAAGTCGTAGTAGCCGCGGTCCATCAGGTAGAAGGCTCCGGGTTCCAGCAGCAAGCAGTCGAGCAGGTTCACATCGGCGACTTGCGCGCCGGTCGCGTAAACACTGGCTGGAATCGAGGTGGCGACATCGAGCAGCGTGTGCACTTTAACGGCGCTTTTGTGCCGGCGGAACTGCGCCCAGGGGAACAGCGAGAGGCACAGATCGATGGTGGTCGAGTCCATCGCATAGACGGTCTCGGCCAACTCGACCGAGAAGCTTTCGTCGCGGTACAGATCGCGCGCCATGGCAATGAGCACGCGGCCGAAGTCGGCGAAGATGCGGCAGTCGCGATGCTCGTTGGCGTGGGCGAGATTGCTGCGCGAGATGTCACCGCGAAAGCCCATGTGGTAGAGCTTGGAGTCTTGCGCTCGCAGGCAGGCCTCGATGTCGCGCAGGCTCTCGCGAGCGGTCAGCTGCGCGAAGGCGAGGCAGAGGAACTGGTCCAAACAGGTGAAGTGCTGGATCTTGTACTCACCGCCGTAGCGCTCGACACAACGCCGAAACTCACGCCACGGGAGAAAGTCCATCAGCTGCGCGAACACAGTCCGACCGGCATTCATGGCCATCATCCTCGCGAGGGAAAATGGCCGTCAGAGTACCGGAAAAATTCAAATCGATTCCGCCGGAATTGGCCGGCAACTCACATAACAGCTGTGACTTACGGCAAAATACGAGTGCAACGTTAGGACAGCACTGATTGCTAATCGCTGTTTTTTCGCGTATTCCTATCCGCTCCCGCCTCGGTTCACAAAATATCGCGGGACGAGAGGTTGTGATGCGCTTCGCTCCACGCCTTCTCTCATGCCTGCCGGTTCTGGTTCTGCTGCCTGTCATGGCCGTTGCTCAACTCCACCCGGGGCCGGCAGAGCGGCCCGCGGCTCCGCCGCCCAACACCGTCACCGTCATTCGCGCCGGAACCCTGATTGACGGCAAGTCGCAGGCGCCGCGCCCCAACCAGGTGATCGTGATTCGCGGCGATCGCATCGAGAGCGTAGGGGACGCGGCCACCGCGAAAATTCCCGCGGGAGCCCAGATCATCGATCTCTCGCATGCCACCGTCATGCCCGGCCTGATCGACACCCACACGCACATCTTCCTCCAGGGCGAAGATCCGGCCCAGGGCGGCTATGACGTGAACATTCTGAAGTATCCGCTGGCCTACCGCGCGGCGCGCGCGGCGGTGGCGGCGCGGCGGGCGCTGGAGCAGGGCTTCACCACCATTCGCGACGTTGAAACCGAAGGCGCCGGTTATGGCGATGTCGGCATCAAGCAGGCGATTGACCAGGGGTATATCCCCGGCCCGCGGATGTTCGTGGTCACCAGGGCCATTTCCACCACCGGCGGATACCCGCTGGAAGGCTACGCGCCCTGGCTCGAACTCCAGCTTCCCAAGGGGGTGCAGATCATCGATGGCCCGGTCGAGGCGCGCAAGGCGGCCCGCGAGCAACTCGACAATGGCGCCGACTGGATCAAGGTTTACATGACCCACCGCTCCTGGCTGGGAAAGCACGGAGAACTGGTTTCCCAGCCCACGCTCACCGTGGAAGAGCTGAAGGCAATCACCGACGAAACCCACGGCTGGGACCGAAAGGTAGCCTGCCACGCCTATGGCGGCATCGGCCTGCATCGTGCCCTGGACGGAGGCTGCGACTCCATCGAGCACGGGCTCGACCTGGACGATGCCGCCATCCAGCAGATGCTGAAGCAAGGCACCTGGTACGTGCCCACGCTCTCCGTCTACTACTACGACTGGGCTCCGGAGAACACCCCTGCCGGCCGGCGCGACCGCAAGCGCGCCGAGGTGCACATCACGTCGTTCCAGAAGGCGCTCAAGGCCGGGGTGAAGATCGCCTTCGGCACCGACATGGGTGGAATTCCATGGACCGAGCCCATCGCCCAGGAGTTCGCACGCGAGGTCCAGTTTGGCATGACCCCGATGCAGGCCATCCGGAGCGCCACCACCCGCGCCGCAGAACTGCTGGACATGCAGGGGCAGATCGGCGTCGTCGCGCCCGGCGCTTATGCCGACGTGGTGGCCGTCGCCGGCGACCCGCTGCGCGACATCAAGCTCATGGAGAAGGTCGGGTTCGTGATGAAGGATGGGCGGCTGTTCAAGAACGAAATCAGGTAACCACCGCAGGTGCAAGAGTTTGCAGTTATGCTGAAAGCAATTTGCACCGATTTTTGTGCAGAAAAAGCTTGGTCTTGCACCCGCATGGGCGCATTATAAGTACAGTTCTCCTCGTCGTCCCCAAGCTGCTCCCGGAGCTTGCTATGGCGTATTCGCATTCGCGCCTCAGGAACACCTTGGCCGTGGTGCGCATGGTGATGGGGACCCTGTTTCTGTTCAGCGGCGCGCACAAGATCTGGTCGCTGGACTTTGCCCGCATGGAATTCCCCAAGTTCCTGAGAGAGGCAATCGGCGGCGGCGGCGTGGCTTTCTACGCTGATTTCTTAAGCAGTGTGGTTTGGCCTCATTACAGTGAATTCGCGGTGCTCATCGCGCTCGTTGAGCTGTTCATCGGGGTCGGACTCTTGTTGGGCCTGGCGGTGCGGCCGGTCTCCTTGGTGGGCATGCTGTACACCGCCCACCTGATGCTGGCCACCTGGATGGCGCCTGGCCTGGACCAGCCCTTGTGGCGCTACCTGGAGAATGAGACCAGCCTGATCATGATGTTCTCCCTGTTCGTTGTCCTGGGGATTGGACATGCGGGGGAGAACTGGGGAGTGGGGTCGCTTTACCATGGCCGGCGCCGCCGCAAATGGGAGGAAGTCGACGCAGACCCTGAAGCAGACGCGGCCATGGGGGCGGGGCTGAAGATGTCGGATTTCGACCACGAGCCGGCGCTTCCTCCCGTCTGGCGGACAAGGGCGCTGCGCAACTACCGGACGGAAACCGACTTCTGACCTGCGCACCGTGCGAGGCGGTGCGGGGCCTGGCTGCTATAATCGACGGTAGTGCCCATGAAAGCGCCGCGCGCAGCATCTGAACGTCATTTCCCGAAAATCCGCTCTACCACCGTGCTCGCCGTCCGCAAGGACAGCAAGGTGGTCATGGCCGGCGACGGCCAGGTCACCCTGGGCGAGGGCATTGTGAAGCACTCCGCCCGCAAGATCCGGCGGCTCTACCAGGACAAGATCCTGGCCGGCTTTGCCGGTTCCACCGCCGACGCCTTTTCCCTGTTCAGCCGTTTTGAAGCCAAGCTGGAGCAGTACCATGGAAACCTGGGCCGGGCGGCGGTGGAACTGGCCAAGGACTGGCGCACCGACAAAGCCCTCCGCCACCTGGAGGCGCTGCTGCTGGTGGCCGACCAGACCCAGACGTACCTGATCAGCGGCGCCGGCGACGTGATTGAGCCCGATTCCGGGATTGCCGCCATCGGCAGCGGCGGTCCTTATGCCCAGGCCGCGGCGCAGGCCCTGGCCGCGCACACTGAACTGCCGGCCCGCGCCATCGCCGAGGAAGCCATGAAGATTGCCGGCCGCATGTGCATCTATACCAACGAGCAATTCACTTTCGAAGAGCTGTGAAGCTTGGCAATCGGTAGTTGATTTCGGCGCATGGCCGCTACAGGCCTGGCCGAAACTGAAACTGAAACTTCGAAACTAGTTCTTATGGCTATTTACTTACCCCAGACCGCGGAAGAAGAACAAATCGGATTGGATGAACTGACCCCGCGCGAGATCGTCAGCGAGCTCGACAAGTACGTGGTCGGGCAGAAGGCCGCCAAGCGGGCCGTGGCCATTGCCCTGCGCAACCGCATGCGCCGCCAGAAGCTCACTCCCGAGCTGGCCGAAGAGGTCATTCCCAAAAACATCATCATGATCGGGCCCACCGGCGTGGGCAAGACCGAGATCGCACGCCGCCTCGCCAAGCTCGCCAACTCCCCCTTCCTCAAGGTGGAGGCCTCCAAGTTCACCGAAGTGGGCTACGTGGGCCGCGACGTTGAGTCCATGATCCGCGACCTGGTCGAGATCGCCATCGACATGGTGCGCGAGGAAAAGCTGGCCGACGTCGCCGACAAGGCCGAGCTCAATGCCGAGGAACGCCTGCTCGATTTGCTGCTTCCCTCCGGAGTCGGCTTCGGCACCACCCCCACGCCGCCACGCGGCGACGGAGGCTCCGCCATCGAGATTGTTCATCCCCCCGATTCCGGCTCGCGCACCCGCGAGAAGCTTCGCCAGCAGTTGCGCGAGGGCAAGCTCGACGACCGCATGGTCGAGGTCGAAGTCCGCGAGAAGTCCTTTCCCGCCTTCGAGATCGTCTCCAATCAGGGCGTGGAGGAGATGGACATCAACGTCAAGGACATGCTGCCCAACATCTTCGGCCAGCGCACCAAGAAGCGGAAGATGAAGGTCAGCGAGGCCTTCGAATACCTGGTGCAGGAAGAGGAGCAGCGCCTGATCGACATGGACCAGGTCACCCGCATCGCCGTCGAGCGCGTCGAGCAGTCGGGCATCATCTTCCTCGACGAAATCGACAAGATCGCCGGCCGCGAAAGCGGCCACGGGCCCGACGTCTCCCGCGAAGGCGTGCAGCGCGACATCCTGCCGATCGTCGAAGGCACCACCGTCAACACGCGCTACGGCATGGTGCGCACCGACCACATCCTGTTCATCGCCGCCGGCGCCTTCCACGTCTCCAAGCCCAGCGACCTCATCCCGGAACTGCAGGGCCGCTTTCCCATCCGCGTGGAACTGCAGTCGCTGACCATCGAGGACTTCATCAAGATCCTCACCGAGCCCAAGTCGTCGCTGGTGAAGCAATACATGGCGCTGCTGGAGACCGAGGGCATCAAGCTGGAGTTCACTCCCGAAGCGCTGGAGGAGGTGGCGAACTTCGCCGCCCGCGTCAACGACGGCACGGAGAACATCGGCGCCCGCCGCCTGCACACCATCATGGAGCGCGTGCTGGACGAGATCAGCTTCGAAGCGCCCGACATGAAGAACAAGCTGGCCAATATCGATGCCGACTACGTCCGCAAGATGCTGTCCGAAATCGTCAAGGACCAGGACCTGTCGCGCTACATCCTGTAGCCTTTTTTCAATTACCCAATTACCAAGGCTCTTAGGAAGTTAAGTGGCCTGTAGAATGACGGATCGCCAATGTCTACGGGCAAAAACAAGTACTACGTCCGTTCCCATATTTCGGAGAAGCTTTTTCGGCACTTGCTTCGCGTTTTCGCTTTGGATCTCACGGCCAGCGAAGCCGCGGCCATCACCGGTCTTTCGGTGCGTTCGGTGAACACGGTTTACCTCAAATTGCGGCGCCAGATCGCCCGTTGGTGCGAAGCGCAAAACCCGCTCGCGGGAGAAGTGGAAGTCGATGAGAGCTATTTCGGGCCGCGCCGAGTTCGAGGTAAACGCGGCCGTGGTGCGGGAGGCAAGACGATCGTTCTTTGGTATCTTCCAGCGCCATGGCTATGTCTATACCCAGATCGTCCCCGACTGCCGGCGAAAGACGCTGCGGAAGGCCATTTTGGGCCGTATCAGCCTGGAGTCGGTCATCCACTCCGACGGCTGGTCCGGCTACGACGGCCTGGTCGATATGGGCTATCAGAAACATCTCCGGGTCAATCACGAGGCCCATCAGTTTGCGGTGCGCAAGAACCATGTCAACGGTATCGAGAGCTTTTGGAGCTTCGCCAAACGACGCCTGGCCAAGTTCAACGGCATCCCCGCTCACACCTTTGTTCTTCACTTAAAGGAAACCGAATTTCGCTTCAATCATCGCCGTGATAATCTCTACCGCGTCCTCTTGGATCAGCTCCGAAAGGACCCTCTGACAGGCCGCTTAACTTCCTAAGAGCCTTACCAAATTACTCAACTGCCAAATTCTGTTACCCTGATGGGCTTCATGAACTGGCAGCTCAAGCTCGCCGTCGCCGCGCCGCTCTGCCTGGCCGCCTGTGGCACGCCGGGGGCGCCGCGGCCGCCGTCGCTGCAATTGCCCTCTGCGGTCACCGATCTGACCGCGCGCCGGCAGGGTAACAACGTCCTGCTCGCTTGGACCGCGCCCCAGCAGACCACCGACAAGCAAAATATCCGCAAGCCCGGGCAGGTGCGCGTATGCCGCGCCATCAATACCAGGGCCATGACCCGGTGCCGGGAAATTGCGGAACTGCCCCCCGAGCCGCCCCTCACCGAAGCCGGAACGCCGCGGCAGCGGACATACACCGACGCTTTGCCGTCGGATTTTCAGCAGAAGTATCCGACCGGATTTGTCACCTACGCGGTGGAATCGCTAAGCCGGAACGGGCACAGCGCCGGCCTCTCCAACCAGCCGGAAGTGCCGCTGGCGCCGACCTTGCCCCCGCCTGCGAAGCTGCAGGCTCGCGTCACCCCCAACACCATCGAAGTCACGGCGACCGGCGTCGCGCGCGAGCCGGCGGGTTGGCAGTTCCAGTTGCACCTCTACCGCCAGGGCGAGGGCGCCAACACGGTAATCGATCTCGGCCCTCCCGCTGCGGTCCATGTGTCCGGGGGCAACTACGTCGCCACCTTCGTCGACCGCGGCTTCCGTTGGGGAAGCAGCTATTTTTATCGGGTGGCGGCGGTCACCACCGCAAACCCATCGGGTAAGCCCGCGGAGCAGATCCAGGGAGAGTTCTCGCCGCCGCTGCCGGTGACTGCCAGGGATGTGTTTCCTCCGGCCGCGCCCAGCGGATTGCAGGCGGCGGCCGCTGGCGTAGGTCAGCCGCCGTTCGTCGATCTGAGCTGGGCTCCGAACCCCGCGGCCGATTTGGCCGGATACAACGTTTATCGGCGCCAGGAAGATGAAAAGCCCCGGAAGATCAACCAGGCGATGGTGAAAACCCCCGCCTATCGCGACCTGGACGTGAATTCGGGGCAGAAGTATTTCTATTCCGTCACCGCGGTGGACACGGCGGGCAACGAGAGCGTTCCATCGCGCGAAGCCTCGGAATCGGTGCCGTAGTTTTGTTCGCACGGGCTCAGCGCAGCAAACTGAAACGGAAACGGAAACTGAAACTCACGATGAAATACTGCCGCCTGCTGGTCAACAATGAACCGCGCTTCGCCCTGGTGGAGACCGAAGGCTCCACCGGCCGGGAGTTGATCACGCGCGTTTTTGTCTCCGAGCCATGCGCGCGCATCCCCGATGTAGATTCGGTGTCCAAGCGCATCGATCCCATCCTGCTGGAGCAGGCCCGGCTGCTGGCGCCGGTGCTGCCCTCCAAAATCGTCTGCGTGGGCCGCAATTACAGGGAGCATGCCGCCGAACTCGGCAACTCGGTGCCGGTGGAGCCGCTGCTGTTCTTCAAGCCGCCCTCCTCCCTGCTCGATCCCGGGGCGGAGATCCGCCGTCCCATCAAGCTCTCGCAGACCATCCATTACGAGGGCGAACTGGCGGTGGTCATCGGCAAGGCCTGCCGCAACCTCGGCGAGAGCGACGACGTGCGCGACTACGTCTTCGGCTACACCTGCCTGAACGACGTTACCGCGCGCGATTTGCAGAAGAAAGACGGCCAGTGGGCGCGCGCCAAGGGCTTCGACACCTTCTGCCCGGTGGGGCCGGTGGTAGTGGACGGGCTCGACCCCTGGGCGGGCATCGAGGTGGAAACGCGCGTCAACGGCGAACTGCGCCAGCACGGCACCACCGCCGACTTCATCTTTCCCCTCGATGTTATAATTCGCTATATTTCCGCTGCATTTACGCTGGTTCCCGGCGACCTCATCGCCACCGGAACCCCCGCGGGCGTGGGGCCGCTGAACGCCGGCGACGTGGTCGAAATCAGCGTGTCCGGCGTGGGTACGCTGCGCAACCCGGTGGTGGACGGCTAGCATTTCGTAATCTGGTAATTGGGTAATTTAAGCGCCACGCGCGATCATCGAGCCTTGGAATGAAATTCTTCATCGATACCGCCAATCTGAATGAAATCCGCGAGGCCAATGCCATGGGCATCCTCGACGGTGTCACCACCAACCCCTCGCTCATCGCCAAGGAAGGTAAGCCGTTCAAGGAGACCATCCTGGAGATCTGTGGCATCGTCGACGGCCCGGTGAGCGTGGAAGTGGTCGCCCTGGAAGCCAAGGGCATGGTGCGCGAGGCGGAGGAGTTCGCCCGACTGGCACAAGAATGTCGTGGTCAAGCTGCCCACGACAAAAGAAGGCCTGAAGGCGTGCAAGACGCTTGCCTCGCAGGGGATCCGCACCAACCTGACGCTGTGCTTCTCGCCCAACCAGGCGCTGATGGTGGCCAAGGCGGGCGCTACTTACGTCAGCCCATTTGTTGGGCGGCTGGACGACATCAGCCACGTGGGCATGGACCTGGTCCGCCAGATCATCCAGATTTACAACAACTACGGCTACAAGACGCAGGTGCTGGCGGCGTCGCTGCGTCACCCGCTGCACGTGGTGGAAGCCGCCATGGCGGGCGCCCATGTGGCCACCATCCCCTTCAAGGTGCTCGACCAGATGATCAAGCACCCGCTTACCGACAAGGGCCTGGACGCCTTCCTCAAAGACTGGGAGAAGGTGAAGGCGCTGGCCGAAGCCGAGTTGGTCGCCAAGGGCTGACCGTCCGGCACCCGAATCGTAAACTTCCACTCGCCCTCTAAGGCGTAAGCTGGATTCCCAGCCATACAGAGGAGTACTAACGTGCACGCGGGGCTGGCTGAGGTGTTTCCCGGGAGCGGTATGGGCGCGGTTCGAATTGGTGCAGCGGTGGCGGTGGGGGCGGCCGCGCTGGGCGTCGGTATATGGCAGTGGGTGCGGACGCATCGGATCACGCCGGAGCAGCGTGAGCGGATGCGGCGCCAGCGGTTGTCGCAAATCGGGCGCATCTGTGACGGCACCGTGCTCGACGTTCAGGAAACGGCCGTCAACGGCCGCGGCCCCAACCAACTGCTGGTCTACACCTACGACGTGGGTGGGGTCACCTACGAGGCCTCCCAGGACATCAGCGCGCTGCGTGAGTTGATCGACATCCACCGCTGCAAGCTCGGCCTGCCCAGCTCGGTCCGCTATGATCCGCACAATCCCGGCAACTCCATCGTGGTGTCGGAGCAGTGGATGGGGCTGAGGCAGTAGGCGCTCGGCGGCCGGCGGGAGCGAAAAATCACAACTTAGCTATTGCCAACTACGGTATACCCCACCCCTGCCCCCCATCACTAATCCTAAACGGGGTGACAATTCTTTTATTTTCAGCGCCTTGGCCGGAAAATCCGGGGAAAACGATCCGTCGGAGATCCGTGGGCAATCCGTGGAATTCGACGGAATTCCGTGCAGCTCCGGGGATGTTTCTTCCATGCCAGGAACAGCGGCTAAGTTGTCAAAGATCTAACGAGTGGCGAGTCACAGAAACCAGCACTCGGCACCCTGGGGCGCACAAGACAAGCATAGCGCTGTGCGACCGGGATGTCTGTGACGAGGGAGAGAAAAGCGGAAAAGAGGCGAATTTCGAGTTCCTGTTTGCGGAAAAGAGCGGCCGATTTAGTTGTTTGGGGGCAACAAATTCGCTGGCCTGAAGGCCCGCGCTTCCACGGTTCTGCGAGCCTGCGGCATTCGTGGTGAAGGAGCCTAGCGCCGCTTCTCCGGCTTATTGGGATCGTAGGAGATGGTGGCCTGGAACATGGAGTCGGGGAGGCCGGCGTTGTAGCGAACTTCGGTGATGAAGCGCAGGTTGGTGGCTTCCCCGTTGTGCGAGCGCATCACGCTGTGCGGGGTCATGATGCCCTGCACCGGACGCCAGTTGTTGAACGCCTCGCCCTCGGTGTTCTTCAGGTGGTCGATGGGATCGCGCCACTCGAAGGTCTTCTTGATGGGCAAGTGCGAGTGCGTGTCGATGTAGAGGGTGACGGCATCGTTGCCGGCGTTGAGCAGGGTGACGGAGTCGGCCGGCTTCTGCTCGGCCACCGCCGGGCCGTCGTAAAACAGCGCCGTGCCCGGCTGGTTCAGCCACTGGCGCAGCACCACCTCCAGCGAATGGCGGCGGCGGCGGTTGTAGTCGGCGAGGGGCTTATCTTCCATGGGCGCGGTGCCCTTGTAGGTGACCTCGTATCCCTTGTCGCCGTTGTTGATGTACACCACGTCGCGCTGCTTGGTCAGCTCGATGCGGTCCTTGTCGGGATACTTCCAGAAGCGCCAGAACACGGTGCCCTGCCCGCTGGGCCGGTCGTGGAAGTAGCTGTAGGTGCGTCCCTGCTGCTCCATGTCGCGCACGTTCAGCCAGGCCTGGCCGCCGAGCGCCTGGATGCACTGCTGGAGGATGGCGCGGGCCTTTTGCGCGTTGGGGGTCTGCAACGGATTGGCCGCGGTGGAGGCGGAGGATTGTGCGGCAACAGCAACAGGCGTCCACAGCGCGACAGCAAGAACAATGAGGAACGGCTTCATAAGTGAACTGATTATTTTAAATGCTCGGGAGAAGCTGCGCTCGGGGTGACGCCGCCGCGGAGATTCCGCCGCCCCTGACGGGGCTCGCATCGCAAAATTGGCTGGTTCCCGGGGCTCACGCCCCGGGCTTGGTTCTGCCGCCCTCGCTGCGCTCGGGCTGTGGGGTGAAACCTGGAGCCTAGACCTAAGAGCCTGCCGCCTACCCGGCAAGCACTGCACCGCCGTTGACGTTGAAGATTTCCCCGGTGATGAACCCGGCGTCTTCGGTGCACAGAAAGAGGATGGGGGCGGCGATTTCCTGGGGCGTGGCGACCCGCCGCAGCGGGATGGTGTCGAACACTTTTTCGCGCATGACCGGGTCGTTCAGCGCGGGGGCGGCCATGTCGGTGTCCACCCAACCGGGCGCGACGCAGTTCACGCGGATGCGGTCGCGCGCCAGCTCGGTGGAAAGTCCCTTGACCATGCTGATCACCGCGCCCTTGGTAGCGGCATAGTCGCAGTGAAAAGCCTCGCCGCGCTGCCCCGCGGTGGAGCTGACCAGCACCACGCTGCCCCCGCGCCCTTGTCGCTTCATCCGCGCCACCGCGTGCTTCACCAGGCCGAAGACGCTGTCGAGGTTGGTGGCGATGGTCTCATGCCACTGCCGGTCACTCATGCGGTCAACCGCGACATCTTCCGGCGGCCAGATACCGTGGTTGGCGACCAGAATATCCAGGCCGCCGAAGCGCTCAACCGCCTGATCGATGAGCGCCCGCGCCGACTCGATGCTGCGCAGGTCGGCCTGGGTGGTGGCGCAGCGCCCGGCCTCGCATCCGGCCACCACCACCTCGGCCGCCGCGCGATTGCTGCGGTAGTTGAACAGGACCTTCGCGCCGGCGTCGACAAACATCCTGACCGCGGCGGCGCCGATGCCGCGCGACCCGCCGGTGATGACGGCGACACGGTCCTGGACGGAGAGCTGCGGGGCGTTTGGCATGAGTGAATGAAAGTAGCAGAAGGAGTTTCCAGTTTCCAGGTCCCAGAAAGATTGAACCGCCAAGGGCGCAAAGGACGCGAACAGCTATCAGCTTCTTTCCCCGTCAGGTTGAGCGAGCGAAATATCCATGCAGTTGCTGCAGGGAGAGGAAACTCCCGATCCCTCGCTGCGCTCGGGATGACATTCGTCACGGTTCAGGGCTGACCCGAAGGCCGAGAGCTGACGGCTGAGAGCTGAAAGCTCACTGCTACTTCGGGAGGGATTCGAAATCGGGCGCCGGCGTGCGCGGCTGCTGATGGCGATGCCGCGCGGCCTGTACAAACGTCTGGAAAATGGCGCGCGAGGGCTCATCGTCAGCGAAGATGCGCTCCGGATGCCACTGCACGGCGAGCACGAAATGCTCGGGCGCGGTGCCCTCCAGCGCCTCGATGACCCGATCGTTCTCCGAGCGTGCCACAACCCGCAAGCCATCGCCGGCCACGTCCGCCGCCTGGTGATGACTGGAGTTCACCTCCAAAACAATGGGCTCGCGCGGCGGGGCGTAGGAGCAGAGCTCGGCCGCCAGCGCCTGTACCGGGGAGACGATTCCGGCCAGACGGGAGCCATGCTCGATGGCGACCCGATGCGCCCGCGGCAGCTCGCGGACAGCGTGCGCGGTGTTGGTTTGCAGATGCTGGATAAGTGTGCCGGTGCGCCAGACGTTCAGCGACTGCATGCCGTAGCAGATGCCGAGGACCGGCTTGCGCATGTTGAAGGCGTCCTGCAGCAGCAGTTCGTCCACGTTGTCGCGCGCGGGATCGGCGGCGGCGGTGTGCGGGTCGCGCTGGGCCGCCCCATATTTCTCCGGATCGATATCGGCCTTGCTCCCCGGCAGCAGCACGCCATCGCAGCGGGTGGCGAGGCGCGCGATCTCCTGGTTGGAGGACTCCAGCGGAATGGCTACCGGCTCGCCGCCGGCCTGGCGGATGGCTTCTTCGTATTGCGCCAGAGCGCGCTGCGCGTATTCGCGCTCGGAGTGCGGGACGGGAATGGCGATCCTGGGTTTCATAGAAAAAACAGTAATTAGTAAGGCTCTTAGGAAGTTAAGCGGCCTGTCAGAGGGTCCTTTCGGAGCTGATCCAAGAGGACGCGGTAGAGATTATCACGGCGATGATTGAAGCGAAATTCGGTTTCCTTTAAGTGAAGAACAAAGGTGTGAGCGGGGATGCCGTTGAACTTGGCCAGGCGTCGTTTGGCGAAGCTCCAAAAGCTCTCGATACCGTTGACATGGTTCTTGCGCACCGCAAACTGATGGGCCTCGTGATTGACCCGGAGATGTTTCTGATAGCCCATATCGACCAGGCCGTCGTAGCCGTGACCTGCCCCCATTCTCCACACGGTTGATCATACGAAATTAGCCGCCGCCGGAGCGGTGGGAAAGTGGGAAACGCCGCAGGCGTTTTCCAAGCGGGCGCAGCCCGCGTCTTTTCCACGGCTCATGTCAGCGAATTCCTTCGGCGTCCGATACCCCAAGCTGCTGTGCGGACGCTCTTCGTTGTACTCCTTCTTCCACGCCGCGATCTTCCGCCGCGCGTCGAACAGGTTCTGAAACCAGCTTACCCGCAAGCATTCTTCCCGGAGCTTGCCGTTGAAGCTCTCCAGCCGGCCGTTCTGCGTTGGCTTGCCCGGCTGGATGTGCACCAGCTCGATCCTGCGCTCGATCGCCCAGGCCAGGAAATGCCGGCTGGTCAGCTCCGGCCCGTTGTCGCAGCGGATTGCCTGCGGCACGCCGAGCTCGGCAATGATCTGGTCCAGCACCCGCGTCACTCGCCGTGACGCAAAGCTGGTGTCTACTTCCAGCGCCAGGCACTCGCGCGTGTAGGCATCCACCACGGTCAGCACCCGGATCGCACGCCCGCACTCCACCGCGTCGTGCACGAAGTCCAGAGCCCATTCCTGGTTCGCCGCCGTCCGCTCCACCAGCGGCTTGCCCGCGCGAACACAGTGTTTCCGCTTCTTGCGGCGGATCATCAACCCCGCGGCACGATAGATCCGGTGCACGCGCTTATGGTTAACCCGCTCGCCCGATCGACTGAGCAACACGTGCAACCGCCGATAGCCGAAGCGCGGCTTCTCCCGTGCCAACTCCACCAGTTGCGTGCGCAACGGCTCGTCCGAGCGCCGCGTCTGATAGCGATAGGTTCCCGCCGCGACCGACAGCAGAGCGCAAGCCCGCCGCTCACTGAAGGCGTACTCACTCTTCATCTGCCCGATAGCCGCCTTCATCGCTACGAGCTCCAGCCGTTTTTTCGGATCACCGACTGCAGGGCTTCCTTGTCCAGCGACAGGTCCGCCACCAGCTTCCGCAACCGGTTGTTCTCGTCGCGCAACTGCTTGGCCTCCTGCGCCTGGCTCGCGTCCATCCCGCCGTACTTCGCCTTCCACGCGTACAGCGTGTGCTTGCTGACGCCCACCTCCCGCGCCACGTCCTCCGCCTTGCGGCCTGCCTCCATCTGCTTGAGCGCCGCAATCATCTCCGCTTCCGTGTGCCTCGACCGAGACATGCTCCCCCCCTCTTCCTCGCCTCCGCGAAGTCTGAAATCATACTCAGTTGTGTGCGGAGCTAGGGGAGCAGGTCAGCCGGACCAGCCGTCGGAGTGGATGACCGACTCCAGGCTGATACGGCCCAAAATGGCCTTCCGCAGCGTCTTTCGCCGGCAGTCGGGGACGATCTGGGTATAGACATAGCCATGGCGCTGGAAGATACCAAAGACGATCGTCTTGCCTCCCGCACCACGGCCGCGTTTACCTCGAACTCGGCGCGGCCCGAAATAGCTCTCATCGACTTCCACTTCTCCCGCGAGGGGGTTTTGCGCTTCGCACCAACGGGCGATCTGGCGCCGCAATTTGAGGTAAACCGTGTTCACCGAACGCACCGAAAGACCGGTGATGGCCGCGGCTTCGCTGGCCGTGAGATCCAAAGCGAAAACGCGAAGCAAGTGCCGAAAAAGCTTCTCCGAAATATGGGAACGGACGTAGTACTTGTTTTTGCCCGTAGACATTGGCGATCCGTCATTCTACAGGCCACTTAACTTCCTAAGAGCCTTGCTAATTACTGATCACTAATTACTGCTTCCTAGTTTAGCTCAGGCCTGGGTTTCCATCGCCCCCAGGGTTAGGCGCGGGTCGGGAACCCGGGAACGGGAGTAGTAGAGATCCTCCACCGCCTTCCGCACCCGGGCCGCCACTACATCCATGTCGCGCAGCCCGTAACCGGCGGTGGAAATAGGTTCGCCGACGACAAGCTCGAGCGGGCCGGGACGAATGTGCAAGCTGTTCATGGGCAGCACCTCGAAGGTGCCCACCACCGCCATGGGCACAATGTCCACCCCGGCCTTGATGGCGATGTAGAAGGCGCCGGTCATGAAGGGCTGGATCTGGCCGTTGGCGGAGCGGCCGCCCTCGGGAAAGACCACCAGCGGCATCCCCGCCTTCAGGCTGCGCACGGCGTGGGCCAGGCTGCGCATGGACGCCGCGGCGCTGTCGCGGTCGATGGGAATCTGCCCGGAGCGCCGCAGGTGCCATCCCATGAAGGGGTAGCGGAACAGCTCCTTCTTGGCAATGATGCGGAACTGGAAGGGCAGGAACTGGTACAGCAGCGGAATATCGAGCGCGGAGATATGGTTGGCGGCGAACACGTGCGGGTGCGAGCGGTCAATGCCATCCATGCCGGTGACCCGCACCGGACAGAAAATGGTGTGCAGGATCAGCCACGACCACAGCCGCGCAAAACCGTGCTGGATGCGGCCCTGGCGGTCGAACAGCGACGACAGCAGCGACAGCGTGCCCAGCACCGCGGTGTAGGTCCAGATGACCGGATCAAACACCAGGACCGAGCGCAGCCAGCTCAGCGCGTTCCAGGTTTTGGCAAAGGTCTTCAAATTGCCGTTACCGGGCGGGCCGCATCAAGGTCCGCCCTGACCAGGGATTGGGATTTCGCGTCTCTTGTTGGATGCGCGGCCATCGCGCCCGAGGCCACGGGGCGGAACAGCCGCGCGAAACTCTCCCTCAATATGTCGCCTGACGATCTATTTCGATGCCCAGCGTCTCCACCGCCTCGCCGGCCACGTAAATCGAGCCGGTAATCACCACCACCGCTTCCGGCGGCGCCAGCCGGCGCGCCATGGCCAGGGCCTCGGCGACGGTGGGCGCGGTTTCGATTTCGGCTCCGGTGCGCGCCCCCGCGTCGCGAATCTCGCCGGGCTCGGCGGAGCGGGGGTTCTCCGCCCGCGTGGCGATGACCCGCTCGGCCAGCGGGAACAGGATTTCCGCCATCTCGCCGATCGCCTTGTCGCGCATGGCGCCGAAAACAAACAGCAGCGGCCGCCCTTCATAGCGCTGCGACAACAACGAGCGCAGCGCCCACGCCCCGGCGGGATTGTGAGCCACGTCGAGCACGAAAGTGAGTTCGTCTTCGACAGGGGCTGAAGCCCCGGCTAAGGAGGAGCGCGGAGCGGCACGACTGAAGTCGTGCCCTGACACACGCGGGAGAGTGAGCACCTGGAAGCGCCCCGGCCAGCGGGTCTGGCGGATGCCGCGCGCAATCTCTTGCGGCGAGACGGCGATCCGCGCCCGGTTCAGCTCCACCGCGGTGGCGATGGCGAGCGCCACATTGCGCAACTGGTGCCGCCCAAGGAGCGGAGACTCGACCGTGATCTGCTCGCCCATGACGGTGAGCGGGTAGCGGCTTCCAGTTTCCGGCTTCCAGTTTCCGGTTTCCAGTTTTGAAGAAAACCCAGGTCCCTCGCTTCGCTCGGGATGACACTGGCCGAGATAGGAGCCGGGGGAGACGGGCGGAACGTAGGGGACGGCGCTGACGGCGCGCGCCTCGCGTTCGAGAATGGTGTTGCCGATCACGTCGTTGGCTTCAGGATGTTGGGGGAGCGTGACCACGGTTCCGCCCGGGCGGATGATGCCCGCCTTCTCGAAGGCAATCTCGCGCACCGTGTTGCCGAGAAATTTCTGATGATCGAGGGAAATATCGGTGATCACCGAGATCAGCGGCTCGACCACGTTGGTGGCGTCCAGGCGTCCGCCCATGCCCACCTCGAGCACCGCGATGTCGATGCCGCCGCGGGCAAAGTGCAGGAACGCCATGGCGGTGAGCACCTCGAAAAAGCTGGGATGCCAGGGCAGGCGGCCTTCTTCGACAAGGTGGATGGCGGCGGCTTCCACCTCCTGGTGAGCGCGCGTGAAATCGCCGTCGGAGATGGGCCGGCCATCGATGCGAATGCGTTCATTGATGCGCCGCAGGTGGGGCGAGGTGTACAGCCCGGCACGATGGCCGGCGGCGCGCAGAATGGAGGCCAGCGTGGCGGCGGTGGATCCCTTGCCGTTGGTGCCGGCAATCAGCACCGAGGGGAACCCACACTGCGGCGAGCCCAGAGGTTCCAGCAGGGTGCGCATGTGCGCCAGGTCGAACTTGTGCGAGGGCGTGCGGGCCAGCTCGTGACCCAACTCGTAAAGTTGCGCGACTGCGAAATCGTAGGACATCGGGTGATCGGGCGATCGGGTGATCGGATGATCTGCCATGTAAGTCCGGAAAGCTGCCGGGCCAGCGCGCCGGATCACGCGCTGTTGCCGTTGGGCATCATGAAGTCGAGGGAGCGCGCGATGTAATTCTTCAGGTCCTTGCGGTGCACCACGGCGTCCAGCATTCCATGCTGCAGCAGGAATTCGCTGCGCTGGAAGCCCTCGGGCAATTTCTGGCGGATGGTCTGCTCGATGACGCGCGGCCCGGCAAAGCCGATGAGCGCGCCCGGCTCGGCGATATTCAGATCGCCCAGCATGGCGTAGGAGGCGGTGACGCCGCCGGTGGTCGGATCGGTAAGCACCGAAACGTAGGGCACGCCGGAGGTATCCAGGCGTGCCAGGGCGGCGGAGATTTTTGCCAACTGCATCAGGCTGATCACGCCTTCCATCATGCGCGCGCCACCGGAGGCGGAGACAATCACGAGGGGGGTGCGGCCTTCGATGGCGCGCTCGATGGCGCGGGTGATGGCCTCCCCCACCACCGACCCCATGCTCCCGCCGATGAAGGCATACTCCATGGCGCACACGATCACCGGCCTGCCGCTCAGTTTGCCGCGCGCGTTGATGATGGCGTCCTTCAGCCCGGTGTCCTTCTGCGTCTTGGCCAGGCGGTCGGAATATTTCTTCAGATCGGTGAAGCGCAGCGGATCGGTGGAGGCCAGGCTCATGTCTTCGGTGGTGTACTCCCCGTCATCCAGCAGTTGCGCCAGCCGGGTGCGGGCGTCGATGCGAAAATGACGCTGGCACTTGGGACAGACGTTGAGATTGGCGTCCAGTTCCTTTTTCCAGATGATCTGCCGGCAGTCCTCGCACTTCACCCACAGCCCTTCGGTGCGGACCTTTTTCTCCCCCGAGGCATCCACGCCGCCGCCGGATTGTCGTTTGAACCAAGCCATGGGAAATTTGGCAATTGAGTAATTTGGTAAGGCTCTTAGGAAGTTAAGTGGCCTGTAGAATGACGGATCGCCAATGTCTACGGGCAAAAACAAGTACTACGTCCGTTCCCATATTTCGGAGAAGCTTTTTCGGCACTTGCTTCGCGTTTTCGCTTTGGATCTCACGGCCAGCGAAGCCGCGGCCATCACCGGTCTTTCGGTGCGTTCGGTGAACACGGTTTACCTCAAATTGCGGCGCCAGATCGCCCGTTGGTGCGAAGCGCAAAACCCGCTCGCGGGAGAAGTGGAAGTCGATGAGAGCTATTTCGGGCCGCGCCGAGTTCGAGGTAAACGCGGCCGTGGTGCGGGAGGCAAGACGATCGTCTTTGGTATCTTCCAGCGCCATGGCTATGTCTATACCCAGATCGTCCCCGACTGCCGGCGAAAGACGCTGCGGAAGGCCATTTTGGGCCGTATCAGCCTGGAGTCGGTCATCCACTCCGACGGCTGGTCCGGCTACGACGGCCTGGTCGATATGGGCTATCAGAAACATCTCCGGGTCAATCACGAGGCCCATCAGTTTGCGGTGCGCAAGAACCATGTCAACGGTATCGAGAGCTTTTGGAGCTTCGCCAAACGACGCCTGGCCAAGTTCAACGGCATCCCCGCTCACACCTTTGTTCTTCACTTAAAGGAAACCGAATTTCGCTTCAATCATCGCCGTGATAATCTCTACCGCGTCCTCTTGGATCAGCTCCGAAAGGACCCTCTGACAGGCCGCTTAACTTCCTAAGAGCCTTGGTAATTGGGTAATTGCCGACACGAGAGCTGAATCCCCACTTGCTGCGCGCCCGCCAAAATTAACAAATTACCCGATTACCGATTTACCAATTCAGTATTCAATGCCCCTCTGGGCCTGAACTCCGCGTTCGTAAGCATGTTTTACCTGGCGCATCTCGGTGACCGTATCGGCCAGATCGACAATTGTGGGGTGCGCGTTGCGTCCCGTCAAGATCACATGCACCATCTCGGGCCGCTTTTGCAGCGCCTGGACCACGCGGGCGGGGTCGAGCATGCCATAGCTGATGGCGTAGTTGATCTCGTCGAGGATGACCAGGTCCCAGTCGCCGGAGGCGATGGCCTTCTCCGCCTCCGCCCACGCCTGCTCGACCATGCGAATGTCCTCGGGATCGGTTTCCGCTCCGCCCACCTTGACGAAGCCGCGCCCCATCTGCTTCATGACGAAGCGCTCGCCGAAGGCCTCGACCGCGTCGAGTTCACCATAGTGCCAGGAGCCTTTCAGGAACTGGAGCATGAGCACCTTCATGCCCTGGCCGACGGCGCGCAAGGCGGTGCCCATGGCGGCGGTGGTCTTGCCTTTGCCCGGGCCGGTGTTGACGATGATCAGTCCTTTGCGAACGTCAGCCATAAGTTTCAGTTTCAGTTTCAGTTTCGGTTCAGCGATGCCTTCGGTGTTCGACGGCTGAAGCTGAAACCGAAACTTCAGTGCCCCAGGTGGTACGGATGGCCCTTGAGGATTGTAAATCCTCGATAGAGCTGCTCCAGCAAAACCACGCGCGCCAGCTCATGCGGGAGGGTCATCTTGCCGAGGGAAAGCTGCAATGCGGCGGCGGCCCGGGCGCGGTCGGAAAAACCGTCGGCCCCTCCAATGGCGAACAGCAGCGCCGGCGTGGCTCGATCCTGATGCTGCCGAAGGAATTCGGCCAGCTCCTCGGAGGAAAACTGCTTTCCGCGGGAGTCGAGCACAACCAGGGTAGGCGCCGGGCGGCATTTTTCCACCTGCTTCAGCAGCGCCGCTTCGCTGGGCAGCTCGGATGATTCCGCAGGCACGTAGCGCGCCAGCCGCCGCAGGTACTCAGCGGTGAGCGACTGAACGGCCGGGTCCTTGGTCTTGCCGATCCAGGCGATGTGGAGCTTCACGGAAAAAAGCTATCAGCTTTCAGCTTTTTCGTCTCTGTCCGAACTCCGGCGCCCTGGACCGCGACTTTCGCAAGCGGACTACCGGCCCCTTATCTCACTCCCGAGGCGAGCACGAAATTCGCGGTCAGGTTCACCTTCTGCCCGTCCCAGTAGCGGGCAAAGGCGGCATGAACCTCGCGCGTGATCAGGTCACGCTTATCGGCGGGAATCTGCTCGACCAGCGGACGGAAGGGAATGGTCGCCGCCTGGAAGTACTCCCACAAATCCTCGATGGAGGCGGTCCACGGCCAGGGCACGGTGCGCAGCTCCTCGGCTGCGTCGCGGAATCCAGCGCGCTCCAGTGCCGCTTTCAGCGTGCCCGGCCGGGCCAGGCGGAACATGTTGGTGGCCGAGGCGGGAAGCGGGGCGCCGGTGTGCCGCATGATAACCGCGGCGGTGCAGTCGAAATAAGGCTGCTCGACCGGTCCCCAGACCATCAGTGCCGCTCGTCCGCCGGGACGCAGCACGCGCCGCATTTCGCCCAGCGCGCGCGGCAAGTCAGAGAAGAACATGGCCGACATGCGGGAGGTCACCAGGTGAAAGCTCTCGTCGGGATACGGCAGGGCGTGAACGTCGGCGGTTTCAAAGCTGACATTGCTCAAGCCGCGCTGGCGGGCGCGTTCGGCGGCAATCTTCAGCGGCTCGGGCGAGATGTCGGTGGCCGTGACATGCCCGCTGGGGGCAATGGCACGCGCGATCTGCAGGCTGGGCGCGCCGGTGCCGCTGGCCACGTCGAGCACCGCCATGCCGGGGCGAGGCTGGGCCAGGGCGACGATAGCCTCGGTGGCGGCGCGGCCCATCTCCGCCGAGGGCCGTTCCCAGCGCTTGGCGGCGTTCATGCGCGCGTGCGTCGCCCAGTCGGAAGAGCGATTGGTTGCCATCAGAACAAGTTATCAGAAGGCGGGAGCAAGGCGCACGGAACGAGGCACAAGGCTCAAGGCACAAGGCCCAACGTCCGCTCGGGCAAAATACCCACATCTGCAAGACAGGCAGATGTGGGGCACCTGCCCTGTTCGTCTGGGCACCTGTTATTCCAGCCCGTAGCGCTTGCGCTTTTCCAGCAGCGTCTTGCGGCTGATGCCGAGAATCTGCGCTGCCTGGCTTTTCTTGCCATGGGTATGCCCCAGCACCTCGGCAATGTAGGCGCGCTCGACCTCCTCCAGCGACAGCTTGCGGGCCGGCGCGGCGCTGCGCACGTGCAGCGGCAGGTCCCGCGGCAGCAACTCCGGCGGCTGGCCGACGACGACGGCCCGCTCCACGATGTTGCGCAGTTCGCGGACATTTCCCGGGTACGAGTAGTGTTCCAGCGCGGCCATGGCGGAGGGGGCGAAGCTGAGCCGGGGCTTGCGGTGCATCTCCGCCAGGCGGGCCAGGAAGAACTCCGTCAGGGGAAGAATATCGGCGGGGCGGTCGCGCAACGGGGGCAGGACCACGGGGATCACGTTGAGCCGGTAATAGAGATCCTCACGGAAGGTCCGCCGGGCGACCGCATGCTCCAGGTCAACCGAGGTGAGGGCGACGATGCGGGCTCGCGCTTCGATGCTGCGGGCGCCGTCCACGCGCTCAAAGCGCTTTTCGTCGACCACGCGGAGCAGCTTGGCCTGCATGGTCATGGCGAGGGCCGCGACTTCGTCAAGCACCAGGGTTCCCGGGCCGGCCATTTCCAGCAGGCCGATCTTGCCGCGCGAGGCGCCATCCTCGCGGCCGAACAGCTCCGGCTCCAGCAAGTCGCGGGGCAGGCTGGCGCAGTCGATTCTCACCAGCGGCGCCGGCGCTTGCGGGCCCAGATAGTGCAGCAGGGAAGCCAGCAGGTCTTTGCCGGTGCCGTTTTCGCCGCGAATGAGCACGGTGGAGGCGCTGCGGGCGATGCCGGGAATCTCCTCCAGCAGGCAGACCGAGACGGGATCGGCGGCCACCCAGGACTGGAGGATGGCGCGGCCAGCGGCCGAGCGAGGCAGAGACGCGGGCGTCTCCTCGGGCGTGACCGGGGGTTCTATGCTTTGCGCGCGCGGCGGCGCGATCGGGGTGGGCTCTTGGGCGTACGGGCTGAACCCTTCGCACGCGCGCGTTTGCGGGGCGCCGATTTCAGCTCCGCGGGCGTCAAGTGTTTTGCCGATTTCCAAAGCCGCTCCAGGTTGTAGAAATGGCGCGCTCTCTGCGAGAACACGTGGACCACGAAATCAACGTAGTCCAACAGAACCCACTCCGCCTGCTTATAGCCCTCGATGTGGTTGGGCCGGAGGCCGGCGCGAGTGAGTCTCTGCTCTATCTCATCCGAGATGGCTTGAATCTGCCGCGGGTTGCTACCCGAACAGATGACGAAATAATCGGTGAACCCGCCCGAGGCCTTGTCCAGTTCGAGCACCGAGACATCCTCAGCCTTCTTTTCCTCGGCGGCGGCAATGGCGTCGGAGATCTGCCGTTGCAGTTCGGTTTTCTTAGCCATGAAGCCTCTGCGAAACCAGTGCGGTGGATTGAGGGAAACACGGAGGTGCGGAAAAGCGAAAGGGGCCGTGGGACCGGGAGACTGCTATTTTCTGGCGCGTATGTTGACCACCTTTCCGGGGCGCGGCGAGGCGCGCCGGGTGCGCGGCGCCCTTACCCCAGGACGCGCAAAATCGGCACGTTCCGGGGACCCCGCCGATCCCTTGTATAGATGCATCTTGGCGATGTAAGCAGCCACGGCATCGTCGAGGTAGCGTGAGATCCCGCGGCCGCCGGCGATGGCCTTGCGAATCTCGGTGGCCGATGCCTTCTCCGCCACGTCCGCCAGGATGTGCAGCGCGACCCCGCCGACCGCCAGGTCGCCGGTGGCCGGCTGATGCTGAAATGGTCTGGTGACCGCGTCCCTGGGACGCATGGACGCGGGCAGGGCCGCGGCCACGTCGGCCAGGGAGAAACCCGGCCGGCTGGCGACGATGAACTCCACCTCGCGCAGCAGGGCTTCGGGCTCGCGCCAGGAGGAGATCGCCAGAAAAGAATCGATGCCAAGGAGGAAGAACAGCCGGTCGCTCTTGGCCAGGGAGGCGCGAAAGCGGCGCACGGTGTTGATGGTGAAGCTGGGTGCACGGCGCGCTTCTTCGCTAGGCGCCTCCAGGAGAGAAGGGATGAACGCCTTCTCGTCGCGGGTGGCCAGGGCCAGCATGGCGTAACGGTGATGGTAGGGAGTGACCGGCCGGCGCTGCTTCAGCGGCTGGATGTCGGCGGGAACAAAGTAGATGCGGCCGAGCCGGTAGGCTCTCTGCGCGGCGCGCGCTACCGCGAGATGGCCGCGATGTACCGGATCGAAGGTCCCGCCGAAAAGGGCAACGTTCATGAAGAAAGTCGACGGTCGATGGTCGACGGTCGATGGCCATTTCCAGTTTCCAGTTTCCAGTTGCTAGTTTCAAGCAGGATCGGTGGCCGGCCGTTATCCAGCGATGTTCCAGCGGCTTGGAGGAGACTTTCACCACCGAGACACCGAGGACACCGAGACTCACCGAGCACTCTGGGCTTGTGGAGAACTCCGGTCAGTGTCCGGCGATTGACTCCACCTGCGCAGGCGATGTGGCCGCGGCCAGCTCTGCCTTGCGCACCTCCTGGACCTTCTTCGCCACGGCGTGCAGCAGCTTGTCGACGCCTTCACCGGTGACGGCGGAGATCGGATAGAACGGCAGCTTGCGCCTGCGGGCGTAGGTGCGCAGCCTGGCCAGCATGTCCTTGTTGGCAGCGTCGATTTTCGATGCCACCACCAGCACCGGCTTGTTTTCCAGGCCGGCGCCGAAGCTGGCCAGTTCGTTCACGATGACCTCGTAATCCTTCACCGGGTCGGGGCGGCCGCTGGCGTCGGAGACATCCACCAGGTGCACCAGCAGGCGGGTGCGCTCGATGTGCCGCAGAAACTGCGTGCCCAGTCCGGCGCCCTGGGAGGCGCCCTCGATCAGGCCGGGGATGTCGGCGACCACGAAGCTGACCTCGTGCGGCTCCTTGCCCACCATCACGACACCAAGGTTCGGCTGCAGGGTGGTGAAGGGGTAATCGGCGATCTTGGGGTGCGCGGCGGAAATGCGCGAGATGAGCGTGGATTTGCCGGCGTTGGGATATCCCACCAGCCCGACGTCGGCGAGCAGCTTGAGCTCCAGCCGCAGTGTGCGCTCTTCGCCGGCATGACCGGGCTCGCACTCGCGCGGCGCCTGGTGGGTGGAGGTGGCGAAGCGCGCGTTGCCGCGTCCGCCGCGCCCGCCGCGCGCGATCACGATGCGGTCGTCGGGGCGGGAGAAATCGTGCACGCGCTCGCCGGTGGCCTCGTCGTAAACGATGGTTCCGACCGGCACTTTGAGCACCACGTCGGCGCCTTCGCGTCCGGTCCTGTTGGAGCCTTCGCCGTGGCGGCCGCGCTCCGCCTTGTATTCGGGATTGAAGCGGAAGTGCACCAGGGTGTTGTGGCGCTCGCTGGATTCCATGATGACGTCGCCGCCCTTGCCGCCGTCGCCGCCCGAGGGCCCGCCGCGGGGGACGAATTTCTCCCGGCGAAAGGCCATGCAGCCGTTGCCGCCGCCTCCGGCTTTAATCTGGATTTTGGCTTCGTCAATAAACATGGGAAGAATCTAGCCACTGATTAACACAGATGAACACGGATTACTGATGACACCCGAACATCGCCAATTCTTGCTACTTGCCCGAATATGTCGGTGTCACGACAGGACCCACAACGAGCCGAGAGATGCTGATCATCCGCCCACGACAATTCGATGCGATGGTTCCCTATCGCAGTGAATAGCAGATCCTCAGGGCGGTTGAACTTCTCGTTTTTGCGGTGAAGAGTCACCCACGTGGCGTAGCCAGTCGTCGCGCCACAGTTGCGCACGAACGTTGAAGCCACTACCACCCCGTTTGGTGATGGTGAATGAACGACTTTCTCATCACTACACAAGGAGCAACCAACAGCGAGGACGAGGAGCGACACGACAAGCAACAGAAAAGGGGCGCAACGGCCCCCATTCGATCCGTGTTCATCCGTGTTCATCTGTGGCGAAACGTTCTTACCCCTCGACCGGCTCCACGAGCACGAACTTGCCCAGACCGCCCTTGTTGACGAACTTCACCTTGCCGGAGACCTTGGCGAAAAGGGTGTCGTCCTTGCCGCGGCCGACGTTGAGGCCGGGCTTGATGCGGGTGCCGCGCTGGCGGACGATGATGGAGCCGCCGGGCACCGTCTGCCCGCCGAACACTTTGACTCCCAGCCGCTGCGAGTTCGAGTCGCGGCCGTTGCGTGAGCTGCCTAATCCTTTTTTGTGTGCCATAGAAAAACCAGTTTGTTTCAGTTTCTGTTTCAGTTCGTTTCAACTCCAGTTTTCGGTATTCAGTAAGCCTGCGGCACCGCCGCTGCTGAAACCGAAACTGAAACTGAAACTATTTCTTTTTCGGCGAGGGACCTTTGGACTTCGAGCTCTTCGCGCTGCCGCCATGACGGGCGGCCTTGCTGCCCGCGCCGCCCGCCTCACCCGACGCGGCTTTCTTCGCCGGCGCTTTCTTCTTGGGAGCAACCGTCTCTTCCGGCGCGGCGCCGCCCTCGGTAGCCTTGGGACCCTTGGCGGCTACCGGAGGCACTTCCGGGGCCTTGAAGCTCTGCCCGTCGAAGGCGATCTCGGTGATGCGCACGGCGGTGTACGGTTGCCGGTGTCCGCGCAATTTCTTGTACTGCTTCTTGCGCTTGTAGTGGAAGACCAGCACCTTGTCGCCGCGGCCTTGTTCCAGCACCTGGCCGATGACGCGGGCTTTGCCCTGCGGCTTGCCGAGTTCACCCTGGTTGGCTGAAATGGCGAGCACGTCGCCGAACTCCACCTGCTGATTGTCGCCGCCGAGTTTTTCCACCCGGATTACGTCTCCGGGCGCCACGCGATACTGCTTTCCCCCGGCGCGGATGACCGCGTACATAGTGCCTCCCTGTTGCCGATTCACGAATTTGAGAATTTACGAATTGACGAATTCCCGGATGCCTAATCCGACTCGCCAATTGTGACCATTCGCAAACCGAGTCAGCCGGGGCGTCTGAGCCGCGGCGACAATGATTCCTTGCTTGCGCTCTGCTCCCTTCCGCCAGGACGGCGGCGGTATCCCCTGACGGGGGCATGGCAGTAGGGGCAAACCAATAGATTTTAGCGTGGCGGAGAAGAGGGCGTCAATCAGCGGATGCGGGGACACACGCGCAACCACACTCGAGAAGCGGTTGCGCGTTCCCGTCATCGGCAAGGCGGAAGAATTGCCTCTTCCTTGGTATTAAAGAGGAAATTGACGACGATCCAGTCTGGCTGATGTTGATAGAGAGTGAACTTAGCGAACACCGGACCTTTCTCGAAATCCACAGTGAAGTAGACGACGCGAGTGTTAGGCGTGACGTTCTTCGTCTCAATGATGTAAAAGCCTTTGTACGCACCATAAAAGTCCTGAATCTGTCGGAGGTTGTTTGCCTGGCTCAACGCTTCTCTGCTGTCCGCTATCGAACTGCCCTTAATCCAGGCTCTTAGAGCCGCCTCCGGCCCCTCAGCCTTGTATGCTTCGAATCCGGATAAAAGGATCTTAGGAACGTTGTCAACCGAGGGGTTTGGAGTTGCTGCGAACGCGTTCTGAGCGAGGGGAAGCAACAATACAATCGCAAGCATCCATGCGCAACTGATCGATCGCTTCATAAGTCCTCCTGGAGTAATGCGCGGCATTGTAGCGCAGTCTGGCTCGGTGCTTCAGACCGCCTGCGGCGACGTGGTCTCGGCTACCGACTCATCCGCCAGATGCGCGGCAGCGCCGGGCTTGCGGCCGACGCCCATCATGGCCACGATTCCCAGGGCCGGGAACTCTCGGATACAATCTCGCTATCGATGCCCACTCCCGCCGAACCACGCCTGAGGCGCGTTTTGCGGCTGCTCCGCCCCTCGCATCAGCACAGCGCGTTCAGCGCCACCCTGCTGCTGATGTCGGCGGTGATGCTGTCGCGGGTGATCGGCTACGTGCGCGAAGCCTATATCGCCTACGCCTTCGGCGCCGGCTCCCAGACCGACGCCTACGTAGCGGCGTTCACCTTGCCCGACTGGCTCAACTACATGGTGGCCGGCGGCACCGCATCAATCACCTTCATTTCCATCTTCACCCGCTACCTGGCGGAGAAGCGCGAGCGCGAGGGGGAGAAGACCTTCTCGGTGATCATCACCGTGATGAGCACGGTGCTGGTGATCGGGATCGCGCTGGTGGAGGTTTTCTGCCCGCAGTTGGAGCGGCTCATCTTCCCCGAGTTCAGCGCGGCCCAGCTCGAGCTTTGCGTACACCTGACGCGCATCCTGCTGCCGGCGCAGTTGTTCTTCTATGTCGGCGGAGTGGTGTCGGCGGTGCTGATGTCGCGCCGCATGTTCCTCATCCCGGCGCTGGCGCCGGTGCTGTACAACGCGGGGATCATCGGCGGCGGCATCCTCGGGGCGCGGCGCTACGGCATCGCCTCGCTGGCGGTGGGGGCGGTGGTGGGCGCGGTGATCGGACCGTTCCTGATCAACGCCGTGGGCGCGGCGCGCACCGGCATTCGTTACCGCCCGAGCTTCGACATTCGCGATCCCGCGTTTCGCGAGTGGGTGGGACTTTCCATCCCGCTCATGCTCGGAGTGTCGCTGGCCACCGCCGACGACTGGATCCTGCGCTACTTCGCCTCCGGCGGGGTGGGCGACATCACCCGCCTGAACTATGCCAAGCGGCTGTTCGCGGTGCCCATCGCGGTGCTGGGGCAGGCCACCGGGCAGGCGTCGCTGCCGTTTTTTGCCCGCTTGTGGGGCGAAAAGCGGCCGCGCGAATTCGCCGCCAGCGTGAATGGCTCGGTGTACCGGCTGGTGGCGGCGTCATTTCTGGCGACAGCGTGGATGATGGCCACGGCCCTGCCGGTGATTGACATCGTCTACCGGCGCGGGCGCTTTAACTTCGGCGATTCGCGCGAGACGGCGGCGCTGTTCTTCTGGTTCGCGCTGTCGCTGGCATTGTGGTCGGCGCAGGCGCTGTACGCGCGCGCCTTCTACGCCGCCGGCAACACCCTGACGCCCATGCTGGCCGCGACTTTCATCACCGCGGCGTCGCTGCCCATGTACTGGGCGCTGTTTCGCACGCTCAACGTTGTCGGGCTGGCGATTGCCTCCGACCTCGGCATCACCGCCAACACGGTGGTGCTGGCCATCCTGCTGCACCGGCGCCGGCTGGTGCCCCTCTCGGGCCTGAACTGGGGCGAACTGGGCAAGGTCTCGGTCACCGCGATCGTGGCGGGATTTGCCGGATACGAGGTGGCGGGTCTGGTTCACGTCCAGGGCAGCCGGGTGGCCGACCTGGCTTCGCTGGGTTTGGGCACCCTGACTTGGGCGGCCGCCGTGGCCGCGGGCCTGTGGCTGCTGCGCTCGCGATTGCCGCGGGAGTTGCGGCGCCGGCGGGTGAGTGAGCCTCCGGCGTCCCAGGCGGAGGCTGCCGACCTCGGCGCCGGAGTGGAACCGTGAGCTGGGAGGGAATGGCGGCGACGCGTTGGATCTTGGCAAACATGAAGAAATTCATTTAGCCACAGATTTCCACGGATCAACACGGATTAAAGCATTGCATTTCTATCCGTGTAAATCCGTGAAAATCTGTGGCTCGGCTTTTCATTCGGGGACGCCTGCAAGTTTCGCGGCGAGGCGCGCAAGGCACAGCACTCAGAACTCAGATCAGACTCATCGTGGGGATTACTGCAGGTGCCTCGTTCCGCTCGGGATGACACGGGTTTGGTGAATGGCAGTGGTGGAAACTTCACCCGCCATTCGCTCGCTCACCCAATGCGCCGCATGTTCTGCCAGTCGTAGGGGAACTTCTTGCCGCAATCCAGACAGACCACGTAATGGCTGGGGCCGGAGCCGACGGTTTCCCAATCGCCCGCCATGCGAGAGGCGGTGGGCATGGCTGCGGTAAAGGGCTGGGAGGTGTTCCGGTGCCGGCAACTGATGGCGAGCAACTGAAGAACTTTTTCCAACATGAGGGACCCCGGTTGCGTGCTCTGAGTGCCGGGTGGGTGCGCTCGCAGCCCAGAACTCAAAACTCACAACTCAAAACCGAAGCAAGAGTGCGGCACGGATCTGCGCCGACCCGTGCCACACGAAAAAGCTATACCCGGGCGGCGACCGCGGTGCTGGCGGCCTCTTTCTCGTCCTTGGCTTCGCCGTTGGTCTTCTGGCCGGGCTTGCGGATGTCGATGCCGCCCTTGAAGAAGGCGCCGTCCTCGATGGAGATGCGCTGGGCAATGACATCGCCGGTCAGGGAACCCTCGTTGCGGATGTCCACCCGGTCGCTGGCCACCAGGTTGCCGCGCACCTTGCCGGTGACTACGATTTCGCGCGCGTTGATGTTGGCGTTGACAATGCCGTTGCGGCCGATGGTGACACGGTTGCCGGCCAGATTGATGGAGCCTTCCACGCGGCCGTCAATGTAGAGCGATTCGGATCCGCTCACCTCGCCCTTGATCACCAGCGACTTGCCGATGGTCGCCTGGTCTTGCGAATTCACGGCGGCGTTCCTTGGGGCGGCGGCGGGCACGGGCTCCGCCGGTGTGTTGTAGGTGGGCGTGCTGGGACGCTGCGGGTCCGGGTTAGGCGTCGGCCCGGTAGTGGGCTGATTGGTGGGCTTCCACATTGCGATTCAAATCCTTTCCTTCGAGGGAATCATTCCTGGCGCCGCACTTCGCTGGCCAAACTCCCTGCCGCGGGGCGAGCCGCGCGGAATTGGTTTGCGTGCTGCAGCAGAAGTGAGTTGCTGGATGCGTCCACCGTTGTAGCACATTTTTTCCGCGGGTGGAGTGGCATCTGCCTCGCCGGGCAGTGTAAATCTTCGCCGCGGGTCAGCATTTCTTATATCCGGCAAACGCCCTACGCGAAAGTTCCTTTCGTGCTTAGAACCTTCGTGCTTAGAACTTCCGTGACCGGCTGTTCAGCCGCCCGGGGCGTCATTGGTGATGTACTGCTCCATGGTGTCGAGCCGGTCGGTGAGCTCGTCGACCCGCCACTCCAGCAGGTTGCGGATGGATAACATGCCCACCAGGCGCCCGCGATCGTCCACCACCGGCAGGTGGCGGAAATGGCGCTCCATCATGGTGGCGAAGGCCTCCCCGGGAGAGGTGGAGGGCGTGGCCAGCACCACCGGCGAGGTCATCAGCTCGGCGACCGGTGTTTTCTCCGGGTCGCGGCCGCTCAGAGCCAGTTTGCGCAGCACGTCGCGCTCCGTGAAAACGCCGACTACCACCCGGCTGTCGTCCACCACGGTCACCGCGCCCACGCGGTGCTCCAGCATCAGTCGAATGGCATCGGCAGCGCTCGTATGCGGGCGCGCCGCCGCCGGATGTTCGTCGCACAGGTGCAGCAATCCCATGGTTGTCTCCTCGCGGGTCAGTCCCCCACACCCCAGTGGAAGGAGGTCACGTTATGACCCGAGCGCTCCCGCTGTCAAGGGCTGATGGTGGGCATCGGAATTTTGCTCCGGGCGGCCGCAGCGCCGTTCATCCCGTTTCGGCCGTGCCGGTGGCTGCCTGCGTTGCTTTTGGCTCGCAGCAGACCTAAGATGCCCGGTTAGGGGTAACTCAGAAGAGGCAACTTCGGCGCGTTCCGTGGGCGCCGTGGACCGGGTGAACCTGTCGTGATCGGCCAAACCATCTCCCACTACCGCATTTTGAAAAAGCTCGGCGGCGGTGGTATGGGACTGGTGTACGAAGCCGAAGACGTGCGCCTGGGGCGCCGGGTGGCCCTCAAGTTCATTCCCGAAAACGTTTCCGGCAACGGGCAGTCGCTGGAGCGCTTCCAGCTTGAGGCGCGCACCACCTCCTCGCTGAATCACCCCAACATCTGCACCATTTACGACATCGCCTCCTACAACGGGCTGCCATTCATCGTCATGGAGATGCTCCAGGGCCAGAGCCTGAAGGACCGCCTGGAGCGCAGCCGCCTCGATGCCCATGAGGTGCTCGACATCGGCATCCAAATCGCCGAGGCGCTGGAGGCCGCCCACGCCAGCGGCATCGTGCATCGCAACGTCAAGCCGGCGAACATCTTCTTGACCACGCGCGGTCAGGCCAAGATGCTCGATTTCGGATTGGCCAAGTTGTCCCCGGAGCAGCAGTTGGTCGCGCACGGCGACGGCCGGCCGCGTTCCCGTCCCTCGGAGGCGATCACCGAGACCAACGTTATCCCGGGCACCACTGTTTACATGTCCCCGGAGCAGGCGCGATGCGAGCCCCTGGACGCCCGCAGCGACCTGTTTTCCCTGGGCATCGTGCTCTACGAGGCGGCTACCGGGCACAGGCCATTCATGGCGCGCACCTCGGTGCTCGCGCTGGCGGCCATTCAGAACCAGAAGCCGGTCTCGCCGCTGACCCTGAATCCCTCGCTGCCCGCCGGCTTCGAGACGATCGTGGGCAAGCTGCTGGAGAAAGACCGTGACCAGCGGTATCAGAGCGCGCACGAGGCGGCCGAAGACTTGCGCGCCCTGAAGCGCGACCTCGAGTTGAAGGCGGTGGGCGCCGAGGTTCCGGCGCACGCTCCCGCGGCCCCTACCCGCACCTTTCGCAAGCTCAGCGTGCGCCAGATCTACGCACTGCTGGGCATTGCCGCCCTGCTGGTGATGGTCCTGCTGGTGATCACCGTGTGGTGGGCCAAGCACGGACGCGTCGTGCCCGGACCGGTGGCGGCCAACAACACGCTGGTCGTCCTGCCATTCAACAACGTCAGCGGCGATCCCGACACCGACTATCTGCGCTTCGCCGTCCCCGACCAACTGGTGAAGATTCTGGCCTATACGCGCGCGCTGGAAATCCGCCCCGTGCCGGCAATGGGCAAGTACCTGCAGGGCAACATTGACCCGCAGCAGGCCGGGCGCGAGCTGCACGCCGCCAACGTGATCACCGGCCACTACATGAAGCAGGGCGACCGGCTGCTGATCACCCTGGACGATGTGGAAACCCGCTTCAACCGCCTGGTGTGGCAGGGGACGGTGGCGGTGCCGGCCTTCAACCTGCTCAGCTTCCAGGAGGAGCTGGCGACGCAGGTGCGGCAGGGATTGCTGCCGGCGCTGGGCTCCACTCCCGCCATGGTCGGACCGCCAGCATGCCCCACGACGCCACCGCTTACGATCTCTACCTGCGCGGTTCGGCGCTGCCCCACGACCCGGCGCCCAACAGCACTGCCACCACCATGCTGGAGCACTCGGTGAAGCTGGATCCGCAATTCGCGCCGGCCTGGGACGCGCTCGGGTTGCGACTACTACGACGCCCAGTACTCGGGAGGCGGCCAGGAAGCGCTCGACAAGGCGGCGGCGGCGTATGAGAAAGCGCTGGCGCTCGATCCCAACCTGATCTCCTCGGCCGCCCACCTCACCCGCCTGCGCGCCGAAGCCTGCCAGCTCGCCGAGGCCTACCGCGAAGCCGTGGATCTGGTGCGCCTGCGCCGGCAAAATGCCCAGGCGCATTTCACCCTCGCCTATGTGCTGCGCTACGCCGGGAATCTGATCCAGGCGGGCCGGGAGTGCGACACCGCACTGGCGCTCGATCC
>CAVUEZ010000012.1:0-327023 GCA_963740615.1 Terriglobia bacterium
CAAAAATGATGATCTTCAAGGACCCTCACCCGGGCGCGGCGGCGCGAAAACGTACTTACCTTTGAGATGGCGGGGGTGGGCGCGCTGTTGCCGGGCATTGACCCGGAAGGTAGCATCCGCGGAGATAACAGCCATCCCCACATAAGGCGAGAAGTTTTGATGATGATTACCCGCCTGAAACGTCTAATCAGGGTCGTTTAATCGCGAACCGATGGCGGATTCACGACGTATTCATCAATACGTGCGAGACTGGGGAATCATTGTGGAGAGCATTCCAGTGCTGAAAATAGATATTCATGATTCCGAAGAAGTTGCGGTGGTGCGCTGTGCGGGGCGGGTGGTCCACGGCGAGGAAGCCGAGAGCCTGCAACGGACGGTGTTGTCGGTAGAAGTACGCCATATTGTGATCGATCTCAGCCGGGTGACGGAAATCGATGCCGCCGGGGCAGGCGTGCTGGCGGCGCTGCAACGCTGGGCCATCGACTCGAAGCGGACCATCCGCCTGCTGAACCCCAACCGCCGGCTGCGCCGGGTACTGGAGCTGACCGGACTGGATCTGGTGCTCGAGGTCTCCTCGCAGCCGCCCCGTGCCTACCAGCGCAGCGCATAGAAAAACAAGAAACCGCAGTCGAACGCCACGACTGAAGTAGTGCCCTGGGCTAGTGTCCTGAGTCGTAAGTCCGTTGCGTTACCGGCGGGCTCGTGTCAGGGCACGGCTTTAGCCGTGCCGAGCTACGGCCCAGAAAATTCGCCTCCGCCGCTGGTACGGCTTTTACGTGAGCGGCTACGTGGTCATGCCCGAGCACGTGCATCTGCTGGTGAGCGAAGCGATGCGGGGCACGCTGGCATTGACAACGCTCAGGGGCAAGAGCAGAATCCTGCGCTGACGCACTAGCTCCCAATCTCACCTGAAGGGGTCTCCTCCATGCGAAAACTGACCATGTTGGCTTTTGCCGTCGTCGCCCTACTGGCTCTCCCCGCGCTCGGACAAGGCGGCAAGGAACACGGGAGTGTCGAGCAGCAAATCGCGGCGCTATCCGATCAATTCTCACAGGCATTCGCGAACGCCGACATCGGCTTTCTGGAGAAGCGCCTCGCCGACGACTACACGGGAATTCACAGTGACGCTAAGCTTTCGACGAAGGCTCAGGAGATCGGGAACGTCAAAGCTAGTACTCTGAAGTGGGACTCCGTTGACCTCCACGACAGAAAGATACATCGCTATGGGGATACGGTCGTAGTTGTCGGGCTGGCCTCTTCCAAAGGCACGATCGGCGGAAAACCATACAGTGGCGATTACCGCACCACGAACGTTTGGGTGAAGCGCAACGGTAATTGGCAAGTCGTCGCATTCCAATCAACGAAAGTACCGGAAAGCCACTGAGCATGAGGGTGCGCCACATTTGCCCGGTGTATGGCAAATGTGGGGTCTTTTGCTGAAGTCACAGAAAAACTCAGGCGCGTTACGCGATCCTCTCCTCGTGCCGCTCGCAATCATTGTGGCATTGAGATTGAATCACTGTGGACGGCCCAACGCAGACAAGCAGCCGGGTTGGCAACTTCCCCACATGAGGGAAACTCTCATCAGGTCTGTTCTTTGAAGGGGACGGCCTTCCGAGACTGTGTGAGAACGCGACTGACGTTCGCTGAGTGGCCCGGAGGAGCCAAACCCGAGCCCCGGCGGGGCGAGCGAAAGTAGCCCGCCGCTTCAGCGGCAGCTCCAAGTGGGACAAGCGCCTGAGTGCCGTAGGCACGACTGAAGTTCCCCCACAGACTGGCTCTGTTAACATCCTGGCGAAAACGCTCGCATTCCGAGAAACCGCAGAACCGAGCCCCGCAGGGGCGGACGCTGGCCGGGGTCCCCGACGCGCGCCGGTTTTGCGCGTGGCGGGGTGGTTGGTAGCCCAGGGCGCCAGCCCTGGGAAAAATCGACCAATAAAGTCAGAGTCCCGTAGGGACGACGCGACAGCATGTCAACCGAGCCACACAGTCTCTTCAGGCTCTCCGTAAGTGCCGCGTAATAAAGGGCGGCTTCATTGCCTGCTGCAAAATAATGTCCTAAGTTGTCATTCCGAACGAAGCGAGGAATCTGGGTTTTTCTTGACTCGGCCAGGACATTTCTTTCGCAGACTTCAATCGCCGCTGACGGACTTCCTGGCACTTGATCGGAGTCTTCTCAGCTCCCGGCGCTCGCAAATCTGGGCCACCCGCGCCTTGGGAAGCTCGTGCGCCATGACTCCACAACTTCGCCCAGCTTCGCTCCGCCGTGCCTGAGACTGGAGACTGGAAACTGCTTCAGGTGAATTCCCGATATTGCAGGCGGAAAGAAAAGAGGGTCAAACCTGCTGTGGGGGTATGTATATATGATGCTTCTGCGTACACACCTCCGCTTGCCAACATCACGCAAACACGCATAAACACTGGCCAAACATCTATGACATGCGTCCAGGCCGCGTCAAATGCGGGGATGTTGTAGTATGTGCGTCTGGATCCGCTGCATTCAGGAGCGACTACCATGTTTGCCACGGGTGCTGTGTCGGAATTTTCACTTTGCGCGCATGTCCGGCGACTCTCATCCGCAGGAACGGTTCTCTACATACGGCTGGACAACTCAGCCCTCTCGCGCATAGGGCTGAGACACGGGGACATAATCGAAATCGAATTGGGTCGTGTTTGTGTCGCTGGAATCGTAAAAACTTCGGGTGGGTCGCCGTGGCTTGCGCCTTGCTCCGGCAGTTCGAACGCTGCCATCACGACGATTTTGCGTTCTGCTGGCTTTGAGCATGGCGCGGATGTTCGATCAACAGGCCGCTTGCTTGAAGATGGGTCGAATGGTTTCCGCGTCGCACCAGTGAGTACGACCCAAGCACAAGCAGAGCGGCTGTCGTTTGAATCATGCAACGCAAGCGCCAAAACCACCAATTCAAAACAAACTCGCGAGCTGTGGCTTACCAATGACGCCGGCGGTTGGCATGCGGCTCTGGGGCGCTATTGGCAATTCCTGAAGCCGGACAACATTGCGCTGGAAAGGGAGATGGAGCGGCTCGATCTTGCGAACATAAAACGGATGGATGCTGTCGGCTGGTACCATTTTCTACTCGAAAAGTACTTTCGCTGGAAATACACGGCACCTAATCGCTATGCCACGACGACGAAGCGGCTCAGATGGTATGAAGCCAACCAGAAACTTGAGACGCTGCATGCCATCAAGGAGCGGCTGTTCGCTTTTGACAAGGACAACATCAGACATGGTTTGGCAATCGCCAGCGGAATAAGGGGGCTCGGCACGGCTGGCGCTTCCGGACTGCTGGCGATCCTGTTTCCCACAAACTTTGGGACTGTGGATCAGTTTGTAGTCAAGGCTCTAAGCACAATCCCAGAATTGCCAGAGATAGGACGAATCCGAACGATGGCGGTGAATCCGGAATCTCTGAACATCGAAGACGGTGTCGTACTCATCCGCATAATGCGCCGCAAGGCGCAGGAGCTTAATAAAGCTTTCGCGACCTCCGAATGGACTCCGAGGAAGATCGATATGGTCCTCTGGACGTGTGCGAGATGATCTGTAAATTAGACCGTAGGGAGGCGGGTGGGGGGCTGGCCCACCCTTTCCGCCACACTGAGGGTTGGGGCTGCCCCACCCTTGTCTCGCCCGATTTTGGCGAGACAGGGTGGGGACTTTTTTGACAGTTACACGCAAGTAGACTGTTTTTCCGCTTCCCGTCACAGACACCGAAACCGAGATACTCGAAAATCTCGCCCACTTCTGTAAACAAACTTCTAACTCAGCACACTTAGCAGGTTACTGAAAACTGGATTTGAGCTTCCTTCGGAGGGGCACGGCTTCAGCCGTGCCGAGTAAGTGCTTTGTTTTTCTCATTCCGAGCGGGCTTCAGCCCGCGAGGAATCTCGGTTTTTGAGTTTTTCAGCAACCTGCTACACCTCTTCTGCGCCTGCGGTCGCTTTTTTTGCCTTCGACTTGCCAGCAATGGTTGGGGTGGTTCGAGACAGGTAAGCAATGCAGGCGTGCGTCAACAAAATGGCCAGTTCAGCATCGCGGTGTTCAAGCTCGACAGACGGCTTGTGTTCATGGCGTCCGAGATGACTGAGAGACGCACACTGACTTAGTACGCGCGCGACACTGGTCACTTTCTCAATGTGCCCAAGACCCTTCAGGATGTTGCTGAACACGTTTTGATCGGGCTTGCTGTTCGCATTCCCTAAATGTTTTGCAATCCACTCCAGCGCGTCATAGCACGCCGCCATCGCTTCCCGGTCACTGCCGTTAAGGAAATGTTCCCAGGCGCGCTGAAGGTGTTGAAGGGAGGCGTCCAGCGCCTTCCCCTTTCTGATCGAGGGCAATGGTATCTCCGCCATGTGGAACTCACCGTAGCCGACTTCTTTCAGAATCTCGAGCCATCTGGACTTTGGAATTTCAATCGCGCAGGAGTTCGGCCGGCCCTCGTCCGAAACCTGCCCCGAGACAACGGCTATGGGCGTCGGGTCTGAACCTGATTTTCTCGTCACAGCAACAGCATCTATTTCGAGGCGCATAACCACATCTCGACCCTTCCGCTCGGCTTCAACACGATGTAGAAGCGAGTGGTCGGCGTCCACAATGAAATCCCACGAAGGTCCTGAATTGCCAGCCACAGTTCCAAGACTTCGTTCGAGTCCGGCAAAACCAATGAACGCATTGCTGTGCTCCGGCAAGCCTTTTCTGGAGTAAGCCAGCAAGCACCGGGCTGTCACGTTCACAACATCGTGCACTGGCGGAGGACTCGGTGCGTTCCGTTCCGAAATGGTGACCCGCAACCGCAAATGTGGCCGCGGTCCACTTGACCCGCTGACAGTGACGATCCGTCCCCCAAAATCCATGAGCGGTACTCCCATCTAACGCCAGACTAACGCCGGACAGCATGCACCATCTTGGTACCGGGCGTTTTCAGCTGATCTCGGAAGATCGTGCGCGGATTATAATCCGCCTTCAGCTAGCGTCACGATCATGCCGAACAACAAAACCCTGGACATCTAGGGATTTCTGCGATTGACACTACGGCGTGGCCCACCCTTTCGCCCGCTTTTGGCGAAGGGTGGGACAAGAGGAATTACCGTTGTTCCGGGGACTAAGCTTGCTGCCTCGCGCCGGTGCCCCCATTTGCCCCTCCTGGGCAACGGTGGGTCCTTTCCAAGCCCATTCTCGGCGTTACTTTGGTAACCTCCTCCGCACCCCGACGTAACCCCTGCGCCCTCGTTTCCACTTGTCTCTTCTTTGCCGAGCGGTATCATTAACTTGCGCCCAGTGCGCCCAAGGGGTTGGTGTCGATCAACCCCCGGCTCCGCTCTTTGACAATTGAAGGTGCTCCGCAGGCGCCATGCTGCTGTTGATCGAATGGTTACTTCTATGGCCGCAGTCCGCGGTCGGGAAGATGACTTTCGAGTACACGCCACCTTCCCAGGGACCCCAAGGGACTCCCTAGGCATCCCTTGCGTAAGTTTTTCATTCTGCGTTGGCGAGGGGGAGGGGGGTTCGCAACAGCCCGAGAAGGCGTTAATACCCATCTGGTAACGGACCATGAACGCCTTGCGCCTCGTGCCTCACGCCTTGAGCCTTGGGCCTCGTGCCTTGCGCCTTGCGCCTTGTGCCTCGTGCCTCGCGCCTCGTGCTTGAGCCTTGGGCCTCGTGCCTTGCGCCTTGCGCCTTGAGCCTTGCGCCTCGTGCCTCACTTCACCGCGCCCACCGTGAACCCGGCGATAAAGCGGTCGAGGAACAGGTTATAGAGGATGGCGATGGGCACGCTGGTGATCAGGCAGGCGGCCATCAGCGAGCCCCAGAAGTAGACGTTGCCGCGCACCAGGAAAGTGGGCACGCCGACGCTGATCAACTGGCTATTCTCCGTGGAGATGAAGGTGAGCGCGTACACGAATTCCTGGGTCACCAGGGTGAAGGTGAAGATCACCACCGTCAGGATGCCGGAGAGCGAAATGGGCACTACCAGCTTGGCGAAAGCGCCCAGGCGCGAGAGGCCGTCCACCATGGCTGCGTCTTCCAGTTCGCGTGGAATGGATTTGAAGAATCCCATCAGCAGCCAGATGGAAAACGGGATGGTGAAGGTCGGATAGACCACCACCACCGCCCAGATGGTGTCCTGCAAGCCGAGAATGGCGATCACGCGCGACAGCGGGATGAACAGCAAGGTGGGCGGAACCAGGTAAGTAAGAAAAATGCCGATCCCGATGCGCTGTCCCCAGCGCCCGGTCAAGCGCGTGAGCGCATAGGCAGCGGGCAGCGCCAGAACCAGCGTAATCCCGACCACGATGCCGCCGACAATGGCCGTGTTCGTCACCCAGACCAAGTACTTGGTCTCCTGGAACAGCAGCCTCAGGTGGTCCAGCGTGGGCGGCATGTTGAACTTGAAGGGATTGTTCTGCAGGGTATAGAGGTCGGCCGTCTGCTTGAACGTGGTGATGAACATCCAGTAGAAGGGAAACGCCAGCAGAGCGGCGAACACCACCAGCACAGCCCAGCGGGCGACCTCATAACCGAAAACCCGTACCGTGGCGCGCCGCATCAGGCGACCTCCGCCTTGTGGGCCATGCGCAACATGACATAGGTGATGGCCACCATGATGGGCACCAGGAACAGGGAAATGGCGGCGCCCTGGGAGAGGTCGCCGCCCAGGATGCCGGTGAAGAAGGCGAGCGAGGGCAGCACCTGGGTGGAATCGTAGGGGCCGCCGGCGGTCAGCACATAGACCACGGTCATATCGGTGAAGGTGAAGATGATGCCGAACAGCACCGCCACCACGATGATGGGCAGCATCATGGGAATGGTGATCTGGAACAGGGTGCGCCAGAAGCCGGCGCCGTCCACCTCGGCCGCTTCGGGAATGTCCCGGGGAATGGCGGTCAGTCCGGCCAGCATGATGACCGTGGAAAAGGGCAACAGGCGCCAGGTGTGCACCAGGATGACCGAGGCCATGGCCAGGTACGGCTCGCCCAGCCACATGGGAGCGCTGTAGGGCTTGTAGAAATGCATCGCCACCAGCACCCAATTGATCACGCTGTAGAGCGAATCCAGAATCCACTTCCAGCCGATGGCGCCCAGCGAAATGGGCGCTACCCAGGGCAGGAGGATGAGAAAGCGCACGAATCCGCGGCCGCGAAACTTGTCCTTCAGCGCGACCGACAGGATGGTGGCGCCGACGATCACCAGGATCTGCGAGATGATGGTGAAAATGAAGGAATTCCCCAGCGCCTTGCGGAAGCTGGGACTTTCGATAATGCTGCGGAAGTTCTCCAGTCCGACGTAATGCGATTGAATGCTGCCGACTTTGACATCGGTGAAGGCGTACACGAAGGCGAGCACGAAGGGAATGCCGATGAGCCCCACGATATAGAGCACGGCAGGCGTGAACATGCCGATGCCGAGCAGCTTGGCGCGATTCTCAGGGGCGCGATGCCAGGGAATCGCGACCAGGGGCGCATCGCTGGGAACCAACGGTGTGGCGCCCGAGGTTTCCGGCGAAAGCTTGGCGGAGCTCGGCGGATCGGCCTTCATTGCCACGCCAGCATCCTGGGTTGGGTGCGCTTCTCGGACTGGCGATCGAAGAAGTGAAGGTCAGGTTCGCGAACGCCGAAATCGTAGATCGTATCGGCCTGGAACGAACCCGCCGAGCTCAGGCGCGAAATCACTTCCTTGCCCTCGAACTTGCCGCCAACCACGTTCGCGTAGACGATCCACTCCGCGCCCAGGTACTCGGTGATCTTGATGCGCAGGCGGAAAGTGATAGCCGCATCCGGGGCCGCTTCCTTGGGCAGGAGATGCTCGGGGCGGAAGCCGACGATGCACTCGCCGTTTTCCAGCAGGTTCATGGGCGGCGATCCGAGGAAGGTGGCGACGAAGGTGTCGGCGGGAGTGTCGTAGACCTCGCGGGGAGTTCCCAACTGGCGGACGAAGCCCTTGTGCAGAACCATGACGCGGTCGCCCATGGCCATGGCCTCCACCTGGTCGTGGGTGACGTAAATGGTGGTGGTGCCGACGCGCTTGTGGAACGATTCCAGTTCCTCTCGGGCGCTGGCGCGCAGCTTGGCGTCCAGGTTGGAGAGAGGCTCGTCCAGCAGAAAGACCGAGGGCTCGCGCACGATGGCGCGGGCCAGCGCGACCCGCTGCCGCTCGCCGCCGGAGAGCTCGCGCGGCTTGCGGTGCAGCAGGTGGCCGATGCCGAGCAGTCCCGAGGCCCACTCCACCTTCTGCCGGTGCAGGCCCTTGGGAACCTTCTGCGCCTTCAGCGGGAAGGCGATGTTGTTGTAGACGCTGAGGTGGGGATACAGGGCGTAGCTCTGGAAAACCATGGCGATGCCGCGCTCGCGCGGGGTGAGGTGAGTGACCACCCGCCCGCCAATGCGAATTTCGCCGGCCGTGGGAATTTCCAGGCCGGCGATCATGCGCAACAAGGTGGTCTTCCCCGATCCGGAGGGACCGAGGAAGACCAGGAACTCGCCCTCGCGAGTCTCCAGGTTCACGTCGTTGACAGCGCCCAGCTCTCCCTGCTTAAAGACCTTGGTCAGTTTTCTGGTTTCGACGACGGCCATCTATGCCTCAAATGGTTACTTCCATCTCGCGAAGATACGCTTGTACTCCTGCTCGGCCGCCTTGGCGGCATTTTGAGGAGTTTCTTCGCCGCGGGCGACTTTGGCGAACATTGTTGGAATGACCCAGGTGCGGAAAGACTCGTCGATGGCGGCGGTTGCGTAGCCCGGATACCCCACGTTGGTGGCCCAGTCTAGCACGTCGGCCAGGACCTTATATTTGTCGTGCGGATCGGCGGTGGCGTCGTTCTGCACGATCTTCTTGATGTCCGGAATGGTGCTGGGGAAGCAAGGAAAGTTGTACCACTTGCCCGCTTCGAACCCCGACTTGAAGTTGTCGATGTAATCGACCAGGAATTGCTGCGCGCCCTCCTTGTTCTCGGCGAAGTTCCAGATCACGTAGCAATCCATCACGTGCTCGGCGGCAATCCGGCGCACCGGGCCCTTGGGGGTTTTGCAGATCATGAGGTGGCTGGAAATGGGATTGTGCTCCCGCTCCGCCTGCCGGGTCACCGAAATGGCGTTGGCGACGTAGGAGGTCTTGCCCGCCAGCATGGCGCGGTTGTTGGAGGAGGGATCCCAGGTGAACACCTCCGGCGTCTCCGACTCCTGGAACAGCGCCTTCACAAATTTGAGCGCTTCCACCGTATTCTTGGAGTTGATGGTGACGTTGCCGTGCTCGTCCTGCTCGGCGCCGCCGAACGACCACAGGATGGCGCGCAAGGCCATGCTGCTGTCCAGTTCCTGCGAGAGGCCAATGCCGCATGGGTTGCCGCGCTTGTCGCGGATCTTCTTTGCCCCCGTGCGCAGGTCATCGTAGGTGTCCGGACCGTTGGGGAAGCCGGCCTCCGCCCACCACTCCTTGTAGTAGTTGCCGGGATCGGGGACGTAGGAGTCGGAGAAGGCGAAATACTTCTTGGTTTTCGGATCGTAGGTGGATTTGTGCGCCAGCTCGATCTTCTTGCCGTGCTTCTTTTCCACTTCCTGGTAGACGTGGGCCATGTCGATCACCTGCGGCTCAAAGGCCGCCGGAGGCGACAGGAACATGAACAGGTCGTGGCCCTTCTTGGCGGAGACTTCGGCGGCGGCGCGCGCCGGCAACTCGGTGAGGCTGATGTGATCGACGATCACATTGGTGTTGTGCTTCTGCCCCCATTGCTTGGTGTACTCGTTATCGAACCACTTGTCGTATTGGGGAACGAAGTGGCTCCACTGCGCGATCTTGAGTGTCTTCTGCTGAGCCTGGGCTCTTTCGGGAAAGAGAAAATAGGGACCCGCCCCCGCGACCAGGGCAGCGGCGCCGGTGGTCTTGAGGAAATCCCTTCGGGTGACGCCCCCTTTGCGTTTCTTGGCCATACGTGGTTCCTCCTTAAAAGGCCAGATGAAAAATGAGCCGCGTACCCCAGGAAACCCCTTAGTTCGGCGGGTGCCATGATACAGATCGTGGCCCGAGGGGTCAAAACCGAGTGGCCCGCCGCTGGCGCTGGTGGCCGGTTTCATCGCAGGCATGAGGCGCAAGGCTCAAGGCGCGAGGCCGAAGGCGCAAGGCTCGAGGCGCAAGGCGGAACGCGAACGGGTTTGCTCACCGCCGGCGGAGCTGGCCGTCCAATGCATAGCCGGGGCCCGCAGCCGCGGCTGTTAGCCGTGTTTTCCGAGGCAATTTCGTCCCTTGCGCCTTACTACCTCGGAAACGCAGCAAATGGCCGTTGGCTGCGGGAACCTGCGCGCGTGCGGGTGCGTATCTAGGACTGCCCTGGCTAGTGTCCTGTGTCAGAAATTTATTTACTAAGCCCGGCGATCGCCGGCTGCCCGGCCGCAGGGCCTAAAGGCCTATTTTCCTGGCTGTCCTTATGGGCACGGCTGAAGAGGGTGCGGAAAAAATCGAAACCCCAGATTCCTCGCGGGCTGAAGCCCGCTCGGAATGACAAAAACAAGGGACCTGTCCGGCACGACTGAAGTCGTGCCCTGACACAAAAACGGCTTGCAATCGAGTTTTTCCGCAGCCCGTGAAGCCGTGCCCTGATACAGAGCCGAAATTAGTAAACGAATTTGCGATACAGCACACTAGATGGACATCCGGGGCGAGCATTCTGCCGTCCCTGCGGGACTCGGGCGATTGGAAAGGAAATCGTTCCCGGCACTCACGAGCCTGTTACGAAACTCTCACTAGGCTGTCCACAGGATGTTATGCAACGATGCGAGTGCGGGGGCATTTTGCATGGCCTATATCGAAGGCGAAGCGCGGGGACAGCATGCGCTGTTTCCTTCCACGCTGGACGATCTGATTCCGGCCGATCACGTCTGCCGGGTGATCGAAGCGTTTGTCGGCGGGCTGGATATGGCGGAGCTGGGTTTTGTGCGTGCCGAACCGGCCGAAACCGGTCGGCCTGGCTATGATCCGCGCGATCTGCTGAAGCTTTATTTGTACGGATACTTGCAGCAGGTGCGTTCCTCGCGCCGGTTGGAAGCGGAGTGCCAACGCAACATCGAAGTGATGTGGCTGTTGGGGCGGCTGGTTCCGGATTACAAGTCGATTGCCGAGTTTCGGCGGCTTCACCGGGAAGCGGTGAGCGGGGCGGGAGCCGAGTTGGTGCGGTTTGCGCGCTCGGTGGGCCTGGTACGGGGCGAGTGGGTGGCGATTGATGGTTCGAAGTTCCGCGCCGTGACTAGCGCGCGCAGCGTGCGCGAGCGGGAGGCGGTGAAGCGTTATCTGGACCAGTTGGAACAGGCTGATGAGCAGGACGAGATCGTCATTGATCCGACTGCGGTGCAGGCGGCGCTGGAGAAGTTGAAGTCGCATCCGGAGCCGGAGGCCCGTTTCATGCGCACCAACGACGGAAAGCGACCTGCGTACAACGTGCAGACAGCGGTCGATGCCGAGCACGCGCTGATCGTAACGCAACAGGTGACGACCGAAGCCAACGATGCGCGCAGTCTGCTGCCCATGGCGCAGGCCGCCCAACAAGCGCTGGACAATCCGGAGACGCTGAACGTGGTTGCCGATGCGGGATATTCCAACGGGGAACAGGCGGCATGTTGCGAGAAGCAAGGGATCGTGCCCCACCTGCCGGTGCAACGCACCGCGAACAATCAGGGCGACGGCGCGCGCTTGGATCGGAGCGCGTTTGTCTATGACGAAAACACCGACACGATGAGCTGTCCGGCGGGCCAGAGTCTGGCTCGGCATCAGTTTCAGCCCGACCGCAAACGCATCGGCTATCGCGGCAACGCTGCCGTGTGCGGCGCCTGCGCGCTGAAACCACAATGCACGGCAGCGCCACAACGGATGGTGTATCGATTTCTGTATGACGATGCCCTGACCCGAATCCAGCGGCGGACCACGCCGGCGATGATGCGGCTGCGACGGTCGATCGTGGAACATCCCTTCGCCGCGCTCAAGCGTATGTTCGGCAACGCGCGATTCCTGCTACGCGGAGTGGCCGGTGCCCAGACCGAAATCAACATCGCCACCCTCGCTTATAACTTGAAGCGCTTGATCAACCTTCTGGGAGGCCATCAGATGGCTAGCGCACTGGCTCGCTGAGCATCGTCGTTCTCCGTCGCGCCCCATTCCACTTCCGCCCATCCGCCCCAAGCCAGGCATTGGAGAACCATCTGCGGATCTGTTTCGTAACAGGCTCTCACGTGCCGGGCTCGGTTCTGCTGCCCCTCCGGGGCTAGAACCTGGATTCTTCGCAGGCTACAGCCTGCGCGGAATGAGATGAGATCAGAGTTGCCGGGCTCGGTTCTGCTGCCCCTCCGGGGCTAGAACCTGGATTCTTCCCAGGCTACAGCCTGCTCGGAATGAGATGAGATCAGAGTTGCCGGGCTGCGAGGGCTGATGGTTTTCCGCGATCTTGTACGCGACGTGCTGCGAACGCTGTGGGCGCACAAGCTGCGCTCGGCGCTCACCATGTTCGGCATTGCGTGGGGCATCATTTCCATCGTGCTGATGGTGGCCGCCGGAGAGGGGTTGCGCGTGGGCCAGGCCAAAGTCTCGGCCACGCTGGGGCGCGATCTGATGATCGTCTTCGCCGGCCAGACCAGCCTTCATGCCGGCGGCACCCGCGCCGGCCGCCGCATCCGCTGGGACGACACGGACGCGCCGCTGGTGGAGCAGGAATCGCCCGACTGCCAGTACATCCTGCCGGAGCTGGGACAGAAGGACGTGCGCGTCACCAGCAATTTCAACAGCGGCGCCTTCGTGGTGACCGGTTCCACGCCTGCCTTCGCCTACGTGCGCAGCCTTGATATCGGCATGGGCCGTTATTACAACGATGACGATCTGAAAAATGGGCGCCGCGTCGCCTTTCTGGGCAGCGAAGTCAAGAAGCAGTTGTTCGCCTCGCGTCCGGCGCTGGGCCAGACCCTCCAGATCGGCGAGTTTCCCTACCTGATCATCGGCGTGATGCGCGCCAAGGACCAGGATTCCAGCTACGACGGCTTCGACGTCAACAAGATCTTCATTCCCTACTCGGCCATGCAGCGCGATTTTCCCAACAAGGCTCCCGACACCCCCCACACCCTGGATCGCCTGCTGGTGACGCCGGCTTCGGTGGCGCAACACGAGCCCTGCAAGCGGGAGATGAAGAAAGTGCTGGCGCGCATTCACCGCTTCGATCCCAACGACAAGGAAGCGCTGCAGGTGTGGGACACGGTGGAGGAAGCGCAGGCGTTCAAGACCATGACCGACGGCATGAAGTACTTCCTGGGCGCGGTAGGCCTGACCACGCTCTTCCTGGGCGGGTTGGGGGTGATGAACGTCATGCTGGTGGCGGTGCGCGAACGCACGCGCGAGATCGGGGTGCGCAAGGCGGTGGGCGCGGCGTCACGTGAAATCCTGTGGCAGTTCCTCGTGGAGACGGTGCTGCTGGTGGGGATCAGCGGCGGGGTGGGGCTGGGCGTCGCCTATGGCCTGTGCGCGCTGGTGGACCTGCTTCCCATGCCGCGATATTTTGCCGGGCTGCTGCCCACCTGGCAGTCGGGGGCGTTCTCGGCGGCGCTGCTGGGAACCGTTGCCGTGCTCTCGGCCATGTACCCGGCCCGCCGCGCCGCCTCCATCGATCCGATCGAGGCGCTGCGCCACGAGGCGGGAGGGTAGGCAGGAGTTAGGAGTTAGGAGTTGGCAGTTGAAATCGGGTGATCGGGTGATCGGGTGATCGGCTGATCTGGCGATCTGCATTGTTTTGATGATCACCCGATCACCCGATCGCCCGATCACCCGATCATCCGAGTCGCTATGCTGAGCATGCTGCGAGAAATCGTGCGCGAATCCTGGACGGCGCTAGCGCGCAGCCGCGTGCGCACGCTGCTTACCATGATGGGCATCGTGTGGGGCATCGTGGCGGTCACCCTGCTGGTCGCCTACGGCAGCAGCTTCCGCGCCATCCTGGTGCATGCCTTCGACGCCTTCGGCAAGAGCGCGGTCATCTGCTGGCCGGCGCAGACCAGCGAACAGCCCGGCGGCCAGAGAGCCGGGAAGGTGGTGCGCTTCGAGCAAGCCGACCTGGAGCTGGTGCGCAGCAACGCCAGCCTGGTGAAGCACGCCTGCCTGGAAACCGTGCGCTGGCGCGCCATCACCTATGGCGACCGCCTGGTGAGCACCGCCATACGCGGCGTGTGTCCGGAGTACGGCGAGATGCGCAACGAGGTCCCCGAAGACGGGCGCTGGATCAATCCGGCCGACGCGCTGGAGCGGCGGCGCGTGGCCTTCCTGGGGGGCCGCTTGCAGCAACAGTTGTTCGCCGGACGTCCGGCGATTGGCGAGACGGTGACCATCGCGGGGGTGCGGTTCACCGTGATCGGCACCATGGCGCGCAAGATGCAGATGAGCAACTATTTCACCAGCGACGACCGCTCCGCCTTCATCCCCTACAGCGCCGCCGGCGACTTGTGGAACACGCGCTACGCCAGCGTGATGGTGTTTGAGCCGATGGCGCCGCAATTCGAGAACCAGGCCAAGGCGCAGGTGCTGGCCGCCGTGGCCGGACGGCAGCAGTTCTCGCCCAACGACAAGAAGGCGATCACCATGTTCGGCCGGGAGCAGTTCCGCCCGGTCATCGACGGGATCACCATCGGGCTGCAGGTGCTGCTGATGTTCATCGGCTCGCTGACGCTGGGCATCGGCGGGGTGGGGGTGATGAACATCATGCTGGTCTCGGTGGACGAACGCATCCGCGAAATCGGGCTGCGGCGGGCGCTGGGCGCGCGCAAATCCCATATCCGGCTGCAATTCCTGGCCGAGGCCATGATGATCATGCTCATTGGCGGCGCGCTCGGCATCGCCGTCGCCTACCTGGTTGCCGTCGTCACTCCCAGCCTGCCGCTGCTGGGGCCGCTCTACAAGGACACCACTGGCAAGGGCGACATTCACCTGCGCATCTCGTTGCTGACCGTATGCACCTCCACGGCGGTGCTGCTGCTGGTGGGCGTGATCACCGGGCTGGTGCCCGCGCTGCGCGCCGGCAAACTGGACCCGGTGGACGCGCTGCGATACGAGTAAGGCCCCAGGGAAACTCTGATAAAGTGGTGAACAGTCCTGCAGCCTGTAAAGCCACCCTTATTTGCCGGCGCTTACGGACGGCCTGAAGGCTGCCCCCTTCAAAAATGACTACGACCATGAATGACACCTTGATCTACGAACTCCTCCTCGGCCAACAGAAACAGATCCGCGAACTCAAGCTCCATTTGGAGGCGCTCAAGCGCATGATGTTCGAGCACCGGCCGCTGTTCGTGCCCGCTTTCGAACAGCAACTGGGCGCGGTGCAGTCATCGGGAGCGCTGCGTGAGATGGATGAATCCATCCGCCGTTTGGAGCAACTCGCGTCAGGAAAGTAGCCGGCCCCCGGACCGCAGCGCTCAACCGGGAACCGCCGGGCGCACGCCGGTAACTGCTGCTTGCTGCTTTCCTGCATCCGGCGCGGCGCTGGCGCATCTTCATCTACAGGCCATCTCGTAAATGCTCGCTGTTTGGCACAGGGGCTAAAAGCCCCTTGTGTTAAAGAGACTAAATTCGCGGGCCTGAAGGCCCGCGCTTCCACGGTGCTGCAAGCATCCCGGCATTTATGGGATAGCCTCTATGAGATAGCCTCTAGTGACCAGCGGGCTGTCTCGACTCCCGCATTGCAGGCTGTTCCAAGGACCGACCAAAACGAATGGAAGTCATCCTCTATTGCTCAAGCTGGTGCGCCGACTGCCGCGAGGCCAAGCGCTTTCTCACCCGGCACAACATTGTCTTCACCGAGATTGACATTGAAACCACGCCGGGCGCGGCGCAGGAGGTGATCGCGCGCACCGGCAAGCGCGCCATCCCGCAGTTTGTGATCAACGGCGCCTGGGTGCAGCCCTATCGTCCCGGCGAAGGCTTTCTCTACGAAGAAATGTGCGAGCTGCTGGGCATCAGCGACCAGGCCGGCGCCAACGACTGAGAAAGCTCGATCGGTCCATCGCCGGCCAACGAATCGACAGACCGATCGATTCCACCCCTATTTCTTTTCCTTCCTGGCCTTGTCGGCGATGAGTCCTTGGCGCTCGTCCCGCCTTGCGACGGGCGGCGGACATCTCAAACGCCGGAAAAGAATCCAATGAGATAGCGCGGCGAAACTGCCGGGCGGCATGGGGTGAGAATCAGGAACAAAATTGCGGGGGCGGTCCGGACGTTTCTTCCCGGCCTGCTGCTGGCGCTGATTGTGCTGGCGGCCGCTGTGATATTGCGCATTCCAGGGGCCAGCCGGCAGGATGCGCAGTTGACCGAGATGGTGACGCGCTTGTCGGCGGAAGTCAGCCGCCTTTCGCAGGAACAGGCGATGCCCAGCGTGGTGGTGGCACGGCACCGCGAATCCATCTGCTACATCTACGCCTTCTACAGCCTGACGCCGCCGCGCGGGTCGCGTGGTTGGCACGCGGCGCGCACCCGAGTGTCCGGCACCGGGTTCGTGGTGGCCGGAGGCCTGATCGCCACCAACCGCCACGTGCTGCAACCCTGGTTCGACGATGACCAGGACGAAGCGGAGATCCAGCAGGGCGCCGTGCCCAAGCTGGAAAAGCTGATGGCGTTCTTCCCCGGGCTGGCGAGCCCCGTGGACCTGACCGACGTTGAAGTCTCTCCCGTGCACGACCTGGCGGTGGCGCACTTCTCCACCGCGCCCAACGTGACGGCGCCGCGGCCGGTGCCGCTGGCCGGCAGCGCTCCGGTCCCGGGGGACGCCGTGGTGGTGGTCGGGTACCCGATGGGGGTGACGGCGATGCTGGCCAAGTCGCCGCACAAGGTGTACAAGCGGCTGGCCTACTCGCACGAGACGGTCGACATTGCGCGCGACCTGGCGCAGCACTACCTGATCCGGCCGTCGGCCACTTACGGGCATCTCGGCGATGTGGTCGAGGACAAGCTGATCTACGACGCGCCCACCGCCCAGGGCGGCAGCGGCGGCCCGGTCTTCAACTCGCGCGGCGAGGTGATCGGGGTGAATGCCGCTTACATCGACGGCTTTGCCGGGGGCACGCTGGGCATTTCCGTCCAGGCTTTGAAGCCGCTGATTGAACGGGCGCAGAAGCCGCACGCCCCACAACGTGCCCAGCTTCCGCCGGCGGTCCGCGCCAGCGAAGATGCCGACGATTTCAAGGTTCCCGCGGCTGCCGATTCCCTGCCGTAGATTTCCTTCCCGGTTAAGTGCGCTCGCGAGCGAAACGCTGGATGCAACCGGCCGGCGGCCACCGTCGCGGCGCTTGCTGGTTCGGTTGGATGAGCTTAAGCGCGGCGGCTTTTGGACTTGGAAGAGCGCCGCGCTCCGTTGTTGCCCTGGCTGCCGCGCACCACCTTCTTGAGCGCCGAGACCAGGCTGGGCGCCATTTCCCGCAACTCCGAGCGATGGTTCAGCGCCAGCTCCTGCAACAGTTTTTCTCCGCGCGAGGTCAGGTCGAGCAGCACTTCGCGGCGGTCGGTTTCGCTGCGGCGGCGCTTGATGAGCCCGCGGCGGGCCAGCCGGTCCACCAGTTCCACCGTGCTGTGATGCTGGATCTGCAGGCGTTCGGCGACCTCGCCGATGCGGTGGCGGGCATCTTCCGGCATGCCCTTCAGCGCCAGCATCAGTTGATACTGCTGCGGCTCCAGGCCGGCGGCGCGCGCTGTCTCTTCGCTGAAGCGCAAGAATCGGCGGATCTGGTAGCGGAACTCCGCCATCGCCTTGTAATTGGGTTGGAAACTGCCGCGGGGGCTCATGAGCTCACCTCCATCGTGGCGCCACACCTGACCTGTTCGCACTTCCTGCGGCCTTCCGTGCCCGGGCACACACCTGCGGGCGCCCTGGCGGAATGCCGAGGAATGTTAACTCAAGTGCGGCGAAATTCAATCCTGTCACGATGTAGCTGTCCCGCATCCTGCGTGGTGCCGTGACCGAGGCTTGCAAGGACCGCGATTATGTGCTGGCGGGGGCCGCCATTTAGAATGACCGTGTAGCTCCGGGATCTGTTCCGGCACACATTTTGTCAGAGGTTGCCGGCTGCCCGGCAGGAGGCACGCGTGATTGCCCGCTACACGCGCCCGGAGATGGGCGCCATCTGGAGCGAGGAAAACAAGTTCCGGCAGTGGCTGGCGGTGGAGATGGCCGCCACCGATACCCTGGCGGAGGCGGGAATCGTGCCCGCCGAGGCGGCCAAGGCCATCCGTCAGAAGGCGGATTTCGACCTGGCCCGCATCCACCAGGTCGAGGCCGAGGTCAAGCACGACGTCATCGCCTTCACCACCGCGGTGGCGGAGAAGATCGGCCCGGAGTCGCGCTGGCTGCACTACGGGCTGACCTCCAACGACGTGGTGGATACCGCGCAGGCGCTGCAGGTGAAGTCGGCCTCGGCGATCATCACCGCCGGGCTGGAACGGCTGCGCGGCATCCTGCGCCGCCGCGCGCTGGAGTTCCAGCACACCCCGATGGTGGGCCGCACCCACGGCATGCACGCCGAGCCCATCACCTTCGGGCTGAAGCTGGCCAACTGGTACTGCGGAGATCAGGCGCAACCTGGCGCGCTTTGAGCGCGCGGCCGAGGAGATGCGCGTCGGCAAATTTTCCGGCGCGGTGGGCACCTTCGCCCATCTGGAACCCGAACTGGAAGAGAGAATCTGCGCCCGGCTGGGCTTGCAGGCGGCGCCCATTTCCTCCCAGGTGATCCAGCGCGACCGCCATGCCTACTACCTGGCGACGCTGGCGGTCGCCGCCTCTACCCTGGACAAGATCGCGGTCGAGGTCCGGCACCTGCAGCGCACCGAAGTGCGCGAGGCGCAGGAGTTCTTCAGCGAAAAGCAGAAAGGCTCCTCGGCCATGCCGCACAAGCGCAATCCCGTCAACTGCGAGCAGATCAGCGGGCTGGCGCGCGTGGTGCGCTCCAACGCGCAGGCGGCGCTGGAAAATGTGGCGCTGTGGCACGAGCGCGACATTTCCCATTCGTCGGTGGAGCGCATCATCCTGCCCGATTCCACCATCCTGGCGGACTACCTGCTCGCAAAGACGGCGAACCTGATCGACACGCTGGTGGTCTATCCCGAGCGCATGAAGGCCAACCTGGAGAGCACCGGCGGGCTGGTGTTCAGCGGCCAGTTGCTGCTCGACCTGGTGGAGAGCGGCACCCTCACGCGCGAGGACGCTTACCGCATCGTGCAGCGCAACGCCATGCAGGCGTGGAACGACGGGGTGAATTTTCGCGAGCTGATCGAGCGCGATCCGGAGATCGCGTCGCGCGTTTCCCGCCAGCAGATCGAGCGCGCCTTCGATCTGGATCGCCAGTTGCGGAATGTGGACAAGATTTTCGCGAGGGTGTTTGAGGAACCGCGTCCCGGCGGATCCGGAAGAGCAGCGCCGACTGCCCAAGCGGCTGTTAAGAAATAGGAGCCTTGAATACAGGCCTGCGTCGTGTCACCCACTGTGGCGAATGTGCATCACGTCGCCGTCCTTGACCGATGTAATCCTTTCCCTCCAGGCGCAGGGTGCCGCGGGCGCGGGCGTTGGCCTCCGAGCCCGCCTCCAGCAACTGGTCCCAATGGGTCACTTCGGCGCGGATGAAGTGATGCTCCAGATCGGTGTGGATCACTCCCGCCGCTTCACCGCCCTGAGTGCCCGCTCGACGGTCCAGGCGCGGCACTCGTCTTCGCCGACGGTGAAGAACGAAATCAGCCCCAGCAGCTCGTAGGTCTTGCGGATCAGCCGCGTCAGGCCGCTTTCCTTCAATGCCGTAGCTGGCCAGAAATTCCGCCGCGTCGGCATCGCTCATCTCCGCCAACTCGGCTTCCACTTTGCCGCAGATGGCGGTGGCCCCGGTTCGCGGGCGCCCGGTAAGCTCCTTGAGGCCGGATTTCTCCGCCGCTTCTCCAGTTCGTTCCCCAGGTCGGCGCTCTCGCCGATGTTGAGCACGTAGAGAATCGGCTTCTCGCTCAGGAACATGAAGCCGCGGATGCGTTTCTTGTCCTCGGGCGTCATCTCCATTTCGCGCAGCGGACGTTCCTTTCGAGTGAATGCCTGGGCGCGCTGGAGCAGCTCGAATTCCTTTTCCAGTTCCGGCGTCTTCATGCTTCTTCAAGTCTTTTGCAGCCGTTCCAGCCGCTTCTCCACCTGGCCGAGGTCGCTGACGATGAGATCGAAATCCATGTTCTGGATATCGCGCAGCGGATTGATCTCGCCCACGTGCGGGATGGCCGCGTCTTCGAAGGCGCGGACCACGTGCGCGATGGCGTCCACCTGGCGGATGTTGGCCGCGATGGTGTCGCTCAGCCCCGCTCCTGCCTTCAGCTTCCGCCTTGCTGGCGTGGGTGGGCATGGCGGCCACGTCCACGTACTCCACCGAGGCGTGCACCAGCTTGCGCGGGTTGTAGAGCGCGGCCAGCCGGTCCAGCCGCTCGTCCGGCACCCGGGCGACCCCGACATGCGCCTCGCGCGGGTTGGCGTGTTGCTCGGCGAGCGGCGCCTTGGTCAGCATCTTGAACAGCGACGTTTTGCCTACCTGCGGCAGGCCGATGATTCCGGTTTTCATAAGCAGTAGTTGGTAGTCAGGAGTTAGTAGTTAGGGCGAGCGGATCAGATCAGGCTTCGCCGCTCCGTAAAACTACTGATGATACCAACTGCGCGGAATTAGGCGCGGGTGGAGAGCGAATGCGTGTTCGCCGCGTTCATAACGGGAATGGCCCAGTTGCGGGCGATGAAGTACAGCGCCGCCAGCCCCAGGATCAGCACCGCCACCTCCAGCCCGGTGGACCACTGGTGCAGATGGTTGAAGGCGACGCGGCGCGCGTCGCCGGCCGGCACATGGTCAATCTCGCCCATCTCCGCCCGCAGCGCCGTCATCTTGGCGCTCACCCCGATCTGCGAAAACAGCGTGACCACCACCATGGCAAACACCAGCACGTTGCGCGGCGCCATCGCCTGGATGGAGCCCGCAGTGTAATAGGCGTCGAAGGCCGAGAGGACGAGGAACACGCCGCCGCAGACCACGCCCGTCCAGTGCAGGGCGGTGAGCGTGCGCGTGACCACCAGGCCGGCCAGATGCCGGGTCGGCAGGATACTGAACAGCGCGGGCGCCACCACGAAGGCAAAGAAGATGATCCCACCCACCCAGATCACCATGGAAAGCAGCATGAAAAAACGCAGCGCGGACATATGCGGAATTCGATGCCGCGAACTGGCAGGAATGCACATCGAAATATGGGAGCAAAATTTCGACTGCCCTAGCGAGATGGGTATGGCCGACCGCAGTGATTTGAACACCGCACCCGTCAAGCGAATATTGCCCAAGTGAAGTCTGTCCCTAGCTGCCGAACAACTCGGCCTCAATTTCGCTGCGATGCCGACCCAGATAAGCGGCGACATCGCCGAGAATGCCGCCAACCATTCCAACCTTGAGTATGCGGTGTGCTGGAATGCTCAGGTGGTGCTCTCTGCCGGTTAGGGTTGAGGTCAGGCGAATGTGACTGCCTGTCTGCCGAACAACCTGGTAGCCGTACTTGCGAAGAAGTTTTGCGAGTTCATGGCCGCTCAAGTCGCGCGGCACTTTCAAGCAGGGATCACCTCGTCGTGCACCATGTGCAGACGAATCACAGCAGGACGCGCGCCTTGATCGAAATGGCATCGAACCGCGTCGCGAACCATATCGCGCAGTTCTTCCATCGTTTCCGCCTGAGTGAAGATGCTGTACCCGAGCGCACGAGCCACATATCCGCCTTCAACGGCTTCCTCGACACTGAAAATGATCTCACTGTCCATGGTGGTAGTTTAGCGTAGCTACACCGGCGCCGGCACGCTCTCCACGATCTCCCGCAGTATCTCCTCCGCCTGCTGCGATTTCTTCAGCGTCGAGGAGTACCGTCCGCTCACCACCACCCGGTGGGCGAACACGTGCACCGCCAGGGCCTTGAAATCGTCCGGGGTGGCGAAGCCGCGGCCATCCAGAAACGCCAGCCCCTGGGCGGCGCGGTAGAGCATGATTCCGCCGCGCGGCGAGACCCCCAGCGACAGGTATGGCGATTCCCGCGTCCGGCTCACCATTCCCAGGGTGTATTCCACCAAGGCATCGTCCACGCGCACCCGGGTGACTTCTTCCTGGATGGAAATCACCTCCTCGCCAGTGAGCACCGGCCGCACGCTGTCCAGTCGCGCCGCCCCCGCCTCCGAGCGCAGGATCTGCCGTTCGCTTTCGCCTTCCGGATAACCCATGTGCACCCGCATCAGGAAGCGGTCCATCTGCGATTCCGGCAGCGGGTAGGTGCCGTGGTGCTCCACCGGGTTCTGGGTGGCCAGCACCAGGAACGGCTGCGGCAGCACGTAGGAATGGCTGTCCACCGTCACCTGCGATTCGTTCATCGCCTCCAGCAGCGCCGATTGCGTTTTCGGGGTGGTGCGGTTGATTTCGTCGGCCAGCAGGACATGGGTGAACACCGGCCCGCGCTTGAACTCAAACCGCTGCTCGACGGCGGAGTACATGGAGATGCCGAGCACGTCGCTGGGCAGCATGTCGCTGGTGAACTGGATCCGCTGGAAGGAGCAGTCCAGGGCGCGTGCCAGCGCCTGCGCCATGGTGGTCTTGCCCACGCCGGGGACGCCCTCAATCAGCAGGTGTCCGCGCGCGAACAGGGTCACCAGCGCCAGCCGGACCACCTCGTCCTGCCCGCGGATGATGCTGCGCAGCGCCGCTTCCAGCCCGGCGGCTCGCGCCGCGCTGCTGTGCATGGCCTGGGAAGACATTGCTCAGAATTGTAACCCAGCCCATCGGCGGCATTCCCGATACCGAACGTCCTTGGCCGGCCAGCAGCTCGGAGCCTTGCTTTTCGCGGCTGTCGGCATCACAATTCCGCCGCAAGACCATGCCCGCGCAGGAGGTGCATCGTGGCCACGGCACCGGCGTGCGGCCAGACCTTCGGGCATTATCGCCTCATCGAATGCATCGGCGAGGGCGGTATGGGTGTGGTCTATCGAGCGCGCGACGAAGTTCTGGAGCGCGATGTCGCCCTCAAACTGCTGCACCCCGGCGTGGTCCGGGACGAGTTCACCCGCAGGCGTTTCCGCAATGAAGCTCTGACTCTGGCCCGCCTCAATCATCCCCATATTGAGACGCTTCACGGCTTTGAGACGGTCGACGACCTGGATTTCCTGGTGACGGAGTACGTGCCCGGCGTCACTCTCGCCGACCGGCTGGCGCGCGGGCCGATGAACGAGCCCGACCTGTTGGATTTCGGCATTCAACTCGCCTCGGCCCTGCAGGAAGCGCACGAGCACAACGTTATCCACCGCGATCTGAAGCCGGGAAACATTGTGGTCACGTCCTCCGGGCAGACCAAGGTGCTGGATTTCGGGCTGGCACGCCTGATGCCCACCGCCGACCAGACCACCATGCAGAGCGCGCCGGAGGGCTCCTCGCTGGCCGGCACGCTGCCCTACCTCTCGCCCGAACAGTTGCACGGCTCGCCCCCGGACAGCCGCTCCGATCTTTACGCCCTCGGGGTCATCCTCTACGAAATGGCGACCGGCGAGCGTCCGTACGCGCAGGAGTCGGTGGGCGCGCTGGTGGACGGCATTCTCCACCAGCAACCGATGCCGGTCCGGCACCTCAATCCGTCCATTTCGGCGGAAAATCGAGTCGGTGATTCGCAAGGCGATGGAGAAGAATCCCCGGCTGCGGTACCAGAGCGCGCGCGAAATGGAGATCGACCTGCAACGGCTGCTCTCCGGCCGAAACCTGCAAGCGGTCGGTGACCGGCCCCGTCTTTACCGGCGCGCCTCCTGGCTTGCGGGCGCCATTCTTGCCGGCATTCTGTTGATAGTTGCCTTGGCCGTTCTTTGGCGCGCGCCGGGGCGAGGCGCGGCCGTGCAAGGGGCGCCGGCCCCGGCGCGCCCACCGCGAGTGGTAGCCGTTCTGCCGTTCCAGGCAATCGGCGGCCGGCCGGAGAACAAGGCCCTGTGCTACGGTCTCACGGAGCTGCTCACCGTCCGCCTGGCCCAGGCCAGCCGGCGCTACGCGGTGGAGGTTGTGCCCTCCAGCGAAATTCGCGCCCAGCAGATAGCTTCCGCCGACGATGCCCGCAAAAAACTCGGGGTCAACCTGGTGGTGGAAGGGAGCTGGGATTTCGCGGGCAACAACCGCGTCATGTACAGCCTGGTGGACGCGCGCAGCCGGCGCAACCTGAACGCGGCCGTGGTCCACGCCGATCTGCGTAACCTGCAGGGCACGGAGCGCGAGGTGGTCGATCGGTTGCTCGGCATGCTGGAGGTGGAGCTTTCCCCGGAAGAACGCCGCCAGGCCACCCTGGGCTCGCTCTCCCGTCCTGACGCTTACCAGTATTACGTCCGCGGGCGCGGTTATCTTCTGGACTACAGCAATCCAGACAATCTCCAGGCTGCGGTGGCGCTGTTCAAGACCGCCATCGGCATGGACCCGCAATTTGCCCTCGCCTATGCCGCCCTGGGCGAGGCCTATTGGCGGCAGTTCCAGGAGAGCAAGGACCCGCAATCGGTTCCCCAGGCCATGGAGGCCTGCACCAAGGCCGCCCGGCTGAACGACCGGCTTGCCCCGGTGCACGTCACCTTCGGACTCATCTATCAGGGCACCGGCCGCTACCAGGATGCGGTCAAGGAGTTCACCCGCGCGCTCGATCTGGATCCCACCAGCGATGCCGCTTATCGGGGACTGGCATCTTCCTACCAGTCGCTGGGTAGAACGAAGGAGGCGGAGGACGCGTACCGGCGCGCCATTGCGATCCGCAAGGACTATTGGGGCGGATACAACGCTCTCGGCAACTTTTACTCCAACACCGCCCGCTACGACGACGCGGCTGCCCAGTTTCAGCGGACGATCGAATTGGCGCCGGAAAATGTTCGCGGGTACACGAACCTGGGCGGCGTGTTTTACCTGCAGGGCAAGTACCAGCAGGCGCAGCAGCTTTTTGAAAAATCGCTGGCCATCCATCCCAACTACGTCGCCTACGTCAACTTGGGCGCACTGTATTTTTCCTCCGGGCGCTACGCCGATTCCGCGCGCATGTTCGACCACGCTTTGCAACTGAACGACAAGGATTCGCGCACCTGGCATTACGCGGCCTCGGCTTACAACTGGGCGCCCGGGCAGCGCGACAAGGCGCGAGCCGCCTACCGGCGCGCGGCGGAGATGATCGAGAAGCAACTGAAGATCAATCCCCGCGAACAGCAAGCAGATGCTCGCCCTGGCGGATTGTTATTCGCTGCTGGGACGCTCGGGCCGGGCGCGGGAGCTGGTCGGGCGGGCGCTGGAGGAATCACCCGCCGACCCCCAGAACATGTTCCGTGCCGCCGATGTCTATGTGCAACTCGGCGATCATGAAGCTGCCTTCAACTGGCTGGAGAAGGCAGTACGGGCGGGCTATTCGGCGGCCGAAATCGAGAGTGATCCGACGTGGAACCATCTTCGGGCAGACCCCAGGTACGAACGGCTGGTGCACCCAGCCAAGTCCAACACGCAGCATTGAGAGAGAGGCGGTCTATGGCATCTCAGCCAAAAACCATCACCATCCGGGATCGCAGGGGCAGCCGCCCCTGGCGCGAGACGGAACCGGTCATCGTGGGCAAGTTCAAGGACACTGGCGATAAGGTCAAACACAAAGTCGTGCCTCCGGAGAAGTTCGCCACCGCGGGCGATACGCTGGTGTTTAAGTATTACGGCTGTGACACGCTGGATATCAGAGGAGGGGACATCTTCGAGCGTATCGATGCCTCCATTCCGGGCGAGGTGCACGCGACTTTGAAGAACGACTTGGATCGCGGGATCTACCACTACACGGCTACCTGCGATGGCAAAATTGAAGCGCTAGGCGGATCCCCGCCCTCGGTCATCATCGACCCGTAGACAGGGAGAGCGCTCGCATCCAGCGAGTGGCCCCCAGTGAGGCAGTCAGCATACTTAGAACGTCGAACTCGGCCGGCCGCCCGGTCAACCGCTCGATGCGCTTGGCGATCGGCGGATGGGTGGAGAACAGGTTCGCCAGGTTCAGCCCCCCGCCCCCGCCCAGCAGCGGCTGGATGATGAACAGGTGCGCGGTCGAGGGCGAGGCCAGCAGCGGCACCCGTCGCGAGTAGGCGTCCAGCTTGCGCAGCGCGCTGGCCAGCGCGTAGGGATTGCCGGTGAGGTGCGCGCCGGTGGCGTCGGCCGCGTATTCGCGCGACCGCGATACCGCCAGTTGGATCATCACCGCGGCAATCGGCGCCACGATCATCATCACCAGGGCGCCCAGCCCGCCGCCGCGGTCGCGATCGTCGCGGCCGCCATAGCCGCCGAAAATCGCTCCCCACATCGCCATGCGCGCCAGGAAAGTGATGGCGCCGGCAATGGTCGCGGCAATCGAGCTGATCAGAATGTCGCGGTTGCGCACGTGGCCCAGTTCATGCGCCAGCACCCCTTCCAGTTCCTCGTCGTTCAGCAGGTCCAGGATGCCCTGGGTCACCGCCACCGAGGCGTGATTCGGGTTGCGCCCGGTGGCGAAGGCGTTGGGCGAATCCGAAGGGATCACGTACATCTTCGGCATGGGGATGCCGATCCGCTGCGTCAGCCGTTCCACCGCCTGGTAGGCCCGTGGCAACTCCTCGCGCGTCACCGGTCGGGCGCGGTACATGGTCAGCGCGATCTTGTCGGAGTAAAAGTAAGAAACAAAGTTCATCACCGCGGCAATCGCCAGGGCGAGGATCATGCCGTTCTGCCCGCCCAGATACTCGCCCACCACCAGCAGGAATCCGGTGAGCAGTCCCAGGAGCGCCGTGGTTTTCAGTGCGTTACCCATAACTTCTTTCCTACGTAGTAGATGCTTCGCAGCCGCGAAGGATTCTACGCCACCCGGATATACGCAAGCTGTGACCCGGCGGTTCCCACGCGATACGGGCTGTAGTCGCTAGGTGGTAGCGGCGAGAAACTGGATAGTCGCGCGTAGATTCGGCGCCGGATTCCTGCCTGAGAGGAGCTAGCTGTGTTGAGTCGTTTGCCTGCGGCTTCAATTCTGCAGTTACCCGATTCCGCAGTTACCCGATTCGGTCAGATGCCCAGCTTCTTCACTTCCTCGTTGTAGTACTTGCGGTACAGGATGTCCCACTCCTGGCTGCCCTCCAGGATGGTTCGCTTCTGGGACTCGATCTTGCGGCGGGCTTGCTGGTCGATCTTCTTCTCCTGCGCCAGCAGCTCTTCCATCAGCCGCCGCACTTCCAGGCGGAGCGCGTTCTTTTCCTCGGAGTATTCACATCTTCCATGCCGTCCAGGGCCTCGGTCACCGCCCGCGCCACCACGTTCATCTTGTCGCGGCTGATGCGGTACGGCTCTTCCGACCTGATGTCCACCCGCACTACAGCACCGCCTTGTACTTGCGCACCAGTTCGCTCTTCACTTTCTTGAACATCTCCTGGTAATTGGCGCCGGTGCGATTCATCTCGTCGGAGTAGGCCTCCAGGATCACGCGCACCTCGTCGTTGATGCGGTCCTCCAGCGTCAGCTCCTCCAACATGGCGCTGTGCACGCGCTCGGTGACCGCCGGCAGTTCCTTGGTCTCGATGAACTTGCCTTTGACCAGTTTTTTGGAGAGCTCGCGGGCCATGTAGCCCACATATTCTTTCGAGAAGACCATGTGCGCTCAGATCGTTGATTTCAAACCGCCAAGTTTAGCACACGCTTGCCTGCGCATTCAGGTGCGCCCGTCACTCATTCTCACGCTGTCTTCAACCGGCATCGTCGACCAGCCGCGCGCTTGAACACCATCAATCGCGGCGGTGAAAGCTGACGGCTGAAAGCTGATAGCTGATGGCTGTCCCGCCGTTGACCCTTTTCCCTCCCGCGTAGTAAGGTACGCAGGCGCTCGTATTCAAGGCGCGCCCGCCTCCATCTACGACATCTGTAGTAGCAGGCGGGTCCAGGGAGCGAACATGGAAGCACTGGGAATGATCGAAACCAAGGGCCTGGTCGGCTCCATTGAAGCCGCCGACGCCGCCGTCAAGGCCGCCAACGTGCAACTGGTGCACAAGGAATACATCGGCGCCGGCTTCGTCACCGTCCTCGTGCGCGGCGACGTGGCCAGCGTGAAGGCCGCCACCGATGCCGGGGCCGCCGCCGCCCGCCGCGTGGGCGAACTGGTGGCGGTGCACGTCATCCCGCGTCCGCACGGCGACCTGGAAGCGTCCATGCCCATGATCCATGGCGCGGCGCCCAAGGCCAAGAAGGCCAGCGCCGACTGAATTTCATTGCGTAATCGGGCAATTGTGTAATCGGGGAATTTACGCAATTCCCGATTCCGATTTTCAATTACCCGATTACCCGATTTCGCAATTACCCGATTCCCCCGTGGCCCACGATCCGACATCAGCCGTTGCCGCCGCCGTTGCTCCCCAGGACGAGCGCTCCGTCGCCGAGGCGCGCGAAACCATCGACCGCGCCCACAAGGCCTTTCTCGACTTCCAGCACTTCACCCAGGAGCAGGTGGACGCCATCGTCGGCGCCGTGGCCACCGCCGCCACCGCCGCTGCCGAGCATCTGGCGCGCCTTGCCGTCGAGGAAACCACCTACGGCATCGTCGAGCACAAGGTGCTGAAGAACCTGTTTTCCTCGCAGCGCGTCTACGAAGCCATCCGCCCGCTGAAGACCGTGGGTGTGGTGCGCGAAGACCGCGCGCAAGGCATCGTGGAGGTCGCGGTTCCGGTGGGCGTGGTGGCCGCCATCCTCCCCTCCACCAATCCCACCTCCACCGCCATCTACAAGGTGCTGATCGCCATCAAGGGGCGCAATTCCATCGTCCTCAGCCCGCATCCCACCGCCCTGCGCTGCACCTGCGAGGCGGCGGCCATCATGCAGGACGCGGCCGCCAAAGCCGGCGCCCCTCCCGACATCATCTGCTGCTTCCACACTCCCAGCCTGCCCGGCACGCAGGAGCTGATGAAGCACCGCCGCACCAGCATCATCCTGGCCACCGGCGGCATGGCCATGGTGCGCGCCGCCTACAGCTCCGGCAAGCCCGCCTTCGGCGTCGGCCCGGGCAACGTGCCCGCCATGATCGACCGCAGCGCCGATCTCTCCAAAGCCGTCGCCGACGTGGTCTTCGGCAAGACCTTCGACAACGGCACCATCTGCTCCTCCGAGCAGGCCATCGTCGCCGAGGAGTCCCTGCGCGATTCGATCTTGAAAGAGCTCGCCAAGCACCGCGCCCACATCCTCAGCCGCGACGAGATCGACAAGCTGGGCAAGCAGATGGTGAACACCGAGGCCCACACCATCAGCCCCAAGTTCGTCGGCAAGTCGGCGGCCAGGGTCGCCGAGCTGGCCGGCCTGCGCGTGGCGCCGGACACGCACGTGCTGGTGGCGCCGCTCGACCGCGTCGGCCGCGACCAGCCGCTCTCCGCGGAAAAACTCTCCCCGGTGCTGGCGCTCTATTTCGAGAAGGACCGCGCCTCGGCCATGGCGCGCTGCGTCGAGCTGCTGCGCTTCGGCGGACTCGGCCACACCTGCGCCATTCACGCCACCGACGACGCCGTCATTCGCGAATACGGCCTCAAGATGCCCGCCTACCGCGTGGTGGTGAACAGCCCCGCGCCGCAAGGCTCCATCGGCTCCTCCACCAACCTGTTTCCCGCCATGACCCTGGGCTGCGGCGCCGCCGGCGGCAACATCACCTCCGACAACATCTCGCCCTTGCACTTGATCAATCTGCGCCGCATCGCCTACGAAGCCCGTCCGGTGGCGACGGTTTCCAGTCGTCCAGTTGCCGGTTCCCGCAGACCACAACTCCGGCCGCAACCTGCGGCGTCTGCGCCGCTCCGGAAACTGGAAACCGGAAACTGGAAACGGTTCCGGAAACGGGTGTCGGTGTGAACTGGATGGTCTCCCGCGCGGTCGATCGCTTCCTCGCCGGCAAGAAGCCGAGCGAGCCAACCCAATCTGCCGCGGCACCGGCTGCCACGCCTCCGGCCGCTGCGCGTCCCACGCCTGTGCCGCCCATCAAGCCGCGTCCCGTGGATTTCGTCAGCGAGGCGGAGATTCGCGCCGCGGTGAAACACAAATCCAAGATCATCGTCGGGCCTAAAACCATCATCACTCCCGCTGCGCGCGATCTGGCCGCGGAGTATGATGTACTGGTGAGAGTGGATTGATGCCACGCCTCAGCATCATGCAAGACGACCTGACCACCCTGAAAGATGACATGACTGCCTTCATCGAGGGCCAGGGCATGCGCCGCTTCCACGGCTACGTCAACGACGAGGTCGCCAGCGTCATGTGGGACCACGGCGACAACGTCGATAGCTGGAAGGATTTTGTCGAGCTCGCCAAGAGCGCCGGCGCCAGCTTCCTCACCATGAACGACGTGGCGCTGGACCGCCCCAACGTCGATTACCTGGTCGAGCGCCTGCGCAATTCCAACTACACCAACGACGAGGACGTGGAAGACGCCCGCTGGCTGCGCGCCTACATCGGCAAGACCGGATTCGTGCAACTCGGCTGGCCCTACCAGGGCACCATGTTCCTCTGCGAAATCTCCACCGAGTGGTACGACCGCTATCAGCGCCTGCTCGATGTCGCCGAGGAATACGGCGGCATCATGATCGACGAAACCGACGACCAGGACGACGTCTGAAAACAGTTTTCGGTTCTCGGTTATCGGTTCTCGGTGTCGATGCAAATAATGGTTCTCGGTTCCGACGCAGACCTCTCTAGACTAGTGTCGTATCCCGCAAATTCGGCACATAAGTCCGAAGCACCGTGGAAGGGCACGGCTTCAGCCGTGCCGAATAGAGGCGCAATAGCAATGCGGCTTTAGCCGCTGAGGGAAAACGGTCGGCAGGATTCGACTTATGTCACAAAGTTACGGGACGCCACACTAGATTACTCTCGATCTGTCACCGCATTTTCGATCTGCCACTAATCTTTTTCGCTGTCCTGAGCGAGGCGTCGCTGCCGCCAACCGAAAACCGTGAGCCGAAAACCGCGAACCGAGAACCGTGAACCGACAACCAACAACCGTGATACTTTTCTCCCATGCGCTGGCAACTGCGAGCGGCTGATGAAGACCAGGTCACGCGCCTGGCCGCGGAGGCCAGCCTGCCGCCGGTCATTGCGCGCCTGCTCGTCGCCCGCGGCATCACCGCCCCCGAGGACGCGCAGCGCTTCCTTCATCCCGCGCTCGATCACCTGCACCCGCCGCGGCTCATGCTCGGCATGGACAAGGCCGCCGAGCGCCTGCGCCGCGCCATCGCCGCCCGCGAACAGGTCCTCATCTACGGCGATTACGACGTCGACGGCACCACCGCCATCGTCATCCTGAAGACCGCCATCGAGCTCTGCGGCGGCAGCGCCGACTTCCACGTCCCGCACCGCATCCGCGAAGGCTACGGCATGAAGGACGACGTCATCGAGCGCGCCGCCGCCGCCGGCGTCTCGCTCATCATCAGCGTCGATACCGGCATTCGCGCCTTCGCCGCCGCCGAAACCGCGCGCCGCCTCGGCGTCGACCTCATCGTCACCGACCACCACCTGCCCGAGGACCAGGGCGTGCCCGCGGCGCTCGCCGTGCTCAATCCCAACCAGGCCGGCTGCGCCTATCCCTGCAAGGCGCTGTGCGGCGCCGGCGTGGCCTTCAAACTGGCGCAGCTTCTGCTGGAGGAAAGCGGGCGCGCGCGCCTGCTGCCGTCATTCTTGAAAATGGTCGCCATCGCCACCATCGCCGACGCTGTTCCCCTGGTCGGCGAAAACCGCGTCTTCGCCCGCCTCGGTCTCGATGGCCTTCGCCGCCCGGTGAACGTGGGCCTAAAGGCGCTGTTCGAGGTCGCATCGCTCGGCTCCGGCAAGCTGACCGCCACCGACGTGGCCTTCCGCATCGCCCCGCGCCTGAACGCCGCCGGCCGAATGGACGTTGCCCGCGACGTGATCGACCTGTTCAGCGTCAAGGACGCCGAGCGCGCCCGCGAAATCGCCGCCCGCCTCAACCAGCTCAACTCCGACCGCCAGCAGGAGGAGCAGCGAATTTTCGCTGCCGTCGAAGAGCGGCTGGCCCAGGCGCCCGAGGTGCGCGATTCCTTCTGCCTGGTTGTCGACGGCGATGGCTGGCATCGCGGCGTCATCGGCATCGCTGCCACCCGCGTGGTCGAGCGCTACGGACGTCCCACGCTGGTGCTCTCCCGCGAAAATGGCGAGGCCTATGGCTCCGGCCGCTCCATTCCCGCCTTTCACCTGCTCGACGCGCTGGAATCCTGCCGCCACATGTTCACCCGCTTCGGCGGCCACGCCCACGCCGTCGGATTTTCCCTCCCCTGCGACCGCGTTCCGGAGCTGCGCGCCGCGCTCGATACCTACGCCCGCCGCCGCCTCTCGACCGCCGACTTCGAGCGCACCCTGGACTACGACGCCGAGCTTCCGCTCAGCGACGTTACCTCCGCGCTCTACGAAACCCTGCAGCGCCTGGAGCCCTTCGGCATGAGCAATCCCGAGCCGGTGTTCGTGGCCCGTGGCGCCCGCGTCGCCTTCCCGCCCAAGATCCTGAAAGAAAAGCACGTGAAACTGCGACTCGTCGCCAATGACACATCTGGTGGAGCGCGTTCGCCCTCGAACGCGGCTGTTCCCACCACCGCCGCGCGGGTGCCCCGTTCTAGCCCGGGTTTGGCTAGGGCGGGGGGTTTCTCCCTCGACGCCCTCGGCTGGCGCATGGCCGAGCGGGTGCAGCAAGCCTCCATCCTGTCCGGCGACCTGGTCGATGTCGCCTTCACCCTCGAACTGAACGACCATCCCGAGTATGGCGGTCTGGAACTCCGCCTGGAGGACATCGTCAGACAGGCGACAAACGTCAGGCCTCAGGCACAGGGCGTGGGAACGGCCGAGTGACCCAGGAGGTATTAACTCCGGCTGCTGTGGGTCGCATTTCCCGTGTCGGGAACCATTGCCAATTGTTCCAAATTGTCCACTGCCGATTGGGATCGCTTCCCACAGCATTGTCGCTGCTGGACATTCAGGAGATTTCCACAGAGTTTCATGGGCGACCCAAGGCAAAGGTATGTCAGGATACGACGACAAGGAAATCTTGCCGAAAAGTGGGTATTGGCGGACGCTGAGGACGGAATGCAATCTCCTTCGATCGCGATTGAAGACGCACTTAAGAACGGAAACTTAAACAAGCTGGCGATTGAAGATCGCACGGCTCACGATTGGTATCGATTTGTACTGTCGTACCCCCCGCATCTCGTTAGGGCGTACATTCAGCGGTTCGGCATGATGCCGGGAAACACGGTTTTGGATCCCTTCTGTGGGACGGGTACAACGCTTGTCGAGTGCAAGAAGCTAGGGATAAATAGCGTCGGCATTGAGGCCCATCCGATGTCTCATTTTGCAAGCAGCGTTAAGGTTGACTGGACTCCCGACGCGACTAAGCTGCTCAAACATTCCGCCAGGATTGCCGACTCCACCAATCGAGAACTTGAGCACGCAGGACTTTCTGATCACCCGAATGGAAGACGTTATCGGCAAACGCTGCTTCAATTGGAGCCCGAAGCCGAGGCGTTGTTGCTAACGAATTCCATTAGTCCTCTGCCATTGCACAAAACCTTAGCGCTCCTCGCCGAAATCGATCGAATGGGTTCTACGTTATTCCGAAATCATCAGCGTCTTGCGATCGCAAAAGCTCTCGTCTACTCGATCAGCAACTTGCATTTCGGACCGGAGGTCGGCGTTGGTCCACCGAAATCAGATGTAGCCGTGATTGCAAGTTGGCTGCTGGGAATTCAATCGGTTGCTGACGACCTTCAGGTCCTATCTCGGATTACGGGCGCTCACAGCGGGGTACACTTGGCTGACTCTCGGCAGCCATTAGCAATGCTGAAGCCCAAGTCTATCGACGCGGTGATTACGTCACCGCCTTACCCGAACGAAAAGGACTACACACGCACGACCCGGCTAGAATCCGTATTACTCGGATTCATCCGCAGGAAGGCCGACCTGAAAGCCTTGAAGCAATCACTGATGCGATCGAATACGAGGAACGTGTACAAACAGGATCTGGACGACGAGTGGGTTGCAGAGCATGAGCGCATCCAAGGGATTGCAGATGCAATTGAGGAACGTCGTATTGAGTTGGGCAAAACGAGCGGATTCGAGCGGCTGTATGCGAGAGTTACGAAGCTCTACTTTGGCGGGATGGCGCAGCACCTTTCTAATCTGCGGAAAGTCCTTCGGCCGGGTGCACAGTTAGCTTATGTGGTCGGGGACCAAGCTTCGTACTTGCGCGTTATGATTCGGACGGGTCAAATTCTAGCCGACATCGCGCAGTCGCTTGGCTACGAAGTGGTCGGTATTGACTTATTTCGAACCCGTTTGGCAACCGCTACGAGAGAGCAGCTACGGGAAGAAGTGGTGGTGCTGCGGTGGCCAGGTCGGCGTCTGCGGCGTACGTCACAATTCAACCTTTCGAGCTGATTCTTGCCCTCAGACACGCCGCTCGTTGAAAGAGGCAAATCGTGGATCATCGAACGCCTCTTCCAGAAGCGCTGGAATGCAGAAACTCGAACCCTCGCTAAGCCTGTCGTTACATTGGATGACGTAGCCGCGGAAATTCGTGCCTACAATCGATTTCAACGACCTAAGCGACGGATGAGTGTTCTCAACCCAGCCAACTTTTTCAAGGACTTTATTCGTAACAAATCGCGCGCGAACAAGAATTGGCCGCAATTCGTTCTGATCGCAGGCTATACCGGTCGACAGGTGACGGGAGAAGGTCGGTGTTTCGAGTTTGTCCCAATGGCTGCTGGCCAAGAAGAGCCGTTTCCCCTGGCGCTGGTTCCGGGTCCGAGCGAAACAACGCAACGCATACCAATTGAAACTGCTAGCCTACCCCTTCCTTCGCGACGGCTGGCCCGCACCGATGAACCATGGTTAACGCAGGTTGTTGTGCGGCAGCGCATTATCGAGGTTCACCTTGCTGTGGTTTCGAAAAGGAATATCGTGCAACTGGACCATCTTCAAATGAATGTGAAGCTGGGAAAGTCGGAGGTAGACGCGCTGTTCCTGGCTGTTGAAGAAACCAGTGCTGAAAATCATCAAGAACTGATCGTCTCATGTGAGGCGAAGGGCCGCCGTGACGACATTTTGGAAGATCAAATACTGGCACAAGTGAGAGCTGTTTTCCTGATGAAGGGTGTGACACAGAATTTCGTATTACCAATGGCAATTAAGGCATTTCAGCCGTCAGAGATATACGTCGTTGAATTCGAGATCGTGAAGCGGTCAGAGATTGACAAGAAAACGTCTCTCCAACTGGCGAGTGAAGCCGTTTACCAATTAAAACCGCCGATACCCGGAATTGGAGAGTAAGGCTAGCCGCTGATTTGAAGTGCTGCGCGAATTACCAAGTCAATCGCCAACGGCCTTTCACGGTGCTATATTTCCCCGTCTGCGAAACGCCCTGCGAGGCGCTCATGACTCGAGACGAGATCATCGCCAAATACAAGCAGTACCTTTTTCCCTCGGTCACCACCTACTTCACCGACCCGCTGGTCACGAATCGGGCCTCCATGCAGTACCTGTGGGACAGCGAGGGCAAGAAGTACCTGGACTTCTTCGGCGGCATCGTCACCATCTCCGTCGGACATTGCAACCCGCGCGTGACCTCGAAGGTCAAGGCGCAGGTAGAGCGCCTGCAGCACGCTTCCACCGTATTGCTCAACGAGGCCATCGTCGCCCTGGCCGAGAAGCTGGCGAAGATCACTCCCGGCGAGATCAGCAAGACCTACTTCACCAACAGCGGCACCGAAGCCAACGAGACCGCCGTACAGTTGGCGCGCACCCACACCGGGCATTTCGAGCTGGTGGTCCTGCGCCACGGCTACAGCGGGCGCTCGCAGACGGCGCAGTCGATGACCGGCATGTCTAGCTGGCGCGCCTCGCTGCCCGGCGCCATGGGCGTGGTGCACGCCATGAATCCCTATTGCTACCGCTGCCCCTTCGGCCTCGGCTATCCCGAGTGCGGGGTGAAGTGCGCCGAGGATGTGGAGAGCGTCATCCAGACCTCGACCGCGGGCGCCATCGCCGGCTTCCTGGCCGAGCCCATCCAGGGGCTGGGCGGATTCATCACTCCGCCGCCGGAATATTTCAAGATCGTGTTCAACATCGTCAAGAAGTACGGCGGCGACTTCATCAGCGACGAGGTGCAGACCGCCTGGGGCCGCACCGGCAAGCACTGGTTCGGCATCGAGCACTGGGAGGTCACTCCCGACATCATCACCTCCGCCAAGGGCTTGGCCAACGGCATACCCGTGGGCGTGACCATGACGCGCCCGGAGATCGCCGCCAGCTTCAAGGGGCTGCAGATTTCCACCTTCGGCGGCAACCCGGTGACCTCGGTGGCGGCCAAGGCGGTCATCGATCTGATCGAGGAAGACCGGCTGATGGACAACGCCCACACCATCGGCGCTTATTTCCGCCAGGGGCTGGAGAACTTGAAGGAAAAATACACGCTCATCGGCGACGTGCGCGGCTTGGGGCTGATGCAGGGCCTCGAGCTGGTGAAGGACCGCAAGACGAAGGAGCCGGCCCCCCAGGAGACCAACCGCCTGATGGACCAGGCGCGGCGTGCCGGGCTGATCATCGGCAAGGGCGGCCTTTACGGCAATGTGATCCGCCTGTCGCCGCCGCTGAACATCGGCAAAGCCGATGTCGATGAGGCCATCCGCATGCTCGACCAGGCATTCGCCGCCATCGGCGCCGCGCAGCCCACGACGGCGGCGGCGAGATAGCAATTAGCGATTGGCGATTAGCTGTCGCTTGCGTCATCATCCTTTGCTGCGAGTGAAGACCACGCGGTCGCTGAGCAAAAAATTGGCTACGCAGCAGGCGGCGATCGCCAGCACGTTGGCCAGCAGCACCGGAAGGTGAAATTCGCCCACCAGCCAGCGCATGATCAGCAGGTTTCCCACCAGCGACACCGCACCGTTGGTCAGATGGAAGCGCAGCAGGCGCGTGAAGCGTTCCCATACCGAGGCGCTCCAGCGGTCGCGCCAGGTGTAGCGCTCGTGCCAGGCGAAATTGTGCAGGATGGCTGCCTCCACCGCCAGGAATGTCGCGAGCAAGTAATTCAGGTGGCAGCGCAGCAGCAGTTCCAGCACGCCCAACTGCACCACGATACCGATGGCGCCGACCACGTTGAAGCGGAAGAAGCGCCAGCCGGTCTTCACGGCAGTGGTTCCTCGCGGTAGAGCTGCCGCGTATGAACAACCACGCCGATGATCAGCATGATTGCCATGCCCACCATGCCGACCAGCCCGCCCACGTCGAACAGCAGGTAGCGACCCCCGAGCACGCGCGGACTGGCGCGGAAGAACAGCACCACGCTTCCCACCGCCAGCGCGATGCGGATTTCCGTCGGCCCCAGCTTGCCATGCGAGAGGCGGAATGAGGCGAGCGTGTAGGTCGCCAGATAAACCTCGATGGACAAGAGGAGGAAGGTTAGCAGCAGTCCAATCGCGATCCACGGGCTCATGAATCCGGAGATCGCCAGCCCAGCCATGACGTAGAGCGCGCCGAAGCTGTCGAGCACGTGGTCGATGTAGAAGCCGTAGCGCGGGCGCTGACGGTTGCGCAGGCGCGCCAGAGTGCCGTCCAGGCTGTCGCCGAACCAGTTCACGGCGAGAAAGAAGATGGCCGCGATCAGCCCCCAGCGATGCCAGCGCGCCAAGGCGTAGGAAGCTCCCGCCAGCAACATGCCGATGGCGCCCAGCGCGGTCAGGTGGTCGGAGTTGACCCAGGCGGGCAGCCGCAAGGCGAACCACTTCAGCGCCTTGCGCTCCACCGCCGCGGTGAGGGCCTCCTGGATGCGCTTTTCCTGGTGAAATTCAGTGCCGTTCATAGGACCGATTATGGCGCAATGAATTCCGAGGGAGCTTTGGCAGGCTGGCGCACAGCCGCCGTCTGCTCCGCGCCCCAGCCACGGCTGGATTGTTCCTTGTACAGCGCTGCCGCGCACACCACGGCGCCCACCAGCAGCCCGATGCCGAGCGACGGCTGGTTGAGGATCAGCTTGCCCACTCCGAACAGCGCCAGATAGACCATGGCGCAGCCGAGCACCCAGGCGATGAGGTTGCGGCCGAGATCGCGGTTGGCGGGAACCTCCGGCGTGAGGCGCGCAATCGGCTGCCAGCCGCGCACGTCGGGACGCGTCTTGCGATAGAACGACACCAGCACGCCCTCGGGTTCGGGACTGGTGAGCAGCGTTACCACCACCCAGGCAGCGGTGGTGACCACGGTGGTAGTCAGCGCGGTTTTGGCGAAGACAACGGTGCCGCTGCCGGAGAACGGAGTCTCGCTGCCCACCAGGCGCAGCCACAGGCCTTTCCAGTTCAGCGCCAGGCTCACCAGCAGCGAGCAGGCCATGGCGGAAATTTCGCTCCAGGCGTTGATCCGCCACCAGTACCAACGCAGCAGGTACACCAGGCCGGTGCCGGCGCCGATCTCCAGCACCACCTGCCATCCGCCGCCGATGGAGGTCAACTGCACGGAGATCCAGGCCGAGGCGATCACCAGCAGAACCGTCGCCAGGCGCGAGGCCAGCACGTAGTGCCGCTCGGCGCCGTTCTTCTTAATGAAGCGGCGATAGAAATCGGCCACCAGGTAGGAGGCGCCCCAGTTGAGCTGGGTGGCCACGGTGGACATGAAGGCGGCCAGGAATCCGGCGATGGCGATGCCGCGAAAGGCGTGCGGCAGGTGCTGGTTCACCACCAGCACGTACCCCTTCTCCGGCTCGGCCAGTCCGGGATAGAGAACGATGGCCGCCAGCCCGGTAACGATCCAGGGCCAGGGGCGCACCGCGTAGTGCGCGACGTTGAACCAGAGGACGGAGAGCAGCCCGTGGCGCTCGTCCTTGGCGCTGAAGATGCGCTGCGCGATGTAGCCGCCGCCGCCCGGCTCCGCCCCCGGATACCAGAAGGCCCACCATTGCAGGCAGATGTTCACCAGGAAGGTGATGACCGGATACGTCCACAGGACTTCGGTCGTCAGGCCGTGGGAGAAATCGGGAAAGAGCGCGGTCGGATTGGCCGAATTGGGCGTGGCCTGCTGCAGGGCCCGCAGGCGGGCGAGCATGACATCCATGCCGCCGGCGGCATGCACCGCGCAGACGGCGATGCCGATGACGATGGCCATCAGCAGCACGAACTGGAACAGGTCGGTCCACAGCACGCCCCACAGCCCGCCGAGCGCGACGTAGAGTCCGGTGAACGGGATCAGGAACAGAACGCAGATGGCAAGCGCGGCGCCGTCGGGTCCGGCCCACAGGTGGCCCAGCGGCGTGAGCAGCCGGCTGGTCCAATTCAGCAATGGGCTGCCGCCGAGGGTGACGCTGACGATGGAGGTCATCGCCTTGGTGACCCAGCCGAGGATGATGCAGTTCATCAGCAGGCCAAGATAGAGGGCGCGGAAGCCGCGCAGAAAGGCCGCCGGACGCCCGCTGTAGCGCAGTTCGGCGAATTGCACGTCGGTGAGCAGGCCGCTGCGCCGCCACAGGCGCGCGAAGAGGAAGACGGTCATCATCCCCGAAAGCAGGAAGCTCCACCACAGCCAGTTGCCGCTGATGCCCTGGCGATAGACCAGGCCGGTGACCACCAACGGGGTGTCGGCGGCGAAGGTGGTGGCCACCATGGAGGTTCCCGCCAGCCACCAGTTCACGTTGCGCCCGGAAACGAAGTAGTCGTCCACGCTGCGCGCGGAGCGGCGGCGGAAATAGAGCCCGAGCGCCAGGGTGATGCCGAGATAGGCGAGAATGGCGGCCCAGTCGAGGAACGTGAAGGTCATGTCGGGTGCGGTTTACCGTGGGCAGTATGGCAGTTTTTCCGCGGGCCAGTAAGTCAGTATTTCAGCACCGCGGTACAGCGGACCATGGGCGCGCGGGAAGCGCCGTAGGGGGAGTGGAGGCGCGGGCCGGAATCGAACCGGCGTATAAAGGTTTTGCAGACCTCTCCCTTACCACTTGGGTACCGCGCCTCATGAAGATCCTCAGTGACAGTCAATGATAGGCGCTTGCGCCGGGCAGAGTCGAGGTGCTTGGAAGGAAAAGCAAGGCAGGCGAGCATCGCCTGCCGGTGCCGGTCAATCAAAACGCAAATCGCGGTAGCGCTTGTCCTCGCGGGCGCTTCGTTTGCGGATCATGATCCCGGTGGTCGCGGCAAGAACAAAGGCCAGGGCCGGAAGGATCAGCAGGCTGTGCATCAAGGAATCCACCAATTCACTCACCTCAGGGATAGTTGGCGCGTTCCGGCATTGCGCCGCCGGAGATTTCGCGCCTCTCTTCTAAGATGAGAGCCACTGCGCGCCTGCTGCCTCATAACTGAAAAGTAACCGTTCGCGAGGACGGGGGTGAAATGCTCGTGGGTGTTGGCGAGTCCAGGGAATCGGATGAAGCGCGCGTTGACCCGGTTTTCAGCGGTTCGTTATAATCAATAAAATCGAGCGGGAGTAACTCAGCGGTAGAGTGCGACCTTGCCAAGGTCGAAGTCGCGGGTTCAAATCCCGTCTCCCGCTCCAGTTTTCTGTCTACCCTCGCTGCCGGCGGGGGTTTTATGCCTGAGGCGCCGGGAACGAGGCGCAGGATCTTCATCAGGGCGCGGTAGCCAAGTGGGTTAAGGCCGAGGTCTGCAAAACCTCCATCGCCGGTTCGATTCCGGCCCGCGCCTCCAAATCCAGCCATTAGCCTGGCGGTTCCGCCATCATGGACGAATTGCAGCCGGACATCCTGCATTGCATCGGCAACACCTCTTTGTTGGCCTTGCGCAACATCGTTCCCGCCGGCGGCGCCCGCATTCTGCTGAAGCTGGAAAGCGAGAACCCTACGGGCAGCATGAAGGACCGCATGGCGCTGGCCATGATCGAGGCGGCGGAGGCCGGCGGGCGTCTCAGCGCCGGCGGCTCGGTGGTCGAATATACGGGCGGCAGCACCGGCGTCTCTCTGGCTTTCGTCTGCGCGGTGAAGGGATACCGCCTGCATATCGTCACCTCCGACGCCTTCGCCCGGGAGAAGCTCGACCAGATGAAGATTTTCGGGGCCACGCTGCAAATCGTGCGCAGCGAGAGCGGCGGCATGACGGAGAAGCTCACCCGGGACATGATCGAGGCCGCTCGCATGGTCGCGGAAACGACGGGCGCCTTCTGGACCGACCAGATGAAGAACCAGGACCAGCTTGCCGCCTATCACCGGATGGCGGAGGAAATCTGGGCGCAGGCCGGCGGACGCATCGATGGCTTTGTCCAGAGCGTGGGCACGGCGGCCTCCCTTCGCGGTATGGGCGAAAGCCTTGCGCCGCCATAACCAACACATCACGCTGGTTGCCGTCGAGCCCTCCGAATCCCCGGTCCTGTCGGGCGGCCTCCCGGGCGCCCATAAGATTGACGGCATCGGAGCGGGCTTCGTGGTGCCGCTCTGGCAAAACGACATCGCCGACCGGATCGAACAGGTCTCCACCGATCAGGCCGTGGCCATGGCCTTTCGCCTGGCCCGTGAAGAAGGCCTTTTTGCCGGGACCTCCACCGGCGCCAACGTCATCGCCGCTCTGCGCCTGGCCGATCAACTGGGACCTGAGGCGACCATTGTCACCGTCATGTGCGATACCGGGATGAAGTACCTCCGGACCTATGGAGCCAGGCTGAGCTGATCCGGGGCGGCCCCTCACAAGGTTTACCGATGAGCTATAGCCATACTTGTTACGCCTCCCCCACCCCCCTCCCCCTTGGTTGCGGGAGAGGTTTGGTAATGGATTCAAGCACTTAGCTAAAAATGGCGGTCCAGGATACCGTTGAAATCCCCAGGTAACCTGCAGGTATCCCACGGTATCCGCACGGTTACCGTGGAGAGGTCTGGGGAGATGGCGGCAAGCCTATTCAGTTGTCAAAGAACTAAACAGAGACGTTGGGACACCAACCCTCTGCGCGCAACTGATGCGCAAACCTAGCATAGCCGGATTCGGAAATCGTGTCTGTGACATGCAAGGGAAAAGGCGGGATTTGCGAGTTTACGGTTTCCGGATTGGGGAAAATGGGGGCGATTTTGGTTGCCGGGGAGCAAGGCTGATTCACACGAGGCTGGCCACTGTCTGTCGAATGCGATCTGAAATGTCAACGACGCCTGGATGAAGCCACAGGTCATCTTTCAACTCGAGACGAGGCGGGCTGATTCGCCGGGCTATTGAAGTCTGCGAAAGAAATGTCCTAGCCAAGTGTAGCCAAGTCAAGAAAAACCCAGATTCCTCGCTTCGCTCGGAATGACAACTCAGGACATTACTTTTACAGTAGGCAATAAGGCCCGGCGCCCGGCGCTTCCACGGCAGCGGCTACAATAAAGCCCGAGTTTGTTTCGCATTTGGAACAGCGGGCCTGAATGCCTGCTCCACCCGGTTTGATTCTCTGCCGCTATGCGGCTTGATTCGGATGCTCGCGTCGCGCGTTATGCGATTCCGCTTCGCTCATCGCGCGCCGGTCGACCACCCTGTCTAAGGGATCGAGGTAGGCAAATGCACTATCTGTTGTTCTACGAGGTTGCCGAAGATTACGTTTCCAGGCGGGCGGAATTTCGCGATGCGCACCTGGAACGGGCGTGGCAGGCAAGTGAGCGCGGCGAGCTGGTGTTGGGCGGCGCCCTGGCGAATCCGGTCGATGGGGCGGTGCTGCTGTTCAAGGGCGAGTCAGCGGAAGTCGCGGAGAAGTTTGCCAAGGCCGACCCTTATGTGACCAGCGGGGCGGTGAAGCGATGGTATGTGCGTGAATGGAGGACGGTGGTGGGGGAAGAGGCCGCCTCGCCGGTCAGGCCTGACGCCGGGGGACGGGGACGGTAGGCTAGCGGGAATACTCTTTTCCCAGGTTAGCGCCCAAAAACGGGGCGCGAACCTGGGGCACCCGTCCCACCCGAGGATTATGTTTTCGAACACGACAACAGCAGGTTCCTCGTCGGGCAAGAGCCCTCCTCGGAATGACACAACTTTAAGATGGCCGCGGCGGGGTAGAATCCTCTGACCATGTCTCCCCGCGCCATCTTTCGCGAAGCGTTGCGGGCACTGCTGCGCAACAAGATGCGCAGCACGCTGACGGTGCTGGGCATCAGCATCGGGATTGGCGCGGTGATTTGCGTGGTGGCCATCGGGCAGGCCGGCTCGGAGCAGGTCCAGCAGCAGATGGACAACCTGGGCGACAACTACATCTGGATCGAAGCCGGCTCGCGGGCGCCCAACGGCATCCGCACCGGCAGTCACGGGACCAAGACGCTGATCGAAGCCGACGTGGAGGCCATCCGCCGCCTGCCGCTGATCAAGATGGCTTCGGCCAACGTCGATTCCAAGACGCAGATCGTGTACGGGAACCGCAACTGGAGCACCATGTATCGCGGGATCGAGCCGGCCTGGTTCCGCGTCAAGCGCTGGTCGCTGGCCCAGGGAGCGCCCTTCAGCCAGTCCGACGTGGAGCACGCCGCCAACGTCTGCGTGATCGGGGAGACCATCCACCAGGAGCTGTTCGACGGCCAGGATGCCATCGGCAAAGTCATCCGGGTGAACAACCTTCCCTGCCAGGTGATGGGAGTGCTGGCGGTGCGCGGGCCGACCTCCTGGGGCCGCGACCAGGACGACATTGTCATCCTGCCCTACACGACGGTGCAGAAAAAGCTCAAAGGCACGGCCTGGCTGGACGACATCGTGTGCTCGGCGGCCTCGCCGGATGCGATCGATCCGGCGATCGCGCAGATCATCCCGCTGTTGAGGGAGCGGCATCACATCCGGGCGGGGCAGGAGGACGACTTCAACGTGCGCCGTCCCGACGAGATCATCCAGACGCGGCTGGAAGCGGCGAAGACCTTTTCGGCGCTGCTGATCGCCATCGCCTGCGTGTCGCTGCTGGTGGGCGGCATCGGGATCATGAACGTGATGCTGGTTTCGGTGACCGAGCGCACGCGCGAGATTGGAGTGCGGATGTCGATTGGGGCCACCGACAGCGACGTGGCGCGGCAGTTCCTGGGGGAGGCGGTCATGCTCAGCCTGTTTGGCGGCGTGCTGGGCGTGCTGACCGGCGTGGGAGGCTCGCTGATCGTGGGCCATGCCCTGCGCTGGGAGATGGATATTCCGCCGCAGGCGATCGGCATAGCGGCGCTGTTCGCCATCGCGGTGGGCGTCTTTTTCGGATTCTATCCGGCGCGCAAGGCGTCGAAGCTGGATCCGATCGAGGCCTTGCGCTACGAATAGTTCAAGCCCAGGTTAGCGCCCCAGAGCGGGCGCGAACCCGGGGCACCCGCGCCGCAAGGTGTAAGACGCCGGTCTTATCACAATTTCCCGTGACAGTTATCACCGTTTTCCGTTCGGTCTTGGCATAGCGTCTGCACGAACCACCGACCGGTCCGCAAAATTCTCCTTCCCATTCCGGGAACACAGGGTCGGTGTGTCGCAGGTTCTGTTCGTGCTTCCTCAAAGGGAGGTCTCGATGAAGATCCGGTTCACTATTCTCCTCCTCATCCTTATCCCCGTCCTGGTGGCAGGCGGATACGCCGTATCGCACCGGCCCATGAACGCCACGGTGGTAGCGATCCTGGGAGCGGTGATGATCTGGCTGGCCTACACCCGCTACGCGCGGCGCATCGATGCCGAAATCATCCGGCCCGATGAAAACAAGGCGACGCCGGCGCGCATGTACATGGATGGGGTGGACTTCATGCCCACCAGCCGCAACGTGCTCTACGGGTATCACTTCAAATCGATTGCCGCCGCCGGTCCGATCGTGGGACCGATTGTGGCGGTGACGATCTGGGGCTGGCTGCCCTCGCTGCTGTGGCTGATCATCGGCGTCACCTTCATTGGCTGGGCGAGCGATTACTCGGCGATCGTGGTGGCGGTGCGCAACGATGGCAGTTCGCTTTCCGCCATCGCCCACAAGCTGATCGCGCCGCGAACGCGAGTGATCCTGTTCGTGTTTATCTTCTTCTACCTGCTGCTGCTGGCAGGGGCGTTTGTCGGCATCCTGGCGGGCATCTTCGATCCGCGCGCCGACGTGCCTTTCGGCATCTTCATGCTGGCGGTGATGGGCCTGCTGATGGGGCAGATGCTGTACAAGTGGAAGATGGACCTGATCCTGGTGACCTTGCTGACGGTGGGAATCACGCTGGCCTCGATCGCGCTGGGGGCCAAGGGGATGACCGCGGTGAAGGGCACCACGCCGGACGGCAAGCCGGCGGCGGCCATCGCCTACACCGGGCCGATCAATTCGGTGGTGCAGAGAATCGGCAACGGGATCAACCGGATCACCGGAGGGCAGGCGCTGTACACGGTGGTCGATCCCACCAAGTCCGACCCGCGGGCGGCGGCCCGGGAGGTAACCGCCGAGGGCAAGATCGTACCCAAGTACATGCAGAACGGCGCCATCAAAATGCTGCCCTCGTTCATCTTCTGGTGCCTGATGGTGTTCCTGTTCTCCTACCTGGGGACGGTGCTGCCCATCTGGCGCTTTGCCCAGCCGACCAACTACATCGGGTTCTGGGTGACCTACCTGACCATCGGCTTATCGGCGCTGGGGGCGGTGGTGGGCGGGGTGCGCGCGCTGTTCGGCAGCACGGCGATGATCACGGCGATCACCTTCCATACCAAGGTGTTCGGCAGTTGGATGCCAACGTCGCAGGCCAAGGACGCGGCCGGCAACATCCTGCAGACGCTGCCGGCGATCCAGCCGCTGTGGCCGATGCTGTTCGTGACCATCGCCTGCGGGGCCATCTCCGGGTGGCACGCGCTGGTGGGCTCGATCGGCACGGCGCGGCAGTTGGAGTATGAAACCGACGCGCTGCCGGTGGGCGGCGGCGGCATGTTCTCGGAGAACGCGCTGGCCCTGCTCTCGCTGGTGGCGATTTCCATCGCCGGCGGCGCGGGCGCGGGCGCCTTCGCGGGCGGCGTGGGCATGCTGCTGGGCATGGTGACCTTCGGCGCCATCCCGCAGGCCTACGGCACGGCGCTCGGCTTCGGCGTGTTCGTGGTGATCGTGCTGACGGTGGTGCAACTGGTGTTCCGCGTCATGCGGGTCACGCTGGGCGAGTGGCTGGGCGAGGCATGGGTAGGCTTCAAGAACGCGCACATTTCGGCGTTCATCTCCATGGCCCTGACGCTGCTGCTGGTGCTGAGCGGCACCTGGGTCTACCTGTGGCAGTTGTTCGGCGCCTCCAACCAATTGATGGCGGCGCTGAGCCTGCTGATCGTCAGCCTGTGGTTGAAGTCCATCGGACGCAGCCCGCGCTACGCGTTCTGGCCGATGATCTTCATGTACGTGACCACCATGGCGGCGCTCGTGGTCACGGGTTACAACTTGTACGCCAGCATCCTGTCCAATCCGGTGACCGCGGCCCAGCCGATCAACTGGGTGGGGACAGTGGCCATGCTGATCGTGGCGGCGCTGCTGTTCGTGGCCGCCCTGGTCATTGCCTGGGACGCATTCAAGGCATGGCAGAAGCTGGGGTTGAAACCGACGCCGACTCCGAAGCGCGAGCGGGAGGCGGTGGCGGCGCACGACTGATGCGATGGAGATTGACGAATTGGAGAATTGAAGAATTGACGAGCTGAAGAGGTTGCAGCCGTTTCGCGGTTTTCTTCGATTCGTCAATTCGTAATTTCGACAATTCGTCAATCGATTGGCTAGACCGAGTCGGCAATGCGCTTGACGGCGGCGACCAGGTCAAGGGATGACTGGCGCCGGACGCGCTCCAGCCGCCATTGCACTTCCAGGTTGGGGGCAGTGCGGCGGACGGAGAGGCGCACCGGGGGGAAGCGGTGGTCGAGGGCGTCGTTGACCACGGCGGCGGCCGAGGAGAAGTTGGCGGGCGAGTGCACAGTGAGCGGCGGAACCGATTGCGCGCTCCAGGCATCGGAGCGGATGCGGCGGTCGGGGCCGCCGAGCGCCCAGCATTTGGGATCGCTGGCTTCCAGTTCCACCCGCGGGACGCGCTGCAAGGCGCCGCGGACAATCAACAGGTCGCGCCGGCCGCGCAACCGGGCAATCCACCAGAGGAGGGCCACGTCGCGAGGTTCGAGCACGACCAGGACCTCGGCTTCGCGGAAGGGCGGCTTGGCGCGCTGGACTTTGAGTTCGACCAGGGAGGAGCCGAGCCAGCGCAGGGTGGCTTTTTCGCCGATCTGGGGCAGGCCCTGCTGGAGCCAGCGCAGGACGTCTTCGCCCTTGCGGACGTTGTAGTGAGTGCCCGCCGCGAACCAGCCGACGATGAAGAAGACGACGAAGACGAAGAGCACGACATTGAGCGACGTGAACATGGGCGGGCCAGCCAGGCGGCGAAGTGTGACAGCCGAGATGTTACACGCGGAGGCGGATGAAAACGAGGGAAACAGCAGTGGCGGGTGAGCGGTGGCGCAAGATCCGCGAGTTCCTGCATGGGTTCTACGCCTATGAATTCGAGCGGCAGGCGCTGGAAATGCGGGGCGAGGTGGAGTCGGCGTTCATGCTGATCACCTTCGGCGACATGCTCGGAGTGCCGGTGCTGCCGCCGCTGTATTCGCTGCGCCTGCTCCCCTACGTGGTGCCGCAAATCCAGGGCTGGAAGCGGCGGGTGATGCGGGAACGCGAAATTTCCGACAGGGAAGAGTTTCACCTTCATGGAGTGTGAAGGAATTGCGGAATCGGGTAATTGCGTAATTGCGGAATTGAAAAGCGACGAGGTGCTTCCATGGGCTTTTTCATTCCGCGCTTCGGCAATTCGGCAATAGGGAGAACGGTATGTCAGAAGAAGAGAAACAGGGATTACTGAGCCGGCTGAAGGAGATCGCCTACGGGATGAGCGCGCATGACATGTCGCGCTACGCCATGCGCACACGGGCCAGCATGGAGCACCTATTCATCCTGATCACCATGGGCGACCTGATCGGGGTCCCCATCCTGCCGCCGTATTATTCGCTGCGCTTGCTGCCCTACGTGGTGCCTAACATCGCCACCTGGAAGCGGCGCATGCTGCGGGAGAAGGACGTATCGGACGCGATGTTTTAACAACGGCCGCCGGCCGAATTCAGGCCGCACGGATTCTTTCGATGACGCACGTGGGAGATCATGGGCAATTCACAAAAATCCCGACAAGGACAAGAAGGGAGACACTTCCATGGCAACCTCTCAAATGTTAGCGCAGGATGTTTTCAGTTATCTCAGGCCTGAGCAGATCGATGCCATTCACAACGCTTCGGAGGTGGTGGAACGCCGGGCCGGCGAGGTTGTGTACAGCCAGGGAGACGAAGCCAAGTTCCTCTACGTGGTGCTGGAGGGCAAGGTGGCGCTGCGGTTACCGGGAAAGAAGGGCCTCAGTATTCTGATCGAGTTGCTGGACCGGGGCACCATTTTCGGCGCCGGCGCCGGCTTCGCCCTGCAAGCCTACACCTTGACCGCCCAATGCCTGGCTGATGCCAGGTTGCTGAAAATCGACGCTTCCCGGTTGCAACGCTTGATGGACGACGATTGCCGCATGGGGTACGCCATCCAGAAGCGCATCTCCGACCTCTACTTCAGGAGGTACATCAAAACCATGATGAAATTTCAGGATGTTGTGTTGAGCATCCCCCTGGAAGCGGAATAGCGGAATTTGAGGGCGGCACTTGCGGCAGATATCCCGTGATAAAGGACACCTATGTCATTCCGAGAGACGTTTGAAGCGAACAAGGACCGGCGGTACATCATGTTCGGCGGCAAGGGCGGGCTGGGAAAGACCACTTTCTCCGCCGCCACCGCCTTCTGGCTGGCGCAGCAGGGGCACAAGGTGCTGGTGTTTTCCGTAGACCCGCAGGCCTCACTGAGCGACATTTTCCAGCAGGACATTTTCGGCAAGGGCGCGGTGAAGGTGATGGAGAACCTGTACGCCCAGGAGATCGACGCCGACAGCCACATCAAGAACTACCAGAACGAAATCCGCAAGAAGATCATCGACATGTACGGGCTGCCGGAGGTGCCGGAGGAGATTGAGCAGTACATCCAGGCGGCCTCGGCGGAGCCGGCGATGGAAGAGTCGGCGATCTTCGACGCGGTGGTGGACATCGTGGTCGGGGGGGACTACGACTACTACATCTATGACCTGGTGCCGCTGGGGCACGCGCTCTACTACCTGTCGATGGCCAAGGTGTACGACGAGTGGATCAACCGCATCACCAAGCTGAGGGAGGAGATGCGGCAGCACGAGGAGATGGTGGCGCGGATCAAGCGGGAGAAGACCACGCAGGAAGACCTGGTGCTGAACGAGCTGCAGTACATCAAGAACCGGATCAACCAGTCTTCCGGAATCCTGACCGACCGGCAGAAGACGGCGTTCTTCTTCGTGGTGGTGCCGGAGGAGATGATCATCCTGGACACGCAGAAGGCAGCGGGCTTGTTCGCCAAGTTCGACGTGCCCATTGCCGGCTACGTGGTGAACCGGGTGCTGCCGACGGACCTGGAGGGCAAGGCCATTCCCGCCTATCTGCAGAACCGGCTGAAGATGCAGGGGCGCTACCTGGAAGAAATCGACAAGACGTTTGGGAAACTGGTGATCAGCCGGGTGCCGGAACTGGAGCGCGACGTGACCGGGCTGAAGATGATCGAAAAGCTCGCCGGGATCATGTACGGCAACGGAAATGGGAGGCACTGAGCCATGACGGAGATCACGCATTCACTGACCGACTTCATGACCGACCACCCGCAGATGAAGTTCACCTTCTTCGGCGGCAAGGGCGGGGTGGGCAAGACGGTGATGGCGGGGGTAACGGCGCTGCACCTGGCCTCGCAGGGCAAGCGCGTGGTGCTGGCTTCCACCAACCCGGTGCACTCGCTCAGCGGGCTGCTCGACCAGGACGTTTACGGCAAGGCCACGCCGGTGAGAAACGTTCCCAACCTGTGGGCATACGAGATCGACACCAAGGAGACCATCGAGCGCTCCAAGCAGGACATCAAGACCAAGATCCGCTGGTTCCTGAAGTTCGCCGAGATCTCGACGCAAGCGGATTCGTTCGTGGAAAGCGCCACCATGAACCCGGCTTTCGAGGAGTCGGCGATGTTCGAGAACATGGTGGACCTGATGTTCAAGAACGAGTACGACGCCTACGTGTTCGACACGGCGCCGACGGCCAACGCGCGCCGCTTGCTGGGCATGAGCAAGGTGTACTCGCTGTGGGTGAACAAGATGGTGAAGTCGCGCGAGGAGGCGCAGTCGCTGCGCGACCTGTTCTCGTTCACCAAGAAGAAAGAAGCCGATCCGCTGATGGACTACCTGCTCGGGTTCCGCGAGCGCATCGCGCACGCGCGCGACCTGCTGACCGACCCGGCGCTGACGGCGTTCTTCTTCGTCACCCTGCCGGAGGCGCTGCCCATCGCGGTGATCAAGCGGTTCATCAACTGGTTCCACGATTTCGGCATCCCGGTGGGCGGGGTGATCGTGAACATGCTGATCGACAAGGCGCAGGTGCGGGCCGATTCGCCCGAGTTCGTGCGCAACCGGGTGGCCATGCAGGACAGCTACATGGCGGAAATCTGGCGCGACTTCGACAACGTGCGCGCCCTGGTCCCATTGTTCGATAATGAAGTGCGCGGCACGGCGGCGCTGAAGATGGTGGCGGACTACGCGTTTCCGCAGCCGGTGGAGGCGGGGACGGGACAAGTAGTGTGAACTGGAGGTCCGAAATGGCGTACCAGCGTACTGGCGTAGGGAATGGAATTCAGCCGAGTACGAGCATAAAGCCGTTAATTGGCGCAGCTGGCGTTCACTTCGTAGCCGCCGAGTTGTCCCGTCGTGGAATGATTGCGCTGCCCACAACACGAAACACTGCGGGATATGATCTCATTGTCAGCAGTGCGGATGGGGAGCATCACGCCAACATACAGGTAAAAACGTCCGGTTCAGCGGTACGTTCTTGGGTGATGCGGCCCGACTACAAGCATTGTGGTCGGCAAGACTACTTCGTCCTTGTACGATGGCATAGCGATCACTTTGAAGCGTTCATGCTGAAGGGAACGGAAGCGAGGGTGCAGTTCCGTGATTGTGTCCGGCGCCAAAGACAGAGCGATAAGAAGCATTTCCCTGTCATCGGTCTCAGGCATGGTGACGAGAAGCGGTGGCTCAAGCGCTGGCGGGAGTTCGATCTATAGACCCTAGATTCCTCGCGGGCTTCGGCGCTTCGCGCCTCGGTGACGGCCTAAAGCCGCAACCTACCGAGCCCGCTCGGAATGACATAAATTAAAGGTCTGGTTCGGCGCGGCTGAAGCCGCGCCCTTTCAAAACGGCTCTCACTGCTTAAACGGCTCTCGCCTTAAGTAATTGAGCAGCCTGCTAGAACGATGGACCCCATGAGCGAATTGAAAATCGCCGTGTATGGCGTGGGCGGCGTCGGAGGATACTTCGGCGCCGCCCTGGCGCGCGCGGGCTATCCGGTTTCCCTGATCGCCCGCGGCGAGCACCTGAAGGCCATCCGCGAAAAGGGCCTGCGGATCGAGACTCCCAAAGAAGAGTTCACCGTCCAGCCGGTGAAGGCGAGCGACAATCCCGCCGAGATCGGCCCGGTGGACGTGGTGCTGGTGGGAGTGAAAGCCTGGCAAGTGGCCGAGGTGGCGCGCGCCATGCGCCCGATGCTGGGAGCCAAAACCAGGGTCGTGCCGCTGCAGAACGGAGTAGAGGCGGTGGAACAACTGGCGGAGACCCTGGGACGCGAGCACGCGCTGGGCGGGCTGTGCCGGATTATTGCGTCGATCGCGGGGCCGGGAACCATACGAGTGGGCGGCATTGAGCCGGTGGTGATGCTCGGCGAGCTTGATGGTTCCGAGCTTTCCGGCAACGGCAAGGCGCTGCTGGAGGCCTTCCACAAGGCCGCCGTGAATGCGCAGGCGGTAGAGGACATCCAGGCGGCGCTGTGGGAGAAGCTGCTGTTCATTGCCGCCATGAGCGGGGTGGGCGCGGTCTCGCGGGCCGCGGCCGGGGAAATGCGGCAGTCGCCGCCGACCCGCGCGCTGCTTCAGCAGGTGATGGAAGAAGTCGCCGCCGTGGCCCGCAGGCGCGGAGTACGGCTGTCCGAGGAGATCGTCGGACGGACGCTGGCGTTTATCGACAACCTGCCCAAGGAGGGCACCGCCTCGATGCAGCGAGACATCGCCGAGGGGCGTCCTTCGGAGCTGGAGGCGATTATCGGCAGCGTCGCCCGATTGGGCAAAGCCGGAGACGTGCCTACGCCGGCGGTGGCATTCATCTACGCCGCGCTGCTGCCGCAGGAGAAGCGGGCGCGGGCAGCGAAACCATAGAAACCATTCACCACCGAGGCACCGAGAGCACCGAGGGAACCTCTTCAGGAAGTGAAGGATTTCTCGATGTATCTCGGTGTCTCGACGGCAGACCGCACTGTCCCGCTATTTGATTCCGCTGCTGACGACCTGGAGCTGGTCATCCACCGAAAACACGCCCGGCACGCTCTTGGCCTGCATGAGAGCCATCTGCTTGTCGGTGGCGTTGTTCACCACTCCGACCAGGGTCACATGACCTCCGTGAACGATGATGTGAATGGAGGGAACGGCGCCCCAGGAATACTTGCTGAGCCCGTCATAACCGTACACGGCGCGGTAGGTGGCGCGGCGGATGCGGTCATCCGTGGGCGAGGGCGGCAGCACCTCGATGTTGTTGACCACCTTCTCCACGCCTTCGATGTGCTTGACGGAGTCCTCCGCACTGGGCTTCAGCGCGGGATTGACCACCTGTCCGGTCAGATAGACCGTGTTGCCCTCGACCCGGTAGGCGAGGTTGTCAAAGACGCTGTAGTAAGGCTGCATCAGGAGCTGGTGCAGCACCTCGCGCGTGATGCGCGCCGTGGGGTTGGTGCCGCCCAGCTTCTCCCGCTCCTGCGGCAAAGCCGTGGTTTGGGCAAAGAGGCTGGCGGCAAAGAGCACACAGATAGACACCAAGGACACTCGTCGCATACGAAGCACCTCCCCTAAGTAGGATGCGGCGAGCGGGTTTGGCGCTTGCTGTGCTGACGGTTGTTAGGCGCAGAATGTTACCTGGCGAGCGGAGTTTTGCGCCGGAGCGCGGCCCGTCCCCCGGGACCACGAGTTTGCGCCAGTCGGGAACAGAGCTCGCGCACCGGCGCTTCGGCCAGGCGCTGGCGGATGAAATCGGGCGAGCCGCGGCGCATCATCTGCAGGCGCACCCAGTCGAGGGCGTCCAGCACTTCGCGGATTGAGCGAGAGCGCGGCATCGGTTCAGAACTTCAGCCCCAGAGCGCCACTCAGAAATCTCGTTACCGGCGCCATCTCGCGGCAGGCGTCGGTGTATAGCTGCATGAAGTGCGGGCTGCACACCTGCTTCTGGGTGAATTCGACGGAGGTCCCCAGGTCCTTGAGCTTGAGATCCTCGACAAACTCATGGTCGCAGGAAAAGCCGCGCGGAGGGCGGCTGAGCTTGGAAGCGTCATCCCAGTTCAGCAGGCCACGGATCGGACGCCATTCCCGCGGGCGGGCGACAATCGCGCTCCTTACCTTGAGCAGCACCGGCGGCTCGGGATGCCAGAGGCCGGCGGCGGCAAAGCACTCCTCCGGCGACAGGTGCAGGTAGAAGCCGGGAGAATGGACATCGCGGCCGGCATGGGAAAAGCGCATGGCCAGGTTGGTCTTGTAGGGGCGCTTGTCGTGGGAGAAGCGGGTGTCGCGATGGATGCGGAACAGCGAACCGCGGCCGGAGCGCGGGTCGGCGACCAGGTGCGGCGTGATCTCAAACAGCGGCCCGGCAAAGTCGGCGATGAAAAGCAGGGCCGGCTGGCGGGCGCAGGACTCGTATTCGTGCTTGTGCCGCTGAAACCACTCGCGATTGTTGTTGCGCTTCAGGCGCTTCAAAAACGCGAACAGCTCCGCGGTGAAATAAGCGGGCATGCCTGTGATCTTATCCGCCCGACCCTGTCTTCCGTCCGCGTTTTGGTTTGTCAGCGGGCGCGGCCTCGGACGACGCGCTGGCGGCTTCCTCAGTGGCAACCGAGCGCACCGGCTTCTTGCCCAGGGCGAGGCTTGCCTTAAGCGCTTCCATGATGTCGATGACCGGCGCCAGTTGCTGCGCGGCCGGCGCTTCCACCACCTGGCGGCCCTGCACCTTGGCCTGAATCATCGCCATCAGGTTCTCGCGGTAGGAGTCCTTGTACTGGGCGGGCTCGAACTCGGCGGCCAGGGAGTTGATGAGGGTCATGGCCAGCTCGAGTTCCTTGTCCTTGACGAGCGCGGTATCGGTGCGGAACTCCTCCACCTTGCGGACTTCGTCTTCGTAGTACATGGTGTGCAGGAGGATGCCGCGCCGGCCGGGACGCAGGATGACAATGTGCTCGCGGTTGTGCATGGCGATCTTGGCGATGCCCACGTAGCCGGAGCGGCGGAGCGCCTCGAACAGCAGCGCATAGGGCTTCTCGCCGGCGTCGTCGGGCGCCATGTAGTACGAGCTCTCGTAGTAGACCGGGTCAACCTGGTCGGACTTGACGAATTCCAGGATCTCCATGGTGCGCGAGGAAGGGGGCGCGGCCTTCTTGACGTCGTCCTCGCCGACGACGACGTACTTGTCCTTCTCGTACTCGTAGCCTTTGACGAGCTCGTTGCGGGCGACCGGCTTGTCCTCGGCCTGGCAGAACAGGACCTGCTTGACGCGGGAGTGATCGGCGGCGTGCAGTTGATTGAAGCTGACGGTCTCGCTGCGCGCGGCGCTGAAGAGCTTTACCGGCAGAGACACCAGCCCGAAGGTCAGGTGCCCTTTCCAGACTGTGCTTGCCATGCTTCACCTCACCAGAGCATCAGGGCGGAACGGGGTAAATAGAATTATCATGGAAACGGCGTATTTCCAAGCAGATGATGCCCCTGGACGACTACTCCCGCAAGCGCGATTTCGCCCGCACCCCGGAGCCAAAACCGGCTGAGGCGGTTACGGGAACGAAGCGGTTCGTGGTGCAACGACATGAAGCCCGGCGGCTGCACTACGACCTGCGGCTGGAGATGGGGGGCGTGCTGAAGTCCTGGGCCGTCCCCAAGGGGCCTACGCTGGACGCGAAAGAGAAGCGCCTAGCGGTGCTGGTGGAGGACCATCCGCTCGAATATGGCGACTTCGAAGGAACCATTCCGGCCGGGAACTACGGCGCGGGCGTGGTGTCGCTTTGGGACCGTGGAACGTACGAAACCCTGGGCGAGTTGACCCCGGAGCAGCAACTGGAGCGCGGCGACTTCAAGTTCCGGCTGCATGGCAACAAGCTCATGGGGAATTTCGCGCTGGTGCGGATCAAGAGCAGCGGGAAGAACGAGTGGCTGCTGCTGAAAAAGCCCGATTTCGCGGCGCAGGAAGGATGGGACGCGGAAGACCACCGGGAAGCGGTGCGCAGCCGGATCGCGGATGTGTCGCTGGTGGCGGGGGCGAAGCTTGGGCCGATGCCGGAGCGCATTGAGCCCATGCTGGCAACGCTGGCATCGTCTGTGCCCGAAGGCGGGGAGTGGGTTTACGAGATCAAGTGGGATGGATTTCGCGGGCTGTGTTTCCTGCACGGGGGCAAGCTGCGAATCGTCTCGCGAAACGGGCACCTGCTCAACCGGCAGTTTCCGGAATTGGAGAGCGTGCCGGAGTCGATCGCGGCCGAAAGCGCCATCCTGGACACCGAGATCGTCGCCTTCGACGCCGAAGGCCGGCCGAGCTTCAGCCTGATGCAGCAACGCACGGGCTTTGTCCACGTGGACAGCCGCAGCCGCGCGCCCGTGGCGCTGATCGCCTTCGACCTGCTGTACCTGAACGGATACGACCTGCGCGATGTGCCGTTGAGCGACCGCCAGAGGCTGCTTCGCAGCGTGGTCCGCACGGGGGCACAGGTGCGGCTTTCGGAGTGTTTCTCCGGCAGCGGGGAAAGGGTGTTGCGGGCGGCGCGCGACCACGGCCTGGAAGGCGTGGTGGCGAAACGGCTGGACAGCAGGTACGAATCGGGCCGCAGCCGCTGCTGGATAAAGGTGAAGTTTGCCACCCAGCAGGAGTTCGTGATTTGCGGCTTCACCCTTGGGCGGCGAAAGCCGTTTTCGTCGCTAGTGCTGGGATGCTACGACAACGGCAAGCTGCAGTGGGCGGGAAACGTGGGGTCCGGATTCACCGGCAAATCGCTCTCCGAGATTCACCTGCAGCTTGAAAAGCTGGCGAGCAAGAAAAGACTTTTCGCGCTGCCCACCGAAGTTGGAGATGTGACTTGGATCAAGCCGAGTCTGGTGTGCTCGGTCCGCTACACCGGCTGGGGCGCCGACAATCACCTGCGCGCGCCGGTTTTCGCCGGAATGCGGCCCGACCTGGAGGCGGGCGACTGCGTCTGTGAAATCGCCAACATCTCGCCTGCTCCGCCGGCGGATGATGCCCGGCTGCTGCCGGCGGGCAAGGCGGAGGCCGCACTGGAGGTGGGTGGGCGGAGGTTGAAGTTCACCAACTTGAATAAGCTTTTTTATCCCGCCGACGGCTATACCAAGCGCGACGTGATCAACTATTACCACGACGTTGCGCCGCTGCTGGTCCCGCACCTGGCGGGGCGGCCGCTCTCCCTTAAGCGATATCCCAACGGCATTGAAGGCGAGTACTTTTTCCAGAAGGATGCGCCGGCATCGTTCCCATCCTGGCTGCACACGGAAGCGATTGCCGACCAGGAGAAAGGTCCGGCCAAGCGCTTTGTCATCTGCGACGACGAGCCGGCGCTGCTCTACCTGGCCAACCTCGGATGCATCGACCAGAACCCGTGGTTCAGCCGCGCCGGATCGCTGGACTACCCGGACCTGATGGTGCTCGACCTTGACCCCTACCACTGCGGATTCGATCGCATTGTGGAGGCGGCACAACTGGTTCGCCGCAAGCTGGCGGAGTTGGAACTGGAAGGCTATCCCAAAACCACCGGCGGCGATGGCATGCACGTGTACGTGCCGATTGCGGCCGAGTACAGCTACGAGCAGGTGCGCACGTTCGCCGAGATCATCGCCCGGCTGGTGATCGCGGAACGTCCGGAGCTGTTCACCACGCCGCGCACGGTGAGCCAGCGGGAAAAGGGCAAGGTCTATTTCGATTACCTGCAAATCTCCCGGGGGAAAACGATTTCAGCGCCGTACGTGCTGCGGGCCCACAAGCAGGCGCCGGTGGCGACTCCGCTGCGCTGGGGCGAAGTAAGGCCGGGGCTATCGCCGCTGGATTTCACGCTGGCCAATGTCCGCGCCAGGTTCCAGCGCCTGGGCGACGTCTTCGCGCCCGTGCTTTCCAATTCGCAGCGGCTGGAGGCCGCCATGGAGCGCCTGGAAACGGTCTTTCGCAAGCCGAAATAAACGACGGCGGTCCCCCACTCTCACCCCCATGGGTGATCACAGACAGCGCCTTAAGTCTGTTCGGGCGCCGCGCGGGCATGCTCGCGGTAGCAGCTTAAGCAGAAGCTCTTTCCACAGCAGTCGCAATCTTCCGAATGCCGTCCGCAGAATGCGCGATGACACTGTATGCAGCGGAACAGCGAAGCACGCGAACATCCCGCAGCGCTGCACATCCCGGGCTCCGGGCGGACGGTCTCGGCGCTCGCGCCATAGCCGCCTTCAAGCTCGACTGCACTGTTTTCCAGTTTCACGGATTCCTGACCCTTGCTCTAACTTCTAGGCGATGCCGGCGAACTCCTGATCGGCGCGCTGTGCAGCTCACGCCGCCTTCCGCGCTGCCAGCAATTTATTGGCAGCGGAAACGATCCCTTCCGCCCCTTGCAGCGCGTACACTCGCGCGCTCGCGGGAATCTGAACATCCGCCCGGGCCCCGCACACCAGCACCACCGGGGTCTCGGCTTGTTGCGCCAGGTTGGCCAGCGCCTGCCTGCCGGCCTTGGGGAAACGGTGACCGATGACGACCAAGTCGAATTTTTCGACCCACAGCAACTCTACCGCCTCCTCGATCTTGGTTAAGGCGTTGACACGGTAGCCCGCCTCCCTTAACGCCGCGCAGCGTGAATCAGAGACCAGACTGTCGAACGATACACAGAGGATCTTCTGTTCCGCCATGACACACCTCACCGCCCCAGCCTCCCAGCAGGCTTCTCGGGCGTGGGTCCCATACTTGATGTTACGGCCGGGCGAAAAAGATGGAGCGATTGCCGGGCAGAAAACCGCACGTGGCTCTCCCAAAACGGGAGCCGATCCGCCGGAGCATGGACGGGTGGCAGGGCTTGCTCCGCTAGTCGTCGGCGTGCTGGCCCAGCAGTTCCGCTTCGTCCAGTTGTTCGGGAATGGAGCGCGCTTTGCGCCGGTCGCGCCACGCCTGGAAGTGGTGCTGCAGGCGGTCGAGGTAAACGTAGTAGACGGGCGTGATGTAGAGGGTAACGAGCTGGGAGAAGAGCAGGCCGCCGACCACGGCCAGGCCGAGGCCGCGGCGCGAGTCGGCGCCGGCGCCGAAACCGACGGCGATGGGCAAGGTGCCCATCAGCGCCGCCATGGTGGTCATCATGATGGGGCGGAAGCGGACGAGCGCGCCCTGGTAGATGGAATCCTCCGGAGTCTTGCCCTCGTTGCGCTCGGCCTCGAGCGCGAAATCGATCATCATGATGGCGTTTTTCTTCACGATGCCGACCAGCATGATGATGCCGACAAAGGAGTACAGGTTCAGCTCCTGGTGGAAGATCATCAGGGTGAGCAGCGCGCCCACGCCCGCCGAAGGCAGGCCGGAAAGAATGGTGAGCGGATGAACGAAGCTTTCGTACAAGATCCCCAGGACGATGTAAATGACGAGCACGGCCGCCACCAGCAGCAACCCCAGTCCCTGTAAACGACTGCTCGAAGGCCTGCGCCGTGCCCTGGAAGGTGCCCACGATGTCGGCGGGCAAGGTCTTCGAGGCCGTCTGCTGCACCAGCCGCGTGGCATCGCCAAGGGCCACGCCGGGCCTCAGATTGAAGCTGATGGTGACCGCGGGCAACTGCCCCAGGTGGTTGACGGTGAGCGGGCCCACCGAGGGCACCAGCTTCGAAACCGTATCCAGCGGCACCAGTTTCCCGGTGTTCGAACGGATGTAGAGCTTGGACAGCTCGCTGGGGTTGTTCTGGTACTTCGGGTCCAGCTCGAGAATGACGTAGTACTCATTGTTGGGGGTGTAGATGGTGCTGACCTGCCGCGAGCCATAACGCGGAGTAGAGCGCGTCGGAGACCTGCTGCGGCGTGACCCCGAGGGCGTAGGCCTTGTCGCGGTCCACCTGCACGCTGAGCTGCGGGTTCTTCATCTGCAGGTCGCTGGTGACGTCCTGCAGTTGCGGAATCTTGCTTAGCGCGGCTTCCAGTTTGGGAGCGTCCTGGTAGAGCTCGTTGGTGTCGGGCGACTGCAGCGCATACTGGTATTGTGACTTGGTCAGGTGACCGCCGATGCGGATGGGCGGCGGCACCTGCATGAAGACCATGACGCCCGGAATCCGCGCCACCTTGGGCCGCATCTCCTGGATGACCTGCACGGCGCTTATGTGATTGACACGGTCCTTGACGTCCTTCAAGCGGAAAAAAATCCGTGCCCTGATTGACGGGCTGCCCGATGAGCGACATGGTGTTGCGGCACGTTGGGGTCCTTCTGAATGACCCTGGCGACCTTCTGCTGCAACTCAAACATATCGTTGTACGATATGCCCTGCTGCGCCTCAGTGACCGCGAAGATGAACCCCTGGTCCTCGTCGGGAATGAAGCCGGTCTTGATTTGCACAAAGAGGAAGGCGGTCAGCGCGATCACGGCGAAGGAAATCATGAGGACGGCAAAGCGGTGGCGCAGGACTTTTTTCAGCGACCAGTCGTAGCCGCGGAGTCCGGAATCGAAGACGCGCTCGCTGGCCCGGTAGAAGCGGCCATGCTGGCTGGCCGGCTGATGCCGGAGGAAACGGCTGCACAGCATGGGCGTAAGGGTCAGCGAAACGAAGCCGGAGACCAGGATGGCGACGCCGATGGTGACCGCGAATTCGTGCAGCAGGCGGCCGATGATGCCGCCCATGAACAACAGCGGGATAAAGACCGCCACCAGCGAGGGGGTCATGGAGAGAATGGTGAAGCCGATTTCGCGCGAGCCGTCGACGGCGGCGCGCATGGGGGCCTTGCCCATCTCCATGTGGCGGACGATGTTTTCCAGCATGACGATGGCGTCGTCCACGACAAATCCCACCGACAGCATCAGGGCCATCAGCGACAAGTTATCCACCGAGTACCCGAGCAGGTACATCACCGAGAAGGTCCCGATAATCGACATGGGCAGGGCGAGCGAGGGAATGATGGTGGCGGAGATATTGCGCAGGAAAAGGAAGATCACCATCACCACCAGGCCGATGGTCAGCAGCAGGGTGAACTTTCACGTCGTTGACCGAGGCGCGGATGGAATCGGAGCGGTCGTAGAGGGTGTGGACCTGCACGGCGGCCGGGAATTTGCGCTTCCAGGCGGGGCAGCAGCTGCGTTGACGGCGTTCACCACCTCGACGGTGTTGGTGCCGGGCTGGCGCTGAATGGCGAGGACGATGGCGCGGTCGCTGTTGTACCAGGCGGCGGTCTTGTCGTCCTGCACACTGTCGATCACCCGCCCGAGTTCGTCCAGCCGCACCGGGGCGCCGTTGCGATAGGCGACGATCACCGGGCCGAACTGCGCCGCGTTCTGCAGTTGCCCGTTGGAGAGGAGGGTGAAGGTATGGTTCTGCCCGTAGAGCGTGCCGGTGGGCAGATTGGTGTTGCCGCGCTGACAGCGCTGCGAGACCTCATCGATGCCGATCTGCGCGAGGCCATGCGCGTTGGGATCGAGCTGCACACGCACGGCATATTTCTGCGCGCCGTAAACCGGCACCTGCGCCACCCCGTGGCACCATGGAGAGGTGCTGCGCGAAGGTGGTCTCGGCAGCTTCGTCCACATGCGAGAGCTTCAGCGTGGGCGAGCTCAGGGCGAGGTACAGGATGGGCTGAGTCGGCGGGATTGACCTTGCGAAAGGAGGGCGGCGTGGGCATGTCGCGGCGGCAATTGCCGCCGGCCTGCGGAAATCGCCGACTGTACGTCCAGGGCGGCGCCGTCGAGACTGCGGCTGAGATCGAACTGGAGGGTGATGCTGGTCTGGCCCGAGCGAATTCGTCGAGGTCATCGAATCGATGCCGGCGATGGTGGAGAACTGCTTTTCCAGCGGCGTCGCCACCGAGGACGCCATGGTCTCCGGGCTGGCGCCGGGCAGAGAGGCATTCACCTGGATGGTGGGAAATCGACGTTGGGCAGGTCGCTGACGGGCAGCAGCCGGTAGGCGAAGATGCCGAAGATCAGGATGGCCGCCATGACCAGCGTGGTCATGATCGGGCGTTTAATGAAGAGCTCGGAGAAGCTCACCGCCGCGGCCTCCATCCGGCGCCAGCGCTGCCTCGGCCGAGGCAGTCTGGTGGGAACGTGTTCTGCACGTCCACTTTGCCATTGGGCAGAACGCGGAGTCTGGCCATCCACGATAACGCGGTCGCCTGGCTGCAGACCGCTGGTGACCAGCGTCAGGTTCTGGTAGGCGCCGTCGGTCTTGACCAGTTGCGCCTTGGCAGTGTTGTCTTGGGCCACGGTAAACATAGTCGCCCTGCTGGCCCGACTGGATGGCCTTGGTGGGCACGACGATGGCGTTCTTATGGATGGAAAGATTCAGCACCACGTCAACGAACTCGCCCGGCCACAGGCGTTTGTCCCGGTTGTGAAAAGTCGCCTTCAGCTTGATGGTGCCCGTTTTCGGGTCGACGCCATTATCGATGAAGGTCAGCGGGCCTTCCGCAGCATTTGCGGTTTGCCCTTTGGGATAGGCGAGCACCTTCAAATGACCAGCGGCGGCGAGATTTCCGCACCTCCTGAAGCTGGGTCTCGGGAACGGAGAACGTCACGTAGATGGGCGTGATCTGGTTCAGTTGCACCAGGTAGGGAGTATCGTTGGCCTTCACCAGGTTGCCGACGTTGATCATCAGCGCGCCCGCGCGCGCGTCGATGGGGGCCTTGATATCGGTATAGCGCAATTGCACCTTGGCCGCATCCACCGCGGCCTTGTCGGCATTCACCGCCGAGGCATTGGCCTGCGCCTGGGTGCGCATGGTATCGGCCTGCTCGCGTGAAATCACGCCCTGCTTCTCCAGCGCGGTATAGCGAACGGCTTGCGCGTGGGCGTTGGCGGCGTTGGCCTGGTCACGCTGCAAATTGGCCTCGGCCTGCTCCAGCGCCGCCTGGAAGGGCGCCTTGTCGAGCTGGAACAGCATCTGGCCCTGGCGAACGTCATCGCCCTCTTTGAAGTACATGTTCTCGATCTGGCCATTCACCTGGGACCGGACCTGCACCGTCCGGTAGGCATCGACGTTGCCGATGGCGGTGATCTGCACCGGAACATCGCGCTGCTCCACCATGGCCACCACTACCGGCGCCGGCGGACGCTGCGCGGCGGCTTGCGCCGTCTTCGTGCCCTGGCCGCAGCCGGCCAGGAGTACAACGGACGCAATCGCAGCCAGCAACAGCGCCCAGAAATAGTTTGTGCCGCAGGGCATGATTTCTTTTGTGGTCTTCATCTGGATGAGGTTTTCCCGCGAAACAACGACGTAAGCAAATGCTTACTGTTGGATGCCGAAGGCAATTCCAGGATTCGCGAACCAGATGATTTTACATAAGTTTACAACTGCGGGGCGGAGATTCTGGAGGCGCGCTCTAGGCTCCGGGTGCGGCCCGGCAAATTTCGCGGCTGCGCCGTTAATCGCTCTGATCGCGGCGCCTCAGCACCGGCGGCCGGTCGTCGTCGCTTTTTCCGGAACCGTTACGGTCCGTATGCTGGGTGCGGCGCAGGGTGGGCCGATTCTCGTCGTGCGGGCGGTTGATCTTGTGCCGGTTCTCCAGCTCCGCCAGGCGGGCCTTCACGTTCTCGAATTCGGAGGTGTCCACCACGTACTCGTCGCGGGGCGGCAGAAGGGTCTGGATCTCCTGCTGCGACTTCTCGATCCGGGCCGGAGTGGGAGGATGGGTTTCAAACGCCTTGTCGAGGAATCCCGGTTTCTTCTTCTCCTCCGCCTTGATTTTCTCGAAAAAGGCGGTGAACGCCTGCGGATCGTAGCCCGCCTTGTACATGTACTCGATCCCCAGGTAGTCGGCCTGCGCCTCGAAATTGCGGGAGAATTTCAGGAATCCGACCGGCAGGGCAATCCCGGCCGCGCTGCGCACCGCGTAGCCGATGCCGCCGCCGACGAAGATGAGTGGAATGGAGGCCAGGTTCACCAACTGGCCGCGCGTCTGTTCGCGCGCCGCATGGCAAGCGGCCACATGCGCGATTTCGTGCGCCATCACGCCCGCCAACTCCGCCTCATTGTCGGCCGCCAGGATCAGCCCCGAGTTCACGTAAAAGAAGCCGCCCGGAAGCGCGAAGGCGTTGATGGAATCGGAATCGATCACCTTGATGGTGAACGGCACCCGCGCGTCGGAATTCCGCACCAGGTTCTGGCCCACGCGATTCACGTACTCGGTGATCACCGGGTCCCGCACCAGTTTCGCCGACGCCTCCACCTGCGCCGCGAATTCCTTGCCCATGGCGATCTGCTTCTCCAGGCTGTACCAGTTGCCGAGGCCTTTGCCGCAGCCGACGTTGCGGTTGCCGATGGCGGAAAGGTCGCGAATGCTGCCGTCGTGGGCCTGCTTGACGGTGGCGGAAGCCAAGGCTGGGGAGAGAAGTAGGGCGAGGGTGGCCAGCGCAACAAGGTTCTTCATAACGACCCCACTTCCCTATGAGAACACAACCGCGGCGGAAACGTTGCGCGAAATCTCCGTCCCAGCCCAGGGGAGCGGCTCGGCAGGCTTGACCGAACCTGCTAGAATCCTGCCGACCTGCCCCAAGGGAGATGTATATGGCACTGAAGCGTTTTCTCGTGTTTGCCTTCGATCCGGCTGCCGCGGCTGGCGGCTGGCGCGATTTTAGAGGCGAGGCCGACACCAAGGAAGAAGCCGAACAACTCGCGCAACAGCAGCACGGCCGAATCCAGATTGTCGATACCGCCTACGAACACCAGGTCGGGGGCACCACCGCGCACCTGGTTTACACCCTTTATCGCGAGTACGAGTACCACCAGCACTAGGTAAGCCGTTGGCCCTTGGCCCTTGGCCGTTGGGAACATCAACCACGGATTGACGCGGATGAACGCGGATGGGAAAAGAACATCCGTGAAATCCGTGGCGATCCGTGGTTCGTTATTTACGCTGCCAGTGAAGAGACCATCGGCCTTTGGAAAAATCAACCACAGATGCACGCGGATAAACGCGGATCGGAGAAGAAAGGAAGAATTAAGAATGCAGAATGAAAAAGGAGATGCGGCTGCCGTCGCTTCTTCGTTCTGGTTTCTGATTTCCTACATCTTTCGGTTCTGGGCTAATTCCGTAGCCCACTGCCCTTCAGATCCGTGTTCATCCGTGTGAATCCGTGGTTAATTGTCTACGGCCCCGAATACGCCGCCCGTTTGAGGAATTTGCCTGATCCCGCTTTTCCGTGGAACTGGCCGTCTTCCACCACCACCCGCCCGCCGGAGATCACAACCTCCGTCATGCCGGTGACGGTGATCCCCTCGAACATGCTGTAGTCCACCCGCATGTGGTGCGTGCCGGCGCTGATGGTGTGCCGGCGCTGGGGATCGAACACCAGCAGGTCGGCGTCGCTGCCCACCGCGATCGCTCCCTTGCGCGGATACAGCCCGAACAGCCTGGCCGGCGCGGTGGAGACGATCTCGACAAAGCGGTTGACGCTGAACCGTCCCGAGGCCACCCCGCCCGAGTACACCAGGCTCATGCGGTGCTCGATGCCCGGCCCGCCGTTGGGAATCCTGGTGAAGTCGCCCTTGCCCAGTTCCTTCTCCTTGAAGCAGAACGGACAATGATCGGTGGAGACCACTTGCAGGTGGTCATGCTTCAGCCCCTGCCAGAGCTTTTCCTGGTGCCACTTCTCGCGCAGCGGCGGCGTGATCACGTATTTGGCGCCTTCGAAGCCCGGCACGTCGAAATTGTCGAGGGAGAGATACAGGTATTGCGGGCAGGTCTCCGCAAAGACCGGCAGCCCGCGGTCACGCGCCTCGCGCACCTTTTCCAGTGCGTCGTGGCAACTGACGTGAACAATGTAGAGGGGCGCGCCCGCCATCTCCGCCAGGGCGATGGCGCGGCTGACGGCCTCCGCTTCCGCGGTTGTCGGCCGGGTGAGCGCGTGGTACCTGGGAGCGGTCTTCCCCGCCGCCAGCGCCTGCTGCACGATCACGTCAATGACGCCACCGTTTTCGGCGTGCATGCACACCATGCCGCCGTTTTTCGTCGTGGTTTGCAGGGCCTTGAAGATGCTGCCGTCATCCAGCATCAGCCTGCCGGGATAGGCCATGAACAGCTTGAAGGTAGGCACGCCCTCGCGCACCATCCCGCCCATTTCCTCCAGGCGCGCGTCCGGCAGGTCGGTGACGATGCAGTGGAATCCGTAATCGCAGTTGGCCCGGCCCTCGGCCTTCTGCATCCACGTGTCGAACGCCCGGCGCAGGGTCTGGCCCTTCTCCTGGACGGCGAAATCGATCACCGTGGTGGTGCCGCCGTGGAGCGCCGCGCGCGTGCCGCTATCGAAGTCGTCGGAGCTGACGATGCCGCCCAGCGGCATGTCGAGATGGGTGTGGACATCAACCCCGCCGGGAAACACATACTTGCCCTGGGCGTCGATCACCCGCGAAGCGTTCTCCCGCGGCAGCGACGCGGCAATCGCGGTGATCTTTCCCCCGCCGATGCCGACGTCGGCCCTGCGGGTGTCCTCCGCCGTCACCAGCGTGCCATTCGCAACTATGGTGTCGAACGCCATGTGTCCTCCGCGGCCAGCCAGAGGCTCCACCGGCAATATGCCCGGCGCCGGAAGCTCTGCCGGCCCACTGCCAGAGCCCGAGTACGGAGAATCAGGCCCCGGTTGCCTTCGCCCGGTGATCGGCCAGCCAGCGCGCGGTGGTGGCGATGGCCTCCAGGTTCGATTTCAATTCTTCATGGTTGAACCAGCGTGGCAGGTAGCGGATGAGCCCGACATCGTGCTGCACGTCGGGACGAATGTCGCTGGTCACATGGCGAACCTCGGCCTGCGGCAGCAACTGCTTCAATTCCTGGGCGCCATTCAGGATCATGGGGATGTCGCGTTCGGCGTATAGCAACAGGCAGGGACGGTTGTGCGCGGCCACCGGGCCGAGTTCCTGCAGCAGTTGCGCCGCATAGCCGGAATAGGGTTCGCGGACTCCGGGCTTGGGAAAATTCTCGAACATCCACTTTCCCTGCGGCGAGATTTCCGCCACCACGGCCGGCGACATGGCGACCATGCAGTCCGCCGAAGACATCAGCGCCAGGCGTCCGCCGATGCTCAGACCGGCGCAACCGGCCCAGCCCAAGCGCTGCCGAAGGTAGTCCAGGGCCGCGTTTACCTCCTGTAGCATGCGTGCGCCGATGGGCGCCATGTTCTCGCCATGCCCGCAGAGGTCAGTGACCAGCGCGGCCATTCCCTGTTCGGCCACGGCAAAGGCCATGCCCAGCATGTGCTCCTTGGAAGTGCCGTAAGGATGCAGCAGAAGCGCGCCGCCGCGTGGCGCATCGGGAGTGATGAGAATCGCCGGGATCAAACTCTTGTCGGCGGCAGCCAGATCGTTCACCCGTTGAATATTCATCGCGTGCTCCGTGAGGCGAAGGTTAATGATGATTCACGTTCGCTTCACTTCCGTGACCGCGCCGGCGGGCACCGGGGCGGCGGGCGACAGTCGCGCCCGGAAGTGGCCATAGGTCTTGATTCCGCCGGGCAGGTTCCTGGCCTTCAAGCCGTGTTGCAGCAAGATCCGCAAGGCATAGTAGGAGCGTTGGCCGACGACGCAGTAGAGCCAGATTTCGCGTTCGCGCGGCAGCTCATGCAAGCGGTCGCGGAGTTGCGGCAAAGGGATGTTCACCGCGCCCTCAATGTGCCCGGCGGTGAACTCCGAGGGATCGCGGACATCCAGCACCAGCGCTTTCGTCTCCGCAATCGCCTCCCAGGGCGCCAGGGGAACATCGCCCCGCATGACGTTGGCGGCGATCATGCCCGCCATGTTGACCGGGTCCTTGGCGGCGCCGAACTGCGGAGCGTAGCAGAGTTCGGCTTCTTCCAGGTCGAAAACCGTCGCCTGTTTCTGGATGGCCATGGCGATCACGTCGATGCGCTTCTCCACGCCCTCCTGCCCGGCCGCCTGCGCGCCCAGTACGCGGCCATCCTCGGGCGAGAAGAGCAACTTCATGTGAATGGGCTTGGCGCCCGGATAGTAACCGACATGATGGCCGGGGTGCAGGTAGATGCGCTCGTATTTCATGCCCACACGCCGCAGCGTCTTCTCATTGGCGCCGGTGGCGGCGACGGTCAGGCCAAAGACGCCGCACACCGTGGTTGACTGCACGCCGCGGAAAGCTGCCGCACGTCCGCAGATGGAATCGGCGGCCACGCGTCCCTGGCGGTTGGCCGGTCCGGCCAGCGGCACCACGTTGAACTCGCCGGTCAGCGCATCACGGGTCTCCACCGCGTCGCCCACCGCCCAGATCCGCGGGTCGCTGGTGCGCATGGCGTCGTCCACGCGGATGCCGCCGCGCTCCCCGATGATCAGCCCTGCTTCCTTGGCCAGCTTGATCTCCGGCCGAACCCCGATGGACAGGATCACCAGGTCAGCCGGGAATTTTGAGCCGGAGCGCGTCTGCACCTCCAGGCTGCCGCCGGACTCCTGGGAAAAACCGGCGACCGCGTCCCGCAGGCGCAGCGCCACGCCATGCTTCACCAGGTGCTGCTGGACGGGTTCGGCCATTTCAGGGTCGAGCGGCGGCAAGACCTGGTCGAGCATTTCAACCACGGTCACCGCGATGCCGCGGCTCGCCAGGTTCTCCGCCATTTCCAGGCCGACCAGGCCTCCTCCCACCACCACCGCGCTACCCACCTTGCGCTCTTCAATCCAGGAGCGAATTCGCCGGCTGTCGGGGATGGTCCGCAGGACGAAAACTCCGGGCAGGTCAATGCCCGGCAGGGTGGGGCGGATGGGAGCTGCTCCGGGTGAGAGCACCAGCGCGTCGTATTTCTCGCCATAGGTCTCGCCCGTGAGCAGGCGTTTCACTTCAATCTCGCGGCGCTCGCGATCGATGGCGATGACCTCGTTCTCCGTGCGCACATCGATCCTGAAGCGCGTTTTGAACAGCTCGGCGGAGGCGACCAGCAGCTTCTTCTCGTCTTGAATTACGTTACCGACGTAGTACGGCAGCCCGCAGTTGGCAAACGAGACATAAGGCCCGCGATCGAAGATGATGATCTCCGCCTCCTCCGACAGGCGCCGGACGCGGGCGGCGCAGGAGGCCCCGCCGGCAACCCCGCCCACCACCAGGATTCGTTTTTGCATAAGACGACGCCTTCCTTCCATCAGCCCGCGCATGGGCAACCCAGCGGACCCGCGTCCGCGCACACTGGCATTGCTTCATCGTAGAGTAATGAATTCAATTATACGGGGCTTTATTACCGGCGCCCCGAATCGCGGAATCGGGCGCAGCGCCGCCTGATCCGGGCGCTGCAGCGCAGCCACGGCGAAAGCAGTTAGCAGGCCGCGCAATCGGCTATGATGGATATTTCTACCGGCAGCGAACAAGGCAAAGCTTAGTGTCCCCAGCCCAACCGGCAGCCAACCCGACCACGCGCCTGGACAAGGCCCTGGCGGCGGTGATGCTTGCCGGCCTGTGCACCTTCCTCAACGTCTATCCGACTCAGCCCCTGCTGCCCTATTTGCGGCGCATTTTCCACGCCTCCGAGCTGCAGGTCAGCCTGACGGTCAGCGCCACCATCTTCGCCGTCGCCCTGGCCGCGCCCTTTGTCGGCGTCGTGGCCGAGCGCAAGGGACGCAAGAAGGTGATCGTCCCTTCGCTGCTGTTGCTCAGCATACCCACCGCCATGGTCGCCACCGCCACCAGCCTGCCGGTGATGATTTTCTGGCGCTTTGTCCAGGGCATCTTTGTTCCCGGCGTCATCGCCGTCATGCTGGCCTACATCACCGAGGAGTGGGAAGGACGCGGCGTCGGCCGCGCCATGGCCGCCTACGTCAGCGGCACCGTGCTCGGCGGGTTCCTGGGACGCTTCCTCGCTGGCGTCATCACTACCCACTGGAGCTGGCGCGCCGCGTTCGTGGTGCTGGCGGCGTTGAACTTTGCCGGGGCGCTCGGGGTTCGCGCCTGGATGCCGCTGGCCAGCAGATTCGTCAAGGCGGAGCACCTCTCGCACGCGCTGGCCGACGCCCGGCGCCACCTGCGCAACCCGCGCATGCTGGCGAACTTCGGCACCGGGGCGGCGGTGCTGTTTTGCCTGGTCGGCTGTTTGACCTACGCCAACTTCTACCTGGCGGCCCCGCCCTTCCACCTGAACTCGGCGCAACTGGGCAGCATTTATTTCGTCTACCTGCTGGGCGTAGTGATCACGCCGATGGCGGGAAAATTTCTCGATCATCACGGCTTTCGGCGCACCGCTTACCTGTATTGCGCCATCATGATCGCCGGCCTGCTGCTCACCCTGATCCGCTCGCTGCCTGGGGTGATCATTGGCCTGGCCATCTTCTCCACCGGCGTATTCATCGCCCAAGCCGCGGCCACGGTGGAAACCGGCGCCATCGCCGGGCGCGCGCGCTCCTCGGCGGCCGGACTCTACGTGACCTTCTATTACCTGGGCGGCGCGGCGGGCGCCACCGTCAGCGGCTGGTTCTGGCAGTGGGCCGGCTGGCACGGCTGCGTGGCCCTGCTCTCCGCCATGGCCGTGGTCAGCCTCGGTATGGCCTTGCTCAGCAGCCGCCCCGCCGACCAGCTCCACGGGGAGGAAGCCGAGATTGTGGCCGACTGATCCCGCTAGCTCAGCGTCTCCGCGCTGTAGCGGGCGGTCAACCCGGGGCGCACCGCGTGCGCCGGCGTGCTGCCCGGCATTGTGACCCGACGCCCAATCCTTGTAAGCTGGTTGCGAACACCCTCCGACGCCACCAGCAAGCTGGGGCAGCAGTTGGGCTGGAATTAACTTGCGATCGCCGGTATCGAATTCCTAAGGACGCGTTTTGAAAATTCGCAACATCGCCATCATCGCCCACGTAGACCACGGCAAGACCACGCTCGTGGACGGCATGCTCCGCCAGAGCGGCGTCTTCCGCGCCAACCAGGAACTGGTGGACCGGGTGATGGACTCCAACGAACTGGAGCGCGAACGCGGCATCACCATCCTGGCCAAGAACACAGCGGTTTTCTACCACGACATCAAGATCAACATCGTGGATACGCCCGGGCACAGCGATTTCGGCGGCGAAGTCGAGCGCGCGCTCAAAATGGTGGACGGAGTCATGCTGCTGGTGGACGCCAGCGAGGGCCCGTTGCCGCAAACCCGTTACGTGCTCGGCAAGGCGCTGGAAGCCAAGTTGCCGCCCATCGTGGTCATCAACAAGATCGACCGGTCTGACGCCCGTCCCCAGGAAGTGCTCAACGAAATCTACGACCTCTTTATTGATCTGGACGCCGCCGAGGAGCAGCTCGATTTTCCCGTGCTCTATACCAACTCCAAGCTGGGCACCGCGGCCACCGACGCCAACGTTGCCGGTCGCGACTTCCAGCCGCTGTTCGAAAGTATTGTCGCCACCATTCCCGAGCCGGCCGGCGATCCGCGCGCGCCGCTCCAGGTGCTGGTCGCCAATCTGGACTACAGCGACTACCTCGGCCGCCTGGCGATTGCGCGCGTGTTCAACGGCACGCTGCGCACCGGCGAGGACGTCGGTATTGCCAAGCTTGACGGTTCGCTCCAGAAGGTGCGCATCACCAAGCTGTTTTCCTTCAACGGCCTGCAGCGCGTGGACATCACCGAAACCGAACTCGGCGACATCGTGGCGGTCGCCGGAGTGAGCGGCATCACCATCGGCGAGACCATTACCGCCGCTGAAAAACCCGCCCCGCTTCCCCATGTCGCCATCGACGAACCCACCATCGCCATGCAGTTCACGGTCAATACTTCCCCCTTCGCCGGCCGCGAAGGTCAGTACGTCACCTCGCGCAACCTGCGCGAACGCCTGGAAAAGGAACTGCTCACCAACGTCTCCATCCGGGTCGAGGAGACCGGAAGCACGGAGTCCTTCAAGGTGATGGGACGCGGCGAACTGCAACTCGCCATTCTGATCGAGACCATGCGCCGTGAAGGCTTCGAACTGATGGCCGGCATGCCGGAGATCGTCACCCGCAATGTGGAGGGCAAGCTCATGGAGCCGGTCGAGCGGCTCACGCTCGATGTTCCCCGAGGAGTTCGTCGGCGTGGTCATGGAAAAGCTCGGCATGAGGAAATCGGAGATGCTGCAGATGCACAACCACGGCTACGGCCGCATCCGCATGGAATTTCGCGTGCCCAGCCGCGGCCTGATCGGGTTGCGCAGCGAACTGCTCACCGATACCCGCGGCACCATTGTCATGAATTCACTGTTTGACGGTCATACCGAGTGGCTGGGCGAGATCCCGCACCGCCTGACCGGCACGCTGGTGGCCGATCGCGCCGGCGCCACCACCGCCTACGCTCTGTGGAACCTGCAGGAACGCGGGGAACTGTTTGTCGGGCCGGGCGTCGAGGTCTACGAAGGCATGATCATCGGGGAGAACTCGCGCGACAACGATCTCGATGTCAACTGCGTGCGCGAGAAAAAGCTCACCAACATGCGCTCCTCCACTGCCGACGACGCCATCCGCCTGGTCCCCTTCCGCACCCTCAACCTGGAGCAGGCAATCGAATTCATCGCCGACGACGAGTATGTCGAAGTCACGCCCAAGGCATTGCGCCTGCGCAAGAAAGTGCTGCAGGCGAACCGCCGGCCGCGTAAGGATGCCCTGCCCACCGGCGTGCCCAGCAAAACATGATCTAGCCGGCTGCCCGTCGGGGGGAATCAGCCTGCTGACCCGCCGCGGGCGGCGTGCAGGTCGATCCCCAACTGCTGGCATTTCTTGTACAGATGGCTGCGCTCCAGGCCGAGCGCGCGAGCGGTGTTGGTGATGTGGTGTTGCTGGCGCTTCAGCTCCGCCAGGATGGTCTGCCGCTCGAACTCCGCCGCCCGCTCGGAGAGCGTGCCCGCTGCCGCCGGTGCGGCCACAGCGGGCGCTTGCGGCAGCGCCAGCTCCACTGTCGCGGCGTCCACCTGCCCATCCACCGCCAGCAACATCAGCCGCTCTACCACGTTTCTCAGCTCGCGCACGTTTCCCGGCCACGGGTAGCGCTGCAAGGCCGCGACCGAATCGGGGGCGAACTGCATCGGCTTCCAGCCGTTCTGCGCGCATACTTGCCGGGAAAAATGCTCTACCAGCGCCGGAATGTCGTCGGTGCGCTCGCGCAGCGGCGGAAGCATCAGCGGAAACACGTACACGCGGTGAAACAAATCCTGGCGGAATTTTTCCTCCCGCGCCAGCTCTTCCAGGTTGCGGTGGGTGGCCACCACCACCCGCACGTCCACCGCGATCGGCACGGGTGCCGCCAATGCGCTCCACCTCGCCCTCCTCCAGCACGCGCAGCAGCTTGGCCTGCATGGTGAGCGGCATGTCGCCGATCTCGTCCAGAAACAGCGTGCCCTGGTTCGCCTGCTCGAATTTCCCGATGTGGCGCGCGGCGGCGCCCGTGAACGAGCCTTTTTCGTGTCCAAAGAGCTCCGATTCGATCAATTCGGCGGGTACGGCGGCGCAGTTCAAGGTCACGAACGGCCCGTTGCGGCGCGGGCTCTTCTCGTGCAGGGTGCGCGCCGCCAGTTCCTTCCCCGTGCCGGTTTCGCCGCGGATGCAGACCCGGGTTTCACTCGCCGCCACGCGCTCCACCTGCGCCATCACCCGCTGCATCGCCTCGCCCGTCCAGATGATCTCGTGTTTCCCCAGCCGCGCCTTCAGTTGCTGGTTCTCCTGCTCCAGGCGCTTCAGCTTGAGCGCGTTCTCCACCGTGAGCAGCAGCTTGTCGGTGGAAAGCGGCTTTTCCAGGAAGTCGAGCGCGCCCAGTCGCGTGGCCCGCACCGCCATCTCGATGTGCGCCTGCCCCGACATCATCACCACCGGCGCGGTCACCCCGCTGGTCTTTAAATCCTCCAACAGCGCCAGCCCGTCGCGCCCGGGCATGACCACGTCGGAGAGGATCAGGTCGAACTCGCGCGCTTTTGCCAGCTCCAGCGCCTTACCGGCGTTGTCGCACACCGTGGCCTCGTGTCCCGCCAGGCGGAAGGCGCGCGCCAGCGACGCCAGCGTGTTCGGGTCGTCATCAACGATCAGCAATTGCGCTTTCATTTCGGTTCCCGGTTGTGGGTTGTCGATTCTCGGTTCACGGTTTTCAGTTGCGGCTCGTTCAATTGCACTCAGCACCGGCCTACCGATAACCGATAACCGACAACCGAGAACGACTTACGTAATCACCACCGATTTGAACATCTCCCTCATCGCCGCCCTCCGCCTTGGCAACTCGATCCGAAACGTCGTTCCCTTTCCCGGCGTGCTCTCCACGCTGATGCTGCCCTGGTGATCGCTCACCACCGACTGCACGATCGCCAGCCCCAGCCCGGTGCCGTGGCGCTTCGTGGTGTAGTAAGGCGTGAACAGCCGCTGGCATTCTTCCCGTGTCAGGCCGCTGCCGGTGTCGCAAACCTCGATCCGCACGTTTTCGGCCGTGGCGCTGGTGCGCAGGGTGATGATGCCACCCTCCGGCATGGCATCCAGCGCGTTCAGCACCAGGTTGGAGAGCGCCCGGTGCAACAGCTCGGGATCGGCCTGCACCGCGGGCAGCGCATCGTCCAGTTCCACGCGCGCATCCACCGGCGGACGCCCTTCGGCGCGAAATTGCGCCTCGTGCAGGCTCAGAACCTGGCGTGCCAGCTCATTCAGGTTCACCGTCTGCAGTTGCGGCTGCGGCATCTTGGAAAAATCGCTGAACCGGCCGACGATCGCCTTCAGATTACCAAGTTCCGCCAGCAAGGTCGCCGTGCTCTCGCGGAAAACCTCGTCGAACTGCTCCGAATCGCGCGCGCGCAGCAAGTTCTCCACCGTGATCTGCAGCGGGAACAGCGGGTTCTTCAGCTCGTGCGCCAGCCGCCGCGCCAGCTCCCGCCACGCGGCCACGCGCTCCGCCTGCATAGCGCGGTCGCGCTGCTCGGCCAGTTGCCGCGTCATGGAATTGAACGACTCCGCCAGTTGGCCGATTTCGTCTCGCGACGCGACCTCCGCCTGCGCCTCCCAATTTCCCGCCGCCACCTCGCGCGCCGCTTCCGCCAGCCGCTCGATCGGCTGCGTCACCCGCGCTGTCACCCAGCCGCTGAGCAGGATGGCCAGCAGAATGCCGGCCCCGCCCACCACCAGCGCCAGCACGCCGATATGGCGCTGCAACTCCACCAGCCCTCGCCGCGAGCTGCCCACCAGCAACACGCCCAGCAACGCATCGTTTTCGCCCTTGAGCGGCATGGCATGGAAGCTCTCGCTGTCGGTGGCGTCGCCCGGCCACTCCACCACCTGGTCGGCGTCTCTGCCTCGCTGCTGCACAAAAGCGATCAGCGGCGCGAGACGCTCGGCGTTGTCCACCGCGCCGCCGGGACCGATCAGCGCCTGCGGAGAAAACCCCGGTTGCAGGTTGCGGTAGAGCAGCGCTCGCATACCGGCCGGCAGCGTGAGCGACGCGATGAACTCGCGGTCCAATCGCTGCCCGCCAAGCACCACCAGCGGCCTGTCGCCGATCATGACCCTGCGGACGGCCACCAGCCCAAGCGTGGCGCCCTCGGGCAGCGGCACCAGCCTCAAGACCGCGCCTTTCGAGCTCAGATCGGGCGCGATCTCTTCCTTGTATCCGAAGCGCGCCGGCCACTGCGCCGACGAGATGATCGTGCCCTCGGCGGTCACCAACTCCAGCAGATCCAGTTGATGGCTGTCGGCCACCGCCTTCGCCTGGGTGACGTAGGCGGAGCTGTCGCCGCCGCGGCTCAGGTCCAGCGCCATGCGCGTGACGCTGTCACTTCCGGCCACGGCTTCCACCCGGCGCACAACATCGTCGCCGCGGCGGGTGAACTCCCGCCGGAACTGCGCTATCAGCGCATCCGTGCGCTCGGCATCGGCGCGCTCGAAGGCCCGCCGCGTCCGCACCGAGACAATCCAGGAAACGGCGCCCACGCTCAGAAAAACTATCAGCGCCATCGAGAGCAGCAATCGCCGGCGGAAGCTCATGGCCGTCCTTCCTCCCCCGCCAGCCACAAACTCTCCAGCCGCCAGTGTCCGTCCCGCGCCGGCTTCCAATTGCGCACCCGCCCGCTCACCGCGTAGGCCGCCGGCAAGTAGGCGATGGGCACCGCCCAGAAGTCCTGCAGCGCGCTTCGTGTCACCTGGTACAGGCGGTCGAAGGAGTCCGGAATCGTTTCCGGGATCGGCAACGCCAGGCGATTGAGTTGCGCCAGTTCCTCGATCGCCACTGCTGGATCGGTGGAAGCCAGCCGCAGCCGCACCAGCTCCACGTCGGGCACGGTGACATCCCGCGTGCTCGGAAGGACCTTCAGCCTGATCCCCGCATCGGCGCCATTGAGCGCGATCCGCTCCGCCACCAGCCGCGCCAGCGGATCGGCGGCGTCGTACACCAGCGTCAGCGCCGCCGCCTGCCTGGCTTCGGCGCGCAGTTGCCGCGCGCGCTCCAACTGCGGCGCCGCGGCGAAAAGAAAAGCATATCCGGTCATCCAGTTCGGCAGCAGGCCGGCATCGGCTTCGGCGTGGCGCTGCATCAGCACGTTGACGATCGATTCGCGGTCGATGCTCAGCGCAATCGCTTCGCGTACGCGCGCATCGCGCACGTTGGAATGGCTGAAGCGCAGTGCCAGCAGCTCCACCGGATCGCTGGCGAAAATCCTGCGTCCTGCCTGGATCACGCGCGCGAACTGGTCGGGCGCGGCTTCCACCACGTCGGCGCGCCCGGCTTCCAGGTCCGTCATCTGCTCTCTCGTGCCGCGGTTGAACTGGATTTCAATCCCGTCCACGAAGGGGCGCGCGTGCCAGCCTTCCTCCACCGCGCTCAGCAGCAGGCGCCGGCCGGGCTGGAATTCGCTCGCGCGGAAGGGCCCGGTGCCCAGCAGCCTGCCCTCGCCTCGCTGCACGATGGAATTTCGCGGCAGCGCCAGCATGGCGGTCAAATTGGCCAGAGGCTCCTCGGACTCGATCACCACCGCGTCCCCAACGGCGCGTACCTTCCACTCCGGGTTGGCCTCCTGCAGCGACTGTGCCACCACGGCGCTGGCCAGCCCGGTTCCATCGGAGAAGCGCACGCCCGTGCGCAGCGTAATCCACCAGCGGCGCTCGTTTTCCTCCAGCCAGGAGACAGCCAGCGAAGGCTCCGGCCTGCCCGCGGCGTCCAGGCGGGTGAGCGTGTCATAGACCAGCGGCGCGATTTGCGCGAACCCGGCATCCTGCGCCGTGGCCGCCGGATCGAGCGATGCCGGCGCGGCGCGCATCTCCACCTTCAGCGTGCCGCCGTAGTGCGGGCGCGTTTCCGCCCAACCGGCGCACACCAGGAGCAGCACCGCAAGCATGGGTGCCCCGCATCTGCCCACTTTTGGCAGATGTGGGTATTTGCATCCGCTACTGCCCGCAAGTAATCGCAAGCTCAAACGCATGGTATCGGCCTGTTTTCAGGTCGCGCTCCACCGCCATCGCGGATCGTCCGTCCGGCGAACTCCACAACGCGGTCACCGGTCCCGAGAATTCGGCGGGCGCGCTCACCTCCGCCGGCTCGCGCTCACCTATTTCGAAAGCGCGAACCACGTCTTTCGATTCGCCATCGCCCGCGCCCGTAACCAGCAACTGAGCGCCCGCCCCGCAGGCGCTTCTGATTGCCGCCACGTCGCTGCCCCAGCCGCGCGCTGCGTCCACCGCTACATCATGGACACCGTCCATCAGGTGAACGGATCCGTCGGTGCGCGCGAACACCCACAGCGTCGAGTTACCAAGCGGCAAGCCGGCGGCGGAGTAGAACGCGGCAACGCTGGTCCGCGCGCCGATGCCGGGCACGATCGCGCCGCTGAAAAAGTTGCGTACTGCGCTGTATAGCGCCTGCTGGCCGGCAGCCATCGGCCACGGCTCGTCTACCGCGCGGCAGCTCAAACTCAGTGGCGGCTTGGCGCTGTTGGCGCACACCGTGCCGGGCAGATAGGCGTCGAACAAGTGATCGCGCACCGGCGCCAGGCGTCCGCGCAGATCGCGCGGCCACGCCCCCGCGTGCACGATCGGCAACTGCTGCTCCAAGCTCCACCGGTCATGGCTCAGCTTGTAGACCGAGACGGCCGCCGGATCGAGCACCGCCATGCGCGATCCGCCGTTCAGCAGCGCCACATCCAGGATGCGCGCCTCCTGCGTCCACAGCTCATTCTTGCGGATGACCACCGAAGGGCGTTTCGGCGTCGGTGCCTGGTCCTTCAACCGTGGCGCGGTGACCATGGCAATCTTCTTCTCGGCGCCCTGCGGGATCTCCGCTATCCAGATGTAGCCCTTGGCGTTTTCGGAAAGCGTCAGCTTCACGTCGGCTGCGGCGCCATGGTTGACGATGTGAGCGCCGGCGCCGCTCAGTTGGTTCTCCAATTCGCTCTTGATCTCCTGCGCCTGGCCGGGCGTAAGCGAGGAGAGGTTGCGCACCGTGAGCGAGACCGCGCTTGGCCCGGTCGTGGCTGCGATCTGCCGAGCCAGTTGCGCCGCGGGCTCCAGCCATTGCGCCACGGCGCTCACGGAGAAGGCGAGCAGCAGCAGCGCGCCACCCAGAATTCGGTTGCGGATCATGCGGGTTGCGCGAATTATAACCCGCGTTCCAGCAGATCGCTTTCTTCGCGCGTCCGCACCGCGTGCCGCTGGAGCGGCGGCAGCAGCCGGAACAGCCCTCCAAACAGAAACTCCTCCAGCAGCAGCGCGCACATGAAGGAGAAGAAAAGCGCTGCCACCGAGATCGCCGCTGTCATCACGTTCTGCATTGCATCCTCCTGTTCGATTCGTTGCCTACTGGCTGCCTGCGCCCGCGGATACAGCCCTCGCCTGCGCCAGGACGGTGTTGCCGCCGCCGAAGGTCCGCGCCGTCTGCGCATCGGCTTCGGCGCGGATCAGCACCGTGTCGCCGACGCGAACCAGGTTGAACAACTGCTCCAGGTCGCGCTTGGCCAGCCGAATGCACCCGTGCGACGCCGCCTTGCCGATCGATCGCGGAGCGTTGGTGCCGTGAATGCCGTATCCCTTCAGGTCCAGTCCCATCCAGCGGGAGCCGAGCGGATTCGCCGGTCCGGCCGGAATCACGATTCCCGTGTGGTAGTAGGTCGGGTTGGTGAGGCGGTTGATGATGCGGAACTCGCCCGCGGGACTGGGGCTGTGGTGCGCGCCCACGGCGACGGGAAAGACCTTCAGCACGCGGCCATCTTCCAGCACCGCAAGCTTGCGGTCGGGAATGCTGACCAGAACCTGGCGCGCGGGCTGTGCTTTGCCCTGCGCGAAGGCTTCAGCCGTTGCGATAAGCAGGAGCGCGACCAGCCATTTCGCCTTCGCCGTGCGCTTCGAGTTGCCGTTGCTCCACATTTGCCCTTCGCCTCTTGGCAGGAGGTAGGGCACAACGGCAACCATTAACTTAAGACATTGACTGGATTATGTTTACTGCTTGGCAAAGAGGATTTGGCGTGTCTGGCGGAGGACGAGTGTGTCAGGGATGACACGCATGACAAAAATTGTCAATCGAGTACCACCATCCCACCGTGCTACGTGGAATCAAAAAATTAAACTAAGAATACCGTAACCTGGGGTCCCTCCAGCCGGCGCTTTTGCCGACAGGTCAGGGCTCGGAGACGGCCTGGACACCGCGGCCGTGGAGCTGGTGGGAGTTCCAGGCGCTGGATACGATCTTTTCGAGCGAGCGGGTGGCCTTCCAGCCCAGCAACTGCTGGGCGCGCGAGGGGTCGGCGAGCAGGACCGGAGGGTCGCCCGGCCGCCGGCCGCTGACCGTTTTTGGCAGTTCCCGGCCCACCACGCGCTCAATGGTGGTGACCACTTCCTTGACCGTGTGTCCCTGGCCCGTGCCCAGGTTCAGAACGTGGGAGGGGCCTCCCTCGCCCAGGTATTCCAGCGCCAGCACGTGCGCCTCGGCCAAGGTCATCGACGTGGATGTAGTCACGGACGCAGGTGCCGTCGGGGGTGTCGTAGTCGTTGCCGAAGATCTGCAATTCGCGGCGAGCGCCAGTGGCGGATTGCAGCGCGGAGGGGATCAGATGGGTCTCCGGATTGTGCAGTTCGCCCAGTTCGCCGCTCTCCTCACAACCGGCGGCATTGAAGTAGCGCAAGGTCATGAACCGCAGGCCATAGGCGATGTCGTAGGACTGGAGCAGTTGCTCGAAGGCCAGCTTGGTCATCCCATAGGGATTGACGGGCGCCTTGGGCGCGTCCTCGGTGATCGGCACCCGCAGGGGATTGCCATAGACGGCGGCGCTGGAGGAAAAAATAAACCGGCTCGGGCCGCTGTCGAGGCAGGTGTTCAGCAGCACCAGGCCGTCGCGGACATTGTTCTCGAAATACTTGCGGGGGTTTTCGACCGACTCGGGAACAATCGAGAGGGCGGCGAAGTGCATCACCGCCTCCATGCCGCGGAGGGCGCGGGCGAGCGCCGGGGCATCGCCGACGCTGCCTTCGATGAGCGGAAAGCCGCGCGCCAACTGGCGGTGGCCGGTGGAAAGATTGTCGTAGAGGACGACCTCGTGCCCGCGCCGCGCCAGGGCGCGCGCGGCGTGGCTGCCGATGTAGCCGGCGCCCCCGGTCACCAAAACCCTCATCCGTGGACCTCGATCATTGCGTGTTGGAAGCGCCGCCGCCGGTGGAAGCGCGGGCATTGCCGGGATCGCGGCAGTCGTTGACGCCGCGCTCGATGGCGGTGCCCTCCTCGTAGTCGTTCCAGGTGACTACCAGCAAGAACGGCAGCGGGTCGGCGTTGGTATAGTACCGCCGGAAGACGCGCAGCGACTCCTCAAAGGTCCTGCCACAGCGCGGGTCCATGTAGCGGTTCAGGCTCCAGGAGGCCTTGCGGTCGTTGAAGCCGGGCCAGGCGGCGCCGACGGCGATCTTGCCCGGATATTTCTCCCGCATTTTCTTGTAGAAGCCCTGGAGGTATTCCCGGCCCCAGTTGCTGCCGTCGGAGGACCAGCCGCGCTCGCCGGGCTGTACCCAGGCATAGTAGCCGTCCATGACATCGGCGTGGCGCATGGCGCCGTCTTCCATCAGCAGGATGGGGGTGACCTGCCAGCCTTCCAGATGATGGCGGACCTGGCGCCAGTCGGTGTGCTTGCCGCGCGGCCACAGGAAGATGACCGGCCGCCCGTTATAGGTGAGGTAAGCAGATTGGTGGGGCGCCTGCGGCCCGATGTACTGCGCGTAGGCGTAATCGAGGGCGGTGATGGCGGCCGTGGTGGGGTCGGCCGGGTCCTCGGGCTCGTCATACATCAGCGCCACCTTGAAATCGGTCTCGGCGGCAGTCTGCTGGAGCAGGGAGAAGGCGGTGTCGAGAAAAGGTTTGCGCTGGCCGTACCAGTCGACGACAAAGGCCGCGATTCCCAGGTTCCGGGCCTGCTCGATCTGGCGGGCCAGCACCACGCGGTCGTGGCTGGAGTAGCCGACGTCGATGTGGTCCTTCTCGCCGAACCAGGGCTCGTAAACGGCCAGCACAACGGGTGCGCCCTCGGCCGGGCGCAGGTTTTGCCGGAGGGCCTTGTGCAGGTCAGCGCGATGGCAGCCCACCGACACCAATAACCCCAGGAAACAGGCCGGCAGCAGAGAACGAGTGAAGGAAAGGCGCATAACAAAAAGTGGGCAGAGACTTGGATGTGGCCTGCTGGAAAGGGGTTGGCACGCTGCGTTCCCGGGACGGCCACCGATTTCGCTCCCAGAGGGCGAAGCCCACGCGCAAACCAACAGCAAACGAGGTCTCCCAGACTCGCCCATCTCGAATCGCCTTGTTAAACTGATCCGTTGCCCCCACGCAAGAAATCCTCGAAGAACGCAGAGCCGGCCTCGATTACCGCAGCCCAGCCGCCCTCCGCGCTGCCGCCCAAGTCCGTGCCTAAGCTCGAAGCCAACCGGCCGGCAGGCGCCGAGGTTTCGCGTGCTGGGGCAAAGCCGCGCATTTTCCTGATCGATGCCATGTCGTTCATCTTCCGCGCCTACCACGCCATGGCGCGGCAGCGCCCGATGAGCACCAAGACCGGCATTCCCACCAGCGCCACCTACGTCTTCACCAACATGCTGCTCAAGCTGGTGAAGGACTTCGCGCCCGAGTACCGCGCCGCCGTCTTTGACGTGGCCGCGCCCACCTTCCGCGATCAGCAGGCGGCGCAAATGGCGGCGGTCGGCCGCTTCGACCTGAAGACGCAGAGCTTCCAGAAGGTCGAGTACGCAGGCTACAAGGCGCAGCGCGCCGCCATGCCCGACGACCTGGCGCAGCAGATCCCCTACATCCGCCGACTGCTGGAGGCCTACCGCATTCCCATCCTGGAGATGCCCGGCTACGAGGCCGACGACGTGATCGGCACCCTCGCCCGCCAGGCCGCGGCGCAGTCGCACACCGTGTACGTCGTCTCCAGCGACAAGGACATGCTGCAACTGGTGAATGACAGGATCTGCGTTCTCAATCCGCCCAAGGACAACCTGCTGTGCGACGCCGCCAAGGTGGAGGAAATCCTGGGCGTGCCGCCGGAGCGGGTGGTGGACGTCATGGCCCTGCGCGGCGACACCATCGACAACATCCCCGGCGCGCCCGGCATCGGCGACAAGGGTTCGGTGGACATCATCAAGCGCTTCGGCACGGTGGAGAACGCGCTGGAACGCGCCGCCGAGGTGGAAAAGACAACTTATCGCGAGTCGCTGCAGAGCTACCGCGAGCAGATCCTGTGGTCCAAGCAACTGGTCACCATCGACAGCAATGTGCCGGTCACGCTGGAGCTGGAGCCGATGCGCGCCGCCGAGCCCGACGCCGCCGCCTGCCGCGAGCTCTTCACCGAGCTGGAATTCACCACGCTGCTGAAGGAATTTCTGCCTTCGGGCGCCGAACTGGGCGAGACCGACTATCGCGACGCCCAATCCGCCACCGACGTGGAGCGCGTCCTCCAACCCGTATCCAATGCCGCGCCGCTTGCGGTTGCGCTCGATTTGGATGGAGCGCGCTCGCCCTCGAGCGCGGACGAAGACTCGCAAGCTGCGCATGATGACACTGCGTCGCTGCCGCTGATCGCCGCCGCACCACAGCCGATCGCTCCCAGGCACCTCGCCATCTCCGCCGAGCTCGGCCACGCCCTCGCCATTGCACTCGATGACGGGCCGGCGTCGCGTCGCGTACAATCCGCGCTGACCGATCCCAATATCCCCAAATCCATCCACGATTCCAAGGCCGCCATGCACGCGCTGTCCGGCGGCGCGGAAAACGCGCAGCCGCGCATTCAGCTCTCTGGCGTCGAGCACGATCCCATGCTCTACTCCTACCTGCTCGACCCGACCTATTCCAACCACGAGCTGCCGCAAGTCGCGCTGCGGCATTTCAATCTCAAGCTGAGCGGCTCGGTCGCCGAAGCGGCCGACGTAACCGGCCGTCTGGCCTCCGCGCTGCGTGAAAAGGTGGAGCAGGCCGGCCTGAGGAAGCTCTACCAGGAAATCGATCTGCCGCTGGTTCCCGTGCTCTCCCGCATGGAAGAGGCCGGGGTAAAGATCGATTGCGACGTGCTCGCCGCCCTTTCCCGCCGCCTGGAGCGCGATTGCGACTCCGTTGCGCGCAAGATTTACGATCGCGCCGGCCAGGAATTCAATATCAACTCGCCCAAGCAGCTCGGCGACGTGCTGTTCAACAAGCTCAACCTGCCCAAGCCGGTGAAGTACGGCAAGGGCAAGACCATCTCCACCGCTGCCGACGTGCTGGAAGGTTTGGCCGCCGAGCACGAGGTCCCTCGCCTGGTGCTCGAGTACCGGCAGCTTTCCAAGCTGAAATCCACCTACGTGGACGCGCTGCCCCTGCTGCTGAACCAGTGCACGCGCCGGCTGCACACCACTTTTGACCAGACCAACACCGCCACCGGGCGGCTCTCGTCGAAGAACCCGAACCTGCAGAACATCCCCATCCGCAGCGAGCTGGGCCGGGAGATCCGCGCCGCCTTCATCGCCGAGCCCGGCTGCGTGCTGCTCGCCGCCGACTACTCGCAGATCGAGCTTCGCCTGCTGGCGCACTTCTCCGACGACCCGCTGCTGCTGGAGGCCTTCCGCCGCGGCGACGACATCCATACCCTCACCGCCTCGCAGGTTTTCGGCCTGCCGCCGCTCATGGTGGAGGCCGAACATCGCCGCCGCGCCAAGGCGGTCAACTTCGGCATCGTGTACGGCCTGTCGCCCTTCGGGCTCTCGCAGACGCTGGGCATCGATACCAGGGAAGCCAAGGCCTACATCGACGCCTACTTCCGGAAGTACGTGGGCGTGCGCCGCTTCATCGACCGCACCTGGAGCAGGCGCGCCGCGACCAGCGGGTCCTCACCCTGTTCGGCCGCGTCCGCCCCATTCCCGATATTCTCAGCAAGAACTCCAACCTGCGCGGCTTCGCCGAGCGCACCGCCGTCAACACGCCGTTGCAGGGGACCGCCGCCGACCTGATCAAGCTCGCCATGATCCGCCTTGATGCCGACCTGCGGCAAAGAAAGCTCAAGTCGCGCATGCTGCTCCAGGTGCACGACGAGCTGGTGTTCGAAGCTCCGGAGGAGGAAACGGAAATGCTGCGCGCGCTGGTGCGCGAGCGCATGGAGCAGGTGCATCCGCTGAGGGTCCCGCTGCTGGTGGAAATCGGCGTGGGCAAGAACTGGCGCGACCTGGAGTAAGGTAGAACACCTCGCTGGCGCAGACTCGGCCAAACCATCAGAGTCCCGGAGGGACGACGCGACACGATATCAACCAGGCCAACCCAGTTCTAATCGGTAATCGCTAACTGCTAATCGCTACCTCGCCGGCGCCGCCGCCATTTTGCTCTCCGCGTTGCCCAGCAACTGCCGCGCGACATCCGCTTCCCGTCCCGTGGGCACATATTTCAGGAACGACCGCAGTTGCTCGGTCGCGTCCGCATAGTCATTGCGCTGCAGCAGGATGTTGGCCAGCAGGAAATCGATCTTGGGAATCTGATACTGCGAATCCAGCCGCCGCGCCATGCGCGCGCTCTTCTCCGCCTGTTCAAGCTTGTGCAGGTTGTAGTTGGCCACCGCGTTGTAGAAGTAGGCCCCGGGATATTCATAGGCGTCCAGGGCCAGCGCCTGCGCGCTCAGGTCGGCCATCGCATTCCAGTCCTGTTTCTGCGCCGCGATCAGCGTCAGGCCGAAGTACGGTGGAATGAACTTGGGGTCGGCGGCCAGCGCCTGCCGGTAGCGCTCGCCGGCCTGGTCGCGGTGGCCCTGGTCCATCTCGATATCGCCCAGCCGGGAAAGCGCATCGGCGTAGTTGGGATACAGCTTCACCGCCTTGGAAAATTCCTCTTCGGCTTCCGCGATTTTCTTTTTCTTCAGCAGGTCCTCACCGCGGTGATACGCCTTCTTGGCGTCTTTCGGCGCCTTCAGCGCGGCCACGCTGATGCGCGTGCCCTCCACCTTCCCAAAACGATGCAGCACGATCACGCCCACGTCGGGGTTGTCGAAAGTCTGATATCTGGTAAGCTCAATCGTGTCCGAGCGGTACCCGGGCAGGCTCGCTCGCAGCTCGCAACCCAGCAGGTCTCGCTTACTGACGCCCGAATTCGGTGTCAGATCCCCTGACACGCCCGGATTCGATCCCGGGAAAGAGGTTCCAGCCACATCGAACGTGGGTCCCCCGACGGAGGCGTCTTGCAGCACTTCCAGATCGCGGCCCAACTCAAAACTGAAGAACCCGCGCGAATCGGTGGAGCCTTCGCGCCGGGCGTGCCCGTTACAAACCCGCTCGATCGTCACACGCGTTGTCGGCGCTGAACCATCATCCAGCAATACCTGTCCGCTGATGTACATCGGGCGCCTCTGTTCCGCCTGCGGGACGCTCTGCGTGCTCTCCCGGGTGGCGCTCGGCGGGGGAATGTTGGGCGTGTTGCCGCCGCCGCTGTTACCGCCGCTTTGTCCCCCCGATTGGGCAAAAGCGTATCCTGCGGCCAGAAACATAACCACCACTGAGTATCTTGCGAGGGTGCGCACGGCTGCCATGGTCCACCTCGGTGGGCAGCGGTAACGCCTTCTTCCTGGAAAGGACGGAGAACTCAGGCCTCACCGCCGTATGCGAGTAGCCTAGGTCGGAGGGCGGTCCCAAGTCAAACACTTACTTCCAATCGCTGGGATCAAACAAGCCGGGCAGCAACTCACCTGCTTTCCCCAGAAAACACTCCTCGAACAGCCCGCGGTTGGCGGGCTCTTCCGGGCCCACGTAGCAGGTCCGCACGCGCCGCCCGCCCTCCCCGCGCGCGTGGGCCACGAACGACGCCGCCGGATACACCACCCCCGACGTTCCCACCGCCAGGAACAGCGTGCAGCGCCGCAGCTCCGCGTAAATGCGGTCCATCTCGAAGGGCATCTCTCCGAACCAGCAGATGTGCGGCCGTAGGCGCGCTCCGCAGGGGCAGCGCGGAACCTGGTCCTCGTAGGTGTTTTCGTCGTCGAACGGCGGACGCGAACAACTTTCGCAGCGGCTCTGGAACAGCTTCCCGTGCATGTGCACCACCCGCCGCGACCCGGCTTCCTCGTGCAGCCGGTCCACGTTTTGCGTGCACAGGAACAGCCGCTCCCCCAGCGCTTCTTCCAGGCGCGCCAGCGCCCGGTGCGCCGGGTTCGGCTCCTTCTGGTGATGCGCCTGGCGCCGCATGGAATAGAACTGCCACACCATGGCGGGATCGCGCGCCCAGGCCTCCGGCGAGGCCACCTCCTCCACCCGGTATCCGCGCCACAAACCGCCCGCCCCGCGAAACGTCGGCAGTCCGCTCTCCGCGCTCACTCCCGCGCCGGTCAGCACGAAGACGCGATCCTGTCCGCCGATCTCAATCATCAGCTCCCAGACTCTCCCGCTTGTCATCCTTGTATCTTCCCCATCAGAACAGTCGTGAGTAGTAGAGACTGTTGCAGTGGGGGAACCGAGGCATCGGTTCCCCCGCGGGCGGACGGCTCCCGTTCATCCTGCGGTGTTTCCACCGTCGCTCAGCTCAGGGACCGCTGCCCAAGTCACGTTCGACCGAACAGTCGCATGATTTTTCAATCGCACCTACAAGGAAGGTTACCGTGACGCGAATCATTTGTGGAGTGGATGTTTCCTCTTTCTCTCTGGAGGCACGCATCGGCCGTGAGGGTGTCTTCGCCTCGTTTGCCAACACCGCCGAGGGGATCGCCGCGCTGGCCCGGTTCTGCCGGGCGCAGCAGGTCGAACTGGTGGCCATGGAAGCCACCGGCGGCTACGAACAGCGAGCCCTGGCCCTGCTCTCCGCCCAAGGCCTGGGCGTCGCCATCCTCAACCCTTGCGCGGTGCGTCGTTTTGCCCAGAGCATGGGATTGCTGGAAAAGACCGACAAGATTGATACGGGGGCCATCGCCTGGTACGCCGAAGTCAAACGCTCGAAGCCGGTCGTGCTGTCCTCGCCCACGCAGCAACATCTGCGCGCGCTGGTGACGCGCTTGCGCCAGCTCACCCAACTGCACACCGCGCAACGCAACCAGCAACGGCTCATCACCGACTCCACCGTGCAGGGCTGCTTCGATGAGCTGTTGGCGTTGGTCAAGCGACAGATCGCCGATCTGGAGCGTGCCATCGCCGCCCTGCTGGCCCAGGATCCGCTGTGGCGGGAACTGAATCAGGCCTTCCGCTCCATCAAAGGCGTCGCCGACCGAACCGTCGCCCGCCTGATGGCCGAGATGCCGGAGATCGGCGCGCTTTCCCACAAGACCATCTCCAAGCTGGCCGGAGTGGCGCCCCTGGCGCGTGACAGCGGCCAGCACCAGGGCAAGCGCAGGATACGAGGAGGGCGAGCGAGCGTGCGCGAAATCCTGTTCCTCGTAGCCGGCGTGGTGGCCCGCTACGAAGCGGACTTCCTCGCCTTCCAGCAGCGGCTGCGCGCCGCCGGCAAGCCGCCCAAGGTGATCCGCATCGCGCTGGCCCACAAACTCCTCGTGCGACTCAACGCCAAGGCCCACGAAGTCCGCCAGCACCTGGGGGTCAGCACCGCCGCGGTTTAAGGGCCCGGCGGACAGATTAACCGGCCCGCTGAAAATTAACCTTCGTCGCCGCCGCCGCCGGGGCTGTGGGAAAGCGGGAAACCGTTTCATCGTTTTCCGCTTTTCCACAACCCTCTTCACACAGCAGCTTGACAACCCAGACAGTCGCTGAGTGAACGCCAGAATTTGTCATCCTGAGAGCTTGTGACTTTTTCTGAGAGCTTGTGACTTTTTCTCGCGTTCTTCAACCTGTGTCATCCTGAGCGAGGCGTCGCTGCCTTTGCGACGCCGAGTCGAAGGACCCCCTGTTCCCTGGCGCCTACAATGCTGCCGACAGGCTTTTCGGCGCCGGAGCTTAATGATGTTTCACATTACCCAATTACCCGATTACCCAATTACCAACTTCCTCTGTGCTCTCTGTGTCTCTGCGCCTCTGTGTTCATCGGTCATCCTGAGACCCGATCACCCGATCCCCAACTCGCGCTCGATCGCCCCTGCGATCTCCTCCGTGATCCGCCGCATCGTCTCTTCCGACTCCGCCTCCACCATCACCCGCGCCAGCGCCTCCGTCCCGGAGTATCGCACCACGACCCTTCCCGTTCCGTCCAGCTCCTGCTCCGCCCTGCGGATCGCCGCGGCCACCGCCGGAAACCCCTGCAGCGGCTTCTTCTCCTTCACCCTCACGTTCTGGATGGTCTGCGGAAACACCTTCAGGTCGGCCACCAGCTCATCCAGCCGCTTGCCGCTGCGGGCCATGATCTCCATCACCCGCAGCGAGGTCAGCAGGCCGTCGCCGGTGGTGGAATCGCCGTCGCGGAAGATGATGTGCCCAGACTGCTCCCCGCCCAGCGTCGCCCCCGTCCGGCGCATCTCCTCCAGCACGTACTTGTCGCCCACCGGCGCGCGCAGCATGTGGATGCCGCTGCGCCCCAGCGCCACCTCCAGGCCCATGTTCGACATGGTGGTCGCCACCACCGTGTCGTTCGTCAGCCGGCCGCGCGCCTTCATGTCGCGCGCCGCCAGCAGCAGGACCGCGTCCCCATTCACCACCCGGCCGGCGCGGTCCGCGAACAGCGCCCGGTCGGCGTCGCCGTCGAAGGTTACCCCCAGGTCGAACTCGCCGCGTGCCTCGGCCACCTTGGCGGCGACCGAGGCCGGATACAGCGCCCCGCAGTCCTGGTTGATGTTGCGCCCGTTGGGACTGTCGCAGGTGAAAACCGCGCGCACGCCGCACGACCGCATCACCTGGCGCGCCACCGGCGTGGCCGCCCCGTGGGCGCAGTCCACCAGCGCCCGCAGGCCCTCCAGCCGCGTGCCCGCCACGCTCCCCGCCAGCCAGGCGGCATACTGCTTCAGCAGTTCCGCATCGGTGCCCGCCGCGGAAGAAGCGCCGTTCGCCGGCTCCGCCATCGCCGGCACGTCGTTGCCGTGCAGCAGCGCGAAGATGTCCCCTTCCAGCTTCTCCTCCAGTTCGTCGGAGAGCTTGTAGCCGTCGTGGCCGAAAATCTTGATGCCGTTGTCGGTCCAGGGATTGTGCGAGGCCGAGATCACTACCCCGGCGGCGAATCCGCCGCGCGCCAGGAAGGCCACCGCCGGCGTGGTGATCACTCCCGCGCTCTGCACCACGGCCTCCGCCCATTCCAGTCCCTGGGTCAGCGACGCCGCGATCCACGCGCTCGATTCGCGCGTGTCCTGCCCAATCACTACCCGTGGCCGGGCGCCCCGTTCTAGCCCGGTCTTGGCCAGGGCGGGGCTTTTTTCCTGACGGCACAACTGCCGCCCCAGCGCCGCCCCTACCGCAAACACGGTGGTCGCGTCCAGCGGCGGATCGCCGGCCACCCCGCGAATTCCATCGGTGCCGAACAGCATCCTCATCGGCCGAAAGTCCCTTGTGTGGAATGAAGTGTGAAGCAGAATTCTATCGCAGCCGGCGGCTCTCTCGGGTCGAACCGGGCCAAGGGCAAATTACCAATGCCTTCACCTCTTCTCGCCGGTCTTGAACGCCGTCCAGGGCCCGGCGGGCATGTCGGTGAGCGCCGGCTTCTGCCAGGCGTACTCCGGGTGCTTGGCCAGGAAATCCGCCGCCTTGAAATTCGCGCCGCAGGCGTGCCCGGCGCGCGCCACGAAGCTCATCTTCTTCGCCATCGCCGCGTCGGCCGCCTTGGCCTGCACCGTGCCCCCCGGATAGTAAGGCTTCCAGTCCCATTCCTTGATTCCGCGCGGCGAATCCTCCACGTGCCCGCATAGTGTCCGTTCGTCGGCGTCTTCCTTTTTCTCGAAGGAATCGTAGTGGTCGCTTTCGAACTTCTCCGCCAGCTTGGCGTCGATCTTGCCCTTGTGCTGCGCCATGAGCTGGTCCCAGCGCACGTGCCGCGCATTCGGCGAACTCGACATGTCGTGCTCGTCAAAATCCGTTTCGTCCTTGATCAAGGCCGGATCGCTGGGAAAATTCGAGCCCACGAAGTACCCGTCCCGGGTGCGCCACAGCCGCGTGTGTTTCAGCCCCTGTTCGAAGCGCGCCACCTCGCCGGTGTTGAAGTCGGCCAGCAGCCAGTCGTTGGCATAGCCGCCGTTGTTGCCGTCGTTCATGATCTTCACATACTCGTCGATCGACTTGGCGTACTGCGTCGCCTTGCGCGCGCGCACGAACTCCGGCTTGCCCTTCGGATCGAAGCCGCGGAAGCGGGAGATGGTGGTCTCGGTCACCGCCAGCCCCGCCGCATTGATGGTGAAGTCGTCGTCGCTCACGATCACCCCGGGGAAGCCGTCCATGATCATCCGGTAGCCCTTTTGCGGCACGATATCGAAGATGATGCGCCAGCGCGCTCCTGGAATCACGCTCGTCCAGTTGTTGTGCGCGATTACCGGGCGATGGTCCTTCGTCCAGCTTCCGGTGGCCACAAACGCGCTGCAATTGCCCGGCGCGTGCAGCGGCTCCGGGTTTTGGGCGTGACGGGGTGAAAGTCCGGCGCGCTTCTGCCGGGCCTCGAGCCATGGCACGTAATAATCCGGCACTTCCTCGAACGCATTCAGCGCCACCACGTCCCACAAATCCAAGGTTGCGCCGCGCGCCTTCAAACCATCGGCGATCCCCTGCAGCTCCTGCTGGTATTCCGCATCAATGTGCGGCCACAGCACCTCGCGCGCCGTCGCGCGGAAGAACTCCCAGTCGCGCCCGGTGTTGTGCGTGTCCAGCAGCCTTTCCGCACGAATCGCGTCCTCGATCTCCGGCGCCAGCAGGTAGCCGTGCTGGTACCCGATCTCCGCCGGCGCGCCTTCCAGGTGCACATAGGTCCACCCGCCGCGCTGGAACCGCCACGCCTTTTGCAGCCGCGGATCGCTGTCTGCTTTCGCTGCTCCTGCAGCCGATGCCTGCGACGGCAGGTAGGTGATCGTAGATTCTCCGCTGGGCACGCGGCCTGATTTCCCCTGCAGCAGGCGTGCCCCAAGCGCGAATGCGAACAAAACCAGGAATGGGATCACGTAGAAGTGAAGCTTGGTTTTCATCGCCAGCCAGTGTATTCGGGGCCACGCTTGCGTTCAACCGAGCCAATGAGCGCCGCATCCTATTCAGTCAACCTTCTTTGATATTAAGGAAACTCTGATCAAGTCGGTTCTTTGAAGGGGACGGCCTTCAGGCCGTCCGTTAATGCCGCAAAATGAGGGCGGCTTTACAGGCTGCGGAAAAACTCGCTTTGATGCTTGTTTCGGAGGGGCATGGCGGAACCTGTCCCGAGCGAAGTCGAGGGAGCCGTGCCGGACAAGTCCCCTGTTTTTGTCATTCCGTCTATAACGACGTTGGCGTTGTCAAGAGACACGATTCCTTTTGTGTGCTGGGAGCGGGGTCAAGGGCGCCGCAGGCGTTCATCGCAGACCCTTGACGCCGCTCCCAGCACACCGACAATCGAGAGGGAACGAAGCGGAGCGCAGTACAGCGTAGCTTCGTTCCTAGCTGAAAATTCTTCATCGCGAAACGACCTGGCTCGTTGCGTAATCCTTCGGTGCAGGACGAGTCCGCACCAACCATCTATTCGATCGTCGCGCGACGACCATGATTCCTAGTCCGAACTCTCTGCCGCTGCAGAGAGGCAGGCTGCCCACTCAAGCGAACGGCTACGCCGAGCGCGCCACAGAATGACTCGGGCTGGCCTGCATACGAGCCAACAGGGCCGGGTAGTCGCATTCCCAGCGCAACATGCAATACATCCTCACTAGCAAGCGCGGGCTGCGGCCACTTTGGCGATCGAGCGCTGTCGCCGCAAGCTGAGTCGCACATACTGACGCTTCATTGCAGCATCGTGCCGCACCGCGGTCTGCGCCGCTTCCACCAGCAGGAAGCGCAGAAACGGCGAGCCCTGCTTGCTGATGTGCCCCAGCCGCTGCTTGCCGCCGCTGCTGTATTCGCTGGGCACCAGGCCGACATAGCTGGCCACGTGCTTCGCCCGCCGGAAGCGGCTGACCGGTCCCAAGGTCAACACTGTCGCCAGCGCGGTCACCGGGCCGATTCCCGGATGCGTCATCAACCGCTGGACCGCTGGCCGCGCCCGGGCCGCCGCTTCCACCTGCTGATCCAGTCCCGCGATCTCCTGGTCCAGTTGGTCCAGCATGCTCAACAGTGCGGTGCGCCGCGCCGCGGCAAACGGCAGCAGTGGCAGATGCTCCAGCAGCGCCCTTCCGGCGGCGCTCCACAACCGTTGCTGCCGCTGTACCCCCTGATTCAAGGCCAGCGCCTGCAGCTGGTTCTTCACCTGCGTGCGCATGCGGACCCGCGAATGGCGATGAATCAGCAACTGCCGCAGGTCGCGTTCCTCTGATGAGGGCATCCACACCCGTGGAAAACGCTCCTGCCGCAGCAGCTCCAGCAGGTGGCGCGCATCGTGCCGGTCGGTTTTTTGCTTGCGCACATACGCCGCCCGGATCTGCGCCGGATCGCCCACCCACAACTCGTGCCCGCAGGCGACCAGCAGCCGCTCGAACCACTGACTATGCCCGCCGGCTTCCATACCCACCCGCGCCGGCTCGGGCAGGGCACGATAGAACCTCTCGGCTTCCTCCGGATGCTTTAGCCGGAAGAGCCGTACCTCATTAGTCTGGTTGTCAAAGATCGCCATTTGCTGGAAGCCGGGGTGGAAATCACAACCTATAATCAACATCGCGTTGGCTCCTTCCCCGAGCCTTGGTCTGCTTTGCCGCAACCAATGTACTCGGTCCGAGTGGAGCCAACGTCGTCATAAAATCAAGCGGCAGCGGGGTCCCGGCACGCGCGCGCGCGAGCGGGCTTCAGCCCGCGAGGAATCTGGAGTTTCGATTTTTTCCGCAGCCTCTTTAGCCGCTGAGGGATCCTGTTACAGCTTGATCAGAGCTTCCCTAGATCAATTTGCTAATCTGTGTCCGTGCCTGCCGATCTCTCCTCCCTCAAGGCGCTCACCTTCGATGTCTTCGGAACCACCGTCGATTGGCGCGGCTCCATCATCCGCGAAGGCGAGCACTGGGGACGGCAAAAAGGACTGCGCATCGACTGGGCCGCCTTTGCCGACCGCTGGCGCGCCGCCTATCGGCCCTCCATGGACAAGGTGCGCCAAGGCGCTCTGCCCTGGGCCCGGCTCGACCTTCTCCACCGCGCCGCGCTCGACCAGTTGCTGGCGGAGTTCAACATTACCGGACTGTCGGAACAGGAGAAAGATCACTGGAATCGCGTCTGGCACCGCCTGGCGCCCTGGCCGGATTCGGTCGCCGGCCTGGCGCGGCTGAAGCAGAAGTTCATCATCGCCACCCTCTCCAACGGCAATGTTTCCCTGCTGGTGGAAATGGCGAAATTCGCTGCTCTGCCCTGGGACACGGTGCTTTCCGCCGAACTTTTTCGCCATTACAAGCCGGATCGGGAGACCTACCTCGGCGCTGCCGATCTGCTCGGCTGTCCTCCGGCGGAGGTCATGATGGTCGCCTCCCATCCGGAAGATTTGCGGGCCGCGCGCGCCTGCGGCCTCAAGACGGCTTTCGTCGCCCGCCCGCGGGAATTCGGCCCCGCGCATCCCGAGCCTTCCATCGCCGGCGAGAACTTCGATATCATCGCCAGCGACTTTCCTCGACCTAGCCGACAAGCTCTCGACGCCTAACCTTTTGCCCCTCTCCTAAGATTTTTTTTGCATTTCGATTCGAAGTTTTTTTGATTCTTCGACATCCAGGGGTGTATACATGCCCCCCAATGAACGCCGCGGTTGCGGAGGCGCTGCCGAAAATGCACGCACGCGTAGAGTGGCCGCGATGAAAAAGCACATGGATGAGGAGAAACTCCGGATCGCGCGGGAGGCGGCCAACAGAATTCCAGATCTACTGGCGATCGGCGACGAGGAACTTTTCGTGAAGACGGTAAAAGAATGGAAGCCCGATATTGGTCCGGAGAAATTGAGAGAGTTGATTAACGCGTTCCGCGCCGCTTTGGCCGAGAAGCGAGGGCTCCGTCGATGAGCCTGTCAACTTGCTCCTTCCTCTCGCGTGCTTCCGCTACCGGCATCGACGACACCTCTTTCTCGACGAGCTTGCTGAACAACTCGGTCAGGTGGCCTTCTGCGGGCGCTTCGGCCCTGCGACGTACTGCGGTTTTCGTCATTTTCACGGTTGCCCTACTCTTTTGTTTCATCATATCAAGCGAGTCAACTCGTAACCCTGCTCATGGGAGTTGGCCATGAGGAATTAGGCTACCTTTCTTTGTGCGCCCCTGCAACTGAACGGAGAGCGTTGAGCATGCCTGAACTTCGGGACCCTGCTTATATCCATTCCGAGGACGAGGTTGCTGCCCGCAGCGCCATCGCGCGCCAGTTCATCGAAACGCGCCGCCGCCTGAACCAGAATGTGGACGCCGCCGAAAACTACCTGGTCAAGCGTTTTTATAACCTCGACCACAATACTTATCTGGAAGGCGCCATTCCTCCGAAGTACAAGGAACTGATGGGGCTGGTGGTCTCGGCCGGGCTGCGCTGCGACGACTGCATCAACTACCACATCATCCAGTCCTATCGCCTGGGCTGCACTCGCCCGGAGCAGGAAGAGGCGCTCAACGTCGCGCTCATCGTCGGTGGCAGCATCGTCATTCCGCACCTCCGCCGCGCTTATGCACTGCTCACCGAACTCTACGGCTGACTGTCATGGCGCATCATCCTGAGCGCCCCGGTAGGAGCGCCCCGTAGGAGTGCCCCGTAGGAGGCGTATCCCGAGCGCAGCGAGGGATCTGCTGTAATCGCCACCGGGAAGCTGGCCCCTGAGCCAAACCCTTCTGCCCTGTCATGTATAACGACGTTGGCGTTGTCAGAGACCGTTCCTTTTGGTGCTGGGAGCGGGGTCAGGGCGCGCGGCGTTCATCGCAGACCCTTGACGCCGCTCCCAGCACACCGACATGAGAGGGAACGAAGCGGAGCGCGTACAGCGTAGCTTCGTTCCTAGCTGAAAATTCTTCTGCGAACGACCTGGCTCGTTGCGTATCCTTCGGTGCAGGACGAGTCCGCACCACCCATCTATTCGGCTACGACGATCCATGATTAACTTGCGAACTCCCGCCTGCTGCGGGAGGCAGGCTGCCCACTCAAGCGGCCGGTACTACCGACCGCGCCACGGAATGACTCGGGCTCACCTGCATGACGAGCCGTCAGCTGCGCTAGTCCTTGCCCGTGCGCAGCATCCAGTACAACCTCGTGGCCAGCCGCGCGGGCGGCCGCGACTTTGGCGTCGCGCGCTGCCGCCGCAGGCACAGCGCAGGTACGACGCTTCAGTTGCGGATCGCGCGTGCCGCCGGTCTGCGCCGCCTCCACCAGCAGGTAGCGCAGCAGCGGCGAGCCCTGCTTGCTGAGCGCCCCAGCCGCTGCTTGCCGCCGCAGCTGTACTCGCGCGGAATCAGCCCCACATAGCTGCCCACCTGCTTGGCTGGGCGAACGTTCTACCGGTCCCGATGGTCAGCACGAAGGCCAGGGCGGTGTGCGGGCCCACGCCGGGATGCGTCATCAGCCGCGCACGGCCTCGGCCGCGTCTGCGCTTCGGCCTGCACCTGCTGGTTCAACTGCGGCGATCTGCTGATCCAGATGCTCCAGCCGCTGCAGCAGTCGTCGCGCCGCTCGTGCTGCGTAGGGCAGCAGAGACAGCTGCTCCAGCTGCGCCCGCCCCGCCTCCGCTCCACAGCTTGCGCTTCTTCTGCACGCCTTGATTCAAGCGCCAGCGCTTGCAACTGGTTCTTCACCTGCGTCCGCATGCGCACCCGGCGCATGGCGATGACACCAGCAACTGACGCAGCATCGCGCTGCTCTGCCGCTCGGCACCCACAGCCGCGGAAAACGTTCCTCCAGCAGCAACTGCAGCATGTGCTCGGCATCGCGCAGGTCTGTCTTCTGCTGCCGCACTACGCCGGCCCGGATGCGCGCCGGATCGCCCACCCACAGCTCGTGCCCGCACTCGGGCAGCAGCCGCTCGAACCACTGACTGTGCCCGCAGGCCTCGATGCCCACTCGCGACGCCTCCCCCAGCGCACGGTAGAAACGCTCGGCTTCTTTGGGATGCTCCAGTCGCCGAACAGCTCTCACCTGCCCGGTGCCTGGTTGTCAAAGATCGCCAGCTGCTGAAACCCGGGATGAAAATCACAACCTATAATCAGCATGCGTTGGCTCCTTCCCCGAGCCTCTGGTCTGTTTCGCAACACCAGAGTACTCGGTGAGGAGAAGGTGTTATGAAACCGAGCGCAGCGAGGGATCTGCTGTAGTCGCCACCGGGAAGCTGGCCCCTGCTCTGTCATGCTGAGCGCAGCGAAGCATCTATGTATCGTTTCCGGGACTACCAAGTCTGCCGGCAACTGGAATTGAAGGCTAATCGCTAATCGCTAATTGCTAATCGCTTTGCTCTTCCACCTCTCCCACAGTTTGGCTTCCACGAACACCCGGAACAGGCTGGCGTCCAGATGGCCGTCCTCGACTTCCATGCCCAGGATTTCCAGCGCCTTCTCCCGGCTCACCGCGCGCTTGTACGGGCGGTCGGCGGCCGCCAGCGCGTCGAACATGTCGGAGATGGTCATCATGCGCGCCTGCAGCGGTATCTCCGGGCCCAGTAGCTTGCTGGGATAGCCGGTGCCGCTCAGCTTCTCGTGATGGCTGAGCGCGATCTTGGGGATGTTGCCGATCTCCTTCGTCCACGGAATCTGGGTCAGGAAGTTGAAGGTGTGCACCACGTGCGACTCGATCTGCAGCCGCTCCCACTCGTCCAGCGATCCCTTGCGGATGGAGAGCATGCGCACCTCCTCCGTGGTGAGCAGCGACTGGTCCGCGCCGTCGAAGTCCAGGAAGTGCCGCGCCGCGATCTCCGCCAGCTTGGTGAAGTTTCCCTCCGGCAGCACCGTCGGCTCATTCGACTCCAGCACCGTGGCGAAGTACTCATCGACCTCCTTCAACCCTTCGGCGCTGAGCCCCGCGAACTCCGCCTCTTTCGCCAGGTACTCCTCGCGCCCTTTTTCCAGCAGGTAATCCAGCCTCGATTGCAGCGCCTCCACCTGCATGGAACGCTTCACGAACTGGAAGCGCTGGGTGATCAGCTCCAACTGCGACGGGTACAGTTTTTTCGCCTTCACCAGCACTTCCTCGCGCACGCCGACCTTGCCGAAGTCGTGCAGCAGCGAGGCGTAGCGGATTTCCTTCATCTGGTCGCGGGTGAAGCGCACATCGCCATACGGCCCGTCGGCGGCGCGGTCCACGGTTTCCGCCAGCGCCACTGTCAGGTTGGCCACGCGGAAGGAATGGCCGCAGGTGGTCGGATCGCGCGACTCGATCGCCGTCACCGCCGCCTTCACGAATCCCTCGAACAGGTTCTGGATGTCTTCGTAAAGGCGGCTGTTCTCCAGCGCGACCGCCGCCTGGCTGGCCAGCGACGCGATCATCTCCTGCTGATGAAGTGTGTAGGGCACAACCTGCGTGAGCACGGCCGCGAGCGTGTTCAGCGCCGCTTGCGGCTGGTGCTTGGCGTTGATCAGTTGCAGCACGCCCGCGATCTCGCCCTTGGGATTGCGCATGGGCACGGCGAGCACGGACCTGGTGCGATAGCCGGATTCCTCGTCGAACTTGCGGTTGAAGCCGTAGGGCACCAACTCCGGCAGGTGATAGGCGTCTTCCAGGTTGACGATCTCGCCGGTCTTCACCACGTAACCGGCGATCGACCGGTCGTCGATTTCCATCACGACTTCGCGGAAGGGGACGGCGACCGTGTCGTTCTGCGCCAGCTTGAAGCGCAGCACCTTCCGCGTCTGCTCCTTGGCGCCGAGGATCAGCTTGGCGCCGCCGTATTCCTTGATCTCCTCGCGCGGCGCCAGCGCGGTGCCGTCGCCGCCGGCGGCGAGCGGAGGCGGCTCGAGGGGGACCTCTTCCACCAGGTAAAGCGATCCGGCGTCGCTGCGGGTGATCTCGCGCGACTTTGTCAGGATCATCTCCAGCAGGTGCTCGGTGGAGTGCTCGGCGGAGAGCGCCGCGCCAATCGCGTTCAGCTCGTTGATCTCCTTGGTCGCTCCGGCGAGCCGCTCGTTCACCTCGCGGCGGGTGGCCAGCAGGTGAATGTGCTCGAGCGCGTTGTCCACCATGCGCTCGACCAGCGCGGGCGGCGTGTTGGCGGGGAGATAGGCGTAAACCGCGCCGTCCAGCCGCGGATCGCGAAAGCGCGCATCGGAAAGGGCGATGATGCGCAGATTGGGGGTGCGCAGCAGCGGCTGGCATTGCGCCAGCAGCCGCTCGGAGGAAACCACGATGATGGTTTCGGCCGCGCGCGAATCCAGGTCCGAAGGCTGCAGCAACGCGTAGCGATGGCAGGCAGCGAGCGCATCGCGAGCGGGCGCGTCGCCATCGCAGCAAACGACCGCAGGCATGGCGCGCAAGGCGCTCGATACACTCGGTTTCTCGGGCGTTGCTCGGGTGGTGCTCATGGAGCCAAATCACCAGTGCTGGTGACAGCTTGGTCACTATAGCGCAAGGCGGGGAAACAATGCGTCATCTCAATTTGAGAAAGGGATCGTCCCTACCCCCTCCCCCTCCCTCCACCAAGAATCAACAACTTACATAAGGGATCCCTTGGCGTCCCTTAGGCACGCTACCTGGAGGTTGATGGCTTCCGCTGGTCCGGATTCCGGGGCGATCGGGCCACGCTACGGGCGCCGGGGACGAGAGCACTATCACCCCTGATCGTGACCACTATCACTGCCCCCGGGGCGAGGTGGGAACACCATAACCCACAGGCGCTGAAGGCCAAGCTTCAGGCCAGGGGTGAAAGGCGCCAGGGCAAGCCCGAGAGAGAATGCCTGTCACCTCCCCGCCAACGAGGCGAACCCCTTGCCGGTCAAACGCAGCGATTCCGAGCCAAACCAATACCAGCACGAGATCCCGGAGAAGCAATTGAGGACGCGGCAGCACGCGAGAGAGAGGACGAGATGGCGACAGCAACCGTGACGGAAAGAAAAGGCAAGGCGACGGAGAAGAAGGCGGTCCGCTACCCGGGTTTGCTGACCACGACCGACGGATCGGGGGCGGTGGTGTGGGTGGACAGCCACATCGCGCAGGGCGCGTGCGCCTATCCGATTACGCCCTCCACGCCCATGGGGGACGGCTTCGCGGTGGAGTTCGCCAACGGGACGAAGAACCTGTGGGGCGAAGCGGTGCAGTTCCTGGAGCCGGAGTCGGAGCACAGCTCAGCCTCGGCGTGCGAGGGATTCGCGCTGGCCGGGGGGCGGGTGTCGAACTTCACCTCCGGGCAGGGGCTGATCCTGATGAAGGAAGTGCTGTACGTGATCAGCGGCAAGCGGCTGCCGGCGGTGTTCCACATCGGGGCGCGGGCGCTGACCTCGCACTCGCTGAACGTGCACGCCGGGCACGACGACGTGATGGGGGTGGCGGACACGGGCTGGGGAATCCTGTTCGGGCGGAACGCGCAGGAGGCGGCCGACCTGGCGCTGATCGCGCGGCGGGCGGCCGAGGACAGCGAAACGCCATTCCTGAACGTGCAGGACGGGTTCCTGACGACGCACACGCTGGAGACCATCCGGCTGCCGGAAGAGGAGCTGATGAAGGAATTCGTGGGCGATCCGAAGCTGCGGGTGCGGAAGCTGTTCGATCCGGCCAAGCCGGTGCTGAGCGGGTGCGTGCAGAACCAGGACAGCTACATGAAGGGGAAGGTGGCGCAACGGTACTTCTACGAACGGGTGTCGCCGGCGCTGTCGCAGGCATTCGAGGAGTTCAGCCGGCTGACCGGGCGGCACTACGATTTCCTGAAGCCGTACCGGATGGAAGGCGCCGAGTACGCGATCATCGGCATGGGATCGATGATGGACACGGCGGAAGCGACGGTGGACTACCTGCGCGGCGAGGGGCTGGCCATCGGGTCGATCACGGTGGTCAGCTTCCGGCCGTTCCCGTCGTGGGAACTGGCGCTGGCGCTGCAGCACGTGAAGGCGGCGGCGGTGATCGAGCGGTGCGACGTGCCGCTGGCGGAATCGAATCCGCTGACGGTGGAGACGAAGGCGGCGCTGGCGGACGCGCACATGGGCACCAGCGGAGACCGCATCCGGCACATCCCGGAGATCTATTCGGGGGTGGCCGGGCTGGGCGGGCGGGACCTGAGGCCGGGACACCTGGTGGCGGCGGCGATGAACATGGTGAACGGCGGCGGCAAGCGCTCGTTCGTGCTGGGAGTGAAGCACCCGGACGCGCTGGAGATCACGGTGGATCCGGACGTGCGGCCGCCAGGGGCGTTCTCGCTGCGCGGGCACTCGGTGGGCGGATTCGGCTCGGTGACCACGAACAAGGTGATCGCGGCGGTGGCCAGCGACCTGTTCGACTTGTACGCGCAGGCATTCCCGAAATATGGGTCGGAGAAGAAGGGCCTGCCGACCAACTATTACCTGACGCTGGCGCCGGAGGCGATCCGGCTGCACGCGGAGCTGAACCTGGTGGACTTTGTGGCCATCCAGGACCAGAACGCGTTTCGCAGCGGCGATCCGCTGGACGGACTGCGGGCGGAAGGCGTGATCTACCTGCAGTCGAACCTGCCGCGGGAGGAGGTATGGAACAGCCTGCCGCGGAAGGTGCGGGCGGCGATCCGGGAGCGCAAGCTGAAGCTGTACGCGCTGGACGCGCAGAAGATCGCGCGCGAATGCGCCACGCGCGCCGATTTGCAGATCCGCATGCAGGGCATCGTGCTGCTGGGGGCGTTCCTGAAGCTGACGCCGTTTGCAGAAAAGGCGGGACTGGACGCGGAGAAGCTGTTCGGATCGCTGCGCAAGACGCTGACCAAGTACTTCGGCAAGCGGGGCGAGTCGGTGGTGGACGACAACCTGCACGCGGCGCGGCGCGGCTATGACGAGGTGACGGAGATCCAGCCGCCGGCCCAGGACGTGGAGCAGGCGGCGGAGGTCTCGTACAAATTCAAGGTTGCGGACATCCCGACGGCGCAGCCGGAAGTGGTGGAGCCGGAATTCTGCGAGCACGTGATCGCCAACTATGCGCGCGGCAAGGAGAGCGAGCTGGCGGCGGACGAGTACCTGGGACGCAGCCTGATGCCGGCAGCCAGCGCCATGCGCAGAAGCTTCCGCACCCTCGCCCCGGACATCCCGGAGCTGGTGGCGGCGAGTTGCGTCGGCTGCATGGAATGCGTGAACGCCTGCCCGGATACGGCGATCCTGGGCAAGGTGGTGGAACCGGAGTCGCTGCAGGCGCTACTGGCGAAGATAGAGATTTCCGCGATGCGGGCCGAGCTCGAAGCGCAGTTCGTGAAGACGCAGAAGTACTGGGCGATCCCGGAGAAGAAGGGGGAGAAGGGCGGGCTGTTCTCGATCTTCGTGGATCCGGACAAGTGCAAGGGCTGCGGGGAGTGCGTGGTGGCCTGCGGCAGCCACAAGGCGCTGGAGATGAAGACCGAAGGAAGGCGCAAGGCACAAGGCGCAAGGCGCAAGGGAAAACGAGCCGAAGGAAGGCGCAAGGCACAAGGCGCAAGGCGCAAGGGAAAACGCCGCGTGCGACCGGGTGCTGACCCGCCTGGAGTCGCCGACCTGATGATGGACCTCTATCATCACCTGCCGGAGACGCCGGCGCGGCTGCTGAACGAGAAGGCGCTGGGCGACATGATGCTGGCGCACCGCTCGCAACTGTTCGTGGGCGGGGCGGGATCGTGCATGGGGTGCGGGGAGGCGACGGCGATCCGGCTGATGCTGGCGGCCACCGGGTTCGTCTACGGGGCGGAGAAGATCGGCATCGTGGGCGCCACCGGATGCAACAGCGTGTACGGATCGACCTACCCGTTCAATCCCTACACCGTGCCTTGGACGAACTCACTGTTTGAGAACGCGCCGGCGGACGCCATGGGCATCCGGCTGCGCTGGCACCAGGAAGGGCACGACGATTACAAGCTGTGGTGTCTGGGGGGCGACGGGGCGATGTTCGACATCGGATTCCAGTCGCTGAGCCGGATGCTGGCCTCGGGGATGGACATCAAGGTGCTGGTGCTGGATACGCAGGTGTACTCCAACACCGGCGGGCAGGCGTCGACGGCGACCTTCACCTCGCAGGACGCGAAGATGTCGGCGGTGGGCAAGGCGAAGCCGGGGAAGACGGAGCATCGCAAGGAAATGGCGCAGATCATGATGATGCATCCCAATTCCTTCGTGGCGCAGGTGACTGCCGGCAACCCCAGCCACTTCTACAAGGCGGTGATGGCGGCCAACGAGTTCCCCGGCCCGGCGGTGCTGATTGCCTATACCACCTGCCAGCCGGAGCACGGGGTGGCCGACGACCGCTCCATGCTGCAGGAGAAGCTGGCGGTGGAGTCGCGGGCGTTTCCGCTGATGGTTTACGATCCGCGCCAGGGTGAGAAGATCCGCGAGCGGCTGAGCCTGGCGGGGAACCCGTCGATGAAGGAAGACTGGCACGTGGACCCGAAGACCAACCAGGCGGTGGACTTCATCAGCTTCGCCGGACCGAAGGCCGGTTCGCGCGTCACTTCGACCAGGCCGGCAATGCCGACGAGTTCATCCAGGCGGCGCAGCAGGACCGGCTGGAGAACTGGCGGAGACTGCAGGAGCTGGCGGGGTTGAAGTAGCGATTAGCGATTAGCCACAGAGGACACAGAGGAACTGTTTGCCGGATTGGAGGGCTTCGGGCGGCACGGTGAGTGCTGGCAAACCCGGGGTCCTTCGACTCGGCGTCGGCAAGAGCGGCCGACGCCTCGCTCAGGATGACAGGGGTTTCAATAGCTCAGGATGACAGACGTTTTTGAATTTGTTTCCTCTTCAGTTCTTCCCTCTGTGTCCTCTGTGGCTGGTAATTAGTTAAATGCCGTCCCCGGGGGGGGCGGCATTTTTGTCTTCTTCACCGAAAGAAACTCCGACGCCACACGTACTGCTCCTGACCGGACTGGGGCGGGAGGTGGTTGCGCGTTCGCAACCGGCGCGGTTGAGACGCGGCTCCCGATTTGAATCTCCGCGTATTTCCGGGACATGGCGGGTGATGGCGCGGGTGTGTTTGTACGCTGCCGGCGGCGGCAAGTGCTAGCGTTCAATGCATGAAATTTTCACCTGAGCGGAAAAACCGGCCTGGCAGATGAGAAGCAGGAGCGCACTTCAGGTGGGAGAGGCGGCGGGCAGGCGTTGTGGTCCGCCCTGATCGCCATGGCAGCGCCGGTGGTGGCGCTGCTGTGGAGACAGGCCATGCTGCGGTACCTGGGACACCAGATGCCGGTCTACTTCACCTTCTACCCGGCGGTGATGCTGGTTGCCATGTGTCTGGGATCTGGCCGGGAGCGCTGGCTACCGCCACCGCCGCGCTGCTGGTGGTGTACTGGATCATTCCGCCGGTAGGGATCGCGATCGGGAACTCCGCCGAGGCAGTGCCGCTGGCGATTTTTGCCGGGGTGGGAATTTTGATGAGCGTGGTGGCCGAGTTGTACCGGCGGAACCGGCGGAAAGCCGCGGCGTACGAGAGACAGGAGGCGCTGCGCGCGAGCGAGGAGCGCAACCAGGCGATGCTGCGTGAGGCCGAGGAGCGCCGCAAAGTCGGCGAAGCCGTGCAACGGGAACGGGAGCGGCTGACCAACGTGCTCAACATGCTGCCCGCGTACGTGGTGCTGTTGTCGCAGGATTATCACGTGCCCTTCGCGAATCCCTATTTCGAGGAGCATTTCGGCAAATCCGAGGGCCGGCGTTGCTACGAGTATCTGTTCCAGCGCACTGAACCGTGCGAGAACTGCGAGTCATACAAGGTTTTTCAGACCGGGGCGCCTCATCATTGGGAATGGCTGGGGCCGAATGGGCGCTACTACTCCATCCACGACATGCCGTTTACGGACGTCGACGGCTCGCCGGTGATCATGGAGATGGGCATCGACATCACCGAACGCAAGGAGGCGGAGGAGAGACTCCGTTACGTGAACCGGTCCTTGCGGGCGCTCAGCGACTGCAACCAGTTGTTGCTGCATGCGCCGGACGAACAGACTTTGCTAGAGGGCGTATGCCGCATCCTGGTGGAGCACTGCGGGCACGCGCTGGCCTGGGTGGGATATCCGCAGCAGGACGAAGCCAAGACCGTACGGGTGATCGCCGCCCAGGGTGTGGCCAAGGACTATCTAGAACCCGGGTTGGTGACCTGGGCCGACGAGGAGCGCGGGCGCGGACCAACGGGGACGGCCATCCGCACGGGAAAGGCCGTAACCCTGGAGGACGCCAGCACCGATCCGAGCTTCGCCCCCTGGCGGGAGGGGGCGCTGAGCCGGGGTTTTCATTCCTCCGTGTGCCTGCCGGTGCCCATCGGGGAGAGTCTGCCGGCGGGGCTCACCATTTATTCCACCCAAAGAGGAGCCTTCGAGGGTGAAGAGCTGCAACTGCTGGAGGAGTTGGCGCAGGACCTGGGCTATGGCATTCGCATGCTGCGCATGCGGGCGGAGCGGGAGCAGGCGGAGGAACGCCTGCAGGAGCAGCAGTTCTATACGCGGTCGCTGATCGAGGCCAGCCTGGACCCGCTGGTGACCATCAGCCGCGAGGGCAAGATCACGGACGTGAACCAGGCGACGGAGACAGTGACGGGAGCCACCCGCGAGGAGCTCATCGGGAGCGATTTCTGCGATTACTTTACCGAGCCTGCCAGGGCACGCGCGGGATACGAGCAGGTGTTTGCGGACGGCTATGTGCAGGACTATGCGCTGGCCGTCCGGCACGCCTCAGGCCGGCTTACGGATGTGCTGTACAACGCGACCGTGTTCCGCAACCGAAAGGGCGAGGCGGAGGGCGTGTTTGCCGCCGCCCGCGACATTACCGAACGCAAGCGGGCGGAGGAGCGGGTGGTTGAGCAGCAGTTCTATACGCGGTCGCTGATCGAGGCCAGCCTGGACCCGCTGGTCACCATCAGCCGCGAGGGCAAGATCACGGACGTGGACCGGGCGACGGAGGTCGGTGACGGGAGCGGCGCGCCAGCAGTTGATCGGCAGCGATTTCTGCGACTACTTCGCCGATCCGCGACGAGGCGCGCACCGGTTATGAGCGGGTGTTCGCGGACGGATTTGTCCAAGATTATCCGCTGGCCATCCGGCACACCTCAGGGCGGCTTACCGACGTGCTGTACAACGCCACCGTGTTCCAGAACCAGAAAGGGGACGTTGAAGGGGTATTCCTGGCGGCGACGTGGATATCACCGCCCGCAAACAGGCGGAGCGGAAGCTGCAACGATACATGCAGGAATTGGAGCGCAGCAACGCGGAGCTGCAGGACTTCGCCTCCATCGCCTCGCACGACCTGCAGGAGCCGCTGCGCAAGGTGCTGGCCTTCGGCGATCACCTGAAGGAGCACTGCGGCAGACAACCTGGACGAGCTCGGCCGGGATTTCCTGGGACGCATGCAGAACGCGGCGCAGCGGATGTCGGTGCTGATCGAGGCGCTGTTGGACTACTCGCGGGTGACCACGCGGGCGCAGCCGCTGCAGCCGGTGGACCTGACGCAATTGCTGTTCGAGGTGCTGGTGGACATGGAGGAGCGGGTCAGCCGGTCGCACGCGCAGATCGAGTTCGTGCCCATGCCGAGGGTGATGGCCGATCCCACGCAGGTGCGGCAACTGGTGCAAAACCTGCTGAGCAACGCGCTGAAATTCCAGCAGCCGGGGCGCGAATCCGCACGTGGTGGTGGAGGGAGAACAGGCACAACGGATGGTGCGAGATCAGCGTGCGGGACAACGGGATCGGGTTCGATGAGAAGTACACCGACCGCATTTTCCGGCCGTTCCAGCGGCTGCACGGCCGCAATGAATACGAAGGCAGCGGCATGGGGCTGGCGATCTGCCGCAAGGTGGTGGCTCGCCACGGAGGGGAAATCAGGGCACACAGCCGGCCGGGGGAGGGCAGCACGTTCGTGGTGACCCTGCCCACGGCCGCGACGAAAAAATGAAAGGGGGGACAAATGCCAGCCGAAAGCGGACGAGAGCTGGTACGGCTCCTGCTTGCCGAAGACGATGACGACGATTTCTTCCTGACCAAGCAGGCGCTCGAGGAAAACCGATTGCGCAACCAGGTGACGCGCGTCAACGACGGAGAGGAACTGCTGCGCTACCTGCGGCGCGAAGGTGACTTCGCCGACCCGGAACAGTCGCCGGAGCCGTCGCTGATCCTGCTGGACCTGAACATGCCGCGCAAGGACGGGCGGGAGGCGCTGCGGGAGATCAAGTCGGATGGCAAGCTGCGGCACATCCCGGTGGTGGTGCTGACCACCTCGCGGGCGGAGGAGGACGTGGTGCGCTCCTACCAGTTAGGGGTGAATTCCTTCATCACCAAGCCGGTGACCTTCCAGGGACTGGTGGAGGCGATGAAGGCGCTGGGACGGTACTGGTTCGAGGTGGTGGAGCTGCCGAGGCTAGGAGGAGCGACAGATGTCCGCGGGGACGAAGCTGCAGTTCCTGGTGGTGGAGGACGACGAGGACGATTATGTCCACGTGTCGCACCTGTTGCGGCACAGCGTGAAGAACGCGGAGGTGGAACGCGCGGCCTCGGCCGAAGCGGCGCTGAGGATGGCCAGCGAGCACGCGCCCGACCTCTGCTTTCTGGATTACCGCCTGGGGGACAGCGACGGCCTGGAGGTGTTGCGGGAATTGAAGAACCGCGATGGGGGCCTGCCGGTGATTTTTCTGACCGGCCAGGGCGACGAGGAGATAGCGGTCCAGGCGATGAAGGCGGGGGCGGCGGACTACCTGCTGAAGGGGAAGCTGAGCGCGCCCTCGCTGGGAGCGGCGGTGCGCTACGCGCTCACCCTGCACAAGAAAGGAAGAGGCGGTGCGGGCGGCGCGGCGGGCGCTGCAGGCCAGCGAACATCGTTTCCGGGCGCTGGTGGAAAACAGCTCGGACGTGATCGTCATGCTGGATGCCGAAGGCAACGTGTTGTACGTGAGCCAGTCGGTGCGGCGGATGATGGGCTACGCGCCGGAAGAACTGGTGGATACCAGCGCTTTCGATCACATCCATCCCGACGATGTCGCCCGGGTGCGGGAGGCGTTTGCGACGCTGCTGCGGTCACCCGGCACGCCCATGCTGGCCGAGTACCGGATGCGGCACAAGGACGGCGGTTGGCGGGTGCTGGAAAGCACGGCCATGAACCGGCTGCGGGAGCTGGCGGTGGGGGCGGTGGTGGTGAACCAGCGCGACATCACGCCCAGACGGCAGGCCGAAGACGAGTTGGGACGTACGAACGAGGCGCTGCGGGCGCTGTTCCAGGCGTCGCCGCTGGCCACGGTGGAGCTCTCCCTGGACGGGAGGATCCTGCGGCGCAACCCCGCGGCGGAAACCATGTTTGGCTACACCGACGAGGAGGTGGTTGGCCAGCCCATTCCCGCCAGGAGCGAAGAGGAAAGGCGGAAGCTTCTGAACCTGCTGGCGCAGGTGGGAGGCGGGAGCCTGATTGAGGGCTTCGAAATGCCGTTCCAGCGCAAGGACGGGCGCTGGATTGACATCCGAGTGTTCATGGCGCCGCTGCGGGACGCCGCACGACGAATATGCGGCGCGGTATGCCTGATGGGGGACGTCACGGAGGCGAAGCGAACCGAGCAGGCGCTGCGGGAATCGGAGGAACGCTACCGGCTGCTGTTCAAGCGCAACCTGGCGGGGGTGTTTCGTACCTCGGCGGATGGAAGGTTCCTGGACGCCAACGACTCGCTGGCGCGAATGCTGGGATACGAATCCGGGGAGGAGCTGCTGGGGCGGGACATGGTGGAATACTGCAGCGGCCCCGCGGAGCGGGAGCATCTGGTGCGGGAAATGGACGCACGGGGGCAGGTGGTCAGCTACGAGCTGGAAGTGCGGCGCGTGGATGGCAGCGCCGGGTGCCTGCTGATGAACAGCACCTTGTTGCGCGACCAGCAGGGAGCGATTGTGGGACGGGAAGGGACGCTGCTGGACATCACCGAGCGGCGGGCGCTGCAACAACAACTGCTGCACTCGCAAAAGATGGACGCGGTGGGGCAATTGGCGGGAGGAGTGGCGCACGATTTCAACAACCTGCTGATGGTGATCAGCAGCTACGCGGAACTGCTCTCCAGCACCGTCAGCGACAACCTCAAGGCGAAACAGCAGGCGGAGGAGATCCTGAAGGCGGGGCGGCGGGCAGCCGGGCTGACGCGGCAACTGCTGGCCTTCAGCCGTAAGCAGGTGATGTCGCCGCGGATGCTGGACCTGAACTCGGTGCTGACGGAAATGGAGCCCATGCTGAACCGGCTAATCGGCGAAAACATCCAGGTAATGATGATCCCGGGCACCTCGCTTGTGGAAGGTAAAGGCAGATCCGGTGCAGATCGAGCAGGTGATCATGAACCTGGCGGTGAACGCGCGCGATGCCATGCCACGGGGCGGGAAGCTGCTGCTGGAGACATCGAACGTCGAACTGGACGGGGAATATACCCGGCGGCACTTGGCGGTACCGGCGGGGGAGTACGTGCTGCTGACGGTAAGCGACACCGGATGCGGCATTCCACCGGAAATCCTGCCGCACATTTTCGAGCCGTTCTTCACCACGAAAGAGCGGGGGAAAGGAACCGGGCTGGGGCTGCCCACCGCCTACGGGATCGTGAAACAGAGCGGGGGATTTGTATGGGTGTACAGCGAGGCGGGGCAAGGAACGGTGTTCAAGGTGTACCTGCCGCGCGCCGATGAGGGTCCGGCACCGGCGGTGGAGGAGCGGGTTTCGGCGCGGCAGTTGCAGGGGTCGGAAACGGTGCTGGTGGTGGAGGACGAGGATGCGGTGCGGGAAGCAACCAGCGAATACCTGGCCTCGCGCGGGTACACGGTGCTGCAGGGCAAGAATGGCAGTGAGGCGCTGCAGGTGCTGGAGCATTGTGCCGGACCCGTCCACCTGCTGATGACGGACGTGGTGATGCCGGGGATCAGCGGAGCGGAACTGGCGAAGAAGGTGTCGGAGTTGCGGCCCGGCATCCCTGTTCTTTACATCTCCGGGTACACCGAAAGCATGGTGGTGCAGCACGGAGTCGAAGCCGGGTCGGGCTTCCTGCAAAAGCCGTTCAGCCTGAGCGCGCTGGGAGAGAAAGTGCGGCAGGTGCTGGACGGTCCCAAGTCCCCCCAGCAGCTTGAAAACCAGCATTGAGCCGAGCGGGGGGCGCACGGCTGATGGTGCGCTAAGACGTGTAGACTGAGCAGGATTGGGCTATTGAAGTCCGCGAAAGAAATGTCCTGACCAAGTCAAGAAAAACCCAGATTCCTCGCTTCACTCGGAATGACAACTTAGGACATTGCTTTTGCCGGAGGCAATAGCCCGGGTTCCAAGTTCCTCGACAGCGCGGGCGCGCATCCAACCAAGCAGAAGCGGATTTCCCCGCGGCACCGGAGGAAGACGTGAAGTCGCACATCAAGCTGGGCCGGATTGCCGGAGTCGAGCTGGGACTGCACTACAGTTGGCTGGTCATAGCCGCGCTGATCACCTTCTCGCTGGCGGCGCGCTTCCGGTTCACCAATCCTGAATGGGGCACGACGATCATCTGGGTATCGGCGGTGGTGACCGGGATATTGTTTTTCGTCGGCCTGTTCGTGCACGAACTTTCGCACGCCATGGTGGCCAAGTCGCGCGGGCTGCCGATCCATCGCATCACGCTGTTTTTTCTGGGCGGGGTGGCGCAGATCGAGCGCGAGGCGGAGAACCCGGGAACCGAGTTCTGGATGGCGATCGCCGGTCCGATCGCCAGCATCGTGCTGGGAATTCTTTGCCTGGGCGTGGCGCACGCGGTCTTCGGGTGGCAGTTCTGGGAGATGGCGCAGGCGCCGGCCGCGGCGATCCTGGTGTGGCTGGGCTATATCAACCTGGTCCTGGCGGGATTCAACCTGATTCCCGGATTCCCGATGGATGGCGGGCGCGTTCTGCGCGCCATCATCTGGTGGGCGACGGGGAACGGCGACAAGGCGATGAATATCGCCGCGCGCGTGGGCCAGTTCGTCGGCTGGCTGTTCGTGGTGTGGGGCATATTCCGGGTGTTTACCGGGGAGGGCCTGGGCGCGCTGTGGATCGCGCTGATCGGGCTGGTTCCTGATCCAGGCGGCTTCGGCATCACTGTACCAGGCGCAGGCCACCTCGGCGCTGCGCGGGCTGAAGGTGCGGGATGTAATGGAGCACGACTGCGGCCATGTGGAGGCCAGCAGCAGCGTGCAGTCGTTTGTCGACTGGTACCTGATGCGGGCCGAGGGCCGCTGCTTCCTGGTGTATGAAGGCGACCAGATAGCGGGAATCGTCACCCTGCGCGAAGTGCGCAAGATCGATCGCGAGACCTGGCCTACCACGACGCTGCGCGAGATCATGCAGCCGGTCTCGGCCCTTCCGAAAGTCGCCCCTGAGATGCCGCTGGAGGAAGCGCTGGAGCGAATGGCGCGCGAGAACCTGGATCAGTTGCTGGTGGTTTCCCAGGCGGAGGTGCAGGGGAGCGTCAGCCGGGGCCACATCCTGCAAGTGGTGCGGGCGCGCACGGAGCTGAACGTGGCGTGATCGGGTAATGGCGGAATCGGGTAATTGCGAGAATGATGAACACAGAGGCACAGAGACACAGAGGAAATCGGCAGCATTAACTCTGTGCCTTTGCGTCTCTGTGTTCTTCGATTACCCGATTCCGCGGTTACCCGATTACCCGATCCAGCAGGTCCTTCGTGCAAAGCCGCTCAGGATTTCGGCTGCGGGCTCCCGCTTCGCTCACGCCCGCAAGACGCCTAGGTCCTTCGCGCCGGGCGCTCAGGATTTCGGCTGCGGGCTCCCGCTTCGCTCACGCCCGCAAGACGCCTCAACTTGCCTTTTTCGAGGATGAATTCATCGCCACGCCAGGCGACGGTGTGTCCGGCGAAGCTCGCGATCCATACCGCCATCGCCACGATGTCGCGCAGAGGCAACAGCGGCATCAGACGGAAGAGCTGATCGTCGTTGAGAACGCCGGCGCCGACCCCGACAGCCACGGCAACCCGCAAAGCAGCGGTGACCGCCAGCAGCGCCCAGGTCCAGGGCGCGCCGCGAGTGAGCACGACCGCCAGCAGCGCCCAGGGAAGGCCAAAGGTCAGGGCCAGGCCGCAGTAGCTCCAGGGCCGAGAATCGCGGATGGCGCGAGCCCAACGCATCTGGTGCTGAAGGAAATCGCGCGGCGAGTAGTCCGGCAGGTGGTGATCCACGACAACGCCGGACAAGCAAACCTCAAATCCTGCCTTGGCGATGCGGGCCCCGAGCTGGAAATCGTCGGCGAGATAGTCCAGCAACGGCTCGAAGCCGCCGATCGCTTCCAAAGCGGCGCGCGAGAATGCCAGGGTTGAACCGAGCCCAAAGCGGATGCCCTCAATCTGGCGAGCGACGAGCACGCCGGCGCTGAAGTCGGTGTTGATGCCGATTGCTTCCAGCCGCGACCCGAGGGTGTGGGCGGCGCAACCACGATAAAGGCAGGTGACCATTCCGACCTTGGGGCCGGCGAATTCGGCCATCACCCGGCGCAGGTAATCGGGGGGAACGCGAATGTCGCTGTCGTTGACGATCAGGTGCTGGTAGCGGGCGAGTGGCAGCATCTGCGCCAGGTTGCTGACTTTCACGTTCGTGCCCAGAACCTTGGGACAGACCATCAGCCGGATGGCGCGCTCGGGGAACTCCGCCTGCAGACGCTGGACCAGTTCGATGGCGCGATCGGCGGGATCGCTGACACCGAAGATGAGCTCGTACTCGGGATAATCCTGCAAACAGTGGCTGCGGAAGCTTTCGTACATCCGCGGATCGATTCCGCGCAGCGACTTCAGAATGGAAACTGGAGGAGTGCCGGGGGGGGCCAGGTGCAAGGCGCGGCCGCGGAGGAAGCTGCGAGCACTCCACAGACAAAGGGCGTAGTACGCACAGGCTGAAGCGGCGCCAAGCGTGGAAACAGCAAGGAACAGTTTGTTCAAGAACGAAGCCATTCGCATCGATTACCGGCCAGGCGCGGACAGATTATCAAATGCGGGTGTCGCGAGACGTTCATTCGTAGCGGAGGGCTTCGATGGGGTCGAGATTGGCAGCTTTCCAGGCGGGGTAGATGCCAAACAACAGGCCGGTGGCGCAGGCAATCCCGAAGCCGGTCATGGTCCAATACAGGGACATGGTGGCCGGGAGCGAGGACCAGATGAAGCGCACCAGGAAGGTGAGAATCGCGCCCAGCAGCACGCCGAGCACGCCGCCGAGGGCGGTAAGGGTGACCGCTTCCAGGGTGAATTGGAGGAGGATGTCGCGCTTGCGCGCGCCAATCGCCTTGCGGACGCCAATTTCGCGGGTGCGCTCGGTAACCGAGACGAGCATGATGTTCATGACCCCAACGCCGCCCACGATAAGGCCCACGCTGGAGACGGCAAACATGAAGATGAACACCGCGCCGGTCACCTGGTTCCATACCTCGGAAAGAGAGTCCTGGGTGAAGATGGAGAAATTATCGGGCGCATTGGGTGGAACGTGACGGCGGCGGCGCAGCAACTGGCGCATTTCGTCGATGGCCCTGGGCATGTCTGCGTGCGAAGTGGCCTTGACGGTGATCCAGTGGTCCTTAAGTTCGGGATGCAGCTTGCGGAAGGTGCTGAGCGGAAAGCGGACAATGTTGTCGTCGGGATTTTTGCCGCCGGCAAAGGCGCTCTTCTCCGGCGCCATGACGCCGATGACCCGGAATAGCTGGCCTTCGATAATGATTTCCTTGCCGATGGGATTGCCGGTGGGAAAAAGCGTCTGCGCGGTTTCGGAGCCGAGAACGATGACCGGGGTGCGGTGCAGGTCGTCGAAATCATCGAACCAGCGCCCCTGCGCCATGGGCAGGTCGTAGACAACGCGGGCGCTGGCACTATCGCCCTCCAGGATGACGTTCTTCGCCTTCTGGCCTTCGTACTTCACCACGTAGGTGCCGGTCCCGAACTGGCGCATGAAAAAGCGGATGCCGGCGGTGACGGCCTGCACGTGGGGCAGGTCGCGCATGGCCATGGCGTCCTCGTAGGTCAATTCCTTTCGCTTGCGCATCTCGTCTGGAATGCGGCCGAAGATGAACGGCTCCTGATGGTAGGCGATGATGAGATTGGAACCCATGGACTGGATGGCGCCGGTGACGTTGGAATTCAAGCCGCGGACGACCGAGGAAATGCCGATGACCACGGCCACCCCGATGACGACGCCAAGGATGGTGAGGCCGGAGCGCATCTTGTTCTTGAGGATGGTTTCCCAGGCCATGCGCACGATCTCGCCGTAATCGCGTTTCTGGATCATCTAGAGTTCGAACCTCAAGGCGGCAATCGGGTCGAGATTGGCGGCGCGCCGGGCCGGATAAACACCGAAGAAGATTCCCACGCCGGCCGAGACCAGCAGCCCGGCGCCGACGGCCCACAGCTTGATGATGGAGGGCATGCCGACCAGGGTGGTTACGGTCTTGGCCACTACGATTCCAAAGACAATGCCAAGCACGCCGCCGACCAGCGCCAAGGTGCTGGACTCAATGAGGAACTGGCGCATAACATCGCGCTTGCGCGCGCCCAAGGCCTTGCGGATGCCGATCTCGCGGGTGCGTTCGGTGACCGTGACGAGCATGATGTTCATGATGACGATGCCGCCGACAACCAGGGAAATGGCGGCGATGGCGATCATGGCGATGAAGAAGCTGCGGCTGATATTGGCCCAGATGCCGAGGAAGTTGGCGTTGGTTTCCAGGTCGAAGCTGTCGGGAGAGCCGGGAAGATCGTGCCGCCGCGAGCGCAGGAGGGCGCGCGTTTCGTCCATGGCCGCGTCGAATTGCGGGCCGACCCCGGAGGACTTGGCGAGAATGCGAATGCTCTTGTGGGCGCCGTATTTGCGGTTCCACGCGGTGATCGGCATGATGACGTAATTGTCGCGGCTCTGCCCCAGGGTTTTGCCCTCCTTCTTGCCCAGCCCGATGATGGTATAGCTTTCGCCATCGATTCGGACCTCGCGCCCGAGAGGGTCCAGGCCGGGCATGAGCTTTTCCTGAATGTCGTCGCCGATGACCACGACCCGGGAAGCGTTGCGCAGGTCGATCTCGTTCAGCATTCGTCCGGCGACGATGTCGAGATCGAGAATGGGCGCCATGCTGGGCGTCATGCCGCGGATGGAGGTGTCGGTGATGGACTGATCGGCAAACTTCACCCGGCCAATGCCCGATACGCTTGCCCCCACATACTTGCAGTACGCACAGTGGGCAAGCACGGCATTGTAGTCTTCCAGGGTGAGGTCCTTGCGCTTCTGCCCCTCCAGGTACTGATCGATGCTGGTGATAACGGGCGAAACCTTGGTGGCGATGAAGACGTCGGCGCCGAGATTGAAGATCTTGGTGGCAACGTAGCCGTCGATGCCGTTGACGAAGGTGACCACGGCGATCACCGCCGCAACGCCGATGACGACGCCGAGCAGAGTCAGGGTAGAACGCAATTTGTTCGCCCAGAGCGAATGCAGGGCGACGCGAATGCCTTCGCCAGTGTTCATGCGGGAACTGTTATCAGGGTATCAAATTGGGGGAAGGAGCGCGGCGCGGTTTGCGCGCGGGTGGGCGAGTGGGCCGCAAAATGAGTTTCGGCGCAGGGTGAGGGGAGAGTGCGCGCGCCGGAAACGCAGCGCGCGCACTCCGATTCATAACTCCAGTCCTAGTTCACAGCTTTCTTTTCCGCCGCACGGAGATCGAAGCGATCGAGGTTCATCACCTTGTTCCAGGCAGCCACGAAGTCTTTGACAAACTTCTCCTTTGCGTCCGCGCACGCATAGACTTCCGCGAGAGCGCGCAACTGCGAGTGTGAACCGAAGATCAGGTCGACACGGGTGCCGGTCCACTTGACCTCGTTCGTCTTCCGGTCGCGCCCTTCGTACACGCCTCCAGAGCCGTTGGACGGCTGCCATTGCGTGCTCATGTCGAGCAGGTTGACGAAGAAGTCGTTGGTCAACGTCTCCGGTCGCTTGGTGAAGACGCCGTGCTTCGATTGCCCGAAATTAGCATTCAGAACGCGCAGGCCGCCGACGAGAACCGTCATCTCAGGCGCGGTCAGTTTCAGCAATTGCGCCCGATTCACCAATAGCTCCTCAGCCGATAGGCCTTGCTTAGCCACGGAGATAGTTGCGGAACCCATCAGCGGCCGGTTCCAGCGGTTCGAAGGATTCAACGTCGGTCTGGTCCTGCGACGCGTCCATGCGCCCCGGCGTGAAGGGCACTTTCACGTCGTGGCCGCCGGCCTTCGCGGCTTTTTCGATCGCGGCACAGCCGCCGAGAACGATCAGGTCGGCAAGCGATACCTTTTTCCCGCCGGATTGTGAAGCGTTGAACTCCTTCTGGATGGCTTCGAGCTTCTGCAGCACCTTGGCGAGCTGAGCCGGCTGGTTGACTTCCCAGTCCTTTTGCGGCGCCAGGCGAATGCGAGCGCCGTTCGCTCCTCCGCGCTTATCAGAGCCGCGGAAGGTGGAGGCCGACGCCCAAGCGGTCGAGACCAACTGCGGAAACGGACAAGCCGGAGGCGAGGATTTTCGTCTTCAGAGCAGCAATGTCCTTCTCCCCGATCAGCGGATGACTTACAGCGGGGACAGGGTCTTGCCACGGCAACTGCTCCTTGGGGACGAGCGGACCGAGATAACGCGCGATCGGGCCCATGTCGCGGTGTGTCAGCTTGAACCACGCCCGGGCAAATGCGTCGGCGAGCTGATCCGGATGCTCGTAGAAGCGCCTGGAAATCTTTTCGTAGGCAGGGTCGAACCGCAAGGAGAGATCGGTGGTGAGCATGGATGGCGCATGACGCTTGGAGGGATCGTGCGCATCCGGCACCGTACCGTTGCCTCCGCCATTCTTCGGTGTCCACTGATGCGCGCCGGCCGGGCTTTTGGTCAGTTCCCAGTCGTAGCTGAACAGGTTGGTGAAGAAGTTGTTGCTCCACTTGGTAGGCGTTGTGGTCCAGGTGACTTCCAGGCCGCTGCCGACCGTGTCGCCGCCTTTGCCGGTGCCGAACTTGCATCTCCAGCCGAGGCCCTGCTCCTCGATGCCGGCGGATTCCGGCTCGGCGCCGACCAAAGCCGCATCGCCGGCGCCGTGGGTTTTGCCGAAGGTGTGACCGCCGGCAATCAGGGCGACCGTTTCTTCGTCGTTCATGGCCATGCGGCGGAAGGTTTCGCGAATATCTGTGGCCGCGGCGAGGGGATCCGGCTTGCCGTTCGGCCCTTCCGGATTCACGTAGATCAGACCCATTTGCACGGCAGCGAGAGGGTTATCAAGATTACGCTCGCCGCGGTAGCGCTCGTCGGCCAGCCACTTGCCTTCGGGGCCCCAGAAGACGTCCTCTTCGGGCTCCCAGACATCCTCGCGGCCGCCGCCGAAACCAAACGTCTTGAAGCCCATGGATTCGAGGGCGACATTGCCGGCGAGAATCATAAGGTCGGCCCAGGAGATTTTCCGCCCGTATTTCTGTTTGATCGGCCACAGCAGCCGGCGCGCCTTGTCGAGGTTCACGTTGTCCGGCCAGCTATTGAGGGGCGCGAAGCGCTGCTGGCCGGCTCCGGCGCCGCCGCGCCCGTCGCCAATGCGGTAGGTGCCTGCGCTGTGCCATGCCATCCGAATGAACAGCGGGCCGTAGTGGCCAAAGTCGGCCGGCCACCAATCCTGCGAGTCGGTCATCACGGCATGCAGATCCTTGATGACGGCATTCAGGTCGAGACTCTTGAATTCCTTGGCGTAGTCGAACTCCTCGCCCATCGGATCGGAGAGAGAAGAGTGCTGGTGCAGGACTTGCAGGTTCAGCTGGTTCGGCCACCAGTCGGCATTGGTCTGGGCCCTGCGAGCGCCGTGCGCGACGGGGCATTTGGCTTCAGTTGAGGAGGTTTGCTGCTGATTTTGGGGGCCAGCCCCAGCGGCGACGGAGAGTTCTTTTTCCATGGTACGCATTTTAGTCTTCGCGGAAGGCAGAGGTAAAATATATCTTTCCTATGATTGCCATAGGACATGCATCTTGGAGGTCGAGGTCCGATGGAAGTTCACCAGTTGCGGTATTTCTGCGCCGTCGCGCGTCACGGGACGTTCACCCGCGCTTCCGAGGCAGAGCACGTCGCACAGCCATCTCTCTCGCAACAGATCCAGAAGCTCGAGGCGGAACTGGGCGCGCGGCTCTTCGATCGCCTGCCCCGCTCCGCCAAGCTGACCGTGTTCGGCAAGGCCTTCCTGCCGAAAGCGGAACGCATCCTCCGCGAGTTGGAGGAGGCCAAGACCGAACTTCGCGACATGTCCGGCAACGAAAAGGGGGAGGTGGTGGTCGGCATCATCCCGACGATCGCCGCCTATCTGCTCCCCCGGTTGCTGAATGACTTCACGGTGCGGCATCCACTCATAACCATCAAAATTCTTGAAGACATCACGCCCGCCCTGCTGCAGCACTTGCATGAGGGAACTATTGACATCGCAGTCGCGGCGCTACCGATTGCCGGGAGCGAGCTGGTCAGCGTGGAGCTATTCGAGGAGAAATTCTATGCAGTCCTTCCGGAGAAGCATCCCCTGGCATCACGCGCTTCCATCAGCCTGGCGCAACTGAACCGCGAACCGTTTCTGCTGTTAAAGGAGGGCCACTGCTTTCGCGACAGCCTGATCGCGGCGTGTCACAAGTTGAAGATGTCGCCGAGCATAGTCTTCGAAAGCGGCCAGTTTGCCACGATACTGGCGATGGTCTCCGCCGGAATGGGCGTATCGGCAGTGCCGGCGATGGCGGTACAGCCGCAACCGGGATGCAAGTTCATTCCGATCTCAGGCAAGCACAGCACCCGCACGGTCGCCGTTGTAACCTCGCGCCACCACTACCAGAGCCGCGCACAGCGCCTACTCATGAAGCAGATGCGGGATGCCTGCGGGGAGCCTGGGGGCGCCTCCTGAGCTAAGTCTGCTGGACCTGGAATTCTCTTCTTGAAAAATGAACACTAAGGCGAAGACGGAAAAATAAGTCGCTCAAGAATCAATAGCTGTGGCAGCCGAACCTGTAAGCCGAATTCTGTCCGCCCTTGCGGGCGGGACGGTCATTCCTCTGGGCCGCTCATCACTGAACGGCTCTAGCGACCTACCCGGGAGTTTGGCGCACCGAGTCAGCACGCGTCGCCCTGCGGCGACTCCTCCCCTATTTGGTCTTGCTCCGTGTGGGGTTTGCCCTGCCCCGCTTATTACTAAGCGGGCGGTGCGCTCTTACCGCACCTTTTCACCCTTACCTGGAAGGCCCCGCGCGCAAGCGCTGGATCGACGCAGGCGGTATGTTTTCTGTGGCACTTTCCGTCGGCTGATCTTGAAATCAGCCTCCCGGACGTTATCCGGCACACTGCTCTGCGGAGTTCGGACTTTCCTCTGACGCCGGTGAAGGCGCCAGCGACCGTCCGGTCCGGCTGCCAGCTTTCTTATTATATTGGATGAACCCGGAGACGGCCGCGATTTTGCCCGGACAGCTTTTGCTTCTCGCGTGCTCAGCCGAAGCGCGCTGTGTAAGATGTAGCCGGCTCTGAAGGGATGGCAGGGGTGGCATGGCGCTCGCAAGAATCAGAGCGAGGGGTGATGAAAGCGCTGGCAAGCTGCTCGAGATGACGCGGTCATCGGGCGGCGCCAATCTCGCTTTCTTCCAGGCGGTGTGGCGGGCGCACGATCGTGCCGCCTGGTCGGGAAACCGGGAAATCTACCGGCAGGTGGGCGAAAAAATCCTGCAACTGGGCGAGCCGTTGTTCGCCTACGACGTGCTCTCGGAAGGGCTCAAAGATTTTCCCAGCGACGTGCCGCTGCGGCAGCTTCTGGCGTTGGCGTTGGCGCGCAGCGGGGCGGCGGAGGCGGCCAACGGCGTACTCGCAGGCCTGTATCGGGAGGGCCACGGCGACGAGGAAACGCTTGGGCTGCTGGCGCGGACACACAAGGATCTGGCAGCGGAAGCGGGCAGCGCCGCCGACGGAAAGCACCACCTGCGCCAAGCCTACCGGTACTATGCCGAAGCTTACGGAAAAACCGGAGGCTATTGGACGGGGATCAATGCGGCGACGCTGGCTTATCTGCTGGGACAAAGGAAACGGGCGGCCATGCTGGCGAGGGAGGTGCAGGCCCAGTGCCGCAAACAGCTTGAGGCGCGCAAGGCGAAGTTGGCAGACCGTTATTGGGTACTCTCCACACTGGGCGAAGCCGCGCTGGTGCAAGCGAACTGGGAGGAAGCGGAGCGGTGGTACACCCAGGCGGTGGAGGCCGGGGGCGGCGACTGGGGCAGCCTGCAATCGACCCGGCACAACGCTCGCCTGCTGATTGAGCACATGGGGGCAGATGCTTCGCGCATCGAGCGGCTCTTCCGATTTCCCACAGTAGCGGTATTCAGCGGACACCTGCTCGACCGTCCTGAACGCAGGGCGCCACGTTTTCCACCGGAGTTGACCGGCGCGGTGAAGGCGGAGATCCGCCGCCGGGTGCAACAACTAAACGCGCGCTTCGGGTATGCATCGGCGGGATGCGGCGCCGACATCCTTTTTCTCGAGGCCATGCTGGAGACCGGGGGAGAGGTTCACGTAGTGCTGCCATATGGGCGGGAGTTGTTCAGCAGAAAGAGCGTGAACTTCCATGGCCGCGGCCGCTGGCTGCACCGGTTCGAGAAGGTCCTGGCCGGGGCGGCGGAGGTGCAGGAGTTGCCAGGGCGTGACGAGGAGAACGACGGATCCGCCTTTGAGTTCGCCAATCGGATACTGCTGGGATTGGCGCGGCTGCGAGCCGAGCACCTGGAAACGCGCTTGCTGCCGATGGCGGTGTGGGATGGCAAGCCGGGAGACGGTCCCGGAGGCACCGCTGACAACGTGGCGCGCTGGCGGAAACTCGGATTGGGCGTGGAGGTGGTTGATCTGGAGGCTCTGCTCCACCGCGACGGCCGGCATACAACGAACGGCCGCAAGGCACGGCAGACCACCCACAAGGCGCGGCGCCGGCCTGACTTCGCGCCTGAGATTCGGGCGCTGCTGTTCGCGGATTTCGAGGGATTCAGCAAGCTGAGCGATGCCGAGGTCCCGAGGTTTGTCAGCCACTGCCTGGGCCTGGTAGGGAAGCTGGCCTGTGTGTCGTGCCACAGGCCGGTGATGAAGAATACCTGGGGAGATGGTTTGTTCCTGGTGTTCTCCAGCGTGCGGGAGGCAGGTGAGTTCGCCCTGGAACTTCGAGATGCGGTCCGCCGGACTGGCTGGCGGGACAAGGGACTGCCGGAGATGAAGGTGCGCATCGGGCTGCACGCCGGACCGGTGTTCTGCTGCAAGGACCCGGTCACCGGGCGGTCCTCTTACATCGGGGCCCATGTCAGCCGGGCGGCGCGCATCGAGCCGATTACGCCGACCGGGCAGGTGTACGCCAGCCAGGCGTTTGCGGCGCTGGCGGCAGCGGAGGGCGTGAGGGAATTCCGTTGCGATTATGTCGGCCAGACCTCGCTGGCGAAGAAGTATGGAACCTTTCCTACCTACGTTGTGTTGCGCCGATCAGGTGAGGAGCGAGGCAGGTAGGTCCCGCCCAGCCCTTGCCAAACAGGTCGGCACCCGGTATAAATAGCGCCCAATCGGGGTTTTGGGCCGGTGAGGCCGGATAGGCCGAGCCGGTGGGGGCCCAGAATCCTTCCGTCCCGGGGTGTTGCCGAGCCGTCTATCACCAGTTATCCCACCTTGCAGGCCGTGAGGAAGGACCATGAATTTTGACGGGGATGCGTTCATCAGCTACGCCCACCTGGACAATGTGGAGCTGATTGAAGGCCGCAAAGGGTGGGTGGCGAATCTGCATCGCGCGCTCGAAGTGCGCCTGGGGCAATTGCTGGGCAAGGCACCGCACATCTGGCGCGACCCCAAGTTGTCCGGCAACGATGTGCTGGCGCAAACCCTGATCGAGCGCATCCACCGGGTGGTGGCGCTGGTTTCGGTGGTTTCCCCTCGTTACGTGAAATCGGAGTGGGCGCGAAAAGAGCTCTCGGAGTTCTTTCATGCGGCGGAAGAGCAGGGCGGGGTGAAGGTGCGGGACAAGGCGCGAATCTTCAAGGTCCTGAAAACGCCGGTTGCGGTGGAGAACCATCCCCCGGAATTGCGATCGCTGCTCGGCTATGAGTTCTTTAAGGTTGACCCGGAAACGGGCAGGGTCCGGGAACTGGATGAGGTCTTTGGCCCGGACGCGCAGCGGGACTTCTGGATCCGGCTGGATGATCTGGCGCACGACATGTGCTGTGTGCTGGAGATGATCGAAGGTCCGCAGGAGGGAGCGGAGGGCTCGGTCCAGAAGCAGTGCGTGTTCCTGGCGGAAACCACCTCCGACCTGCGGGAGCAGCGCGAAACCATCAAGCGCGACCTGGAACAGCACGGCCACACGGTGCTGCCCGCGTATCCCTTCCCCATGGTGGCATCCGAACTGGAGGCGGCTATCCGTAAGGACCTGGAGCGTTGCTCCATGTCCATCCACCTTGTGGGCAAGAACTACAGCATGGTTCCCGAAGGCGCGGCGCATTCGCTGGTGGAAATCCAGAACGAGCTGGCGATCGAGCGCGGGCAGCAAAGCGGTTTCTCGCGGCTGTTGTGGATCCCGGCGGGACTGGCGGCCGAAGACGAAAGGCAGAGAAAAGTCCTGGAGCAGATGCGGACGGACCCGCGAATCCACACGGGCGCGGATCTGCTGGAGACGGCGCTGGAGGATTTCCGCACCGTCTACCAGGAACGTCTTGAACGGGCCCAGGAGCCGGGGCGGGAGCCGCAGCACGCGATCGCCGCCTCTCCCGGTGTAAAGCGGCTGTACATGATGTACGACCTGCGGGACCAGGAAGTGGTGGCCCCGTATGCGGACTACCTGTTCGAGCAGAAGCTGGAAGTCCTGCAGCCGGTATTTGAGGGGGACGAGGCGGAACTGCGCGAATACCACGAGGAAAATCTGCGCACCTGCGACGGCGCGCTGATTTTCTACGGGGCGGCCAACGAGTGCTGGTTGCGGCGCAAGCTGCGGGAAGTGCAGAAGAGCGCCGGCTTCGGCCGGACGAAACCGCCGGCCACGGTTGCCATCCTGCTGATGCCCACGCCCCCACCCAGCGGAGACGCGGTGTGGTGTGCCCCCGCCAAGAAGCAATTTCGCACACACGAGGCGATGGTCATCTCCCAACTGGACGGATTCACGCCGGACCAGTTGCGGCCATTCCTTTCTCGCCTGACCGGCTGGGGTGATGGGCGGCAGCCTCATGCCAATTGAAGAGCGGCTGAATCCCTTTCCCGGACTGCGCCCCTTCGAACCCGAGGAAGACCACCTTTTCTTTGGCCGTGAAAAGCAGATCGACGAACTGTTGCGCCGTCTGCGAACCACACGCTTCCTGACCGTGATCGGAACCTCCGGCAGCGGCAAATCCTCGCTGGTGCGCGCCGGGCTGATTCCCGCCCTGGAGGGAGGATCGATGGTGCGGGCGGGGTCAAGCTGGCGGATCGCAAAATTCCGGCCCGGGGGCGATCCCATCGGGCACCTGGCCGCGGCCCTCAGCGATCCCGCCGTTCTGGGCACCAATGCCGAACTCGCCGCCACCCAGCGGGTGCTCACGGAAGCCACGCTGCGGCGCGGAACGCGCGGGTTGATCGACGCTGTGCATCAGGCCAGGATTCCAGAGGATGACAATCTGCTGGTGGTGGTGGACCAGTTCGAAGAATTGTTCCGCTTCCGCCACAGCCGGCAACTGGAAAATTCCAAAGACGAAGCGCTGGCCTTCGTCAAGCTGCTGCTGGAACCCACGCGGCAGGATTCCTCCATTTACATCGTGCTTACCATGCGCTCGGACTTCATCGGGGACTGCATGGAGTATGCGGGTCTGCCGGAGGCGGTGAACGCCGGCCAGTACCTGGTCCCGCGGATGAGCCGCGACGAGCTGCGCTCGGCGATCACCGGTCCGGTGGCGGTGGCGGGAGGACAGATTGCGCCGCGGCTGGTTCTCCGTCTGCTCAACGAGGTTTGTGACGACCAGGACCAGCTTCCCGTCCTGCAACACGCGCTGATGCGCACCTGGGAGCACTGGCAGGAACACCGCCCCGAGGGGGGAGCCATCGACCTGCCGGACTACGAAGCGGTGGGGACCATGCGGCAGGCGCTGTCCAACCATGCCGAACAGGCATTTGAGGAAGTGATTGCGGAGAATGAACAGCACATTGCGGAGCGCCTGTTCAAGGCGCTCACCGACACGTTCTCCGATCCCCGTGGCGTGAGACGGCCGACCTCGTTCGAGGAACTGGTTGCCATCTGCGATGTTCCCGACGCGAAACTCGCACAGACCATCGAAATCTTCCGCCGCTCCGGCCGTTCGTTTCTTATGCCTCCGCCTGGAATTGCCCTGAGTCCGGGTACGGTGGTCGATATATCGCACGAGAGCCTGATGCGGCGCTGGACACGGCTGATGGATTGGGCGCGGGAAGAAAGCCGCTCGGCCGCCGTTTACGTGCGCATTGGACAGGCCGCGAAGTGGTTCGACGATGGCATCGCGGGCCTGTGGCGCGACCCCGAACTCGAGCTGGGGCTGCAGTGGAAACGGCAAACCGGACCGACACCGGACTGGGCACGCCGCTACGACCCGGAATTCAAACGGGCCATGCAGTTCCTGGAACGCAGCGCGCAGGAGAGGCAGCGTCTGCGGGCCGCCGAGGAAAAAGCGCGCAAGCGGAAGCTGCGCGAATACCAATGGGCCGCCGGGGTGCTGGCCGTCCTGCTGGTGATCGCGGGAGTGCTGTTTCGCATGGCTCGCGTGCAGAAGGCCCGCGCCGAGACTTACCTGCAACTGGCGCAAAACGCGGTGAACGAGATGCTGTCGTCGGCCGGACGGCAGCAGGCTCGGGTGGCCGCCGATGTTCCCGAGCTGGAGTCTTTCCGCAAGGAACTGCTGGAGAAGGCGCGAGTCTTCTATGCCGCCTTCGAACGCCGGGAACCGGACAGCGACGAAATTCGAATCGAAATGGCCCGGGCGCATTTCCGGCTGGGCGATATCAACCGGCTGCTGGAACGCGACGACAGCGCGGTGGGGGAGTATGGGCGCGCGATCGAACAATTTGGACGGCTGAGCCGCGAATTTCCGCACCGGGCTGAGCTCCGCCAGGCATTAGCCAATTCGTACAACTGGCTGGGAGAGACATTGAGGCTTCGGGCCGGCACGCGCGGCGACGCCGAACAGGCTTACAACCGCGCCTTGTCGCTGCAGGAGCCGCTGGTCCGCGAAAATCCGGCCGACGTGGCCTACCGCCGCGAATTGGCCCGCAGCCACTACAACCGGGGGATTGTCCGCTATGAGAACCGGCAACTGGACGCATCCGCCGCCGATTTTCGGCAAGCCATCGAGCTGCTGAAGCCGATGGTTGAGGGCAACTCTGACCCGGGCGTGAGACAGGAATTGGCGCGCGCCTACAACGATCTTGGCAATCTGCTTCGTTACCAGGATCAATTGTCGGAAGCGGAACCGCTGTTGCAGCGGGCGGCGGCCATCGATCAGCAACTGACGCAACAGTTCCCGGACGCCCGCGAATACAGGTACGAACTCGCAACTTTCTACAACAACCTGGCGCTGCTGGCGGTGGCGCGGAAGAACTACGAGCTGGCGCAGCAAAGAAACCGCCGCGCGGTGAGCCTTCTGGAGGAACTGGCCCGGCCGGCGCCATCTCTCAGCCTGGAGCTGGCCAAGGGACATAACCTGGCTGCCCAGGTTTCAGAACCGCGGGGGTCGGCCGCGGTGGAGGCGGAGTGCCAGAGATCGCACGAGATCCTGGGCAAACTCGCCGGCAACCCGAGTGTCCGCGGGCGGCCGGAGTTTCGCCAGGTGTACCGTGACCTGGGTTACAACTACCTGGAACTGGCGCAAATGGAATTGCGGGAAAGCTCGCTGGAAAACGCGCAACGTGCGCTGGACAAGTGTTGGCGAGTGCTGCCGGAGTTGTCGGACACCGAGCGCAGCAGCCTGGAGGAGTCTTACCACAAGGTGGAGCGACAAGTGCGGAGCAGGATCTCGACCCGCAAATAGAGCAGCCGTTTTTCACGGAGAGAAAACATGAAAGAGCAACTGGTTCTGAGTCTGGCGCTGTTACTCTCGGCCAGCATGATGGCGCAGCAGAAGCCGGCGCTGCGCGACTCAACCTCGCCCGACGCGAACACCCTGGTTGCGTATTCCGCGCTTCCCCAGAGTTCCGCGCAAACGAAGTCCCAAACCGCGGCATCGCCCAACCCGGATACCGGCATCAACCGGCCCAAGAGCGAAGGCAGCATGGTCGGCTATATCGAGGACGCGACCATCGGATCCAAGATCCGCATCCGTTTCGATGCCGCGTCCAATAACCCGGTTCCGGACCGCGCCGAGTTTTTCTACGCCAAGTGCGGCTGCTACAAGAACCCCCTTCTGGTTCCTCCTGGCGAACCGGGTTTCGATCCCAAGGCGCCGGGCCCCGGGCCCGGGGTGCCCACAAACCTGAACTTCCAGCAGCTCTATGTGACCGGCGAATATGCGCCCAACAGACGGTTCTCCGTCTTTGTTGACTTGCCCTTCCGGTGGATTCAGCCGCAGGGGTTCCTGGCGGGCGACCCGTTTCCCAACCATGGGGGAATTTCCGATATTCGAGCGGGCGTCAAGCTGGGACTGGCGACCTCGGAGAATGCGGCGGTGACCTTTCAGTTCAAGACCTATTTCCCCTCCGGCGACGCTGCGAACGGACTGGGCACCAACCACTACAGCATCGAACCGGCGCTGCTGGCGTACTACAGAGTTTCGCCGCGGGTGGCGGTGGAAGGGCAGTTCGGCGACTGGCATCCGATCAACGGATCAAGCGGCGTTCCCATCGCCTCGTCCGAGGGATTTGCCGGCGACGTGTTGTTCTACGGCATCGGCCCCAGCGTCGAGCTCTATCGCAGCGAAGGCGTGGCGTTCGCGCCGGTGGTGGAACTGGTCGGCTGGCACGTGCTGGGCGGATTTTCAACCGTGCTTGGGGCGCCGCAAAAGGCCGCTGGAACGGACATCGTCAACATCAAATTCGGCGGCCGCGTCACCATTAGCGACCGCAATTCCCTCTACGTCGGCTATGGCCGCGGTCTGACCGACGCCGATTGGTATCGCGACCTCGTCCGAGTCGAGTATCGGCACATTTTCTGAACCGGCGGGTCATTCGCTGCGTCGCGGTTCCAGGGTTGTGATGCGTTCGCTGGTTTCGCGGTTGAACAGGTGGAGGCGCCGCGGTGTGACCCCGACCGGCTCCTCAACCCGGTAGTCTTCCTGGGCCGGCGTGACCGCGGTCAAGGCCTGGCCGGCGACCTCGAGTTCCAGATAGTTCTGGCTGCCGTGCAATTCGATGCCGGCAACCCTGGCGGACCACGAGTTGGGTTCGGCGGTGCGGGCGACGGTGAAATCCTCGGGACGGATACCGACGGTCACCGCTCCAGCGGCAGCCACGCTGTTGTCGGCAGGCAGGTCTCGGTTCAGCAGCGAGAGTCGCCGGTTGCCGCCGTCCTGCCGGAGCGATCCTGGCAGTAGGTTGATGACGGGCACGCCAAAAAAGGAGGCCACGAACAGGTTGGCCGGGCGATAGTAGATTTCGTTGGGATGCCCGCATTGCTGGATGCGGCCCTCCCGCATGATGGCGATGCGATCGGAAAGCGACAGCGCTTCCTCCTGGTCGTGGGTCACGTAAAGGAAGGTCGTGCCGAGCCGCTGATGAAGGCGCCTCAACTCCTTTCGCATCTGCGCGCGCAGCGGCGCATCCAGGTTGGAGAGCGGTTCGTCGAACAGGAACAGGCTGGGCTGGCGGACGATGGCCCGGCCCACCGCAACCCGCTGGCGCTCGCCGCCGGAAAGCTGACGGGGATACTTGCCCAGCAGCGACGACAGCCCAAGCAATTCCGCGGCTTCGTCCACGCGCCCGCGAATCACCTTCCCCGGCAACTTGGCCATTTGCAGCGGAAACGCCATGTTTTCCGCCACCGTGCGATGCGGATACAGAGCGTAGCTCTGGAATACGAACGCCATGTCGCGCTTGTGGGGCGGCAGCTCGTTGAGCAGGCGATCGCCCAGCCACAACTGCCCGGTCGTGGGTTGTTCAAGTCCGGCGATCAGGTTCAGGGTGGTGGATTTCCCGCACCCGCTCGGCCCGACGAACGAAAAGAACTCGCCGCTCTGGATGGCCAACGAATCGATCTGGACCGCCAACTTCTCGCCGAAGCGCTTGGCCAGATTTTCCAGGCGAAGGTCCATGGCTATCCCTTGATGGCTCCCGAGGTGAGTCCGCTGACGATTCTCCGTTCGAAAATGAGCATCAGAAGCACGCTCGGCAGGGTGGCGAGGATGGCCGCCGCGGCGATGTCGCCCCAGGGAATTTCGTGCAGCCCCGGAAACAGCGCGATGGCGACGGGAAGCGTTCTCGACCGCTCACTGGCGGTAAGGGTGAAGGCGTAGAGAAACTCGTTCCAGGAAAAGATGAACACCAGCAGGCCGACACTCAGCAATCCCGGCAAGGCTACCGGCAGGACCACGTGCCGCAGCACGCCCCAGTGCGAGCACCCGTCAACCCGCGCCGCGCGGTAGAGCTCATCGGGAACCTGCTGCAGGAAATCGACCATGATCCAGATGGCGAAGGGCAGCGTGAACACCGTCTGGGCGACGGCGACGGCAAATACGCTGTCGCGGATGCCGAGATGAATGGCGGCGATGTAGAGCGGCGCCACGTTGGCGACAGACGGAAACATCGACAGTGACAGCAGCATGGCCAGGATCAGGTGCGTGCCTCGCACCCGCAGCTTGGCCAGGGCATACGCCGCGGGTATGCCCATCAGGAAAACGGCGGCCACCGTGAGCAGCGCCACGATCACGCTGTTCAGTCCGGCGCGTGCGAACCCGGGTGAGCGCAGAACGGCGGAAAAGTGGGTGAAGGTAGCGTGCACCGGCAGGACCGGCGGCAACTGCGCCAACTCGGAGTCCGGCTTCAGCGCGGTGATCACTTGCCATGCAAAGGGACCCAGGGCAAACCCCAGCATGGCCGCCAAGCCCGCGATCAGCGCGATTTGTCCCGCGACGCGGCGCTCCATGGCTATCCCTCCCTCACGCGCCACGTGCGCCGCAGCAGTTGCAGGTACACCAGGCTGAGCGCCAGCACCAACAGGAATGTCGCTACCGACAGGGCCGAACCGTAGCCGAACTGCAACATGCGGTAGAGCGACTTATACGCATAGACCACCAGCGTCTCCGTCTGATTGGCCGGGCCGCCGCCGGTCAGCACGAAGATAACGTCGAAGATGCGGACCGCGTCCATTGTCCGGAAGAGCAGCACCAGCAGGATCACCGATTTGAGCAAGGGCAGGGTAACGTGGCGAAACCGCTGCCAGCCGTTGGCCCCGTCCATGCGCGCCGCCCGGTAGAGTTCGGGTGGAATCACCTGCAGTCCGGCAAGCAGCAGCAGCACGACAAAAGGCGTGGTCTTCCACACGTCGGCGGCCACCACGGCTTGCATCGCCCAGAAGGGATCGCCCAGCCAGTTGATGTGCGCTCCCAGCAGGTAATTCAGCACGCCGGTGTCCGTGTTCAGGATCAACTGCCAGAAACGCGCCACCACGACGCCGGGCACCGCCCAGGGGATGAGCACCAGGGCGCGAGCCACGCTCCGGCCGCGGAATTCACGATTCAGCAGCAGGGCGAAGGCCAGGCCGAGAGCGATTTCCAGTCCGACCGATTCCACCACGAAAAAGGCGGTGGCGGCCGTAGCGCTCCAGAATCGCGCGTCGTGAACCATGTAGCGGAAGTTTCCGAAGCCAATGAAGTCGGAGATGCCGAAAATCGGCATCTGGCGGCGAAAGCTCAACCCGGCCGTGTACAACATCGGGCCCAGCGCCACGGCCGTGACCAAGCCCACGGCCGGCAGCAGAAAGCCGTACCCGGTGTTGGCCGCGTTGCGGGGCCGGCTCACGGCTGCTCCACGATGTGCCGGGCTTCAGCCTGGGCCCTTTGCATTGCCGGCAGCGGCAAACGCACCGCAGCCAGAACGGCGCTGAGTTGCGGTTGCAGAACTTGCGAGATCAGTCGGGTAATAGGGGGTAACCGGCCGCGAGCGCACTTGCTGCAGGATGGGCAGCATCTTCGGCAGCAGCGGGAAGCGCTCCACCGCCTCCGCGTCCGAATAGACGCCCATGTTCGCCGGCAGCACTCCAAGGTGAAGAGATATCTGCTTCTGGCTTTCGAACCCAACCATGAAGCGCACAAAGGCCGCCGCTTGCTGCTTGTGCTCGGAAAACGCATTGACGCCCAGATGATATCCGCCGAGCGTGGGGACGCTCTGGTGCTCGTCAAAATGCGGGACCATCGTGAATCCGACGCGGCCGGCGACTGGCGACCCAGGCGCATTCAGCAGGCTCCACGCATACGGCCAGTTGCGCATGAAGACCGCGCGCCCGGTCTGGAAAACAAAGCGGGTGGATTCTTCACTGAGAGTGGTGACCATGGGCGGCGTCACATGATACCGGTGCACCAGATCGCCCATGAAGCCCACGGCCTCGACCGTTGCGGGATCAGTCAGCTCAGGCCGGCCATGTCGCAGTAGCTGCCCGCCGTTGCCGCGCACAAACTCCAGCGCGACCGTGACCAGCCCTTCATACTGCATGCCCTGCCAGACGAATCCGGAAAGTCTTGGATCGGCTTCGCCCGCCATGATGGTCCGAGCCTGCTTCACTAACTCCGGATACGTCCGCGGCGGTTGCAGGCCATATTTGTCCAGCAAATCACGGCGGTAGTAAAGCACTCCCGCGTCAAGAAACCAGGGCACGGCGTACAACCGGTCGTGGAATTGGTCCGGCTGGAGAGCAGGCTGGTTTAGCTGCTGCAACTCCGACTTCGAGATGTTCGATTCAAGAGGCTGCAGCCAGCCCGCCCGCGCAAATTCCTGGACCCAGATGACGTCCAGATCGATCACGTCCACCTGCCGGCTGTGCGCGGCAAGGTTGATGACGTAAAACTGGTGCTGCTCGTCCGAGTCCGAGGGCAGGATTTCCTCGCGCACGTGGATGCCTGGATTTTCCGCCTCGAAGCGCTGGATCAGCTCGCTGAGATATTCAGAGTGCGGGTGCTTGGCATGTTTGAAAACGATGGTGACCGGCTGAGGCGACGCGGGCTGCCGGTGCGTTCCGCAGGCCAGAAAGAGAAGGGCCGCGCTTAGATATACGGTCGAGGCGAGAACTCGGGCCGTTGTGCGCCGTCGTGCCATCGATACTCCGCTCGATAAAACGCAGTCATCGTAGCACTGGGAGGGAACGGAACTGACTCAGCAGGGCTGCCGGACGGCCCTTCCTGTTTGCCGGGAACGGCCTAATCGGCTGTAGCTGCCTGTTCCTGGTCGCTGTCGGGCGGAGAAATCTGCACCAGGTTTTGAGGCACGGCGGCCGCGGCCAGGTCGCGCTCCCAGCGCAGCGCCTCGCGAACGCCGGGGCGGAAGTTGGCGGCGAACTTGCCCACACGCACCGAGCCGCGCACCAGGTGCCCAACCGTGAGCGGCCCCGCCACTTTGCGATGGCCGATCCAGTGGAGCGCCGAACTGATGGCGCATCCACACCGGCTGCAGTCCGGATCGCCGCCAAAAATGCAGGGCTCCACCCGCGTGCGCAGGTCGGCCGTGTAGTTCACCGACATCTTGGAGAAGATACAGTCATCGGGATCGCGGGGCGGTGCCAGCAGGGTGCGGGCGATGCCTTCATTGAAAAGAAACTTCGGATAGCGCCGGCGCAGGTCCGGCACTTCGCGGATCAGCCGCTCGTAATGTTCCGGCCCGAGCATCTCCGGCGCATCCTCGCCCCTTTGCGGCGAATAGGTGCTGACCCAGATGAAGTTCACCTCCGGGCGTTCGCTCCAGAAGCGCACGTACTCTTCCACGTAACCGTCGCGCTCCAGCATGGGCCGGGTGATGGTCCAGTGCACGTTGACCTCGCAGCCCTCGATGTTGCGCAGAATACGCTCGTAGGTCGCCGGCTTTCGCCGCTCATCGTGGTGCTCGGGAAGACCGTCCACGGAGATCGCCGTGCGGAAGTCCTTGAACTTCATCCAGTGCTTCGGGATGGGGATGACGGCGCTGGTCACCAGCATCACGAAGGTTCCCATCTCGGTGATGCGCGGGATCATCACCTCCAGCTCGCGGTGGCGCATCATGGGTTCCCCGCCCACCAGCGAGACGTGCAGGGGCCGGTAACGGCGGATCAGGTCCAGCACCCGCCCCACCAGTTCGTCCCCCTTGAAGTCGCTCAGGTCGCGCAGGTTCTGCTCGCCGCCCAGGTGGTCCTCTCCGTAGGCGTAGCAGCCCGGGCAATGCAGGGGGCACTCGCGCGTGATCTCAATCGACATCAAAGGCGAGCGCCCGGTCAGGATCCCGCCCCAGCCCTTCAAAAGGTGTACCGCCCGGAGGCTGCTTTTCTTTTTCATCGGCTGTGTTCGTGACGTGCCTGGTTGCAGGATGAGTTTATCGCGGCACACCTTGCAGGTGTCAATTGCTTAGACGTGGAGCTCTCTGCGAACGGTTGTTTTAATTGTCGGGGCCTTAGTGCTCCATGGTGCCGAGCACGGCCTCCGGTCGCCGAAAACGGCGGCGTACTTCGCTGGGCCTTTGCCGTATCAGCGCGGCCGCGGTTGTTCCGGTTCGAATCTTCACCGCATTCTCGGTCAGCGTATGCCGGCCGAAAAGCCGGACGTCGGCGGTCGCCCTGGTCCGCGTGTGCAACCACATGCCCTCGACGTTGCCGAAATCCAGCATGACCTCCGCTGATTTCACCCACCAGGACGGCGTCTTCGACATCTGCCCCTGCACTCGCCGGACCAGGTAAGTATTGCGGTCCACCCAGGCGCGCCCGATGAGCAGGCTCTTCTCTTTGCGTTTGGGCTGAAGCCCGAGTACGTAGCAGTCCCCTCCCTGCAATTTCTGTTCGCCCAGCAGGGTGAACTCGTAGTTTTCGCGGGTGACAGCCGCCGGGGAGCCCCCGCTGGTGGCGTCCTTGCGCTGGCTGTCCAGGATGCGGCGCACCACGCTTTCGCCGCGCGAACTGCCGGTGCGCCGCTCGATTCTGTATTCCGTCGACGTCGGTGGCACGAAGCTGATCTCGGCAATCACTTCCGACTGCGGCTGCTTGTCGCCGCTCCCGTACAGGCGGTAATCGCGGGTGATGACGTAAGCACGATAGCTTTCGCGGTTTTCGCGCGCCGCTTGCTCCATCCGCTCCACGATCGTCTCCAACTCCGGACGCGCCGGTTGCTGGTTCGGCCCCTGGTTACTCCGTCGCGGTCCGGAGACCTGAGCGGCCGCCGTTGCCGCGGCAATGAGCAAAATGTACCCGACTACCGACTTTTTTAGGAACACGGGAACCCTGTTCTCTCTGGTCTGCCCAACTACTCCTGGGTTAGAAGCAAACCAGAGGCCATCCGGGCCCCCTCCGTTTTTATTTGCGGCAAAAATCCCGAGCAACCCCTGGCGAGGGGCTGCCGGTGGCTCTGCTATTCGCGCCCGGGTTTGACCAGAGCTGGCTCGGCGGCTAAGGCGGGTTCCGGCTTTGCCTCTCCCGCCACCTCGCGATAGACATTCAGGATGCGCTGCACCGACGCTTCCCAGGAGAAACGCTGCACCTGTTCGTATCCTCTCTGCTTTAGCTTCTCGCGCAGCGGTTGGTCCAGCAGCACCTTGTGCAGCGCCCGCATGATGTCGAACACGTTCTCCGGGTTCACCAGCACGGCGGCGTTGCCCACCACCTCCGGCAGCGACGAGGTGTTCGCCGTCACCACCGGCGTTCCGTGCGCCATTGCCTCCAGCGGCGGAAGCCCGAAACCCTCGTACAGCGACGGGAAGACGAACACCTCCGCCACGTCGTAAAAAATACGCAGTACCTCGATGGGCACGAAACCCAGGAAGCGCACGTCGTTCTGCACTCCGCTCTTGATCACCGTGCGCCGCAAGTCGGGGTGGCGCGAGACCTCGTCGCCGATGATGATCAGCTTTAGGTCCTGGAGCTTGCCTTCCTTTTCCAGTTCCCCTTTCAGCGCGGAGAACGCCTCGATGATCCTGACCACGTTTTTGTGCGGGCTGATCCTCCCGGCATACAGGATGAACGGATAATTGCACTGGTAGCGCTCGGCAATCAGTTGGTGGTCGGCCTCGGTGGTGTGTCCCACGCGAAAGCGGTCGTCAATGGCGTTATAGATCACCTCGATCTGCTGGTCGGGAATATGGAACAGCCGCTGCAGGTCCATCTTCGTGAACTGCGACACCGCCAGGATTCGCGCCGCGCGGCTGAGCACCCGGTGGGTCAGGTAGCGATGCGCCGCCCGCCGCATTCCCGAACCGTTGTGCGCGCGGTACATGAAATCCAGCAGGTCGTGCACCGTCAGCACATACGGGCAGGGCAGGTAGCGCGGCCTCCAGAACAGGTGCGGAATGTGCACCAGGTCGCAGTGGTAGTGCCGCAGCACCTGGGCGAGCCCGAAGTAGCTGCGTGGCGAGCGGTCGTCGGCGGAGAAGGGGACAACGTGGAAATTCGGCGGCAGCTTCCCGATCTCGCGCACGCGGTCGCGCCCGCCGATCAGGAAGTACTCATTCGTCTTGTCGATCTGCGCCAGCGTCCGCACCACGTTGCGGACGTAGGTGCCCACGCCAAAGTCGCGGATCGGTCGAATGTCAAACCCCACGCGCACGCCGATAGTGTAGCGCGCTCCGGCACCCGGCAACCCGAAACTTCAATGCCACCCCTAACTCCTAGCTCCTAACTCCTGAACTACTGCGCTGTCCCGCTGGCCTTTTCTTTCTCCTGCTTGGACGTTTCCTGGCCCAGGTCGCCAAACGGCCACACGCCGAACGCCTTCAGGATCTTGTCGTATTTCTTTTCCACCAGCATTTTGGCGGTCTTCTCCGGCGGCCAGGGACTGGCCAGCCGCTCCGGACGCGAGGCGACCCAGTAGGAGGTCAGCGCCACCAGCGTCGCGTCCCGCGTGAGCAGGTCGGGCTTTACCTTGTCGAACGTGTCCACCACCGAGTGGTGCGTGTATTTGTACTCCGGCGAGTCCTGGCCCATGTTGATGCCCGGCAGGCCGGCCAGCGTGAACGGGCCGGTATCGGTGCCGAACATCAGCTTGTCGTCCACCTTCAGTTCGCCAAACGACTTCACCGAATCGGCGAACTTCCGCACCGCGGGAATCAGGTCCTTGTGGCCGCCCAGATTCAGCCCGACCACCGCTCCCTGGCCGTTGTCCAGGATGATGGCCGCCACGTGGTTCGCCATCTCCGCCTTGTGCGTTTTGGTGTAGGCCAGCGAGCCCAGCAGGCCCTGTTCTTCGCCGGTGAACAGCACGAACCGGATGGTGCGCTTCGGCCTGTGGCCGCTGGCCATGATCGCCTCGGCTGCGCCCAGGGTGGTGGCCACGCCGCAACCGTCATCGGTGGCGCCCTGCGCCAGGTCCCACGAATCCAGGTGCCCGCCCACCACCACGATCTGCTCGGGGTGCTCGGTGCCGCGGATTTCGCCCACCACGTTAGCCGACTCCACCGGACCGCTGCTGACGCGGTTCTGTACATTCATCTTCAGCCGCACCGCCTTGCCCTGGTCGAGAAAGCGCTCCAGTTGCGACTCGTCCTCAACCGTCATGCTGACTACCGGGATGTCGTAATAGGCATCGAATCCCATGGCGCCGGTGTGCGTCAGGTGCATCCCGGCGGCGTGCGAGCCGCCCTGCCCGCCGATCACCGCCACCGCATGCTCCTCCCAGGCCTTCTTCAGGAAACCGCCGAACTTGCCGAAGTTGGCCATCTTGTCCTTCGGCTCCTCGCCTTTTTTCACGATGATCAGGATCTTCCCCGCCCACTTGCCGGCGTTCTTGCTCATCTCTTCATCCAGCGCATTGATGTTTACCGGCACAAGCTCGGCGGTGACCCCGTCCTTCGGAGTCGAGCCGACCCATCCCATCGAATCGACGTCGAGCTTGCGCTGGATGGGCTGAACCAATTCCGCTGCGGCCGACACGCGCGTCCAGCCCCGCGAGAGCTGCCACTTCTCGGTGTGCACGTTCTCCAGCCCGATGGCTTTCATCTTCGCCACGCCCCATTCGATTGCCTTGGCCGCCTGGGGCGAGCCGGTGACGCGCCCGCCGATCGTGTCGCTCAACTCCTCCAGGTCCCGGTAAGGATGGGCATCCATCATGCCGTGGCCGGCAATCGACACCAGCGCCGGCATGGTTCCGTCGGCCGACGGAGATGGCGGCTCCATGGCCGCGTTTTCCCCGGCCACACACAACGACACCAGGGCAAAGGCAAAGGCAAACTGCAAAGCAACTCGACGCATAGAATGATTCTCCCCAGAAACGGTGCGGTAGGTGAACCGCTACTGTACCACTCGCGCCGCGGCAGACAGAAGCCGGTGGGCGAGGGATCATCTACGGTTGTGGCCTTTACCAGCAGACGATTGATGGCGCATGATTACCTGTCGGTAAACCTTAGGCTTACCACCCCCCTCCCCCCCTCCTATACCGTGGCTTTGAACAATCTAAAGAACTTGCAGCCACGGATACCGTGACGGTAACCGTGGGATACCTGCAGGTAACCTGGCGAGTTATCGGACGCAGAACAGACGCCGGCCAAGCGGCTTAAGTTGTCAAAGAGCTAAACAGAGCTGCGGGGTTTCGAGTGGGCTGGGGGAAGCTTCACAGCCATAGAGACACCACACCTCTGCGCGCACTGGGCGCAGGATCAGCGTAGCGTGGGCCAGTGGTTTTGTATGTGACCTGGGTCACGGTATTCGGTGATAAGAACCGGGGGCGGCGAAGGAACGTCCCGTCTATCCGCTCCGTTGTTCGTTATTCCCGTGTAGAAGGGGTGCCGCGACGGATTGGTGAGAATGTAAACGTAGTAGCATTTCGGTTCGCGCACAGCAACACCCAGATCCCTCGCTGCGCTCGGGATGACATACTTCTAAGCTTCTTATTAACGGAAACTCAGTTCACCGCAACGGAAACTCAGTTAACGGAAACTCAGTTCACCGCGCCCCCGCCATCGCCCTTGCCCTTCTCTCCGCATACAGCGGGAAGGCCTCGCACATGCCCAGCACTTCGCGCTTGATGCGCGCCAGGACCTGGGCGTCGGTGCGGTGGTTGAGCGCCTCGGCGATCCAGCGGCCGATCTGCCGCATCTCGCCTTCTTTCATGCCGCGCGTGGTCAGCGCCGGAGTGCCGATGCGGATGCCGCTCGGCTTCAGCGGCGGGTTGGTATCGAACGGGATGGCGTTCTTGTTCACCGTGATCCCGGCCTCGCCCAGCGCCTTTTCCGCCTCGCTGCCCAGCATGCCCTTGCTGAACACGTCCACCAGCATCAGGTGCGTGTCGGTTCCGCCGGAGATGATGCGGAAGCCTTCGTCCTTCAGCGTCTGCGCCATCACCTTGGCGTTGGCGACGATCTGCCGCGCGTAGTCCTTGAACTCGGGCTGCATCGCCTCCTGGAAGCAGACGGCCTTGGCGGCCACCATGTGCACCAGCGGCCCGCCCTGGTCGCCGGGGAAGACGGCCTTGTCGATGGCCGCCGCCAGATCCTTGTCCTCGCCATTGATCTTGACCATCTTCTGGCACAGGATCATGCCCGCCCGCGGCCCGCGCAGCGTCTTGTGCGTGGTCGAGGTGACGATCTGCGCGTGCGGCACCGGCGACGGGTGCACGCCGCCCGCCACCAGCCCGGCAAAGTGCGCCATGTCCACCAGGTAAATGGCCCCGACCTTGTCGGCGATCTGGCGCATGCGCGCGAAATCGATGATCCGCGGATACGCCGACCCGCCGCCGATGATCAGCTTGGGCCGCTCGCGCTCCGCCATCTTCTCCAGGTCGTCGTAGTCGATGGTCTCCGTTTCCCTGGTCACGCCATAAGGGACGATCTTGTACGTCTTGCCGGAAAAATTCAGGTGATGGCCGTGCGTCAGGTGGCCGCCATGCGCCAGGTTCAACCCGAACACCACGTCGCCCGGCTGCACCACCGCCGCGTAGGCCTCCATGTTGGCCGAGGAGCCGGAGTGCGGCTGCACGTTGGCATGATCGGCGCCGAACAGCTTCTTGGCGCGTTCCCGGGCCAGCGTTTCCACCACGTCGGTAAACTCGCACCCGCCGTAGTAGCGCTTCCCCGGATAGCCCTCGGCGTACTTGTTGGTGAACACCGAGCCCATGGCCTCCAGCACCGCCTCGCTGACGAAGTTCTCGCTGGCAATCAGCTCCAGCCCTTCGTGCTGCCGGCGTTCTTCGTTGTAAATGGCGGTGGCGACCTCGGGATCAACTTCATAAAGAGGGCGGGACATGCGGGTGTTGTTCATAGCAGGCTCTCCGCTTGGCTCTCGGCCATCGGCTCTCGGCCGTCGGCGGTAATTGGAAACGCTAAAGGATACTCCGCATCCGGAGTGTATCCAAGGTGCAGTGGGCCCGGCTCGTCTGATACCGACTAAGCTTCAGCCATCAATGCCCGTATTACCGAAAGCCGGTATCTCACTTGCTGGGCGGCTTCTTGGGCGGCGCCTCGCGCACGGGCGGGACTTCACGCGTCTCCATCAACTCCTCCGGAACCTCACTCAGGCTTTCCAGGGGCTCGTCGCGATTGGGATCGCGTCCGACGGTGATCCACCAGACAGCCGGCTTGCCGGAGATGCCGGCTTTATAGGTGCCGACCGCAATGCTGACCACGATCACCCGCTTGTCACCGAGATGCGCATCCGCTTCCACGCAGACCGGAAAATCGCGCTCCCCGTCCTGCGGTGAGCCCCCTTGCTCGCCGCAATCGCTTACCTCCCAGGTGATCCGCGCGCCTTCGCCGGCCTGTTTCTGCAGCCAGTGCTCGAACGGAACCGCCGGCAGTTTGGCATCAAGGTGCGAGACGGGAATCGCCTTGGCGTAAGCGATCATCTTGCGGTCGCGCGGGGTTTGCGCCACCGAGCCGGTCGCGAACACGACCAGCAGCACCATAGCGGCAATCCGAACCACGGCCATGTGCGGGGAACTCGTGTGATCCGCGCTCATCCGCGTTGTTCCGCGGCTGCCTTTTCTTCCCTTTCGATCTGCGAAATCTTCTCCACCCGCCTCTGATGCCTTCCGCCGGCGAATTTTGTGCGCAGCCACGCATCCAGAATGCTGTGCGCCTCGTCGTCGGTGAGCACGCGCGCCCCCAGGGTGAGCACGTTGGCGTCATTGTGTTCGCGGCTCATCTGCGCCTCGTACACCGTATGGGCATTGGCGGCGCGCACCCCCGGAACCTTGTTCGCGGCGATCGACATGCCGATCCCGCTGCCGCACACCAGGATGCCGCGGTCCGCTTTCTTCGCCGCCACGTCTTCTCCCACCTTGCGCGCGAAGTCCGGATAATCGACCGACTCCGTCGAGAGCGCTCCCTTGTCGTCCACCTGCACGCCCTGTTCGGCCAGCCACTGCTTGATCTTTTCCTTCAGCGGAAACCCCGCATGATCGGCGCCCAATGCGATCTTCATACGCGCAATTGTACGCCCGCCGTCCGGAGATTCATGGCAGGGGTGTTTACGCCTTTCGCCTTTGGCCCCCGTGCCTTGAGCCTTGCGCCGTCGGTTACTTGCCCGTCCCGTTTTTTCATCACATAATGCGCGCCTGGGGACAATTTCGGAGGACAGACCATGGCCACTACGCCGACGGCTGCGCGGGAATTCAAGTTCATCACCTTCGACATCAGCACCTTCGCCGCGCGCATTACCCTGAACTATCCCCCGTACAACGTGCTCACCGTCCCGCTCATGGTGGAACTGGCCGAGGCCATCGAGAGCCTCAACGGGCGCAGCGAGATCAAGTGCATCGTGCTGGATTCGTCGCAGAAGACCTTCTCCGCCGGCATTTCGGTGGAAGACTCGCGCCCCGAGCGTGTGTTCCAGACGCTGGACGCCTTCAACCGCGTCTTCCAGGCGATCGGCGAAATTTCCAAGCCGCTGATCGTGGCCGTCAACGGCCCCGCCATCGGCGCCGGCTCGGAGCTGGTGGCCTTCGGCGACATGGTCATCGCCACCACCAACGCTCGTTTCGCCCAGCCCGAGGTCAAGATGGGCGTCTTCCCGCCCTTTGCCGCCATCATGCTTCCCGCCGTCATCGGTCCCAAGAAAACCTACGAGCTCATCCTCACCGGACAGCCGCTTACCGCCGAGGAGGCCTTCGCTTACGGCTTCGTCAACAAGGTGGTGCCCGAGGCCGACCTGGCCAGGGCGGTCAACGAAATCATTGCGCGCATCGGCGAGTTCAGCGGCCCGGTGTTGGAGATGACCAAGCGCGTCATTGGCAGCTCCATCGGCAAGCCCTTGGATGAAGCGATGAAGCAGTCCCAGGACATCTACCTCAACCAGCTCTACGCCCTTGAGGACGTGGCCGAAGGACTGCGAGCGGTGGTGGAGAAGCGCAAGCCCGTCTGGAAAAATCGCTAGCCAGATTTCCGTCTTAAAGCGCGCCATGGATGAAGCGCACTAAGTGCCATGCATCCAAGAACTTATAAGGGGACTCCCCGGTCGTATAGTGGCCGCAGGGAAGCACCGCCACGCGGTGCTCCAGCCGCCGCCGCCGGAACTCCTCCACCACCTGGCGCGAGAACTCCGGCAGGAAGGTTAAGTCATAGGTGGCGTAGATGATAAGCGACTTTTTGGGGAAGCGGCTGAAGTGCTCGAAGTAGGCCATGGGGCTGATGGCCAGCCATGCCCGGCGGAGGCTGTCGAGAGTGATCTCGCGCTCGATGCCGGCGCGGATGTGGCGCGTGGACTGGCCCGTCCAGACCACGTCGGCAAAGTAGGTGGAGGCGTGGTTGAAGGCGTTCACGCGCAAGCGCGGGTCGTGGGCGCTGGCGATGAAGGCGTAGCAGGAGCCCAGGCTGGTGCCCAGAATGCCGAACTCGCGGTAGCCTTGCGACTGCAGCCAGTCGAGGCAGGAGCGGACATCGACAATGGCCTGGCGCGCGGCGGCGATGGTGCGGCCGACGTTGGCGGAGACGGCGTAGTCGGCGCGCTCCAGCTCGGCGGGGCGGCGCACGTCGTGGTAAGGCATGCTGAGGCGCAGGGCGGCGATGCCGCAGACATTCAACATGCGGCAGAGGGCGTTGTGGCCGAGCGCGTCGGCATTCCACTGCGGCAGCACGATCACCGCGCGGCGGCCGCGAGCCGGGAACCAGCGCGCGTTGGCGGTGTTGTTCTCAGGATAGGGCGTGGCGATGGCGGAGGTGAAGCGCAGGAACTGGCCCAGGCCGCGCGCTACATCGTTGCCGTTGTTGCCGCCGGCGGCGTGCAGATGGATGGGATGCTCCTCGATGCGGAAATCAGCCGGTGTGCGATAGGAGAAGAACTCGTCGCTGTGGGCGACGAGGTGACGATTGAGCTGGTGAAAGAACTTCTCCAGCGCAGGATGATCCTGTTCGGATGGCACGCCATTCATACCCGGCCAGCCGCGAGTCCAGTCCAGGCCCCAGTCGAAGGGACGCACAACGCGGTTGGTGTCGCGCGTGGTGAGACGCGTCTCCCATTCGTACATCCATTTTTGGTAGCGCTGGCGCATGGGTGGGAAAGAGGATAACAAAGCTGCCAGCTATCAGCTATTCCGTATAGACGCGGCGGACGCGGCCGCCAACGCGGCAGAGGACTTCGTAGGGGATGGTGGCTTCCAGGCGGGCGTGCTCCCAGGCATCGATCATGCAATCGCCATCGGCGCCGATGATGGTGACTTCGTCGCCGAGCGCCGCGCCGCTGACGTTGGTGACGTCCACGACCGTAATGTCCATGGAGATGATGCCCACCATGGGGGCATAGGCGCCGCGCACAATGACGCGGCCGCGCGAGGAGAGGTGGCGCGAAAGGCCGTCGGCGTAGCCCACGGGCAATACCGCGAGCTTGGTAGGGCGGTTGGTGACATAGGCGGCCTTGTAGCCGACGGTCTGCCCGGCGCCCACATCCTTCATGGAGATGATTTTTGTTTTCCAGGAGAGGGCGCGCCGGACGGGCAGGGGGTGAGGGAACTCGGGGTCGTCCTCGGTGCGCATGAGCGGCAGGCCATAGCCGTAGAGCAGCATCCCCGGACGAACCATGTTGCGCCAGAGCGAGGGGCGGCCGCCAACGGCGGCGCTGTTGGCAATGTGGCGAAAGGGGGCGCAGAAGCCGTGGTCGGAGATGAAGCGCTCGAACTCGGCGAAGCGCTGGGTCTGCTGCTTGGCGTCTTCGGCGTCGAGCACCTCGGCGGAGGCGAGATGGCTGAAGACGCCTTCCAGGGCGATGGGTTCAGCGGCTTTGATGCGCTTCAGGAACAGGCCCATGAAGTAGTCGGGCACGCCGAGGCGCGCCATGCCGGTATCTACCTTGATGTGAACCGGGAAGGAGCGCGAGGGAGCGTCGAGCTTGCCGAGGGCGGCTTCGAGAGCGCCGATCTGCCACCACTCCCAGACGGTGGGAGTGAGGTTGTGGCGGATGACATCTTCCTGCTCGCCGCGCCAGAAGCCGGTCATGAGCAGGATGCGGCCGGTGACGCCGGCCTCGCGGACCTTGATGCCTTCCTCGGTGGAGGTGACGCCGAACCAGGTGGCGCCGGCCTGCTGGAGGGCGCGCGCGCACTCGGGAGCGCCGTGGCCGTAGGCGTCGGCCTTGATGACGGCGCAGACGGTGACCTCGCTGCCGACATGGTCCTGGATCAAGCGGAAGTTATGGCGCAGCGCGCCGAGCGAGATCTCCGCCCAAGTAGGCCTCATGGAGTTTGCAATTTGTAATTTGTAATTTGCAATTGCTGAAAGACGATTGTAAACGAGGTTTCGCGAAATGCGGCGAGAGCGAGCGACCGATGAACAAAAGTATGCAAGGAGGAGGGTTATCCCAGACGAGCAAAACCGGCTCGTCTGGGGCACCGCTTTAGCTATCCATTTCGCCGGCGCGGGATTCGAAGCGGGTGCTGCGCTTGATGAAGGCGAGGTCCACCTTGCCGGTGGGACCGTTGCGCTGCTTGGCGATGATCAGCTCAGCGAAGCCTTCATTCTCAGGCGACGGATTGTAGACCTCCTCGCGGAAGATGAAGGCGACCACGTCGGCATCCTGCTCGATGGAGCCGGACTCGCGCAGGTCGGCGAGCTGCGGGCGATGGTCGCCGCCACGGCTTTCGGGGGCGCGGCTCAACTGCGAAAGCGCCATGACGGGCACGCGCAGTTCCTTGGCCAGCAACTTGAGACCGCGGGAGATGGCCGAGACTTCCTGGGTGCGGTTCTCGAAGCGGGCCTTGCCGCCGGCGGACGCCGCCCGACATGAGCTGCAGGTAGTCGACGACGAGCAGGTCGAGGCGGCCGTTCATCTGATGCTGCAGGCGGCGGGCCTTGGCGCGCATCTCGCTGATGGTGATGCCGGGGGTGTCGTCGATGAAGATGGGTGCATCGGCGAGGCGGCCGAGGGAGTCGACCAGCTTCTGGTAGTCGTCGCGCCCGAGGAAACCGGTGCGCAGTTTGTGGGAATCGACCATGGCGTTGGAGCAGAGCAGGCGCAGCAGCAGGGCCTCGCGCGACATTTCCAGGGAAAAGACGCCGACCACGTTGCCGTCTTTCACCGCCGCGTTTTCGGCGATGTTGAGGGCCAGGGCGGTCTTGCCCATGGAAGGACGGGCGGCGATGATGACCAGATCGGAGCGCTGGAAACCGCTGGTCATGTTATCGAGGTCGACAAAGTGCGTTTCCAGGCCGGTGACGCGCTGGCCGCGCTCGTACAGGGCGTCAATGGAGCCGAAGGATTCCTTGACGATCTGCTTGACATCGCGGAAGCCGGAGATGAAGCGCTTGTCGGAAAGCTCGTAGATGGCGGCTTCGGCGGAGGTGAGGACATCCTGCGCGGGTTCGGCCTCGTCGATAGCGCGGGCGATGGCGGCGTTGGCGGCGAAGATGAGGCCGCGCAGCAGCGCCTTGTCCTTAACGATGCGGACGTACTGTTCGATGTTGGGGCGGTGCGGCAGGCCGTCGGTGAGCGAGGAGAGGTAGGCGACGCCGCCGACGGCTTCGACCTCCTTGCGCCGGCTCAGTTCCTCGGCGAGGGTGACCAGATCGACCGGGCGGCCGGAGTCGGCAAGCTCGCAGATGCGGCCGTAAATGCGGCGATGCGAGTCGAGGGAGAAGTCCTCCGGTTGCAGGCTCTCCGAGGAGGCCTGGGTGTAGGTGAAATTGTCCAGCAGGATGGCGCCGAGGATGGAGCGCTCGGCGTCGATGTTGGCGGGCAATCCGCGCTCGAGGGAGTAATCAGTGGTGGCCAAGGTTCGTTCGTTCCGCTATTTTTTTGTATCCCGATTCGGGGCGGAGCAGCGCGAATTGTATTGAGTTCCTCATGTGCAAAAGAGAGGAATGTTGTGGAGCATCGTTGAAAACATGGCCAGGTGAATTGTGCCACCGATAGGACCTTAAAGGCGAACAAAAAACGAAATATAACCTCCGACAGAATCGCGTCGTCCCTGGCGGGACTCGGGAGCGCTTTTCAGCTTCACCCAGGGCTGGCGCCCTAGGCTACCAGCGTTCGCCGCTAGGCGGCTTGCACGAGTGCTGTCCCTGGAGAACCTAACGAGGCGAGTCAGGCGAGCTGCACAAATCAGAGCTGCAATCCTTGCCCTCAGCGGGCTAAAGTCCGACGTTTTCCTCGGCGACGCCGATCAAAGCCGACAATGGGCGCCAACGCGTGGATACGCGTAAGCGGCTGCGGCGGGATCGGGCCAAGTATCGGCGGCAAATTCGGCGCTGGCAGCGGCAATGCGAACAGGCGGACAGCGAAGAGGGCGCGGCCTATGCCCGTGGGCAAGTGCAACGATTCCAAGCGCAGTTGGCGCAGTGTCCGGGGCGCTTGCAGCAACTGAAGAAGAGCGGCCAGGAGCGGCTGCCGCGCACCGATGCCGATGCTCGGGTGCTGCGCAAGCGCGGCCAATCGGTCATCGGGTACAGCGGGGAGATCGCCGCGTCGCAAGATCATTTCATCGTGGCCGAACGGGTGACGCAACAGAAGAACGACAACGCCGGGATAGTGCCGATGGTGGAAGAAGTGGAGCGTCAGTGCGGCGAGCGCCCCGGGAAGGTATTGACGGATGCGGGCTATTTCAGCACGGAGAACCTGGAAGCACTGCGCGAGCAAGGGATCGATGCTTACATACCGGACTCGAACTTAGCCAGGGAACTCAACCTCGGGAAGCGAGCGCGCGGGGTGGGGAGTCGGCCAGTGCGGAGTCCGGTAATCAAAGCCATGCGGCAGAAGTTGCGCAGTGCGGAGGGGCGTGCCACCTATGATCGCCGCAAGGGAATGGTCGAACCGGTGTTCGGCACCCTGAAGGCGCAGCGCAACCTGGCCCGGTTCCGTTTGCGAGGCTTGGCCAAGGTCGGCATTGAGTTCACCCTAGCCTGCCTGGCTTACAACCTGACACGGTTCCAGCAAGCGCGGGGCAAGGGAAAACCGGCCATCGATCAAGCTTAACGTCTGGATGGTGCCGCTATTCAGCGTTGAGCGTCATTGAGTGACGTTGGACGGAAACCCAATGTTGGGGGTTACTGCATGTACCAGGTTCGGAGAGGGGCTGTGAAGCTGGTTCTCACACGCTCTCTAAAGCCCAGCGTTTTCTCGGCAGATTTGCGGCACGGCTGAAGCCATGCCCCTCCGAAACAAGAATCAAAGCGAGTTTTTCCGCAGCCTGTGAAGCCATGCCCCTCCGAAGGAGCGGATGAAGCCAGAGCGGGTTCCGAGGGCAAAAATAATGGCGCGGTTCACGCCAGCCAACGTGAACCGCGCCTGGGCGGACGTCCTGAAGCCGCCGGGAACACGCTCAGTCTTCCATCACGCGCCAAGGGCACATGGTGGAGAAGCCGGCGGGTTGCTCCCCGGCACCGAAACCGGCGCCTAAGGCGAGTAGCCACTCGGAGCTACCCTCCTCCGGCAACGCGCGGTACCGAACTTCCCGGCAGAACGCCTGGCGGACATGTGGCACGGGGTTCGAGGCGCCCTTCGGATGCGGATATCCGCACCAGTCGGCGCATCGGCTTCCCAGCCGCTTCGGTCGGCACGCGCGTCCCTGGATGGCCCCACCGCCCAAGTGCGGCGGGAACTCCGTGTCGCCTGCTGGCCGAGGCCAGTGGGCCGAATGCCGTGCCACGCTCCCCCTGAACCATTCAGGAGGAAACTGCCCAGGGAGACCCCGTCACGCGGCGCGTGCCGAGGAACCCATGATTGCGTGGCCTGCACCGGTTGCTGCCGTGTCATGCCCGCAAACTGGCCGTTAGAGCACCCCATCACGCGCAAAAGCGGCGCGCGCTGGGGACCCCGCCCTGCGAGGAGCCCGGAAGTGCCGAACCTGCACGCTAGTCCTCCCTTGCCAAGGACTGTTGCCTCACGGGCCGGGTGCCGGTGTAGCGCCCGGCTGCCGCTTGCATCACCGCGGGTTCGGCGTCTTGCCCGCGCGAAGCGCTCAGGACATCAACGCTCGCGTTGGCGACACATTGCCCGAGCCCGGGATGGGGCTCAAGGGCAAAGCGGGGCCGAGCTGTGCAGAAATTGTGATTGTCGGAGATTTGTTGTGGAAGAGGTTGGAAATCGGAGGAGAAACTCCGCGCCCTTCCGGAAAACCCCTGGTTAGCGCCCAAAAGCGGGACGCGAACCTGGGGCACCCGGCGGCGATCAGAAGTTGTCAGTCGCGGACGCCGTCCATGAAGGCGCGGAGTTTGCGCGAGCGCGAGGGATGGCGCAGCTTGCGCAGCGCCTTGGCCTCGATTTGCCTGATCCGTTCGCGGGTGACGGCGAAGGACTGGCCGACTTCTTCGAGGGTGTGCTCGGAGCCATCTTCCAGGCCGAAGCGCATCTTGATGACCTTCTCCTCGCGCGGAGTGAGAGTGCGCAGGACCTGGGCGGTCTGGTCCTTGAGGTTGACGTTGATGACCGCCTCGGCGGGCGAGATGACGGCGCGGTCCTCGATGAAGTCGCCCAGATGGGAGTCTTCCTCTTCGCCGATGGGCGTTTCGAGCGAGATGGGCTCCTGGGCGATCTTGAGCACCTTGCGCACCTTGGCGACAGGAATGTCCATGCGCTTGGCGATTTCCTCGCTGGTGGGCTCGCGGCCGAGTTCCTGAACAAGCTGGCGCGAGGTGCGGATGAGCTTGTTGATGGTCTCGATCATGTGCACCGGAATGCGGATGGTGCGCGCCTGATCGGCGATGGCGCGAGTGATGGCCTGGCGGATCCACCAGGTGGCATAGGTGGAGAACTTGTAGCCGCGGCGGTATTCGAACTTGTCCACCGCCTTCATCAGGCCGATGTTGCCTTCCTGAATGAGATCGAGGAACTGGAGGCCGCGGTTGGTGTACTTCTTGGCGATGGAGACGACGAGGCGCAGGTTGGCCTCGATGAGCTCGCGCTTGGCCTGCTCGGCGTCGATGTCGCCCTGGATGATCTCGCGCTGAGTGCGCTTGAGCTCGGGGAAGGCGGTGCCGGACTCGTGCTCCAGGCGCTCGAGATCGGCGCGGAGCTGGCGGGCCTGGCGGCGCAGGTCCTTCTTCTGCTCGTCGCTGCGGGAGGCATCGACTTTCTTCTCGATGTTCTGGACCTGGCGGTCGAGGGCCCGCATGGAATCGACCGTCTTGTTGACCCGCTCGATGAGGCGCTTGCGCTCGTTGTGGGTGAAGCCCAGAAAACGGATGCCGCGCGAGACCTCAACCAGGGAGCGGGCCAGCGCCCAGCGGGCGCGGCGCCCTTCACGCTGCTTCTTCCTGGCGGCGGGGATGGCTTCCAGCTTCTCGGCGAGCTGCTGGGACTTTTTGTAGTGCTTGGCGATGTCGTCGATCTTGGAGGTCATCTCCTTCAGCCGGTTCTGAAGGATCTCCTCGGTGATCTCTTCCTCGTCGAAGGTGGTGACTTCCTTGATGGAGCGGACGCCCTTTTTGAGGTCCTCGCCCAGGCCGATGATCTCGCGAATGACGATGGGGGAACGCGACACCGCCTTGAGCACACGGAGCTGGCCGCGCTCAATGCGCTTGGCAATCTCGACTTCGCCCTCGCGGGTGAGCAGGGGGACGGTGCCCATCTCGCGCAGGTACATGCGGACGGGATCGTTGGTCTTCTCCAGCGCGCCGGGGGTGAGGTCGAGTTCGACCTCCTCGCCCTCCTCCATTTCCTGGTCGAACTTCTTTTCCAGGGCAGAGGAAGGCAGCTTCGCCGGACCTTCGAGCACGTCGATGCCCTGCGTGCCGATGGTGGTCAGCAGGTCGTCGAGGTCCTCGGGCGAATGCACGTCGTGCGGGATGAGGTCGTTGACCTCGTTGTAGGTGAGGTAGCCTTTTTCCTTACCCGCATCGATCAGCTTCTTAATGTCGTCGTACTTATCGTCCAGAGCCAAGTGGCAATACCCTCAAATACGCGGCGCTCCCCGTGGGCCGGGAAGCCGGTCGCGCTCATAGCGGTGGGAACTGTATTAGGACACAGCGGTCAAGCAGAAACCTTCGAATTTTAGCATAACCGGCGCCGGTGTCCCAGCCGCTGTTTTGTACCCATTCCGATTTGGGAACTATGGTGAGCGCTCTCAACGGTTTAGATGTCCCGAGGAGGCGCTTGGTTTCGAAGAACCAGAAGAACTCCGCCGTATGGCCGAAAACACCTGTTTACGCGAGCGGTGTGAACACCCCGGCTCAGTCCCCGTGGAAGCGCAGCGCCCGTTGCTCAATCGCGCCGCGCCTGAGAAACCGTTGCAAACGGCCTATGGCGACAGTCCAACGGGAGGCGTCGGGCCTACCGGCACGAGGAAGCTGGCTGCGAGGCGAAGTCGCAAAGGGGCGGTGTTGAACCGCCCCTTCTCAATTTCGACCGGAGGCGGCAGCAACGCGCCCGCGCTCACGCCGCGCCCGCTTCCCGCTGCCGCTCCTTGCCCATCTCCGCCAGCTTGCCCAGGCGCTTTTCCATCTCTTCCCAGGTAAGTCCCATGGTCATGCCGCCGTCCACCACCAGGTTTTGCCCGGTAACGTAGGAGCTTTCGTCGCCGGCAAGAAAAACCGCGGCATTGGCAATGTCCCGGGGCGTTCCCGCCCGCCCCTGGTGCGCAAAGGACCCCAGCCAGGAGCCGACCTCATCCAGCGTGTTCCGCGTGCGTTCTTCCTCGAATCCCAGGACCCGGCCGAAGATTGGGGTCTGGATAATCCCGGGAGAGATGGAGTTCACCCGGATATTGTCTTTCGCCAACTCCATGGCCAGCGAGCGCGTAATCTGGATGACCGCCGCCTTCGCCCCGCTATACACCAGCGGCCCGTAGCCGGAGCTGACCCCGGCGATGCTGGCGTTGTTGATCACGCAGCCCCCGCCCTGCGCCCGCATCAGCGCCAGCGAGTGTTTCACCCCCAGCAGAATGCTCCCCACCAGCAGCTTCATGTCGTAAACGAAAGTCTCTTCCGTAATCCCCTCGATTCCAAAGCTCGAGGTCGAGGCGCCCGCGTTGTTGAACAGGCAGTCCAGCCGCCCAAAATGTTCTCGCGCGCAACCGATCATCTCCGCGATGTCGCGCTCTTGGGTGACGTCGGCGCGGCAAAACACCGCCCCGTGCCCCAGGCGGGAGGCGACCGCCTTGCCCTGCTTTTCCGATCTGCCGGCGATCACCACCTTCGCGCCTTCTTCGACGAAGCGCTCGGCAGTCCCCTCGCCGATACCGCTGGTTGCCCCGGTGATGATCGCAACTCGGCCTTCAAGTCTGCCAGGCATACGTCCTCCTCGTTTTGAATGGAAACCCCCACAATGCGGGCAGCCGGGCCTGCGGGCGCGGCTCTCTCACCCCATTTTGAGTGCGACAACGTTACCGCCCGTCCGCATGAAATGCAACCCATCCGGCGGTCCTTCACCTGCCTCGCCGGGTCGCCGCGCGTCATTGTCATTGTCTTTGCGCAACCCCTCCCCCGGTGTACAATCCCCCGTCATTCTTTCTTTACGGCCACTCTCCTCTTCAATCATCCGGGTTCCCTCGAAATTTTGCGGCGTCTTACCGGAGAGCGATCCTCGCCGGAATTCTGATGCGTGTGGGGGATTATGCAAAAGCGTTTGTGGGGTGTTGGTTGTCTCTTCCTTGGCTGCCTTGCGCTGGTTGGGGCTCCGGCTCTAGTGGCGCAGACCAGTCCAAGTCCAACCGTGATGGCCACCTACTACCGTTGCGTGCAGGGTGACACGGCGCGCGCCGATGCCATCTTCAAAGAACACATCACGCCCTTTCTGAAGTCCGAGCAGGCCGCGGGCCGAATCGCCACCTTCGGCTGGCAGAAGCACTGGTCCGGCGGTGACTGGCGCCGCCTGTTCTACGTCACCGGCACTGACCAGGACAAGCTCCTGGATTCGTATATGGCGCTGATCAAGATGGGCCAGTCGCCCGAGCACGCCAAGGCGATGGATGAGTTCGACCGCATCTGCTCCTCTCATGACGACTATACCTGGCGCCCGAAAGCCGCTTCGCAGTCGGGTGCCGACATCGGGCGCGTCCGCTCCCCCTACGCCATGTCCACCTACTACATCTGCAACTCCCACGAAAACGAGGCTGACGCCATCATCAAGACCGCCTTTGCCCCCATCCTCAACCAGCGCGTCAAGGACGGCAAGATCGCCTCCTGGATCTGGCAGGAGCACCTGATGGGCGGCAAGTACCGCCGCATCTTGGTGATGGACGGCGCCAGCGTGAAGGCGCTCATGCAAAACTGGGCTTCACTCCAGACGGATTTGGAAAAGTCCAATAGGGACCTGTCCAACCGGTTCACCGAGATCTGCGACAGCCACAGCGACTACATCTGGGAGACAGGATCCGAGTAGGCTTTCCGGGACTTGTTCAAGAACAACCCGGCGCTCGGGGACGCCCGGCTTCACACCCGCGGGGTCCACGTGGTCAGCAAGGAGCGGGCTCCCCATATTTCCGTTTCCCGCGGGGTGGTGCGATTGGGACCGCCGCCCCGGGGAAGCCCGGCCCGGACATTTCACCAACGAAAGGAGATTTCGAATGACTCGCAGGCTACTCACCGTGGTAGGGCTGGTCTTGCTGCTTTGCGGTACCTTGATCGCGGAAAAGGTCTCCACCACCATCCAATGCGGCAAACCGGATAAGGAGTCAACGGCCGAAGCAGGCGATGCATCCGGGCACATGCTCACCCTGGCCGAGACGACCTGTCCCTACTCTGCCGGTTCGCTCGCCGGCGTGAAGGTCACCAAAGGAAGGGCGGCGGAGTTCGATGATGTCCGCGGCAATCACATGTCGTTTCGCGGATACTGGACCGAGACTTATGAAAACGGCGACATCATCTTCTACCGCTACCACGGCATGGCCAAACTGAAAGATGGCGCCATCGAAAGCGCCAAGGACAGTTGGACCGTCCTGCGCGGTACCGGAAAGATGAAAGGCGCAACCGGGAAGGGCACCTGCACCGGGACCGGCGGCGCCGGCGGCAATGTCACCTGGACGTGCACCGGCGATATATCCGTAGGCAAGTAGTTTTCCAGCAGCCTCTTTAGGCCCCGGCGCCCCACGCCGGGGCCGGCCTTGAACCCTACGCAGTGTCCGCTGCCGCGGGCGCCCTCGCCCGCGGCTACCAGCCATGGTTTCCTTCCTTGAGTCGGTTCCAACTCCGAATCCAATCCCGGCCGTACGTATCCCGGCGTCCAGCGGATTTCCGGCCAGGCGGGCGGAGCGCTCAGAGTACGGTGGGCGTCTTACTGGATACGAAGGTAGAACAGGTGCCGAAGATGTCTCGTATCACGATAAATTCCGGAGAACCGGCCCGGCTGCCAGAGATGGCGGGATCCTGAGCCGGGCCGCGCGCGGGCTACCCTGTTCCCTTGCGGCAAGCGCCTGTGTTCTACTCGAAAGGTTTTGAGCCGGAAGGAGAGCGAGCCATGAGAGTTGGGTTTCTGGGACTGGGCAGCATGGGACGGCCGATGGCGCACAACCTGTTGCGCGCCGGGCACGACGTGGTGGTCTACAACCGGACGCGGGCGCGCGCCGAAGAACTGGCGAAGGAAGGCGCTCACGTGGCCGAGTACCCGGCCGCGATCACCGCCAACGTCGTCGTCACCATGGTGGCCGATGATGCCGCCCTGGAACAAATCACCTTCGGCGCTCAGGGCCTGCTGCCGGGGATGCCGCGCGGCGGCATTCATGTCTCCATGAGCACTATCAGCGCCGCTCTGGCGCGGCGGCTGGCGGAGGCGCACCGGGAGCGCGGGCAGGTGATGGTCTCAGCCCCGGTGTTCGGCCGGCCGGAAGCCGCCGAGGCGGCGAAGCTGTTCATCGTCGCCGCCGGACCGGCGCCGGCCATCGAGCGCTGCCGCCCGCTGTTCGAAGCCATGGGCCAGAAGACCTTCAACGTGGGCGAAGAGCCGGTGATGGCCAACGTCACCAAGCTGAGCGGCAACTTCATGATCGCCTCGGTGATCGAGTGCCTGGGCGAGGCCTTCTCGCTGGGACGCAAATACGGCCTGGCGGCGGAGCAGATGCTGGACGTGTTCACCAACTCGCTGTTCGCGGCCCCGGTGTACAAGACCTACGGCGCGATCATCGCCCAGCAGAAGTGGGAGCCGGCGGGGTTCCGCCTGCGCCTGGGCCTGAAAGACGTGCGCCTGGCGCTGGCCGCGGCCGACAGCGAAGCAGTGCCCATGCCGGTGGCCAGCTTCATTCACGACAGCTTTCTTTCGGCCTTGGCGCGCGGCATGGGCGAGCAGGACTGGTCGGTAATCGCCAAGCTGGCGGCGGAGAGAGCGGGATTGAAATAGCCGAAGTAACTCAGCAGCTCAGTAACTCAGTCTGTGTACGGCGCGAATACGGGAGGCGCCGATTGGCTGAAGGCTAATCGCGAATGGCTGGGCGTTAATCTCCCGGGAAGAACGACATCGGCACGTCCTTGGAGGTGCGCAGGCCCGGTCTCATCTCCAGCAGCGCGGGAATACAGTTGACGGTGATGGCGGCGGTGGCCAGATCGCCGTGGATGCCGCCGGGAATGGTGAGCGTCACGCCGGGCGAGCCCTGCACCGTCACCGTGTCCAGCGATTCGGGCGCGCCCAGGTACATCTCCAGCTTGAGGCTCACGTTGATTTCATTCTTAGAAGAAAATCCGTTTGCCACCTGGCGCACGCCGACCACCTTGCCCGCGGGCACGTCGAAGTAATCGGTGGTGACACGATCTTGCGCCACTACCGGCTCGATGGTTTCTTCGATTCTCACGACTTCCAGTCCGAGGCCGTCGGCCACCATGCCCACCGATTCCGGCAGGCCGTGGTGCTTGATGATGCCGCCCTCAACCTTGGCGTGGAACTCCTCGGCCGTGAGGCCGGAGCCGATCTTGGCCTGCAACGGCTGGCGCCGCAGGCTGGCATTCACGATGCGGTGGCCGGTGGCGCGGGTCACCTTCTGGCACGCGCTGGCCAGGGTGAGAAGAAGCTTGTCGAGAACGAAGCCGGGATTGACGCCGGTGCCCAGCAGCACGACTTTATGCCGGAGCGCGTCCGCGTCCAGCTTGGCGCTCAGTTCCGGGTGCTTGCGGAACGGATACGACAGCTCCTCGCAGGTGGAGACCACGTGCAGGCCGGCGGCGAGGCAGTCGGAGAGCTGGCCGGCCACGGACTCCAGGTACGACGAGGTGGTGTGCACGACAACATCGGCGCCGAAGTGCAACACGGCCTGTGCATCGGAGTTGATCTTCACTCCGACCTCGCGGCCAGCGCCCGCCACCGTGCCAAGGTCCTTGCCGACTTTCTTGGGATCTACATCGATGGCGCCAACGATCTCGACGGCGGGTTTGGCCAGCATGAGGCGCACCATGCCCGCCCCGATGGGGCCCACGCCGTATTGAATGACACGAATCTTGCGCATTGAGTGCGAGTCCTTTCATGAATGAAAACTGGCTATGGTAACGCATGGGAGAAGACATGGACCACGGACCGCCGGAGGCGAGGCGGCCCATTGCGTCACTCGCCAAGCCGGAAAAAAGGGAGGGAAGAGCAAAAAAAGCTTGCAAGTGATATGGTGTTATAGTTAAGTATAACACTTGCCGGGTCGATCAAGGTTCACCACTCGCACCTGGGACGGGCGAGGGAGAACCTGACCCGAAAGAAAAAAAGCTTAAGGAGAACCAGCCATGAGATCCCTTCGTTTGGTGCTGTCGGTTGTCCTGATGTCGCTCTCCACCCTCGCTTTCGCGCAGAATGACGCACAAAAACCTGTCGCGCAGTCCGACGTGCAAAAGCCGGTTGCGCATTCTGACGCGCAGCCGCCTGCCGCACCGTCCGCCGCGCAAAAGGCTTTCCACAAGCTGAAAACTCTAGAAGGTTCCTGGGAAGGCCACCCCAGCGTCGTCCCTCCGATGCCTGAAATGGACAGCAAAACCGCGCATGTGAATTTTCGCGTGGCGTCGAGGGGTCACACGCTCATGCACGATCTGAGAATCGACGGAATACCCGACAATCCGCTCACCATGATGGTGGTGGACGCGGATCGCCTGCTGCTGACGCATTACTGCGACGCGGACAATCGGCCTCGCATGATTGGCAGGATGTCGGCGGACGGAAAGACGGCGGAATTCGATTTTCTCGACATTTCCGGCCACGTGGAGCGCGGACACATGCATCATGCGGTGTTCACCTTCCTCGACGAGAACCATCACACCGAGGACTGGACCTTCATGATGCCGGGGGACAAGCCGGTCCGCGTGCACTTCGACCTGCAACGAATCAAAGGGGGGAGCGCTGTCTCCGGCAAGTAAGATCATCCGGGAACCCTGATGGACCGTGAGTGGAACGACAGTCAGCCGATTTACCGCCAGCTTCGCGACCGGGTGGTGGCGATGATCCTGGATGGCGTTCTCAAGGAAGGCGATCCGCTGCCCTCGGTGCGCCACGTCGCGGCTGAATACCGGGTGAATCCGCTCACGGTCCTGAAGGGCTACCAGGAATTGGTGGAGGAAGAGCTGGTCGAGAAGAGGCGGGGCGTCGGCATGTTCATCAAGGCGGGAGCGCACGATTTGCTGCTCAAGGGCGAACGCCAGAAATTCCTCGCGGAAGAATGGCCCAGAATCCAGGCCACCGTGCTGCGGCTCGGCCTGACACCGGAAGAACTGCTGGAGGCAGGCGCCAATCGCCGCGTGGAAGCCGAAAGCCAAGGAGGAGGAGCGATGAAGCCATGGCCTGCATAGAAGCACACGGCCTGCGCAAGGTCTTCGGGACGACGATCGCGCTGGACGGGATTGACCTGCGGGTGGAGGAGGGCCAGATTGTCGGGCTCATTGGTCCCAACGGCGCCGGCAAAACCACCGCGCTCAACGCCATCCTGGGGCTCATTCCGCACCAGGGAGAACTGACTGTGCTAGGACGCGACCCCTGGACGGACCGCGATCAACTGATGCGCGATGTCTCGTTCATTGCCGATGTCGCCATACTGCCGCGCTGGATCCGGGTTTCGCAGGCGCTCGATTATGTCGCGGGCGTGCATCCGCGGTTCGATCGCGCGAAGGCGGAAGGTTTCCTGGCCAAGACGACGATCCGACGCACCAGCAAGGTCAGGGAGTTATCGAAGGGCATGGTGACCCAACTGCACCTCGCCCTGGTGATGGCCATCGACGCGAGATTGCTGGTGCTGGACGAGCCGACGCTTGGATTGGACATCCTCTATCGCAAGCAGTTCTACGATTCCCTGTTGAACGACTACTACGATGGCAGCCGCACCATCGTGGTGACGACGCACCAAGTGGAGGAGATCGAGAACATCCTCACCAACGTCATGTTCATCGATCGCGGCCGCGTGGTCTTCGATTGCAGCATGGAAGACCTGGAGTCGCGGTATGTGGAATTGAAGGTGCGTCCCGAACAGGCCGCTGCGGCACGGGCGCTCAAGCCGATGCACGAGCGCCAGGTGTTGGGCCGCAGCATTCTGCTGTTCGACCGCGTCGATCGCCAGCAACTCGCTGAACTTGGCGACGTGCGCACGCCCAGCATCGCCGACTTGTTTGTCGCGGTGATGGGGAATCACGCCGGCCAGGCACAAGGAGCGGCCCGATGACATCTCCCTCGAATGCCATACCCGAGTCTTCCCTCGAATCGAAGGTGATTGCGCCCGCGGTCATCCGGGAGAGCCAGCGCATGTACTGGTTGGTGCGGCGCGAATTGTGGGAGAACCGATCGATCTACATGGCGCCGGCGGGGATCGCGGCGGTTTTCCTGTTCGGCTTCCTGATCAGCACCATCCGCCTGCCCGGCAAGATGCGCGCCGCGGCAGCGCTCGGGGCCATGGAACAGCACAAAATCATCGCGCAGCCGTACCTGATCGCCGCGGGTGTGCTGATGCTGACCACTCTTGCCGTCGGAGTGTTCTACTGTCTCGACGCGCTACACGGGGAACGCCGGGATCGCAGCATCCTCTTCTGGAAGTCGCTGCCGGTTTCCGATCTCACGACGGTGCTCTCGAAGACGATTACCGCAGTGGTGATCCTCCCGCTGGTGAGCTTCGCGATCGCCGTTGTGACGCAGTGGATCATGCTGGTGGTGAGCACCGCAGTCCTGCTGGGGAGCGGTCTGAGCGTGGCGAGGCTATGGACCCATGCGTCGCTGTTCCAGACCTGGCTGATGCTGCTCTACCACTTCCTGACCGCTCATGGGCTCTGGTACGCGCCGATCTACGGCTGGCTGCTGCTGGTCTCGGCCTGGGCGCGGCGCGCGCCATTTTTATGGGCAAGCTTGCCCGTGCTTGCCATCGTTGCGGTGGAGAAGGTTGCGTTTAACACTTCGCATTTCGCCGTGATCATGGCCACCCGCCTGCTCGGTGGTGGAGGCGGGGGAGACAACATCATGGCGGGTATCCTCTCGATGGATCCGATGATGCACTTCCGTCCGGGCCAGTTCCTGGTCAGTCCGGGCCTGTGGATCGGCCTGGCGGTGGCTGCGGCATTCCTGGCCGGAGCGGTCCGGCTGCGCCGGGATCAAGGACCGATCTGATTCGCATTCGCTCTGGGAGTTCAGGATGAGATCTGCAAAGGACCGGATTGGCCGAGCCATCGGCTTACTGTTGCTGGTGCATTTTGCCGCCGGACTTACGGTGCCGTTCATTCTGCTGGGGCGGGCCACAAGCCCCGCGGGCTTTCTGGCAAATGCGGCGGCGAGTTCCGGCCAGGTGCGTGCGGCCGTGCTTCTCTTGTTTGTGGGCAGCGCGGTTGCCGTCGGCGTCGCCATTGCGGCCTTCCCGGTATTTCGCCGGTATAGCTCCGCGATGGCGCTTTGGCTCCTGGCGCTTGCCGTAACGGGTTTCTCACTGCAGGCGGTCGACAACGGCGCCATTCTGTCCATGCTGTCCTTGAGCCAGGAGTACGCAAAAGCAGGTGCTTCCAGAGCCGATCTTTTCCAGGCACTGGCCGTGGTGGCCGGCTCGGCACGGAAGTGGGCGCATTATACGTACCTGCTTGTCCTGGGCAGTTGGATTTTTCTGCTCTACAGTCTGCTCTACCGTTTCCGGCTCGTGCCGCGCGCACTGGCTGCCTTTGGGCTGGTCGGGAGCGTGCTTCAGATCACAGGGGTCACATTGCGGGGCCTTTTTGGGTATCCGCCCGAAACGCGGTTGGCCATGCCTTTGGCGCCGGCCTACGTGGCTTTGGCGGTGTGGCTGATAATCAAGGGGTTCGATGAAGAGCCTGGGAACTGCGCGGGTGAAACGCGATAAGCGGAAGTTGGCGGACCAGCCGCCGGCGGTCACTTTCGCCGCCACGATATTGCCAGCCGAGCAGCCAGCTAAACCCGCGGCGAACAATCGGGCCCATGAACCGGTTGCGGTGCTCATAACCCTGGATCACCCGGATTGCTTCGTCTTCACCGAGAGAGCGGTGCGCGGCGACGAAATGCCGCGAGCCGATGGTGATTTCCGCGCCGGGATTTGCCTCGATATTGCGAACCCAGTCAGAAGCGGGACCGAAAGCATTCGCTACTACCACCTCGGGTCCGTCTTTCCGGTACTCGACCACTTCCAGGACGGTGTGGCGGCGCAGGCCGCTGCGGCGTCCGATGTGAGTCAGCAGCAGGAAGCGGTGTCCGAGGAGCCAGCCCAGCCGCCAGCGGTAAAGGCAGACTGGCGCGCGCAGCAAGTACGACAACACGCCCTTTTTCTTGATTGCGACCATAAGGGATTTCCGGCGTTCCCCACCCTAGCAAAATCGGCTAGGGCGGGCCACCCTGCTTTTGTTACCGAATCGGTGTTCATCCGTGGAGACTACGCTTTCGGAACCAGCGCGGCGGCCAGCGGCTCAAACCGGGCGGTGAAGTGGCGCAGGAAGGGCGCCTCGTAGGTGAGCTTCAGGCCCTGGATGTGCTCGCGGCGCGCCCACACTTCCAGAATGACCTCGACCACGTAATCGACGTGGCTCTGCGTATAGACGCGGCGCGGAATGGCCAGGCGCACCAGGTCCATCTTGGCCGCCGCGCCGAACATCAGCGTTCCGATCTCAACCGAGCGGATGCCGCCTTCCAGGTACAACTCCGCCGCCAGCGCCACGCCGGGAAACTGTTCCGCCGGGATGTGCGGCAGGAAGGCGCGCGCGTCCAGGTAGATGGCGTGTCCGCCGGGCGGCTGCACGATGGGAACGCCCTGCGCGGCAATGTGATTGCCGAGATAGGCGGTGGAGGCGATGCGGTAGCGGAGGTAATCCTCGTGCAGCGCCTCCTGCAGGCCGACGGCGATGGCCTCCAGGTCGCGCCCGGCAAGGCCGCCGTAGGTGGGATAGCCCTCGGTGAGGATGAGCAGATCTTTTTCCTGCTGCGCCAGCAGATCGTCGTTGGTGCAGAGAAAGCCGCCGATGTTGGCCATGCCGTCTTTCTTGGCGGACATGGTGCAGCCGTCGCCATAGCTGAACATCTCCTGCGCGATCTGCTTCGGAGATTTTTCGGCGTAGCCGGACTCGCGCAGCTTGATGAACTAGGCGTTCTCGGCGAAGCGGCAGGCGTCGAAATAGAGCGGGATGCCGTGCCGGCGGCAGACGGCGCTGACGGCGCGCACGTTTTCCATGGAGACCGGCTGGCCTCCGCCGGAGTTGTTGGTGATGGTGAGCATGACCAGCGGAACGCGCTCGCGGCCGGCGCGGGCGATCAACTGCTCCAGCGCGGCGACGTCCATGTTGCCCTTGAAGGGATGCTGCAACGCGGGCTGGCGGCCTTCGGCGATGGGCAGATCGACGGCCTCGGCGCCCACGAACTCGACGTTGGCGCGGGTGGTGTCGAAGTGGGTGTTGTTGGGCACCAGGTCGCCCTTCTTGCACATGACGTGGAAAAGGATGCGCTCGGCGGCGCGGCCCTGGTGGGTGGGGATGACGTGCCGGTAGCCGAAGATGTCCTGCACGGAATCGCGCAGGTGGTCGAAGCTGCGGCTGCCGGCATAGCTCTCGTCGCCCTGCATCATGGCCGCCCACTGGTTGGTGGACATGGCGCCGGTGCCGGAGTCGGTGAGCAGGTCGATGAGCACATCGTCGGCGGGGAGCAGAAACAGGTTGTAGTGCGCGGCGCGCAGAAGTTCCTCGCGCTGCTCGCGCGTGGTCCAGCGGATGGGCTCGACGCTCTTGATGCGGAAGGGCTCGATGATGGTGCGGATGGGCATCGGTTTCCGAAGCAGGATTATACTCGCCGACTTCCGGACCAGCGGGCGCCCATATCGGTTCTCGGTCGCTCGACGCAGAGACCGACCACCGATGACGGAAATCCGAAAACGATTTGCCCTTCCGCAATCGGGTAATTGCAACTCCTGCCGTCAAATTACCCGATTACGCGATAACGCTCACTCCGGCCAGCGCGAGGTGACCACCTTGGTTTCGGTGTAGAAGCGGACGCCATCCTTGCCGAGGGCGTGCATGTCGCCGTAGAAGGAACTCTTCCAGCCGGAGAAGGGAAAAATGGCGACCGGCGCGGGCACGCCGAGGTTTACGCCGACCATGCCGGTCTCCGTGTTGGCCGAAAACTTGCGCGCCGCCGCGCCCGATTTGGTGTAGATGGAAGAAGCGTTGCCGTGCGCGGAGCCGTTCACGATCTGGAGCGCGTGGTCGAGGTCGCGGGCGCGAATGACCGACAGCACCGGGCCGAAGATTTCCTCGCGCGCAATGCGCATGTTGGGCTGCACGTTATCGAAGATGGTGACGCCGAGGTAGTAGCCTTGGGCGGCGCAGGTGTCCTTGCGGCCATCGCGCACCACCCTGGCGCCTTCCTTTTCGCCGGACTCGATGTAGCCGAGAATGCGCTGGCGCGCCTCGGGGGTGATGATGGGGCCCATGCCGCATCCGGGCTGGTCGCCGGGGCCGATGCGGGTAGCGTCGCCGGCCTTGACCAGTTCCTTGACCAGGCGGTCGCCCACTTCGCCCACGGCGACCACCACGCTGGTGGCGACGCATCGCTCCCCGGCACAGCCGAAGGAGGACGACATGATCGACTCGACGCTGGACTTCATGTCGCAATCGGGCATGACCACGGAGTGGTTCTTGGCGCCCGCCAGGCACTGCACGCGCTTGCCGTTCTTGGCCGCGTTTTCGAAGATGTACTTGGCCACCGGGCTGGAGCCGACAAAGGACACGGCCTTGACGCGGGGATCGGCCAGCAGCGCGTCCACCGCGTCCTTGGCGCCGTGCACTACGTTGATGACGCCCGCGGGCAGCCCGGCTTCGTAGAGCAATTCGACGGCGCGCACGGCGGAGCGCGGCACGCGGTCGGAGGGCTTGAGCACGAAGGTGTTGCCGCAGGCGATGGCCAGCGGAAACATCCACAGCGGGACCATCAGCGGGAAGTTGAAAGGCGTGATGCCCACGCAGACGCCGATGGGCTGGCGCACGGAGGCGCTGTCCACGCCAGCGGCGACGCGGTCCATGGCTTCGCCCATCATCAGCGAGGGCACGCCGCAGGCGAACTCGACCGATTCGAGGCCGCGCTGCCAGGAGCCTTTCGATTCCTCCAGCGTCTTGCCGTTCTCTTCCGTGCACAGGCGGATAAGCTCGTCGGCGTGCTGCTCGAGCAACTGGCGGTAGTTGAACATGACGCGCGCGCGCTGCAACACCGGCGTCTGGCTCCAGGCGGGAAACGCCTGCTGCGCCGACTCCACCGCCGCGGAAATCTCCTCCGGCGTGCAGTAAGGGATGAGCGCGACCGGCTCGCCCGTGGCCGGGTTGGTCTGCACCGCGGTGCGTCCGCTGGAGTTCCGCGGCTTGCCCCCGATGAGCATGGGGATTTTCTTCAAGTCGGCTGAAACGGCGCTGGTGACCATGGCTGCCTCCGCACGGGAAAGAGGGGTGGAATTCTACATCAGCTTGGGCTCGGCCCCCACGTCTCCCTACATGGTAATGCTTCCGGCAGGGATGTGGAGGATTGCGGAACTGCGGAATTGAAGGATGCCAAGACTCGGCCACGGATTGCCGCGGATGTACACGGATCAGAACGCAAACAAAGAAATCAGTGTTCATCCGTGGAAATCAGTGGCCAGGTTCATCACTTCATCCGCGCCAGGTGGAGGGCGAACCAGCGCCGCGAGTCGTACCAGGTGCATTCGCGGACGAAGCCGCCGTTGGCGAGGATGGCCTCCACCATGGGCAGGGTGAACTTGTAGCTGTTCTCGGTGTGAATGGTCTCGCCGCGCTCGAAGTCCACGGTCATGCGGAGGGCGCGAATCGCGACCTGCTGCGCACGCAGGCTGCGCAGATAGATCTCGATGCGCGAGCACTCCTGGTTCCAGCGCGCCACGTGGAGAAACAGGCGCGGGTCGAAGTTCGCGCCCAGTTCGCGATTGATGCGTGCCAGCAGGTTGCGATTGAAGGCGGCCGTGACTCCGGCGGCGTCGTCGTAGGCGGGCAGCAGCACGGAGGCGGGCTTGGCCAGGTCGGCGCCGAGCAGCAGCGCGTCGCCGCGCGAAAGCCGAGCGCGCAGGCGCGACAGCAGCAGCGAGGCCTGGAGCGGCTCGAAGTTGCCGATGCTCGAACCGAGGTAGAGAATCAGCCGCGGACCGGGCAGGCCGGCAACAAAGTCCATGCCGAGGGTGTAGTCGGCGACGATGGCGTTGACATCCACTCCGGCAAGGCTGCGCAGGTTGTCCTCGGCGGTGGAGAGCGCCGGCTGTGAGACATCGACGGGATAGAAACGCACGTGCCCGCGCTGCGCCAGGAGCGCCTCCAGGATGATGCGCGTCTTGGTCGCCGTGCCCGCGCCCAGTTCCACCACGCTGGGCGGCACCCCCGCCGCCCGGATCATGGATGCGGCCTGCGAGCGCAGGATGGCGGTTTCGGTTCGCGTCAGGTAGTACTCGGGCAGGCGCGTGATCTGCTCGAACAGCTCCGAGCCGGCGGCGTCGTAGAACAGCTTGGGCGGCAGCCACTTGGGCCGCGCGCTGAGCCCGGTGCGAACTTCGTCGGCAATGGAAGGCTGGGCCCAGCGTTCAGTCGATGTCGCTCGCAAGCCTTACTCCTGAAAATTGCCAGCGCGCGGCCGGCGGAAAGAAGTTTCGGTAGGTGGTGCGGATGTGGCCGGCGGGAGTGGCGCACGACCCGCCGCGCAGCACGAACTGGTTGCACATGAACTTGCCGTTGTATTCGCCGATGGCCCCCGGCACGGGACGAAAGCCGGGATAAGCGACGTAGGGGCTCGCGGTCCACTCCCAGACGTCGCCCAATAGCTGCTGCATGAGGTCGCCACGCGCGCGGCGAGGATGAAAGACCTCGTCCTCGAGCATGGTCCCGCGAGCGGGATTCTGCCCGGCCGCGATCTCCCATTCTTCTTCCAGGGGAAGTCGAGCGCCCGCCCAGCGCGCAAAGGCGTCCGCCTCGTAGTAGCTGACGTGACAGACGGGTCCGGATGCCTCCACCGCACGCGTGCCGCTCATGGTGTAGTGGCGCCAGCCGTCGGCTGAGCGCTGCCAGTAGAGCGGCGCCTCCCACTGCTGCGCGCAAACCGCGTCCCAACCGTCGGAGAGCCACAACTCCGGCCGGCGATAACCGCCGCCGGCCATGAACTCCAGCCATTCGCCGTTGGTGACCGCACGCGAGGCGAGGCGAAACGGCCGCAGGAGTATTTCGTGGCGAGGACCTTCGTTGTCGAAGACGAAACACGCACCCGCGTGGCCGACGGAATAAATGCCGCCCTTGAACTGCTGCCAGCTTGCCGGGTGCGCCTCTCCCGCCTGCCAGCCGAGGGGCTGAGCGCGATATGCCGGCCGCAACGGGCTGGACCACAGCCCGTGCTTGACGTCGGTGACAATCAACTCCTGGTGCTGCTGCTCGTGATTCAGCCCCAGCTCCACCAGCGCGAGCAGTTCGTCGCCGGCGCGCTCGATGAGCGCGAGCATCGCTTCGTCCACGCCGTGCCGGTAGGCGTGCACCTCCTCCAGCGAGGGGCGCGACATCAGCCCGCGCGCGCCGCGGTACGGATGCGCCCCCATCTGCTTGTAGTAGCTGTTGAAGAGGTCGCGGAAACGCGGGTCGAAGGGGCGGTAGCCGGGATCATGCGGCGTGAGCAGGAAAGTCTCGAAGAACCAGGTGGTGTGCGCCAGGTGCCACTTGGCGGGGCTGGCGTCGGGCATGGACTGCAACATCTGATCCTCGGCCGACAGGGGCGCCGTCAGGCCCATGGTGGTGGCGCGCACCTCGACGTACTGGCGAGCTAATTGCTGTGCGAGCGTGTTCGTGGCTGGTTCAATTCCGCGCGTAGCCATATGGCATCCGATTCAGCGACAGGTACCTAGGATGCGCGGAAGTGCGCGAGGCAACATTTTTGTGCGCGGCAATTTGCGCGGCCGCGACCCGCTTCAGAACCGGCTATTCCAACTCACAACACCACCGCCTCCTGCAGCAGCCGGCCGGTGGCAAAGCGGCCCAGGCTAAGCAGCTCCGGGTTCACCAGGCTGGTGGCGCCTTCCAGGATCAAATCGCTGAGGATCTTTCCGGTGGCCGGGGCGTGCATCACGCCGTGGCCGCTGAAGCCGTTGGCCAGAAAGAAGCCGCGCACCTCGTCGACCGCGCCCAGAATGCAATGGTGGTCGGGCGTCATCTCGTACAGCCCCGCCCACGCCCGCTGCGGATTCACGGCGAGGTTTTCGAAGATGGGAACGCGATCGGCGGCGCGGGTCAGCACCTTCTCGATGAAGGCAGGGTCGAATTCGGTTTTATACCCCGGGGTCTCCTCGGGGTCGTTCCAAGCCAGCAGGAATCCGAGGCCCTCAGGGCGGAAGTGAAAACCGTTGGTCATATCGATAATCATGGGCGCCGAATGCGGGAAGCGGTCGAACGGTTCGGTGGGCACCAGCATGCGCCGCAGCGGTTCCACCGGCAGCTCAATGCCGGCCATACGCGCCACCTCCGCCGCCCGCGGCCCGGAGGCGTTAACCACGGTGCGCGTCCGCACCATCCCGCGCGTGGTTTCCACGGCGCTAACCTGCCCGCGCTCCACGTTGATCGCCGTGACCTGGGTGTTTTTCCAGATGCGTGCTCCGTGTTCCGCGGCCCAACTCATGAAGCCGTTCATGGCGCTGTAGGGATCGACGAAGCCATCGGTGGAGCAGAAACTGCCGCCCAGGATGTCATCGCCCCGCAACTGCGGGTACTGCGAGCGGATTTCTCCGGCCGGGACCAGCCGCGCCGTCTTCAGCCCCAGGGCCACTTGCCGCTCCAGGTTGGCCGACAGGTACTGCAAGTGCGATTCGCGCGTGGCCAGGAACAAATAGCCTTGCGGCCGGAATCCGCAGGGATATCCCAGCCTTTCGTCAAAGGAGGCGTAGAAGGGAACCGAATACAGCGACATCTGGATGTTGACCGAGGTGGCGAACTGCGCCCGCACGCCGCCCATGCTCTTGCCGGTGGAGCCTTTTCCCTGGCTGGTTTCGCGCTCGATGACCAGCACGTTGCGGCAGCCTGCGGCGGTGAGGTGATAAGCGATGCTCGAACCGACAATGCCGCCGCCGACAATGACTACCTCCGCTGTTTCCATCCGGTCTCCGTCCTATGGTTGCGGGTTCCCCGCGGCCCTGGGATAAACGTGAACCGGCCATCCTAACGCTTTCCACCGAACGCGGCCGAACCCATGGTCCGAAACGTACTTCGCCAGGGAATTTTTTCTCAGTACGAAAACTTCGTATTAAGAACAAAAATACTTCCCAACTCGGCAACCCTGCTATCAGGGTTGTACGTCTAAGTGGCCGTACTTCGGGTACTTTGCTGTTCCGCGCGCGCTCCCTCATGCGGCAGGCACTCAACCTTTCAACAATTGGCAGCACGATGGAGAGACTTGTGATGGCAGGCAGGTTTTTCCCGCACCCACCCGGCGCAACAGGCTTGCGGTGTGTTCAAGTCCTCTTGTTATTGCTCGCGGCACTGCTGTTGCCGGTCCCCGCCGCGGCGCAAACCAACGCTACGCCCCACCAGAAAGCGACGCCTTCGCAGGCGGGCGCGCCGGGCGGCGGCTATGTCGGCGCCGACACCTGCAAGGCCTGTCACGACGACATCTATACCAAGCACTTCGAAAACACGCCGCACTATGCCCTGATCAAGGAAGGCAAGCACGGTTGTGAAGACTGCCACGGTCCGGGCGGGGCGCACGTGGAAGGCGGCGGGGACGTTAGCAAGATCATCACCTTCAAGAATATGTCTCCGGCGCAGTCCAGCGAGCGCTGCCTGCAATGTCACCAAGCGAGCCTGGAGCAGAGCGACTTTGCGCAGTCCGTGCACCTGTCCAACGGGGTGGGATGCATCAGTTGCCACTCTCCCCATCACGCCGCAGAGCCCAATCACCTGATGGTGAAAGACCAGCCGAATTTGTGCTATGGCTGCCATGCTGCCCAGAAGGCGGAGTTTTCGCGGCCGTTCCGTCATCGCGTGGACGTCGGCCTGATCAAGTGCAGCGACTGCCACAACCCGCACGGTAGCTCCGCCGACCGCCAACTGCGGGTCAATGCCGCCGGGTCGTTCGGCGTCTGCACCAAGTGCCACACGGAGACGCAAGGGCCGTTCGTGTTCGAGCACGAGCCGGTGAAAACCGAAGGCTGCACCTCCTGCCACACGCCGCACGGCTCCAGTAACCCGCGGCTGCTGCGCGTCAGCCAGGTCAACATCCTGTGCCTGCAGTGCCACACGCCGACCATGGGTTCGGGAGTACCGGGCTTGCCCACATTCCATAACCAGTCGACGAAGTACCAGGCCTGCACCTTGTGCCACAACCAGATCCACGGCTCGAATTTCGACGAGTTCTTCTTCAAGTAGCCGAGGCCACGATCATGCGCGACCAAGTTGAGCTTCGTTGTGTACGGTTGTATTCGCGATTCTCTCCGGAGATGCCCATGAAAGTGCGATCGGTGTTTGATGGTTGTCGCCCTGCTCGCGATGCTTTCGGCGATGGCGGCGGGCGCAGACGGTGCCCGCACCACCCCCGGGCGCGCGTTCCACGCCGCGCGCTGCCACCCAGGCCGGCCAGCCTGCGCCCGGTCCGCCCCCGGAAGAGACCACCGGCGAGCAGTGGGGAAATTACCTGGTGCACGAGTCGATTGAACTGGGCGGCCGCATCACCGACCGGACCGGCAGCGTCGACATGTACAACACGCTGGTGAACCTGCACAGCGGGCCGCGCATCCTGGAGCAGACGCTGTCGCTGCAATCGACGACCCACAGCGGCAACCTGTTTGACAGCCTGTACGCCAGCAGCTTCGGGTGGGGCGGCGACCCGAGCAATGCCGCGCGCCTACGCATCTCCAAGCTGGGCTGGTACAACTTCACCGGCAGTTTCCGCCGCGACAAGAACTATTTCAATTACGACCTGTTCGCCAATCCGCTGAACCCGCTGACTATTACTACCCCGGGTATCCAGCCGGAGCCGGTCAATTTCTCGCCCCACTCTTACTTCACCACCCGCCGCTTGTACGATTTTGCCCTGACGCTGCTGCCGCAAAAGCGTCTCAGTTTCCGCATCGGGTACAACCGCAACCGTTCCGAAGGCCCCAGCTATGGCACCTTCCATCAGGGCACCGAGCCCTTGCTGGATCAGTCTTGGAACAACACGCTGAACGCCCTGCAGTTGGGCGCCGACTTCAAGGTCTTGCCCAAGACCACGCTCAGCTTCACCGAAACCCTGCAGTGGGCCAAGATCGACACCGGGTACGGCCTGCTGCCGTATAACGTGTTCAACCTGTCCAACGGCGTGCCAGCGTCGCTGGGCGTGCCTTGGGACCCGGCTAACAACAATCCTTGCCGCGCACCGCTGGTGGGAGGAGTGAATGCCAACCCCACCTGCAACCTGTACATCGGCTACACCCGCAATCAACGCGTGCGCAACTTCATGCCCACGGAGCAGTTGAACCTGATGTCCAACTCGCTGCGCCACGTGACCTTGGTCGGCCGCTTGGCCTACAGCAGCGCCGACATGAATACGCCCCTGGCCGAGTTTTACAATGGCTTGGACTCGCGCACCGCGATCCGCCAGTTCAGCTCCACCGGACCCGCGCACGGCCGGTGGGTTTCGGTCAATGCCGATTTCGGCGTCACCATTCACCTCAGCAACCGCTTCCGCGTGGTCGATACCTTCCGCTTCAACAACTGGCGCGAGCCGGGTAATTTCCTGGAGACGGCGCTCTACGGCTACAACGCCGCCACCGCCGGCGCGGCCAGCGCCGCGCTGCCAGTGGCGACCTACCCGCCGACCACGCTCTTTCACAGCTCCAGTTCGTCGCCCGACATGGTTGTCACCAACACCGGACGCTTCCTGAAAGAGGACATCAAAAGCAACGAGATTCAACTGCAGGCGGATCTCTCCGAACACTTCGGCGGACGGCTCGGCTATCGCGTCCGCCGCCGCACGGTTGCCGACCAGGAATCTTCGGTCGCCATGAACACCTACTATCCGGTTTTCGCCAGCGCGCCGTGCACCGCGCCGTGCACCGTCACCGTGGCCACCGCCGGCGATGAGGCCGAACTGGACAGCTTCAGCTTCGACGAGCACACCGGCATCTTCGGCTTGTGGATTCGTCCGGTCAGCAAAATGCGCTTCAATCTCAACACCGAGTTCACTTCGGCGGGCGATTTCATTACCCGCATCAGCCCGCGCCACCAGCAGCAGTACCGCGCCAGTTTTTCCTACGCGCCGCAGTCCTGGGTCACGTTTGGCGCCAGCCTGAACATCCTGGAGCGCCGCAATCACAGCGCCAATGTCGACTTCAACGGGCACGTCCGCAATGCCGGATTCAGCGTTATGGTCGCCCCCAACGATCGCATCGGCCTGGACCTCGCGTATAACTACAGCGGCTTCCTTCAGGACGCGAACGTCTGCTTTACCGGCACGAACACCGGGGTAACCGGTGTGGCATGTCCTGATGGCGCCGGACTGACTTTGGTGCTGGGAAACTTCGAGGAGACGAACCATTTCGGCAGCTTCGCCCTGCGAGTGAAGCCGGTAAAACGGGTCCAGGCGGCCATCGGCTACAGCATCACCGACACCAGCGGTAACATCCTCAATCTGAATGCCCTGCAGCCGCTGGGACCGCTCTCCAGCCGCTATCAGCAGCCGCTGGCCATGGTCGGGGTGGAAGTGGTGAAGCGAGTCACTTTGAATGCCGGCTGGAACTATTACCAGTACAGCGAGAGCGACGTCGTGGGGCCGACCGCCTCCCGATACTTCCACTCCAATATCACCACGCTGTCTCTCCGCTACGCGTTCTGACCGGCCCTGTCGCGGCGAACACGGGAGCGGCAACGATCCCAATACCCCACCCAACGAAAACCGCGTTGGGTGGGCCACCCGACTTCTAGGGTTGCCCCACCCTTGCCGCTCCTGGATTTTGAGCGACAGGGCGGGGCAGTCCCTTCCCTTGTCTCTGCTTTGTACTTCCCCCGCGCTTGCGGTAGCCTGTGAGATTCGCTTTACCCCCGCAGGAGCGCACCGATGACACTCGCACCCTGGGCGAAGAAGACATTTATTGCCGCCATCCCTTTGCTCATCTCCATCGCCTCGTTCGCGCAAACGGCTGACGCCCCAGCGACGGACCGCCATCCGCCCAACGTCACCGACAACCTGAAATTTCGCAATCTCGGCCCGGCGGCCGGCGGCGGACGGGTGAGCGCCGTCGTCGGCGTTCCCGGCAACCCCAACGTCTATTACGTCGGCGCCGCGGCGGGCGGAGTTTGGAAAACCCAGGATGCCGGCCTCACCTGGAAGGCGGTGTTTGAAAAGCAGCCGACCGCCTCCATCGGGGCCATCGCGCTTGCCCCCTCCAATCCCAATCTGGTGTGGGTGGGCACGGGCGAGGCCAACCCGCGCAACGACGTGGTCACCGGCAAGGGCGTGTACTTCTCCCCCGACGCCGGCGCCAGTTGGAAGTTTATGGGCCTGGAGGATGCCGGGCAGATTTCGCAGATTGTGGTGCACCCCACCAATCCCGAGATCGTGTATGCCGGCGTGCTCGGGCATGTATGGGGACCGAACACGCAGCGCGGCGTCTACCGCACCACCGACGGCGGCAAATCCTGGCACCGCGTGCTTTACGTGAACGACCGCACGGGCGCCAGCGACCTGGTGATGGACGCGTCCAACCCCATGGTGCTGTTTGCCGGCATGTGGGAAATGCAGCGCTATCCCTGGATGCTGATCAGCGGCGGTCCCGGCAGCGCCATTTACCGCTCCAGCGATGGCGGCGCCACCTGGAAGAAGCTGACCGAAGGATTGCCCCAGCCTCCCCTGGGACGAATCGGGCTGGCCATCGCTCCCAGCAACGGGCATCACGTGTACGCGCTCATCGAAGCCAAGAAGGGCGCGCTGTGGGAGACCACCGACCTGGGCGATCACTGGAAGCCGGTCAGCTCCGACCCGCGCTACATCGCGCGCGGCTTTTACTTCACCACCCTGTACGTCTCTCCCGAGAATGAGAACCACCTCTACTTCCTCTCCTTCCAGATGCTGGAATCGCACGACGGCGGCAAATCCGCGCGCGTCATCGGGCGCACCGTGCACGTGGACCATCACTCCCTGTGGATCGATCCCACGAATGCCGCCCGCATGATTGAGGGCAACGACGGCGGCGCTTACCTCTCCACCGACGCCGCCAGAAACTGGCGCTACCTGGACAATCTGCCCATCGAGCAGTTCTACATGGTCGCCTACGACGACAATCGCCCTTACCTGATCTGCGGCGGGTTGCAGGACAACAACGGCTGGTGCGGACCCTCCAACAGCCTTGCGCGCGGCGGCATCGCGGGCGCGGACTGGTGGACGGTGGTGGGCGGCGACGGCGAGTACATTGTTCCCGCGGGCCACAAATCGAACCTGATCTACGCCGACGCGCAGAACGGCTCCATCACGCGCATGAACCTCGGCACCGGCGTCAGCGACTACGTGCGCCCCTACTTGCAGGGCGCCACCGACATGCCGCCCAAGGACCTGAAATACCGCTTCAACTGGACGACGCCCATCGCCGTGGCGCCCAACGACGCTCATACCGTCTATCTCGGCGGCAACGTTTTGTTCAAGTCAACCGATGCCGGGAAGAGCTGGGATCCCATCAGCCCCGACCTGACGCGCAACGATAAGTCCAAGCAGTTGTCCAGCGGTGGACCGGTGGAGTTGGACATGAGCGGCGCCGAGACCTTTGACGCCATCCTGTCGGTGGCCCTGCCGGCCGCCGATCCTAACGTCATCTGGGTGGGCACCGACGACGGCCTGGTGCAGGTGACCCGCGACGGCGGACGCCACTGGACTAATGTCACCCCGCATGGCGTGCCCGAGTGGGGGCGCGTGTACCAGGTCGAGGTGTCGCCGTTCGCACCCGGCACGGCCTACATTGCTATCGATTACCACGAGGTCGAAGACAACCGCCCCTACGTCTTCAAGACCCACGATTTCGGCAAGACCTGGACCTCCATCGCCAACGGGCTGCCGCCGGACGATCCGGCGCGCGTGGTGCGCGAAGACCCGAACCACAAAGGCCTGCTGGTCCTGGGCACCGACGCCGGACTCTTCTACTCGCACGACGAGGGCGCGCACTGGACACCCCTCAAGGGCAACTTCCCCACCGCACCTGTCTATGATCTGAAGTTTCACCAGCAGGGCCATGACCTGCTCGTCGCCACCCACGGGCGCGGACTGTTTGTGCTGGATGACATCACGCCGCTGGAAGAGAGCTCGTCCCAACTTCCGGCGCAGGACTTCCACCTGTATAGCTCTATCCCCGGCGTCCGCTGGCGCATGTGGCCCGGCAATAAGCACGGATTCAGCACGCGCGGCGATTTTTCCGCTCCCAACCCACCGGATGGCGTCGTGATCTCTTATTACCTGGCGAAGGAGATCGCTGCCGAACCTGAGCGGCAGTCTGCCGCGGCCTCGAAGCAGGCGGTCGCCGTGCAGGAGAAGAAGAAGACGCAGCCGGCGCCGGAGCGTGGCGCCGAGGCGGTTCGCGCCCAGCAAGCGGGCCCCGAGCACGAACAACAGCCCCCCGCCGAACATGAGCAGCCGGGCTCGCAGCGTGCCCTGGAACACGGGCCGGTGAAGATTGTGGTCAGCGACGGCCGCGGGCAGGTGGTGCGCACCTTCCGTGGCCCGGGAAAGCAGGGCCTCAATCGCGTCACGTGGAACATGTGCTACGACGACGCCAAGCGCCTGCAGGTGGAGCGTTCCCAGGAGGAGAATGAGTTCTTCCAGCCTCGCGGGCCGGCGGCCCTGCCAGGCCAGTACAAGGTCGCGGTTACCGCCGGTGACAAAACCGAAACCACCGAGGTGAAGGTCGAACCCGATCCGCGCCTGCCCTTCGACGTGGCCGCCGCCCGCGCTCAGTTGCAGGAGTCGCTGAGGTTGCGCGGCTGGTTGAACGCCGTCAATGAGTCGCTGAACCGCATGGAGAGCCTAAAGTCGCAGATCGCCACCGTGCGCCGCCTGCTCGGCGCCGAGGCCGACAGCAATGGACTGGAAAAGGCCGCTTACGAGCCGGTCGGCGCCCGCGCGCAAGCCTTGCAGGAGAAGCTGACCACCCTGGAGGAGAAGGTCTATAACCTGGCCGCCGCGCACGACCCCTTCGGGCGCCTGCACCACCTGGCGCGCTTCCACGACCGGCTGGACAGCGTCTACCGCGACGTCAGCATGCCCTACGACCAGGCCCCGACTCCGCTGGTGATGGAGGATGTCAACGCGGCGAAGAAGGAACTGGATACCTACCTCGCCGAGTTCAATCGCCTGCTGCGTACCGACGTCGCCGACTTCAATAAGCTCGCCTTGGAGAAAGGCGCCAGTACGCTGTTCGCCGGCAATCCCATCGAGCTGAAAACGGGAGCCGCCATCGTCGGCCAATAGTGTCAGCTCATGATTAGGCCTCTTCTGCCGTGATCACGCCTCGGAAACCCGGACGGTCAGGCCGGCCCGGAGCGCCACAACGCGGCTGCCAAACTGCTGCTGTAAAGCGCCGGTAGCGTCGAATCCCGTGCAATGACAAGGCGCAATCAGCTCCACCCCGAAGGAACGCAGGTTCTCCGTGGTGGCCTTGATGCGCTCAGCCGTAGCCCGAAACAGGTGCAGGCCTCCAATCACGGCGACAATGGGGGCGTTGCCGATCAGATCCTTGGCGTAGGTCAGGGTATTGATCAACCCCGAGTGCCCGCAGCCGGTGATAACCGCCCACCCTTTGGGGATCTCGATCAACAGGGCTTGGTCGTCAATCAGTGGGTCCGGCTGGGTGCAGTTTTCGTCCAGAAAGAAAGGATCGGCTACATCTTCATATGCATTGCGGCGGGGAATGGCGCCGGTCACGATCATTCCCGGGCCAATCTCGGTGGGCCGCTCGGTTTCGACAACGCCGACGGAGCCTGAGCGCATGGCCCGCTCGGATGCCGGAGCTATCCCGATGTGCCGGTTGGGAGGCGTCTTTTCGCGCTGGTAATTGCCGCTGAAGGCTGCCGGATGAACATAGACCTTGCCGCGAAAACCGGCGTCCACTGCGGCGGCAATGCCGCCGGTGTGGTCGAAGTGGCCGTGACTGATGACCATGGCTTCGGCCTCCGCAACATCCTTGCCGAGCAGGCGCGCGTTCTGCAACAGGGTGAAGCCCTGGCCGGTGTCGGAGAGAATGCGGTGCTTGTCCGCTTCAATCCACAGGGCAAGTCCCCACTCGCCGGCGGCGTCGAAGGTGCCGGCTGTGTTTTCCACGATGGCGGTGATGTTCAGATTCTTGACCATTTCGCGAATTCGGCGTCGGATGCCGCCGCCTCCTTAGTGTGGCCGCCGCTGCGGCCTGGCTGTCCGGCGCCGCTTGGCGGCCTGCCGGCGGCAGCTCTGACTGGCTAAATTCAACGCCGTCCTGAGCTGTTACAGAAAATTGCGCGCGGACACCTCTGGCCTTTCTTGCCGGGGTTCCCCTCGCCCGCCGGCCCAGCCCTCACACCCTCTCGTGACATCCGTCACTGACCGGTGTGCGCCCGGCGAACGAACATTCGTCCAGCGGGATCCGCCCGCCCCGAGGTCCCGTGCGCGACAGCGATCACGAACGCAGTTGGTTCTGGGCCACCCTGGTGCTCTCCAGCATCAGCATCGTCGCCCTGGTGTTCGCCTTCTGGGAGCTGGTGGAAAACCACTATTTCCGCGACCTCAACTACGTCTCGCTTCATTACCTTTATATCAGCCGCGGCATCGCCTCTTCCCTCCTGCTGGCCTCCTGGGCGGCCTGGTTCGTTCTCCGCCAGCGGCGCATCGCCGAGGAGGAGCTGCGGCGCTCGCGCGAGCGTTACCGCGGCCTGCTGGAGTCCTCGCCCGGCGCCGTCGCCCTCTACGACCATGAGCTTCGCGTCCTGGAGTGGAACGCCGCCGCCGAGCGGCTCTACGGATTCAGCAAGGCGCAGGCCATCGGGCACGCGCTGCCCACCGTGCCCCGGGAGAAGCAATCCGAACTGGGGGACTTTCTGCAAAGGGTCGGGACGGGCGAGACCGTTCTCGACCGCGAAACCTTGCGCCAGAATCGCGCGGGCGAGGCCATCGAAGTCCAGCTCAGCCTGCTGCCCTTCCCGGAAGGCGGGCGGCGTTACTATTTGGAAGTCACGCACGACATTAGGGAGCGCGTGCGCCTGCGCCAGACGCTGCTCGAATTGGAAAAGCTCACCACCATGGGCAAGATGGCCGCCGGCACCGCCCATCACCTGAACACCCCTATGGCCTCCATGCTGCTGCGCGTGCAGATGATGCGCGAGCGCTGCGGCGCCAACGGCTTCGCCGCCGACCTGGAACAACTGGAAAGCACCATCGGCTTTTGCCAGCAGTTCGTGCGCCGCCTGCTGGATTTTTCGCGCAAGCCGGCGCCGCAGAAGCAGCCCAAAGAGCTGGCGCCGCTGGTGGAGGCGGTGCTCGGATTCCTGTCGCCATCATTCAACGCCAAGAAAGTGCGCGTCAGCGCCGAGCTGGCGGGCATCACCGGCGCCCGCGTCCTGGCCGACCGCAACCAGGTCGAGACGCTGCTGCTCACGCTGCTCAGCAATGCCCTCGACGCGGTCTCCGCCGGCGGCGAAATCCGCATCCGCGGCTGCCCGGCGCAGGCCATGGTGGAGATCGAAATCGCCGATAATGGCTGCGGCATTTCGGAAGCCGACATGACGCACGTCTTCGAGCCCTTCTTCACCACCAAGCCCACCGGCAAGGGAACCGGACTGGGCTTGGCCATCGCGCGCAACATCGTCACCGAGCACGGAGGCGCCATTCGTCTGGAGGGCGCGCCGGGCGGCGGGGCTATCGCCACCGTGCAACTGCCGTTGTGGACCGAGAGCCGCATCCAGGCGGACGCGCTTCGCTCCGAGGCGGCCACGCCGTGACTCCAGAGCCCATCAGCGCCGAGATTCTGATCGTGGATGACGATGCCGGCCTGGCCGGCACCCTGCGCGATTTCCTGCTCGAGCAGGGATACTCCGCCGTGGTCGCGCTCAGCGGCGCCGAGGCCATCAAGGCGCTGGAGGAAAATCCCAGGCTCGCCCTCGCCCTGGTCGACCTGGTCATGCCGCTCACCGACGGGCTCACCCTGATGGAGCAGATTCACCAGCGCAATCCCGATCTGCCGGTGGTCATCATGACCGGCTACGCCACCGTGGAAACCGCGGTCGAAGCCATCAAGCGCGGCGCAGAGGATTACCTTACCAAGCCCTTCGACCGCCAGGCGGTGGAGAAAAAAGTCGGCCGCCTGATGGAGGTCCATCGCCTGCGCCAGCGCGTGGCGCAACTGGAGGCCGACCTCAAGGAAGTCCACGATCCGTTCGAGAACCTGGTCTTCGTCTCGCCGCAGATGCAGCGCGTGGTGGAGCGCGCCCGCGCCGCCGCCGCCAGCGATGCCGCGGTGCTCATCGTCGGCGAAACCGGCACCGGCAAGGAGATGCTGGCGCGCGCCATGCACGGCGCCGGCCGCCGCGCCGGCGAGCCCTTCGTCGCCATCAACTGTGGCGCGCTGCCGCGCGAGCTGGTGGAAAGCGAGCTGTTCGGCGTCCGCCGCGGGGCCTTCACCGGCGCCTATGCCGACGCGCCCGGCGTCTTCGTCTCCGCCGGCCGCGGCACCGTCTTCCTCGATGAAATCGGCGAGATGCCCAAGGAGGCGCAGGTGAAGCTGCTGCGCGTCCTCCAGGAAAAAGAGCTGCGCCCGGTGGGCAGCCCGCGCCCGGTGAAGGTGGACGTGCGCATCATCGCCGCCACCAACCGCCCGCTGGCGCAACTGCGCTCCGACGTGTTGCGCGAGGACCTCTACTTCCGCATTGCCACCGTGGTCATCGAGGTTCCGCCGCTGCGCGCGCGACGCGAAGACATCCTGGTGCTGGCGCAGCATCTCGCGGCGCAGTTGTCGGACCGCTACGGGAGGCACATTACCCTGGGACGCTCGGCCACCGAGCTGCTGCTGAACCATGCCTTTGCCGGCAACGTGCGCGAATTGCAGAACGTGCTGGAGAGCGTGAGCGCCCTCTCCCAGGCCGACCCGCAGACCATCAGCGACAAGGACCTGAAGCCGCTGCTGGGCGCGTCCCCGCCCGCCGGAGCGCGCTTCGAGGAACATCCGTTGGCGCTGGAAGAGATGGAGCGGGTGGCCATCGAGCGCGCGCTGCGCATGTGCCAGGGCAATCGCACGCGGGCGGCGGCGCTGCTGGGCATCTCCCGCGACACCCTCTACCGCAAAATGCGCGATCTGAAAATCCGCGACGCGGCGGAGCAGCCCAAATGATCCGCCACCGCGAATTCGCCCTTTGGATGGCCATCGCCGGTGCGGCCCTGTTCGCGCTGGTCATGATCCTCATGGTCCAGCACGACAGCACCGCCAACCGCTGGGCGATTGCCGTGGCGCCTCGTCCGGCCGAGGGCAGCGCCGTCTTCCGCCAAAAAGGGTGCGCCAAGTGTCATGACGGCGCCGCCGGCGGAGAACAGCTCGGGCCGCCGCTGCGCGAGCGCGCCGCCAGCCTGCCCCAACTGGTCACCGCCATGTGGAACCACGCGCCTCGCATGTACGAGGCGATGAAGCAGGCCGGGCTGCCCTATCCCACGCTCAACTACGACGAAACCGGGCAACTGGTGGCCTATCTCTACCTCACCGGATATTCCGACGCGCCCGGAAACCCGGAGCGCGGCCGGCAGCTATTCATCAGCAAGCAGTGCGTGCGCTGCCATGCCAGCAACGGAGAGGGCGGCGCGCCCCCCGTACATCAACTGGCGCAGGCCGATTCGCCCATCACCTGGACACAGACGCTGTGGAACCACGCGGCGGCCATGCAAACTCGCATGCGTGGCATGGGCATCGCCTGGCCGCACTTCCAGGCCAACGAACTGCGCGACCTGTTCGCCTACCTGCGCCAGCAGAGCGGACGGCCGGAAGGCGAGATGTCGGTCCCCAAGGCGGATCCGGACCACGGATGGCAGGTGTTTCAGGCCAAGTACTGCATCAACTGCCACGCGCTGAAGAAGACAAGCACCGCGGCCGTGGTCAACACCGGTACGTCGTCGGGGAAGCCGGCGGGGCCGGTGCTGGGGGCCGACGGCAAGCTGCCGCCCACCTTCTCGCAATTCGGGGAATCGATGCTCAACCATTTCCCCGAGATGAATCGCGCCATGCGCTCCGTGGGGCAGTCGCCTCCCACCTTTGAGTCGCAGGAGATGGTGGACCTGGCGGTGTTTCTTTACAGCCTGCACTACCAGGAACCGGCGGGCTCGCCGCAGGTCGGGGCCAGCATTTTCGCCTGGCGCGGATGCGCGGAGTGCCACGGAGCGCGCGCCGAGGGCAGCAAGCGTGGACCGGCGCTGCGCGGCCGCGGCCAAACCTACACCGCGGTGCGGCTGGCAACTCATTTGTGGGACCACGGCGCCAAGATGTACGAGCAGGTCCGCAAGTCCGGTCAGGCTTGGCCGGTGCTGGAGGAAAGCGACGTGGGAGACTTGCTCTCGTTTTTGAACACCCCGGTGGGGAAATAAGGGTTCATTAGCGCCTGTTGCTGACCACTGGCCACTGGCCACTTTTTTCTCAGGATTCTTCTCTGATCAGCAGACCGGTGTCCTTGGCCAAGTATCCTTTCCGCTGGAACCAGTCTTGCATCGCGTCCCTCAGCCGGTCCAGGGGCACGCGCGCGCCGATCTCCATCAGCCCGTCGCCGGTGGGCAGGGTGTCGTCGAAAATGGGATCGTTGGTGAAATTGCGCATGGCGAAGCTGTCCAGCCATTTCAGGGGCACGGGCTGGCGCCCGGCGTTGGCCTCATACTCGACGCGGACCTTTCTGGAGAACATAGGCAGCCGCCAGGAATCAGCTCACAGTGTAAGTCTTCGCCTCCCATGGGCAAAAACGCCGGGAAACAACGGCGGAGCGGCGTGCACCGGCTGACCTTGGTCCCCGTTCAGAATGTCGGTGTCGGTACCCGTCCCCATCCGCTGCCTTCATGCAGCTCGGTCAGTTGCAGGATCTCTCCTGTATGCATGTGCACATCGACGAAGAACAGCGGCCAGCGCTGTGCGTTGATGTCGAAGTCGTCGTACGCGGATGCGAGCCGCCGCTGAGGCTCACCGGCAATTTCGACGAAGATTATCCTGCGCTTCATCCGCGGACTGTCGTGCATGGTCGGATCGTGACTCCCGGCCGCGGAATGGGAGTGGCTTCCGGTCAAGTGCGAAAACGGGTGAACCACGTACTGGGCAATCAAACGCGCGGTTCTGTGGTGCTGGAAAAGCTTCCACTGCTCCCCGGTGTCGGCGATCATTCCCTGCATGATGTAATCCACCGGTACAAAATAGGCGAGCACGCGATGCCCATCAGCGGGCAGGGCAGCCAGGTTCCCGGCTACGCCTGCGTCTTTCGTTATCGACCCGACGAGTTCTTCCGCGGGCTGCAGGTCTTCGGGAGTGATGGTGATGACGTCGATTCCTCCGACCTGCTCCAGTTGCAGATGGCGCACCGTATAGCGGCGAAGCAGAATTCCCGTCCCCACACAGAGGATGAGCAGGAGGAGCAGAATCGCGGCCGCCCGGGATACGGTCAGCGGCTGACGCTGACTTGTTGGCCGGCGGACCAGGCGCTCGATCGATCGAGGTACAAACATGCCGGTGCGCTCAAGGTACGCACGGTAGCTGTCCCCAAAACGATTGAGCATTCGACGTTCTTCGTCCCGCGCCAACAGGTAGTAGAGCCAGAGCATGATGGCGAACAGGACCAGGGTCAGGAACCTGGGCCACATCAAGGCAAGTCCCAGGGCCGCCATTGCCAGCCCCGCGTACTGCGGATGCCGTACTAGCCGATAGAGCCCCCGGCTCGCGACGCCGAGGCGGAGCAGCTTGCCGCCGTATACCTGCACAGCGCAGAGAAGGAACACGCCCACGCCCAGGAGAAAGAAGACCGATCCGAGTACGCGGACAGTCTTCAGGAACAAGTTGGGCGGGACGACCATGTGGGGGAGAAAGAAGGCGGTCATCCAGCGAGTCAAGACGGATTGATTGAGGGCAAGCAGAAAGGGATTCAGCGCCGCATAAAAAACAAACGCAAAGGGGCTGATCATGATTACGAATTCGAGAGCGACTATGAAGGAAAGGGCAATCGCGCCGGTCGCCGCAATCCGCTTGCTGGCTCCGCCAGATGCATTGGTCAGCGACATTGCAACGCTCCGCCCCAGGACAACGAGTCTACGCAACACTAACCCCGCCGCGCCAAGAACGCTTTGGGATTGAAGAGAAAAATGCTATCGCAACCATGGTTCGTCCCGTTGTGGGCCGCCCTGGTGCGCCCTGCATTGACATAACGCCAACTGGAACATAGAGTCTTAGCTCTCACGCCGTGCGCGTGATGTTCTTTCACAACCTGTTGGTTCGCGTGCTCGGGAAGCGGGTGAGAAGCCCGCGCTGCCGCGCAACTGTAAGCGACGTTTTTGCCTTCGGGCCACTGCGGCATTGGCCGTGGGAAGACCCGAAGGAGTTTCGGGTTTCAGTTTCAGCCAAGGTCAATGAAACCGAAACTGAAACTGTTCTGTCGCAAGCCAGGAGACCGGCGCGAATCGCAACCATTGACCCTTTCGCGTGAAAAGGAGCATGGACCATGCGGTTCCCTGAGTTTCCAGTCGATTTCCAGTTTCCAATAAATCAATTGCGAAGTGCGGGCTGCCAGGTTCGAGCGATTACGCTCGGAGTTCGCGTCGGCAAGCTCTTCGCCGTTTGTCTGCTGTTGCTCGCCGGCAGCTTTGCTTCCGATCTCAAAGTCAAGGTGGTTGATCCGCAGGCTGCTGTGGTGGCGGGTGCGCGGGTCACGGCTTACCCGGAGCACAGTTCGACGGCACTCGCGGTGCGCACCACGAGCGCGGAAGGAACCTGCGTGTTTACCGGCCTGCGCGGCGAAGCATATCGCGTGGAAGTGCTGGCGCCCGGCTTTGCGCCCGCAAGCGCCAACGCGCCGGCCGCGCGGGAAGCGGAGATCACGGTGAAGCTGGCGCTGCCGACGGCCGCGGAAACGGTGGTGGTCAGCGCCGAGCGCGTGCCGCTACCCAGCCAGGACACCGGTTCGGACACCTCGCTGCTCGGCCCCGAAGCGCTGGCCGCCATGCAGCCGGTGACCGCCGTGGATGCGCTGCGCTTTCTGCCCGGGGCGATCGTCAGCGCCAATGGGCGGCGCGGAGGGCTGGCGTCGCTGTTCGTGCGCGGCGGCGACTCGCGCTACAACAAGGTGATCGTCGACGGGGTAGCGGTGAACGATCCCGGCGGCACCTACGATTTCGGCGTGCTTTCCATGTACGCGGTGGACCGGCTGGAGTTCGTGCGCGGCGCCGAGAGCACGCTCTACGGTTCCGACGCCATGACCAGCGTCGTCCAGACCTGGAGCGCCACGGGCACCACGCCCACGCCCGAGCTGCGCTTCGGCGCCGAAGGCGGCACCTTCGGCACGGCGCGCGGATACGGCTCGCTGGCAGGCGCCCGCGGCCGCTTCGACTTCAACCTGTTCGGCGAGCAGTTCAACACCCAGGGCCAGGGCGTGAACGACCAATATTCGAGTTCCCTGGAGGGCGCTAACCTCGGCGTGCAACTGGCGCCGTGGGCCGCGTTCCGCCTGCGCACGCGCCATTTCACCGACCGCAGCGGCATCCAGTCGTTCTGGCGCTTCAACGGCCGGCCGCTGCTTCCACCGGACACCGACGAGCGCGCGCGGCAGAACAATTTCCTGGCGAGCGCGGTGCTCACCGTCGCCGGCCCATCGCGCTGGCAGCACCGCTTCAGCGGCTTTGAGTACCACCACCGGCGCTCCGTGCTGGACACGTTTGTCGATCCGGGCCGCGTCTCGCCGGCCTTCGGCAACTTCGATACGCCGTTCTCCGACTTCGCCAACATCAACCGCGCCGGGTTCGATTACCAGGGCGACTTTACGCCGCGAAGCTGGGCGCGGACCACCGTCGGCTATCACTTCGAGGACGAGAACGGCTGGGTGGGCGACCTCACGTTGCCGCCGCTCGGCCATGGTCTGCGGCGCAATCACTCGGTCTTCGGGCAGGAGATGCTCACCTGGAAACGCGTGTCGGTGATTGCCGGCGCCCGCTTCGAGCACAACCAGAGCTTCGGCAACCGCGTGCTGCCTCGCGTCGCCGCCAGCGTGCTGGCGCTCCGCGGCGGCGATATTTTTTCCGGCACACGCCTGCGGTTTGCCTATGGCACTGGCATCAAGGAGCCACGGCTGGAAGAGTCGTTCGGCATCGGCGGCTACGGGCTCATCGCCAATCCCGCGCTCAAGCCGGAGGAGAACCGGTCGCTGGAAGCGGGCCTGCAGCAGAGCTTCCTGGGCGGCAAGTACTGGCTGGGCGCCACCTACTTCAACAACCTGTTCACCAACCAGATCGAGTTCAGCTTCGACGCGGTGCGCTTCGTCAGCCAGTACGTGAACCTGAACCGCGCGCTGGCGCACGGCGCCGAGGTGGAGTTCCGGGCGCGTCCGTGGTCGCGGCTCAGCGTCGATGCTTCCTACACCTACACCTCAACCCAGATCCTGAGCGCGCCGCTGGCCTTCGATCCGCTGCTCAGCGCGGGCGCGCCGCTGCTGCGCAGGCCCAAGCACGCGGGATCGATGCTCATGGTGTACGCGTCGCGGCGCTGGGGCGGCGAGATGGGCGTCACAGCGGTGGGACTGCGCGCCGATTCCGACTTCCTCGGCCTGCTGCCCCCGGTCACCTACAGCGCCGGCTACGCGCGCCTGGATTTCGGCCTCTGGCGGGCGGTGAACAGGCGCATGACCGCGTACGTCAAAGTGGAGAACGCACTCAATCGCCACTACGAGGAAGCCGCGGGATATCCGGCGCTGCGCGCCAATTTCCGCGCGGGCATCAGGTTTCGCGTGGGCGGAGAGTAGAAAGACTAGCCGCAGATTCACGCGGATCGAAAGAATCCGCGTTCATCCGCGTTCATCTGCGGCGGACAATTCCACGGCATCGATGACGCCGACAATGCACATGTCGATGGGAGACATGGGGCGGCCGGCGGCGGTCATGGCCGAATAGCCTTCCTGCACCACCAGCACGCGGTCGCCGACTCCGGCATCGACGGCGTCGAGGGCGAGGACCGGTTCGCCGCGCGCGGAGTCGTCCAGCGCCAGCGGCTGCACCAGCAGTATCTTGCGGCCTTCGTGCGAGTGGTGCTTGCGGGTGGCCACCACTTCCCCCAGAACGCGTCCAATGATCATTTGCGCCTCCGCTTGCCCCCGGCGGCACTGGCCCGCGGCGCCGGCTTTTGTGCGCTAGCGGCGCCTGGACCCACGGCGGTGCAGGCCGGGCCATTCGCGGCTCCGGCCGTGTTGGGCTCGGCCTCGGCGGCGGTGATCTCATCCACAATACCGACAATCGAGGCGTCGCTGACCACCTCGCTATCGAAGGCAAGGGCGGCTTCGCGTCCGCGGCACCAATAAACGGTTTCGCCCACGCCGGCGCCGACGGCATCGATTCCGACCAGCGTTTTGCCGCGCGCCACACCGTCTTTGTTCACCGGCTGAAGCAGCAACAGCTTGCGCCCCTCCAGCGTCGGGTACTTGACGGTGCAAACCACTGTGCCGATTACTTTGGCGAGCATCATGGGAGTGGGTCCCCTAAAAGCAGCCGCGGATGAACGCGGAGGAACGCCGATTGGAGAACGTCCGTTCGATTCGTTTTCTTTGTCGTCGAATCAGCGTTCATCTGCGTTGATCAGCGGCTAATGCTTCGATTTGGCAGCCACGGCGCGCTTGCCGTTGGAGGGGGAATCCGATTCGTTCTCGGTGCGGACCTCGTCCACGATGCCGACCACGGCGCTGTCCACCGGCGATTCCTTGCCCCCGGCCATGCGCGCCGAGGAACCGCTCACCAGCAGCACCGTTTCCTGGACCCCGGCGCCCACCGTATCCACGGCGACCACGTAGCCGCCGTCGGTGGTGCCGTCCGGCGCCACCGGACGGCACACCAGCAGCTTGCGGCCTTGCAGGCGCTCGTCCTTGCGCGTGGCCACCACCGTGCCTACTACGCGTGCGAGAAGCATGATCAGTATCCTCGCTGCGGCAGACTGTGCCGCAGGTTGATCGGGTAATTGCATAATCGGGCAATTTGGTAATTGGGCAATGCCAGGAGCCATGCAGCTCCTCACTCAATTACCCGATTACAAATTACCCAATTACCCGATTCCTACGCTCCCACCGCCTTGGCGGTAATAACGCGGCCGATGGGCAGCACGTCTTCCAGGCTGGCATGCGGACGCGGGATCACGTGCACCGCGATCAGCTCGCCCACCCGGCGGGCCGCGGCGGCGCCCGCGTCGGTGGCGGCCTTCACCGCGGCCACGTCGCCGCGCACGAGCGCCGTGACGTACCCGGAGCCGATCTTCTCCCAGCCGACCAGGGTTACCTTGGCGGCCTTCACCATGGCGTCGGAAGCCTCAATCATGGCCACCAGCCCGCGCGTTTCAATCATTCCCAGTGCTTCACCCATTGGATTCTCCAGTTGTCAGAGCGTTGTCGGTTGTCGGTTTTCGGTTCCCGGTTGTGGACAAGAAACCGAATGTTATGTGGCCAACGGCCAATTGCCAAGTGCCAAGAACGCCGGGGCTGAAGCCCGGCGCATCCATCTACCACCTTCGCTTGCCGCTCTGCCGCAGCGCATCTTCCACGATGGCGGCCAGCTCCTCGCGCGTCACCGTGATCTTGTTCGCGACGCCGTGGTCGGCGGCAGCGGGCCTGGCCGATTCCCGCGCCGGCGGCGCTGCCGCACCGGCGCTCACCGGGCATCCGGGCGTATCCTTCGCCGGGCCGCTGATGCCGTAGCGCTCGCGGGCGTCAATCAGCTTGCCGACTTCGTCTTGCGTGAGCAATTGCTGGCGTCCAAGCAGGTGCGTGACCAGCGCGATCTGGGCAAAGTGCTCCACCGTTTCCATCTTCATGTAGGCGCGCGTCAGGTCCTCTCCGTAGGTGACCACGCCATGATTGGCCATCAGGATGGCGTCGTACTGCGGCACCAGCGGCTGCAAGGCTTCCACCAGCTCGGGCGTTCCCGGCGTGGCATAGCGGGCCAGCGGAATGCAACCGAGGGAGAGCACGATCTCCGAGATCAGCGCCTGGTTCAGCGGCAGGCCGGCGGCGGCGTATCCGGTGGCGGTGGTCGGATGCGCGTGGACAATGCCGTGCGCGTCCGGGCGCAGCCGGTAGATCAGCAGGTGCATGCCGATCTCGCTGGAGACCTGCCGGCGGCCCATTACCCGCTTGCCCTTCATGTCCACCACCACCAGGTCTTCCGGCTCCAGCATGCCCTTGCTCATGCCGGTGGGCGTGGAAAGCACGCTCTCCTGGTCGAGGCGCACGGAAAGATTGCCGTCGGTGGCGGCAATATAGCCGCGCTGGTGCAGCAGGCGCCCAAAGCGCACAATGTCTTCCCGATGCTGGCGTTCGCTCTTCATTAACTACAAATGTAGTAGATAGGCTGTTCCCCGCGGCCCGTGCATAGTACCGCAGCCTGCGGCAGGCGAGCAAACGCAATGGTAAGTTGTATCGAGTAATGGCTGATTTCGGAAGCGGCGTTCATGGGATCTGTTTCACAATTTCCCGATTACCCGATTGCCCGATTGACGTGCTTGTCTCCGACTTTGATTACGAGCTTCCGCCCGAGCTGATTGCCCAGCAGCCGCCGGCGGATCGCGCGGCCTCGCGCATGATGCGCCTGGTGCGCGCGACCGGAAAAGTGGAGGACCGATTCTTCCGCGAGTTTCCCGAACTGCTGCGGCCCGGCGACCTGGTGGTGTTCAACAACACGCGGGTGTTTCCGGCGCGCCTCTACGGGCGCAGAAGCGGGGCCCGGTCGCAGCCGGTAAGCCCCAGGAATCCGGCGGCGCGGGAGTTTTTGAAGGGCAGGGTGGAAGTACTGCTCACGGAGCTGGCAGATGAAAAAGGCAGCCGCGGATTAACGCAGATGCACGCGGATCGGAGAAAAGAAGAAGAAATCAGTGTTCATCAGCGTTCATCTGTGGCTAATCCTTTGATTTGGAATGCCCTCGTCCGCCCCGGCCGCAAAATCGGCCTTGGCGAGAAGCTTTTCTTCGGCGACCACGACGAACTCCAAGCCGAAGTCATCGCTCGCGGCGAATTTGGTGAGCGGACACTTCGCTTTGAACCGGTAAATGATTTCTTTGCCGTGGTCGACCGAATCGGGCACGTGCCCCTGCCGCCCTACATTGCGCGCCCCGATGTGCCGGCGGACCGCGAGCGCTACCAGACTGTCTACGCTCGGGCGCGCGGTTCGGTGGCGGCGCCGACGGCGGGTCTGCACTTCACCCCGGAAATCCTGGAACGCATGAGCCAGCGTGGCATTGAGACGGCGGAGATCACGCTGCATGTCGGCCTGGGGACATTTCAGCCGGTGCACGCCGAGCGGGTGGAGGAGCACAAGCTGCATCGCGAGTGGTATCGGATTTCGGAAGAAGCGGCGGCGGCGATCAACGGCGCGCTGGCCGCGGGGCGAAGGCTCGTTGCCATTGGCACCACAACCGTTCGCACGCTCGAGTACGTCGCCCAACAAAGCAACAAAACCAACTCGTGGGCCCCGGCGCCCTCGCCCGCTGCAGGACCCATCCCAATTCGCCCCGGCTCCGGCGAAGCCGATATCTTTATCTACCCCGGATTCCAGTTTCGCGTCGTGGGGGCGCTGCTGACCAATTTTCATCTGCCAAAATCCACGCTGCTGATGCTGGTGAGCGCCTTCGCGGGAAGGGAGTTCGTGCTGGAGGCATACCGGCACGCAGTCGAGCAGAGCTACAGGTTCTATTCCTATGGCGACTGCATGTTGGTGGAATGAGTTCGACCTGCCCGCCGGGTGACTTTCACGCCATCACTTCGTGAATGTCATCCTGAGCGAGGGCGAAGCCCGAGTCGAAGGACCCCGCGTTCGCTTGGGCTCACGATACGGTCTAACGGCCTTTCGATCCCAGAGCCCGACCGCTGTACTTCTTGCTTCTGACTTCCTCTGTGCTCTCTGTGCCTCTGTGTTCATCGAATGTCATCCTGCGCAGCGAAGCATCTATGTCTTCCTTTCAGCCAACGAAAAACTTTCAGCGTCGTGTCATCCCGAGCGCAGCGAGGGACCTGCTTTTCTCGCGCGTGCCACGAAATTCCCTAATCGTCTACCCGCTTCTGTACACAAAATTCCCACCCACAATGGTCGCCACCACTTTCCCCGTAAGCGTCCAGCCATCAAACGGGCTGTTGCGCGACTTCGAGAGCGACTTGGAAACGTCGTACGTCCAGCGCTTCCGGGGATCGAACAGCACCACGTCGGCGTGGGCGCCGGGGGCGAGCGTTCCGCGGGCGCGCAGGTTCATGATCTTTGCCGGGTTGGTGGAGAGCAGCTCCACCAGTCGCCGCAACGGGATGTTCCTCTGGCGATGCAGGCGGGTAATGGCCAGCGCCAGCGCGGTTTCCAGCCCGATTACGCCGAAGGGGGCGCGGTCGAACTCCACCTGCTTCTCGTGCGCGGCGTGCGGGGCGTGGTCGGTGGCGATGGCGTCCACCGCGCCGTCGGCGATGGCGGCCAGCAGCGCTTCGCGGTCGGCGGAGGAGCGCAACGGCGGATTCATTTTGAAATTGGAGTCGTATTCGCCGACGTCTTCGTCGATCAGGCTGAAATGGTGAGGCGTGGCCTCGCAGGTCACGCGTACCCGGTCGCGCTTGCCGCGGCGCACCGCTTTGAGGGCGGCGGCGGTGGAAACGTGGGCGACGTGCAGCCGGCCCTGGAGTGGCGCGGGCCAGCTCGATATCTCGTTCCACGATGCGCGCTTCGGCATCGGCGCTCATGCCGCGCAGCCCCAGCCGGAAGGCCATCGGGCCATCGTTCATGCTCGCCCCGGCGGTGAGCCGGGTGTCCTCGGAGTGCTGGATGACGGGAAGGTTGAGGCGCGCCGCCAGGCCCAGCGCTTCGCGCATCAGCTTTTCCTCCAGCACCGGCCGTCCGTCGTCGCTGAAGGCGACGGCGCCGGCGCGCTGCAGGGCATAGAAGTCGGTCAGCCGCTCGCCGTTGCTGCCCACGGTGGCGGCGGCAATGGGGAAAAGGTTGACCACGGCGCCGCGCGCCGCCTGCGTCATCCAGGCGGTGATCTCGGGGGTGTCGTTCACCGGCGAGGTGTTGGGCATGGCGCAGACCGAGGTGAACCCGCCCGCGGCGGCCGCCGCCGTCCCGGTGGCGATGGTTTCCTTGTGCCACTGGCCGGGCTCGCGCAGGTGGACGTGCAGATCGATGAACCCGGGAGCCACGATCAGGCCGCGGGCGTCCAGGGTTTCGGCGGCCCGGCCGATCAGCTTCGAGCGCGGCGCCAGTTCCGCAACCCGGCCGTCGCGCAGCAGCAGCTCCAGTTCCGCGTCGGTGTTGGTGGCCGGGTCCACCACCCGCCCGCCGCGGATGAGCAGCGAGTTGCGCGACGGCTTCTCTTCACGGCGCGTTTCGGGTTGTGGTTTCTTGGGCATCAGTCAAAAGCTTTTACACTCACCGCGTTCATCCGCGGCGGTCCGGCTGCATTCATACCCGGATCTCCAGCGCGCGCGCCAGAATTGCCATGCGCACGGGGACGCCGTTGGCCACCTGCTCCAGCACCACCGACTGCGGCGAGTCGGCCAGCTCTCCGGTCAATTCCATGCCCCGAATGATCGGCCCGGGATGCATCAGCACGGCGTCGCGCTTGGCCAGCTTCAGGCGCTCGGGCGTCACCTGGTACTGGGTGATGTACTGATCCACGCTGATCTGCTTCCCCGCCAGCCGCTCTTTCTGGATGCGCAGCACCATCACCACGTCCGCCCCGCGCAGGGCCTCGCCCACATTGCGCGTCACCTGCACGCCGGGAGCGAGCGTGGCGGCCGAATCGGGCGTCAGCTCGGGCGGCCCGCACAAGGAAATCTTCGCCCCGAAGCGGCTGAGCAGGTGGACCTCCGAGCGCGCCACCCGGCTGTGGTAGATGTCGCCCACAATGGCCACCCGCAGCCCGCGCAGGTCTTTCTTGTGCTGCAGGATGGTGAAGGCGTCGAGCAGCGCCTGCGAGGGGTGCTCGTGCATGCCGTCCCCGGCATTGATCACCGGCACATCCACGTGGCGGGCGAGCACGTGGGGCGCGCCCGACGAAGGGTGGCGGATGATGATCGCCTGCGCTCCCAGGGCGCGGATGGTCAGCCCGGTATCGAGCAGCGACTCGCCCTTCTCGATGCTGGAGGCGGTGGCGTGCACCAGGGTGGTGGTGGCGCCCAGGACCTTGGCCGCGAACTCGAACGAGATGCGGGTGCGGGTGGAAGCCTCGTAGAACAGCAGGGCGACCCGTTTTTCCTTGAATAGCGGGCGCGGCCGGCCACGATGAAAGCGCTTCGCCGTCCGCAGAATAGCGGTGATCTCGTCGGTTTCGAGCTGTTCAATGCCCAGCAGCGACGCGTGCGCCAGTTTGCGGCGGCTCGCCTGCACCCCAGCGCGCGCTGGGGCGGCAGCCGGGGTCTCCCTCTTCGCGCTCAGGTTTCCCTCTCCACCAGCAGCACTTTTTCCATGCTGTCGGTTTCCTGAAGTTTCACCTCGATGATCTCGTTGCGCGTGGTCTGGATGATCCGTCCGACGAAGCCCGCCTCGATAGGCAGCTCCCGGTGTCCGCGGTCGATCAGCACCAGCAGTTGCACCCGGCTGGGACGTCCATGGTCGACCAGCGCGTCCAGCGCGGCGCGGGTGGTGCGGCCGGTATAGAGCACGTCGTCGCAGAGCACGATGTTCATGCCCGTCACCGGGCACCCGATGTCCGTCTTCTGCACCACCGGCTTGGGCCCGACGGTGGACAAGTCGTCCCGATAGAGCGAGATGTCCAGCGTCCCCAGCGGTACCGGATTTCCCTCGATGCGCTGGATGATCTTCGCCAGGCGCTGCGCGATCGGTACCCCACGCCGCCGGATTCCCACCAGGGCCAGGTCCTTGTAGCCGTTATTCTTTTCGATGATTTCGTGGGCGAGCCGCACCAACGTCCGCTCGATCTCCGAAGCGGACATCAGTTGTCCCTTGAGGCGCAGGTTGGGCGTGGAGGCGGAGGTGGAACTCATGGCGCGCAAATCATAAAGAAGCTATTGGCGATTAGCAATTAGCAATTAGCAATTCGCGGCAGTGAGGGTGATCCGCGCTCTCCAACCGCCAATCGCTTCCATCTTCAACTCTGTCCGCCCTTCGAGCGCTTCCCCAGCAGCCATGCCCCCAGCGCGCCGCCGCCGCTGGACAGCGCCAGGAAGACCACCAGGAAGAACACCAGCACGATGGTGATAATCAGCGCCAGGCCCCCGGGGGTCATCATCTGCTGCAGCGCCGCCTGGGCGCGCGGGTCCGGGATTGCGCGCGGCCGTCTCCTGGATCACCTGCTGCAGCATCTGGCGCAGGCGCCCGCTGCCGCGCGTGGCCAGCAACTCCAGTCCCAGCACCACCGCGAACACGCCAAACCCGAACAGACCGGTGACCGCCCCGATGCGCGCTCCCAGCCTGGGTGTCAGCGCGGCGCCCGGCACACGCCGGCGGTAGATCATCACCCCCAGCGTCCCCCCGGCCAGCAGCCAGAGCAGGAACCCGAGAAACGGGACCACCCACGCCAGCGCCAGCAGCGCCCCGGCCAGGGCCGCGCCGGGCACGGCCTGCGCCCAGTCGATCCCCGCCGGCAGGGCCTCGGGTGCGCCCGCCAGCGTCACCGGTTCCGCCGGAGGCTGCACCTCCCCGGGTGTTCCGGGCGGCAGGGGCTGCGTCGCCGGCTCCTCCACCGGCACTCGGATCTGGGGCGCGCCGCACTGTTTGCAGAAAGCGGTTCCGTCCTCGACCGGGGCGCCGCACTGGTGGCATGGGTGTTCCATTGCAGTTCCTGCCAAGCTAACAGGTGGATGCGAAGGGTGGCAAGAAAGCCATATTTTGGCAGTCCCAGAAGCGGCCTGGGAACCGCAACTGGCGTACTATGGCGCCTAACTTGGCGCGTGCAGGGCTACTGCTCTGATGATATAAAGATTACACTTTATATTTTGCTATCCCCGAGTTCGTCGGGGCTCCCCAACCCAATGAACTCGTGACGGCAAGTCGGTCGTCCGTGCAATAGGGGGAGGTCATGTGGATATTGCCCTCATAAGAGCAATTTTTGTCGTCATCGTGGCCGCGGTTTGCTATCTCCTGCAGCCGTTCGGGTTGCCACCGCTGCCCGACGCCTTCGTCGGCCTGGCCATGGGCCTGGCGATTGTGCTGTTCGAGATACGCTTGCGGCAGATCAGCCTGAAGCGGCTGATCGGGGCCGCCATCGGCAGTGTGCTGGGCATCGTTGGTGCCTACCTGTTCAGCCTGGTCATCCACAACGCCCTCCAGCCGGGCGCCACCCGCAGCTTCCTGCAACTGATGGTCATCCTGCTCATGGCCTATGTAGGGCTGATTGTCGGCGCCAACAAGGGCGACCTGCTGAACCTGTCGGCCCTGGGCGGCATTTTCGGCGGCGAAAAGCAGGCCAAGCGAAGCTACAAGATTCTGGATACCAGCGTCATCATCGACGGCCGCATTGCCGATATCGCCGAAACCGGCTTCCTCGACGGCGTGCTGGTCATCCCCCAGTTCGTCTTGCGCGAACTGCAACTGGTGGCCGACTGCGCCGACTCGCTCAAGCGCAACCGCGGCCGCCGCGGCCTGGACATCCTGCAGCGCATCCAGAAAATCGTCACCCTCCAGGTGCAGATCGTGGAAGACGATTTTCCCGCCGTCCGCGAAGTCGACATGAAGCTCATCGAGCTGGCCAAGCTGATGGAAGGCAAGATCGTCACCAACGACTTCAACCTCAACAAGGTGGCCCAGCTCCAGGGCGTCGAAGTGCTCAACATCAACGAACTGGCCAACTCGCTCAAACCCATCGTGCTGCCCGGCGAGGGCATGCGGGTGTTCATCCTCAAGGAAGGCAAGGAATACAACCAGGGCGTCGCCTACCTGGACGACGGCACCATGGTGGTGGTCGACAACGCCCGCAAGATGATCGGCAAGACCGTCGATATCGCGGTCACTTCGGTGCTGCAAACCACCGCGGGCAAAATGATCTTCGGCAAATTCGACGAGCGTGCCGTCATGCGCGCCGAGCCGCCGCGCTCCGCCAACGCCCGCCCCGGAGGACCTCAGCCCTCCGCGCCGCCCCAGCCCTCCGCCCCACAGACCGCCGTGGCCGGGGAAAGATCAGGGGAATAGGCGTAGGATATTCGAGTTTCGGTCACACCAGCCCGGCCGGCTAGCCGGGCTTTTTCTTTATAGAGATCTCAGGTTCGTGTCATCCCGAGCGCAGCGAGGGATCTGTTGTCATTGCCACCGCAAGCCCAATCCACAAACACTGAGGCTATCAGATGGCTCCTACAGAAATGGCGGAAGGCTTGTTAAACTCCGCCACCGTTCAGCTTTGTTGAATATAGATTTGCAGGAGGAGAAATGCGGCCGTTAGGCCCGCGAATCTAAGAAGGCGTCCAGCGCGCGGGCTTTAGCCCCTGTGCCGGGACCGCCAGGGGGGAGTTTGCGGGGAGCACATTTTGATCCGTCATGCCCTGCGCCCCGCGATCGCTGTTCAGCCCTAGCTGACAGCCGAAACCTGACAGCTTATACTTCTAACCCCTTATGAACGTCATCGTCATCATTCCGGCGGCGGGCCTGGGGACACGCATGTCGGCGGCCAGCGGCGCCCGGATTGTGCCCGCGGCCTCCAAGCAGTTCACCGAGATGGGCGGCACTCCCATCCTCATCCACACCTTGCGCAAGCTTGCCGCCGTCCCCCAGGTGAAGGAAATCTACCTGGCGATGCGCCCCGCGGAAGCAGCCGCCTTTCAGCCCCGCCTGGAACAGGAGAAGCTGGCCAGGCCGGTGCGCGTGGTGGAAGGCGGCGAGCATCGCCAGCAATCGGTGGCCCACGCGCTGGGCGCGGTCAAGGCCGCTCCCGACGACATCATCCTGGTGCACGACGCGGTGCGGCCGCTGGTCGAGCCGGAGATCATTCAACACGTCATCGAGGCCGCCGTCCGTCACGGCGCCGCCATTACCGGCGTCCCTGCGGTGGACACCATCAAGCAGGTGGAGCGCACGCCCGAGGGCGCCGTCATCCGCGCCACCATCCCGCGGGCGCAGATCGTCATGGCCCAGACGCCCCAGGCCTTCCGCTACGAGCTGCTGAAGAAGGCCTTCGCCGAAGCCGCCGCCGACGGTTTCCAGGGCACCGACGAAGCTTCGCTGGTTGAGCGCCTGGGACATGAGGTGGTGGTCGTCATGGGCTCGCCCCGCAACATCAAGATCACCACCCCCGCGGACCTGGAACTGGCGGAGTTTTATCTGGACCAGGAAAAAACAAAGGCCTAGCCACGGATTTTCACGGATGAACACGGATCTGAATTTTCTGAAACTACAAGGCACAACGTGATTCCACCCGGCCTTAAGTATGGCGAACTGACGCAGAAAATCATCGGCATCTTCTACGATGTGTACAACGAACTGGGTCACGGCTTTCTGGAATCGGTGTATGAAGAAGCGATGCTGATCGCATTGGCCGAAGCCGGACTACCGGTAGGGCGCCAGGTTTCCATTCCCGTTCGATTTCGGGGCCACGTTATCGGCGATTTTAAGGCGGACCTGGTGGTCGAGAGCAAAGTCGTGCTGGAATTGAAAACTGCGCGCGCTCTCGATTCGACCCACGAAGCACAATTGCTGCATTACCTGAAGGCAACGGAGTTTGAGATCGGTCTCCTGTTGAATTTTGGTTCGCGCCCGCAGTTCCGGCGCTTGATTCTGGACAATGATGAGAAACGGATTCGCAGAAAGCCCGATGAATTATCCGTGTGAATCCGTGAAAATCCGTGGTTAATCATGCGCATCGGCTACGGCTGGGACTCCCACGAATTCGCGAGCGGCGTGCCGCTGAAAATCGGCGGGGTGGTCATCCCGCATGACCGCGGCTTGGCCGGCCACTCCGACGGAGACGTGCTGCTGCACGCGCTCACCGACGCGCTGCTCGGGGCGGTCGCGGCGGGCGACATCGGCGCCTACTTCCCGCCTTCGGACCCACGCTGGAAGGGCGCCGACTCGGCGTTATTTCTGCAGACCGCGCTCGAGCAGGTCGGTCGCGCCGGCTACACCGTGGCCAACGTCGATTCCACGCTCATCCTCGCTGAGCCCAGGATCAGCCCTCATGCGCAGGCGATCCGAACCCGCGTGGCCGAGTTGTTGCAGATCGACCCCACCGCGGTCAGCGTGAAGGCCAAGACCCCGGAGGGCATGGGCACCGACAACGCCGCCATTGCCCACGTGGTCGTCTTGTTGATCAAGAAGGCGGGCAAGCCGCGCCGCCGCAAAGTGGCGGTGGAGAAAGTCCCGCAGCCGGAGATCGATTCCGTCGCCGAGGAACTGGTGGAAAGCGTGGAGACGCCGCGACGGGAAAAGCGATAAAAGCAGCGGGTGCCCCACATCTCCAGTTCTAATCGCTAATTGCTAATCGCTAACTGCTAACAGCCCGGTGCCCCACATCTGCCTGCCTTTGGCAGATGTGGGTCCTTTCCGCAAAGCAAGTTTTGACGAATGTCATCCTGAGCGAGGATGTGCCCTGAGCGCAGCTCAGGGCGCATCCGAGTCGAAGGACCCCGCGTTGGCTGGCAGCGCCCGCACAATCAAAAGGCACTCCCACTCAAACGCCCTGGTGCGGCTGGGATTGCCTGCTTTCCCGGCCACTCGAAATCTCTAATCGGCTAAGGAGCGGGTGCCCCAGACGAGCCGGTTTTGTCGTCTGGGCGGCTAATCGCTAATTGCTAACCGCTAATCGCTAACTGCTAACTGCTGCTGCTCACCGGCCTTCTCTTCCCTCTCAAGTGCGCGATGAACAGCCGCACCAGCATGCCGTCGAACTGCGTGCCGCTGCACCGTTGCAGCTCCGCCATCGCCTGCGACTGGGAGAGCCGCGGGGCGAACGGGCGGTCGGTCATCATCGCCAGGTAGCCGGCCACCACCGCCAGCATGCGCGAGCCCAGCGGAATCTGCTCCCCGCGCAGCGCGTCCGGATAGCCGCTGCCGTCAAAGTGCTCGTGGTGGTGCTTGATGATCTCCTGCACCCGCTCGCTCTCCGGGATGCAGGAAACGATCTCCGCTCCCGCCTGCGGATGCTTCTTCACCAGGTAGAACTCGTCTTCGGTGAGCGGGCCCGGCTTGCACAGGATCTTCTCCGGCAGGATCAGCTTTCCCAGGTCGTGAATGCGGGCGGCGCAGGCCACGTCGTTTAGCTCCTCCCCGCTCATCCCCAGTTCGTGGCCCAGCATCTCGATCTCGCGGGCGGCGGCGGCCCCCAGCCCGGTCGAGTGCCCCTCGCGTCCTTCCGAGGCCCGGCCCAGCGCGTACAGCGCCTCCAGCAGCGATTCGCGGCTGTCGGAGGCGGCGCACATCTTCTTCAGCGTCGTGGTCAGCTCCTGCACCGATTCCGGCCCGGTGTGCTCACGCTGCAGGAAGCCCTCGATGTAAGCGGTCAGCAGTTGCCGCTGCGCCGTGGCCCCGCCGGTAAGGTACTCCTCGGCGATCGAGACGCAGTTGCCCCCGGCCCGCTTGGAGACATACATGCCGGCGTCCGCCACCCGGATCACTTCCTCCGCCGTCGCTCCGTGCACCGGAAAGGTGCCCACCCCGAAGCTGCCGGTGATGTGGCGTTCGGTGAGCATGGGATCGGTGGCCAGCCACAGCCGCAGGCGCTCGGAGAGAATCTCCGCCTGCTCCGCCCCGGTTTCCGGCATCAGGATCACGAACTCGTCGCCCCCGTAGCGCGCCACCACGTTCGACTGCCGGCACTTCTGCTCCAGCAGCCGCCCCACCCGCGCCAGCACCAGGTCGCCTTCCAGGTGCCCGGCGCTGTCGTTCACCGCCTTGAACTTGTCCAGGTCCACCAGCACCACCGAGAACGGCCGCCCCGAGCGCGAGGCGCGCTTCCACTCCGTCTGCAGGTTCTCCAGAAAGAATCGCCGCGTCTTGATCCCGGTCAGCCCGTCGGTGATCGACTGCTGCTGCAGCTTCTGGAAGACGAAGGCGTTGTGCAGCGCCGTAGCCAGCAGGTCGGCCACCGTGCGCAGGATCAGGATTTCCTGGTCGGCGAAGGCTTTTTCGTGGCGGCTCTCGATGTTCAGCACCCCCAGCAGGCTCTCCCCGTAGGTGAGCGGCAGGCAGAGCACGGAACGGGCGTCGGGCAGGATGGACGCCAGCGCGGACTCCCCCTCCTGCACCAGCACCATTTCGTTGCTGCGCGCGCACCGTCCCAGCAATCCGCTGCCCAGGGGCACGCGCTTTCCGGTGGTCGGGCTGCTGGTGTCCGCCTCCGCCTTGATCTCGATCTCCTTGGTGATGTAATCCAGCATGCCGATGCCGATGTGATCGAAATCGAAGTTCTGCCGCACCTGGGCGACAATCTCGCCCAGCATCCGCGCGGCGTCCTGGCTGGAAATGGCGGTCTTGGAGACGTTGTTGAGGAAGGCCAGGTAGCGCGAGCGCCGCTGCTGCTCCTTGAACAGGCGCGCGTTCTCGATCGCCACCGCCACCTGCCCGGCGGCGGTCTGCAGCAATTCCAGGTCGCGCTGGTCGTAGACGAACTCGCGCTCGAAATTCATCGCCGCCATCACCCCGCTGGCCCGGTTGTTCATGAAGATGGGAACCGCGCAGTAGCTCTTCGCCGGCATTTCCGGCACGTAGGTCAGCCCCAGCCGCGCCCGCACCTTCTCCATCTCGGAGCGCACCAGCACCGGCTGCCCGTTCCGCATCACGTAATCGGCCAGCCCGTTGGCCGGCTTGCGCGAGCGCTTCGGCCGCACCTCCCCTTGCACGCATTCAAACTCGAAATGCAGCTCCTCGCCCTCCAGGAAAGCCACGTGGAAGGTCTCCGTGTCCATCAGCAGCCCCAGCTCCTTCTGGATGGAGCGCAGCACCTCGTCCGGATCCAGGCGCGAGCTGATCACCTGCCCCATCTCGGTCAGCATCTCGTATTCCCGCGTGCGGCGGATGGCGTCGTGCATGACCGCGTAGTTTTCCAGCGTCATCCCGATCTGCATCGCCACCCCCAGCAGCAGCCGCACCTGCGAGGCCGATATGGCTTGCGGGTGCTCGTGCGGAAGCAGCACCACCCCGAAATTGTTGTCCCGTGTCTGCAGGCTGACCGCGGTCAGGCTGTGCACGCCGTGGCGCCCCAGCAGCGCCTGGCAGCGCTCGAACCGGCCGGCCGCGCCCGCCGGCAGCGGTTCGCTCATCGTGGAGACGTGGCGGAGCGTGGCCAGCCCGCCGCGGCGGAAGGCCAGTTCGCTCAGGTACTCGCCGCTGCCCTCGTTCTCCAGCCCCTCGATGAAACCCTCGTCGAAGCCGCGGCTCACCGGCGGCAGCACCGCCCGCCAGCGCTCCCCAATGCAGATGGCGGCGCGCTGCGCCCGGCACAGCCGCATCAGCCGGTCCAGCAGCTTCAGCAGCGCCGGCGTCAGGTCCGCCGGGCCCAGCAGCTTGTTGGCATCCACCTCCAGGGTCGAGAACAGAAGCGCGTTTTCCTGCACCAGCCGGCGCTCGTGCTCGAACAGCACGATGATCATCGAAACTCCGACCAGCATCTGCGGCATCGTGCCCAGGAACTGTCCTAACCCGCCGAAATATTTCTCGAAGAACAGGCTGAACTGGCGCACCACCAGCAGCGGGACCCACACCAGCAGCGACGCGGCAAGCAGCCGGAAGCCGAAGGAGTCCCTCTGCCGCCCGATGCGGTAGAAACGGGCGGCGCAAAGCACGAACAGCAGGCCGATGCCCACCTCCAGCTTCAGGTGCGGCCGCGCCGCGCTCTCGAAATGGCCGGAGACCAGGTGCGAGACATAGTTGTGGACCGTAAGCGCCAGCGCGGCCGCCATCAGCACCGCGTCCGCCCAGTGCGCGCGAAACTCCTCCTGCACCAGGCGCGTGGAAATGTAAATCGCTGCCGCCATGGCGCAGAACAGCAGCTTCGACCCGACATAGGCGGCCGCGCTCGGCGGTCCGAAGTAGGTCGAGGCCAGCAGCGCGTACTGCAGGCAGTAGGCGCCCCATGCCAGTTCCCAGGCCCGGAAATAGGGCTCCTGCACTTGCCGGTAGAGATAGCTGAAGACGAAGAAAAACAGCAGCGCGAAGATGCCGGGGACGATGACGATGCCGACGAACGCATTCTCCATTGGCAGCTCTGCTGTCGTGAGAAATCCTGGGGCCGTGTCGCCTCGCGACCTCACTCGCTTCGGCTTCCAGGACACGTTACCTGTGTCCTGGGAGAACTGCCCGACAGGGCGCACCTTGAGCTCAGTGGCGTAAGCCGCCGGATTGCCGCGTCGAGGGTGGCGCCAGAATATGTGGTTTGCCGGGCAGCGTCAATCCGGCAAACGTCTCTGTAAGTGACCTTAGTGCAAGCTATCCGCCGCTCCGGCGCTCGATCTTCGCCCACGTGTCCTTCAGCGCCACGGTGCGGTTGAAAACCGGTTTGCCGGGCCGCGTGTCGGGATCGGCGCAGAAGTATCCCAGGCGCTCGAACTGGTAGCGGCTGCCGGCGCGGGCATCGGCGAGCGAGGGCTCCAGCTTGGCCTTGCTCACCACCTCGAGCGAGTTGGGATTCAGGTTCGAGGTGAAATCCTTGCCTGCTTCCACCTGGCTGGGGTCGGGCTTGGCGAACAGGGTGTCGTACAGCCGCACTTCGGCGTCCACGGCATGCGCGGCCGAGACCCAGTGGATGGTGGACTTGACCTTGCGGCCGTCGGGCGAATCGCCGCCGCGCGTGGCCGGATCGTAGGTGCAGTGGACTTCGGCCACCTCGCCCTTTTCGTCCTTCACCACGCCGGTGCAGGTGATGAAGTAGCCGTAACGCAGCCGCACCTCGCGGCCGGGCGAGAGGCGGAAATACTTGGGCGGCGGCTGCCTCGCGGAAATCGTCCTGCTCGATGTAGAGCACGCGCGAGAACGGCAGCTTGCGCCGGCCGGCCGAGGGATCTTCGGGATTGTTGACGGCGTCGACTTCCTCCACCTGGTTCTCCGGGTAATTGTCGATCACCACCTTGAGCGGGCGCAGCACCGCCATCACGCGCGGGGCGCGCTTGTTCAGGTCCTCGCGCACGAAGTGCTCCAGCATGGCCAGATCGACGATGCCGTTGGTGCGCGAGACGCCCACCGACCAGACGAAGTTGCGGATCGCCTCCGGCGTGTAGCCGCGGCGGCGGATGCCGGAGAGCGTGGGCATGCGGGGATCGTCCCAGCCGCGCACGTGGCCTTCGTTGACCAGTTGCAGCAGCTTGCGCTTGCTGAGCAGGGTGTAGGTCAGGTTCAGGCGGTCGAACTCGATCTGCTGCGAGGGAAAAATGCCCAGTTGCTCGATGTACCAGCGGTAGAGCGGCTGGTGGTCGGCAAACTCCAGCGTGCACATGGAGTGCGTGACCCGCTCGATGGAGTCCGACTGGCCGTGGGCGTAGTCGTACATGGGATAGATGCACCACTTGTCGCCGGTGCGGTGATGCGCGGCGTGCAGGATGCGGTACATCACCGGATCGCGCAGGTTCATGTTGGGCGAGGCCATGTCGATCTTGGCGCGCAGGCAGCGGGCGCCGTCGGGAAACTCGCCCTTCTTCATGCGCTCGAACAGATCGAGATTTTCCTCCACGCCGCGGTTGCGGTAGGGGCTCTCGCGGCCGGGCTCGGTGAGCGTGCCGCGATACTCGCGGATCTGGTCGGCGGTGAGGTCGTCGACGTAGGCCTTGCCTTCCTTGATCAGCTTGATGGCCCACTCGTAGAGCTGGTCGAAGTAGTCGGAGGCGTAGTAGAGGCCGTCCCATTCGAAGCCCAGCCAGCGAACGTCCTGCATGATGGAATCGACGTACTCCTGCTCTTCCTTTTCCGGGTTGGTGTCGTCGAAGCGCAGGTTGGTGCGTCCGCCGACCTCGTCGGCCAGTCCGAAGTCGAGGCAGATGGCCTTGGCGTGGCCGATGTGCAGGTAGCCGTTGGGCTCGGGCGGAAAGCGGGTCTGGATGACGGCGTCGCCGAACTTCCTGGTGCGCAGGTCCTCGGCGATGATGTCGCGGAGGAAATTGGAGGAGCCGGTTGCGGGAGCGGCGCTGGCGACTGCATCACTCTTGGGATTAGTGGCCATCGAGGGTCTTCGACACGAGTCGAAACCACTATTGTATTGGATTCGTGGAATACTTGCCGATTGCCGGGTCGGCCTGGGAGAAAATCGCTGCCCTCAGCCAGCAGCATCAGCAAGAAAAGCACCTTGCACAAGAGGCCAGTGGTTCGCTGCTTCCACCATGAGGGATTGCCGAACTTCCAGCCAAGAACAGTCTTAGGCCGTGCGCTCGTTACCAAGGTAACCCTTCCCGTACTCCGGCGTAACCCCTGCGCCCCCGATTCTCCTTGCACCTGGTGCGCGATGCGGTACCCTCAATATGCGCCGAGCGCGCCTCCGTGGATTGGTGTCGATGGCTCACCCACGTTTAGCTCTTTGACGACATGCTGCTTTTCCCGGCCATTCTGTTGGCGCCCTTCTGCGTCCGATAACGCGCTCGGTAACCGATCGGTATCCCACGGTATCCGTCACGGTATCCGTGAGTCTAAGTCACTGATTAAATTGCACGAGCGCATCAGGCAGGGGGGAGGGGGGTATAGACCGCCTAAGGTTTACTAGCTGGTAAGAAGCTCCACCTAAACTCGGCCACAATCGGGTCAGCGAACAACAAACCTGCCCGGCACTTGAGCTGGCGGGCTACTTTCACCGGTCCCTGCGGGACGGGCCTCTGACGATGCCCAACCTAGCGGTGGCGGTTCAGAATTCCTGCGTTGCCTGCTCGAGGCGCTCAAGGGTCTTCTTTTTGCCCAGGACCTCCAGGGTTTCGAACAGTGGAGGGGCGTTTTTGCGGGCGCAGACGGCAACGCGGATGGGTTGGAACATCTGGCCGGCCTTGAGCTTCAGTTCCTGGGCGGCTTGGCGCAGGGCGGCGTCGAGCGCGGCGTGGTTGAAGTCGGAAGCCGGGACGTTGGACAGGACTTCGCGGGCTTTGGTGAGCGCGCGGAGCGCCATTTCGCGGTCGCCCTTTTGCGGGATCAGTTCGCTGGGATCGTAGGGCGGAAGCTGGTCGAGAAAGAAGAAGTCGGCTGCGGTGAGCACGTCGTTGAGCAGGCGGATGCGCTCGCGGATGAGCGGGGTGATGCGCAGCAGGTAGTCGGGCGCGACGTTGAAGCCTGCCTGGCGGACGATGGGCAGCAGGCGGCGGCAGAGGTCGTCGAGGGGCAGGGCGCGGATGTGCTCGGCGTTGAGCCAGAGGGCCTTGGGGTCGAAGGTTTCTTCCGGGTAGGAGGTCTGTTCTCTCGGCCTGACGAAAGCGGGCACAGGAACACCTCGGATCCCTCGCTCCGCTCGGGATGACAACACTGGGTTTCTGGTCATTATCAACAAGCGATTTTTCGCCGCTTACCGCGTCAGGGGTTTCTTTGAAATTGACGACGGCGTTGGCGCGGTTGATGCCTTCGAGCGAGAACAGGTCAACCAACTCCTGGCGGGTGAGGAACTCGCGATTCTCCTTCGGCGACCAGCCTAGCAGGCAGAGGAAGTTGATGAAGGCTTCGGGAAGAAATCCGGCGTCGCGGTAGGTGGTGACGCTGACCACCGGTCCGTGCTTGCGCTTGGAGAGCTTGGCGCCGTCGGGGGCGACCAGCAGCGGCAGATGAGCGAACTGGGGCAGGGCGGCGGCGATGGCTTCGAAGATCAGCGCGTGCTTGAAGGTGTTGGTGAGGTGGTCCTGGCCGCGAATGATGTGGCTGATGCGCAGGTCGGCGTCATCGGCGCAGGAGGCCATGTGGTAAGTCGGCATGGCGTCGGAGCGGAGCAGGGCGAAGTCCTCGATATCGGCGGTGGACTTGGATTGTGGGCCGTAGACGGCGTCGTCGAAGCGGATGATTCTTTCCGGCTCGCGCGGCACGCGAAAGCGCAGGGCGAAGGGCTCGTCACGGGCGGCGCGGCGGTCGCTCTCTTCTTTTGAGATTTCGCGGGCGCCGGGATTGAAGAGCCAGGCGGCTCCGGCCGAGGGCGGCCGGGCTACATCGTCTTGGGCATTGTCTTCGGCACGCGGGGGGGTGAAGTCGCGGTAGGCAAGCCCCTTGGCGAAGATGGCCTGGGCCATGTGCTTGTGGTGGGGCAGGCGCTCGGACTGGCGGTACTGCTCGTCCCAGGGAAGATCGAGCCAGCGCAGGCCGTCGAAGATGGAGTTGAGCGAGGCTTCGGTGTTGCGCTCGACGTCGGTGTCGTCAACGCGCAGGATCATGGCGCCGCGATGGTGGCGGGCGAAGAGCCAGTTGAAGATGAAAGTGCGGGCGCTGCCCACGTGGAGAAATCCGGTGGGCGAGGGCGCGAAGCGAACACGGAGCATAAGCGATTCAGTATAACGGGAGAATTGCGGAACTGCGGATCGGGTCGTGCTATTCGGGTTCGCCGCGGAAGAGCGAGCGCCATTGCTCGATGGTGGAGGAGGGGTGAGAGGCGATGGCGAGGTTGGCGCGGACGTGATCCGGGTTGGACATGCCGACCAGGGCGGTAAGGATGCCCGGGGAGGAGCGGGCGAATTGGATGGCGTTCTCGGATGAAGTCTTCATGCCCAGGCGCTGGGAGACGAACTCGGGCAGTTCGCCGGCGAGCTGTCCCTGGGCGAGGGCGGCGCTGCCCATGGCGGCGATGCCGAAGCGATAGGCGAACTCGAGCGGGGAAATGGCCTCATCTTCGAACTGCTGGTTGCTGGCCGCCCAGGCTTCCGGCATGGCAAGGTTGAAGGGCAGTTGGATGAAGCGGAAGTGGTTGGACTCGCCGGCGGCCTCAAAGGCGCATTGCAGGACCGCATCCAGCGGCATGTAGCCGGGGGCGCCGGGATCGACGCGAAAAGCGTTCCAGGTGGCGACCCCGTACCAGCGTATTTTTCCCTGCTTGACGGCGTCCTCCAGGGCGGCGAAGGCGGCGGTCAGCCGGGGGACGAAGTCGGAGGGCTGGACGGTGGCAAGCTGCGCCTCGGGGTTGTGCAGGTAATAGACGTCGATGGTCTCCAGGCCGAGGTTGCGGCGCGAGCGCTCGAGCTGGTCGGCGAGGAAGCTGGGAGACATGCAGTGCATGCCGCCGGCGATCTCGTCCGGGTTGAGGATGCCGGGCTCGATGTATTCGCGGGCGAAGTAAGCGCCGGGATCCTCGGGCACGCCGCCGTCGAAGGCGAGGTATCCGGCCTTGCTGCAAACCAGCACCTGGTCGCGGCTGAGCTGGCCGGCGTCGATGAGCTGGGCGAGGGCGGCGCCGATGTTGCGTTCGGAGCGCTGGTGGCGATAGTTGATGGCGGTATCCACAACGTTGATGCCGGAGCGGAGGGCCTCGGCGACGGCGGCGGTATAGGCGCGGTCGGCGGCATCGTCGGGCTCGCCCAGATAGGTTCCCAGGCCGATGGAGGAGAGGGCCAGGTCGCCGGCGTCGGAGACGCGGGCGGCGCGGCGGAAGTGGCCGGCGGCGAGGGGCTGTGGAAAACGTTCGGCGTAGCGGGCGGTGCCTTCCGAGGTGGCGAAGCCGGCAATCATGACCGCTTAGTGTATCAGCACCTTAGGCGGGGTCCCGTGGTGAAACAGGGAATGCGGGCGGCGGGCGCAGACAGCGGCAAACTTCGCCGGCGATTGCGCATCTGTGTAGCAGAGACGAGTGGTGTGTCCGGGGGGTGCCGGGGCAAGAGCCCGGGCGGTGAGTCTTAACCGGCGGACCGAAGATCTGAGAAGGAGAAGAAGTTATGAAGGCGTTTCTGTTTGGGTTGGGACTGGGAATCGGCCTGGGTGTTTTGTTTGCGCCCATGAGCGGGGAACAGACCCGCAACACGCTGCAAGAGCGCGCGCAGGATTTGGCGAGCACGGCGCGGGAAACCTATGAGCAGGGCCGGGACCGGGTGCAGCGGACGGTGAGCACCATCCGCGGCGAAGGCAGCCGGCCAACGGGCACGGAGACTGGAGTCTAGGCAACATCTTTACGAGCCTGGGGGAGGCAGCCCGAAACGGGCTGCCTTTATTTACTGGATTCCACCCCCGGTAGGACATGCACGATTAGCGCTTGCGAAAGGGCACTTCTGCTCCATAATGTTGCATTTGGAGAGGAGGCCGATGCGCCGGCAACGGGGGTTTTCACTGATCGAACTGCTGATCGTGGTAGCGGTCATCCTGATCATAGCGGCGATGGCGATCCCCAGCTACCTTCGCTCCAAGATGGCGGCCAACGAAGCTTCCGCCGTTTCCTCGCTGCGCACCATCTCCACCGCAGAGACTACGTATGCGCTAACCTACCCGGACATCGGGTATGCCGATCAACTGTCGAAGCTGTCGTACCCGCCCTCCGGGCAGGCGGAGAGTTCCACCCACGCCGGCATCATCGACTGGCTTCTGGGCTGCGCCTCGCAGCCGTGCCTGAAGTCGGGTTACCAGTTTTCAATCACCGGCACGTCAGGATCGCCGATCAACACCTATGTCGCGGTGGGCACGCCGTTAACCGCGGGGGTGACGGGGACACGGGGATTCTGCGCCGACCAGGCGGCGAGGATCACGATGGATCCGGGCGGAACCTCAGCCTGCACGATGCCGCTGAAATAAGCAGACGGCCCGGAAAAGCCCCGTCCCGGAGGCAGTTTCCCGCGCTTGCGAGGGCAGCGCAATTGACACCCGCACTCCCCGCCCTTTATTCTTGAATTTTGCCGCAGGGAGAATTCTGCCGTCTGTGCCGGCCGGTTCATGGTGGGCAGGGCCTGCGCTTACGTCAGTGCCGCGATGTTCATCAGCCTGCATGAGTTGGAACAGAGGGAGATTGATTACCGGGAGGAATTTGCCCCGGAGACGATTGACCTGGGTCCCGACATGCGCCAAGCCAGCCCGCTGCGCAGCGAGGGACGGGCGGAGTTGATCGAGGAGCATCACGGGCGCAAGGGGGTCCTGCAGGACATCCGGGTGCGGGGCGAGCTTGCGACCTGGGTGGAGATGGCGTGCGCGCGCTGCCTGGAGCCGGTGAGGCGCGAGGTGAAGCGGAGTTTCGAACTGCTCTACCGGCCGCAGGGCAGCGATGCCGGACGCGAAGAGATATCGGTGACCGACGCGGAAGCCGAGATCGGCTATTACCAAGGCGACGGCATTTTGCTGGAAGACGTGCTGCGGGAGCAGATCATGCTGGCGGCGCCGATGAGAGTGGTCTGCCGGGAGGAGTGCAAGGGCCTGTGCCCGCAATGCGGGCAGAACCTGAACCAGGGCGAGTGCAAGTGCGCCGCTCCGGTGGCCGACCGGCGGTGGGAAGCGCTGAAAGAGCTGCGCGACAAGCTGGAACGGTAGCAGGAGTTTCAGTTTCAGTTTCGGTTGCAGCGGCGGCGTGATGGAAGCTGAGTTTTTTGGCAACTGGAAACAAGAACCGTAAACGGGAAAATGCATTTATGGCGAATCCGAAAAGACGACACTCGAAGGCGCGGACCGCGACCCGGCGCGCTCACGACCACCTGACGGCGCGCTCGCTTTCCGAGTGCCCGAATTGTCACGAGCAGAAATTGCCACATCGCGCCTGCCCGAAATGCGGCTACTATAAGGGCCGCGAGGTTCTGACGATCAAGGAGTCGGAGTAGGACCGGTCTCCGGCAAAGCAGGCGAGCAGTGGGCCTGAAGGCCGGGGCCGGACCCCTGATCCATGCCTACGGTCATAGCCGTCGACGCGATGGGTACGGATCGCGCGCCGAAGCCGGAAGTGGAAGGCGCGATCCTGGCCGCGCGACATCACGATCTCCATGTCCTGCTGGTGGGGCCTGAAGCCGAGGTCCGGGCGGAGCTGCGCCATCATCCTGCGGCGCCGTTTGAGCAGTTGCAAATCGTTCATGCCAGCGAAGTGATCGGCATGAACGAGAAGGCGGCGCAGGCGGTGCGCGCGAAACGCGATTCCACGCTGCGGGTGGGCTTGCGGCTGGTGCGCGACGGCAAGGCCTCCGGGTTCATCACCGCGGGCAACACCGGGGCCGCCATGGCCACGGCGAAGATGGTGCTGGGGGCGCTGCCGGGGGTGGACCGACCGGCGCTGGCAGGGGTTTTCCCGACGGCGCAGGGGACGGCGAGCATCATGCTCGACGTGGGCGCCAACGTCGATTCCAAGCCGCACAACCTGGAGCAGTGGGCGGTGATGGGGGAGATCTACGCGCGCGCCATGTTCGGCGCCGAACATCCGAGCGTGGGTTTGCTGTCGATCGGCGAGGAGGAGGGCAAGGGCAACGAGCTGACGCGCGCCGCCCACCAGTTGCTGAAAAACCTGCCGTTGCGCTTCGTGGGCAACGTGGAAGGACGCGACCTGTACAACGGCAACGTGGACGTGATCGTATGCGACGGGTTCATCGGCAACGTCGCGCTGAAGGTCTCCGAGGGGCTGGTGGAGACGGTGGGCTACATCCTGAAGGAATCGCTGAACGCCACCATCACGCGCCAGGTGGGATTCCTGCTGGCGCGGCGCGCCTTCGACGATTTCAAAAAGCGCCTCGACTATTCCGAATACGGAGGCGCCCCGCTGCTGGGGATCAAGGGCGTGTGCATCGTCAGCCACGGGTCGTCGAACGCGCACGCCATCCGCAACGCCATCCGGGTGGCGGCCGAGTTCGCCAATTCGCACATCAATGCGGCCATCGCGCGCGGGCTGACTTCGGCGCGGGGTAAGGGCGCCGGGGATGGAAAGGCGTCTGACTGAGTTTCAGTTTCAGTTTCAGCGAGAACGCGAGTTTGGGCGGGGAGAAGTTGCCCCGGGGGGCGGCTGACTCGACGTGAGCCACTGAGCTACTCATTCCGGACATGACTTTGCGCACGCTGCAAAACGTCGCCTTCATCTTTCCCGGCCAGGGCTCGCAGAACGTGGGCATGGGCCGCGAACTGGCCAAGATGTATCCGGTGGCGCAGCAGACCTTCGAGGAGGCCGACGCGGCGCTCGGCTTCAAGCTCTCGCAACTGTGCTGGGAAGGGCCGGAGGAGAGGCTGCGGCTGACGGAGATTACGCAGCCGGCCATGCTGACCGCGTCGGTGGCGGCGTTTCGGGTGCTGCAGGAGAAAGGGATCGTCCCCGCGGCAACCGCCGGGCACAGCCTGGGCGAGTACTCGGCGCACGTTGCCGCGGGAACGCTGGAGTTCCAGGACGCGGTGCGAACGGTGCACAAGCGCGGGCGCTACATGCAGGAAGCGGTGCCGGTAGGCGAAGGCGCGATGGCGGCGGTGCTGGGGATGAGCCTCGAGGAAGTGCGGAAGCTGTGCGCCGAAAGCGCGCAGGGGGCGGTCTGCCAGCCGGCGAACATCAATTCACCCGACCAGATTGTCGTCTCCGGCAGCGCGGCGGCGGTGGAGCGGGCGGCGTCGCTGGCCAAGGAACGCGGCGCCAAGCGCGCCATCATGCTGCCGGTGAGCGCGCCATTCCATTCGGCGCTAATGCAGCCGGCGCAGGAACGCCTGGCGGCCGATCTGAAGTCGCTGAAGTTCCTCAGCATGAACGTACCGGTGGTCACCAACGTTGACGCGCGGATGGTTTCCGATCCCGAGGAGGCGCGCGATGCGCTTATCCGGCAGGTGACGGGCGCGGTGCAGTGGGAGTGTTCCATGCGGCTGCTGATGGAGCGCGGCATTTCCACCTTCATCGAAGCGGGTCCGCTGAAAGTGCTGTGCGGGCTGATGCGGCAGATCGACCGCTCGAAAACCTGCCTGAACGTGGAAGACGAGGCGTCGCTGCAGAAGGCGATGAACCACTTCGAGGGGATGGAAGTGAAGTAGGGGCAAGGCACAAGGCGCAAGGCGCAAGGCGCGAGGCGCTGGACTGAACCCCTTTTTTGAGACACAGGAAATTGGCACACTTTGCAGGGAAAGGAGCTGCAAGGTGGCAACGAGACGACGGCAGCATATGAAGGCCTTCCGCCAGATGGCGGTCCAGCGAATGAGGAGCTGCGACAATATCGGAGTGCTGGCGCAGGAGTTGGGCGTGCATCGACGCTTGCTGTACAAGTGGCGCGACCAGTTGGAACCGGCCCAGCCCAGCCAGGGATCGCCGCCCGGGCAGGGGCCAGAGTACAGTCTGCTGCGGGAAAACAGCCGACTGAAACAGGCGCTGGCGGAAAAGACTCTGGAGGTAGATTTTTTCAAGGGTGCCTTGCAAAAAATCGAGGCTCGACGCCAGCAGAACAGAGACTCTGGCGAGAAGGCATCTACGACCAGATCCGGGAAGTGATGTCGATGCAAGGCAACCTAACGATCGAGCGGATGTGCTATCTGGCGCAGGTCAGCCGGGCGGGCTTCTACCGTTCCCTGCAAGAGCAGAGCCCGGGGGAAGAAGAGATGGAAGTGCGCGCAACGATTCAGCGGATCGTGGTGGAGCATCGGCGCCGCTATGGATATCGGCGGATTGCCGCCGAGCTGCGCCGCCAGGGGATGCCCGTCAATCACAAACGCGTAGCCCGGATCATGCGCGAAGACAACCTGTTGGCCCTGCAGCCGCGCGCGTTTGTGGCGACCACGGACTCTGATCACCGGCTGGAAGTCTATTTGAATCTGGCTGGGCGCATGCGGCTGACCGCCAGGAATCAGCTCTGGGTGGCGGACATCACCTATATCCGACTGCAGAGCGAGTTCGTTTACCTGGCGGTGATCCTGGACGCGTTCTCGCGCAAGGTGGTGGGCTGGGCTTTGGAGCGAACGCTGGCGGCCCGTTTACCGATGGCGGCGCTGCAGCGTGCCCTCGCCGAGCGCGATCCGCCACCGGGCCTGGTCCATCACTCCGACCGCGGCGTGCAGTACGCTTCCGCCGAATACGTCGGGCTTCTGCGCCAGCACCACGTGCTGCCCAGCATGAGCCGGCCGGCGAACCCGTACGATAACGCCAGTTGCGAGAGCTTCATGAAGACGCTCAAGCGCGAGGAAATCTACGCCCACCAGTACCGCGATCTGGAGGACCTGCGCGCCCACATCGAGGTCTTCATCGAGCAATATTACAATCGCCAGCGGCTGCATTCGGCCCTGGGCTATCGCTCGCCGGCGGAGTTCGAGCAGACAACCCAGGTCTCCGCGGAGGCGCCCAGAATGAGTTTTTTCAGGCATGGGGAGATCTATCGATCCGATGGCCACTTCACCTGTAACGGGAAGCCGACCGAAGCCAGCTTCCCGGACCATCGTCTCGATGAGTCTCCAGCTGGCTATTCCTTGGCGGGTTGGTCTCCACCAGAGCCCGCCGCCGCTTCACCAGCCGAGGACCAGTCTGAAGGAGAACCGACTGCTTGAGCAGGAGAATCCATTGAACGGCAAGTGTGCCCATCGACGATTGTCTCAACCGAGGGGTTCACCCCAGCGCAAGGCACAAGGCACAAGGCACAAGGCGCAAGGCGCAAGGAGCTCAGGATGACACGCCCTGTACTTCGTTCCGAATGACAGGAGCAGGTCCGCGGCCGTGATACTTTGTCGCCATGCGAGCGGTGGTGCAGCGGGTGACGCGGGCGTCGGTGAAGGTGGGCCACGAAACCGCGGGACAGATCGGGCGCGGCCTGCTGGTGCTGCTGGGCGTGAGCCACGACGACGCCGAGGCGGACGCCGAATACCTGGCCGACAAGATCGCCGGGTTGCGCATTTTCGAGGACGCCGAAGGCAAGATGAACGCGGCGGCGGCCGAGATCAACGGCGCGGTACTGGCGGTTTCGCAGTTCACCCTGTTCGGAGATGTGCGCCGGGGGAAGCGGCCGTCGTTTGATGGCGCGGCGCGACCGGAACAGGCGTTGCGGCTGTATGAGCACTTCGTCGAGAAGGTGCGGGCGGCGGGGCTGCGCTGCGAGACCGGGCGCTTCCAGGAGATGATGGAAGTGGAGTTGGTGAATGACGGGCCGGTAACGATTCTGCTGGATTCGAAAAAAGCATTTTAAGCGCCCGTGGCGAGAGAGGACCGACGGCGGTCCCGGCGAGGCGTCGGGACCTACAGGCGTGAACAGCAGGTCCCTCGCTGCGCTCGGGATGACACCGGGTTAGAGTTCATGCGAACCCGTATTCAGCGGGATCGCGAGGACACACGGACTTATCTTCTGTCGTAGTTCGCGACCGCGTCGGCGAGGGCGGCGGCTTCCACGGTTTCGCGCACGTCGTGCACGCGGACGATGTGCGCCCCCTTGAGGATGCCGATGAGCGCCGCCGCCACGCTGCCGATGACGCGCCGATCGGGGGCGGGCGTTTCGCCGAAGCGCGCGACGGCGTGTCCCACAAAGGATTTGCGCGAAGGTCCCGCCAGCAGCGGGAAGCCGAGTGCGTGGAACTCCTCAAAACGCGCCAGCAGCGGATAATTCTCCTCGAAGCGCTTACCGAATCCGAATCCGGGGTCGAGCACCAGCCGCGCGCGCTCGACGCCGGCGCGCAGGGCAAGCTCGCTGGAAGCGCGCAGGCCTTCGCACACCAGCGCGACCATGTCCTCCGCGGGCGGCAAGGAGCGCCACTCATGCGGGCGGCCGCGAGTATGCATGAGGACGGCGCCGCAGGCCAGTTCCGCCAGGGTTTGCGGCATGGCGGGATCCCACTGCAGGCCACTGACGTCGTTGACCACCTCGGCGCCCGCTTCGACCGCGGCGCGCGCAACCCCTGATTTGTAGGTGTCGATGGAGAGGACCGCGTGCGGGCGCCGGCGCTTGAGTTCGCGCACGACAGGGAGGACACGGCGCAATTCTTCCTCTTGGGAAACGGCGGCGGCGCCGGATTCGGGTGCCTGGGTGGCGGCTCCGGGGCGGGTGGATTCGCCGCCGACGTCGAGAATCTCGGCGCCTTCATCGAGCAGCCGGAGACCGTGCTCGACCGCGCTGAAGGTGTCGAAATAAAGTCCGCCGTCGGAAAACGAGTCCGGGGTGACGTTGAGCACGCCCATGACGAGGGTGCGCTCTCCCAAGGCCAGCCGCCGCCGGCCGATGTCCCATTCGAAGGGTGGACGCATGGTTCGCCGCTGATTAGACAGGCTGTGAGCGAAAGGCGCAAGGGGGACGGTCATCGGTCGTCGGCCTTTCTGTCGTCGGCAAAGGAACTGCTTGTTTGTGGCGGTTGAAGGGCGGCACAAAAGTGCTAAACTCGTGCTGCTACTTCCATGATTCGTGCCCGCAACGCCGTTGCCCGCCTGCTCGTCCTCTTCCTGCTGGTGCAACTGGCGGCGGCCTCGCCCAAAGCGAAGCACAAGAAACACAAGCACGAGCCGAAAGCGCTGGCCGCCCGGATCGAGAAAATCCTGTCGCAACCCGATGTGGCCCGGGGGTTCTGGGGCATCGAGGCGGTGGACGTGGCGAGCGGCGCCACGCTGTACACCCGCAACGCCGACAAGCTGTTCACCCCGGCCTCGAACACCAAGCTGTTTACCATCTCGGCGGTGTTGGCACTGATTGGGCCGGACTACCGTTTCCGCACCACGGTGGAGACCACGGGCACGGTGGACAAGTACGGCCGGCTGAGCGGCAACGTGGTGGTGGTGGGGCGCGGCGACCCCAATCTCTCCGGGCGCACCCTGCCCTATAACCTGCGCACGGAGCGCAGCAATTCACCGGTGCGCGTGCTGGAGCAACTGGCGGACCAACTGGTGCAGCGCGGGGTGAAGTTCGTGGACGGCGACGTGGTCGGGGACGATTCGTACTACGCCTTCGAGCGCTACGGCGAGGGTTGGGCCCAGGACGACATGGCGCGCGAATGGGGCGCGCCGGTTTCGGCCCTGACCGTCAACGACAACGTGCTGTTCGTGAACGTCTTGCCGGGGGCCCGCTCGGGCGAGAAGGCGTTCATCGACATTACCCCCTTTGCCGATTATTACCGGCTGGACAACCGGATCATGACCACCCCGGCGGGCACCGGCCCGCGAAGCGTGACCATTTCGCGCGAACCGGGCTCCAGCACGCTGACGCTTTGGGGCAACATGCCGGTGGACGATCCCGGCTTCCACGAAGCGCTGGCCATTGACGACCCGGCCGAATTCACCGCGGAACTGTTCCGCTCGATGCTGGAGCGGCGCGGGATCGTGGTGTACGGGCGGGCACGCGCCAAGCACCTGGAACTGGCCAGCCTGTCGACTTTCCGGGTAACCGCCACGGCTTCGGCCGGGGGCGGCGATATTCCGCCGAATTTCCCCACGGTGCCGCGGCTGGTGCTGGCCGATTACCAGTCGCAGCCGCTGATGATGGACCTGCGGGTGATCAACAAGGTGAGCCAGAACCTGCACGCCGAACTGATGCTGCGCCTGCTGGGGCGGGAAAAAGGAACGGCGGGCACGATCGAGGCGGGGTCGGAGGTGGTGCGCGGGTTCCTGTCCCAGGCCGGCGTTCGTTCCGGCGAATTCGTGTTCTTCGACGGCTCGGGGCTGTCGCGGCAAAACCTGGTGACGCCACATGCCATCGTCAAGCTGCTGCTGTTCGACCTGCAGCAGCCCTGGGGCGCGCAGTTCGTGGACACCCTTCCGGTGGCGGGCGTGGACGGCTCGCTGGCGGAACGCTTCCGCGCCACCCCCGCGCAGGCCCGGGTGCAGGCCAAGACGGGTTCGCTGGGGCACGTTAACACGCTCTCCGGTTACGGGACCACGGCCGGCGGCCGGCGCATCGCATTCTCGATCATGGCCAACAACCACAATCTAACCAACCGGGTCGCGCTGCAGACGATTGACCAGGTGGTGCTGGCACTGATCGAGGACAGTAAGAAGAAATAATTGACAATTTATCGCGCGGAGGCGCTGAAGGTCCTCGCCGTGGGCCTTGCCGAGGAGCGAGTGTACTCCAGTTGCGCCTTGCCGACGGTGAGGATGACGCGCTCCGAGATGACTCGTTCCGCTTCCAGGCAGCGCGCGCACAGGCAGACATATTCGGCGATGGTGCCGTCGGCGTGCTCGGCCCGGACGGGAAGCACGTGGCGCACCGAGGCACGGCAAGCGGAGCAGCGGCCGCCACCACGGAGCTGGTATTGCAGCTCGGCATAGGCGTGCAGCAGCTTCTGCTGGCGTTCCGTGGGACCGGCATCGGCGCCTTCGGCCAGCGACTGAAGATATTCCTGCAGGACGTTGTGCGGGAGCGCCGGCCTGTGACCGCGAGCCATGTACGCGCATATTGCATGAAAGCGGCGAGGCGCGCAACGTACGGAAGTCGCAACCGTGGGACGTTACCAGCAAGATATCAGCCGACCAGGCACGCCAGCGTGGTAGTGACGGGACGAGGGCCTGGATATCGCCGCGCTTCCACGCCCAAGCTGGCGGGCGCGTGGGTCCCGCCGCCGGCCTGGAAGGGCGAGGGATCCAGCACCAGCGCCTCCTGGTGGCGGCGGAGGCGCACCTTGCCGGGAGCGAACGGCTGCGGAAATTCCACCGCGTCGCGGGCGCCGCAGCAGAGGTAAAGCGAAAGCAGATCGCAGAACTGGAGAACCAGCAGCAGCTCTTCCAGTTCTTCGCCGCCCCTTCCCGACTCCGACTGAAGACGCCGCTGGCGCGCGGCCTCATCGGCCAGAAAGCGGCGGATACGGGCGGTGTCTTCCGCGTTGTCGATGGCCGAGTTGAGGCGGCCCTGGCCGAGGAAGCAAAAATGACGTGAGACGATATATCCGCCGGCCGCACACACCGCCTGGGCCCCGTCGATGGAAGCGATCCAGGCACGCAGGAAATCGGCGGGATCGATTTCCAGGAAGGAAACCGGCTTGCCGGCGGCATTGATGGCGGGAGCGGCGGTGATGCGCGCCTCCGGAAGAAAAATGGCCCAGCCCGCATCGTGCAGCTCGATGGCGCGGACGATGGCAGGATCGACGCGCGGGAAATCGGGGGAAATGAAATTGGCGGCCAGGGCCCCGGCGAGGATGGCGTGATCCGGCTGGGTGATCAGCCAGTATTCCGCCGCGGGTTGCCGCTGCGAGCGCTCGATAACCGGCCAGACGGGCACGCAGGTTTCCGCCTGCGGGCAGGGGTGGGAGACAAGCGGATGGAGGACCATGCTAGCGGGCGCTCCGGCGCGCGCGGATGGCGCCGCGGGCGGCCTTCTCCGGCCCGGAGCTGTGCGGCGGCTTGCGCATGCCGTCCAGAAGTTCCTTGAGCACCACCGCGTTGTTGTGCTCCAGGTTTCGTGAGGCGTAGACCAGGGTCAGCCGTTTGTAACGGCGCGCCAGGTCATAAAGATCGACCAGCGCCCGAGCGGCCGCGGGCTTGGAAAGCTCTTTCAGGTAGAGGTCGCGAAATTTCGGCCACTGCGCCGGGCGCGCGTGGAACCAGCGGCGAAGCTGGTCCGAGGGGGCCAGATCGCGCAGCCAGGCGCGGATCTGGGCGTTCTCTTTTTTCACGCCGCGGGGCCAAAGCCGGTCTACGAGCACGCGCTGGCCGTCGGCGGCGGAGGGTTTTTCGTAGGCGCGCTTCAGGGCAACGGGCATGCTTCTGGTATTTTAGCTTCTTGGCGGCCGGGTTTGAGCAATTCGAGATCAGGGTTTCGCGATCGGGCCGACATGGCGGAGATGGGTTGCTGAGAAGAAAAATCATTCTGGTCATGCTGGGGTTGTCGCTGGTGCTGGGCGGCTGCGACACGCAACTGCGCAAGAGCGATGCCGAATTGGGGCTGAACCCGCAGCAGGCCCGCGGACGCCACATCTTTGACCGCTACTGCGCCCTGTGCCACAACGCGTACAGTTCGCGCGGGCTGAAGGGGCCGAGCCTGGAAGGCCTGTTCAAGAAGCAGTACATGCCCAGCGGCACTCCCGCCAACGACGCCCGGGTGCGCGAGGTGATCATGCTGGGGCGCAGCAAGATGCGGTCGTTTTCCCAGGTGCTCTCCCCCGAGCAGGCGGATGACCTGCTGGCTTACCTGCATACGCTGTAGCCCGTTGGTTGATCTTTTTTAAAAGAGTCCTCGCTTTTGCGGCGGCATCGATATAGAGTGTAGTAGCGAGTTGAATTGAATTGATCTAAGTCCCGGTCTGCAGAAGCTCCGCTGAAGCACTACCTGTCCTTAGCCTCCGATTTACTTCACCGCAGAATTCAACACAGAAAAGAGCATCAAGAAAATGGAACAAGGAACAGTAAAGTGGTTCAACGACGCCAAGGGTTTCGGATTCATCAGCCGCCAGAACGGTGAGGACGTCTTCGTTCATCACACGGCGATCAACGCGACCGGTTTCCGCAGCCTTCAGGAAGGCCAGGCGGTCCAGTTCGACGTGAAAAAGGGTCCCAAGGGCTGGCAGGCGGAGAACGTACAGATTCTGTAGGTCCGGCGTCCGCGAATTCCATCGGGGTGACTTTGGTCACCCCGATTTTGTTTGCGCGCGAAATGGTAGTATGCGCTCGTGAAACCTAGAAGTCTTGGGGACGAAATACGATTGCTGGCGGAGGTCCGTCAGGCAGACCGGCAGATAGAGTCAGGCCATTACATACGGCATGACGACATGAAAGCGTGGCTGCTGTCGTGGGGCACGGATCGCGAGCTGCCGCCGCCGAAATGTGCTTGTGGCAAAGCCCATAACGATGAGGCAGGGTGAGCGGGTGGCGATCAGCACGATTTGGCACGCTGATCGGCCCTGAGTCGCTTGCGCTCGCCGGCGCATCGTACAATATGACGTTTCTGATGAGCACTACCCTGGTCCAGATCGAGGCAGCGCCGCGCCGGCCGCAGCCGAAGCCCGCATGGCTGAAGGCGCGCGCGCCCATGGGCGAGAACTATCACTCACTGAAAAAGCTGGCGCGCGGGCTGGGGCTGCACACGGTGTGCGAGTCGGCGCAGTGCCCCAACATCGGCGAGTGCTGGAACCACCGCACCGCTACTTTCATGCTGCTGGGCGATATCTGCACGCGGCGGTGCGGATTCTGTGCCGTGCCCAAGGGACCTCCGCGGCCGATCGACTTCGACGAGCCGCGGCGGGTGGCCGAAGCGGTCGCACGGCTGGAGTTGAAGTACGCGGTGGTGACCAGCGTCAACCGCGATGACGACAACATGGGCGGAGCGCGCGTCTTCGCCATGACCATCGAGGAAATCCGCCGCCTGGCGCCGGAATGCAGGGTGGAAGTGCTGATCCCCGATTTCCAGGGGCACGACGATTGTCTGCAGGCGGTGCTGGACGCCCGCCCCGACATCCTGAATCACAACACCGAGACGGTGCCGCGGTTGTACCGGGTGGTGCGCTCGGGGGCTAGTTACCAGCGTACGCTCCGGCTGCTGCGCCGCGCCAAGGAGATGTCGCCGTCGACGGTCACCAAGACAGGGCTGATGGTCGGACTGGGCGAAACCACGGAGGAACTGCTCGAGGTTTTTCGCGATCTCGCGGCGCAGCAGGTGGACATCCTCACCGTCGGGCAGTACCTGCGGCCGTCACGCGACCATCTGCCGATCGCCCGCATGGTCCCTCCCGAGGAGTTCCTGTTCCTGAAAAAAGAGGCGCTGGCGATGGGCTTTCGCCACGTGGAAAGCGGTCCCCTGGTGCGGTCGTCGTACCACGCGCACGAGCAGGCCGAGTCAACAGGAATCTCCTAGTCGCTCTCGGGTTCAAACTCCTGCATTCAACTTCTACAAACTCTGTTAAGATGGCACAAATTGAAAGTTGCCGTTGACTCGAAACATGGGAATCGCGACGCGCACCTTGGTTTCGTCGCATCGACCGAACCTCTTCGCCGAGGACGCTACCTACAAGCTTTTCCAAGATGATGCTTTCGAGTGGCTCGCAGCCGCCCGCCCCAACTCCGTCCACGGTGTCGTAACGGATCCTCCCTACGGACTTGTCGAATATACATCCCGTGAGTTGAACAAGATGAAAAGTGGCAAGGGCGGAGTGTGGCGGATACCTCCGTCATTCGATGGATGCCAGCGGCGTCCGTTACCACGATTCACCGTGTTAAAGCCGGAGGATCATCAGGCTCTTAGGAAGTTCTTTACGCGGTTGGCATCCTCATTGATTCGGGTTCTGGTGCCGGGCGGACACGTGTTTATTGCCACGAACCCCCTCGTATCGCACCTGGTATATGAACCGTTTGTGGCGGCGGGATTCGAAAAGCGGGGCGAGATTATCCGGGTGGTGCACACGTTGCGCGGCGGGGACCGGCCCAAGAATGCGCACGGCGAATTTCCTGACGTTTCGGTTATGCCAAAATCGTGCTGGGAGCCTTGGGGTTTGTTCCGGAAACCGTGCCAAGGGCGCGTGCAGGACAATCTCCGGAAGTGGAAAACCGGGGGACTGCGGCGACTTTCAGCGGATGAGCCATTCAAAGACCTCATCTATTCATCCCCCGCCCGCGGCCTCGAACGCGAGATTGCTCCGCATCCATCGTTGAAGCCCCAAGCTTTTTTGCGCCAGATTGTGCGAGCAGCCTTGCCGATGCAACAGGGCACAATATTGGACCCTTTCATGGGCTCCGGCTCGACGATAGCTGCTGCCGCAGCATGCGGATTTTCCAGCATCGGAATTGAAAACAACCCTGAATACTTTCTTCTCGCCGTCAAGGCCATTCCGCTCCTGGCCAAATTTGAGCCCGGCGAGTGCAATGGCAATGGCAACAAAGGGTGAACGGGAGAGTTGGTTCGACGCGAGCGTAGATCTACCTGTCGGTTTTGGCGGAATCGCGGCGATTCGGCGTGCAATCGAGTACATGGAGCGTGAACTCGCTGATCTGGTCGAAATCTATTTCGAACAAGCGAACGTGTTCAGCGCGCTGGTAGGGATATTTGGAACACGGGCACTGGATTCCGTCAGTAACTGGGAGAAGAGCCGGCACGGGTATACGGCACAGACCCGCTTCCCCGATCTTTGCCGGCGCGGATGCGCGAGCCCTCCCTGTCCCGCGGACTGCCTGGAGAGCAAAGCAAGCAAGCGACCCTGGGCCATCCAATCCCACTATGATCACCCAGGCTGGTACATCGTCTGGCGATATCTAGTGGATCCCACCGAATCGATCGGACGGCGAAAACCGGTCATCATTTGGCGCGTCGACGTTGTCTTCCTTGAAAAATCCGACTGGAAATATGAGGGAAGCACCGCAGGTGCGGGCGGAGGCGGTCGAACACACACCTTTGGGGTCAAGAAGCCCGCAGAGAGGTTGAGAGGGAAAGCTGTTTACAGGCGCCAGGACATTGTCATTCGAGACGGGAAGCCGATTCCGGTTAATGGTAAGAAACGTCTGTAACTCAGTAAATAAAGCGCAAACTACATCGGCAAGTCTGGGGTACGATACGTTCTCCGCCGCGACCCCAGCGTGCCGGCCCTGAGCCTATGAAGGATTTCTACGTCCGCGATGCCGCGCAATTCGAGAACACGGTCATCACCAGCAGCTTCGTGGTGGCTTCCAAGCAGGTAAAGCCGAAAAAAAGCGGCGAGCCCTACTTGGCGCTCACCCTGGCCGACCGCACCGGGCACATCGACGCCAAGGTCTGGGACAACGTACCCGACATCATGGGGTTGTTTGAACAGGACGACTTCGTCAAAGTGCGAGGGCTGATCAACAAGTACAACAACCGCTTTCAACTGACGGTGCACAAGCTGAAACGGCTGGAGGAATCGGAAATCGATTGCGCCGACTACCTGCCCAAGACCGCCAAGGACGTGGACCAGTTGTGGCGCACGCTGGGCGAGTTCGTCGCCGGCATCCAGAACCCGCACCTGAAGGCTTTGATTGAGAACTTCATGAGCGATCCGGAGGTCGCGCAGGCCTTCCGCACCGCCCCGGCGGCGAAAACCCTGCACCACGCCTATATCGGCGGGCTGCTGGACCACGTGGTTTCGCTGTGCAAACTATGCGACCTCGCCTGCCGCAACTACCCGCAGGTGGACCGCGACCTGCTGCTGGCCGGCGCCTTTCTGCACGATATCGGCAAGGTTCACGAGCTTTCCTACGCGCGCAGCTTCGCTTACACCACCCGCGGGCAGTTGCTGGGGCACATGATTATCGAGCTGGAGATGCTGCAGGCGAAGTTGCCGCCCGATTTTCCGCCGGAGCTGAAGACGCTGCTCGAGCACCTGATCATCAGCCATCACGGGCAGTACGAGTTCGGCTCGCCCAAGCTGCCCATGTTCCCGGAAGCGCTGATGCTCCATTACCTGGACGACCTCGACTCCAAGATGGAGAGCATGCGGGCCCACTTCGAGCGCGAGAAAGAGGTGGAGAATCCCTGGACCAGCTACAACACGTCGCTGGGGCGGCCGCTGCTGGACAGCGCCAAGTTCCTGCGGCCGAAGGCCGAGGCCATGGAAGAGCCGGTGACCGAGGAGCCCGAGCCGGCCGACGAGACGGCCCTGGCGGCGGCAGCGCCCAACTCTTCATCGCCGCAGTCCTTGGCGCTGGAAGAACATATCGAAGCGCTACAAAACAAGTTCAAACCCGCCGGCATGAAGAGGGACGGCAAGTGAGGTCTGCCGGCGCACCCGCGTCGCTGGAGATGGACTGCCTGAAGGTCCTGTGGACCCGCGGGGATGCCAGCGTCGGCGAGGTGCGCGCCGGGCTCCCGCGCCCCCTGGCTTACACCACGGTGATGACGGTGCTCGACCGCATGTGCGCCAAGGGGCTGGTGAAGCGCCATAAGCGCGGCCGCGCTTGGTGTTACGCCGCCGGGCTTGATCTGGAAGCCGCTCGCGCCCAGGCGGTTCGACGGCTGGTGGCCGATCTTTTCGAAGCCGACCCGCGTTCGCTGGTGCGCTACCTGTCAGGCGAGAGCGCGCGCCCGCGGCGGCGGGTGGCGGTGAACTCGGGCATTGATGACGAGCTGTTGTAATTTCGTAATTTGGTAATTGAAAAACAGATTCGGCAACACGCGGAGTTTTCAAATTACCCAATTGCCCGATTACCCGATTACCAAATTAGCCCTACGTTGCATCGGGCGGCACATTTTGATACAAAGCTGCGGACCGTGGAGGGCGCCATGCATCGAACACTGTTTCTCTGCGTCGTATTGATTTCATTCTTGATTGCATGTGGCAAACCGGCTTCGCAACCCGCCGCCAGCGAAGGCGGGGCGCCGGCATCGACCGCAAGCGGCGCCGGCGGCGCGCCTGCAAGCGCCGCGAAGACCGCGCCCGGATCGGCAGCCCGCACCGCCAAGCCTGCGCCCGCAGTCGAAACCCGTGTAGTGCCTGCGGGCCAGCATATTGTGGTGCGCCTGGACCAGGCGGTGGGATCGAAGATCAGCACTTCGGGGCAGGCATTCTCCGCTACCGTTACTCAACCGGTCGAGGTGAATGGCAAGGTCGTGATCCCCTCCGGCGCCGAGGCCACGGGGACGGTCACCGAAGCCGTGCCGCTCGGGCGCTTCAAGGGCGGAGCGCGCCTGCGGCTGACGCTGGACTCGGTGAAAATCGGCGGCAACACCTACAAGATTGAGACCGCGGCGGTGGCCCAGTCCATGAAAGGCAAGGGCAAACGCAGCGCCATTGCCATCGGCGGCGGCACCGGGCTGGGAGCGGTGATCGGCGGCCTGGCGGGTGGCGGCAAGGGAGCGGCCATCGGCGCCCTGGCGGGCGCTGGGGCGGGCACCGCAGGCGCCGCCTTCACCGGCAACAAGGACATCGTCCTGCGGGCGGAAACCGCACTCAGCTTCAAGCTGCTGCAGCCGCTGGAAGTGAAGTAGGACCAGGCTGCAGGCTCCAGGCGGCAGGCTTCACGGACGGGTGCAGCCTGCCGCCTGAAGTCTAGGACCTAGAGCCTCAAGTCTGATGCCTGATCTCGACTTCTCCCGCTTCACCTGGATCAGCTTTGACTGCTACGGCACGCTCATTGACTGGGACGGCGGCATCCTGTCGGCGCTCCGTCCCATTCTGGCCGCGCACGGCCGCAAGCTGAGCGACGCCGGCATCCTGGAGTTATTCGCCGCCATCGAGCGTGCCGAGGAAGCCGGGGAGTATCGCAGCTACCGGCAGATCCTGGAGGCGGTGCTGACCAAGATGGCGGCGCGGCTGGCGTTTCGCCTGAGCAGCGCGGAAGCGCGCTCCCTGCCCGATTCGCTTGGCGACTGGCCGCCGTTTCCCGACACCGTGGCTGCGCTGTGCCGCCTGAAATCGCGCTACAAGCTGGCGGTGATCTCCAACACGGATGACGACCTGTTGGCGCGCACCGCCATCCACCTGCAGGCGCCGTTTGACGCGGTGATCACCGCCCAGCAGGCGCGCACCTATAAGCCGTCGCTGAACAATTTCCGGCTGGCGCTGGAGCGCATGCAAGCCTCGCCCGGCCAAGTGCTGCACGTGGCGCAGAGCTTGTACCACGACGTCGGTCCCGCCAATCGCTTGGGGATTGCCAGCGTGTGGGTCACCCGGCACGAGCACCCCGGCGCCTCGGGCGGCGCCGCCGGCGACGCCAGACCCGACATGATTGTTCCGGATTTGGCAACGCTCGCCGATATGTCGCAAAGCGAATCGAGCCGGGAGTAGAATGGCGCCATGATCAGCCGGGAACTGCTCGAAATCCTTGCCTGCCCGGTATGCAAGGCCCCGCTGAAGCCGGTGGGAGACGACAAGCTACAATGCACCGCCTGCCGCCGCAGCTACCCCATCCGGGACGGCATTCCCATACTCCTGGCCGAGGAAGCCACCCCCCAGGGAAACGGCTGATTTTTGCACCAAAATCGGGGCAAAACCCCGTTTCGTGCCTTCGTTTTTCTCAATCCGGCACAGAGATTTGCATCATCCAGCCTATCCCGAGCTTTTGACGGTCCCTATCCATATGGAAATACGTCGAGCAACTTGTTGATGGCCATGGGGTTCTAATTTTTGTGAGGAAGGTGGGGGAGCCAACCGGGGGTTTGGCTCATGGATTGCTGCAACAATTGTGGGGTATACGGACTCTAATTCAGTAGCGAGGGTCGCAAACCAGCGACGGGGTCGGAGGTGATTCATGGTGGAAAAGTTCTCCAGCGCTGAATTAGGCGCTCTGCGCAATGAACTGCTGCAGAGTGGGGTTGACTCCTGGGATGCCGCCCGTGTACTGCAAATCTTCCTGGCCGGACGCGGTTACGGAGTGTCGCCCGAGGCGGCGCTGGATGCCGCCAGCCGGGTGGAAGGCGCCGGTTGCGCGCTGGACGTGATTCAAAAGGAGTTAGAAGGCATCGCCATGGTCATGTAAGTGCGGCGCGGAAGGTGACACCGAGCCGCCCTAAAGTTTCGCCAGAACTAAGGCGGTTTCCAAAGCGAGAAGGCCGGGCCAACCAGCCCGGCCTTTTCGTTTGTGCGCGCCTGCCATCGTCCTGAGAACCTAAACCAACTCGGCAAGGCATGCACCACCAGCGCCTCCACCAGAGTTTCAGGAAGTTACGTCCAGGGGGACCAGCCGCCGAAGCGGAAATCTTCCGAACGCGAGCCCGCCCATCGCGGGATGCGGCGGAACCTGGAATGGGCCAGGGCGCGGGTGCGCCTCTGCAGGTCGAAGGAGCGGAGGTATTCGCGGATGATCTGCGGCATGGTCATGCGCAGCGCGGCGGAAAAATTCTGCTGCGCCATCTCCCGCTGTCTCTCCGGCGACCGCAACAGCACGCACAGCTTGTCGGCCAGTTGGCGCGCGTCGCCGCGGCGGAAGAAGACCACCGCCATGGATTCGTCGTTGGCCATGTCCAGAAACTCGGGCAGGTCGGAGGAGACGATGGGCAGCCCGTACTGGCAGGCCTGGTGGGCGGGGCCGCTGGCCCCGGTGGAAGAGTCATAGGGCAGCACTACCACACTGGCGGAGCTGAACAGCTCGGGAATCTGCTCCTCGGCGATGTAGCCGCGGAACTCGATGCGCTCGTGGTCGCGGAGTTTCTCGGCGATGGACTCCCAATAACCGGGCGTGGTGTGGTGGTTGGCGCCGGCCACGATGAGCCGGGCGTTGGGCACTCGCCGCCGCACCTCGGCGAACGCCTCCATCAGCGTTTCCAGCCGCTTGTAGGTGCCCCAATGGCCCATGGCGAGGATGCGCTGGTCGGGGTTGCCGCGACGGGAAAAATCGGGCGGCTCCGGGCGCGCTCCCAGAATCCCGTGCGAGCGGAAATGCACGTTGGCGGCGCGGTATTTCTCGATCAGGGTACGGCGATAGGCGGGCAGCAGCACCGAGGTCGAATTGGAAAGCAGCAGCATGCGGGTGGCGATGGAGCTGGCAAAGCGGTACAGCCGCTCGGCGCGGATGTTGGCCGCGCTGAAATCCACGTGCTCCATCAGGTGGTGAAGTGTCACGTGGGTGTAGTAACCGGCGGCGCGGGTGAGCGCCGGAATGCACAATCCGGCGAAGGCGGCCACCGGATGCTGCTGGGTGGCGAAGGTGGAGAAGACCAGGTTGTACCAGACGACGTCGGGCTTGATGTCGTGGATGACCTTCAGCACCCGGGGCGGATTGCGGATGCTGTTGAAACGCCAGGTGCGGGTCACGTCGAAGTCGGGCAGTTCGCCGTGGGTGACCAGGCGCTGGCCGTGGGCATCGGTGGCCCACTCGCAGGCGCTGAGTTCGTCGCCGACGATGGTCAGGCTGAGCAAGGGATTCCGCTGCAGCTCGCGCGCAAGATGCAGGCCGTATTCGTTCAACTGCCGCCCACTCGGCGGAAAGGCAGTGACCAGACAAATCTTCATGGGCCCCCTGGGGTCTGCGTCCCGGCCCGCCAATCGCGCGCCGAACGCCCGGGCTGCATCCGGCAACGCGCCACGGCGGCGCCCGCCGGCCTCCCGGCTCAGAAAATGCTGATGCGAATCACCGGACGCATGATCATCTGCGAACCCACGCCGCCGGCGCCGTTGAAGTTGTAGAACGTGTCGTTTTCCACGCCCGCGGAAATGCGCAGCGGATAATCCACCGGCACCGTGCCCAATCCGTCGTCCACCGGCCGCCGCAGCGCGCGCTGGTAGGTGACGAAGATGCCGCTGGTGGCGTTGTCGTAGGTGTGCAATCCCATGCCGCGGGAAAGCGCGAAGTTGGCGTCGATGGTCCAGTTCTTCGCCGGACGATAGCGCACCTGCGCGCCCGGCCGCATGGACTGCGCGATCACGTAGCTCAGATCCTGCACCCGCCAGCCGCGGATATACTGGGCCAGCGCCCGCACCGTCAGCTTGCGTCCCCAGCGCCGCTCCAGCCCGATGTAGCTGGAGGTCGAAAACCACTCCCGCACCAGCGGCCGGAACAGCAGGTCATCGGCGACGTAGCCGGTGATCAGCGAGGTCTTACCCCAGGGCCTTCCCACCTGGAATTCCAGCCGCCCCACCAGTTCGCGCGAGTGCAGGTTGCGCAGGGTGAAGGGGCCGCTCTCGTGAATGCCTTCGCCGCGGATGGTAAGCCAGTTTCCGAGCGCGTTGGTGTTGGCGTAGACGAATTGCCGGAACAGGTTCTGGTCCATGTCGACCGGCGTTCGCTTGTCGCGCCGCAGGGTGAACTGGAGCCCGGTGTTGAAGGTGATGGAATTGCGTCCCATGCGCAGCACCGGGTTCAGCGCCCCGTTGAAGACGTAATCCCAGGTATCACGGTTGAGGATCACGCCCTCCGCCGGATAGGAAAACTGGCCCGCGGCATTGCGCAACTGGAAAAAGCCGCTGATCGTCGGCAGGCCCTGCTGGTGCACGCGGTAGGCGCTGGTCCAGCGGGTCTCCAGCGAAGACCGCGGCGGGGGCAGGGTGGCGCCGGAGGCGCCGAAGAGCCGCGCGTCCATCTGGTAGATGGTCGAGTCGTCGTAGATGGGGGTCACGGTGAAATTGGTCAGCACGCTGACCTTGTCGGAGAGGCGCAGCCCCTCCTGCCCCGCCATCTCTTCCAGTTCGCGCTCGGCCACATCATCCTCTCCGGCGATCTGGTTGGCGTGGGCAAACGCCGAGAGCGCGAGCACGTCCCGGTGCTGCTGGCGATAGACGTTGGCCTGCGCCAGCATGTAATCGTAGTTCTCCTGGTATTCGGCCGGATTGCCCAGGCTGGCGAGCTGCGTCTGCGCGTTGAGCGTGTCGCCCTTCGCCAGGTAGGTGTTGGCCAGCCCGATGGCCACCACCTGGTCGGCGGCGCCCGCCGCCCGCGCCCGCTCGAACAGCTTGATCGACATATCGAAATCATTCATGCGCAGGAACATGTCGGCAGCCTGGAGCAGATGCTCGGCGGTGATCGGCGAGGCTTCGCCGATGCGCGATTCGGCGAAGGCGAGACCAATCTGCTCCCGGGCTTCGTCCCAGTGCCCGTCCCGCTGCATGACCTTGGCAATCGCCAGCCGGGCCTGCACGCGGTCTGAATCGGGGGCGTCCAGCGCGCGCGCGAAGCGGCCCAGCGCCGCGTCGCGGTCGCCCAGCGCCAGCAGCGCGTCGCCCGTGGCCAGCAGCACGTCCGACTGGTCGTAGCCCACCTTCTCGGCCGCCTCGACGTAGCGCATGGTGTCGTCCCGCTGCTTCAGTTGCGCGTAGGCATGCGCCATCTGCGCGTAGATGAACGGATCGTCAGGCGAGTAGGTGAGCGCGGTGCGCAGCGAGGCCAGCGCGTCGTTGTAGCGGCGCAGGTGATACTGCGTGTCGGCCAGCGCCAGGTGGAGCTTCAAATCGTCGGGGGAATACTTGAGCGCCGCCCGGTACTCCTTCTCCGCCTGCTGCAGCAGACCCTGCTGGCGGTAAGCGGTGGCCATGGCGTCGTGGATGGCGCCGGATTCGCCCAGCAGCTTCTGCGCCGTCCTGGCGTGGTCGAGCGCGGTTTTGCCGTGGTGCAGTTCCAACTGCGCAAAGGCCAGCCCCAGGTGCGCCGAGCCATCGTTGGCGTCCAGCTTCAAGGCCTTTTCGAAATCCTCGGTCGCCGCCTGCGCGTTTTGCAGGTCGTTATACACGTACCCCCGGTTCACGTAGGCGGTGCGCACGTCCGGACCACGCTCGATGGAGCGGGTGAAATCGTCGGCCGCTTCGTACAGCAGGTTCGCGTTCTTGTGGACGTAACCGGCCAGCAGCGGCAGGTCGGCGTCCTTGGGCAGAATCTTCTCGTATTTCGAGGTCAGCTCCAGCAGGTCGTCATAGCGTCCCAGGTGCAGCAGGTCGTAGCCGAGATAGACCACCACATCGCGGTCCTTGGGCAGCATCCTGATCGCCTGCCGCGCCACCTGTTCGGATTGGGCGTACTTGCCCACCCAGGTCAGGTAACGCTCGCGTTCGCGCAGCACGTAGGGATTGCGGTTCATCTCCAGGTTAGCGCGGTCCAGCCACTTCTTCGACAGCTCGAACCGGTGCGACTCGATTCCCACGTTGGCCCCGCCGGCCACCAGCAGCGGATTGGTGGGCGCCAGCTTCCATCCTTTTTCATAGGCCGCATTGGCATCCTTGAAGCGGCGCAGCGCGGTGTACATGTCGCCCAGCGCCAGGTAGGGCACATAATTCTTGGGATAGGCGGCGGCCAGCTTGTGGAAGTAGAGTTCGGCGGTTTTCACGTCGCCCATGTCGCGGGCGAGATAGCCGATCGCGGTCAGCGCCCATTCGTTCTTGGGGTCGATGGCCAGCACCCGCTCGTATTGCTGCTTCGCCTCCTGCTTCCGGCCCACCCGCCACAACACGCTGCCGTACTGCAGCAGAATGTCCGGTTTCTTGGGATCCAGGGTCGCGGCTTCCTTCAGGTCGGCGAGCGCTCCATTCACATCGTTCAAGTTCGCCTTCAAGCTGCCGCGCAGGCGCAGGAACTCGGGACGCACGTCGCCCTCGATGTTCATCGGCCGGATCTGGTTGAAGGCCGCCTGGTACTGCTGCTGGGCCGCGTCGTCATTGCCCACCGCGCGATACAACTCGCCCAGGCTCACGCGCAGCTCGATCGGGTAGAGCACGCCTTCATTCGACGACTCCGGCAGGTTGCGGAGTGCCGCGTTGTATTCCCGGATGGCCTCGTCGTAGTGGTTTTCCTGCTTGGCGACCTCGGCGCGAATGGCGTGCACGCGGTAGTAATTGGGATCGATCTTCGCCGCGCGCTTTAGAAACGTGCGCGCCTGTTCCAGTTCGCCAATGCCCAAGTTCGACGATGCGGCCGAGAGCTGGTAGTTCAACTGGCCGGGCGCCATGGTGGCAGCGCGGCTGTAGTTCGCTGCCGCTTCTTTTTTCTTGCCCCACAGTTCGTAGGTGTAGCCGATCTCGGCCACCACATCGGACCGCTGGTTTGGGACCTGGCGCAGCGCGCTGATAGCGGCCGGGTAATCTTTGGTATCGCGGTAGTAGCCGGCAATGGCGCGCAGCACCTCGGGATTATTGGGCGCGCGGGAGCGGGCGCGGTTCAGAAACTGGCGCGCCAGGTCGGTGCGATGCAGGTGCTGGTAGGCGAGCGCCTGCAGCAGGTCAGCGCGCGCCGAGGGCTGAATGGCGTCGGCGCGCCGCAACATCCCCAGCGCCCCGTTGTAGTCGCCGGTTTGGATGAACAACTCGGCGGCCACCATCAGGTCGTTCACGCGGCGCGGATTCAGCGCCAGCACCTTGTGCAGCAGTTCCTTGGCCTTGTCCGTCTGCCCCATGCGCACGTAGGTCTGCGCCATTCCGGAAAGCGCTTCCACCGACGACGGATTCAGTTGCAGCGCGCGGTTGTAGGCATCGAGCGCGGTCTGCATTTTGCCGGCGCCGCGGGCGGCATAGCCGTACATCAGCCACAGATTGATATCTTGCGGAGCGGCATGCGCGGCGCGCTCGGCATAGACCAGCGCGCCCCGGAAGTCATTGCGCCGGAGCGCGGTGTCGGCGGCGCGCGCCTGGCGCGCCACCTCGATGCTGGCGCCCCAGGCCAGCGAGCCTTGCGAGGAAGTTGCGCCCGCCTGCTGCCCCTTCTTGCCCGGTTTCGCCTGCGGCGAGGCGGGCGTGGCTTGCGCCCCTCCTTGAGGACTGATCTCGAAGGTCTGCGCGGCCAGGGGTATCCAGGCCAGCATTGCCAGGGAACAGAATACAAATAGCACTGCGTTTCTTCTCACGAGACCACCCGCGCGAGACAGTGTTCGCTGGGCGGAGCACCCGCAAGCGCGTTTCCAACTGCTCAGCACGATTTGCGTGTGAAATCAGATATTTCGAAACAACGCGAGCCAGCCGCGTGCCACATCGTGGTACGCCGGTACTCTCTGTGCACCCGGTCCGTACACACCTGGCGCTAATCGAGCCAGCGAGCTTCCCGCGTAGCTTCCACTGGGGCGAAAGGAAACCCGCCATTCGCGATTCGGAATCGAAACTGCTGCTGGCGAGGACCAGCGGAGGAATATCTTGACTGCGATGTCTCCAACCCATCCCCTGCGCAGGCCGATCCCTTTGCTGGCGATCCTGCTGGCGGCGCTGGCCGTCCATGGTCCCTTGCTGCTGATGGAATTGCCGCTTGGTTCCTACGACGCCCATTTTCATATCTTCTTCGCATCCCACTACGCCCATCACTGGTTCGATCCCTGGAACCCGAAATGGTTCGGCGGGTTTTCCCAGACCACCTATCCTCCTTTGCCGCAGCAGTGGCTGGCGCTGATTTCGCACGTTACCGGGCTGAACCTGGCCTACATGCTGGTGCAGATGATCATCATCCTGCTGCTGCCGGTAGGCGTCTATCGCTACGCCAAGCTGTGGGTGGATGAGCGTGCCGCCAGTTATGCCGCGCTGGGCAGCGTTTTTCTGGGATCGCTGGGCATGCTGGTCTACCAGGCAGGGCAGCTTTCCACCACCGCCGCCATCCCGCTCTACCTGAACGCGCTGCCGTATTTCTATGAGTGGAGCCGGAAGGCGAAAGGCCGTGCGCTGATCAAGGGAGTTGCGCTCACCCTGGCGGGCGCCGCCGCCCACCACGTCACCCTGCTGTTTGGCGCCATCCTGTTTGCTATCCCGGTGCTCATTCTGGCGGTCATGGACCGCAATAGGGACGGCGAGGAGCGTTCCAGCGCCGGCATTCTGTCGCGGGCGCTGGTGTTCTCGGCGCTGGCCGGAATCGGGTCGGTGGTGATTCTGCTGCCCTACTTCATCGCCTTCCTGCACAACCCGATCAACCAGGTGCCCATCCCCCACGCCAGCCGCAGCAACTACATCCTGAATCCGGAGTGGGGGCTGAACTACTGGGTCGTCCCTTACGGCGCCATCATTCTGGCGCTGCCGTTCATCGCCTTCCGCGGCTCGGCCGACAAGCGGCTTCGCCCGCTGCTGCTCGGTTTCTGGATCACCTTCCTGGTCGGGCTGGGCGGAACCACGCCCGTGCCCCGCTGGCTGCTGGGACGCGCCTACGAGATCCTCACCTTCGAACGCTTCAGCTTCTGGGCGACGATCATGGCCTTGCCCTTCGTCGGCCTGCTGGCGGCGCGCTTGATTGACCGCTACCGCCGCGGCGCCATTGTCGGGCTGGCCGCCGCCACCGTGGGAACGCTGGCGTTGTCGGTTGCCTGGACCACCTTCCACCCCATCAACTACGACAAGGAACTGCGGGTCAATACGGTGGCCAGCTTCCTCAATCGCGACGGGCACGACAAGTACCGTTACCTGACGCTCGGCTTCGGTTCGCATCTTTCCGAACTCTCTATCCTGACCGATGCTGACTCGGTGGACGGCGAATACAACTCCGCCCGCATGCTGCCGGAAATGACCAAGCACGGCGCCGCCCAACTCACCAACGCCAAGTATTACGGCACCAACGGCATGGCCTCGCTGCGCGCCATGCTCGGCCATGCCGATCGCTACGGCTTGAAATGGGTATTCGTGCGCGACCCCTTCTACCGGCCGCTGATGGCGTTTGCCGGCTGGCGGCTGGTGGATGCGCTGGATGTCGGCGCCATCCAGGTCTGGACCAAGGACGACATTCCCCCGGCACAGCCCGTGCAGGCCAACTTTCATCCCGCAGCTTGGGAGGGCTTGCTGTGGGGCACCCTGCCCATCGGCAGCAGCTTTCTCGCCATCTTCCTGGTGGTCGCGCTGCCCGATCGCCGGCGGGTGCGGGAGCCCATCGCGTTTCCTGCTGCCGCTCCCGAGTCGGCGTACTTGCGTGAGGGGGTGAAGTGATGAAGTTCGGCTTACCTTTTTTTCTGGCCGTTATCACGCTAGGGCTGGTCGCCGTGGGAACCCTGTGGCCGGAGCAGACCTCCACCGTCATGTACATCGCCGGAGAAGGCACCGGGGCGCTGGCCAGCACCCACACTCCCGACGGCGCCATCCGCTCGGTGCTCGACAATGTAAAAAAACGCCGCTACCACAACGCGTACAGCTACATCGCCAACCAGAACCAGGTGGACGAGCGGGAGTTCACCGCCGACATGCGCGGCACCTACGGCAGCCTGCGCACCTATTCCAATCTCGAGGACGCGGACCTCCGCGTCCTGCGCAAAACGAACAACCAGGCGCTGGTGCGCACCACCATGAAGTGGGCCACCGCCGTGGGCGCGTTCTACGACACGCGCAACCTGAAGGTGGTAAACCGCGATGGCCTGTGGAAGGTCGTGTGGCCCGAGGTGAAGGAGCCGCAGGTTCCGCCGCAGGTGATTCCCGTGAACTACCTGCGCTGGGATGTCATCTATCGCGGCGCCGGCGACGAGTGGGGCGCGCAAAACGTGGAGGCGCCTCACGTGCGCCTCATCTCCATGAAGGCCACCAGCCAAGGCAACGCCACGGTGGTCCTCGGCGAGGTGCTGAACGAAGACACCGTGCCGGCGTTTGTCTCCGTCACCGCCACCCTCATCGGCAAGGACGGCGGCACCGTGGGCCAGGAGAGCAGCTTCGACAAGATGTCTCATACCCTGCTGCCCAAGGAGGTGTCGCCCTTCCGCATCGACTTTCCCGGTGTCAGGCTCTCGGAAGTGAAGAGCGTGCGCATGCGCCCGGATTCCTCGCTGGTCTCGGCTTCGGCCGATCCCGTGATCGGGGTGATGGACCAGAAGATCGAGACCGACGCCCGCGGCCGGCGCGTGCTGGCCGGCGAACTGCTGAACGAGAGCGGCCAGGTGGTCAACATCCCGCACGTTCTTGCCACCTACTACAACAACACCGGCCAGGTGCTCTGGGTATCGGACGGCTATGTGGACAAGGCGCTGCTGCCGCAAACGCCCCTGCCCTTCGCCGTCGATATTCCGGACAATATTGCCGCCCAGGTGCACAGCTACCGCGTCACCGTCAACCAATACACCGAAAACGGGCTATACCGATGAAGACCGCAACCCTGGCAGTGTTGTTGATTGCGGTTTGCTGGTTCGCCGCGGATGCGGCGCGCGCTTCCGAGGTGACGGTGCCGGAGCGCGTCCAGGCCGGCGCCGGGCTCAGCATTCACGCTCCCGGCCACGGGCAGGCGACGCTCTATCTGCTGGGGCCGGCCAGTGTGGTGAAGCGCCGGGTCAAACTCGGGGGCGAAATTCCGATCGCGCCGGAAGAGGTCCGGAATGCGGGCCGCTATCTGGTGATCCTGCGCGGCGACACCAACGCCAGCGCTTCCTTCTGGGTCATGCCGGCGCAAGCGGCGCGCATCAGCTTCATCGCCCGCCCGTCGCGCCTGCCGGTGGCCCGCCCCAGCGGCATCAGCGGCGTCGTCTACCCATTCGATAAATTTCACAACCTGATCGTTCGCCCCGAGCCGGTGACCTTCAAGCTTTCCGTGGGCGGCGCCCCGGCGATCGCCCGCACCGTCAGCACCAGGAATGGCGTCGCCTGGGTCGGCCTCGATTCCGGGCGCAAGGCCGGCACGGCGCAATTTGTCGCCTCCATCGCCGAGGTCAGCGAGCGCCGCGTGGTGCAGCAGACCGCCTCCGACCCCTGCAATCTGACCATCCACGCGCAGCCCGCCAAGGACGGCGTGGAAGTGGAAACCGCGCCCATCCGCGATTGCACCGGCAATCCCGTTCCCGACGGCACTATCGTGACCATCACCGCCGTCTCGCCCGAAGGAAAGAGCAGCGTGGACGCGCGCATTAAGAAAGGCGTCGCCAAGGCCGAATTGCCCGAACTTCGCGATGCCACCATCTCCGTCGCTTCCGGCGTGGTCATGGGCAACGAAATCCACTGGGGAGGCGGCCAATGAAAACCTTGGTTGCCGCCGTGGTTCTTGCCTTGCTCGCGGGCGCGGCGCCGCCCGCCTCGCGCGCCGCCGACAACCTTCCCAGCGTTCGCCTGAATGCCGAGGACAACGCCGGCCGGCCGGTGGAGGCGCTCACCAGGAAATCCATCGCCCGCGATTACGCCCGCGCCTGGCGTTCGCTGGCGCAGGCCATGGAGCAGAATCGCGCCGATCTCATTGACAACGATTTCGCCGGCGTCGCCGAAGAGAAGTTCGCCGCCGCCGTCGCTGACCAGGCCAAGGCCGGCTTGCGTACGCGTTATATCGACCACGGGCACAAGGTCGATGTGCTGTTCTATTCGCCGGAAGGACTGTCGATCGAGCTGCGCGACACTGCGCAGTTGGAACGCCAGGTCCTCGATGGCGGCCAGGTGGTCCACAGCGAGAACCTCACCCTGCATTACATCTCGCTGATGACCCCCACCGAAGTCCGCTGGAAGGTGCGGCTGTTGCAGGAAGTACCGGGGCAGTAATGTCCCCGGATTTCAGTTTTGCGGTTCAGGTTTCGAGGCCCCATGATCTCGGTTGCTATTCCCGTCTATAACGAAGAAGAAATCGTCCATGTCTTGCACGGCCGGGTCTCGCAGGTGATGAACGGCATCGGCGAGGACTGGGAAGTGGTCTACGTCAACGACGGCAGCCAGGATGCCACGCTCAAGCTGCTGCTCGAATTGCAGGCGCGCGATCCTCACATCGTGGTCGTTGATCTGTCGCGCAACTGGGGTCACATGGGCGCGCTCGGCGCCGGCATGCAGACCGCGCGCGGCGACGCCGTGGTCCTCATGGACGGCGACCTGCAGGATCCGCCCGAGGTCATTCCCGAGATGGTCGCCGCCTGGCGCAACGGCGCCAAGGTAGTCAGCGCCGTTCGCCGCAAGCGCGAGGAAAGCCGCAAGTACCTGCTGGTGCTGTTCAGCCTGTTCTATCGCGTTCTCGGCGCCCTTTCCGATTTTCCCATTCCCCTCAACTCCGGCATCTTCGGACTCATGGACCGCCAGGCGCTGGATTCCTTCAACGCGCTCCAGGAGTACAACCGCTATCTCCCCGGCCTGCGCGCCTGGCTCGGCTATCCCACCGCCCTGGTCTACTACGACCGCAAGCACCGCGTCGGCGGCGAAGGCAAGCTCAGCTTTGTCAGCCGCATCAAGTACGCCCTCGACGCTATCACCAGCTTCAGCTACAAGCCGCTGCGTCTCAGCTTCGCCCTCGGCATCCCGGCCATCGCGCTGGCCATCGTGGTCGCTGCCGCACTCGCCATCACCGGCAATTTCACCGGCACCGCCGCCATCCTCGCCGCCATCTTCTTCATGGGCGGGGTGCAGTTGTTCTGTGTCGGCGTGCTGGCCGAATACATCGGGCGCATCTACGACGAAGTCCGCAAGCGCCCCATCTCGCTCATCAACGCCGTCCACCGCCCACAGGCCGTTCCTTCGGCTGCCAGGAAGGACGTGTTCCCGGTGGCAGCCTAAAGGTGCTTTCGTTCCATGGTGGCAACTCGCATTCACGGCCAACATTCAGAGATAAGGGACAGGTGCTCTGAAGTCCGCTGAAACGGGCTTCACTGCCGATGAAAATTATGGGGAAGGTACGACCAAACGTGAGTTCCACCCGGACCTTGGGCCCTCTCGCGCTGATTCTTCTTGTTGTCTCATTGCCCTGGCTCTATGGTTGCGGCGGCTTTTCCGGCACTACTTCCTCCACCGCTTCCCAGCCTCCCGTCACCCAGCCGGCGCCGCCAGACCAGCAACCACCGCAGCCCGATCCCGCGCCGGTCAACCTCACCACCTATCACGACAACGTCGCCCGCACCGGCCTCAACTCCCAGGAAACCACGCTGACGCCGGCCAACGTGAATCAGGCCAGCTTCGGCAAGCTGGCCTCCTACGACGTGGACGGCCAGGTCTATGCCGAACCTCTTTACCTGGCCAATGTCTCCATCGCGGGAGGCACGCACAACGTGGTCTTTGTCGCCACCCAGCACGACAGCGTCTATGCCTTCGACGCCGACGCCAAAACCACCGCCCCGCTCTGGCATCGCAGCTTCACCGACCCGGGCGCGGGGATCACCACAGTCTCCTCCAGAGACGACTTTCCCGTGCTCTACGAGGACATCTATCCGGAGACCGGCATCACCAGCACGCCCGTCATCGATCCGGACACCGGGACCCTCTACGTGGTAGCCGCGACCAAGGAGAACGGCAAGTTCTTTCAGCGGCTGCACGCCCTGGACATCACTACCGGGGCGGAGAAGTTCGGCGGTCCCGTGGCTATCCAGGCCTCCATGCCGGGCCGGGCAGAGCCCAACGACGGCAATGGCAACATCGTTTTCGATCCCCTCATCAACCTGCAACGCAGCGCCTTGCTGCTGCTGAACGGGACGGTATACATCGCCTTTGCGTCGCATGCTGATTTCAATCCCTTTCTTGGTTGGATCCTCGGCTACGACGCGCAGACGCTGAAACAGGTGGTGGTCTTCGCCCCCACCCCGGATGGCGCCGGCGGAAGCGTCTGGGAGTCCGGCAATGGCCCGGCGGTGGATGGCGCCGGGAATATCTTTGTCGCCGTCTCCAACGGCGATTACAACGTTCCCGGCGGCGGCCGCGACTACGGCGACAGTATTCTGAAGCTGAAGCCGGCCAACGGCACCTTCCAGGTGCTGGATTGGTTTACGCCCTTCAATTTTCAAGAGCTGAATGACTTGGACAAGGATCTGGGGGCCGGCGGCCTGATTCTGCTGCCTGACCAGCCGTCGGGGCCCGCTCACCTGGCCATCGCCGGCGGCAAGCAGGGGCAACTCTACGTGGTCAACCGCGACGACCTGGGCCACTCCCACACCAGCGACAACAGCCAGATAGTCCAGCAACTGGACTTGGGCAGCCCGCTGTTTGGCGTTCCGGCGGTGTGGAAGGACAACATCTATATCGCCCCCATCAAAAACCAGTTGCAGTGCTACAAGATCAGCGCCGGCCACCTCACCCTGGCCACTCGCGGTTCGGAGACATTCGGTTACCCAGGCAGCAGCCCGGCGGTTTCCTCCAACGGCGACAGCAATGGCATCGTCTGGGCGCTGCAGGTGGACCAATGGGACAACGGCCCGGCCATCCTCCACGCCTACGATGCCAACGACTGCTCCCACGAGCTGTACAACAGCGCCCAGGCCGGCGATCGCGACACCGCCGGCATCGCCGTCAAGTTCAGCGTCCCCACGGTTGTCAACGGCAAGGTTTATGTCGGCGGCGGAGGTCAGCTCACCGTCTATGGCCTGCTTTCACCATAGTCTCGCGGAAAAGGAACTTCGACCTGACTTTGAAACTCGTTCTCGTGTCCCAGGAGCGTAACTGACATGATCACCGGTTCCCCGAGTGTTTCAACGCTTGCTGCAATCCGGAAGCACGGTTTGCTTTTCCTGGCCGTTGCCGCTCTTTCCGCTTCCGTGGCCTGCGGTGGACTGGCAGCCTCGCCGCCGGGCGCGGGTTCTCCCAGCAATCCCCCGACCCAGCCGCCGCCCCCTTCCTCGCAGCCGAAAGACATCACCGCGATCAACCACGTCATTTTCATGATGCAGGAGAACCGCTCCTTCGACAGCTACTTCGGTCATCTGTCCGGAGTTGACGGCCTGCCGCCCGACTCGCAGAACAAGACCGACGGCGGCATCGTCGTCAAGTCGTTTCATTTCCAAACCGCCTGCATGGGAAACACCGACCCCGATTGGCTGGGAAGTCATGGCGCCTTCAACCTCGACAGTCCCGGCTCCGACACCTTTCTCGGCGATGGCTACGTTCACGGCGGCCAGGGTTCGGCCCGATCGGATGGCTTCATCGCCGAAGTCGCCAACTCCATGGGCTCCATCCAGGTCACCCCGAGGAAGACCACCAACTACTACCTGTTTGCCAATGCCGATGCCTGGGGCAACTATGACACTCGCCCCCTGGCCGTGGTCAGCGTCACCGTGACCACCGACACCGCGACGCCTTCGCCGGTCGCGCCCAGCATCACTCCGGCTTCGGGCGTCGTCTTCACCGCCGACGTCACCAGCGTCGCCGCCGGCCAGCCGGTCACCCTCACCTGGAGTGTTCCCGGCGCCACCACCACCATGGTCAACATCCGTTACGACCTGATGGGCACCCGCGCCATGGGCTATTACAACGGCGATGACCTCAATTACTACTACTTCATGGCCTCCGCCTTCGGCACCTCCGATCGCTGGTTCTCGCCCGTTCCCAGCAACAGCCCTCCCAACCGCTCCTATCTCTATGCCGCCACCACTCACGGCCACGCTCATGATCCCGGCACCTTTGATTCCGGCACGGTCAAGAACATTTTTCAGTTGCTCGAAGCTGCCGGCATCTCCTGGAAGGTCTACTACACCGATGATCCGACACACCCCGGAGTTCCGCACACCTTCCTCACCCGCTTCAAGCCCTTCGCCGACGACCACAAGGCCAATCTCGTCCCGGTGGACCAGTACTTCACCGACTTGCAGAACGGAACCTTGCCCCAGGTGGCCTTCATCGAGGAATTGCCGGGCTACGACGAGCATCCCGGCGCTACCCTGCCGGGCAACATCCATTCCGGCAACAGCGCCCAGGCGGGTGCGCAGTATGCCGCCAAGTTCATCAACGCCTTCATGACCAGCCGGTACTGGAAGGACGGCGTGTTCATGCTCACCTTCGACGAAGCTGGCGGTTATTATGACCACGTCCCCGGGCAGCCGGCCGTTTCCCCCGACGGCATGCCTCCCACCGATCTGACTCCGGTGGAGCAGCAGGTCATCCTGCCTCCGGGCGACTTCACCCGCACCGGCTACCGCGTCCCGCTGCTGGTGATTTCGCCATTCGCCAAGAAGAACTACGTCTCGCACACCGTGGCCGACTTCACCGCCATCCTCAAGTTCATCGAAACCCGCTTCAGTCTGCCCAGCCTTACCGCGCGCGACGCGGCCCAGATGGACATGCAGGAGTTTTTCACCTTTGACAACCCGCCCACGCCCACCCCTCCCACCCCACCCGAGCAGAAGGTCAACTTGCCCTGCGACTACACCCTGCTGCCCAATCCGTGATTCCGGTGTGAAAAGGCTGGGAATGAACAATTAAGAACGGAATGAGGAACCAAGAATGGAAAACGGCGACTGAAATTCAGCCGCCGAGGGAGGTCATTGATCAGAGCTTCCCTAATAAACAGGAATGAAGAATGAACAACCAGATGTCCCTCGGTTCTTCATCCTTCATTCTGACTTCTTACTTCTTAGTCTCTCTACCAATAGCTGAAGGTCAGCTTGTCCAGCCACACCGAATAATCGGCCATCTGGTAATTGCCGTTCATCTGGTAATTGACTGTGATCCCGCTCCAACTGGTGGAGGCCGGCGGGTACCACGCGTCGAGGTAGTGCTTCTCCCCGTCCAGCGTGATAGCCACATAGTGCAGCCAGTCGCCGCCGTCGGAGGCGCGTTCCACCTCCACTGTCACGTGGTGCCACTTGTTGGCCGCCGGCGTCGGGCAGTATTTGCCCGTCGACACCCAGCGCGAGTTCCGGTTGTCCCAGATGTCCCAGTGATTGCCGTTCAGCACGTTGCATTGCGTGCCGAAGATCAGCGAGTGACCGTGGACGAACTGATTGATATCAAACTCTAGTCCCTGCACCGCCGCAGAGTTGGTCAGATAGAAGAAGGCGTCGTAGATGAAGTGATGCGGCTTGCTGGTGTCGCCGATCGCGCTCGACAGCGACTTCCACCACAGCACGTCGGAGAACGGCGTGCTGCCCCAGATCGAGAACTTGGTGGACTTTCCATCCAGCGAAGGCGAACTCTGCCAGCGGCTCATGCCATAGCCCGCGCTGGGACCGTTGCCATCTTGCCCGCGCACGCCGAGCAGGAACCCCAGCCGTCCAGCGTCTGGATGTTGTAGATCGAGGTGCCGGCGGTCACGCTGCTGCCGCCACCGGAACCGCCGCTGCTCCCGCTCACCGTTATGGTGAATCTCGACGAGGTGCCGTACTGCCCGTTGGAGCGGTCCCAGGCGCGCACATACAGCGTATGCGTGCCCGACGACAGGTTCACCGACGCGCTCAGCGAGTTCGAATTGTTGTCCACCTGGTAGACCTTGTGGTCGTCCGCGTACACCACCCAGCCGGAGATGCCGTTGGCGCTGCCCCCATTGGCCTCGATCTTCACCGGAGATCCCACCGTCGCGCCATTGCTCGGGCTCGACACGTTCACCCATGCGCTCCCCCCCGAACCCGAAGACGAGGACGAAGAGATGGCCCCGACCGTAAATGTCCGGCTTGCCTGGTAGACATTGCCATGGTTGTCCCAGGATTTGATCACCGCGTAGTGGCTTCCCTTGCCCAGGCTGATGTAGGTATCAAGGCTGTTGCGGTACACCAGGTAATCCCGGTTCCCGTCAACGTAAATAATCATCGAGGCGATGGTCGTCGAACCACTCGCCGACGCTACGAAGTGAACGGGAGAGCCAACCGTCGACCCGTTCGCGGGCGAGGAAACGCTTACCCCCGCAAAGCATGACGTGGCCACAACCAGCATGGCCGCGATCCAAAGTTTCTTTCGCAAATCAGCACTCTCCTCATACGGTCGGCCCGGCCGCCATGCGCAAGCCGGCGCCCCACCCGGGGGTGTGTCTTTCCTCAATTCGCTCGGAAAGTACCGGCGCATCAACTTACCCTCAATCAAACGAACCTCCTACGAGCCGGTTTTTGTGCGACTCGGGATTAGTCATGGGTTACGGCGTCCCTTAATTCGTCTTGCTGGTTGGCCGAGTCCGGCTTCGGGTGTGCCTTCACGCGGAGCCCCGGCTGACGCGCGTTTTTCTTCCTCTCCGCTGCGCGCCGCCGTGCTTGGGCGCAGCCGCCATCTTCCACGCCGACGAGGCTCTTAGCCCGCTTGGGCCATCTCTTCTCCCGCGAAATGTGATAATCAGGCCCCAAAGACGCGGAATTCCCGGCTGAACCGGGAATTCGCCTTAGTGAAACACCTTAGAAATGGCCGCCGACTGGGGATTCATCCTTCGCCTGACGCTTGTCCCAACGCCGATTCGGCAGCTTGCCGGGCGCGATCCAGCGCCCACTGCATTTCGGCGTGATACGCATTCAGCGCTGCGCCGTCTGCTTCTGCTGGAACGTTCACCACTCGGCTCACGCGCAGCACCACCCGCGAAAACGGCTTGGGAATCACGAACCGGTCCCAGGAATTCAGCACCCAGGCGTGCTCCACCGCGCAGTGGAAGGCGACCACCGGCAGCTTCACGTTGCGCGCCAGCAGCACCGGCCCGGGCTTGGCCACGTAGCGCGGCCCGCGCGGGCCGTCGATGGTGAAGGCCACGGCACGTCCCTGCTCGATCTCGCTGTGCATGCCCAGCAGCGCTCGCACCCCGCCGCGGGTGGATGATCCGCGCACCGCGCGGTACCCGAATTTCTCGATGATGCGCGCTATGTACTCGCCGTCGAAGCTGCTGCTGGTCATCACCGCGATCTCTTTGCCGCGGTACCAGTACAGCGCCGGAATCACGCAGCGGTGCCAGAAGACATAGACCACCGGGCAAATCCACTCCCGCGCCGGCCCGCCTTCTTCGATCGAGATGCTATAGCGCAGGGTGGGACCGATCAGGCGCACCAGCACCCACCCGGCGGCGGTGATCAGCCCCAGCGCCAGGCGCTGCTTGAAGGTGAAGCTCTCGACGGCCTCAGCGGCGGCGGTGGTGGACATGAGATCGTGGAATCGGGGAATGCGGGAAGCTGCTCAATTCCCCGATTACCCGATTATGCATTTACCCGATTCCGCAATTCTCTCACGCGTACCGCACCCACTTCACGATCTCCGGCAGCGTGGGCCGCTTGCCGTACATGAGGATGCCGACCCGGTAGATGCGCGAGCACAGCGCGACCACCCCCCACACCGTGGCCAGCAGCAGCGCGATGCACAGCCCGATCTGCCACAGCGGCGGCGTTTCCACCACCACCCGCAGGTACATCAGGATGGGAGCGAACAGCGGCACCATCGACATCCACACCGAGAGCGGCGCGTTCGGCTGGCGGATGATGTAGGTCATCATCATCACCGGAATCACCAGCGGGATCACCACGAAGAACTGCCACTGCTGCGCCTCCTGCTCGGAGTTCACCATCGCCCCCAGGGCGGCGTAGAGCGCGCTGTAGAGCAGGTAGCCAAGCACGAAGAACACGGCGAAGGCGGACAGCGTGGCCGGCGAGAAGTTCATGCCCGCCAACTGGCCCCCGGTGGCCAGCAGGCCGGGGGTGGTGGCCGCCAGCGCGATCACTATCCATACCGCGATCTGCGTCAGCCCCACCGCGCCCACGCCCAGCAGCTTGCCCGCCATCAGCTCGCGCGCGCTCGCCGACGACAGCACCACCTCCATCACCCGCGACGTCTTTTCCTCCAGCACCGCGCGCATCACCGAAACCCCGTACAGCAGCAGCGTCATGTACATCATCATCACCAGCACGATGGCGCTGATGAACTGCAGCGGCCCGCTGCTTCGCTTTTCCTGACCGCCCTTGATGGTGATCACGTCCAGGTCCACCGGCGCCACGATCTTGTCCGCCTGCTCCGGCGAAACTCCGTGCGAGAGCAGTTCCTGCCGCAGCAGCGCGGTCTTCAGCGCCGACTGCAGGGCGTCGGCCTCGATGAAGTCGCTCGTCTCCCGCGCCCCGTAGGCGATCTTCCGTGAGGCCAGCGCCTCGTCGCTGATCCACAGATAGCCGTCCAGTTGTCCGGCGGCGATGCGCTCCTTCAGCCGCGCCCGCTCCGCCTCCGTCGGGCTGGAATCGATTTCCACCTTGTACCGCCCGGCATCGCTCTCCGCATTGCGCTGCGGGCTTTCCAGTTGCGCCTGCACGGCGCGGGCGAAGTCGGGGTGGGCGCACACCACCGCCAGCCGCTTGCTTCCCCGGCTTTGCAGCGTCGCCAGCTTGCCCGGCAGCACCAGCACGGCGATCATCAGCGCCGGCAGCAACAGCGTGGAGATGACGAACGATTTCTTGCGCACCCGCTCCAGGTATTCGCGCCGCAGAATCAGCCAGGTGTTACGCATCGCGCCTCCCCACCACCTGCAGGAATATCTCCTCCAGCGAAGGCTCCATCAGTTCGAATTTGTTGACCCGCGCGCGCGCGGCGGCTATCCGCAGCAGGTCCTGCGGATCGGCCCCCGGCTGCAGCCGCACCTCCACGTAGTTGCCGTAGTTGTTGAACGACTGCACCAGGTCTCCCTGTTCGAGGAAGTTGTCTTCCCCTTCGTATTCCAGTTGCACGTCGCGCCGTCCGAATCGCGACTTCACCTGCTTCAGCTCGCCCTCCAGGACGGCCTTGCCGTGGTCGATCAGGCAGATCGAATCGCACAGCCGCTCCACCTGCTCCATCCGGTGAGTGGAGAACAGGATGGTCTTTCCCGCCTGCTTCATTTCCAGCAGCACGTCCTTCAGCGCCACCAGGTTGGCCGGATCCAGCCCCGCAAAGGGCTCGTCCAGAATCAGCAGCTCCGGGTCGTGAAGCAGGGTGGCGATGAACTGCACTTTCTGCTGCATCCCTTTCGAGAGCTCTTCGATCTTCTTTCCCAGCCAGGCGCCCAGTTCCAGGCGCTCGCACCACCGGGTAGCCCGGCGCGCCGCCTCGCCGGCGGCCACTCCCTTGAGCTCGGCCAGGAAGACAAGATGGTCCAGCAGCTTCATGCGCTTGTACAGACCGCGCTCCTCCGGCAGATACCCCACGCGGTCGAGCTGGGCGCGGCCGAAGGGCTCCCCGAAAAGCCGCACCGCGCCGCAATCAGGCGCCGTGATCCCGATCATCATGCGGATGGTGCTCGTCTTGCCCGCTCCGTTCGGCCCCAGCAACCCGTACACGCTGCCGCCGCGGATCTCCAGCGAAAGATCGTCCACGGCAACAAAGTGATCGTAGGACTTGCGGACCTTCTGCAGCTCTACCGTGTTCGCCATTGGCGCCTTTGCCCCGTGCTTCGTCCCAGCCGCCGGCCCGGCGGCACACTCAACCGCTCGGCCAGTCCCTTTCCCGGATGTGCCTCAGTCTGGTGGGTTAACCACATATTCTGGGGTTCAGCGTCGGATTTGGCAACCCGGAACGCCTCCCCCACTCTGGACCGAATTTACGAATTTACATTTCATTCACAACGCAACCGGCCATGCAGCGGCAGCATCTATCCGCCGGTAGGTACTCGTGTATTCGGTGAAAAAATGGTTAAGGAGAAGTCTATGAAGAAACTGCTTCTGCTGCTGGCCGTGGTCTTGGCCTTCAGCTTCACGGCCGTGGCACAGTATGGCTCCGAGAGCACCGGCCAAACTGGGCAGACAACCACCAGCAAGTCGAAGAAGTCGTCCTCGGGCGAGATGGGCAGCATGTCCCATGGCGACATGGGTAAGGCGGCCAAGTCGGCGAAGGACCACACCATGACGGGCTGCATCAGCAAAGAGCCCAACGCCGATGGCATGTACGTCTTCACCAATGGGCACTACAAGAAGGGCGTCGAAGTCGGCCCCACCGAGATGATCAAGGAGCACGCCGGGCACACCATGCAGCTCACCGGCCACTGGACATCGGCCGCCGGCGCCGGGGAAATGGGCGCCATGTCCAAGGGTGAAAAGGGCGAGAAGCACTTCGAAATCACCAGCGTCAAGCACCTTTCGGCTACCTGCACCGCCGGCATGGGCAAGTCCAAGAAAGGCATGAGCAAGACCGACGAGATGAAGTAGGGTCGCGGCAAAATTCCATTCGCGCAGCTTCCGGGCTGCGCGTTTTTGTTTGACAAGTCGAGGGACCTGCTTTTGTCGCGCGTGCTCCGAAATTCCCCATCGCAAACGAGTCCAACCCCTGTCATCTGAGCGAAGCGAAGGATCTAGGTTTTCTTTTCAGCTAACGAAAAACTTTCAACCTTGTGTCATCCCGAACGCAGCGAGGGATCTGCTTTTCTCGCGCCTGCCACGAAATTCCCCATCGCAAAGCCCGGGGGGCCCACCCTGCCCGGGTTTTTCTCAAGCCGCACGACAGTATATTGGCGCACCCCAGGCGTTCGCGCTTGCGCGCCGTCCACTGCGATTCCCACCGTTCCCTGATATTTCCCCCCGTCTAGCTCCACGTCCAAAGAATTGACGACGCGATGCCACTGTGCTACCGTGCCGTCCGATTTTTTGCGTAAATGCTGACTGGTGAACCGGCTAATGCCGAGGCGCTAGTCAAAAGTTTACTTGGCGCTGACGCACTTGCGGTCGAGCTGAATACAGCCGACGTGCTGCGCATGGGCTGACGGCTTGTGTTACGTGTGTAATTCCGGCAACAGGTGATGCCGGAGCAGTTTCCATTCTCTAGACAATCTGTCAATTGTGCTATCGGCGGCCGCTGGGGCTACCGCTATAGGGCCTGTGTACTCAGCTTCCTCAGGAGAGAAAAACAAATGCGACATTCGCTGATTCGTTGTCTCGTGCTGTGTCTTGTGGCTTTGGGACTGCCGGGCTTCGCCCAAGAAGCGGCAAACAGGGCCGCCAATTCCGCGCAACAATTTTCGTCTTCTTCGGCGCACGCAAGCAGCGAAGAAGTTCAGCAATTGCGTACCGAGGTGGCGTCACAAAATCAGACCATCCAGGAATTGAAGTCCCTGGTACAGCAGCTTGCGCAAAGGTTGGATACGGCCGAGGCTCACGTCCTGCCGGCCGCCGCCACCCAAGGCGCGCATGTGCAGATGCTCACCTACGATCCTCTGGCATCGCTGCAGCAACCCATTCCTCCGGGCGGCGCCGCCCTCTCCGGGCAATCCGCCCAGAAATCTCTGACACCCCAGAAATCGCCACCTTCCAACCGCCTGGAGTGGACCGTCGGTGGTACCAAGGTCCAGATCTACGGCCATGCCGACGTCTCCTATGACTATGTCGACAACGGCATCACTCGCGCCATGGAGGCGACCAACCCACTGCTGGGGCCCACGGGCGCCATCCGCGGCAACAATGGCTGGCTGGGGCAAGTCTCCAGCAACCTCTCGTACTTCGGCGTTCGCGGCTCGCACAAGGTCAACGATTATGTGACCGGTGTATTCCAGTTCGAGACCGAGGTCATGATGTCCGACACCCCGGGCTCCACCTCCGACCTGCAGTGCAAGTATTGTCTCGGCTCGCGCGATACCTATGTCGGCCTCTCGGGTCCGTGGGGCGCCGTTAAGTTCGGCAAGGAGGATGCCCCGTACAAGAAAACGACGACTGGCGCTTTTGATCCGTTCATTAACAGCATCGGCGACCAAAGGAGCATCATGGGCAACAGCGGTGGCGACAACCGCGCCGAGTTCATGGGCCGCGTATCCCATGCCATCTGGTACGAGACCCCGGCCCACAAGGGGCTTTACGCCAGCGTCCTCTTCGCTCCCGCGCAAAACCGCTCCAGCGACAACGGCGGCTACCCCCGCGGCGAGCCCAATTGCGCCGGCGGCAATGGTGCCTTCACCCTCAGCTTCGCCAACAAGGGGAACGTCCCCGAAGGAGCCGACCTCTACTCGCTCGTCGGCCCGAATATCAATCCCTGCAACGATGGCGCTTACGGCAACGTGGTGAGCCTGGCGGGCACTTACCGCGGTTATGGCTTGTACGCCTTCGCTGGCTACGAACATCATGGCAAGGTTAATCGCACCGGTGACTTGATTGGCGTCGACGATGAATCAGCCTTCAAGATCGGCGCGGAGTACACCTTCAAGAAGACCGGCACGACCCCCAGCTTCGTCTATGAACGCCTGAAGCGCTCCAATTCGCAAACCGACGAACGCCTCAACGAGCGCTCACGGCCTCTCGCCACCTGGCTGGCGTTAAGGCAGAAGATGACCAATAAAGACACCTTCAACCTCTCCTGGATTCACGCCGGCAAATCACCCGGTGACCCGGGGTTCTGCACGGACGTAAGCGCGGACGGGAGCATCTGCACAGCGTTCGCCGCCCCGATCGACACGGTCGACAACAGCAGCAACATGTACGCCGTCGGCGTGAAGCACAGGTGGTCCAGGAACATGACAAGCTACTTCGTGTACGCGCAGCAGAAGAACCACGCCGACGCGCACTACGATCTGGGCGCCGTCGGGCACGGCCTGGTGGTGGACAAGAAAGACTTCACCGGATTTGGCTTCACCGGCACTCGGCTCCAGGGCGTGTCGGGCGGAGTCACGTTCGATTTCTGATTGCTGATTCGGACATGCTTCTCCTGGAGGGCGCGCGGATACGTCCATAACGCCCGCCAGGCCATGTTCGTTTTGACTGCCCCCTCTACGGCTCCTTCTGCCAAGGAAGGATCCCTCGAGGCGCGGACGGTGCCACCGCACTCTTGTCGCCGTCTGCGCCTCGGTTTTTTCCTCCGCGCGAATTGCTTCGTTGCGGCATTGATGGACTCAGGGGCCCGGTCCGGACGGGCTTTCTTGCTGAGCACAAGTTAGAAACCGGGTGAGGTTTTCGCGGAGGACAAGGTCACGGCAGTACAGGCTTCGCTGAGTTCACAAGTTCGTATACGTCTGCTAAAAACTTCTCTGAGCCAGCGTACGCAACAGTCAACCGCTCCGCTCCTGGCGTTCTTGATGGCCGCGAACACGTCCTCGGGCCCCACCGGCCGCGAGCGGATGTCGTTCAGGTACCCGTCGTTCGTCTCCCCCACCAGCGGATTGATGGATCTGACATCCTCGTTGCCGGGCAGCGCCAGCATGTAGCTGATCAGCGCGTCCGCCACTCGCGGCACCGCCAGGGTGGAGGTCAGCAGGATGGGAGTTTCGATTTCCCCCAGTTCGTTCACCTGGGTTGAACCGGCCAGCTTGCCGAAGGCGTTGCCCACAAAGACCGCGCCCGGCACTTTTTCCCGAAACAGGTTGCCGCCGTGCGGCAGGATCGCGGTCACCCCGGTCCGAACGGCGCTGCCGCGCACGATCGTGGTCTGTCCCACCCTGACTCCGGCCACGTCGGTGATCGCATTCAGCGGGCCCGGCGGGATCACCCCCACCTCGACCCCGAGATCGCGAATCCGGGGCCGCGGCGTGCCGTCAGGCTGCTGCGCCGCGCCCAGGCACGCGGCTCCCACCACGAGCACGGCCAGCCATTGCCAGCGGGCAATCATCGCGCAAGTCTCCACCGACGTTTGTCGAGCACCTTGTCCGGATAACCGAAGGAGAAGAATTCTAAGGCATTCCCAGGCACCGCGCCGAGGACAATCACTCCCGCCACCCGGCGCCATTCCCAAAGCTGATTCTCATGGTGCGCGCGCCCCCTCTCCCCCTTGGGCGTTGCGTTTGCTCTGTGATACTGTTGGCCCATTCCAGTGTATCTTCCGGCGAAACAGGGCCGGCTGGCGGTCCCGTCCGCCACCAGCTCTCCCGCGCCTCGCGCCGGGCCGGCCACCACCCGGTCGGAGCGGGGAACAGAGCGCCGGATGCTCGGGCGGGAATCGGAGTTGGGCACGGAGTCCACGTTTTATGGCGCTTGGTTTTGGCTTCAACAAGGTTAAGGTCCTCAATCTGGCCGAAAGGTACGTGCAGCAGGGCAAGCTGCAGAATGCCATCGGTGAGTACGAGAAGGTCGCGCGGCACGACCCCAGGGACCTGAACGTGCTCAACACCATCGGCGACCTCTACTCCCGCCTCGGCCAGATCGACCGGGCAACCGCGCATTTCCGCCGAGTGGGCGACGCCTATGCCGCCGATGGCTTCATCGTCAAGGCCATCGCCATGTACAAGAAGGTCACCAAGCTGGCGCCGAACTCTCCCGACGCGCTGCAGAAACTGGCCGAGCTCTACACCCAGCAGGGCCTTTACAACGATGCCCGCCAGCAATACGTCGCCGTGGCCGACTATTGCATGCACGCCAATGACCTGGAAGCCGCGGCGCGCGTTTTCCAGAAAATGCTGGAACTCGACCCCGACAATGCCGCCATGCAGGCCCGCGTCGCCGAACTCTACTTGCGCTTGGGCAAGAAGGACGAGGCCAAGGACATCTACTTCCAGGCCTCCGAGTCCCTTTACCAGCGGGCCGCCCTGGAGGCCGCCGACCAGGCCCTCGGCCGGGTGCTCAACCTCGACCCGGGCAATGCCCGGGCGCTGCTTCGCCGCGCCCAGATTGCCATGGAATCCGGCGATGCCCCCCGCGCCATCGAGCACCTGGATCGGCTTCCCGACGTCGACAACAATCCCGACGCGCTCACCATCCTGCTGCGCGCCCATCTGCAGGCCGGCAAGGCTGCCCGCGCCGAACAGGCCGCCCGCGATCTCGCCGCCCGCCACCGTGACTTCCGCGGCATCCAGACCCTGGTGGAATGGCTCATCAACGGCGGCTCCATGCCCCAGGCCCTCGCCCTCTGCCGTGAATACAGCGCGCAGTTTGCCGCCGACAACCCCGAATCGCTGGATCGCGCCCTGGAAGCCTGTTTGCGCCGCGTCAAGGACGACCTGCCCTCGCTCGAAACCGTGCGCGAGCTCTATGGCGCGCTCAACGACAACTCGCACATCAACGAGTGCACCGAGTTGCTGGCGAATGCGCTGGTGCAGGCCGGCGGACTGCAGCGCGCCCGCGATCTCTATCGCGAACTCTGCGAGGCCGAGCCCGAGAATCCCATGCACCAGCAGCAGTATCGCCAGGTGCTGGCCAGGCTGGGCGAAGACGCCTCCGTCCGCCCGCTCACCCAGGAAGAGGGCTCCCAGGCCTTCATGGTCGACGAGCTGGAAATCGCCGCGCCCGCCGTGCCCCAGCAGTATCCCGACGAGCTTGCGGAGGTGGTGAACTCCGCGCTCACCGACGCCGAACTGCTCGATTCCTACAACCTCGCCGACAAGGCCGTGGGCAAGCTGGAAGCGGTGCTTCCCAAGGTGCCGCGGGACGTCCGCGTCAACCAGCGCCTGGCATCGCTGTACGCGCAAGCCGGGCGATTCGCCGATGCTACCCACTGCTGCGCCGTTTTGGAATCCGTCTACCGCGAAGCCGGTTTTGCCGAACTGGCCGACCAGTATCGGGAGATGACCGCCAAGTATCATGAGCGCGCCGGCGCCCAGCCCTCGGCCCCGCCCTCCGCCGAAGCCGAACGCGCCACCCTGCTGGCCGAGGCCGCCCCCGAGTTCGAAGTCGAGGTCGGAGCCGCCTGCGGAACCCGAAACCGCACCGCCGGTACCTGAACCCGAACTCGCCTCGGCTTCCGCGCCCGTCTCGGAGTCTTTGCCGGAGCCGGTCCCCGCCGAAGCCGCCGCCCCGGCCTTCCAATCCGAAGAAATTGATCTCTCGGAAGAGTGGGAGACCCATGCTGCCTCCGAGCCCGCGCCCTCCGCCTCGGACTTGGCGGCGCTGCAGGCGCGGCTGGCCGCCGCCGCCGCGCAGGCGCCCGAAGTGAAGCTGGAATCCCCGGCCGCCGATCTGGGAATCTCCGCCGGGGAGCAGAAGCCGCCGAGCCCGCCGGAGGCGCCCGAGCCGGCTGTCGAAGCCATTCGCAGGGAAGCGGAGAGCGAAGACGCGCTGCGCGCGCTGGTTTCCGACTTGGAGCAATCCCTGGGCAGCGATTTCGCCGAGGACGCCGGCGAGACTCCCGCTGCCGTGATGCCTCCGCCCGTCCCTGAACCGATAGCCGCTCCCGCCGCACCGCAGCCGGCGCCCTCCGCCGCCCCATCGGCGCCGCTGGCAGCGCCCCAACCGGAACCGCCGGAGGAGGAGACGGTCTCGCCCCTGGCCGACATGTTTGCCGAGTTCAAGCAGGACGCCGAGGCCGGCATTGAACAACGCGAAGATCCGGAGACCCACTACAACCTCGGGGTCGCCTTCCGCGAGATGGGCCTGATGGACGAAGCCATCGGCGAACTGCAAAAAGTGTGCTCCGCCATCGACCAGGGGATCGAATTTCCCCACCGCATGCAGACCTACACCTGGCTGGCACAGTGCCTGGTGGAGAAGGGCATGCCCGAGGCCAGCTTCAAGTGGTACGAAAGGGCGCTGCAGATCGCCACCGACGAGCCCCAGCGCATGTCGCTGCACTACGACCTGGCCAATGCCTACGAAGCCGCCGGCAATCGCGCCGCCGCCCTTCAGCATTTCATGGAGGTTTACGGCAGCAATATTGATTTCCGCGATGTCGCCGAGCGCATCAAAGCCCTGAGGTCGTAGAATCCCCTTATGGATCCTGTGACCGGTCCGAGGGAACCATCGCGCCCGATGACGCCGGAAGCCAACGTTTTTCGCGCCGGGCAGTTCGCGCCCGCTCCTGACAAGCTCGACTCCCAGCCGCCGCCGGAGGCGGCCACTCGCGCCGGGATCTGGCTGCACCGGCTGTGGCTGGTCGTCTTCGTCATCTTCTGCATCGAACTCGGCCTGCTGCTGACGGTTCTGCCCTGGACGCGGGTGTGGACCGACAACTCGCTGCTCGCCGTCCATCCCGCCTGGCGCGCTTTCCTGCACAATAACTTTGTCCGCGGCCTGGTCACCGGCCTGGGCCTGATCGATATCTGGATCGGCATCTGGGAAGCCGTCCACTACCGCGATCCGGGAAAGAAGATTTCGTAATCTCGTAACTTGGTAATTTGGTACTTTGTATCCGCAACCGGTTTGCGGAGTGCGCTGGGTCCGTGGCGCGCGCAAATTACCAAGTTACGAAATTACCCGATTACCAATTTCCATGGACGAAATTCTCGAACGCGCCCCGCTCGCTTACGAAAACAACAAGTTCCTCAACAGCCCCGACGCGCGCATCCTGCGCATCCTTTCCGAGTACGCCGAGCCGCTGGCCCGCTTCCGCCGCGAGCGCATCCAGGACACGGTGGTCTTCTTCGGCTCGGCCCGCTTTCACAGCCTCTCCGAGGCGCAGGCGGCGCTGGAGGTGCTGGAGAGGCCCGGGTCGAGCCAGCCGGCGCCGCCCGAGGAGCAGGACATGGTGCGCGCCCGCGCCGCGGTGGAGATGGCGCGCTATTACGAAGACGCGCGCTCGCTTTCCCACCAGCTCACGCAGTGGGCGATGAAGATACCCTCGCGGCGGCGGCGCTTCGTGGTGACCACCGGGGGCGGTCCGGGGATCATGGAAGCGGCCAACCGCGGCGCGCGCGAGGCCGGGGGCAAGACCATCGGGCTCAACATCAACCTGCCCTACGAGCAGGTGCCCAATCCCTACATCAGCCCCGAACTGAATTTCGAGTTCCACTACTTCTTCATGCGCAAGCTGTGGTTCGCCTACCTGGCCAAGGCGCTCATCGTTTTTCCCGGCGGCTTCGGCACCTGCGATGAACTGTTCGAGATCCTTACGCTGGCGCAGACCGACAAGCTGGCGAAGAAGATCCTGGTGGTGATGTACGGGAGCGAGTACTGGCACCGCGTGCTCAACCTGGAAGCCATGGTGGAGGCGGGAACCATCTCGCCCACCAACGTCAACCTGTTCAAGATGGTGGACTCGGTGGAGGAAGCTTTCGCCGTCCTGCAGGAGGGCCTGACCAAGTACCACCTGAACCCGCAGCAGCCGGACAAAGACGACCCGGAAATCGCCAAGACGAGGTAGACTTACCATTCGATAAACCTTAGACGGTATATACCCCCCTCCCCCCTCTCGGGTACATCTACATAATGGAATCAACAACTTACGCTACGGATACCGTCACGGTAACCGTGGGATACCTGCAGGTAACCTGGCGCATTATCGGACCGAGACGGCCGGGTTTTTCGGGGCCGCGAAGGGCATTATGTTGTCAAAGAGCTAAACGGAGCGGATGGGTCGACACCAACCCTCTCCTGCGCACTGGGGACAGATTGAGGGTATCGCCTCACCGGGAAGATACAAGCAGAATCGACGGCGCAGGCATTACGACGGAGAGCGGTAATTGATTACCAACGTAACCAGCACGCCGCACATTGGCCAGAACCGGGCAGGATGTGGAGCCATGCGCGTGGCTGATGAATGCGGAAAACCTTGCGGATTGCACCAGCAGCGGTGCAATATTCGTAAGTTGTGTGAAGCGCTGTTCAAGCTCATTGGCCGAGGACGGCCGGGCTACAAGGACGGCCGGGCTACAAAGTCGGAAGTTGCTGCGATCTATTTTCCGGCGCTGGCCACCTTGGCATCGTGGTTCTTCAGCACCTCGATGGCGCGGCGGAGTTGCTCATCGTTTTGCAGATTGCGCTTGCCGGGCTGCTCCGGCTGGGCGGAATTGTCCTCGTCGTCGGGGAGAACGAAATCGTCGCTGTTGTCGGCGACCATGATGTTGGGGGTGATGGCGGTGTCCTGGATCGCCTTGCCGGTTGGCGTGTAGTACTTGGCGACGGTGAGGATGAGGGCGGAGCCGTCGGGAATTTCGATGACCTTCTGGACCGAGCCCACCCCGAAGGTCTTGTCGCCGAGGACATCGCCGCGGGCGTTTTCCAGGATGGCGCCGGCCACGATCTCAGCCGGTCCGGCGGTGCCGCGATTCACCATGACCACCAGCGGCAGGCCGGTGACCACCTTGTTCAGGTCGGCGTTGAAGGTCTCGCGCGGGTATTTCTGCCCCTGCAGATAGGTGATGACGCCGTGGTTCAGAAACAGGTTGGCGGTGGCGACTCCTTCCTGCATGTCGCCCTCGGCGCAGTCGCGCAGGTCGAGAATGATCTTCTTGGCGCCTTTCTGCTGCTCGGTCCTGAGCTTGTTGGCGATCTCCTGGGCCTTGCCCTTGGTGAAGGCGTCCACCTTGATGTAGACGATGCCGTCCTCGAGCGACTTGTCGACGACCGGAGGGATGCTGACCAGGTTGCGGGTGATGGTGATCTTCTGCGGTTCGGCGCGGCGGGAACGGACCACGGAAACGCTCACGTTCGATCCGGGCTCGCCGGAAAGCTTCGACTGGATTTCAGCCAGCGACATCTCGCGCGTGGACCTGCCCTCGATGGCCTCCAGGATGTCGCCATTCTCGATGCCCGCCTTGTCGGCGGGGCCGCCGGGGATGGCGGAGATGACGGCGGCATAGCCGAAGCGCTTGGAGATGGCCGCCCCGATATGTCCCTTGGCCTCGCGCTTGTGGGTGCGGTACAGCTTGTATTCCTCCGGCGTCAGGTAGCTGGAGTTGGGGTCGAGCGATTCCAGCAGGCCGTGCAGGGCGCCGTCGGTGACCTTGGGGATGTTGGGCTCCTCGACGTATTCGCTGCGGATGCGCGACAGCACCTCGCTGTAGACGCCGAGCTGGCGATAAGCGCCGTCGTTGGAGGCGGCGCGGACACCCAGCCCGCCGGCGATGGTGAACAGAACGATCGCGATAGAGACGATCAGAATTACGGCTTTCAGCTTTTTGGACATGAAATACCCGACACCTGCTTATTCAGGAGGAGATCACGGTCGTGCCAGTGAATCTCATTATACCCGGTTTGATGCTGCTCTCCGGCGATCCGCTACGGTTCTTTTGACACGAAAGTTTGACACCGTTTCCATGCGGCTCTTAGAATCGTGAGTGGCCCCGTTCACCGCGCCACATCGGCGCGGTTTCCTATGTGGCGGTGTAGCTCAGGTGGCTAGAGCGAGGGTCTCATAATCCCTAGGTCGTTGGTTCGAGTCCAACCGCCGCCACCAATCGTAAATACAGCCGGCTACAAGGTCCTTCGGCGGCTGCGCCGCCTCAGGATTTCGCCAGCGGGCTCCCGCTGCGCTCACGCCCGCTAAGCGGCTCAAGTTCGAGTCCAACCGCCGCCACCAATCGCAAATACAGCCGGCTACAAGGTCCTTCGGCGGTTGCGCCGCCTCAGGATTTCGCCAGCGGGCTCCCGCTGCGCTCACGCCCGCTAAGCGGCTCAAGTTCGAGTCCAACCGCCGCCACCAATCGCAAATACAGCCGGCTACAAGGTCCTTCGGCGGTTGCGCCGCCTCAGGATTTCGCCAGCGGGCTCCCGCTGCGCTCACGCCCGCTAAGCGGCTCAAGTTCGAGTCCAACCGCCGCCACCAGTCCCAAATACAGCCGGCTACAAGGTCCTTCGGCGGCTGCGCCGCCTCAGGATTTCGCCAGCGGGCTCCCGCTGCGCTCACGCCCGCAAAGCGGCTCAAGTTCGAGTCCAACCGCCGCCACCAGTCCCAATCCCGTTGGGCAGGAAAGCGATTTATGCCGGTTTTTCCGGCGGCAGGGCGATTTCGTCCCGATTCCGTCCCTCAACGTAATCCCTCAGTGCATTTTCCGGTTGCCTCGGCGGCGGAACAGGGGTAAATGTGGGGGTGTAGTTGCTACAAACCACTCGCCCCGAGACGATGGCGAGGGCATCAGTTGAGGACGCGAGGACTTCCCGCAGAACCCCCGAAGGGGGTAAAGGAGGGTAGCGTAGCGAACTCAAACAACGACATCGCACAGATTCTGAGCCGTCCGCCCTCTGACGGCGCTTGAGATTAAAATAGCAACCGGGCGTAGTGAATTTCGGCTACGCCCGTTTGATTTATTGGAGAGCGGCAAACGGATTCGTGCAAGACGGTGGAATACCAAATGCGGCTGACGCGCATCAGATATTGAACAGCAATGGACGCCGAGAAGACCATCGCCGAAATCGAGTGGCTGGAGCGAATGCTCGCGCTGCCGGACACCCGGGGGCTCCGTTTGACCGACCGCGAGGCGGCGAACCGGCAGCACGATGAAATGCTGGCGGGGAACCCGTGGTTCCGGCTGTGGCAGCGCTATGGAGTCTGCACGCGCACGCCGCCGGCATGAGCCTGTCCCGGCCTCCCAGCCTTCTCCGGCGCCCTGCCTCCCCACTGCAGTCATGCTGGGCACACCAGCGGTCCCGCGCGGCTGTTTCCGGCTGACAAGGCGCGGGTCCCCGATTTTCCTTCCCAGTTAGCGCCGGCGTTCGCCGGGCAATTCAGGAATAAAGAACTCCAACCAGGGAAAAAGCGAGGCGGGAAAAACAAGGGACAGCGGCAACGACCGGTCTCCGTCGCCGCCGTCCATGGGAGAGAGGTGACTTATGGCTCTGGTACCAGGTAGTGCTCTGGAGGAAATCCTCGGGCGCTGCTCTGGCGATGCGACAAACGCGGCAGAACGAAACCAAGGCCGCCTGCCACGGTTAGTGGGATGGCCCGGTGGGCCAGCAAGTTACGCGCCAAGATACGCCAGGGGCCGCGGCCGCTCCGCGGGCGTGCTGGGAGCGGGCCGCGGCCATTATTTTGCCGCGCGGACTCAGCGCAGGCTTACCATACGCTGGAGCCGTCGCTTAACCCGAGAATGTGCTGCCGTGAGTGCTTATGTCCGACCCGATCTACGCGAGGACGAGCCCGATGGACGCTGAAGCGCCGGGGCATGACACGTTCGACATTATTGCGGTCGGCGCATCCGCCGGAGGACTGAATTCGCTGTTTCAGTTGCTGGGGCCGCTGCCGGCCTCCTTCCCGGTGAGCATCCTGGTAGTGCAGCACCTCAGCCCCGAGCACCCGAGCCACCTGGCCGAAGTGCTGGAACGCAAGCTGAAACTGAAAGTTCGGCAGGCCCACGACGGCGATGCCATGAGCGCCGGGACGGTGTTCGTGGCCCCGCCCAACTTGCATTTGCTGGCCGAACCTTCCAACGTCCGCCTGCTGCGAACCCCGACGGTGCATTTCTCGCGGCCCTCGATCGATCTGCTGTTTGAATCGGCGGCGGTGAATTTCGGCAATCGCTCGGTGGGGATCATCCTGAGCGGAACCGGACTCGACGGCGCCTCCGGGGTGCGCGCCATCAAGAGCGCCGGCGGGGTGACCATGGCGGAAGATCCCAGCAAAGCTGAATTCAGCGCCATGCCCTATGCCGCGGTGGCCACCGGGTGCGTGGACATCGTGCTGCCGCTGTCCAAGCTCGCCGCCAGTTTGATAGATTTGTGCTGTCCAAAGCATGCCTGACGCGCCTCAGCCATCCAGGGAAGACCTATCGCTGGCCGAGTTGGTAAACGAACTGGCCGCCCAGCGCCGCATTGACTTGCGAGGTTACAAGCACGGCACCCTCCAGCGCCGCACGCGCCGGCGTATGCAGCAGTTGAACCTCTCGCGCTACGACGAATACCTGCGGCGCATCGAGCAGGATCCGGCGGAGGTCACCGCCCTGCTCAACACGGTGCTGATCAACGTGACCGAGTTCTTTCGCGATGCTCCGGGCTGGGAAATCCTGCGCACCCAGGTGCTTCCCGAATTGCTGAGCGAGGTGGGCCGCGGCGGGATCTTCCGCGCCTGGTGCGCGGGCTGCGCCAGCGGCGAGGAGCCCTACTCGCTGGCCATCCTGCTGGGAAACCATTTCGGCAAGGAGCTACCGGAGCGCGACATCAAGATCTACGCCACGGACACGGACGAGGAGGCGCTCAACGCGGCCCGCCGCGCGGAGTACGCGCGCGACCGGCTGCGCCGCCTCCGTCCGGAGTGGCGGGAGAAATACTTCGCCGGCAGCGGAACCACCCTGCGCCTGAACCGCGATCTGCGCCGGCTGGTGATCTTCGGGCACAGCAACGTTCTGACCGACGCTCCCATTTCCCATTGCAACTTAATTGTCTGCCGGAACCTGCTGATCTATTTCGACCTCGCCTCGCAACAGCAGATTTTGCGGCGTCTGGAGTATGGGCTGGAGCCGGGCGGGGTCCTGTATTTGGGAAAAGCGGAATCCAAGCTGAGTAACTCGCACGTTTTTCGCGTCATCAGCCCCCGTTGGCGTATATTCGAGAAAATGCCGGCGGCGGCGGGAAGCAGCGGCCGCGCGGGGCGCTTCACGGAGGCCAGCATGGCCGATCCGGCCGACAACCACGCAGCCGAGGAGGAGCTGCTGCGGAGAAAGTTGGAGCAGCGCTACATCCTCGACACTCTGGACGCGGGCCTCATCCTGCTGGACTCCACCGATACGGTGGTCGCGCACAATGACTGCGCCACGCGCGTCTGGGGCCTGGAAGCCTCCAGCCTGAGCGGCCAGAAGCTGCAGAACACCGAGATCGCCGTCCGCTGTCCCGAATTGCCCGGCTATCTGGAGCGCACTCGGCGCGCGCCGGGCGAACTGACCAGCTTTCAGTGCTGGGTGACGCTGCCCTCCGACGACAAAAGCCGCCTGATCGCCATCAGCCTCCGGCCCATGCTCAAGGACAAGGAACAGCGCCTGGGCACGGTGATGCACTGCGTGGATGCCACGCCCGCGGAGAAGCTCCGCAGAACGGTGGAGCAACTGGCGTCGACCAGCGAGGAACTGCAGTCCTCCAACGAGGAACTGGAGACGTCGAACGAAGAGTTGCAGTCCAGCAACGAGGAGCTGGAGACCACCAACGAGGAGCTGCAGTCCAGCAACGAGGAGCTGGAGACCACCAACGAGGAGCTGCAGTCCACGAACGAGGAGTTGGAGACCGCCAACGAAGAGCTGCAGTCGGTGAATGAGGAGCTCGAAAATGTGAACGAAGAGCTCGAGCAGCGCACGCGCGAACTGAATGAATACAGCGAGCGCTATGCCGAAACCTTGCGCAGCATACCTTTCCCGGTGGTTCTTGTGGATACGGCGGGCACGGTGCAGTTGTGGAACGCGGCGGCCCAGAAGCTGCTTGGGGTGGGCAGCACGACGGTGATGGGCGTGAACCTGAAGCGCCTGCCAGTGAGCAAGAGCCTGCTGGATGCTGTCGCCCGGCGTTGCCAGGCGGCGCTGCAGCACCGCCGCCGGAGCGTGCTCCGCGGCCAGAAGGTGGACAACCAAACCAGGGAGAGCTTCGACATCCACTTCACGCCGGTCTCCCGCGGCGACTCCAACCTGGATGGCGTGTTGGTGATTTTTGGCCCCCCCGCACCCGCCTCTGCCAGGACCCGCAACAAACAAGGCGGAAGCACGAAACGGCCGCAGACAAAAAGACGGGTGGCGAAAAGGTCGAAAACAAGACCGGCCGGGAAGGAAGCTTCACGCCGGAAGCGCCGGTAGCAGGTGCTCAACCGGAGAGGCTTTTCAGCAGCCTGCCAGGGGGGAGACCTTTGCATCGTGGCCGCGTGCCCGTTGTGCGCGCTTCATTACATTGCGCAAGGTCGTGGTCAACTTTTCCGTCCACTGGAACTGCGATTGAGCGCTGCTTTGGACATGCGCCGTCAGAGTTTGGGCGCGCTCCCGGAGGTCCCGCGAGCGCCGCACCAGTTCGCTTGAACTCGGGCAGGGCGGAACGGCGTTCTCGGCGGCGCGCATGGGCGTTTGCAGAAGCCAATAGTCCAGTTCGGCCGGGAAGGCGAGTACGGCACTGCGGTCCCTGCCCTTGGGGCGATGCACCGGCAGGCGCACATCACGTTCCCAGCGCTGCACCGTGCGCACTCCGCGCCCCATATAGGAGGCGATCTCCTTCCACGAGTTCAGGACCTCTGATTTAAGCGGCATGGTGGCTGTTGACGCATCTTGGCGCCTTCCGTGGAGAAACTCTTGAGAGTATCGTACCGCATCTCATGCTCTTAGGCGCGGTGATCGCGTTATCTTTATGCTTGGCCGCCACCTGGTGTTGCATTTCGGGAATGACCCCCTGCTCACCGAAGCACGGATACTGGTGCTGGAAGACGCCGGATATGAGGTGGTAGCCGCCGAAAGCCCGGCCGGGGCCGTGCGCTTGCTGAGAGCGCGGCGAGTAAGCTTGGTGGTTGCCTGCCATTCCATCCCCCCGGAAGAGCTGGAAGCCACGGTTCGGCAGATGAAGCAATTGAAGCCGGGCCTGCCCGTGATCGTGGTGCATGTCGGACGTTTGCTTCCGCCGCAGCGCTCGGTGGCCGATGGTTTCGTGGACGGGCTGCGCGGTCCCGGGCACCTGCTGGCGCAGATTGCCAGCCTCGTCAGCCGCAACAGCACCGCCGCCGCCAGTTGACCCCCGCCGCGCCCTGTCCTACCGGGCTGGGGTTTTTCCGCTTGAAACTGCAAACCGGAAACTAGAGACTGGAAACCGTTTCTCCCATGCGCGTGCTCGCCGTCATCCCGGCGCGGCTGGCTTCCACCCGCCTGCCTCGCAAGCCGTTGCGCGAACTTGCCGGCCGGCCCCTGCTCGCCCACGTCTACGAAGCGGTGCGGCGCTCGCCGCTGCTGGGGGCCGAAGACGTGCTCGTGGCCACCGATGCGGAGGAGATCGCCGCCCTCTGCCATGCCCGCGGCTGGAACGTGATGCTCACCGCCGCCGAGCACCGCAGCGGTACCGAGCGCGTCCACCAGGCCGCCGCGGCCATCGCCGCCAACGTCTATCTCAACATCCAGGGCGATGAGCCGCTCACCCGCCCCGAGCACATTGCCGCCCTGCTCGGGCTGATGCAGGACCCCGGGGTGCAGGTCGGCACTCTGAAAACCCCGGCCGCGCCCGCCGACGTCCACAATCCCAACGCGGTGAAGGTGGTCACCGACCACCTGGGCCGCGCCCTGTATTTCTCCCGCGCCGCCATTCCCTGCGATCGCGACGGCGGGGGCCAGGCGCGCTACTTCAAGCACCTCGGCTTCTATGCCTACCGCCCGGAGGCGCTGCGCCGCTTCTGTTCGCTGCCGGAATCGGAACTGGAGCGCGCCGAACGCCTGGAGCAGCTTCGGTTTCTGGAGAACGGCATCCCCATTCACGTGGCCGAAACCCCGTACGACACCGTCGGCGTGGACACCGAAGAGGACTTGCGCCGCGCTGAGCAACGATTGCGCTCTGCCTAGACTCTAATCCCATACGAAGTAACCCATCGAAGTTACTCGAGTAACTTCGTCTCACGATGCAATTGCATATACCATCATCAGATGGTGTGGGTCCTGCCGTTATGCTGACATTCGGCCGTACGTGTCCCCGGTGTTATTCGCGGGAGATTTTCAAATCGCATTTTGGGGCCTGGGATTTCTTCCTGCTGTTGTTCCTTCTGCGGCCGGTCCGCTGCAGCGACTGTTTTACGCGCTACCATCGGCCGGTTTTCTTCGCGTCGCTTTCGCGCGAACCGCACCTGCGGGACGAAGCACACGCCGGGGGGCGGCTCTCCGCCTGATCACTCTGCACGGGCCGCGCGTTCGCGGGCGAAGACCTCGGCGGCGCGGATGCGCCTCCAGATGGCGGGATGCGAGTGGAACAGCCACTCCACCCAGCGCGCGGGACGCCGCTCCGCCAGGTTCTGCCGCGCCAGCTTCTCCATGGAGGAAATGAAAGGCGCCACGTCCGGGATGGACTGCAGGGCGTAGCGGTCGGCCTGGCGCTCGTTGCGGCGCGAGTAGGCGTTCAGCGCCGGCATGAGGAGCACCGATATTACCGTCCCCACCAGCAAGAGCAGGGGCAGATTGGCGAAGTCGGAGAGCGTCTGGAACATGTGCCGCTGTTCCACCGCGTAGCGCAGCAGCTCCGCCGTCGCCCAGAAACCGAAAAACGTGATCACCGCCTGCACCAGGATACCCTTCCGGATGTGCCCGTGAACGTGGTGCCCCAGCTCGTGCGCCAGGATGGACTCGATCTCGTCCGGCGAGTAGTGGGCCAGCAGCGTGTCCGCCAGGATGATGCGGCGGGTGCGGCCCAACCCGGTAAGCGCGGCGTTCGCCTTGGTGCTCTTCTCCGACAGCTTCCACTCGTAAACCTCGCGCACGCGGGCGCCGGCGTGCTCGCTCAGGCGCACCAGCCGCTGGCGCAGCTCTTCGTTTTCCAGCGGCTGGAACTTGTAAAACAGCGGGAACAGGACGACCGGCGCAATCTGCACGAAGAAGACGGAGAGGCCGGTAAAGACGGCCCACGCGAAGAGCCACCAGCGCTGCGGCGCGGCGCGGATGGTCCAGTAGACCAGCTCCGCGACTATCCCGGCCAACACCAGGCTGACCAGCCATCCCTTGAGCTCGTCCCAGGCCCATGAGCGCAGCTTCTGGTTGGACAGGTTGTAGCGGTGCTCCAGCCGGAAGCCGTAATAGTCCAGGGGCAGGCCGAGCAGCTTGCCGATCAGCAGCAGCAGGCCGACGTAGAAGAAGACCGCCAGCACGTAATGCTGCCGCGCCCCCATCCAGGCCCAGTCGCGCAGCACCTCGCTCCAGCGCGCGCCGCGCGAGGTGGTAACGAACAGCAGCAGCAGCAGGAACGCCAGTCCCAGCAGAAAATCGGCGATGCTCAGCCGCCGCCGGATGCGGTTGTACCGGCGCGCCTCGGGCGTGTCAGGGAGCTGCTCCGTACTGCCGGCCACCATGGTCATGCCTGACGCCTTGCGCGTGGGCCTAGAGCCTTCCCGCCGTCGCCTTCTCTTCCACGAACGCTACCGCCGAGTCCAGAATCTCGTCCACCAGTTCCGGCGACGCCGCCTCGCAATAGATGCGCATCAGCGGCTCCGTGCCCGAGGCGCGCATCAGCAGCCAGGCTTCGGCGCCGTTGCCGTGGTTGGGCGCATCCAGGAAGAATTTCACCCCGTCGAGGTTTTCCTTGCGCAGCACGCGGTAGCGCCCGAGCTGGCGCACTTCGCCGGAATCGGCACGCCGGATGGCCGCCTGCTTGATCTCCTCGTCAATGCGCAGGTCGCGCCGGCCGTAGTAATGAGCCCCGAATTCCTTCTGCAGGTGGGCGACAATCTGCCCCAGGGTCATGCGCGATTCCGCCATCGCGTTGGCCAGCAGCAGGGCGTTCAGCACCCCGTCGCGCTCCGGCAGGTGGCGCGGAATGCCGATCCCGCCCGACTCCTCGCCGCCGATCAGCACCTGCTTGCCGCTCAGCACCACGTCGCACACGTACTTGAATCCGACGCCGTGCTCGATGAGCTCCCGCCCGTATTTTTTCGCGATGCGGTCGAGCATGCGCGTGGTGTTGAAGGCACGGGTCACGGCGCCCGGCCATTTCTTGTATTCCAGCAGCCACCACAACAGGATGGCGTAACACTTGTGCGCGTCCACGAAGCTGCCGTCCTCGGCCACCGCGCCGATGCGGTCGGCGTCGCCGTCGTTGGCGAACCCCGCGTGGCAGCCCTGCTTCACCACCGTCTCCTGCAACATGCGCACGTGCGGCTCGATCGGCTCCGGGTTGATTCCCGGGAACAGCGGGTTCACCTCGCTGCGGATTTCCACTACCTCGGCCCCGTGTTGGCGCAGGATATTGCCCAGCACGTGGCGTCCCGAGCCGTACATGTAATCGACCGCCAGCTTGAAGCCGGCGCGGCCGATCAGCTCCACGTCGGCAAACTTGGTGATCGCCGCAACGTACGGCGGCTTGAAGTCCACTTCCTCGATCGTGGCGCGCGTTCCCATGGGCATGGCGCCCGCCTGCAATTCCGCTTCAATCTGCCGGATGACGGCCGGACGCGCCGAGCCGCCGAACTTTTCCTTGAATTTGAACCCGTTCCAGCTCCACGGATTGTGGCTGGAGGTGATGACCACGCCGCCGGCCGTGTCCAGCGCCTTGGCCATGTAGGAAATGGCCGGGGTGGGAAGGAAATCGTTGGAGATGCGCACCGGGATGCCGGCCTGGGCCAGCACTTCCGCCGCCGCCCAGGCAAAACTGCGCGACCCGAAACGCGTGTCGTAGCCCACCAGCACGCCCTTGCGCGGGTCTTCGTTCTTGAGGATGTAGGAAGCCGTCGCTCCCGCCGCCCGCCGCACGTTGGCAAAGGTGTAGTCGTCGGCGATCACCCCTCGCCAGCCATCGGTGCCGAACTTGATGTCTGCCATACGCTTTCGGTTATCGGCTTTCGGTGATCGATTGCAGCCCGCACCGGCATTTGTGAATAGGCGGGCAACGGGGAAATGCGAACATCGATAACCGCCAACTCTATCAAACCAGCTTGTTCAGCTTTTTCTCGTCCAGGTACTGCACCACCTTGCCGACGTCCTGGGCGTGCTCGCGCGTGGTGACCAGCAGGGCGTCGTCGGTCTCCACGATTACCAGATTGTTTACCCCCACGGCGGCCACGAACTTTTTCGGCGCGCGGATGTAATTGCCGCTCGCGCTCAGCGTGAAATTCTTCTCCGCCTCGATCACGTTACTGCCGGTCGCGCCGCCGACATGATGCTCGTACAGCGCCGCCCATGATCCCAAATCGTTCCAGCCGAAGCCGGCCGGGATGCAGTAGAGGTTGGAGGCGTGCTCGCCCTTGGCCGAGCGCGGCTCCAAAACCGCATAGTCCACGCTGATGTTCTCGCATTTGGGATACAGCTCGCGAAAACGCCGCTCGAACTTCCGCGTCCCGTAGGCCAGGGCGATGTCCTGCAGGTAGGGCGCGGTCTCCGACAGATGTTCCAGCAGCGCCTTGGCCAGGGTGCGCGCGCCCCACACGAACATGCCGCTGTTCCAGAAGTAATTCCCCGCCGCCACGAATTCCTCGGCGCGGTCCAGGTTGGGCTTCTCGGTGAAGCGGCGCACGCGCCGGATGTCTCCGGGCAATTTTTCGCCGACCTCGATGTAGCCGTAGCCGGTTTCCGGGCGCGTCGGGCGGATGCCCAGAACCACGATGTAGCCGTCCTCCACCGCCAGCCGCACCGCTGTTCTGAGGTTCTTGTGAAACCTGGCAGGACTGGTGATCACGTGGTCCGCCGGGAACATGCCGATTACCGCGTCCGGGTCGCTGCGCAGCAGGATGAAGGCCGCCAGCCCGATGGCCGGAGCGGTGTTGCGCCCCACCGGCTCGGCGATGATCTGCCGGCGATCCAGCTTGGGCACCTGGCGCGCGATGCCCTGGCGCAGGTCGTCGTTGGTAATCACCCAGAAACGCTTGTCCAGCGCCATGGGCCGCAGGCGTTCCACTGTCTCCTGCAGCATGGTCCGGGCGCTGTTGAGCGCCAGCATCTGCTTGGCGCGGCGCTTGCGGCTCAGCGGCCAGAAGCGGGTGCCACGCCCGCCGGCGAGAATGACGGGATAAAAGTTTGCTTTAGCACTCATCAGAGCAACAATCGGTCAAACTGGTTCGCGTTACTCCCGCCCGACAGTATCGGCGTCAGAGAGCTCCATTTTCAGCAAATCTGCTTTGTGCTCGTTCGAAGGTAAATTCATGGTTAGAAACTCGACATCCCACTGCGGAATCACACGGAACCAGTCGACGGCAGCCGGCACAACGACGGCTTCGCCGCACCCGAATGTTACGGGTTGCGAGTCGTTTGTTTCGACCACTCCGCATCCGGTCAGTCCGATGATGATCACGCTTTTGCGGTACGTGTTTGCTCCTGTATTCGGTACGTGCGTGCGTAAATTCGCATTTTCACCGAGCTTGTGCTTTGCAACGAGAAAGCAGGGCGACCACATGAGTTCCACCAGGTTTTCGTCTATCGTCCACGGTTCGACTTTCCTCGCCCGCGTCTTCTCCTTCAGCGCCTCCAATCCCTGCTTCACGTGCAGTTCGCGCGGGCGGCCGTAATCGTACAAGCGATAGGTGGTGTCGGAGTTCTGCTGGGTCTCGACCAGGATCACCCCTGGCCCGATGGCGTGGACGGTTCCCGCGTCCACGTAAATCATCTCGCCGGCGTGAACATCAATCCAGTTCAGCAACTGCTCGGCCCTGACTTCTTCGATGGCACGGGCGAATTGCTCGCACGTGGTGCCCGGCTTCAGTCCCAAGCCGATCTTCGCGCCCGGCTCGGCCCTCAGCACATACCAGCACTCGGTCTTGCCGCAAGGCAGGCCCGCGCGACGCGCCGTGTCGTCATCCGGATGTACCTGCACCGAGAGCTTGTCGCGGGGAAAGATGAACTTTACGAGCAGCGGGAAGCGGTCCGCCGCGGGCGCGGTTTCGCCCACCAACTCACGCCCGTAGCGCCGGCACAATTCGCCCAGCGACGCGCCCGCCAGCGGGCCGTTTACAACCTGGCAGTCGTCGCCGGTGAGCCACGCCTCTCCGATCGGCGCCTCGCCCGGCGCTTCGCCGTAGATGGGCGAGAGGTCGCGCGTGCCCCAGATGCGCTCGCGGAAATCCGGCTTCAACAGCAATGGATAGAGCTCGGACATGCGGCTCACGGCGCCGGGCGGCCCCGGCGCAAACTGGTACTATAGCGAATCGCGGCGCGATCGTGGGCAAGGAAAGGGGATCCGGGCGGCTGTGCCGGTTTTCCAGAGATCATCGCAGCCAGAGGATCGGTACCTGCCTGCCGAGCCTTTGGAAGTGAGGATCCGAGGTGACCAGCGTAGCCCGCTCCCGCAATGCCAACGCCGCGGCGAAACTATCGGCGTAAGGCAACTTGTGGACAGCCTTCAGGCGGGCGGCCTCAAAGGCTTCGTCGGCAGCGGCGGGCACGACGTCGATAGGCAGTCTTGAAATCGCGACTACAGTCTCCCGTGCTTTCGCTTCGCCACGTACCGCCCAAATCTTGTAAACAACTTCGCCCCAGTTGATTACCGACATCAACAGGCGCTGTCCGGAACGGGCGGAATCTTTCAGCAGTTGCGCGAACCGCACACTCCCGGGCCGATTTGTCAGATAGCCCAGGAGGGCATTGGCGTCGAGAACGTACCGTTTCATTTGTCTTCGCGCTCGTGGTCGCGACGAAGCTGGTCGACGAGATCGCTGGTGTCGCCAAGAATGCCGCAGAGGCTGTCGATATATTCATCTGTGATCGGTTGCGCGACAAGCTGGCCGTTATCTTCGTGGAAAGCGAGCCGCGTTCCGGGCCTGATGCCGAGTCTGCGGCGCAATTCCGCCGGGATGACGACCTGCCCCTTCGAGGTGACGGTGCCAAATTCGACCTGCATGTAAGCCATTATAGCATGCGTAATACAAGATTCCTGTTGTATTACCTCTCAAGGCGCATACTACTGAGCCGCGAAGAACTCCCTCATCCGTTTCAGGCCGCGGTCAATCTCTTGCGGTGAGTTCGGATACGAGATTCGGATGTGCCGGCTGCTGCCGAACGCATCGCCGGGCACGGTGACCACCTCGGCTTCGCGCAGCAAACGGCCCGCGACATCGGCGGGCGAGTTCATCCGCCCGCGCCCGAAAAAGGCCGAAACGTTGGGGAAGGCGTAAAACGCGCCCTGCGGCACGTTGCATCTCATGCCGGGGATCGAACGCAAACCGGCGAGCATTTGATCACGCAGCCGGATGTACTCTTCGACCATGTCCTGGATGCAATCCTGCGGGCCGTTCAACGCCGCCACCGCCGCCTTCTGCACGATCGAGGTTGGATTCGAGGTGGACTGGCTCTGCAGCTTCTGCATGGCCGAGACTACGTCCTTGGGCGCCAGCGCATAGCCCATTCGCCATCCGGTCATGGCGTAGGTCTTGGAGAGCGATCCGATCACCGCCAGCCGCTCGCGGGCGTCGGCCAGCGAACCTGCCGAGAAACGCCGTCCGCTGTAGTCCAGGTAGGCATAGCACTCGTCGGCAATCACCCAGATACCCCGCCCGCTCGCCATGCGCACGATGGCCGTGTAATCCTCCGGCGACAGCACCGTGCCCGTGGGGTTGGAGGGCGAGTTGATGATGATCGCCTTCGTCCTGGGCGTGATGGCCCGCTCGATCATCGCCGGGGCCACCGCGAAGTCCTTGCTCTCGTCGGTTTCGACGAACACCGGCTGCCCGCCGGCGTAGCGGATGATGTCCTTGAACGACACCCAGGCGGGCACCGGCACGATCACCTCGTCGCCATGGTCGATGAGCACCTGGATGGCGTTGAACAGCGCGTGCTTGCCCCCGGTGGAGGCGATGCACTCCTCGCGCTTGTAAGCCGACCCGAAATCCTGCGCGTGCCGGCGGATGATGGCGTCGCGCAACTCGGCCGTGCCGCCCACCGGCGTGTACTTGGTGAAGTTGGCATGGATGGCCGCAATGGCGGCGTCCTTGATGTGCTGAGGAGTGTTGAAATGCGGCTCGCCCGCCCCGAAGTCCACCAGGTCGGCGCCCGCCTGCCGCATGCGCTCGGCTTCGTTCACCACCGCCAGGGTGGCCGAAATTTCAATGCGATGGATGCGCGCGCTCAGCGCGGTCTTCGTTTGTGCCCCTGCCGACATTTACGCCCTTCTTCCTCGCAATTCGCGTTTCCGGTTACGTGCCGCCTTTTCCGGAGACCCGGGTTTGGCGCCATTCACCCTTTCGAGCAGCTTTTTTTCCGCGATATCCGGGATGAGCCCGTGCACTGACCCGCCCAGGGTGACGATTTCCTTCACCAGGCGCGAGCTGACATAGGAGTAAGTTTCCGCCGGCATCATGAACACCGTCTCCAGTTGGGGATCGAGCTTGCGGTTCATCAGCGCCATCTGGAGCTCGTACTCGTAGTCGCTGATGGCGCGGATGCCGCGCAGCACCGCGCGCGCGCCCACGCGCATGGCGTAATCGACCAGCAACCCGCCGAATATGTCCACGCGAACGTTGCTGAGATCGCGGGTGAGCGCCTCCAGCATGGCGCGCCGCTCGGCCAGCGAGAACACCGCCGGTTCCTTCTCCGGGTTGCGGAGGATGGCGACCACCAGCTCGTCGAAGATCTTGCTGCCGCGCTGGATCAGGTCCAGATGTCCGTTGGTGGGAGGATCGAACGTGCCCGGGTAAATGGCGATTATGTGCTTCAATTGCCCTCGGTATCCGTACCGAATGGAAAATATTGGCTGACCGCAGATTCTAAGCCTCCGCCCAACTCCGGGGCAACGGAAAGCTCCGCATGGTGACGGACGAATGCGGTTACGGTACCCTACGCTGCGATGATATCGTCGCTCGGAGAGCCGCATGGCCAGCCTTGATGCGCGTCGCGCTACCGTCCCGCAAATCCACTTCGCCTCCGCCACCGAAGCCGCCCATGCCATCCGCACCCGCCGGGTGTCGTCGGTCGAACTGACCGGGCACATGCTGCAGCGCATCGAGGCCCTGAACCCCAGGCTCAACGCGCTGGTCACCCTGCTGGCGGGAGCGGCCATGGACCGCGCCCGGCAGGCCGATGAGGCGCTGGCCCGCGGAGAATGGTGGGGACCATTTCACGGCGTGCCCTGCACTATCAAGGACACCTTCGAGACGGCGGGCGTGCGCACGACCGCGGGCGCCCTGCCCGACTACTTCCCCGAACAGGACGCGCCGGTGGTGGCGCGCCTGCAAGCCGCCGGCGCCGTGATCCTGGGGAAGACCAACGTCCCTCCCCTGGCCGCCGACTGGCAGAGCTTCAACGACATCTTCGGCGTCACCAACAATCCCTGGGACCCGGCCCGAACCCCGGGCGGGTCCAGCGGAGGCGAAGCCGCTGCGGTGGCGGCCGGCCTCAGCTTTCTGGGGCTGGGCAGCGACATTGGAGGCTCAATCCGCATCCCCGCGCATTTCTGCGGCGTCTACGGGCACAAGCCGACGCTCGGCGTGGTCCCGCTTCGCGGGCACATTCCGCCGCCGCCCGGACAGCCGCCGCAACCGCTGGCCATGGGCGTGGGCAATTTGCCGGTTGCCGGACCACTGGCCCGCAGCGCCTCCGACCTGCGGACGGCGCTGGAGGCGATCGGTGGAGCGGATTCCCGCGACGCCATCGGATATCGCTGGTCGCTGCCGCAGCCCCGACACGCGCGCCTGCGCGATTACCACATGGGCTACGTGCTGGATGATCCGCTTTGCCCGGTCTCAGCGCCGGTGAAGAAGCTTCTGGCCGGAGTGGTGGACGCGCTCGGCAAGGCGGGAGCGACTTTGGAGGAAGGGTGGCCCGCCGGGCTTAACCCGGCGGAGCAGTTGGCCACCTACCGCTATATGATTTTCGCGGTCATGGCCGCGTTCATGCGTCCCGAGGACGTGGAGCAGGCGCGAGAGGCCGCCAAGGCCGGCGATCCCGTCGGCCTGGCGATGGATCGGGCGATCACCGCGCCGCACTCGGTCTTCCTGGAGGCCAACACCCGCCGCTGCGCCTCGCTTGCCCTGTGGCAGGACTACTTCCGCACCCATGACGCGTTCCTGCTGCCCACGGCCTTCACGCCTGCTTTCGCGCACGACCAACGCATGCCCATGGAGGCACGCACCATCGCCACTCCCGAAGGCGCGCGCAACTACATGGACCTGCTTTTCTGGATGACCGCGGCCACGCTGAACGGTCTGCCCGCCACCGTCGCCCCGGTGGGGCTTACCTCCGAAGGCCTGCCCGTGGGCCTGCAGATCGTCGGCCCGTACCTGGAAGACGCCACGCCGATCGATGTCGCGGGCCGCCTGGCTGAACTGATCGGCGGCTACCGGCCGCCGGGGGGATCCTGAGGGGAAACGGTATTTGGCAGCCGGGGCGCGGACACCTTGTTCGCGCCCCGGCTGCACAAATCACGGCCTTGCTTCGTAAACGCGGTTGAAAGGGGTCTCGGCGACGCGCCGGAATCGCCGGAAACCGCCGGCGTTTGCCACTTCCCGCAGCTTGCTCTCCGGAGCCTGCGCTCCCAGCGCCGCTCCCACTTCCTGGGAGCGCGAGGCCGGTGTGCAGATCATGGTGGAGGCCGCGTAGAAGACACGCCCGACGGGGTTCAGATTCTCGGCCAGGGTTTCGTTGGCATAGGGTTCGACAATGAGCACCGTGCCGTCGTCGTCCAGTGTCTCGCGCACGTGCTGCAGGGCGCCGGCGGGATCGCCCATGTCGTGCAGACAATCGAAGAAGCACACCAGGTCGTACTGCCGCTCATCGAAATCCTTGGCGGTGGCGACTTCAAATTTCACCCGATGCTGGACGCCGGCCTTCTCGGCGCGCTGCCGGGCCTTCTCGATGGAGGCCTGGTGGTAATCGAAGCCGTAGAAGGAGGAATTGGGAAACGCCTGCGCCATCAGGATGGTGGAGGCGCCGTGGCCGCAGCCCACGTCGGCAACTCCGGCGCCCTGCTTCAGCTTTTCCTCCACCCCATCCAGCGCCGGTATCCAGGCATTGATCAGGTTGTGCAGGTAGGTGGGCCGGAAGAATTTCTCCGTGCCTTCGAACAAGGAGGCGTGGTGCTCGTGCCAGCCCACACCGTCGCCGGAGCGAAAGGCCTCGCTGATCTTGTGTTCGTCGCGAAACACCGACGCCATCACGTGAAAGGCGCCGGGGATGTAGGCAGGCCCGTCCTCGTCGGCGAGGAGCAGGGCGTGCTCGTTGGGCAAAAAGAAGCGGTCGGTCCTGGCGTCGTATTCGACATAGCCGTTGGCGGCCTGGGCGGCCAGCCACTCGCGGACGTAGCGTTCGTTGGTGCTGGTGAGCGAGGCCAGTTCCGCCGGCGTGAGCGGACCCGCCCCCGCCATGGCGGCATAGAGTCCGAGTCTCTCGCCTACCAGCGCCAGCGAGGCGCACATTCCGGCGCCAAGATCGTTGACGAACTTGTGCAGGAACTGTTCCAACTTGTGTTGGTCAAGCGCCGGCGTGACCGGCTGCCGTTGTGTTGCCATTCAGTCCTCCTAGACAGGAATTTCCGTTGATAGATTGAGGACGTAAGACCTGATGAAAGAACTCCGGATGGCCCGCAAGGGCCCGCCCCACATGGACAAACATTCTACTCCGGTCGGGAAGGGCGTGCCAAACGGGAATGTTGGAACGTCCGGTTGTGTAGGTAGTCTCGTGCGGCACCTGCGCGCCGAGAGTAGATGGCTACCTGTACTGGCGCCGCACCGGGCGGGGTGCAAGCAGATTCTCGACGGAGATGTCCTCATCGATCAGCGGCCAGTGAATGCCGATGCCGCCCCCGATCAATTCCCATTGCTTGCGCTGTGACGGTGATGCCTTCTGCAGGCGAGGGAACCAACTGAGAGGAACGGACAATTCGCGGCCGTCGATCAGCATCACGTGCAGCTTGCCGCGGCTGACCTCGACGTTTTCGGCCAGCGGTTCGAGTTTAGTCGCCGAAATGCTCATACCACGTACCCTTTGATCCGGAGTACCGTCGGCATCACGCAGCCGCCGCCTACTTCTTCATGGGCGCCATGGCCCGCGCGGCGACCACCGGCGGAACCGGGGCGGTGCGGCCGTCGGTCGGCGCAGGTGCGGCTTGCGGTTTCTCCGCTCCCAGGCCGAGTTCCTTGCGCACCTCGGCCTCGATCTTGGCCGCGAGGTCCTTATTCTCCTTGAGGAACTGCTTGGCGTTTTCGCGCCCCTGCCCGATGCGCTCGCCCTTGTAGCTGAACCAGGCGCCGGACTTCTCGACCACGCTGTTGTTCGCCGCCAGGTCGAGCAGGTCGCCTTCCTTGGAAATGCCTTCGCCGTACATGATGTCGAACTCAGCCTCGCGGAAGGGCGCCGCCACCTTGTTCTTCACTACCTTCACCCTGGTGCGCGAGCCCATCACCTGGTCGCCTTCCTTGATCGCCGCGATCCTGCGGATATCCACCCTCACCGAAGAATAAAACTTCAGCGCGCGTCCGCCAGTGGTGGTCTCCGGGTTGCCGAACATGACCCCGATCTTCTCCCGGATCTGGTTGATGAAGATCAGGCAAGTGCGCGACTTGGAGACCGTCCCTGTGAGCTTGCGCAGCGCCTGCGACATGAGCCGCGCCTGCAGGCCCATGTGGCTGTCGCCCATCTCGCCGTCCAGTTCGGCCTTGGGCACCAAGGCCGCCACCGAGTCCACTACCAGGACGTCAATGGCGCCGGAGCGCACCAGCGCCTCGGTGATCTCCAGGGCCTGCTCGCCATAGTCGGGCTGGGAGACCAGCAGGTTGTCCACATCCACGCCCAGCTTTTTCGCGTACTGCGGATCGAGCGCGTGCTCGGCGTCCACGAAGGCGGCCATGCCGCCCGCCTTCTGCGCCTCCGCGATCACCTGCAGCGCGATCGTCGTCTTGCCCGACGACTCCGGCCCGAAGACCTCCACCACGCGCCCGCGCGGCACGCCGCCCACCCCCAGCGCCAAGTCGAAAGAAATCGAGCCCGTGGAAATCACCGCGATGGGGACAATCGCTTCCTTCGATCCCAGCCGCATGATCGAGCCCTTGCCGAACTGCTTTTCGATTTGCGCTACCGCCAGATCGAGTGCCCGTGCCTTCTCATCTGCCATAATGCCGCTCCCTGTCCCGCGCTCCAATCTTGCCGATCAACCTCGCAGGTTATCGCAGAAGCGCGCGAAACTGATTCCCTAATTGGATATTTGTTCCTGAATTGATTCCCATTCTAAACGCTGGTGGATTCTATAACACTTGCGCCTTCGCAAGCGAACAAAAAGCGAAATAGAGCGCCGCGCACAAATCTCCGCGGGAACCCAGCGGGAATCCGGGCTTGCCGGGGCTGTACGCCTGGATGCTGCGTGTATATTGTTGATTCCCCCGCAAGATGCGCCTGCCCGCCAAAGCCGCTCTTGTTCTGGCCGCGACCGTGGTTGTGGCCGTGGGGCTGCGCCAGGCCGGCCCTGCCCTGGTGATCAATCGGCCACAGCATTCGGACGTAATACTGGTGCTTGCCGGCGATGGCAACGACCTGCGCTACTGGAGGGGGATCAACCTGCTACGCGCCGGCTATGCCGGACAGTTGCTGGTGGATGCGCGCGCCGACACCATCTCCTACGGACGCACTCCCGCCCAAATGGCGGAAGAATTCATTGGCAACACCACCGGCGACCTTCCGGGGCGGGTTCGCGTGTGCCCCACCACCGGGGATTCCACGGCGCGCGAGCTCCAGTCGGCCGCCACGTGTCTCGATGGCGCCGGAGCGCACACGGTCATGATCGTGACCTCCGACTTCCACACCCGCCGTGCCCTGTGGATGGCGCAGAAGGTGTTGCCGCGCTACACCTGGACGGTGGCCGCCACCGACAACGGCCTGCTCTCGGGGCGGCGGTGGTGGACCGATCGCGCCGTCGTGAAGAGTGTTTTCCTGGAGTGGCAGAAGCTGGCCTGGTGGGAGCTGGTGGAACGGCACCGATGAGCCGGCTACCGCTGCAGCAAGTCCACCGGCGCGTTGATGTCGTGCACCCGGAACAGACTGGCCAATGAAGGATGCTTGCGCGCCACCGCCTGGTACATCTGGTAGGCCACTCGACGATAGGACATGTGTCCTCCCGGCCCGGTGCGCAGTTCGGCGATGTACACGGCCTCGGCGAAGTCCATCTTGAAGAGGGTGCGCCTCCTGAAGGCGAGCGGAATCAGGTACTGACAGCTCGCCTCGGCGTCGTCGCGCCCGCTGTGCGCCATTTCCCCGCCAATCCCCGCGACCGCCGAGGTGACGGAGCGCATGCACTCGTTGAAGCGATCCTCGATGCCGGCGGCGCGCACCTCGTCCGGCATCTCGTAGCCGTGCGCGGTGGTGAACCCCTGCCCAATCTGAGTGCAGCGCCGGTGCCGGTGCAGGTCGCGGAATCCCCCGATGTCCATCAGGATGTCGAAGCGAAGACCTTGTCCCGCGTGAAATGCCCGCAACAATTCATCGTGTGGCCCGCGGTGCTTTACCCCGAGATCGATAATCTCCTGGCGGCGTTTCTCTCCCAGCGCCTGCACCCGCTCGCGGATCTGCCGGTAGGGATAATGACAGTGCTGGTAGAGCAGCGTGGCCGCCAGCTCGGTCTCCAGCGGTTCGTCTTCCAGCAAGTCCACTGCTGCCGCCGGCGCAATGGGCTCAGAGGCCATGATCCCGGCCGCGGCCCGCGAAAGCTCGCGCCGGGTTTCCATCTCATACGGGTTCTCTTCCGCGTACTTCACCAAGGTGGGCGCGACGCGCACGGTTTTCAGTACCTGGGCTTCCACTTCGCGGCCCACGCCTTCGTCCATACCCTTGATCTCTCCCAGGATCTTGGCCCACGAAAGGCGGTTGACGTTATAGGCCGGCTCCTTGGCCGCCAGCTTCAGCAGCGCGCCCAGACGCCGCACCTCCGGGTGGGTGTGCGACAACAGGCGTGCAATCTGGTTTTCCAGCGTGCGCGCATTTACAATCTGGCCCACGGAAGTGTTGGTGGCCAGCGGCAGCAGGTAGCGCGAGATGTCAAAGGCGCGCGCGCGCAGCGTGCGTTCGTACGTCTCCGGCTTCATCTTCGGGGGCCGCGGAGTTTGCTTCGCCAGGTACCTCCACATGGCTTCCGACAGTTCCTCATATTCCCGGAACAGGGTGTCGATGGTGTCGCGGTAACGCAGCTCGCTCAGCTCCAGGGCGGTGAAGTCCGGGACAAAATAGCCGCCGCGTTTGAAGTCCTGGTAGCGCGTCGAACGTTCCTGCCCGTCCCAGCGCTGCTCGTCGACCAGCGCGACCGCCGCCAGGATGGAGAGCCTCTCCACCGCGATGGCGATGTGCGCCAGGTCGGCGATGGACCGGTGCCCGTACTGGAAGTAGAAGGTGTCGAGAAACTTCTCCGCCTTCTGCTCGTTGATCTCGCGCAGCGACTCCTTCATGGAGAGCGCGGAGCGGGAATACTTGGCCATGGCGTAGGCCTGCACCTCCGGTTCCGCGCCATAAACGGCGTACACTTCGGTCTCCGGCGGGTTGGCTGGGGCGGGTTGCGGCGACGACGGACGGTCGAGTTCACGCATCGGGCCGAATCGTACCCTGTGCCCAGCGCGCGGCACAAGTTGGCTGAAACCTAAATCGATTTTCCGCGTCCAATCCAGTTAGGTCCGCAGGTCGCGGGAAGGTTAGGCAGGTTCCCTAAGTAACTATCCCGCTGGGGAAAGACTGCGGTACTCTGTAACGGCCTTATTGGGGTGTGGTTTATTACCATATGAGTCGCATGACTGCAATTGTAGGGGTATTTTTGTTGTTTCTTGCGGCCTCGGCCGGGCTGGCGCAGGATATCGGCCCGCGCGCTTGTTTCGCCGGTGTGCCGCTGTACGCTGTGTCCAACGACGCGCCCGCGCTGGACGGTGTCATTCCGCCTCCTCCCTTGCCGCCGCTGGATGTCGCCGTTCCGGAGGCGCGGCCGCGCATGTCGCCCGAGCTGGCGCTCTCCACCTATCTCAACCTGGCCTACCGGCAGCTCAATGAGCTTGGCGCTTATTCGGACCTGACCACCGTCGACGCCGACCTGCCCGACAGCGCCCAGCACGGCAGGTTTGAGCTCCGGCGCAGCTTTCAAGCGCCCAAGACGCTGGCCTTTGCGGCCGTGCGCTTTGTCGGCGACGGCTTCGTCAAGACCAACATCATCGCCCGCCTGCTGCAATCGGAGGTCGATCACGTCCAGCACATGCAGGGGCGCCGCACCGCCATTACCAGCGACAATTACAAGTTTGCTTTCAAGGGCGCCGATGTGCTCGATGACCGTCCGGTGTACATCTTCCAGGTCAAGCCCCGGCACAAGCGCCCCGGCTTGTTCAAGGGCCACATCCTGATCGACGCCACCAGCGGCCAACTGCGCCGCGCCGAGGGCGCCCTGGTCAAGTCGCCCTCGTTCTTCGTCAAGAAGCTGGAATTCGTGCAGGACTACGGCGAATACGGCCAGTTCAGCCTGCCCGTCCACGTGCATTCGGTCGCCAAGACGCGGCTCGTCGGCCGAGCCGTCGTCGACATCTTCCATGCGCACTACCAGGCCAAGAGCGTTGCCCAGATCCAGAGCGAGAACACTTCCACCGTGTCGGGCGGCGTTTCCGGCGGCAGCGGCTCGAATTAGAGTGGCGTTTTCCTCCCCCCCGGCCCTTGTCACCGGAAGCTCAATTGACGCTGACCATCTCGCCATGTACCATCCCCAATTGCTTTACACGCTTAATCATCGACAGATAGACTAATTGCTTCATTGACCGCAGGGAGGTTGGCCCAGATGGCGCAGGTAGACGAGAAGGTCAAGCAAATCATCGTGGAACAGCTCGGCGTGGACGAGGCCGAAGTCACCCCCAACGCTTCGTTCGTGGACGACCTCGGCGCCGATTCCCTCGACACGGTGGAATTGGTCATGGCGTTCGAAGAGGCGTTCGACATCGAAATCCCCGACGAGGACGCGGAAAAAATCCGCACCGTCCAGGACGCCGTCGATTACATCAGCAAGCACGCCAAGGTCGGCAAGCAATAGGCGCCAGTACCATATCGGATTCGGTTCGGGCGGCCGCTCATCCGGCGCCCGGTCTCCACGTCTGTCGGGTGTTGGTTGCGCTGCCAGACCGATAGACCGGCAACATCAGGGACGAATCGATAAAGCTCTCACTGGCAGGCATGGAGCGAATAGTTTGGTTCGCAGGGTCGTAATCACAGGCATCGGTCTGCTGTGCGGCACCGGCAATACCACCGACGAAGTCTGGCGGAACCTGCTGGCCGGCAAGAGCGGCATCGAAAAGATCCGGCAGTTCGATGCCTCCGCTTTCGCCTCGCAGATCGCCGGCGAGGTCCGCAACTTCGACCCGCTGCAGTTCATCGAGAAAAAAGAAGTCAAGAAGATGGGGCGCTTCATTCACTTCGCCATCGCGGCCGCGGATGAAGCCATGAAGAGCTCCGGCCTGGAGATCTCGCACGAAATCGCCCATCGGGTTGGCGTCCACATCGGCAGCGGCATCGGCGGCTTCAACGTCATCGAGCGCGAGCACCGCAACCTGCTGGAGGGCGGCCCGCGCAAGATTTCGCCCTTTTTCATCCCCGCCGCCATTGCCAACCTGGCCGCCGGTCATGTCAGCATCCGCTTCAATGCCAAGGGTCCCAACGAGTGCACTTCCACCGCCTGCACCTCCAGCGCGCACTCCGTCGGCGACGCCTTCAAGATCATCGCCCGCTGCGACGCCAACGTCATGATCGCCGGCGGCGCCGAAGCCGCCATCACGCCCATGGGGGTCGGCGGCTTTTCCGCCATGCGCGCCCTCTCCACCCGCAATGATGATCCCGAGCGCGCCAGCCGTCCCTGGGACAAGGGCCGCGACGGTTTCGTCATCGGGGAAGGGGCGGGCATCCTCATCCTGGAATCGCTCGAGCACGCGCAGAATCGCGGCGCCACCATCCTCGCCGAGATTGTCGGCTACGGCATGAGCGCCGACGCCAACCACATCACCCAGCCCGCGCCCGAAGGCGAAGGCGGCTACCGGGTGATGACGAACGCCATTGGAGACGCCAAGCTGCGCCCCGAGCAGATCGGCTATATCAACGCGCACGGCACCTCCACCGAGATCGGCGACCGGCTGGAAACCCTGGCCATCAAGCGCACCTTCGGCGATCACGCCTACAAGCTCGCCGTCAGCTCCACCAAATCCAGCACCGGCCACCTGCTGGGCGGCGCCGGCGGCCTGGAAGCCGGCATCACCGTGCTGGCGCTGCGCGACCAGAAGATCCCGCCCACCATCAACCTGCAGGAGCCCGATGAGGGCTGCGACCTCGACTACGTTCCCAACCAGCCGCGCGAGGCCGCCATTGAATACGCCGCCTCGAATTCCTTCGGCTTCGGGGGCACCAACGGCTGCCTGATCTTCCGCCGCTGGGCGGAGTAGACACTCAGGACTTCTTGGCCTCGGAGCTTCGCGGCTGCCAGGACCAGGCAGTACAATTCCCACTCAATCGCGAGGTGATTCTTGGGCCTGATCCAACGCTGGTGTGTAGTTTTCTTCCTGCTGATGGGCACGCTGGCCGCGGCGCAGCAGCCGGCACACCGGATGCGGGCGCGTCCGGCCGAGCGCGGCGCGGTCGCCGATATGGGCGAGCAGCGCGCGGCCCGCTACCTGGATTCCATACGGCAACAACCGTCGCTGCTGTTGGAGTTTGTCGAGCGATTGCCCAAGGGCGCCGATCTCCACAATCATCTGAGCGGCGCGGTGTACGCGGAGAGCTATGTCAACTTCGCGGCGCACGATCACCTGTGCATCGAGCGCAAGACGCTGCGGGCATTGGCGCCCGGCCAAGGCGCGGACGGATCGCCAACCTGCAACGAGAGCAAGGGACAGGCGTGGGCGGAGAGCGCCTTCAGCAATCCGGTGCTGTATCGCGAACTGATTGATGCGTGGTCGATGCGGAACTACGCCAACTCCGGGCAATCGGGCCACGACCATTTCTTCGACACTTTCGGCAAGTTCTCAGCGGCCAAGGGCGATCATTTCGGCGAGATGCTGGCGGAGGCGGTATCGCGCGCCGGCCACGAGCACGTGTCCTACGTCGAGTTCATTCTCAGCCCCGACAACATGGGTGCGGCGAAGCTGGGCGCGGGCATGGGCTGGAACGGCGAGATGGCGGCGCAGCGGCAAAAGCTGATCGACAAGGGAATCGAGCGCGTGGTCGCCGACGCGCGGGAGAATATTGACCGCGCGGAAGGCACCATGCGGTCACTGCTGAAGTGCGGTTCGGCGCAGCCCGATGCCGGATGCGGCGTGACCGTGCGTTACCTGTACGAAGTTCACCGCGGGCTGGCGCGCGACCAGGTGTTCGCGGAGATCCTGGCGGGCTTCGAGATGGCGAGCGCGGATCCGCGCGTGGTGGGGCTGAACCTGGTGATGCCGGAAGACGGGCTGGTGGAGATGCGAGATTTCGCCCTCCACATGCGGATGCTGGATTATCTGCGCAAGATCTATCCCAAGGTGCGGATTTCGCTGCATGCGGGGGAATTGGCGCCTGGGCTGGTGCCGCCCGAGGGGCTGCGGTTTCATATTCGCGAATCGATCGAACTGGGGCACGCCGAACGCATCGGCCACGGCGTGGACGTCATGTACGAGCGCGATCCGCTCGGCCTGCTGCGGGAGATGGCGAAGAAAAACGTGCTGGTGGAAATCTGCCTGACCAGCAACGACATGATCCTGGGCGTGCTCGGCGAGGAGCATCCCCTGCCGATCTATCTGAAGTACGGGGTCCCGGTGGCCCTTGCCACCGATGACGAAGGCGTGGCGCGTTCCGACATCGACCACGAATATCTGCGCGCCATTCAAACCTATTCGCTGAACTATGCGACGCTGAAGCAGATGGCGCGCAACAGCCTGGAACATGCCTTCCTGCCGGGCAAGAGCTTGTGGCTCAGCACGCGGCCATTCGTTCGTGCGGCCTGCCGCGGCGACCGGCCGAGTGCGGCGGCCGATTCCCTGTCGCCGGCTTGCCGCTCGTTTCTCCAGGCCAGCCCGCGAGCGCAGTTGCAGTGGAAGCTGGAAGGGCAGTTTGCGGAATTCGAGAGCAAGCCGGGCAGCGGCGAAGATCGGCGGTAAGAAGCAGCCGGAATGCAAGAGCGCGGCCTTGGAAAGCGCTTGCCGTACCGGGTTTCCGCTTGCGCCCCGGGAGTGACTTTCGTGATAATCGCTTTATCTCGCCGGGCCCCGAGGGTCCCGCCCCATGAACTGTCCGCGATGTGGGACCGCTAACAGCGATAATCTCTCGCAATGTGTCCGCTGCGGCGCGGCGCTGGTCGCCGCCGGAGATGCGGAGACGCTCGTCGGCGTAAGCCTGCCGCCGATGCCCGGCGAGGCGAATGCCGCTGCCGCGGCGCCCGCGGTGGCGGCACATCCCCCCGATCGTTCCAATGCGGCCACGGCGGGGCCCTGGGCGGCGGGCGCCGGCCAGTCCGACCAGGTTGATTTCGGGCCGCGCTACCGCATTGATCGGATGCTCGGCGAGGGCGGCATGGGCGCGGTCTACAAGGCCTGGGACAAGGAATTGGACCGTCCCGTCGCGCTCAAGCTGATCCGTGCCGCCCTGGCGTTGAACCCCGACGTTGCCCAGCGCTTCAAGCAGGAGCTGCTGCTGGCCAGCAAGATTTCGCACAAGAACATCCTGCGCATTCACGATCTGGGCGAAGCCGGCGGGGTGAAGTTCATCTCCATGGCCTTTGTCGAGGGTCAGGACCTTTACCAGCTCCTGGCCAGGGAAGGCAGGCTGGAGGTGGAGCGGGCGCTGAAGATCGCGCGCCAGTTGTGCGCGGCCCTGCAGGCGGCGCACAGCGAAGGCGTGGTCCACCGGGATTTCAAGCCGCAGAACATCCTGCTCGACCGGCAGGAGAACGTCTACGTCTCCGATTTCGGCCTGGCCAAGTCGCTGGAACACGATACCGGCATGACCCGCAGCGGCGAGTTCCTGGGCACGCCGCGCTATATGGCCCCGGAGCAGGCGCAGGGCGGCAAAATTGACCATCGCGCCGATCTCTACGCGCTGGGACTGATCCTGTACGAGATGGTCACCGGCGATGTCCCCTTCCACGCCGATACCACGCTGCAACTGATGTACAAGCGGGTGCACGAGGCGCCGAAGAGTCCCAAGTCACTGAATCCCGATCTGCCGGACTGGCTGGCGCGGGTGATCATGAAGTGCCTGGAGCGCGAGCCCGACGAGCGCTACCAGAGCGCGGGTGAAATCCTGCGCGACCTGGAAACAGCCAAAGCGCCGAAGAGCAGCGGGAGCGTGCAGATCGCGCTGCCGAGCATGGGCCTGGCGCTGAACCGGACCTGGCTGGGGATTGCCGCGGCGGTCGTGGTGCTGACGGCCTTGTTGCTGGCCGTGCCCGCGGTCCGGCACCGCGTTTTCCGGGACACAGCGGCGGCGCAGCAGGCCTCGCCCGCCAAGCACGTCGCCGTGCTGCCCTTGCGCATCGTGGGAGATCCCCAGGCGCTGGGCTACATCGGAGAGGGCGTGGCCGATGCGATCACGGCCAAGCTGTTCCAATTGAAAGACGTGCAGATTGCGGCGCCGAGCGCCGTGGCCAGGATCAAGGCCGACACCGCGCCGGCGGATGCAGCCCAGGCGCTGGGCGCGAACCTGATCGTCTCCGGGAATTTGCAGGCCCAGGGCGACAAAATCCGCCTGGTGCTGAACCTGGACGATGTCCTCGCCGGCAGGCGGGTATGGACGGAGGAGTTTTCCGGCCTGAAGCAGGACCTGCTGACGTTGGAAGACAACGCCTACGCCAAACTGGTGGGAGCGTTGTCGGTCAAGGCCAGCAGCGAGGAGATGGCCCGGGCCAGCGCTCATCCCACCGAGAATGTGGACGCTTACGACCTCTACCTTAAGGGGCGCAACGCCATGCACGGCGAGGTGGACGCGAATACGGTAAAGACGGCGATTAAGTTCTACGACCAGGCGGTGCATCGTGACCCTGGCTTCGCGCTCGCCTATACCGGCATCGCCGACGCCAGCTTGCGCATGTACATGAACACCAAGGACACATCCTGGGCGCAAAAGGCCCTGGGGGCGGCCCAGCAGGCACAGGGCTTGGGCGATACCCTGCCGGAGGTTCACTTCGCGCTGGGCAGCATCTACACGGCCACCGGCAGGTCGGCTGAGGCGGTGGCGGAGTTGACGCGCGCCTTGCAACTGGCTCCCAACTCCGACGAGGGCTATCGCCGGCTGGGAGACGCCTACCGCGCGGCCGGCAGGAAGGACGAGGCGCTTAAGGCATACCGCCGGGCCGCGGAGATCAATCCCTACTACTGGTTCAACTACAACACCCTGGGATTGGCCTACATTCGCTACGGCAGGAACCAGGACGGCCTGGCGGCGTTGCAGAAGGTGACGCAGTTGGCGCCCAAGAACGGCCTGGGATACCTGAATATCGGCAACGCGTATTACCGGCAGGGCAAATGGGAAGAGGCGATTGCCGCCTACAAGAAGTCTGTCGAGGTGGAACCCAGCTATCTGGCCTACACCAACCTGGGGACCACGTACTTCTTCCTGAAGCGCTATCCGGAAGCGGTGCAGATGTTCGAGAAGGCGGTGGAGCTGAATCCCAACCAGCAACTGGCCATGGGGAACCTGGCCGACGCGTACCGCTGGGCGGGCGAACAGCAGAAGGCGCAGGCCACCTACGACAAGGCCATCGCCCTGGCCTCCAAGGAGCTGCAGGTGAATCCCCGCGACGCCAACATCATGGCAATGCTGGGTCAGTACTACGCCAAGAGCGGAAGGACCGCCGAGGGCCTGCAATTCCTGAAGCGGGCTCGCGCCATCGCACCCAAGGAGATCAGCTTCATGTACTTTGAGGGCATGGTGCAGGCCCTGGCAGGCCACCCGCCGGAGGCGATTGCCGCGTTGCATTCCGCCTTCGAAAAGGGCTACCCCGTGCGCGAGGCGATGAGCGATCCCGAACTTGCCTCGCTGCGGTCCAACGCGGAGTTCCAGAAGGTCCTGAGGGAGTTCGAGAAGAAGAAGCAGTGAAAGCCGGATCGGTGGATAGCAGAAAGGCCGCCCGTGGGCGGCCTTTGTTCTTGGAGGTCCGTCTTTTCGCTAGGAGCGGCGGCGGAATCGCCACACGGCGAGCAATCCGGTGCCGAGCAGCAGGATGGAGGCCGGCTCGGGCACAGGGACGGTAGCGAGGCCATTCCCCTGGCCAAAAAACGGAAGATTTGCCGTCCAACTGCCCGTGCAGTCCGCCCCATCGGGAACGCATTGGTCCGTCGACGTTTGCGGCGTGAGGCGAGTCAGTTCCGACGGAGGGGCAGAGGGGTCATTCAGGTTAATGATCATCAGATGATCATCCGGTATGCCGCCAGAATCCCCATGACTGTGTGTTTTCGGTTGCGAAAAGAACAAATCGAGGACGCCACTGACCAGACTTACCTGGCAGCTTTTGAAGACGTTGCTCTGACAAACGATGCTGTTTGGGTCGATGAAATTGTCCCCTGCCGGATCAAAAAACTTGATGTCCACCGTAGTGAAAATCGATCCGCTGTTGTTGCAGAAGCCAAAGAACCCGCCGCCATTGACATTGGAGGTGAAAGTGAAGCTGCCGTCCGCGCCGATTGACACAATATCGCCCTTGAACTATGTTGCAGTCGGGGTCGCCGAGGCCGATGGTCGGTACACCGGCGTAGGCAGGCAGGGTGAAAAGCGCGAAGGCGAAAAGGCACAGAACCAGGGGGAGCTTCTTCGTCATGACCGGTCTCCGGGGAAGAACCGCGCACTAAGCCGTGGGGTGGCGTCGCAATTTGGCTTCCATCCGGCCGCCTGCGGCGCGCCCGAAGCGCGTTACCTCACAGCTACTTAGCCAGGCATGAGGAAAAAATCAACAGGACAGCCCCGCTCGGCTGCAACTCTTTGCACATCAGAGGGTAATTTGCTGAAACAGTGAGGGGACTCGCCGGGCAAACAAACAGGGCGGCCGAAGCCGCCCTGGGAAAGCGCCAACGCCAGCTCTTAAACCGGCTGAACGTTCTCTGCTTGCCAGCCCTTGGGTCCCTTGACGACGTTAAATTGAACGGCCTGGCCTTCCTGCAAGCTGCGGAAACCCGCAGCCTGGATGGCCGAGTAGTGGACGAAAACGTCCTCGCCATTCTGCCGGCTGATGAAACCATACCCCTTAGCGTCGTTGAACCACTTTACTGTTCCTTGTTCCATGGTGGTGCAAATTCCTTTTCTGAATTGTTACGTTGGATCTTGAATCGGAACTTCGGAGGCAGGAAACGCTGCTAGCAGATACTGCGCTCGACCGCTTCAATACAACGCAAGTACATGATACATCAACCCCGGCGTGTTTGTTAACGCTTTTGTTGCGTTTTCAGCGACTTACAGTTGGGCGCCCTGGTGGCGGCAGGTTTTCACATCCGCCTTTCGGGCAGACCGCGCGTTACGAGTCGACAGGGGCAGCGCTTCCCGCGATAATGGAAATCATGCTCAGCAATATCAATCCGGGTGGGGTGCCCGCCGTGGAGGCGGATGCGGTCGACATGCTGCTGGCCTGCCACCAGCGTATCCGTAACTTCACCGGCATCGCTCTGCGCCTGGCCGAAGCGGAAGGCGCCGGTGCGGAGGAAGTCTCCAACGCAGCCGAGGCGGTGTATCGCTACTACACGGTCGCGCTGCCGCTGCATGAGGAAGACGAGAACCGATCCGTCTACCCGCGCCTGCGCAAGGCCCTGACCCCGGAAACAGACGCCTTTGCCCTGGACTTGATGCTCGAGGAGCACGGCCCCATCAGCGAGCTAGTGGACCGGCTGGTGCTGCTATGGAGCGAGTTGCGTTCGAATCCGGCCTTGCTGCCGGCTCTCCGGCCCCGGTTGCGCACCAATACCGCGCGCCTCGTCGAGCTGTGGAACGAGCACCTGTCGCTGGAAGAGGAGATCGTATTCCCGCTCATAAGAAAGACGCTTGCCGCGGCCGAGCTGGAGGCGATCCATCGCGAGATGAAGCAGCGCCGGGGTGTGATCAGCGATTCGCAGTGAGGTCGGCGGCATGATTTCCGCCGCTACACCAGTTATGCCGGGCGTCTTGCGAGAACTGTTGTGGGCGCTCCTGTGCGCCGTGCTGTCGCTGCCGCTGGCCTACGTCGTCAGCATCCTCTCGCTATCGCTGATTCATCACGGATACGCCCTGGTAGACCCGGTGCGGCTGCGCAGGACCACCCTGGCATTGGCCGTGCTGGTGTTTGTGGCCACCTTCCTGGCGAAGAGATACAGCTAGCCGCCGCTCTACAGGATCTTTTTGCCGAACGCCGACAGCGCCAGCTCCACCGCCAGGTCGGCGGTCTGGTTGTGCTCGTCGATCACCGGATTCACTTCCACGATCTCGAAGCTCAGCATGCGCCCGTGGTCGGCGATGATTTCCATCGCCAGGTGCGCTTCCCGATAGGTCGCGCCGCCCCGCACCGGAGTGCCCACGCCGGGGGCGTCTTCCGGATCGATCCAGTCCATATCGAGCGAGACGTGATACCCGGCGGTGCCGCGTCCGGCCATGCGCAGGGCCTCTTCCATCACCGCGCGCATGCCGCGCTCATCGATGTCGCGCATGGTGAAGACCTCCACTCCCGGCCTTGCGGATGTTTTCTTTCTCGATGCGTCGACGTCGCGGACGCCGACCAGCACACAGTTCTCCGGCTGCACCTTGGGCGAGAAGTCGATAAATGTTGGCCAGCTCCGGCGGGCCCAGTCCCATGATGGCCGCCAGCGGCATGCCGTGCACGTTGCCGCTGGGCGAGGTTTCGGGCGTGTTGATGTCGCTGTGGGCGTCAATCCAGATCAGGCCGATGGTCTGGTTCTGCCGGCGGTAGAACTCCGCCACTCCGGAGACCGTTCCCGCCGCAACGGAGTGGTCGCCGCCGAGCACCAGCGGAACCTTGCCGGCTTCGAGCGTCTTCAGGACCAGCTCGGCTTCTTGGTGCAGGTCGCGGTGATCTCCTTCAGATACTTGGCGTTGGCGGTCCCTCTTTCTTCTGTCTCCGGCATGGCAACCGCGACGTTGCCGCCGTCCTCGACATGTGGCCGAGCGCTTCCAGCCGCGCTTCCAGACCCGGCCACCCGAACCGCCGATGGACCCATGTCGACCCGCGGCGCGATCTGGCCCAGATCAAGCGGCACGCCAATCACCCGAATCTGCTTCGTGGAACGACGCTGCTGAAGCTGCCGCTAGTGAGCGAACCATAAGCTGATGTCGTAGTTCCGTGCTCGCATAAGCAGTCGATGTCGCTCGCCGGTGCTCGATGGAACGCTAGCGAACCGCTGCGGCCGTCGAGAGCTCTACGGATACAGCGATGCAGCATCCGCGGGAACGGAATCGTCTCGCGCACATGCTCCAGTCCGCAGATCCAGGCTACGGCGCGCTCGATGCCCATGCCGAAGCCCCATGCGGCACGCTGCCGTACTTGCGCAGATCCAGATACCACTTGAACGCCTCTTCCGGCAGATTGTGCTCGTGGATGCGCTGCAGCAGCAGATCGTACGAGGCCATGCGCTGCGAGCCGCCGATGATTTCACCGTAGCCTTCCGGGCGCCAGCACATCCACGCACAGCGCCAGTTCCGGCCGCTGCGGGGTCGGGCTCCATGTAGAACGCCTTCACCTCGCCGGATAGCGATGCACCATGACCGGCTTGTCGAATTGCGATGAAATATAGGTTTCGTCGGGCGAGCCAAGGTCGCCGCCCCACTCGAACTCGTTCTCGAGCGCGCCCTTGGCGTGCGCCTTCCTGCAGCAGCTTGACCGCTTCGTCGTAGGTGATGCGCGGGAAGGGCGCTGCGATCTTCTCCAGCTTCGCGATGTCGCGGCCGATCGTCTGCAGGTCGCGCTGCCGCCGCTCCAGGCAGCGCTTCACCAGGAAGCTGATCAGTCCTTCGCCAAGTTCCATCATGTCATCGAGCGTCGGCGTAGGCGACTTCCGGCTCCACCATCCAGAACTCGGTCAGGTGGCGGCGGGTCTTCGATTTTTCCGCCCGGAACGTCGGCCCGAACGAGTACACCTTGCCCAGCGCCATGGCCGTCGCTTCGATGTAAAGCTGGCCGGACTGCGTCAGAAAGGCCTGCTCCTCGAAGTAATCGACCGGAAAAAGCGTGGTCGTGCCTTCGCAGGCGGCCGGCGTCAGGATCGGCGGATCGGTCAGCGTGAATCCGCGCTCATCGAAGAAGTCGCGCGCCGCCTTGATGATCTCCGCCCGCACCCGCAGGATCGCCGCCTGCCGCGGCGAGCGCATCCACAGATGGCGGTGCTCCATCAGGAAGTCGACGCCGTGCTCTTTCGGCGTGATCGGATAGGGCTCCGACTTCCGCAACCCGCTGCACAACTTGCACGTTCGCTGACATCCAGCTCGTAGCCGCCGGGCGCGCGCTTGTCGGCGCGCACCTTGCCTTCGACGATCACGCTGGATTCCTGCGTCAGCCCTTTGATGGCGTCGAAGACTTCGGGCGGAACCGCATTCTTGGCGCACCACGCCCTGGATGATCCCGCTGCCGTCGCGGAAAATGCGGGAACAGCAGCTTGCCGCTTTCGCGCAGGTTGTAAAGCCAGCCGCGGATGGTGACTGCCTGCCCTTCGTGCTTGCCGATTTCGCTAATGCGTGGCGATCGGGAGACTTGGTCCTGTACTTGCTGCGCTGCTCATAAGACCAATCTTTCCAATGTAAGGTCCCAGGGGAATCTCGAGGCTTTCGGGTCGACTCCTGTGTCCTCAGTGGGCTCCAATGCCCACGCCAGGAATTGCGTGCCCGTCGTCTGCTCACGCTGCCTCCAGCTTGCGAACGCCTCGCTCATGCTGTCCCGCGACGGGTGCTCCTTGTCCATCGCCCTCAATCTCCAGCAGCAGCGGCGGCATCTGCGGCGCGATGCGCAGCAGCTCCATCGTTTCCTTCCAGTTGATGGTGCCCTTGCCCGGCCACAGGTGCGAGTCTTTGTCCTTGGCGTTGTCGTGAACGTGGGTCGAGCGAATGTGCTCCTTCAGGGTCTCGAAGGCTCCGCGACGTCGCTCATCATGTGCGCATGGCCGAAGTCGAAGCAGACCCCGACGTCGTCAAAGTGCGAGGTGTGCAGGAACTCCACCAGCCGTTCGGGCGTCGACGAGCTCGTTCGGAATGTTCTCCAGCAGAATGTCACGCCCAGCGGCTTGGCAAAGGCGCGCAGGTGCTCGATCGAGGTCATCGCGGCTTCGAATTCTGTTCGTCGAACTCTTCGTTCGCCGACGCCGATGTGCTGCACCAGGAAGCGGAACGGAATCTGCTCGGCGATCTCAAGCGCGCGCTTGATCTCGTCCATGGCCTCGATGCGCTGCTGCGCGGTCCGTACGAGGCGATGTTGACCGGAGGCGCGCCGCGTACGTCCCCATCTCGTAGTCGGCTGAACATCGGCGAGTGCACGGAATTCAGCGGAATCCCGCTGTGAGCGAAACCAGTCGGCGATCTCGCGTCACGTGCTGCTTGCGGTTGGCATAGTCGAGATGCTGCGGGCGGCAAAAATCTCGATCGCCTGGCGCCCGCCGCGCACCAACCCATCCAGCAGCCCGGGATGCAGCCGCTCCCTAACGTAAGCGTAGGTGGACATTGCTTTCAGCATGGCTCTCAGCTATCAGCCCTTCAGCTTTCGGCAGAGGCGTTTTCGGCTCATCTGCGCACCGGCAACCGACAACCGTCAACCGAAAACTAGTATCCCACCGCTCTCCCGTTATTCCTTCCGTCGCTTGCCGCCCAGGCGCTCGCCGGTTCTTGAATCGACTGCGATGCATTCTCCGTCGCCCCAGTAGCTACGCTGACACCTCCTCGCTTCAATTTGTGCCCCTTGTCTCGCAGCAGCTTCAGCGTATCGGGCGAAAAGCCGCGTCTCCACATGAACCAGTCGGGCAGCCACTGGTCGTGAAATCGCGGCGCATTGACCGCCTGCCTGAATATCCAGGCCATAATCCACCACGCCCATCAACACGTTCGCCACCGTGGTAATGATCCGTCGGCCCGCCCGGCGAGCCCAGCACCAGAAACAGCTTACCGTCCTTCAGCACGATGGTCGGCGTCATGGCCGACAGCGGACGCTTGCCGGGGCCGATGGCGTTGGCCGGCGCCCTGGATCAGCCCATACACGTTGGGCACGCCCGGCTTGGAGGTGAAGTCGTCCATCTCGTCATTCAGCAGAAATCCGAGGCCTTCGGCGGTGACCCGCGAACCGAAGCTGTCGTTGAGCGTCGTGGTGACGGCCACCGCGTTGCCGTCGGCATCCACCACCGAGTAGTGCGTCGTGTGTTCCGGCTCCACGCCGCGCGCCGGCTGCGGATGGACCGCGCGTAGCGTTCCAGTTCGTTGAAAATCGCGGGCCGCTTCAGACCCTTGCTCGCGCTGGCGTGGTCCGGTCAATCGACTCGCGCCACGCCGCTGCATACTTTTTATCGATCAACTGCGCCACCGGAATCTTCGCAAAGTCCGGATCGCCCATGAATTCGGCGCGATCATAGAACGCCCGCCGGAAGGCCTCGACGGTCAAGTGGATCGCCTGGGCGGAGCGGTTGCCCAGCTTCGGCAGATCGTATCCTTCCAGAATATTGAGGATTTCCACCAGCGCCACTCCGCCCGAGGAAGGCGGCGGCGCGCTGATGATGTCGTATCCGCGATAGGTGCCGCGAATCGGCTCGCGCTCCTTCACCTCGTAGTGCGGCCAGATCGTCGGTCGGTGATCAGGCCGCCGCCCTTCTGCATGGCCGCCGCCAGTTCGCGCGCCATGTCGCCATGATAGAAGTCGTCGGGATTCCTGGCGATCCGCTCCAGAGTGCTGGGCCAGTTCCGGCTGACGAAGAGTTCTCCTGGCTGGTAGTAGTTGCCGTCGCGCTGAAAAATGCGCCGCGACTCGGCGAACTTCGGCAGATGGTGCGATGGCTTCCGCAAGTCCTCCGCGTCTTCCCAGCCCAGCGCGAATCCGTCGCGCGCCAGCTGGATGGCCGGAGCCATTACCTTTTCCAGCGGCAGCTTGCCGTATTTCTTCTTGCGCGTAGGCCATGCCGGCCACCGAGCCGGGCACGCCGATCGGCTTTGTATCCCACCAGGCTGGCGTCCGGGATGACGTTGCCCTGCGGCTCGAGATACATGTCGCGGTGGCGGCCGCGGGCGCTTTTTCGCGGTAATCGATGAAGTGCGCCTTGCCCGTCTGCCATGCGGATCAGCATGAATCCGCCGCCGCCCAGGTTTCCCGCCTGCGGGTGCACCACGGCCAGCGCGAAACCGGTGGCCACCGCGGCATCCACCGCATTGCCGCCCGGCTGCATGATCTCCACCCCCGCTTGCGATGCCAGCTCATGCACGCTGGCCACCATGGCGTGCGGCGAGTGCGTGGGACGCATCGGCGCAGCCCACGACCACACCACCGCCAGCATGGCAAAAACCGGCAGCACCAGCGATTTGCGGTGGGTCTGCAAGAAGAAGTCCTCGCCCGCGACAGAAGCTTGAGGCTAGCTTACGGCATGACAGGGAGTCAAATTCAGGGCGCAAGCCAGCCCCAGCCTTGGCGAGGTCGATACGACTTGCGGGGAGCCCCAGTTTCGCGCCCTGGTTTTGGGCGCTACCCTGAGACACTCGGCGGCCGGCAGCTAGCCCCTCTTGGTGACCGTCGCTTTCGAATATGCCACCGTGAATCCCATCCTCTCCGCGTTCCGCTGCGAACGTCGTATTCCCCAGCGTCACCACCACTGCCAGGTCGCAACCTTCGGCGATGGCCCGGTTCAGTCGCCTCCCGATCGCCCTCGTCTGAATCCCGCGCCCGCGATACTGGGGCAGCGTGCTGGTTCCGCCCAGGGCAATCATGCGGTGCTCGCGCGAGATCAGCCCGCCGCAGCATGCCACCGGCCGCCCATCGGCCCATACCATCATGGCCAGCGAGTTCGGCGCTTCCGCCATGGGCGCCAGCAGTTTGTCCCAGCCCTCCGGAATTTGCCCTTCCGGGAAGAAGCCGCGCAGCATGGTGTGTGTCCAGAGCTGCGTATCTTCCGGCGCGCAGGGGCGGAATTCCATGCCCTCCACGCTCGCTTCAAAGCGCTCCTCGAGGTCAAGCCGCCGCGCCATTACATTGTTCAGTTCCGCCATGGCGTAGCCGCGCGCCTTGAGCAATTCCAGCAACGACCCGTGCGTCACCGGGGTGATGTCCACCTGCGAGGGCGCCTGGTGCGCCCGGTAGAACTGTTCGACTTCGTCCAGTTGCGCCGCCGTCACCGGGCCGTCCAGTCCCATGCCGATGGCGCGGCCCACCGGCGAACCCAACCCGGCGAAGACCGCATGTCCGCCGGCAATTTCCAGGATGTCCGCGCCGATTTCGGGTTGCGTGCGCTGCAACACGAGCGCGATTTCCAGTTGCGGCATCCTCTCGGCGGCTTCCAGCCGCCGCGCCAGGTGTGTGTCCACGAATTTCATTTCTTTTGTCCTCTCGAAAAGATCGGTCGGCCTGCTCGGTCCCGCAGGTCGCCTGAGCGAACTATCGGCGGACCGGCGACCGATGCCAGGCAACACACGTATGCATCAGCAGGGATGGCAAGAGAGACGTGCGATCAGAGGACGACAGTCATAGGCAGGAGTTCACCATACCGGAGACTTACGGGCCCGGTCAACTCCACCATTACTTGCAAACGCCCGCAGGCGCCAACTGCGGCGGCAGCGACAGGCCTTCCATCACCGATTCCAGGTCGGCCTCGGTGACTGCGTGGCAGCGAACCAGGTCGGTGAGCGACACCAGGCCCACCAGGATTCCGTGCGCATTCACCACCGGCAGACGGCGCACATGGCGAGTGCGCATCAACTCCAGCGCGCCGCTCAGTTCGTCGTCGGGGGCGCAGCACACCGGGTTGCGCAGCATGCACTCTTCCACCGTCACCTCTGCCGGCTGGCGGTCCGCGGCCACCACCGTGAGACACAGGTCGCGGTCGGTGACAATCCCCAGCAGACGCCGGTGATACTCGTCGTCGACGATGGGCAGCACTCCAACATCAAAGCGGCGCATCAGCGTCGCGGCGCGATAAGCCGAGTCGGAAGGAATGCAGCAGCACGGATCCCGCGTCATTACTTCGCGGATATGCATGGCGGCCACCTCACCTTCACATGCTAGGCGAGGACGCCCCCCTGGGCCGTGATGCCCGTCACCCGGTGTGGGACCGGCTTCCCAAATCGGGCAAGCAAGGGTCGCTAAGCTTCAGCTTGCTTGGGCTGCAAGAAAAAAGCCCAAGGCCGGCAAACGCGACCTTGAGCCATCGGTGCTTTTTCTGGAGCCTGGAGCCTGCTCCTAAATTCCCACCGCGTAGTCTCCTTCCGGAGTCTCGCCCCGGCGCGCCGGCGCGACATAAGGGCTGCGCAGCGAGGTGGAGCGCTTCTGCCGCAGCTTGCGGCCCAGCAGCAGGCCGGCCGTGATCACGCCGCCGGCGATCAACGCGGCGGCGATCGCCCGCCCGGGATAGAGCCCGATCGGCTCCACTATCCGGCTGGCAGTGTGCACCACCCGTCCCGGCATGCCCAGTTCGCGGCGGAAGTCCTCCACCGCCTGCCGTCCGCCGCGGTCGAGCGCGCGATGCGCGTGGAACATGGCAAACGCCAGCGGCATGGAGGTGTCCTGGCCGCCGTGGACGATGGCGTGTTCGGTCTCGCGTTCCGTCTGCCGCTCCAGCAATTCGTCGAGCGCGTCTTCCATCACGTTGGGCCGCGTCCACAGCGCGCGAAATGCCACCCGCCCCGACTTGTCGATCAGGTAGGCCGGATTCGGCAGCGTGCCGTATTTCTTGTGAATCCTCCCATTCACCTCGTCGACCAGGATCGGGATGTCGACTTCCTCCTCCTCGCGGAAGCGCTCGGCGGCCTCTTCCTTGTTTTCCTGGGAGTGGTGCGGGCCGAGCTTTTCCCCCGGGTGCGCCTCGCGAACATAAACGAATAGGAATGCGATCCCCTTGCCGGCGTACTCGTGGTAAAGCTCATTCATGCCGTCGATCGAGGCGGCGGTGAACGGGCAGGTGGCGGAGCCGAAAGTCAGCACCACGTTCTCCCTGCCGCGGAAATCCTTCAACCGGATCTTTTCGCCGTCCAGCGTACGCCCCTCGAAGTCGGGGGCGCGCTCGCCGGGTTCCGGACCGCCGCCGAACTTGCTCTTGGCCGCGTCCTTGATCAGGAGGTCTTTGGTGAAGGCGTCGTAGTTGTAGTGTTTCAGGCCAAGCATGGGGAACCTCCTCGGCTCGGGCGCACCTGCCTCCCGGTGACCCGAGTCACACCACTCCACTAGATGCCGGAATTTCCACCCGACGTTTTCTGCTCTCCCCATTTTCCGCCGATTTCATCCCGCCCATCTTGCCCCCAAACCTTGCTAGGCATGGAGCCGGGAATTAGAATGCCGGGTTCGGCAATCCGCCACTATGTTTCCCGAGAGGAGAGCTCATGGCAGCCCTGGAAGCCGGCGCCCCGGCGCCCGATTTTGACGTGGCCGCGGTCACCGGCGACGAGAAACACCGGCTGAAGCTGATCGATTACCGCGGGAAGAAGCACGTGGTGCTGGCCTTTCACCCGCTGAACTTCACCCCGGCTTGAGCGGCGCAAACGTCGGCGTACCAGGCCGATCGCGACCGGTTCGCCGCCCTGGATGCCCAGGTCGTGGGCATGAGCATCGATTCGGTTTTCAGCCACCAGGCATGGCAGAAGTATGAAGTCGGCAAGCTCAGCTATCCCCTGGGCTGCGACTTCTATCCCCACGCCGGGGTCGCCCGCCGCTATGGCGTGGTGCGCGAAGGCGATCCCATCCCCGGCATCAGCGAGCGCGCGGTCTTCGTCATCGATAAGGACGGGATCATCCGCTTCTCCAAGGTCTATGAACTGGGCGAAGTGCCGGAGAACGAAGACGTCTTCGAAGTCCTGCGCGAGATGGCGAAAACCCCGCCGGGCCGTTGACCGCGCCTCCTCAATATATTGGACGCATACACGGTCCACGCTTCGCCACTCGCGCTTTGCTAGAATGCCGCTTTCATTCGGAACCCCCATGAGTACCGTGCCTGAAGCTGCGCCCGAACCGCCGCTTTCTGAGCCGGCGCGCCTCCTCAACACCTTCGTCGCGCCCGCTGCCACCTTTGCCGACATCCGCCGCAATCCGAGATGGTGGGTTCCCTGGCTGCTGCTCTCCCTCACCGCCGTCGGCTATTTCGCTCTTCTCGGCCGGACCATCGGTTTCGACCGCATCGCGCTCACCGAAATTCAGAGGTCCTCGCGCTTCGAGCAATTCGAGCAGCTCTCGCCGGAGCAGCAGCAGCGCCAGGCGGAGATCGCCGCCCGCGTCACCCGCTACGTGGGCTTCGCCGCCCCGCTCACTACCCTGCTCGTGTACCTTCTCGTTTCCGCCGTCCTGATGGCGGTCTTCAACTTCGGCGCCGGCGCCGAGGTCAGCTCCCGCCAGGCCATGGCCATTACCCTCTACGCCGCCCTGCCGATACTCTTGATGTACGCCGCCGGGATGGTGGCGCTCATGGTCGGCGTCGATCCGGACGGCTTCAACATTCGCAATCCGGTGGCCAGCAATCCCGCTTATTTCATGGACCCCGCCCACAACAAGTTTCTCTACGGCATCGCCTCCGCCCTGGACGTTTTTGCCATCTGGAGCATTGCCCTCACCGGCATCGGCTATTCAGCGCTCAGCAAGTTGAAGCGCTCCACCGCCATCTTCATCGTCGCCGGCTGCTACCTGATTTACAAGCTGGCCGCCTCCGCTCTCGCGCTGCTGTAATCGCTCCCTGCTTCAAGATTCGCTATTCCGGTACCACCTTGGTACCGTACTTTTCCGCGTGATGCTCATCACAGACCGCCGCCCGCGCGCAGTGCAGCATCAGCTGGTTGCACGTTTGTGCTACGGAGCTGCGCTATGTCGACTTCCACCGTCTGGTCCGTCGTTGTCTCCGACCTGGTTGACCTGACTCCCACCAAGGCGCGGGATCTCATTGTCGAGTGTTTCCATCAGGCCCAGAAACAGCACATCGCCACGGCCAGCGAATTTATCGGCCAGCCCATCACTGAGGCCGACCTGCGCAACATGGTGATCGGCGCCGTCCGCCTCGCCTTCCGCGAGGCCAAAGGCGACTTCGACCAGCCCACCAAGCCGGCTCTCATGAAAGTGGTGGAAATCCTGGCGCGCAAGGCGGAACAGCGCCAGACGCCCAAGGAGATCATCGCCCATCACCGCGCGGAGATCGAACGCGTGCTGCGCGCCCTCGACTAGATCTGAGCAGTTTCACTTTCAGTTTCAGTTTCGGTTTCAGTTTTCAGTCACACATGGCTCAGACGTGAGCCCCGGAGGGGCAAACGCTGGAGCCCAGGGTGTCAGCCCTGGGAAAAATTCAGGGCAAAACTCAGAGTCCTGCAGGGACGGCGCGACAGAATGTCCACCGAGCCAATCGGCCCCGCTGAAACTGCAACTGAAACTGAAACTCAAATCCCCTTCAACGCCTGCGCGATCTGCTCATCCTGCTCCTCGAACACGGTCCGCAAATCCAGCAGCACCCGTCCTTCTTCCACCCGCGCGATAATCGGCGGCTGGTTCCGCCGCAGCCGCGATGCCAGTTCATCCGCGCTCATCGTCTCGCAGGTCAGCGCCAGCAATTTCGTGGGCAACCCCACTCCGGGCGCCGCGCCTCCGCCAATCACCGACCCACCCTCCACCACTTCACCCGCCAGTGGCAGGCGCAACTGCCGGGCCAGGGCCTCGGCGCGGACTCCAATCTCGGCGGCCTCCAGGCGCATCATGCGCAGCGCCGGGATGGCCTGATGGTCCTGCCGCACATACGCCAGCAGCGTCGCCTCCAGCGCGGCGTAGATCAGCTTGTCCACCCGCAGCGCGCGAAACAGCGGATTCGAGCGCACGCGCGCAATCGTCTCCGTCCTCCGCTCAGCATGCCCGCCTGCGGCCCGCCCAGCAGCTTGTCGCCGCTGTAGGTCACCACGTCCACCCCGGCGCGCAGGCTCTCGCCCACACCCGGCTCGCCCGCCATCCCGGGCAGTTCCACCAGCGCGCCGCTGCCCAGGTCTTCCAGGATCGGCAGGCCGCGCCGGTGCGCCATTTCGACCAGCTCCGCCAGCGCCGGCTGCTCGGTAAACCCGACAATCTGGAAATTCGACCGGTGCACGCGCAGGATCAGCCGCGTGCGCTCCGTGATCGCCCGTTCATAGTCCGCCAGGCGCGTGCGATTCGTGGTGCCCACCTCGCGCAGCGTCGCCCCGGATTTCGCCATCACCTCGGGAATGCGGAACGATCCCCCGATCTCCACCAGCTCTCCGCGCGACACCACCACCTCGCCGCCCTCGGCCAGGGTGTTCAGCGCCAGCAGCACCGCCCCGGCGTTGTTGTTCACCACCACGGTCGAGACCTCGGCCGCGTATCCGCCCAGCAGCCGCGCGAACAGCCGGTCCACGTGTATGTCGCGCTTGCCGCGCTCCCCGGATTCCAGGTTGAATTCCAGATTGGAATAGGCGGTCGCCACCCGCCGCGCGTGCTCCAGCGCCGCCGCGGCCAGCGGCGCGCGTCCCAGGTTGGTGTGCAGGATCACCCCCGTGGCATTGATCACCGGCCGCAGCGACGTTTCCAGCGCCCGGCGTACCTCGCGTTCCACCGCATCGCCCAACCCCGCCACCGCCAGCTCCACCTGCCGCTCCTCCAGCCGCCCGGCCGCAATCTCGGCTCGCACCCGCTCCAGCACGGCGCGCGCCGCATCCACCGTGGCCAGCCGGCCTTCGCGCTCCACCAGCGGCCCCAGCTCGCGCAGCAATTCATCCACCGACGGCAGCTTGCGGAACAGTTGCGCGTTGCGCGTCGCGGTTTTCGGATCTTTGGCCATTCCCGCGCTGATTATTTCACCGCCTAGACACCGAGCACACTCAGAAAAGTAAAACCAGACGATGCGTCATCCCGAGCGAAGCGAGGGCCCTGTTGTACTGGCCATTCAGAATCGCCGATGGAACAACCGGCCTGCGTTCCTCCCGAGACGGCCTATTCTTCTGGTCTCGGTGCGTCTCGGTGATCTCTGTGTCTCGGTGGTGAAACTCCCGTATATTATATCCCGCGTGCCCTTGCCCGAACGAAAGCTCATCGAGCACATCAAGCGCGCGGCAGGCGCCCGGTCGCGTGCGCTTCTCCGCGGCATCGGTGACGACTGCGCCATCCTGCGCCCGCCAACCGGCCACGAACTGCTGGTAACCACCGATTTCTCCCTCGAGGACGCGCACTTCCGCCGCGCCTGGCATCCGCCCGGCTCGGTTGGACATCGCTGCCTGGCGCGCGGCTTGAGCGACATCGCCGCCATGGGCGGCCAGCCGCTGGCGATCTTCCTGTCGCTCGCCTTGCCCGCCCAGCTTCCGCAGCGCTGGGCCGAACGGCTTCCTCCAGGGCCTGCTCGAGACTCGCGGAAAAGTTCCGGGTCCCGCTCGCCGGCGGCGACCTCGCCCAGTCGCCCGCCGGCGTGCTTGCCGACATCATCGTCGTCGGCTCGGTTCCGCAAGGCCGCGCGCTCTTGCGCAGCGGCGCCCGCATCGGCGACGCCATCTACCTCACCGGCGCGCTGGGCGCGTCCTCGGCGGCCATCCACGCCATGCTCGCCGGCCGCCGGCTCCGCCCCGCGCTGCACCCCGCGCACTTCTTCCCCGAACCGCGCATCCTCGCCGGCCGCACACTGCGTGAGCGCCGCCTCGCTTCCGCCGCCATCGATCTCAGCGACGGCCTGTCCACCGACCTCTCCCACATCTGCCAAGAGAGCGGCGTGGGCGCGGTCGTTTACGCCGAAAGCCTGCCCATCGCCCGGGGCGCCACCCTGGAGATGGCGCTGCACGGCGGCGAAGACTACGAACTGCTCTTCACCGCCACGCCGCGCACCCGCGTTCCCCGCGAGATTGCCGGTCTGGCGGTCACCCGTATCGGCGAAATCATCCGCGGCAATCGCGTCTTCCTCGCCGACCGGCGCGGCCGCCGCCGCCCCTTGCCCCCGCGCGGCTGGGAACACTTCCGCCTGACCACCGGCCACTGACCACTGGCCACGGCTGACCACTGGCTCGGGTGCCCCAGGTTCGCGCCCCGGTTTTGGGCGCTAACCTGGGAGACCGCATTGCCGGGTGCCCCGTTCTAGCCCGGGTTTGGCTAGGGCGGGGGTTTTCGCCGACGACCGACGACCGACGACCGTTTTCCGCGGGTGCCCCGTTCTAGCCCGGGTTTGGCTAGGGCGGGGGTTTTCGCCGACGACCGACGACCGACGACCGTTTTCCGCGGGTGCCCCGTCCTAGCCCGGGTTTGGCTAGGGCGGGGGTTTTCGCCGACGACCGACGACCGACGACCGTTTTCCGCGGGTGCCCCGTTCTAGCCCGGGTTTGGCTAGGGCGGGGTTTTCGCCGCCGACCGCCGACCGCCGACCGCCGACCGCCGACCGCCGACCGCCGACCGCTGACCTGGGAGACCGCATTGCCACTTGCATCCCCTGTCGCCGCGATACAGTACGGCCATGCGGAGAATTCTGTTTGCCGTTCTCTTGGCCGCCGTGGCCCTGCCCGCCGCCGCGCAGCAGTTGCCCTCGCTCGATCTGCACCAACTGTGCAAGCGCGAGTTTGGCGGCACCTTCAAGCTCGACCCCAAGTTCCCGCCCATGGCCGCCGATCTTGACGGCGACGGTCACCAGGATCTGGTGCTGGTGGCCACCTCCAAGAGCCCGCTCGCCGGCGAGGAAGAATTTCACTACCGCGCCATTGATCCCTACGACGCCTACTTCGGCTGGGGCGATCCCAAGGTGACCATCCAGTTTTCCGCTGCCAGCGCCATCGAGCCGCGCTACATCCTGGTGGTGCACAACTGGCAATCCCCCAAGGCCAAGTTCGTCATCATGAACCTGCCCTTTGACCGCATCTCGCTTATCCGCGCCATGCGCAAGAAAAGGGCGCAGAGCGCCATCCACGCCGTCGAGAGCGGCGGCCTCTCCTCCGACGTCTACTGGGACGGCCACAAATACAGGTGGGAACCCAGCTCCTTCAGCAACGAGTGAACGGCCCATTACCGTCAGCCGTGTCATCCCCAGCGCAGTGAGCGCAGCCAACGCAGTCGAGCGACCTTGCGTTTCCTGAAACCGAAACTGAAACTGAAACTGAAACCGAAACCGAAACTTCCGTCTATAATTCGCTCTCCATGAGCACCCTGGAACAGAAGCTGGACGAACTCAAGAAGCGCGATCAACTGGCCGAGCAGGGCGGCGGCGAGGAGCGCCGCGCCAAGCTGCGCAAGGAAGGCAAGATGAGCGCCCGCGAGCGCATCGCCTTCCTGCTCGACGAGGGCACCTTCGAGGAAACCGACAAGCTGGTCACCCACCAGTGCCACGACTTCAACATGCAGGAGCAGAAGTACTACGGCGACGGCTTCGTCACCGGCTACGGCCGCGTCGAGGGCCGCCTGGTCTTCGTCTTCGCCCAGGACTTCACCGTCTTCGGCGGCTCGCTCTCCCTCGCCAACGCCACCAAGATCGTCAAGGTCATGGACCAGGCCATGCGCGTCGGCGCGCCCGTCATCGGCCTCAACGACTCCGGCGGCGCCCGCATCCAGGAAGGGGTCATGTCCCTGGCCGGTTATGCCGACATCTTCCTCCGCAACACCCTTTCCAGCGGCGTCATTCCCCAGATCTCCGCCATCATGGGCCCCTGCGCCGGCGGCGCCGTCTACTCGCCCGCCATCACCGACTTCACCCTCATGGTGGACAAGACCTCCTACATGTTCATCACCGGTCCCGACGTCATCAAGACCGTCACCCACGAGGAGGTCACCAAGGAACAGCTTGGCGGCGCCATGACCCACAACGCCACCTCCGGCGTCGCCCACTTCATGGCCCACGACGACGCCGAGTGCCTGAGCATGGTCCGCGAACTGCTCAGCTTCGTTCCCTCCAACAATCTGGAGGACCCGCCGCGCCGCGACTGCACCGACCCCATTGACCGCGCCGACGCCGCCCTCGACAAGCTCGTCCCCGCCGAGTCCAACCAGCCCTACGACATCAAGGACGCCATCACCGCCGTCATTGACGATGGCTACTTCTTCGAGGTGCAGGAGCACTACGCCCGCAACATCGTCATCGGCTTCGCCCGCCTCAACGGCCGCTCCGTCGGCGTGGTCGCCAATCAGCCCGCCTTTCTCGCCGGCGTGCTCGATATCGCCAGCTCCATCAAGGGCGCGCGCTTCGTCCGCTTCTGCGACTGCTTCAATATCCCGCTCATCACTTTTGAAGACGTGCCCGGTTTCCTGCCGGGCGTCAACCAGGAGCACGGCGGCATCATCGTGCACGGCGCCAAGCTGCTCTACGCCTTCGCCGAGGCCACCGTGCCCAAGATCACCGTCATCACCCGCAAGGCCTACGGCGGCGCCTATTGCGTCATGGCCAGCAAGCACATCCGCGCCGACGTCAACTACGCCTGGCCCACCGCCGAGATCGCCGTCATGGGCCCGGAAGGCGCGGTGGACATCGTTTACAAGCGCGAACTGGATAAGGCCAAGGAGCGTGACACCGCGCGGCAGGCTAAAATCGACGAGTTTCGCGAGAAATATTCCAACCCCTACGTCGCCGCCGAGCGCGGCTACATCGACGCCGTCATCCAGCCACGGGAGACGCGCAGGAAAGTAATCCAGGCGCTGGAGATGCTGCAGACCAAGCGCGACAAAAACCCGCCCAAGAAGCACGGAAACATCCCGCTGTAGATCATGGCGTGCTCAATCGGCTTCTCCGAACCTTATCGCGTGTCGTCCTGAGCGAGGCCGAGCCACAGGCGATCGGCCGCTGTTGCCGATCGCAAGCGAGGCCGAGTCGAAGGACCCCTGCGTTTTCCAAATTCCGCCGCGCAACCGATAGGCATTTCGACTCTCCATCCTAACTCTTCCGCCTTGCTCCTTGCGCCTTGTTCCTTGCGCCTCGTGCCTACTTGATCTCCACCATCACCATCCGCACCGGCTGCCCGCCCGTATTGCGAAATTCCGGGAACCCGCCCCGTACCCAGATCGACTCCCCGGCTGTCGGCGATACCTCGCCGCCATTCACTTCCAGCCTGCAATCCGTCAGCGGCACCACCACGTGGTCCAGCCGGTCACGGTGTGTCGGCAGGTTGGTTGCCCTCCCTAGTTGCAACCGCGACAGCCTCACGCTGTTGGTCTCGAACAGCAGGCTCTCGTCGTACTCGCCCTCATCGGTCTTGCCGAACCGGAATTTCGTGCAGTTCGGGCCGCCCAGCCCGCATTCCGCCTTCTCCGGCTCCAGCGCCTTCGCTGTTTCCACCAGCACCCATCTGGTCTCCCGCTCCGAGCGGCTGCGGATGGTGTGAGGCCATCCGCCTTTCAGCACCACCGGCTCGCCCGCCGCCATGTCCAACCTGAACGAGTTGCCCGCTCCGCCGACCTCTACCGATCCCCCGCTCACCGATACCAGCACATAATCGCGCATCTCGCGGCCCACTGGAGCGCTGCCATGAGGCGGCAATTCCAGCCGGAACACCTTCACCTCGGGGTTGTCGATAGCCACCTTCAGCTTCGCCTCGAAGTCGGCCCGCGAGACCGAATTCGGCCGCGTCAGGTTGGAAACCGGCGCCTGCTTCAACTGCTGCGCGGCGCCGCTGGCCACCATCCCTGCCAACACCACTGCCACAATCCGTGTCATGGCTTACCCTCCCGAACCTGCAAAAGTGACACAAATTGCAAGCCCATTGCGGAGGAGCTGATTCTTGTTCCGAAATCAGAACAGGCCCTTGACCGGGTGGCCCGCCCCGGCCGGGTGCCCCACATCTGCCTGGGTTTGGCAGATGTGGGGGTTTGCCTGCAGCAACGAAAAGGCGGCCAATCGCACACGTCGGGTGGCCCACCCTGGCTTCGTTTGCTAGGGGTGGGGCATTCCCGCCGGTAATGGCTTGAACTCGTGCCGGTGACCCCAGTCACTGCGCCGGCGGACTGGCCACGAGAACATAGGCAGGGTAGGATGGGCCTGTTGCGGAGTGTGCCATGAATCTGCGCGACTGGTTTGCCTCGGAAGCTGGTTATGGACGGGAGTTGATGGACTCCGGCCTTGCCGGAGCCAGCAACAGCCGCAAGGAGTTTCTCCACGGAGCTCCGCTCACTTCTTATTTCAGCGATCTCGAGCGAAGAGCCTTGGGGTTGGCCACGGTGGGGCTCTGCGTCGGGGTGGTCGCCAGTTTCCTGGACCAACGCCGCAAGCCGCTGGCTCGCGCCCTGGCCTGCGGTGCGCTCGGCGGCGTCCTCGGATTTGCTGGGAGCTTCGCCTGGAGCAGCCACACCCTGGCCCAGACGGTCGCCCGCGGCGCCCTCAGGAACATGGCCGTCGTCCGCGATCAGCACTGGTTGAAGAACCACCCCATCGATTACGCCTGAGCTCGCGATGGCCGCTCCCTGCTTTCGCGCCGCGAATTCTTCCGAATGGGTGTAGCCCATAAAGCTTGCGCAACCGTGGCAAGCGCGGGCCTTCAGGCCCGCGAATTCGCGTACTCAACAAGTGGCTTTAGCCCCTGGCCAAACCGGCCCGGCACGCCAGGGTGGGGAATCCCGTGGTTACTTTGGTAACCAATCCCCACACTCCGAAGTCATGGCCGCGCCTTCGATTCTGCTTGTATCTTCTTCGCCACGCGATACCCTTACTGTGCGCCCAGTGCGCACCAAGGGGTTGGTGTAAGTGGGCTCCTTGTTTAGATCTTTGACAACAGAACATGCGTCTCTGAAGGCTCGGAAACACGCCCTGGACCCCCACGGAATCCGACGGAATTCCACGGATACCCCACGGATCTCCGACGGATCAAAATTGCCCCCATTTTCATGCTAACTTGCTGAAAATGCTAGCACTTGACCGTCGTTTACCGGTTCCTACATGGGGGGAGGGGGGTGGGGTGCACGGCGTGGTATTAACCCAACGATAAACCAGCAGCCTGAGCCTGGCCTTGCGCCCGAAGCCTGTTTTACGCGCCGACCGCTTGTCCGCCCAAGGGCAGGAAGTACTGCGTGCCGCGCACCGGCTCGCTCACCTTGCGCAGCAGCTCCTGCAAGTCGTCATTGCGGTCGACGAAGTCGATATCGTTGGTGTTCACGATCAGCAGGTCGCTGGCGGTGTAGTGAAAGAAGAAGTGCTCGTAGGCGCGCGCCACCTCTTCGATGTAGTCGTCGCTGATCGCCGCCTCCGCCGCCGCGCCCTTCTTGCGCAACCGCTTTTTCAGCACCTCGGGCGTGGCCTGCAGATAGATCACCAGGTCGGGCGAGGGCACCTGGGCGCGGAATTCGGCGAAGTAGCGGTTGTAGATTTCCAGTTCGGCGTCGGTCAGGTTCAGGCAGGCAAACAGCTTGTCTTTTTCGAACAGGTAGTCGGCCACCACCACCCGCCGCGACTTCGGTCCCACGTCCAGCGCCTTCAACTGCTCGTAGCGGCGCACCAGGAATGCCATCTGCGCCTGGAAGGCGGCGCCGCGCTCGCCATCGTAAAAGGAGCGCAGGAACGGGTTATCGTCGGGCTCGGCAATGCGCTGCGCGTGCAGCCGCTCCGCCAGCACCTGGGCCAGCGTGCTTTTGCCGACGCGTATCGGACCTTCCACTGCAATGTATCGGGGTAGCTCGAAAAGATTGGCCATGTTACCGGGTCGCCTGCAGGCTGCGCGCAGCATAACGCGCAATTTCGCGAGAGGCAATTGCGCAGTGAGTAAACAAAAATCTGCCCGGAGACGGGAGAAATTGAGAACTTGGTAATTGGGCAATTTCGTGAGTTGGTAATTGCGGACCGCCGTGATCCTGCCCTGCGGAGGGACGGCCGCCGCGATGCAAATTACCAAATTACGAACTTACGAAATCACCGATTGTCATGGACCCGTTTACAATGCAATCGAAATGATCCTGCCCCTGCTCGCCGGCGCCGCCGCCATCGTCACCGCCGGCTACAACACCATGGCGCCGCGGTCGCAGCTCTACGGCCGCACCTTCCTGGGCGAGGGGAAAGGCTCGCGCCGCCTGGCCCTGACCTTTGACGATGGCCCCAACCACCCGCATACGCTTCACCTGCTGGACGTGCTCGCCCGGCACAACGTCCATGCGACCTTCTTCATGATCGGCCGCTTCGTCCAGCAGCGGCCCGACATCGTGCGCGCCGTCGCCGAGGCCGGCCACGTGATCGGCAATCACACCACCACCCATCCCAACCTCATCTTTCGCAGCTCGCAGGAAATGCGCCGGGAAATCGAAGGCTGCGAGCGCGCCCTGGATGATGCCGGCGTTGCCCACGCCAGGCTGTTTCGCCCGCCGCATGGCGGCCGCACCCCCACCGTGCTGCGCACCATCCGCCGCCTGGGATTTGAGCCGGTGATGTGGAGCGTCAGCGGCTGGGACTGGAATCCGCACACGCCGGGGGAGATCGCGCACCTGGTTCACAAGCAGGTGCGCGGCGGCGACGTCATCCTGCTGCACGATGGCGGCCACCAGCGCATGGGCGTGGACCGGTCCGCCTCGGTGCGCGCCACCGAGTTGATCCTGGAGCGCTACCGCCGCGAGGGATACGAGTTCGTGACCGTGCCGGAGATGATGACGCGAACTGCAAAAGAATTGGCCACAGATTTACACGGATGAACACAGATCGGACAAAAACAGAGAACACGGATTGGAAAAGCAAAAATCAGTGTTGATCTGTGTTAATCAGTGGCTATCTGCTGCCTTTGAGTTTTCTTGACTTCTCTTCCACTCCGCGCGCCAGCTTTTCCTTGTGGGCTTTCATTTTGCGCGCGATCTCCGGATCGCCGAGGGCGAGCATTTGCGCCGCCAGGATGCCGGCGTTGGTCGCCCCCGGTTTGCCGACGGCGACCGTAGCCACGGGGATTCCCGCCGGCATCTGCACCGTGGCCAGCAGCGAATCCAGGCCGCCCAGCGAGGTGGAAGGAATGGGCACGCCGATCACCGGCAGGGTGGTTTCGGCGGCGATCACGCCCGCCAGGTGGGCGGCGCCGCCGGCGCCCGCAATGATCACCCGGATGCCGCGCGCGGCGGCGTTGCGGGCGAACTCGCTGGTGCGCGCCGGCGAGCGGTGCGCCGAGGTGACATCCATTTCGTACGGAATTCCAAACTCGTCCAGCGCCTTGCCGGTCTCGCGCATGATCTCCAGGTCGGAGTCGCTGCCCATCACGATCGCGACCACTGGCTTCGTGCTCATTGGATCGTCCTCATGCGCATCAGCCGCTGGTCTGCCTGAGCGCGCGGGCGCCGATGTCCTTGCGGTAGTGCATGCCGTCGAAGTGAATCCTGGCGCAGGCGGCATAGGCGCGGTCGATGGCGGTGCGCAGATCCGGCCCGCGCGCGGAGACGTTCAATACGCGCCCGCCGGCGGTGTAGAAGAGGCCGTCGCGCCGGGTGGTGCCGGCGTGAAACACGGCCACGCCGTCCATGGCGCCCGCGTCTTCCAATCCCATGATCTGCTTGCCGGTTTCGTAGGCGCCCGGATATCCGCCCGAGGCCAGCACCACGGTGACCGTGGAATCCTGCGACCACTTGAAATCGCCGTCGCTCACCCGTCCCTCGATGGAAGCGATGAAGGCGCCCAGCAGGTCGCTTTCCAGGCGCATCAGGATGGGTTGGGTCTCCGGGTCGCCGAAGCGGGCGTTGAACTCCAGCACCATGGGCCCGCGCGCGGTCATGATCAGGCCGCAGTAAAGGATGCCGCGGTACTCGGCTCCTTCTTCGCGCATTCCGGCCACCACCGGGCGCGCGATGTGGTTCACCAGCCAGTCGCGCATCTGCTCATCGACCAGGCCGGGAGTGGAATAGGCGCCCATGCCGCCGGTGTTGGGTCCGGTGTCGCCGTCGCCCACGCGCTTGTGGTCCTGGGCGGCTACCAGCGGCGTCACCCGCTCGCCATCGCTCAGCAGGAGGAAGGAAAGCTCGTCGCCTTCCAGGAATTCCTCCAGCACCACGCGCGCCCCGGCCGCGCCCAGCATTTTGCCGGTGAGCATGTCGGAGGCGGCGGCCAGCGCCTCCTCGCGGGTCTTGGCGATGACCACGCCCTTGCCGGCCGCCAGGCCGTCGGCCTTGACCACCATGGGCGCGTGAAACTGCTCGATGTTCTTGCGCACGTCTTCGAGGGAATCGCAAATGGCGTAGCCGGCGGTGGGAATGCGCTGGCGGTACATGAATTCCTTGGCGAAGCTCTTGCTCGACTCCAGCCGGGCGGCCGCCGCCTTGGGCCCGAAGACGCGCAGCCCGCGACGCTGGAATTCGTCCACCACGCCCATGGCCAGCGGACCCTCGGGACCAACCACGGTGAGATCGGGCTGGACGCGGTGCGCCGCTTCCAGGAGCGAATCCATGCTGCGCACGTCGGCCGGCAGGCATTCCGCCTCGGCGCAGATGCCGCCGTTGCCGGGCGCGCAGTACACTTGCTCGACGCGTTTCGACTGCCGCAGCTTCCACACCAGGGCGTGTTCGCGCCCTCCACTGCCGATGACCAGGACTTTCATGTGCGCCAAGGGTACAGGTTTCGCGTTTGATGTTTCAAGTAGAGGAGCGGGGCCGCGTTTCGCCGATTACAATTTCTTTCGCGTATGGCTAGGGTTACGAATCTGGAGTCCCGTTAAAGGAAAGCGTGACAAACAGGGCGCCCGACTTTAGAATTCACAGGCTCCGACAACTCCGCGCAGCGTTATGATGTATACAGAGATCTATGAAATTGGGGTGCACTATGGCCGATCGTAAGCAATTCCAGAACGTTCCCGCACCGGATGCCGAATTGGTGCGCCTTTTGGATGCATCCCGCAACAGGCCCGTAACAGAGGAGGAACTACACGAGCAAAGGATCAGCTTTGCATTCGGCAACGCACCGATGGATGCGCAGCTCATCACGAAAGAAAGTGTGCGGCTGGCATCTCAGCACATTAAACTGTTGCGGTAAATCGTCTCGGACCTGCTCCTCTGCTGGCCCATTCACCTTCTTCCCGTGTCCGTTCGAGAGAAAGACAATCCCGCGCTATTCGCAAAAATCCAAGAACAAAATCTTCTGCGCCAATACGATCTCCTCTCGAACTGCATTGAAATTGGCCTCGAAAAGGGCATCGAATCCTTCGACAAATATACTTTGTGGGCGTTGAACTACGTGGCAGTAGCCAATATCGCGCAATTTGGTGGACGCTGGCGTGAGGAACCGATATACGTCGGGGACCATCGCACTCCACATTTCAGGGAAGTTCCAAATCACATGGACAGGTTCTTTTCACTGATTCATGAGAACTGGACGATTGTGGATCATCCGACATGGATCCCAGCTTATGCCTTATGGCGGCTCAACTGGGTCCACCCGTTTGTGGAGGGCAACGGAAGAACCGCACGAGCAGCGTGCTATTACTTGATCTGCATGAAGCAGAAGCGACTGCTCCCGGGCAAGAAAATCGTGCCGGAGCGAATAAGGGAAAATCGCCAACCCTATTACGACGGACTTCGGGCGGCTGACCACGCCTGGGAGGAAGGGCAGCTCGATGTCTCGCAGCTTGCAAACTACCTTGCTGAGTTGCTCAAGGCCCAGCTAGCTGAACCACCCGACCCGCCGACGCCGACACCGGTTGCCTAAATTGCAAACTGACCCACCACGGAAATCTTCAATCCGAAATCCTTCGTGCGTGCGATAGAATCGCGCATTCTTCCTGCTGACCGATGAAAGCCGCCGTCATCACGCGCTTTGGCGGGCCGGAGGTGCTGGAGGTCCGCGAGGTACCCGATCCGCAGCCGCAGCCCGGCCAGGCGCTGGTGCGGGTGGAGGCAGGAGGGGTGAACTTTGCCGACGTGCTGGCGGCGCGCGGCGCCTATCCGGGAACGCCGCCGCCGCCGCTGATTGCCGGGCGCGAATTTGCCGGGCGGCGCCAGGATACCGGCGAGCGCGTGATGGGCTACACCCAGAGCAAGGCGTTCGCGGAGAAAATCGCAGTCTGGCCCAACCTGCTGTGGCCGGTCCCGGAGAAGTGGTCCGCGAAGGAAGCAGCGGCGTTTCCCGTTAACTATTTCACCGCGTATTTCGCCTACTGGGAGGCGGGGCTGGTGGATGACGGCGAGGGTCACCGCACCTGGCAAAACGGCCAGGGTGGCCACCCTGTGCACTCGGGACACCCGCCGCGGGTGCTGATTCATGCGGTCGCGGGCGGGGTGGGCACGGCGGCGGTGGAGATCGGCAGCGTGCTGGGGGTGGAGATGTACGGGACATCCTCGTCCGACGACAAGCTGGCGCAGGTGCGGAAGCTCGGGCTGCAGCACCCGATCAACTACCAGCGCGAGGACTACGAGCAGAAAATTCGCGAGCTGACCGGCGGCGCGGGCGTGGATGCGGTGTTCGAGATGCTCGGCGGCGAGCACGTGGCCAAGAGCGTGCGTTGTCTCGGGTTCGGCGGGCGCGTGGTGACATACGGCTCGGCCACAGGCGAGCGGGCGACGTTCGATCCGCGCATCCTGATGGAGAACCATACCAGCGTGCACGGGCTGTGGCTCTCCAAGCTCTCGCAGCGGCCGGAGCTGATGGCGGGGGCATGGGCGCAGCTTTCGAAGTGGATTGAGGCCGGGCGCCTGCATCCGGTGGTGGGGCACGTGCTGCCGCTGGAGAAGGCGGGCGATGCGTACCGGCTGTTGCTGGAGAGAAAGAATTACGGGAAGGTAGTGCTGGAGGTCAGTAGTTGGTAGTTAGGAGTTAGTAGTTAGCAAGCAGGGGTTCGGATTTCGGAGTCACGTCCAGATGAAATTCGTGAGCGGTACTGTGGCGATTGGAAAGGGACTTCTCCTAGGCGCCTTGGTGGTGTTGGCTGGGAGCGGCGCGATGGTCGCCGCCGAGGAGCCGCAAATCTCGGCCGACATCGGCCCCTGCTGGGTGGCGTTCACGGTGACCGACGCGGCGCACAAGCCGGTGTACCTGGCGAAGATTCACACCATCATCCGCTACGGTTTTCTCAACAAGCGCAAGACCGAGCTGGAGCTGCAGACCGACACCAACGGCAAGGGCAAGTTCACCGGCCTGCCGCACGAGGTGAAGAAGCCAATCGAGTTCGACATCACCTACAAGGACCAGAACAAAACCGTCACCCACGATCCGGCAACGAATTGTCACCAGAATATGGAAGTGGAGTTGGGGAGCAAATGATGAGAACAGGAATAATTGGCCACGGATTAACACCGATGAACACGGATCACAAAACCGGAAAAATGATCCGTGTGAATCAGTGGAGATCGGTGGCCAGTGTTTTGTTTTTTGCCGGCTGGCTCGCTGCCGTCTCCGGCGCCGCCCAGGCCAAATTCATTCCCGATCCGATCGTGCGTTACAAGATCGACGCGAGGCTGGACGCGCAGAAAAAAGCCATCGCCGGACACGAAACCATCGTCTGGAAGAACCACACCAGCGGGGCGGTCCCGGATCTCCAGTTCCATTTGTATCTGAACGCCTTCAAGAACAACCAGTCCACGTTCATGAAGGAAGGCGGAAGCCGGCGCGGCATGCCGAGGAAAATTCGGCAGGAGGACTGGGGCTACGAGCAAATCCACTCGATCAAGGTGGATGGGCAGGACCTGACCTCGAAGCTGGAGTACATCCATCCCGACGACGACAACGCCGACGACCAGACCGTCGCCCGCGTCCTGCTGCCCAAGCCGATCGGCGCGGGGCAGAGCGCGAGCATCGAGATCGAGTGGACCTCGAAGATGCCGCGCATCTTCGCGCGCACCGGATATCAGCAGAATTATTTCCTGGTGGCGCAGTGGTTTCCCAAGCCCGGAGTCTATGAAGGCGTGGGCGACCGCCATCGGCAGGTGGCCGGCTGGAACTGCCACCAGTTCCACTCGTTCACCGAGTTCTTCGCCGACTACGGCGTGTTTGACGTGCGCCTGACCGTCCCCGGCAATTTCGAGATCGGGGCCACCGGGGCGGAGCGCAGCCAAACCCGGAACCCCGACGGCACCACCACCTACAACTACTACCAGGAAGACGTGCACGACTTCGCCTGGGTGACCGAGCCCAAGAGCCAGGCGGAGAAGATCACGCGCACCTTCGTGGCCGACCAGCAGGTGACTCCGGCGGAGATCGCCGAGTGGTCGCAGAAAACCGGCGCGCCGCCCGACGAGGTGAAGCTGCAGGACGTGAAGGTCTCGCTGTTCATGCAGCGCGAGCACCTGGACCAGGTGAACCGCCACTTCCGCGCCATTTTCGCGGGCGCTCAAGTGGTTCGGGCTGTTTTACGGCAAGTATCCATACGACACGCTCACGGTGGTGGATCCCATCGGCCGTTCGGGCGGCATGGAGTACCCGACGTTCATTACCGCCGGCACGCAGTACTGGCCGGCCGAGCACGCGCTCAGCCCGGAAGGGGTGATCGTGCACGAGTTCGGACACCAGTTCTGGTACGGGATGGTGGGCAACAACGAATTCGAGGAAGCCTGGCTGGACGAGGGATTGAATTCCTACTCCACCACCAAGGTGCTGGAGCAGGCGTATCCGCCGGGCGAAATGTACAGCCACCTGGCCGGCATTCCTTATCCGGCGGCGGATTGGACGGAGATGCCGGTGCCGAAGTATCCCTGGTTCGGAGTGCAGTCGATCGGGCTGGGGCAGTATTTCGAGCGCGTGCCCATGATCCAGATGTACGCGCGCTCGCGCCGCGGGCTACTGGCAGCGCGCCCAGGCCGACGCCATGGAGCGCTACGCCTGGCTCGACATGGACGCGGAAAGCTACGGCGTGCAGGCGTACGCCAAGCCGGAGGTCACGCTGCTGACGCTGGAATCCCTGCTTGGCGAGCGCTGGCCCAAGGTGATCCGGACTTACCAGCAGCGCTACCGCTTCAAGCACCCGGACGCCATCGACTTCATGAACACCGTCAACGAAGTATCGGGCCGCGACATGAAGTGGTTTTTCGACCAGACTATCTACGGCACGGACATGCTCGACTACTCGGTTGCGGTCAGCAACGAGCCGCAGAGCGCCCGGGAAGGCATGTTCGACGAAAAGGGCAAGCCCGCCTACGTGGCGTCGAAGCCAGTGAAGGGCGGCGCCGAGCAATCGGAGGTGCTGGTGCGGCGCCTGGGCGAGATGCGGTTCCCGGTGCTGGTGCAGGTGATCTTCGCCGACGGCAAGGAAGCCACGGAGCACTGGGATGGGCAGTATCGCTGGACCCGGTTCAAGTACGGCAAGAAAGTGGCCTCGGCCATCATCGATCCGGGCTTCGACTGGAAGCTGCAGGTGGACCGCACGCACGACAGCTCGCTGGCCGAGCCGGTGAAGCTGGCGGCCCAGAAGTGGTACCTGCGCTGGGTGGTGTGGCTGCAGAACGTGATGATGGGATTTTCATTCTTTTCTTAGTCGACGGCCGACGGCCGCGGAAGCTTATCGCACTTGCTTTGCAAAAGGAATTTCCGATGACCGCGAGAAACGCGCTGACAACCGGCCTCTCCGCCGCCTGGCGCAACAAGTGGATGGTGGCCATTTTTTACGGATGCAACCTGCTGATGGCAGCGGCGCTGGCGGCGCCCATGCACAACGCCATCGCCGATCACCTGGGCACCAGCGCCGCCGGCGAGCGGCTGGCCGCCGGCTTCAGCGCCGCCTGGCTGGCCGAGTTCACCATCGCCAACGGCGAATTTCTGAAGAGCTTTTCCCTCGCCGTGATGTACGCGGGCATCCTGTTCCTGGCGCTGAACACGCTGCTCTCGGCGGGCGCCTACGAGGTGTTTGCCTCGGGTGAAGGAGCGGGGCTGCACGCCTTCGGCCGCGGCATGGGCAAGTTTTTCGGACGCTTCGCGCGCCTGGCGGTCATGGGATCGGTGTTCTACTTCGCCGTCTTCTGGATCTTCAACGGGCCGCTGGAAAAGGCGGTGCAGCGCGGGCGGGAGAGCGCCATCGCCGCCGGACCGTGGATGTGGCTGGAGGTGGCGCGCGTGGCGCTGCTGGTGGCGGCGGTGCTGCTGGTGAACGCGCTGGTGGAATACTCCAAGGCCGACCTGGTGATCGACGAGCACCGCTCGGCCATCGCCGCCTTCCTGCACGCCGCCGGGTTTTTCCTCTCCCACCTCGGGCGCGTGCTGTTCATCTACGTCACCCTCGGGCTGCTCACCACCGCCTCCATCGCGGTGTACGTGGTGTTCGCGCGCTGGATGCCGCAGCACAGCGTGGCCACCATCTTCATCTGGTTCGTGGTGGCGCAGGGCTTGCTGTGGCTGCGGTGGACGTTCCGGCTGGCTTCCTGGGGCGCGGCGGTCGCCTACTACGGCGCGCATGCGGAGGCGCGCGCCGCGCTGGCTGAAACGCCCGATGCCGCGGCGGCTGCGCAGGCATAAGAATCCCCACCCGACGAACCTGGGTGGGGCGAGGGCGCCGAGGCGGAGCCGGCTCCGCCTCCGTTGGGTAGCAGCGGAATAGATTCCGCCGATCTCGCCTACTGGGTGACGCTCTTGACCACGTCACCCACCTTGAAGCCCTTGCCGGTCAGGATGGTGGCCTCGGAGGAGGCATCATCCACATTGCTGACCTTGACGGTTCCAATGTCGGTGGACAGGCGGCGAATCACCTTGCCGCTGACCGGGTCCTTGATCTCCTGCGACACGCGCTCGACCGTCAACTGGTCGCCGACCTTCACTCCGGCTTTGGCGCCGACGTTGAGCACCACCTTGCCCATCTCGACAAAGGCCACCAGACCCTCGACGTTGATCTTGCGGGCCTCGATCTTGGCGTTGCCTTCGATGACGCCCTTCGACATCTGATCGACCGCGGCCTTGACCGCCTCGCCGATGATGGTGGACTCGAAGTCGCTGCTGCCGAAATCGACGTTGCCGCCGCCGAAGCCGTGCCAGTTGCCGCCGCCGCCCAGCAGCGAGGTGGAGCTGCGCTCCGACTCGCCCTTGCCGTCGGCCACGGCCATGATTTCGCCGGTGTCAATGTTGACGATGCGCGCGTCCAGGGTGACGATGGCCTTGGACTTCTTGTGGCCGAAGCCGCCCAGGCCGAAACCGCCCCAGCCGCCGCCTCCTCCGCCCACCTTGGTGTTCTTGTTCTCGCCGCCGAACTGGGTGATGCTGCCCACGATGATGGCGTCCACCCCGAGCAATTTGCCGATCTTGGCGGCGCTGTTGGGATTGGCGCGGTCGCTGTTGGAGAAATTCTGCTCCGCCAGGATCTTGTTCATGGCCTTGCGCTCGATCACCGAGTAGGTGCCGTCCTGCACCAGCCGCTTGACCAGCAAATCGGAGATGCCCTTGCCCACGTCCACGTCGCTGCCGAACAGGGCGGCCACGTCGCGGTGGACGGTGGCGTAGTCGAAATCGAACACTGCCACGCGCTTCTTGCGCTCCGCCGCCTGGCCGGCAACGCAGAGGAAAACGAGCACAGCGCACAACGAGAGAACTTTGGCCTTCATGCCTGAGCCTCCAGCTTTTGGGTTGCGGCCCCGCCCCACCCGGGAATGTGAGCCGTGGAAGTTGGAATCAGTCGTAGTGCGAGTCTTCCGCGCACCGGGAAAACGGATTTCTGCTAGCACGCAATTCTGCACGAACTCAGAGATTTTGCAAGCGGCGGAGAGCAAAGATTTCCAGAAGCTTTCAGTACTTGGGCACGCTGGGGTCCACGCGGTCGGCCCAGGCGGTGATGCCGCCTTGCAGGTTCTTGACCTTGGTGAAGCCGGCCTGGCGGAGGAAGTCCACCGCCTTGGCGCTGCGTCCGCCCATGTTGCAGTGGGCGACGATCTCGCGGCTGGAGTCCAGTTCGTGGACGCGCTTGGGCAGGTCGCCGAGCGGGATGAGATACCCGCCGAGGTTGCAAATCTGGTATTCGTGCGGCTCGCGCACGTCGAGCACGAAGATGTCCTCGCCCGCCTCCATGCGATGCTTGAGTTCTTCCACCGTGATTTCCGGGAGATGGCTTTCGGTCACTGGCTTTTCTTCACCTCGGATTCCGCAAAATTCGTTGTAATCGATCAGCTTGGTGATGGTGGGATGCTTGCCGCACACCGGGCAGTCGGGGTTCTTCCGCAGCTTGAGCTCGCGGAACTTCATGCCCAGCGCGTCCACCAGCAGCAGGCGCCCGATGAGCGGCTCGCCCTTGCCCAGAATCAGCTTGATGGCTTCGGTGGCCTGCATTACGCCCACCAGCCCGGGCAGGATTCCCAGCACTCCGCCCTCGGCGCAGGAGGGCACCAGCCCCGGCGGAGGCGGCTCGGGATAGAGGCAGCGGTAGCAGGGCCCCGCTTCGGTGGCGAACACGCTCACCTGTCCTTCAAAGCGGAAGATGGAGCCGTACACGTTGGGCTTGCCGGTGAGCACGCAGGCGTCGTTCACCAGGTAGCGCGTGGGAAAATTGTCGGTGCCGTCCACCACCAGGTCGAAGTCGCGGAACAGCTCGAGCGCGTTGGCGCTGGTGAGTTTGGTTTCAAACGGCCGCACCTGGACGTAAGGATTGATGGCCTTGATCTTTTCCGCGGCGGAATCCAGCTTGCGCCGGCCCACGTCGGCCGTGCTGTGGATGATCTGCCGCTGCAGGTTGGTGAAGTCCACCACGTCGAAATCCACCACCCCGAGCGTGCCCACGCCGGCGGCGGCCAGGTAGAGCGCCAGCGGCGATCCCAGCCCGCCCGCGCCGATGCAGAGCACCTTGGCGGCCTTGAGCTTCGTCTGCCCCTCCATGCCCACCTCGGGCATGATCAGGTGGCGCGAGTAGCGCAGGATCTCGTCGTTGGAGAGCGGCGGTTCGAATTGAGTCGTGGTGGCCATGATTCACCGAATTGCGGACATCCTTGCAATTACCCGATTACGCAATTGCCCGATTGCCCGATTACCCGATTCCCGGCCTTCCTCCCGCGATCGAGGGCACAATCGCGAGCGTGTCCGTGTCCCGGACCTCCGTCTCTTCCTTGTTCAGGTAGCGAATGTCCTCGTCGTTGAGGTACACGTTGACGAAGGCGCGCAGCCGGCCTTCGTCGGTGTACAGGTGCTTGCGCAGCTCGGGATGGGTCGAGGTCAGCCGTTCCAGCGCGGCGCCCACCGTCGCGGCGTTCACCTCGACTACATCGTTCTTGTCGGCGTACTGCCGTAAGGGGGTCGGAATCAGGATCTTCATAAACGATCGGCCGTGCTGCCTTAGAGATGCCCGTCCCCGCCAGGTGGATTCATCGGCTCTCTGTCACTCCTCCTCAAAGTCCCTGACCAGCACCTTGGGCTCGCCGATCTCGAGCGGCTCATCCTCGAAGCGCTTGTCTTCCTCCAGGCTGCCATGGAGTGCGAACGAATTGGTGCCGGCGGCGCGGCCCCGCTCCACGCTGGTGATCACGTAGGAGCAGCCGATCCAATGCGCTTCGGCGAGGTCGGTCTGCGACCAGCGCGCCGGGTGGTCGGGATGGGAGTGGTAGAACCCGACGATGTCCAGCCCGCGCTCGCGTCCCTGGCGCTGCACCCGCACCAGCTCGCGCGGATCGATGTGGTAGCGGTCCTGCGGCCGGTCCTGCCGCGTGTTGCCGCAGCGGACAATCTCCACCACCTGCCGCCGGTCGTCCCCTTCCATCCGCCCCAGCAGCACGCCGCAGCACTCGTGCGGATAGGTCTCCTCGCCGTGGGCACGGAGGTCATTGAATTCGCGGAGTCCTATTTTCAGCATCGGTTTCCATGCACCACCGAGGCACCGAGCTCACCGAGGTACACCGAGAAATGCAATGAAGAAACTCGGTGATCTTGGTGTCCCGGTGGTGAATCATTCGTCCCAGAACTTCTCGCTCAAATACTTGTCCCCGCTATCGGCAAACACGGTGACGATCACCGACCCGGGCGCAACCGAGCGCCGCCAGCTCGAGGCAGCCGGCCAGCGCGCCGCCGGAGGAGATGCCCACCAGCAGGCCCTCCTCGCGCGCCAGGCGCTTCACCAGCTCGTAGGCGGGCTCGGTGGAGACGAAGCGCGCTTCGTCCGCCAGCGCCGGATCATAAATCCCGGGCACAATGGCGGTGGCCATGTGCTTGGCGCCTTCAATTCCATGAAACGACGAATCCGGCTGCAGCGAGACGCAGCGGATCGCCGGATTGAGCTCTTTCAGCCGGCGCGCGGCGCCCACGAAGGTCCCGCTGGTTCCGAGCATGGCGACGAAGTGCGTAATCCGCCCCTCGGTCTGCCGCCAGATCTCGTTGGCGGTGGTGTCATAGTGCGCGCGCCAGTTGGCGTGGTTGGAATACTGGTCGGCGTAGAAGTAGCGGTCAGGCTCGGCGGCCGACATCTCGCGCGCCTTGCGGATGGCGCCGTCGGATCCCTCGCCGGCCTCGGTATAGACAATATGCGCGCCGTAGGCCTTCAGAATGCGCTTGCGTTCCACCGAGACGTTGGCCGGCATGCACAGCGTGACCCCAAAGCCCATGGCGGCGCCGATCATGGCGTAAGCGATGCCGGTGTTGCCGCTGGTGGAATCCAGCAATTCCTTGCCCGGACTGAGGGCCCGGGTCCGCAAGGCTTCGCGCACGATGCCGGCCGCGGCGCGGTCCTTCACCGATCCTCCGGGATTGAACCACTCGGCCTTGGCCGCCACTTCCACCCCGCGCAAATGGTGCGTCAGGCGCGCCAGCCGGATAAGTGGCGTATCGCCAATGCGCTCCAGCACGCCGGCGACCGCGCCGCCAGGCGAGCTTCGCGGCGCCGGCGACAGTGGTTTTGCTATTGCGATGGGACCGGGTTGCGGCATCCTCAAAGGGCTCAAAAGGCTCAGCGACTCCCCACGCCTACAAACTAAAGGACAAAGCGGCCGGCGGGCAACGATCGCCGCTCGGCGGATATCGTATGGGTGCCGAACGGCCGGCTGGCGGACAGCGGGCGCGCTTTCACCGTTACCGCCTTGGATGTGGTAGGGTGTGGCGACGATACATTCCTTGCCGGGCGACCAAAGGACTGACCCATGGCGAAAAAGATCCGCGCACGCACCTACGAAGAAGCAGTCGCCTGGCTGCGTGACCACGGGTTCGACCTGCTGGAGGCGCCCGGTGTCCAGAACCGGGTCTTCGTCAAGAAGTACAACTGCTCGGCGGCGATCGAACGAACGGAAGATGGCGGGGTCCGCATCTTCGCCTATCCCGGCTACCTGATCGGCGGCGAAATCGCCAAGCTGGTCAACCGCGGCTACCAGCAGTTCTTCAAGACCACCAAGACCGAAGTGCCGGCCACCGCCGAACAGCTCAAGGGCCTGCACCAGTTCACCGAGGAGCTGAAGGAAGCCATCGGCGCTCCCAGCCTGTACAACGAGTCGCTGGGCACGGTGAGCGAAAACTACATCTACGACCGCATCGCCGGCCGCGATGAGCCCGCCGCGCAGAAGGCCGCGCGCCCCTGGGAAAAAGCCCGGAAGAAATCGCCGCAACAAAAACGCGCCTGAAGCGCCGTTCCGGCATCTAGTTCTGGTGCGCGGCGGAAATTCATTCCGCCGGGAACGCCACCATCTCAGTCCCGGGATTTGCCGCCATGTACCTCCAGCAGTTTTATCTCGGCTGCCTTGCCCATGCTTCCTACATGATCGGATCCGGCGGGATCGCCGCCGTCATCGATCCGCAACGCAACGTCGAGATCTACCTCAAGGCCGCCGAAGAGCGCGGGTTCAGGATCGCGCACATCTTCGAGACGCATCTGCACGCCGACTTTGTTTCCGGCCACAAGGAACTGGCCAAGCGCACCGGCGCCCGAATCTACATCGGAGAACGCGCCGGGGCGAAGTTCGCGCACGTCGCGCTGCGCGACGGTTTCTCCCTGCGCTTCGGCGGGCTCGAAATGCGCGCGCTGGAGACGCCGGGCCACACCCCGGAAAGCACCTGCCTGGTCGTCTACGAGGGCGAGCAGGGCGCGGAAAAGCCCTGGGCGGTGTTCACCGGTGACACGCTGTTCATCGGCAACGTCGGCCGGCCCGATTTGGCGGAAGGCTACACGCCGCAGGAGCTGGCGGGCGCGCTCTATGACAGCCTGCACCGTAAGCTGCTCACCCTGCCGGATGAGGTGCTGGTCTATCCGGCGCACGGCGCGGGCTCGCTGTGCGGGCGCAACATGCGCGCCGACCGCTTTTCCACCATCGGCACCGAGCGCCTGACCAATGCCGCGCTGCAAGTCCGCTCGCGCGAGGAATTCATCCGCGAGCTGACCTCGAAGCTGCCGCCGCGCCCGCAGTACTTCGCCCAGGATGCGGCCATCAATCGCGAAGGGGCCGACCCGCTGGACGATCTGCCGCCGTTGCCCGCGCTTTCGCCCGAGGAAATCCGCCAGGCGCCGGCGCACGGTTACACCGTGCTCGACACGCGCGCGGGACAGGACTTCGCGCGCGGCCATGTGCCGGGTTCGCTGAACATCGGCCTGGGCGGGCAGTTCGCCTCCTGGGCGGGAACCGTGCTCGGGGTCGGCGCGCAAATCGTGCTGGTGGCCGACTCCGAGGAAAAAGCCGCCGAAGCCCGCATGCGGCTGGCGCGGGTGGGCATCGAGCACGTCGCCGGGTACCTCGGCGGAGGGGTGGGCGCCTGGGAGCGGGCGGGCCTCGCGCTGGAGAGAATTCCGCAGCTCTCGCCGCGCGAATTGCGCCAGCGGCTGGCGGAGTTCACGGTGCTCGATGTGCGCCGCGAGAGCGAGTGGCAGGCGGGCCACATCGAGGCCGCGCACTGGCACGCGCTGGACGACTTCCCGCGCGGGCTGCCGCACCTGGACCCGGAAGCGGCGATCGCGGTGCACTGCAAAAGCGGGTATCGCAGCGTGATCGCGGCCAGCCTGCTGCGCAGCGCCGGATTCCGCAACGTCACCGACGTGGCCGGCGGGTACGACGCCTGGCAGGAGGAAGAGCAGGCGAAGGCCAGCTAACGATCAGTAGCGGCCAGTCCGATTACTGCTTGCCCACCCTACCTTCCGAAAAGTTCAACAGATGTTTCGCGGCGGCCTCGCCCGAGGCGATGCAGTCGGGGACGCCGATGCCGCGGTAGGCGTTGCCGGCCAATTCCAGGCCGGGAACCTGGCGACGCAATTCCTCGATGCGCGCGACGCGGGCCAGATGCCCGCGTGTGTACTGCGCCATCGCGCCGCGCCAGCGGTAAACACGGCTGAAGTGCGGGATGGCGGTGATGCCGACAATGTCACGCAGATCCTGGCGCACGGCGGCCAGCACCTGGTCGTCGGGGGTATCGAGCACGCCTTCGTCTCCCCAGCCCCCGATGAAGCAGCGGACCAGGGCGCGGTCGGGCGGAGCGCGGTGGGGAAACTTCACGTGCACGAAGGTGGCGGCAAGAATTTTCCTGCCTTCGCTGCGCGGCACCAGGAAGCCGAAGCCGGGCGGCGCGGAGGCGAGGTCGCCGCGGTCGTAGCCGCAGACAACGACGACTGATGAGCTGTAAGGGATCTGTTGCAGTTCCCGGCCGAGGGGCTCGCTGAGTCTTTGCAGCAGGCGTCCGGCATGGCTGGCGGGCAGCGCCATGATGACCGCGTCGAATTCCTCGGGCGAGCCTTGCTCGGGAGAGACCATCCACCTTTCGCTATAACGGTTCAAGGCGACCACCTTATTTCCCAGGCGGGCGGCGTTGGGCGCAAGCTGGGGCACGATGGTGTCCACCAGTTGCTGCATGCCGTCCTTCAAGGATGTGAACAGCGGGCGCGGGGCGGCGCGCTGGTCGCCACTCGATTCCATCGCCTGCTCGCGCTGTTTGCGCGCCTGCAGCATGCCGCGGCTGAGCGAGCCATAGCGCTTTTCCATGTCGACAAAACGCGGAAGCACGGCGGCGGCGCTGAGGTCGGCGGCCGCGCCGCCATAGACCCCGGCGAGCAACGGATCGGCGAGGCGGTCCACCATCTCGGGGCCAAAGTGGCGGAGGACCAGTTCGGCGACCGTCTCGTCCTGCGTGTCGTTGCGCGGGTTCGGCTTCTGAAAATATTCGCGGGCGAAGCGCAGCTTGGCGCGGAGGGAGAACAGGGGGGTGGAGATGATGGGCGCGATCTTGGTGGGCACCATGAACATGAGACCGTCGGGAATGGGGACCAGCCGGCCATGGACGAGGATGTAGGTGATGCGGTCGGCGTCGTTGGAGCCGATGAGCTGGTCGCCCAGGCCGAGGGAGCGCACGAAATCCAGTCCCCAGAATTTTTCGGTGAGAAAGGAATCGGGCCCGGCCTCGACCAGGCAGCCGTCGATGCGCTCGGTGAGCAGCACGCCGCCGAGCCGGGGCGCGGCTTCGAGGATGGTGTATTCGATCTGGGCGCCCTGGGCGCGGGCGCGCTCCAGGGTGATGGCGGCGCTGAGGCCGCTGGTCCCGCCGCCGATGATGGCAACACGCTTCAACGAAAAACCTTGGCCACGGATGCACACGGATACGGAAAAGGGTCTATCAGTCTATCGGCCTATCAGTCGAGCGGCAGTCCGGAGTGCCGACAGACCGAAAGACCGACGGACGAATCCGTGAAAATCCGCGCCGATCCGTGGTTAATCCTTTCCTTTGATCTGCACCAGCGGTTTCGCGGGTTCTCCGGGCTGCTCCAGGCGCGAGCGGGCAACGTCGGCGAGGGCGGCGCAGAAGGCGGGCGAATCGTTCAGCGAGCCGGCGCGCCACACGTGCATCCCGTGCTGCCCGGCGAACTGCCGGAAACCGATATCGATGTCGTAGAGCACCTCGACGTGGTCGCAGACAAAGCCGATCGGCTGGATGAAGACGCCGCCGTGGCCCTTGGCCTTGAGCGCGAGGATGGTCTCTTCCACCGTGGGGCCAAGCCATGTGCCGCCGGACATGCCCTGGCTCTGGAAGGAGAAGGTCCAGTCGTCGAGGGCGAGCGCGGGCACCTCCATGGCGACCAGGGAAGCGGTTTCCTTGACCTGCTGGTCGTAGGGGTCGCCCTCCTCAATGGTGCGCGTGGGCACGCTGTGCGCGGTGAAGATGATGGGAAGCCGTGCACCGGCCTCCTCGCAGGCGCGCTTCCAGCCGGATTGAAGCTTCTCGGCAAAGGCGCGGATGAGCAAAGGGTGATCGTGCCAGTTGTCGACAAAGTCGATGGAGAAGGGCGGGTCGCCGAGAGCGCGCCTGTAGAGGCCGACGCTGGTGCGCGAATTCTGCGGCGCGAGGCAGATGACGATGGCGTGCTGGATGCCATCGTTCGCCATTTGCTGCACCGCGGCGGCGATGAAGGGTTTCCAGTTGCGCATGCCGACGTAAACGGGAAGGCCAAGCCGGCGGGCGGCGCCTTCGGCCTGGCGCATGGTGATTTCCGTCAGCGGCGAATGGCCGATGAGCCCGTAACGGTGCTGGACCTCTTCGACCACGTTTTGGGGAAGCGGGCGGCCGGCGATGTTGCGCAGAAATTCCGGGACCTCGGCAGGGGAGTCGGGGCTGCCGTGGGCGAGCAGAAGGAGGGCGGTCGCCGGTGGTTGGCCGCTGGTCATCGGCGAATTCATTCCGCTTCCCCGAACCATTCGACCTTGGCGGCGGTGGCGTACTTCGATGAGTATTGGTGCACGAAGTCGCAGAGGTCCTTGACGTGTTCCACGGGCGTGTCCGGGAGGATGCCGTGGCCAAGATTGAAGACGTGGCCGGCGCGTCCGCCGGCGCGCTGGAGGACGTCTTCCGCCTGCGCGTGGATTTCCTTCTTGTTGGCGAAAAGCACCACGGGATCGAGATTGCCCTGCACCGCGCCGTGATTGCCCAGGCTCTTCCAGGCGGCGTCCAGCGGGATGCGCCAGTCGACGCCGATGACGTCGGCGCCGGTTTCCTTCATCGCCGGCAGCAGGGCGGCAGTCTCGGTGCCGAAATAGATGACCGGAACGCCGGCGCGCTTCACCCGCTGCACCAGATCGGTGGTGCGCGGCAGGACGAAGCGGCGATAGTCGCCGGGGCTGAGGCACCCGGCCCAGGAATCGAAGACCTGCACCACGTCGGCGCCGTGGCGCGCCTGCTCGACCACGTAATCGCCGAGCACGGAGACCAGCTTGGCCATGAGCTCGTCCCAGGCGTCGGGCGAGCGGTACATGAGCTTTTTGGTCTCGACATAATGGCGCGAGCCGCCGCCTTCGATCATGTAACTGGCCAGGGTGAAGGGGGCGCCGCAGAAGCCGATGACCGGCAGCTTCGATCCGAAGTGCTTTGCCACCAGGCGCACGGATTCGGCGACATAGGCCAGGTCGCCGGCCAGGTCAACGCGCAGGGCGTGGATGTCGGCGGCGGCGCGAATGGGCTTTTCGATCACCGGGCCTTCCCCGGACTGGAAGTGGAAGTTCATGCCCATGACCTCCAGCGGCAGCAGCAGGTCGGCGAAGATGATGGCGGCGTCGACCGCGAGGACTTCGGCCGCTTCGATGGTGACCTGGGCGGCGAGGCTGGGGGTCTTGCAGATTTCGATCAGCGAGTGATGCTTGCGGATCTCGCGGTACTCGGCCATGTAACGGCCGGCCTGGCGCATGAACCAGACAGGCGTCACCGGGGTGGGCTCGGCCTTGCAGGCGCGCACGAGATGGGAATCGGGAGCGGACATGAAGGTATAAATGTAACGTAGTCTATAGTGGTTGGTCGATGGCGGGCGGCCAGCGGGCGCCGGCCGCCCGGGCACGCGCGGCGAAACTAAGTTCGGGGACGGGGGTTTCGGACGATAGCCACTTGGTCCCAGGAGATTTCGTACGGGCCGGCCGCCGGTGCCGGAAGCGGCTGTGCGCTCGACGGTCGGAGGTGGACATGAACTCCAGAATGATGAAGGTGGCGCTGGCGCTGGCGGCATCGCTGGTGATGTGCGGGACGGCGTTGGCGCAGGCGCCCTGGTCGTGGGACCGGGACCAGGACCGGGCCGGCCGCTGGTCCTATCAGGAGCGCCATGACGAGCAGTATGACAAGGGCCTGCGCGACGGCCGCGGCGACCGCGAGCATCGGCGGGCGTGGCATCCGCGGCACGGCGACCAGGCCTACATGAACGGCTACCGCGCCGGTTACGGTCCCGGCTGGCGCGGAGATGACGGCCGGCATAATGGCCCTAATGGCGTCTACCGCGGGCGCAACGTGCAGCAGATTGCCTACAACAACGGCTTCCAGGAAGGCATCCGCATCGGGCAGAACGACCGCCACGACGGCCGCAGGTATCGGCCGACCAACAGCGGCGCGTACAAACACGGCGACAGTGGATATAACTCCGCCTACGGCAACAAGGACATGTACAGGAATTCGTTTCGAGACGGGTTTCGCGCCGGGTACGACCGCGGATTCAACAGCGGCTTGCGGAGGTAGGGAACGAGTTGTGAGCTGTTAGTTGCCAGCAGGAAGAAAATCGCGGGCACGTGGCCCGCGATTTTCTTTCTTCCAAGAGGCGGGGCGCCGAAACGAATCCCGGCGCTCCGCCGAAACAACGATCATTGCAGCATCAGGGGCTGGTCGAGGCGGAAGGTGAGCAGCGATTCGGCCGGGACCTTGACCTCCTTGCCGCGGGTGAGCACCTGGGCGGTAGCGCCGCCGGCGCCGCCTACCACCGCTCCGATCAGCGCGCCCTTGCCGCCGCCGGCGATGGCGCCCACGACGGTGCCGAGCAAGGCGCCGCCGCCGGTCATTTCAGCGGTGCGCTTGTTGGCGCCGATCCCGCGGTTGCCGGATTGCGTGGCGGTCGGATTGGAGGCCACGTTGTAGCGGTGGCCGTTCACGGTGACCGATTGCAACGCCAGCGCCACCTGGTTATTCCCCACGCCCAGCGCCCCCCGGCTGACGTTCTGCACGGTCACGTTCGCGGGCGATCCCCTGGGAATCAGCACCTGGCCATTCTGGCCGACGACGTTGTTGGCGATCTCGGCCGAGTACATGCGTCCCACGCTCTGCTCGTCGGCGTTGATGTTCTCGTTGGTCCGGATCTGCAACTCAGTGCCGGCGGGAACCACCATGCTCCCGTTATTGGCGGTTGCCGTCTGCGGGTATTGCTGCGTCGGGTACTGGTTGGGATTCTGGTTGGGGTACTGCTGCGGATATTGCTGGGCCACCGCGCTGCCGAGCAGCAACGCCAGGGTGGCGATCAGCGCCAGTAGATACTTCATAAGCAAACACCTCCCTTCGAAATCGTCGATCGTTGCGCGGCCGCCTCCAGTGAGGAACGGAAGACCGTGTACCTGGATAGTTCGTTACCTCATTAGAAACTTCGCGACGGCTGCGGGGTGGCCCAACGATTGGCACTAATATACGTGACTCAGCAAATCGGTTAAGGTGAGATGGCCGTGACAGGGGCGACCGGGCGAATTATGACATCCAGCTTTGTGGTCCACCGCCGGGAGTTGATCTCATTGGCCCAGGCTCGGGTGGGATGGTAAAGAACGCATCATGCAGTGCTTGTTTGGCAAATTCGTCTAAGTCGATTTCTTTGGCGGCGTATGTAAGAAAGCAGCGGCCTTCGTCGGCATTGATCTTGAAGTCCTTTGCTGTGCCACTGTCAACAGTGACGTTGACTGAGAGCTTTGCCTCGTTAAAAACAATACGGGCCACTTTCTTCGGATAGACGACGCCTGCCGGTGGAGGATTCTGGCCGCCCGTAAATGTGATTACGACCTTGATGCTGTTTCCGTTGATCGCAGAGCAATCAACTTCTCCGATTGTGCGGTAATACTTTTTGTAGGACTCGCAGCATTCTTCGATTTTCGTGCGTGCGTCATCCCATAAATCCCTCGCGTGAGCGAGGTGATCTTCGCGTAGCTTCCGCCGCTCAACAAAGTTCATTTGGACGCAGTTTATCAGTTCTTTTCCTGCTTATCTATGTAATCGAGATAGAGCAAGCGGTTTGACATGTTATCCGCCTCAAGACCTTTTTCGCGCAGCCATATTGCATAGCTCTGCATCGACATGCCGAGCCGCTTTTCAAGTTCCGGCAGACGCTCTTTTAGTCCAACCCACCATTCCAGGCCGAACACCTCTCCGTGAAAACGCTCTGTTTCTCGCAATCTAGCCCACGATTTGCGCATAGCTCGTTTTGTGGGCGCTACTCGGTTATCCCATGCCTTCATCACTTCGCGCACGAACAAATCCGCGATCTGGAGGCGCGGGTTGTTACGCGCAAACTCAAAAGTCAAACCCCCTTCCATGAACTGCTGCCACTCTGGAATAGCCTGCAACATTTTGAATAGCAGAAGCGTGTTGTATGCGCTTTCTTCTCGCATGTCGAAGGTGAATCGCACGGCGTCATTGTGGAAGTGTGCGCAACACTTCATCCGCTCTACAATGTCCGCGAAAGCTCTGTAGTACGATATGTCCATTGCGTCAGGGAAGATTTCTCGCTGCGCTATCAAATCTATGACGGTCGTCCAACCACCGAGACCGCTATCAGCAAGCAAGCCGATCAGGTCTGAGTAGAGTTTCTTGTTGTCGTTATGCGGAATGTTGGCGTAAGCGCCTCTATCGCTGTCGCAATCGTTCGCGTGGAACGGCATTCCTCCCGTCCGGTCTACCCAGGCGCCCTGAATCGCCTGCCATTGCTGCTCTGATCCGATAACTGCGCCTACCGCGAACACGCGCTGCTTGGTTTCGTCGGCACTTTCATCGCCGTAAGCGCAGAGCATTACGAGAACCCGCCTTTCACAAATATGCCGCGCACTTTCTTGACTTTCGGCACACATCGGCGCATCCTCGTTTCCGAGGACACATGCCGACGAAGACGCAAATCCCCGTGCCGCCTGCCAAGGATCAACACGATGAATTTGCGCGCTTCGATGCTCTTGCTTCCAAGGTGCTCTCTGTTCCTCACGACAGGATCAAAGAGCAGCTTGACGCGGAAAAACAGCGGAAGCGAACGGCTAAGGACGCTTCCGCTTCGGGCCGCGCTTCCCGTAATACCGACTAGTGAACGCTCGTTTCTCCCACCTTGCCGGTCAACTCCGCATAAGTTAGCCGTTTGTTCACGATCTGCGACACCGCGAGATCGAAGCGGTCTGCATCGGTCAGCGGGTTGTCCTTAGTGGCGCGGTTGTTGTAGCGAAACACCTGCTCATCCACGTAGCGGAACAGATGAAACGGTTCCACAGCGACGTAGGTTCCATGAAGGCCGCGCTTGAGCAGCGACCAGAAGTTTTCCAGCCCGTTGGTGTGAACGCGCCCGCGGACGTACTCCTGGGTGTGATTGACCACTTCATGCGCGTACAGGCTGGAGAGGTTGTCGTAGGCGAAGGCGTCGTCGGTATAGAGTTTCGCGCCAAACTCAACCTGATTCAGAATCTCGTACTGCAGGGTTTCGCGCTTCACGTTCGGGATCACCTTCGCGAATCTGCCGCGCATCGCGGTCAAGAATGCCCTGCACGGCGGTCCTGTGCGGCGCCTTGGCGCTGGCCTTCCAATCTGGAATCTCATTGCGCGCTTGCTGGATGCGGAGCTTGCGATCCTTGTGCATGTTCGCCATCTTGCCGCCGATGAAGCTCTCGTCCGCTTCTACCTCGCCGCCGTTGCCGCCCAGCTTGCTGCCACCAGGACCGCCCTGCATCGACAGACGAATCCGGTGCAACATGAACCAGGCTGTCTTCTGGGTGACGCCGATGGCGCGGTGGATCTCGTACGAGCTGACGCCGTTCTTGCAATTGGCGATCATCCACATCGCAGCCAGCCACTTGTCCAGACCGATAGGCGAGTCCTCCATGATGGTTCCGACTTTCGCGGAGAACTGGCGCTTTGGGTGTTTCTCTTTGCACTCCCACAGGCGACGGGTCGCCAGGAAGCGGACCTCTCGACCGCCACAGGTCGGACACAAGACGCCTTCGGGCCAGCGCCGCGCCACGATGTACTTCAGGCAGTTGTCGGGATCGGAGAAGTAGCGGATCGCTGCTTGAAGGCTCTTAGGTTCTTGCTGTTGGGCGTTCATAAGCGTAAGGTAGCACACTCAGCCAGCTGAGTCAACTATATTATTGCCCAACGATTCCATTGCGGTATCAGCGAGTTACGCGGGAACGCCGGCTGTCCCTCCCGCTTGCGGGAGGCGGAAATCACGGCCGGCGGGTGCGGCCATCTCAAGGGGAGTGACGGAACCTTCCGCGGCCCGGCGGGTTTCTACCCGTGGGGCGTGACACGTTCGATGAAGGAGACAACCAGGTGAAGAAGCTGCTGTGGATAGCCAGTTTTTGCGTGTTGTGCCTGATGGCCACCAATGCCCGCGCGCAACAGATCGACGCCGCCTTCGGTGTGCGCACGCTCACCGGGACCGCGGCCGCGGATGCCACCGGCAATTATTTTCCGCAATACATCGGCGGCGGTGCGTACCCCACATTCAGCGGCGATTTTCTTTTCAAGCACAACTTCGGAGTGGGCGGCGAGGTTTCCTGGCGCGCCAGGCAGAGCGTATTCCAGGAATTCCAGCCCTACCGGCCGCTGTTTTACGACTTCAACGGGGTGTGGGCGCCCCAGATTTCACGCAACTTCGCCGCCGAACTGATGGCCGGGGTGGGAGCGGAGAGCATCCGCTTCTACCAGCCGTATTTCGTTTGCGGCGCCTTCAGCGGCTGCACCAACTACACCAGCAGCACCCACTTCATGGGCCATTTCGGCGGCGGATTGCGGATCTATGCCACGCGCAACATCTTCATCCGCCCCGAGGCGCACTTGTACGTGGTGCACAACAACTTTGAATTCGCCGGGCCGCGGGCCACCAGCTTCGGCGTCTCCATCGGCTACAGCTTCCGGCCGCAGGATTGAATGAGCGGTCAGCAATCAGCGATTCGTGTCCGGAACTGCCGGCGGCGAATCGCTGCTTGCCGCGTCATTCCGTTCCCGTCTTGCTCGCGAATTTCTGCTCGAACTTCTTCAGCTTGGGCGCGATGACGTACTGGCAATAGGGCGCCGAGCGGTGCTGGGCGTAGTACTGCTGATGGTAGTCCTCGCCCTCGTAGAACTCGGACGCGGGCTCGACCGCGGTCACCACCGGATCAGGGTAAACGTGCCCCTTGTTGAGCTCGGCGATCGCCTGCTCGGCCTGGCGGTGCTGCTCCTCGGAGGCATGGAAGATGACCGAACGATACTGCGTGCCCACGTCGTTGCCCTGGCGATTCAGAGTGGTGGGATCGTGGATGGTGAAGAAGATGTCCAGCAGATCGCGGTAGCTCACCTGGGCCGGGTCGAAGCTGACGCGCACCACTTCCACGTGGCCGGTGGCGCCGGAGCAGACCTGCTCGTAGGTGGGATGGGGGCGGCGTCCGCCCATGTAGCCGGACTCCACCGACTTCACCCCCGCGACCCGGCCAAAAACCGCTTCCAGGCACCAGAAACATCCGCCCCCGAATACGGCTGTCTGCAGTTCTGACATGGCCGAATTAGATGCCGCAACAGGCGTGAGGAAGCAAGATGGCAATGAGCGATTAACGCACGTGCCTCTCCGGGGACCGAGGGAGGCCGGCCTTAGTAGTAGGTGATGGTGCGGGTGGTGGTGACGATCGTCTGAGGTTCGCCATTGGCGAGGTATTGCCGACTTACCTTCCCGACCCAGTTTCCGTGCTCGTCGTCTTCGTAGGTGGTGATCTGCTTGTGGTGCAGGACGTCTCCCTCAAACCCCTCAACCGCGGTAACCCGATGCCGGGCGTCAAGGTGGCGAACCGTGCGCTTTTCGTGGCCGCTGTGGTCGGAGAAGATGTCGGTTATGGTCCGCCCGGTTACGTCAACCGCCTGCGCGAAGGATCCCTCGGGGCGGACTTGAACCGAGCGCGTTCCGCTGCGGTCGCGGATGAGGAGGCCCTCGTGGTGGCCGTCAGGGGCGGCTCCGGAAAACTTGCTCACCGTGCCTTCCGCTGTCTCCTTGAACTCCCTTTCACCGATCACCTTCCCGTTCGCGACCGTTTGCTGGCGGTAGCCACCCGCCTGCGGCGTACGTGTGCTGTGCTGGACGACCTCGGAGACCATTCGGCCGGTGCCGTCGTACTCGGCTTTCCGCAGCCCGGCAGGTGTGGACTCAAACGCTACGCGTCCGAGCAGCGTGCCATCCAGGCTGTAGGTTGCGATCTCTCGCGTCATTCCCCCGGTATCGAATCGGGTTATGCGGCGCTGCGGATCCGGCCCGGCCAACGTGGTGCAGTCTTCCTCGACCTTGGCTGCACCCACGTGCCGAAAGGCACAGCGGCCTAATGGTTTCCCTGCGGAGTCGATGGAGTGGGTCTGCAACAGCGCGCCATCCTGGTCGTAGGTTTCCTCCGACGTACCTTGTATCTGAGCCGGGGAATCGGGCGAGAGCTGAAACAGGCTGACGGTGCGTACTGTCTTGACCGGCCCCAGCAACTCCCGCAACTGTCGATCGGATGGTTCGGCATTGGCCTGTTGCCCAACGCGGGCGGCGCCAGCACGAGCGCAGTCAACACAAGCATTGCCAGCCTGGCAATAGACATCGGCGCCTCCGAAAGGATAGACGGCAGCGCTGAATCGAAGGGGGGCGTTTTTTCCACAGCTCACCCCGCGACAGAGTATACCGTGTGAAAGCGCGTTGTGCAGTCGCGCCTTTTCGGGGTCGGTGCCGTCCGGCCGAGGTGTTGTTCAGGAATTGCCGTCCATCCGCTACAATGCAGCCGCGCTCGCACGGCTTACAGCAGAAACGCTCTAACGTGCTCGCTTGATGTTGCCCAGGTTGTTGGCCGGAATGAGGAGAATGGTTGCTTAAAGTCGGATTGACCGGCGGCGTGGCCTGCGGCAAATCCACCGTCGGCGAGATGTTCGTCGCCCGCGGCGCGAGGCTCATCAAGGCCGACGAAATCGCGCACCAGTTGATGCGGCCGGGAGCGCCGGTCTACGAACAGATCGTGCGGCATTTCGGCGCGGAGGTGCTCAACCGCGATGGCGCCATCAACCGCCGCGCGCTGGCCCAGGCGGCGTTCGGCGCCGGCAGAGTGGAAGAACTGAACCGGCTGGTGCATCCGGCGGTGATCGCCCACCAGGACCGGTGGATGGAGGAGGAGGGCGCGCGCCATCGCCAGGCGGTGGTGATCGTGGAGGCGGCGCTCATTGTCGAAGCCGGCGTGCGGAACCGCTTCGACAAGCTCATCATGGTAACCTGCCGGCCGGAGCAGAAAGTGGCCCGCTTTGCCGCGCGCCAGGGGATGGAGGAGGACGCCGCGCGGGCGGAAGTCGAGCGCCGGCAGGCGGCGCAGGTTTCCGATGAGGAAAAAGTGCGCGCCGCCGATTATGTGATCGATAATTCCGGGTCGCTGGAACAAACCGAACAGCAGGTTGAGGCGGCGTTTGCCGAGTTGAAGCAATTAGCGATTAGCAATTAGAGGCTTCACTGCCAGGCAGCAGCCGCTAATTGCTAAGGCTCTTAGGAAGTTAAGCGGCCTGTCAGAGGGTCCTTTCGGAGCTGATCCAAGAGGACGCGGTAGAGATTATCACGGCGATGATTGAAGCGAAATTCGGTTTCCTTTAAGTGAAGAACAAAGGTGTGAGCGGGGATGCCGTTGAACTTGGCCAGGCGTCGTTTGGCGAAGCTCCAAAAGCTCTCGATACCGTTGACATGGTTCTTGCGCACCGCAAACTGATGGGCCTCGTGATTGACCCGGAGATGTTTCTGATAGCCCATATCGACCAGGCCGTCGTAGCCGGACCAGCCGTCGGAGTGGATGACCGACTCCAGGCTGATACGGCCCAAAATGGCCTTCCGCAGCGTCTTTCGCCGGCAGTCGGGGACGATCTGGGTATAGACATAGCCATGGCGCTGGAAGATACCAAAGACGATCGTCTTGCCTCCCGCACCACGGCCGCGTTTACCTCGAACTCGGCGCGGCCCGAAATAGCTCTCATCGACTTCCACTTCTCCCGCGAGCGGGTTTTGCGCTTCGCACCAACGGGCGATCTGGCGCCGCAATTTGAGGTAAACCGTGTTCACCGAACGCACCGAAAGACCGGTGATGGCCGCGGCTTCGCTGGCCGTGAGATCCAAAGCGAAAACGCGAAGCAAGTGCCGAAAAAGCTTCTCCGAAATATGGGAACGGACGTAGTACTTGTTTTTGCCCGTAGACATTGGCGATCCGTCATTCTACAGGCCACTTAACTTCCTAAGAGCCTTAGTAATTAGAAATCAGTGCTGTCCTAACGTTGCACCCGTATTTTGCCGTAAGTCACAGCTGTTATGTGAGTTGCCGGCCAATTCCAGCGGAATCGATTTGAATTTTTCCGGTACTCTGACGGCCATTTTCCCTCGCGAGGATGATGGCCATGAATGCCGGTCGGACTGTGTTCGCGCAGCTGATGGACTTTCTCCCGTGGCGTGAGTTTCGGCGTTGTGTCGAGCGCTACGGCGGTGAGTACAAGATCCAGCACTTCACCTGTTTGGACCAGTTCCTCTGCCTCGCCTTCGCGCAGCTGACCGCTCGCGAGAGCCTGCGCGACATCGAGGCCTGCCTGCGAGCGCAAGACTCCAAGCTCTACCACATGGGCTTTCGCGGTGACATCTCGCGCAGCAATCTCGCCCACGCCAACGAGCATCGCGACTGCCGCATCTTCGCCGACTTCGGCCGCGTGCTCATTGCCATGGCGCGCGATCTGTACCGCGACGAAAGCTTCTCGGTCGAGTTGGCCGAGACCGTCTATGCGATGGACTCGACCACCATCGATCTGTGCCTCTCGCTGTTCCCCTGGGCGCAGTTCCGCCGGCACAAAAGCGCCGTTAAAGTGCACACGCTGCTCGATGTCGCCACCTCGAT
>CAVUEZ010000013.1:0-47766 GCA_963740615.1 Terriglobia bacterium
AGTTCGTGCGCCTCGTCGAAAATCACCGCCGCGCAATCCGGCAGGATGCCCGCGTCCGCCTCGCCCTCGGTCGCCATCTTGATCGCCAGGTCGGCGAAAAACAGGTGATGATTCACGATGATGATGTCGCTCTCCGCCGCCCTGCGATGCATCTCGGTGATGAAGCAGCGGTCGAACTGCTGGCATTTCTGGCCCAGGCAGGCCTCGGCCCGGGCGTCCAGCTTGGGCCACAACTGGCTCGACTCGGATATGGTCACCAGCTCCGAGCGGTCGCCGGTCTGGGTCGTCTTCTCCCACTCGGCAATCGCCCGGTACTGCTCGATCTCCTCCAGCCCGCTCAGCACCGGCTGATCGGTCAAATCGTAAAGCTTCTTGCGGCACAGATAGTTGTTCCGCCCCTTCATGTAGCAGACCTTCAGTTCCCCAACGTGCTGCGCCAGGAACGGAACATCCTTATAGAAGAGCTGCTCCTGCAGGGTCTTGGTTCCGGTGGAAATAATCACGCGCTTGCCGCTTCGGATCACCGGCAGCAGGTAAGCCAGCGTCTTGCCGGTGCCGGTGCCCGCCTCGACGATCAGGTGACGCCGCTCTCCCAGCGCCTTGGCCACCTCTTCCGCCATCTGCAACTGCCCGCGCCGGAACTCGTACGCCGGATGCGTCCTCGATAGCAATCCCCCCGGCCCAAAGAAGCCGTACAGCGACCCGGAAGTCGCACTGACAGCGGGTTGGGAGGAGGCGGACATGCGGATGTCATGGATAGAGCGGCGACCTCTTCTCGCGATATTCAACCTGTGTAATCTTGACCGAAGCGAAGGATCAATGTTGGCCTGTTTGGAAAAAGTGAAGAAAAAATGCAACGCTGGGTGCCATCGCGAGCAGAGACGAGGGATCTGCTTTTGTGAATACGCGAAATCTCGACGCCGGTCGCCGAAAATCTCAACTTCTGTCATCTTGTATCTTCCCCATAGAACAGTCGTGAGTAGTAGATACTGTTGCAGTGGGCGAACGAGGCATCGATCTCCGCGGTCGGACGGCTCCCGTTCATCCTTCAGTGTTTCCAGCGTCGCTCAGCTCAGTGTCGCTGCACAAGTCACGTTCGACCGAAGAGTCGCTGATTTTTCAATCGCCCTACAAGGAGGTTACCGTGACGCGAATCATTTGTAGAGTGGATGTTTCCTCTTTCTCTCTGGAGGCACGCATCGGCCGTGAGGGTGTCTTCGCCTCGTTTGCCAACACCGCCGAGGGGATCGCCGCGATGGCAGGTTCTGCCGGGCGCAGCAGGTCGAACTGGTGGCCATGGTAGCACCAGCGGCTACGAAAAGCGAGCCCTGGCCCTGCTCTCCGCCCGAGGCCTGGGCGTCGACGGCCTCAACCCTTGCGCGGTGCGTCGTTTTGCCCGGAGCATGGGATTGCTGGAAAAGAGCGACAAGATTGATACGGGGGCCATCGCCTGGTACGCCGAAGTCAAACGCTCGAAGCCGGTCGTGCTGTCCTCGCCCACGCAGCAACATCTGCGCGCGCTGGTGACGCGCTTGCGCCAGCTCACCCAACTGCACACCGCGCAACGCAACCAGCAACGGCTCATCACCGACTCCACCGTGCAGGGCTGCTTCGATGAGCTGTTGGCGTTGTCAAGCGACAGATCGCCGATCTGGAGCGTGCCATCGCCGCCCTGCTGGCCCAGGATCCGCTGTGGCGGGAACTGAATCAGGCCTTCCGCTCCATCAAAGGCGTCGCCGACCGAACCGTCGCCCGCCTGATGGCCGAGATGCCGGAGATCGCGCGCTTTCCCACAAGACCATCTCCAAGCTGGCCGGAGTGGCGCCCCTGGCGCGTGAAAGCGGCCAGCACCAGGGCAAGCGCAGGATACGAGGAGGGCGAGCGAGCGTGCGCGAAATCCTGTTCCTCGTAGCCGGCGTGGTGGCCCGCTACGAAGCGGACTTCCTCGCCTTCCAGCAGCGGCTGCGCGCCGCCGGCAAGCCGCCCAAGGTGATCCGCATCGCGCTGGCCCACAAACTCCTCGTGCGACTCAACGCCAAGGCCCACGAAGTCGGCCAGCACCTGGGGGTCAGCACCGCCGCGGTTTAAGGGCCCGGCGGACAGATTAACCGGCCCGCTGAAAATTAACCTTCGTCGCCGCCGCCGCCGGGGCTGGGGAAAGCGATAAACGTTTCATCGTTTTCTGGTTTTCCACAACCCTCTTCACACAGCAGCTTGACAACCCAGACAGTCGCTGAGCGGGGCCGCCGGACTGAATGAATTGGCGGCCGCGCGAAGGACCTCAAACGCGCCGAAGGCGCATCCTTATAATAGCCGCTGGGCGATTTGGGATTTGTAATTTGTAACATTTGAAACTGGCAATTTGTAATCGGGTGCGGCCTTCGCGCCCCGTGCCAGAAAAAGCGCGGCAATTGCAAATTACAAATTACAAATCACCAATCCCGTGTCCACCGCCACCCAACCCGCCACCCTGGCCATTGTCGGCCGCCCTAACGTGGGCAAGTCCACGCTCTTCAACCGCCTTATCGGACGCCGCCGCGCCATCGTCACCGACGAGCCCGGCATCACCCGCGACCGCCTGTATGGTGAAACCGAGTGGGGCGGCCGCCGCCTGCGCGTCATCGACACCGGCGGCATCCTCCCCGATGACAAGGAATTCATCCCCGCGGAGATCTTCCGCCAGGCCCGCGTCGCCCTCGACGAAGCCGATGCCGTCATCATGGTGGTCGACGCCCGCACCGAACTGGCCGCGCCCGACCTCGAACTCGCCCGCCTGCTGCAGCGCACCGGCAAGCTGCTCTTCCTCGCCGTCAACAAGGTCGACACTCCCAAGCTCGAGCCCTATGCGGAGGAGTTCCACCGCCTCGGCATCCGCAACCTGTTTCCCGTCTCCGCCGAGCACGGCCTGGGGGTAGCCGAGTTGCTCGACGCCGTGCTTGAAGTCCTGCCCCGCACCGTTGCTGCCACAGAGGCCACAGAGAAACATGAAGGAGATGGTCGGGATACAGCACCTGGCGAAGAAGAAATCGGCGCCTCCGTGTCCTCTGTGGCTAAGCCCGGCGAAACCCGCGTCGCCATCATCGGACGTCCCAACGTCGGCAAGTCCACGCTGTTGAACGCGCTCACCTCCAGCGACCGCGCCATCGTCTCGCCCATCCCTGGCACCACCCGCGACGCGGTTGACGAAATGGTCGAGCGCGCCGGCCACAGCTATCGTTTCATCGACACCGCCGGCATCCGCCGCAAAGGCAAGACCAAGCTGGTGGCGGAAAAGCTTTCCGTCATCATGGCGCGCAAGCACCTGGAGCAGGCCGACATCGCGCTGCTCATCATCGACGCCGCCGAGGGTGTCACCGCCCTCGACGCCACCATCGCCGGCTACGCCCACGAAAGCGGACGCTCCCTCATCATCGTGGTCAACAAGTGGGACCTGGTCGCGCGGAAGAAAGAAGACGAGCAGGCGCGGCGCGCCACCACCCGCCACAAGGGCGCCGTGCAATTCCGCCGCGGCGGCATGATCGGCCGCCTGGCCGCCCGCGCCGGCCCCGGCAACGGACACAAGCCCGCCGACCGCCATCTCTACGAGCAGGAGCTCCGCCACGAGCTGAAATTTCTCAACTACGCCCCCGTGGTCTTTGTCTCCGCCCAGGCCGGCAAGAACGTGGAAAAGATTTTCGACCTGGTCACCCTCGTGGCCGCCGAGCGCCGCAAGCGCATCCCCACCGCCGCCATGAACCGCTTCGTGCAGAGCATCGACTTCGACCGCGCCTCAGTCCCCTACTCGCGCCGCGTCAAAATCCTTTATATGACCCAGGTGGCCGCCTCGCCCCCCACCTTCGTCCTGTTCACCGACCGCGCCGTCAAGCTCCACTTTTCCTACGAGCGCTTCCTGGAAAACCAGATTCGCCGCGCCTTCGGCTTCGCCGGCACCCCCATCTGGATCAAAACCCGCGCCCGCTCGTAAATGTTCTCCGCCACGGGGGGCACAGAGACCATCCGTGTTCATCCGTGCAAATCCGTGGCTAATTTCGTTTTCCTGCCGTGCCCTCCGTGCCTAATCCAAGCGAGGACCCCGCAGTTCCCCTCCGTGCCCTCAGTGGTTACAATCGCTGCATGAGCGAAGTGAAGCCCATCCGCCTCACCGAGCAGGTGAAGGCTGCGGGTTGAGCTTCCAAGCTTAGTCCGGCGGCGCTGGACGCGGTGCTTGGGAAATTAGCCCGGCAACAGGACCCCAATGTCCTGGTCGGCTTCGACAAAGCCGACGACGCCGGCGTGTACAAAATCTCGCCCGAGCACGCGCTGGTGCAGACCGTCGACTTCTTCACGCCCATCGTCGACGATCCCTACACCTTCGGCCAGATCGCCGCCGCCAACGCGCTCAGCGACGTTTACGCCATGGGCGGACGCCCGCTGACTGCGCCCTCGCCCTGGTCTGCTTCCCCGAACAGGGCGACCTCAACATGCTGGAGCAGATCCTGGCCGGCGGCCTTGGCAAGATGATCGAAGCCGGATGCACCGTCGTCGGCGGCCACACCATCCGCGATCCCGAACTCAAGTTCGGCTACTCGGTCACCGGCGTGATCCATCCGCGGCTGAGTGCTGGCCAACACCGGCGCCCGACCCGGCGACGCCTCGTCCTCACCAAGGCCCTCGGCACCGGCGTCATCTCCACCGCCATCAAGAAAGGCCGGGCCGAACCAAGCTGGATCGACGCCGCCACCGCCTCCATGACGACGCTGAACAAAAGCCGCGTCTGAGGTCATCATCGGACTGGCAACTGACCACTGGCCACGTCCACTCAGCCTCACCGACATCACCGGCTTCGGCCTCATCGGCCACGCCCGCGAAATGGCGCTGGCCAGCAACGTCTCCCTCCGCCTCCGCGCCTCTGCCGTTCCGCTTCTTCCCGGCGCCCTGGAGTGCATCCGCGCCGGATTCATCCCGGCGGCCTAGAACAACAATCGCGACTTCGCCGAGTGCCTGGTCGAATTCGACCGCGCCGTCTCCCCCGACCTCCGCACCCTGCTCTTCGACCCGCAAACCTCCGGCGGCCTGCTCATCTCCGTCGCCCCCGAATCGGCCGACGCCCTGCTCGCCGCCCTGCGCGCCAAAAACGTTCCCGCCGCCCTCATCGGCGACGTCCTCCCCCGCACCAAGCCCCTGATCGCCGTCGTTGCGTAAATCCGACCGGGGGCCCGGTGCCCAACATCCGCCGCGGGGTGCCCCACATCTGCCCGGGTTTGGCAGATGTGGGTCTTGAACCCATACCGTGGTCTGGTCTTTCAATTCCGCAGTTACCCGATTCCGCAGTTCCCCAATCCCCCTGCCTTCCGATCCGTGTTCATCCGTGCAAATCCGTGGCCTGGTCCTTTCAATTCCGCAGTTACCCGATTCCGCAGTTCCGCAATTCCCCCGCCTCCCCGTCCGGCAATCTTCAATCTTCAATCTTAAATCTTAAATAAAAAAGGCCCGGCCTGGTGGCCGAGCCTCTTCTTCTCACCTTGCTGCCTTACTCCGGTTCTTCGCTTCCCAGCGCGATCAGCACGTCGCGGATTCGCGCCACTCGTTGCACATCGTCCTGGCTTTCGCCGACGAACTCCATCCCGTAGGTATATCCGCGCCGGTTGCGGACTATCGTCCGCGCGATCATCGGGTCTCCCTGGTACGGCGGGGTAAAGCTGATTTCCACCTCTTCCCCGATCCCCAGTTCCGCCCCTGCAAACACCGCGATCCCGCCCTCGTTCAGGTCCGTTCCCCGACCATCCACGTACACCGTCTTGTTGGGCCGCCGCACGATCACCGTTACCGGTACCCGGATCTTCAGCCGCGGCCAGCGCCGCATCGTCGTATACCCGGTCACCGGCCCCTGGATAGCGACGTTGTAATGCGCCATGACCTGTCCCCCGAAATCTGCCAAGGAACTTACCGTCCGGCCCACCCACCGGCAAGTTACCGAAGTCGCGGTCCGCCTATCTCACCGTGCTTGCCCGCCGGCAAATAGCCTCATCCCGCCAGCGCCCGGGTCAGCGTTGCCGCCCGTTCTCCGGCGTCGCGGATCCGCATTGCCGAGGTGCGCAGCGACTGGTCCAGGTCTTCCCTCATCAGGATCAGGTCCGCGTGCCCGATCATGATCTCCAGCATGTTGCGGAATTCATGCACGAACTGCTCCACCAGGTCGTCGCGCGCCGCCTCCACCGCCCGGTCGGACAGGTTGACCTCGCTGCGCCGATGGCCGTTGGTGGTCAGCAGCCGATAGGTGGTGAAGGTCGCCGCCAGCCGCTTTTCCTCCAGCGCCGGTGGCGGTTCCAGCACCCGCGCAATGAACCCTCCACACAGCACCGTGGCCGCCGCTTCTCCCGTAATCTGCCGCGGAAGCGACATCCGCACCTCCACCGGCGACAACTCCTCCAGCGGCACCGGCCCGCGGAACAGCATGCCCGAGCAACTGATGTTTTCCGTCATCCCCCGATACCACTGGTAGGCGCCTGCATACCGGTACCGCATCGGCAACTGCAGCGGAAATCGCTCCAGTCGCGCCGGCAGGTGGGTCCCGCTCGGCTGTTCCTGACGCATGTCTCCTCCTTGCAGGCGCTCCACCCTCCCGAGCGCTTCTGCTGCCAGCTAGGATGAGCCCCAACTCCCCCGGGCGACACTTACGAAAGGACAAGTCCCGAAGGCCACTTGCAATAACGCCCCCTTTTTTTGCCCAAACATCGATGTGTGATATGCGTCACAGCCGGATTGTTCGTATCGTAATACGATCCTTATTGACGATGGCTCGGTCGCGGCTCCAATTCGGTGTCCTGGCGCTGCTGGTGGCGGCCCTTTTCCTGCCCGCCGCCGCCCCCGCCGCCTGCTGTCTGCCGTCACCATCGGCCTGCACGGCGGGGTCCCCGGCGCGCGCCGTCTTGGCGCGAACTGGGGTGCTCGTGTTCCCCGCGCCCGCGCTTCCCTGCGCCGCCCTATCGTTCCGCTGCTGCGCCGGCCAGCCCGCCGCGCCCGCCGTCCTCTCCGACGCGCAGCTTGACGCCGCTCTCTCCTCCACTCCCGCTGTCCCCATCCCGCTTCTGTCCGGTTCGCGCCCCGCCGGCGCGCTGCGGCACGCCTCCGCCGCCGCCTCCTCCCGGTCTTTGCGTTCCTTGCTCTGCGTTTTCCTGATCTAATCCGCGCGCGCCATCTCCGCCAATGCCTTCCCTGTCTTCATTCGCCCGCGCCGCACTCCGGCGCCGGCCCCAGATGTCGGGCGCAGCCCGAAAGGAGTACCCCATGAAGCGCATCCACATTCTTCTCATCGCCGCCGCAGTGCTGATCACCGCCTCGGTGCTGCTTGCCCAGCAACCCGCCACCTCTCCCCAGGCCGGCGCCTCCAACCAGCCGGCGTGGAACGCCGGGGGGTATGGCCCCATGTACGCCGCCTTCAACGATGTGCAGTCCACCTTGAACAAGGCCGGCCAGGCGAAGAACGTCTCCTCCATGCGCAGCCTCGTCAACCAGGCCCGGCAGAAGCTTTCCAGCATCGGCCAGTGGTTTGCCTGCTCCATGGGCGGCTCTGGCTACGGCCCAGGCATGATGAACGGCTACGGGCCAGGCCCCCGCGGCGGCAACGGCATGATGGGTGGTGGTGGCTACGGTCCTGGCAGAATGGGTGGTGGCTACGGACCGGGCATGATGTACGGCAACGGCTACGGACCGGGCCCCGGCAACAACGCCCCGGCGCAGCCCAACAAGTAACGGCGCGTCCGGGTGACCATCGCCGTTCCACTCCTTCCGCCGCGACCAACCCCCTGTGCGCGACGGAAGGAGCGGCTTTTGTTCCGCAGCTCGGCGGCCCTGCCTTCCGATCCGCGCTCATCCGTGCGAATCCGTGGTTGAGCTTTTCACGGCCGATCTTGCGCTCACGCTCGGGCTTACGTTTGTATCGCGTGACTTCCAACCACCGTGGAAGGGCACGGCTTTAGCCGTGTCGGCAACCAGCGCCCGCGGCGCGAATAGCCAGTGCCCGAAGCTTCGGGCGAGCACAGCCCTGTTCGCCGCCATGTCTGCGGACATCCTGATGTCGGACGTTGTGCCGGCGTGGCGGCCATCCGAGCACGCGCGTGCGCCGAAATCGCGCACTGGCCTCTGCTTTGATTGCCGCACCTGACCCCAGGCTGACAATCACCCCAACACGCGCAAAGGCGGCGTGTGGTGGGAACAAGCGTTCTGGGCTACACCTTGTTTGGCCCGCTGCGCCGCCTGGCGTGCAACCACGCGCCAGTGCCAGCCGCGCAGCGGCGGATGAAAGTAGCCCGCCACTTCAGAGGCCGTTACGAAACTACTTTGGACCGGAATAAAAACCGAACTTTGTTCCACTTTGCCCTGAATTCGTGGATCTAGCTGATGCGATCGCTTCTCCTTCAGGCTCGAATTCGCCAACTTTGTTCCACCGCTCCCGGCCTCGGCCGAGTTTCGTAACAGCCTCTTCAGCGGCGGGTCCAAGTGGGACAAGCGTCTGAGTGCCGTAGGCACGACTGAAGTTCTCACCCAGATTCTTCAGGCCCTGCGGCCAACAGCCGACGATCGCCGGGCTAAGCAAGTGAATTTCTGAACACAGGACACGAGGGTGGGGTTTTGCGAAAAGCGGCGGGTGGCCTCAACGCAAGCCCGCTTTTCGCGTTGGGGATTCGATTCTCACTTCTTCAACACTGTCATCCCGACCGCAGCAGATCAGCGCGACAGCGATGATCTGCGCAGTGGATGGATCTTGTGTCTGAGTGAACTAGTTTCCGCCACTACGCAACCGGCTGTGAGCGATTATGGAGAACGAGTTGGAGCGGACAGCACGAAAGCGGGTGCCCCATTTTAAATTTCGCGTTCCTTGCGAACTTCAGAATATGGATGCTGGAGGGGATCCAAAACCGGTAACCGTGAGGGAGTCTCTGCGCCCAAACTCGGTTCCGTGCGCCCGTCAACTGGGAAGCGTCAGATAAAATTATTGTTTTTCAACGTGGTGGGAGTGCGCAGTAAGGCTCCAATCTCCCGCAAGCACGCCGATGCCACCAGTTCTCAACCCCGAGCGCGCGCGCATTTTTCGAATCACCCACCGAGACAACGTACCGTGGATATTGGAGCACGGCTTGCACGCAGCAACGGGTAAAGTACAGAACCCGCATTTCAAGAATATCGGCAATCCAGACCTCATTGGTAAGCGCGCACAACGCCTGGTGGCGGTCGGTCCACGCGGAACTCTAAGCGACTACATCCCCTTCTATTTCACGCCATTTTCCATCATGATGCTGAACATTCATACTGGTTACAATGTGAAACAAGTTCCGAACGAAGAGATTGTGATTCTTGTGTCTTCGCTCCATCGGATTGCGGAATTGGGAATTCGGTTCGTGTTCACCGATCAACATGCGTACCCGGTGGCGGCGAGCTATTTCACCGATCTGGACGACCTTCACCGTATAGACTGGGGCCTCCTCAACCGCAGAGATTTCAAACATGACCCGGATGACCCCGGCAAGAAAGAGCGATACCAAGCTGAGGCGCTGATTTGGAAACACGTGCCGGCAGGAGGGCTGCTTGGCATTTGCTCATACACCGAAACTGTCGATGCAGGAATCAGGACAGAACTTGCGAAATGCAAAATCCAGATGCAGACTATAGTGCAAAGGGGTTGGTATTTCTGAAATGATGCGTTTTGTCAAAGGGAATCTGCTTGATGCCAAGGTGGAAGCTCTCGTGAACACGGTGAACACCGTGGGCGTGATGGGGAAAGGCATCGCTCTGATGTTCAAGGAGGCATTCCCCGCGAATTTTCGCGCATATGAAGAGGCGTGCAAGGGCAAACAGGTTCGGATCGGTCGAATGTTCGTCACTGAGAACCGAACGTTCGAGGGTCCTCGTTGGATCATTAATTTCCCGACGAAGAAGCATTGGCGGCAACCCTCGAAACTTGAGTGGATTGTCGAAGGCTTAAAGGACCTTCGACGCGTGATTCAGGAAAACGACATTCGGTCGATTGCTCTTCCTCCACTTGGCTCCGGCAATGGAGGGCTCGACTGGCGTGAGGTGCGGCCGGAAATAGAGCGAGACCTTGGAGATCTCGGAGACGTAGAGATCGATATTTACGAACCAATTGCGAAATACCAAAACGTCGCGAAGCGCACTGGCGTGGAAGAACTTACCCCGGCTCGTGTACTGATGGCGGAGATGATTCGCCGCTACTGGGTGCTCGGCATTGAATGTACGTATCTCGAAGTGCAAAAATTAGGATGGTTTCTTGAGCGTACAATTCATTCACTGGGTGTTGACGACCCCCTGAAGCTCCAGTTCAAGGCAGATAAATACGGGCCATATTCCGACCGGCTTCGCCACCTGCTAAATGCGCTGGATGGAACGTACCTGCACTGCGACAAGCGGTTGAGCGATGCGGGCCCGGCCGACACAATCTGGTTTGATGAGGAGCGTCGCGAGCACGTCGACTTGTTCCTTCAACAGGAAGCATCGAAACCTCTCAATCACGTGTTGGACCTGACCGCGAAGCGGATTGATGGGTTCGAATCTCCTCTCGGCATGGAGCTGTTGGCGACGGTTGATTGGCTGATTAAACGCGAGGATGCGGAGCCGACTCTTTCGGGCATAAAGTCGGGATTGCTCAATTGGCCGGCCGGGCGAGACGCGGCAGAACGCAAGCTCCGCCTTTTCGATGATCGGTTGCTGAACCTAGCGCTTGCTCGTGTCACCTCTTATCGACCGGAGAACCTCGCGAGAACCGCGCCCGGCGTAATGAGATAGCCATCCGCAATCAGCTCGCTCCTTCGCGCCCGCCTCCACTTCTCCCCGTCCTTTTGGCCCACTCAAGCCCGGCTTTTGGCTTGAGTGGGGAGTATATACTCCACAGAGCATATACGTATAAAGGTATACACGGGCAAGCGGGCTCAGCCAGCTTCTCTGCCCTCTCCCGTCACCGTCACCACCACCGACCGCTCCCGCCCCCGCACATCGCACTCCAGGTGAATGATCTGCTGCCACGTCCCCAGCAGCGGCTTGCCCTCGGCCACCGGCACGGTCAGCGACGGACCCAGCAGCGTCGCCTGCAGGTGCGAGTGGCCGTTGCCGTCGTGCCAGCGCTGCTCGTGCCCGTAGTTGCGGCTCGGCGGAATCAGCCGGTCCAGCATCTCCGGCAGGTCGCGCCTCAGCCCGGGCTCGAACTCCAACGTCGCCACCGCCGCCGTGCTCCCCACGTTGAACACGTTCACCGTCCCCCTGCGCACTCCGGAATCCCTCACGATCGCCGTCACCCGTTCCGTCACGTCGTGCATGTCCCCATGCCCGCTGGTGCGAATCGCAATCTCCTGCTGATGCGTCATGCGCTTCCCCCTCCGCTATCCCGAATCACGTCCGCCACGAATCAAACCCGTCAACAGGTGGAACAAACCCGCTGTTATCCTTAACAGAAACGGACGAAACCATAATAAGAACGGAAAAAAGTGGCCCAAACACACCGAAGGCGCGGCCTCCCGCGCCCCGCTGAAACCGAAACCGAAACTGAAACTGAAACTGAAAGACTATTTCCCCAACGCCTCCACCACCCGGTCAAAGTCTTCCAGCGACGCGTATTGAATCACGATCTTTCCCTTCCCGTTGTGATCGTTGATCTTCACCCGGCAGCCCAGGCTGCGCTCCAGCTCTTGCTCGGCCGCCTTGACGTTCGCATCCACCACCCGCGCCGGCTTGTCCTGTTTCTTGCCCACCATCGGTCCCAGGTAGATCAGGTGGTTCACCAGCTCCTGGGTGGCGCGCACCGACAGCCCTTCCTTCATCACCTTCTCCGCCGCCGTCAACAGGATGTGCGGGTCCTCCAGCGACATCAGCTCCTTGGCATGGCCGAAGCTCAGGTCGTGGCGCGCCAGCGCCGCCCGCACTTCCGGCGGCAGCTTCAGCAGGCGCAGGTAGTTGCCGATGGTGCCGCGGTCCTTGCCCGTGCGCTGCGACATCTGCTCCTGCGTCAGCCCGAACTCGCGTGCCAGCCGGTCAAAGGCGTGCGCCATCTCCAGGCAGTCCAGGTCCTCGCGCTGCAGGTTCTCGATCAGCGCCATCTCCATGGCCTGCTCGTTCGACACCTGGCGTAAGATCGCCGGCACGGTTGTCTTGCCGGCCATCCGCGAGGCCAGCCACCGCCGCTCGCCTGCGATCAGTTGATAGCGGATCTGCTGCAGGTTCTCGATCTCCGCCACGCCATTGCCGCCGCCGGGCACGGTGCGTATCACGATCGGCTGCAACACGCCCTGGGCGCGGATGGACTGCGCCAGCTCCTGCAGCGCCGCCTCGTCCTGCTGCCGCCGCGGCTGATAGGGGCTGCGCTCGATCTCTTCCAGCCGGATCTCGCGCACCAACTCCCCGCTGGCCGTGTCGGCCGCCACATCCGGCGCGGCCTTCCTCGGGGCCGGGATCAGCGATTCCAATCCCCGCCCCAGCACTCTCTTCTTTTCTTCGATCATTGTCATCTCTTAGCGCTAGCGTTAAAAACCAGGGTTACGTGTTCTCCGCCGCCACCTGCTCCGCTTCGCCCTCGGCGGCCGGGCACTCGGGACCGACCACGCGCACGGCAGGACTCTCGCGCGCCATGATCTCCTTGGCCAGGCGGATATAGGCCTCGGCGCCGCGCGAGCGCACGTCATAGAGCAGCGCCGGCTTGCCGTAGCTCGGCGCCTCGGCCAGGCGCACGTTGCGCGGGATGGTGGTGGCGCACAGCTTGTCGCCGAAATAGTTCCGCAGCTTGTCCGCCACCTGCTGCGCCAGGTTGGTGCGCTCGTCGTACATGGTCAGCACCACCCCCTCGATGGCCAGCGCCGGGTTCAGGCTCTCGCGGATGCGCTCCACCGTGTCCAGCAGTTCGCTCACCCCCTCCAGGGCAAAGTACTCCGCCTGCATGGGGATCAGGACGGTGTCGGCGGCGACCAGGGCGTTCAGCGTCAGCAGGTCCAGCGCCGGCGGACAATCTAGCACGATGAAGCGATAGCGCTCGCGGGTTCCATTCAGCGCGTCGCGCAGGCGGAACTCCCGGCGCTCCATCTCGACCAGCTCCAGGTTGGCGCCGATCAGGTTCTTGTGCGCGGGCACCAGCCAGAGCTGCTCCAGCGCGGTGGGCTGGATGGCGGCCTGGAGGGCGACGGCGCCGGTGAGTACGTGGTAGGTGTTGGGCCGGTCGGGATCACGTGCCAGGCCGAGGCCGCTGGTGGTGTTGGACTGCGGATCGCAGTCAACAATCAGGGTCTCCACCTCGGCGGCGGCGAAGGAGGCGGCCAGGTTGATGGCGGTGGTGGTCTTGCCCACGCCACCTTTCTGGTTGGCTACGGCGATGACACGTCCCATGATGACCGCGGAGAACTCAGGCTCAGAGTACGACGCGGCGCAGGCGGAAGCAATGCGGAAATGGGTTTGCAAAAAGGTTCACGTGGAAAAATTGTGAGAAAAGCGGAAGGGGTGTTCAAAACGAGTGCGGAAAGTTTTCCACAATTGTTCCACGTGGAACATTTGTGGAAATCTCGAAATGAGTCATTGGCTAGGCGGCGCTGGTATTATCTCAGAAAGTTTTCAACAATTGTTCCACGTGGAACATTTGTGGAAATCTCATTTTGATACACTTTTAAGTTATCGTTCCACCTTTTGCGTATAACAGGCGTTAATTATGAATTTATACCTAGAAATTACGTGTTTAGGTCCACTTGTTATCATTAATTGTTCCATTGGCGGAGCTTAAGTCGTGCCTGCGGCACTCAGGCTCTTGCTGCGCGTTGACCCGCCGCTGAGCCGGCTGTTACGAAACTCGGCCGAGGCCGGGAGCGGTGGAACAAAGTTGGCGAATTCGAGCCTGAAGGAGAAGCGATCGCATCAGCTAGATCAACGAATTCAGGGCAAAGTGGAACAAAGTTCGGTTTTTATTCCGGTCCAAAGTAGTTTGAAATGGCCTCTGAGCCGGCGGGCTACTGTCATTCGCCCCGTTGGGGCTCAGCCGGGCGAAAAGTGTTACCCATGTGCCCGGTCTAAAAAGGCGGGCTTCTGATGGAAACGCCAGTTTGACGGCGCCGGCGCTACCCGGCCGTCGCTGAAGCTGCTGATCGGACCGGGGACAGGAGATCGTGGATGTGAGCTTCGATGGTGCTGAGGCCTGGCGCGCCGGTGGCGGCGGCGAGGACGAGCGAAACGAAGTTCCAAGGGAACCCGCAAAGGTATTGAGGTTCGCGGTGCTGCCGCGCGCGGATGCGTGGCAGCGGGATTTTGCGTGTGTTTCGGGGCGGCGGAGGCGGCAAAGCGGCAGGTTTGGACCACTTGTTACATTGGTGGTTCGTGGCGAGTAGGGTTCGGGTTCGGATTTGTGGGCCGTTTCGCGATGGGAAGAACCCCACATTAGGCCGGTTTCAAGTTTCCAGTTTCCAGAACCCATCTGGCTCTGTTGACATCCCGCTTCGACGCTCTGCCGTCCCTGCGGGACTCGGCCATTTAGTCTATGAGAGTTTTCCCGGCTCTCACGTGCCGGGCTGGGTTCTGCCGCCCTTACGGGGCTCGTCCGGGCCGTTTCGGTCTAACGCGTGTATCCCCAGGAGGAATGTCAACAGAGCCAACCCATCTCATAAATACCGCCGGTTCGGCACAGGGGCTAAAGCCCCGATCCTCAACGGCCTGGAATTCGCAGGCCTAAAGGCCTGCGCTTCCACGGTGCTGCAAGCCTCCCGGCATTCTTCCACGGTGCTGCAAGCCTCCCGGCATTCTTCCACGGTGCTGCAAGCCTCCCGGCATTGATGAGATAGCCTGGCTCTGTTGACATCCTCTCGCGTCGTCCCTCCGGGACTCTCCTCTTTCGGTTGACTTTTCCCAGGGCTGCCGCCCTGGGCTACCAGCGTGCGTCCCTACGGGACTCTGTTGGGACTCAACGGCACCTGAAACGAAAAACCCCGCCCTAGCCAAACCCGGGCTAGGACGGGGCACCCGGAGCAGTGGCCAGTGGCCAGTGGTCAGTGGCCAGTTCCTAGGGTGAAGGTCAACATCCCCGCCCCAGCCAAACCCGGGCTAGGACGGCGCACCCGGAGCAGTGGTCAGTGGCCAGTGGCCAGTGGTCAGTGGCCGGTGGCTTCGGCGGGGGAGCCGGAAAGGACATCCTCGGGAAGGACATGCTCGGAAAGGAGATGCTCGGGCTGGGGCGCGTGATGCGGGGCGGCGAAGACCAGGCGCAACAGGGCAGGGGTGATCAGAGTGGTGAGGAGAACGATGACGATGACCTGGACATAAACGCCGCGGGAGACCAGGCCGGCGGCAAAGCCGATGCTGGCGGTGATCAGTCCGACTTCTCCGCGCGGAATCATGCCCAGGCCGACGCGGAGAGAGTTGCGCACGCCGAAGCCGGTGGCCAGGGCGCCGGCGCCGCATCCGAGGATCTTGCCGGCGATGGCGACCAGCAACAGCAGCAAGAATAAAGGAAGATGGCCGCCGAGCTCGCGAGCGTCGATCTGCAGTCCGATGGAGACGAAGAAGATGGGGCCGAAGAAGGTGTTGCACATGGAGCGCACGGCGGTGAGGATGCCGTGGCGCGCGGGGGTGGCGGCGGCGAAGACGCCCGCCAGGTAAGAGCCGGTGATGGCGGCCATCCCGCCCAGGTAAGCGGCCATGAAAGCGAAGAGAAACGCCAGCGCGAGGGCGGCGGCGGCGCTGGAGTGGTGGGCGCCGGAGGCGTCGGTCGAGCGGATGATGAGCCGCACCAGGCGTGGACCAAGAGCGAGGGCGAAGGTCAGGAACAGCGCCATGCGCGCGATGGGCAGCAGGGCGGCTGCGAGGCCCGAGGCGCCGTGGGCGGGGTGCGCGGCCAGGGCGATGACCAGGGAAAGCACGATCAGGCCGAGGACATCGTCGATGACGGCGGCGCCGAGGATGGCGGAGCCGGCCTTGGAGCGCAACTTGTCGAGATCGAGCAGCGTTTGGGCGGTGATGGTGACGCTGGTGGCGGTGAGGATGGCGCCGATGAAGATGGACTCCGTCCACGGGAGGCCGGCCAGACGCGCGACCGCGGCGCCTCCGGCTAAGGGCAGAAAAACACCGCCGGCGGCGGCCCAGAATGCGGGCGCGAGGCTGGCGCGCAGGAGAGCGACGTTGGTTTCGATGCCGGCCAGAAACATGAGCACCACCACACCCAGCTCGGCCAGCACCTGAAAGACGGCGGGCAGGGAAGCGGCGCTGGTGCCAGCCGCGGAAAACCAGGAAAAATGCCAGAGGTTGAGCACGGTGGGACCGAGGAGGACGCCGGCCAGCAGCTCGCCCAGAACCAGCGGCAGGCTGAGGCGCGCGCCCAGGTGGGCCATGGCCTTGGCGAACAGGATGAGAACGGCAATGAACAGGAAGCATTGCAGCGAGGTGTCCACCAAGTCTCCTTCAGCGGCGGGCGCGCCGGGATTTGAGGGCCGCGGTGGCGAGCACCGCGGCGATGCATCCGATGAGCACGGGCAGCACGGGCGCACGGAAGCGCACGATGAGCACGCCGCCAATGAGCACGGCGAAGGCGAGCGTGGTGAAGAGAGTTTCCAGTTTCAAGTTTCCAGTTTCTAGTTTCCAGTTTCTAGTTTCTTGTTTCTAGTTTCTAGAACCCATCTGACCATCCTGCTTCGACGCTCTGCCGTCCCTGCGGGACTCGGCCATTTAGTCATGCAGTTTTCCCGGCACTCACGTGCCGGGCTGGGTTCTGCCGCCCTTACGGGGCTGGTCCGGGCCGTTTCGGTCTAACGCGTGTATCCCCAGAGGGATGTCAACAGAGCCAACCCATCTCATAAATGCCGCCGGTTCGGCACAGGGGCTAAAGCCCCGATCCTCAACCGCCTGGAATTCGCAGGCCTAAAGGCCTGCGCTTCCACGGTGCTGCAAGCCTCCCGGCATTCTTCCACGGTGCTGCAAGCCTCCCGGCATTGATGAGATAGCCTGGTTCTGTTGACATCTCATCAGGACGACCGTTGCTGCCGCACCGTCCCTCCGGGACTCTGTTGGGTGGAAACCCTGTAATCCCCACCCTAGCAACCCCGGCTAGGCTGGGCCACCCGGCGAAACTCCAGATTCCTCGCGGGCTGAAGCCCGCTTGGAATGACAAAAACAAGGGACTTGTCCGGCACGGATCCCTCGACTTCGCTCGGGACAGGTTCCGCCATGCCCCTCCGAAACAAGCATCAAAGCGAGTTTTTCCGCAGCCTGTAAAGCCGCAGAAATTTTGCCGGCCTTAAACGCAGGCCTGAAGGCCTGCTCCACCCGAATCTCAGTGCACGTGCAGGAGCAGGGCAAAGAGCAGGGCGGCGGCGCTGGCGGCGCTCAGCCAGAGGGCGGAGCGGCTGAAGCTTTTGTAGAACCAGGGCCGGGCAAGGCCGTTGTGCTCGCGCTGGCGCTCCTGGTGGAGCAGTTGGGCGAGGACGCGGCGCTCGTCGAGGGTGGAGGCGCAGTCGAGGGCGCGACGCGCGATCTCATATCCCTTGGCGGGCACGCGCAGTTGGAAATAAAGCTGCGCCAGCTTGAAGTGGGCGTGAAAGCTGCACGGATCAAGCTGGGCGGCGCGCTCCAGGTGGTCGATGGCCGGGTAGACTTGGCTGGTCATGGCGTAGGCGACGCCGAGGCCAACGTGCGCGTCGGGCAGGCCGGGCGCGTGCTCGAGCGCGGTGTGGAAGGCGACGACGGCGATCGCCGGTTCGCCCAGGGCAATCTGCTCCAGGCCGTGGCGGAGGTGGTGCGCCGCCAGAGGGGGAAGCATGGCGTCGCGGGTGGCGAGAGTGGTTGGTTCTATCATTATTTATGTACCTCAGCGGGTTCCAGTTTCCAGTTTCCAGTTTCCGGTTTCCAGTTTCCGGTCCCCTTCCTTCAGAGGGCGGCGACGCCACGCTCGTCGTTGCGGATGCGGATGGCCTCGTCCACCCGGGAAAGAAAGATCTTGCCGTCACCGATACGGCCGCTGCGGGCGGTGTCGATGATGGTCTGGACGGCGGACTCAACCTGGTCGTCGGGCAGCACCATCTCGATCTTGATTTTGGGAATGAGGTCGACGCTGTACTCGCGGCCGCGGTAGGTCTCGGTGTGGCCCTTCTGGCGGCCGTGCCCGCGGACCTCGGAGACGGTCATGCCCTCGACGCCGAGTTGGGTGAGCGCGTCTTTGACCAGTTCGAACCTGTTCATCTGGACGATGGCTTCGATTTTCATCATGGTGTTGACTCCTGTTGAAACTTCTGTGGGTTAGCCCGATCCCCACCCCTCGGGGCCGAAATCCCCACCCTAGCAACCCCGGCTGGGGTGGGCCACCCGGGGCAAGGTGGACCACCCGGATCCTCAGTCGCCGCTGCCGAACGACGGCGCGGGGACGGAGACCGCGCCATAGGCCGGCGAGCCTTCCTTGGCGGTGGCGGTGGTGCGCTGGATCTTCAGAACAAACTCGGGATAGCCGAGCGAGCCCATCTCCGGAATGTCGAGGCCTTCCAGTTCGGTCTCCGGGGAGACGCGCTGTCCGACGAGCCAGTCAACCAGGGCGTTGAAGGCGAACGACAGGCTGAAGACGAAGCCGACGAGGGTGACCACGCCGATGAGCTGGGCGATGAGCTGGCTGGGGTCGCCATAGAAGAGGCCGCGGACGGAGCCGTTGACGCCGTTCCAGCCGCCGCCGTAGTTGGAGGTGCCGTCGGCGAAGAGGCCGACGGAGATCACGCCCCAGAGGCCGTTGATGCCGTGCACGGAGATGGCGCCGACCGGATCGTCGATCTTGGCCACGCGCTCGAAGAATTCGCACGCTCAGGCAGACGAGCACGCCGGCGACCAGGCCGATGATGGCGGCGCCCACGGTGTTGACGAAGCCGCAGGGAGCGGTGATGGCGACCAGTCCGGCGAGCAGTCCGTTGCCCACCATGGAGGCGTCGGGCTTGCCATAGCGGCGCCACATATAGAAGAGAGCGCCGAAGGAGCCGGTGCAGCCGGCAAGCATGGTGTTGACGGCAATGGTGCCGATGCGCAGGTTGCCGGTGCCGGAGGCGCCCAGGGTGCTGCCCGGGTTGAATCCGAACCAGCCGAAGGCGAGGATGAAGCATCCGGCGAGCACGATGACCATGTCGTGGCCGGGCATGGCGTTGGGCGAGCCGTCGCGGTTGTACTTGCCGATGCGCGGTCCGATCATGATGGCCGCGGCGAGGGCGGTGATGCCGCCGACCGCGTGCACCACGCCGGATCCGGCGAAATCAACATAGCCGTGGCCGAGACCGAAGTTGGCGCCCAACTGCGAGAGCCAGCCGCCGCCCCAGGCCCAGTTGGCGAACAGGGGATAGGTGATGGCGCCCATGAGCACAGAGCAGAAGGCGAAGGCAGCAAACTTCCAGCGCTCGGCGGCCGAGCCGGTGACGATGGTGAGCGCGGTGTCCATGAAGACCATCTGGAAGAGGAACATGACCATGACGCCGACGTCGTAGGTGGAGCCGCTGAGGAAGAAGCCGGTGGTGCCGAACAGTCCCCAGCTTTTGCCGAGCACATTGACGGCGAACTCGTGGGTGAGAGGAGCGGCGCCGCCCAGGTTGGCCACGCCGCCGACGCCGCCCATCTGGATGGCAAAGCCGCACACCCAGTAGGCGAACAGGCCGAAGCCGTAAACCATGAAGTTCATCATCATGGTGTGATTGGCGTTCTTGGCGCGGCAGAGGCCGGTTTCGACGAAGGCAAATCCGGCCTGCATGAACATGACGAGAAAGCCGGCGATGAGCGTCCAGACGAAGTTGATGGCGATCTTATTCTGGCCGGCCTGGTTGGCGAGATCGGCGAGGGTGAGGCCGGTCTTGGAGTCGGCGACGCCAACGTCGGAGACGGTGCCGGTCTTGTCGCCGGCGGGATCGCCCTGGGCGAGCTGGCCGGCGGTGGGAGCGGCAACATCCTTGATGACGGTGGATCCGCTGAGCGCGGGCGCGGCAGCGGCGGGCGCGGGAGGATCGGCAGCCAGCGCGATTCCGCACAACAACAGCAGGGCCGCAAGAATGGTGGTAAGTCGTGGCAGTCTCATGTCGTCTCTCCTGAAAAATTGCTTCGCCGCCGCCTTAGTGCTTCCAGATGGCGTGCTTCAGATAAGCCCGGTTGAGCATGCCGAGAATGGCGACGCCGCAAATGCCGATGCCAAGCAGGCAGGCAACCAGGCGAATGGTGTTGGAGGCCGTCAGCACCAGCGCGGAAACCGGGAGCAGCCATCCGAATAGCGCGAGCAGGATCGCAAACAGTTTCATAACCTCTCCTTCTGGGTCAGCCTTGATTGGTGAATTCCAGGCGCTTGATGCGGCGGGCGGCGGCCAGGCCCTGAATGACGAGGCCCAATCCGATCAGTCCCAGGAAAATGCCGAGGCCGGGATGGCTCGGGCGCTCGAACAGCCCGGCGGGTACAAGCGTGAATCCCAGCAGGAACGATGCGACCGAACTTGCTTGTTGCCGATTTGCAGCCATGGTGCGCTCTCCTTGTTGAATCTTCTGCTTTGGCGTTACACGGCCGGCTTGAGCCGGTTTCAGCGGCAGCGGCGCGGGTGCTGGTCAAATGGGGTAGTGGATTTACCCGCGCCGCCGCCACCCCTGCGGGCAGCATGGCCGTGGCTGCCCGAAGATGAAAATTCACTCGCCGTTCAGACGGCCTGCGCCGGCGAAGCCGACCAGCCCGGCCAGGAACAGCACTATCCCGACAATGCACAGCACCACCCGCAGCGCGATCATTGCGGCTCCTCTCGTGGATGCTCCGGGCGCCCGGCATCTACTTGGTCTCCCGCAGGTCGAAGGCGTAGACGATGCCGGCGGTCATGGTGTTCTGTCCCGAGACCGGCGAATTGCCCTTGAGGAAGACCGGGCGGTTGGAGAAATCGCGCCGAAACTCCAGCCGGGTGATCAGGTGGTGGGCGACGACGCGCTGAAAGGTCCCGGTAACCTCGTGCAGGTGCTGCGCTGTGCCGGTGGTGAAGCCGTCGTGGTCGTTGTAGTACTCGTAGCGGGTGGCCAGGGCATAGCGCTCGTTGAAGGCATAGCGCACGAAGCCGGCAATGCCGGCCCAGTAGACGGGGCGGACGAGGGAGACGATGTGGTCGCCGCGGCCGTAGTCGAAATTGACCATGGTGGTGAGCCGCGAAGTGGGCGAGTAGGTGACCACGGTATCGACCAACTGGCGCCAGTTGCCCTTGGTCTCCGCCGTCTCCGGGCCGGCCATGTAACCCTGGGTGATGCTCAGCTTCTTGGAGGGAATCCAGGCGAAGCTCAGGCCGACGCTCTTGCCGGTGTTGTTGTCGTAGACGCTGTTCCAGCCGTTCACCAGGATGCCGGTGAGCGAATACTTGTCGCTGAAGGAATAGTGGGCGCGCGCGCCGTAGTGGTAGAAGGGCACGGCGTAGGCGAACAGCAGGCCGCGGGAGTAGTTCCAGTCGTCCTTGGTCTCGATGACCTCGGCGCCGTAGGGGGTGACGAACTTGCCGATGTCCACCTGCAGGCCCTTACCCACGGGCGCCAGGTAGGAGATGTAGGCCTCCTTAAGATACTGGGCGAAGCCGAGGCCGGCCGGATCGCCGGCGTTGACCACGTTCATCGCCTGGCCAAAGCCCAGCCCCAGGTGATAGCCGAGCCGGCTGTTGGAGGGGTCGGGAGGCTTGTCGAGATTGAGCTCGATGAGGTTGAGGGCGAACTGGTTGGAGGGGCCGTCGAAGGCGCGCAGCGAGCTGGTGCGCGATTGCGGCTGGTTGAAGTTGTAGCCGTAGTAGGCGTCGACAAAGCCGGTGAGACTGGCGCCGCCGAGGAAGGGCGCGGCCGGAGCGGGCGCGGCGGCCAGCAGTTGCGCCGACGGCGGCGCAGCGGCGGCTTGCTTCCGCGCATCCAGTTGGGCGCGCAGGGTTGCGACTTCCTTTTCGACATCCTGCAGGCGGCGCAGCAGATCCGCCTGCGTGTACTTGCTTACATCGGCGGCGGCGTCCGCTTGAGCCTTGAGCTCAGGCGCCGCCGAGCAGATGACAACAAAGGCCAGGAACAATGCGGCTATTCGGGTCATTTCTTTCTCGCTTTTCCCCAATGGCCGCGCGTTGAATCATCGATGAAAAACCCGCGACTGCATGACCAGTGCAGGCAGAGTAGCCGGAGGGCGGAGGCGCCGTCCAACGCATTGTTTTTCTTCGGGAAATCGGAATCGCTTTTAAGAAATCAAATTTATGGAGGCGATAAAGAAAGTTAATGGGCCGATACTATCGTGAGGCGATATAGTTTGGTCCAGAAGGGCGGCCGGCGATGGGAAAGAGATTGCCGGAATTGCAGGCTGGAGAAGTACAGCATGGGCGCCTCAGCCGAAATTCTGGCGGCGGGGCTTGCGCCCGCGATAGGAGTCGATGGGAATTATCCTGGCGGTGGTGCGCGGCTTGCCGCCGAGGCGGGCCGTCTGGACGCGCACGAAAAGCCGCACCCAGGCCCGGTTCAGCAAAGCCAAAACAGCAAGGAGGAGAATCCCCCAGACAACAATGCCCAAGTCCAGCATGAGACGCACCTGAATTGATTGTTTCTCCGGGCTGACCGAAAAGCTGTGATTGGCGCTACAGGCGGTTGTGACATAGGCGTTTGGGTGACATCCAACTCGGTTTGCCGGCGGTCAACTGACGTTGTCCGGCGGCCGCGAGTAGCCGGCCAGGAGCACGCGCTGCGACGACTGCGGGACGGGGAGCGGATCGGAAAAAACGATGGAGGGAGCGAGATGGCGTGCCGCGCCGACCTGGGAAGCGCCGATCAGCAGCGCCAGCCGGCGCTCGCGGGCAGGCACGCTCCCTAACAGGCGGACCGCAGTGGGGAGAATGGCGGCGAAGCGTTCGACGGCGCGCAGGGTGACGGTGCAATCGGCAAGTTGCAATCCGTGATTTGCGGCCTCCCGGGAGTAGTGCTCGGCGCGCGTGGCCACCACGTCGACGGCGGTGAGCTGGAGCGCGCGGACCACTTCGCGCAGGAAGACGGTCTTGCGCTGATTGGATTCCAGCAACGTGAGCCGCACCCCGGGCGTCCAGATCTTGATGGGCAATCCCGGGAAGCCGGCGCCGGAACCCACATCCAGAAGTTCCCAGTTTCCGGTTTCCGGTTTCCAGGCAGGCGGATAGAGGTGCCGGGCGGCAAACAGCGATTCGCCGAAATGGCGGGTGACCATCTGCCGCGGATCGCGGACGGCGGTCAGGTTGATGCGCGCGTTCCAGCGCAGCAGCAGGTCCAGATACTGGCGCAGTTGTTCCAGTTGAATTTCGGTGACGGAGGCGCCGCCCAGAAACGGAGCGAGCAGGGCGGCGATGGCTTCGGTCTGCATCAGGCGCGGATTGGAAGAGCAAAAAATAAAGGCCGGCACAACGCCCGGCCTTTCTGAATGCATACAAGAAAGCTAGCTATTTCTTGGGAGCGATCGCGTCCTTGGCGGCCTTGGCAACGCGGAACTTCACGACGGTCTTGGCGGCGATCTTGATAGGTTCGCCGGTCTGGGGATTGCGGCCCATGCGCGCCTTGCGATTGGATTTTACGAGCCGTCCGAGGCCCGGAATGATGAATACCCCGTTCTTCTTGGTTTCCCTCAGGGCGGTGTCCGCCAGGGTCTCGAGAAAAGCGGCGGCGGTTTTGTTATTGGTGCCGACCTTCTCGGCTACGTGACGAACAAGTTGTGTCTTCGTCATGCCAGAAGCCATGAATCCTCCTTCAGAGTTGAGTCTCGAATCGCGACCCAGTGCGAGCATGTTATACCAGGGGGCGAGGGCTTGAGAAGCGCCGGAGCCTGATTTTATGCGGGTATTTCGCAGCTACCTGTGGAAAAGCGGCGAAAAAAAGCGTATTTTACGCGCCCCGGTCCAAAAGGCAAGTGGAATGCGCATCTTGGCATAATAGGTTCCCGTTGGGGGCCCGGGGTCTTAACACGGAGGACGCGGAGTACGCTGAGGAACCCAGAGGAAACCAGGGGCAGCGGCTCATGGTCACGTGATTGCGGTTCTCCCCGGCATCTTGGCACACCAGGGTTCCCGTTGGGGGGCCGGGGTCTTAACACGGAGGACGCGGAGTACGCTGAGGAACCCAGAGGAAACCAGGGACAGCGGCTCATGGTCACGTGATTGCGGTTCTCCCCGGCGCTGCCGCTGCGTCCCCGTATCCTCGGTGTCAAATCCCTGGGGTTGCGATGCGATAATAGAGGTTTGATCCCGCGGCCATGCGGGTCACCGAGGAGAGCCGTCCACTTGAGCTGCGCCATCTGCCATGAACGTGGCCTGGTCTTAACACGGAGGACGCGGAGTACGCTGAGGAACCCAGAGGAAACCAGGGGCAGCGGCTCATGGTGACGTGATTGCGGTTCGCCCCCGCGCTGCCACTGCGTCCTCGTATCCTCGGTGTCAAATCCCTGGGATCGCGATGCGATAAAGGAGGTCTTAACACGGAGGACGCGGAGTACGCTGAGGAACCCAGAGGAAACCAGGGGCAGCGGCTCATGGTGACGTGATTGCGGTTCTGCCCCGCGCTGCCACTGCGTCCCCGTATCCTCGGTGTCAAATCCCTGGGGTCGCGATGCGATAATAGAGGTTTGATCCCGCGGCCATGCGGGTCACCGAGGAGAGCCGTCCACTTGAGCTGCGCCATCTGCCATGAACGCAAGGAGAAGCGCTTCTGCCCGGCGGTACACGACCGCATCTGTCCCATCTGCTGCGGCACCGAGCGCGAGGTGACCCTGGACTGTCCCAGCGACTGTGCTTACCTGCAGCAGGCGCGCAAGCACGAGAACGCCGCCCACCTGGAGGAGCTGGACCGGGAGGCGCTGATGCCGCAGATCGAGGTGCCGGAGACCTTTGTCTATGAGCGCGAGCAGTTGCTGGCCGCCACCAGCGCGGCCGTGGCCCAGGCGGCGCGCCGCGACCGCGGAGTGTACGACCGCGACGCCATCCAGGCGCTGACCGCGATGGCCAAGACCTTGGAGACGCAGGTGAATTCCGGCCTCATCTACCAGCAGCCGACGCAGGGCCCGGTGCAGCACGCCATCGCCGCCGAGATTTCCAAAATGGCCCAGGATTTTCGCAAGCTGGAGGAACAGCAGCGCGGCTACTCGACGCTGAAGGACAGCGAGCTGCTCAAGGCGCTGGTATTTACCCTGCGGCTGGCGCTGGGCAAGACCTCGGGCCGGCCGAAGTCGCGCGCGTTCCTGGATTTTCTGTACACGAATTTCCCGGAGAAGCCGGTGGTGGGCGCGGCCGAGGGAAGCAGGATTATTATGCCGTAGTTGCAGTTTCGGTGGATGGACAGGTTGCCTTTTGTCACTGGGCGGCAAGGTTAGGGCGCTGATTCGGCCGCGGCGGCCGAGGCGGTGAGTTCGCGAATCTGGGAGCGGAAGCCGGTGAGCGACAGGCCGGCCTGGACGGTGGCCAGGGCGCCGATCAGCAGCACCGGGAAGGTCAGGATGGCGAAGGCCAGCACCGACACCGCCGCCGCCGCCGATTTGTCGACGCCGAAGAAGGTCAATCCGAGCACGCAGAATAGCTGAAAGGTCCCCACATTGGCGGGCGCGTTGGGAATGGCGATGCCCAACTGCACGATCAGGAACGCGGCGATGGCGGCGACCAGCGGCAGATGGATGCGGCACGCCTCCAGCACCGCCAGGAAGGCCAGCGCCTGCACCAGGTGCAGAAGTCCGGAGAAGGCGGCGGCGCCCCAGAAGGGACGCGACAATCCGATCTGCTTCAGGCCCAAGACGACATCCTGCAAGACCACCATGACCTTGCCGGCGGTGCTCTTGCCGGCCAGATCGGGTGCGGCTCCCGGGTGGTTGGTCCGGGTCGCATTCCAGATGAACAAGCCCATGCCCACCAGGGCGGCAATCAGAAGCGAGAGGGAAATGGTGCGCACCTGGCGAGGGATGGGCACGAGCAGCGCGACGAGCGCCATCAGCGCCGAAAACCAGAGCGCGTCCAGCAGGCGCTCCACCGCCATGGAGGGCAGCACCTCGCGGAACTTGCGTCCCAGCCAGCGGGAGACGAGAACGCCACGGACAATCTCCCCGGCCCGCAAGGGCAGCACTTCGCTGCTGAACAGTCCGATGTAGATGGCCTGCGTGGTCTTGAGAGTAGAAATCTGGCCGCAGGGGCGCAGCAGAAACTGCCAGCGCTGCCCCTGGACAAAAAAGCTGAGGATATCGAGTCCGATAATCGCGCACAGCCACGCCCAGGAGAGTTGCTGCGCCTGGCCGATCAGCGCGCCCCACTGCACGTCGTGGAACACCCAGTACAGGGCCAAGGCCATGAACGCGTACGCCGCCCAAGTTCCCAGACGCGGCTGAAAGCGGGGTGCTTTCCGCCCGGCGTCTGCTTCTGCTGATGGCTGGTTGCCGCTCACTTTTCGAAAACCTGCCGCCGCTGTACCGCTCCCGCGTTTCTCTTCCGCGTTCCCGGAGAGAGTGCGCTCTGCCGCCTTCGGTCACGCGCTGGGCAGAGCATATCAGGAACGGCGGGTGAAGGCGATGAGCGGGCTCGGCGAATTCACACCTTCGTAACAACCGTGAACCGCCGAAGTGGAAGCTATTTCCCGATGCAGAACGTGGAGAAGATCAGGTTGAGGATGTCGTCGGTGGTGGTGGCGCCGGTGATTTCGTCCAGCGGACGCAGGGCGCCGTAGAGGTCGAGGAGCAGCATCTCGTGCGGGGTGCTGGTTTCCACCGCGCGGGCGGCGGCGGCCAGCGCGGCCAGCGAGTCTTCGACGAGCTTCTGCTGGCGCAGGTTGGTGAGGAACGCGGTCTCCTGCTGCGGAGCGCCGCCGGAGAGGTGCTCCAGGATGGCGGCACGCAGTTCGGCAATACCGGCGCCGGTGAGGGCGGAGGTGCAGAGAATCGGGTAATCGGGTAATTGCGGAATCGGGTAATCGGCCGCCAGATCGGACTTATTGGCGATCACCAGGGCTGGCCGACCGTTCATTTGCGCCAGTAGCTCGTGGTCCTCGGGGGTCAGCGGCTGGGAGCCATCGACGACCACCAGCACCAGGTCGGCGTCGGCCAGGGCCTCCAGCGACTTGCGGATGCCGATGGACTCGGCTTCATCCAGCGCCTGGCGGATGCCCGCCGTGTCCACCAGGTGCACCGGGATGCCGTCTAGGGCAACCGTCTCGGTGACCAGGTCGCGCGTGGTGCCGGGGGTGGCGGTGACGATGGCGCGCTCGCGCTCCACCAGCCGGTTGAACACCGATGACTTGCCCACGTTCGGCCGCCCGACAATGGCCAGCGTCAGGCCTTCGTGCACCAGCTTGCCGTAAGCGAAAGAGCGGCAGAGCTCGCCGAGCGGCGCGGCGACGGCCTCGATGCGCTCCACGATCCGCGGCCCGGGGAGGATGGAGACGTCGTCTTCGGCGAAGTCCACGCCCGCTTCCAGCACGGCGATCAGCTCCACCAGCTTCTGCTTGATGGGCGAGAGCCGGTGGGAGAGCCCGCCCCCGAGCTGCTGGGCGGCCACCCGCGCCTGGTAGAGGGTTTGCGAATCGATCAGGTCGCGCACCGCTTCCGCCTGGGTCAGGTCCAGCCGTCCGTTAAGGAAGGCGCGCAGGGTGAACTCGCCGGGCTCGGCCAGGCGCGCGCCCCGGGCCAGCGCCAGCTCGACAATATGTCGTAACACGACAGGCGAGCCGTGGGCGGAGATTTCCACGATGTCGTCGGTGGTGTAGGAGTGCGGCTTGGCGAAGAAGGTGACCACAACCTCGTCGATGGTGGCGCCGGGCCCGGGACAGCCGGGGGCGGCTGCTCCTGCGTGTTCGGGCTCGATCAGCTCGCCGAAGAGGGCGCGGTTGGCTTCCAGTTGCACCCCATCGCGCACAACTTCGGCGCGCGATGGGGACCCCGCGACAGAGTGGGTCCTAAGGCGCAGCATGGGAGCGGCGATCGAGCGCGCCTCCGGCCCCGCCAGGCGCACCACTCCCAGACCGCCCCGGCCCGGGGGCGTGGAGATGGCGACGATGGTGTCGTCCAGGTGCAAGTTTCCAGTTTCCAGTTTCCGGACGGCAGTTGCAAGCGGGATGGAATTCCGAGGGGCGAGGGGACGCACGAGCCGTGAACAGCCCCACATCCGCCAAAAGATGCGGCGGATGTGGGGCACCTTCGCGTCAGCAGGTGCGCGTCAGAGGTGAAAGAGGCCGTCGGCGACGATGACGAAGCCGAGGGTAATGGCTGCGATCGCGATTTCCCCTAGTGCGCCGACCAGGAATGGCCGTAAGCCTTGCTGGCGCATGTCGCGGAAGTTGGTGCGCAGGCCGACGCCGGCAAAGGTCAGCAGGAAGGCCCACCTCGACAGGTTTGCCAGGCCCGTGAGTTGGTCACGGCTGAAGAAGCTGGCGCTGGCCAGCAGCGAGATCAGCAGAAATCCGAGCACGAACTTGGGGAACTTCCGCCACAGGAACGCCGCCTTGTTGGTCACGTGGCGCGCCTGGCCCACGCTGGCCCAGTAGATGGCGTAGCCGAGGACGACAAAGCCGATCATCGCCGCGCAGGGCGCCATCGATGCCGACGAGGAAGACTCCTCCTTCGCCATTGCTGCCATCCTTGCCCTCGGCGCGCTGGCGCTGTTCACCTTCCCGCTGATCGGCCACGCGCTGCACATGAGCGAGCACGCCTACGGCATGTGGGCGGGGCTGGCGGTGGACAACACCGCCGAGGCCACCGCGGCGGGAGCACTGTTCTCCGACTCCGCCTCCAGCATCGCCGTGCTCGCCAAGACCACGCGCAACGCCATGATGATGGCGGAAACGCCGCATACCGCCGACCCCACGGCCAGCAACGAGATCAGCTTCGGGCGAAGTCCGAAGAGGCGCCCGAGCAGGGTCATGAGCGAGAGGGCCACGATGAGCTCCAGCGCAACCAGCCCCAGGCTGATTCCTCCCAGGTGCAGCACGTCGCCCAGCAGGAAGCGCGAGCCCAGCAGGACGATGCCCGCCTTCAGCCAGAACTCATAGGTGGCGATGCCCGGGCGAAACACGTCGGGAACACCGAAGACGTTAGAGATCACCAGCCCGATGAGGATCGCCCACAGCACGTACTCGATGTTGGGAATCACCAGGTGGTGCGCCTTGGCGTAGTGCGAGATGGCCCTCTCCAGGAACTTGCCGCCGTACCCGATGGCGGCCAGCAGGAGCACCCCCGGAGCAAGGCGCAAGAGATGGTGATAGGGACGGAGCGGTTGAAGGCGTGGTAGAGCAATCGAGCCGGCCATGGCATTGGTCCTTTGAACTTGAATTCGTGCCTACCAGGGCACGCGCTTGAGCAATCCCACCCGCACCAGCAGGGCGAGCAGGAAGGCGACGGCGACGGCCCAGCCGTCGAGCGTGAGCTTGAATTTCCGAGCGCGGTGGTTGGTTATGGCTTCACTCATTCGTTGCCTCCTTCAGAACCGGTTATCGCCGGAAACATCCGCGCCTTGCCGCTCGAAAGCCGGGAGCGACAAGGGCGGAGCGGCGGGATCCGTGAAATTTTTCCAAATTCCGTTTTCACCGCAGGCGGGACCAACGACCCATCCGACCAGCAGCAGGGACGGCGCTGGCAGGCCGGCGCCGTCCCCGAGACTGCCAAGCGTGATGCGTTTCAGTTGCTGCGCCGGAAGGCCGGCGCAGGAGACGGCCACCACCGGAGTGCGCGGGTCCAGACCGGCCTCGAGCAGCGACGCGCTCAGGCGCGCGTATTCGCGCCCCGGCATGTAAATGGCGATGGTGGTGCCGGAGCCGGCCAGGCCGGCCCAGTCAAGCGCGATCTTGCCCGGCTCGCGATGGGCGGTGGTGAACAGCACCTGCGAGGCGATGCGGCGGTCGGTGAGGGAAATACCGGCGGCAGCGGCGGCGGCCAGCGCCGAGGTGATCCCGGGAACCACTTCGAACCGGACGCCGGCGGCGCGCAGGGCCTCCATCTCCTCGCCGGCGCGGCCGAAGAGCAGAGGATCGCCGCCCTTCAGGCGCACCACGGTTTCAAAATTCGCGGCGTAGTGCAGAAGCAGTGAATTGATCTCGTCCTGGGTAAGGAGTCTTTGCCCGCAGCGCTTGCCGATGTTCACCAGCCGGGTTGCGGGCGGGATGAGGTCGAGGACGGCCTGGCTGACGAGCGCGTCGTGCAGAACAACCTCGGCGGATTGCAGCAGGCGCGCGGCCTTGACCGTGAGCAGGCCGGGATCACCGGGACCGGCGCCAATCAGATAAACCTTGCCGTTGGCGGTCATGCCTCGACTCCATGGGGCGGGCGTTCCGCCGGAAGGTCGCGGGCCACGGCGGGCAGCGGCGCACCCGCCAGAAAAGCGCGGATCTGGTTGACCTGGTGGCGCGCGAAAAACTGGCGCAGGTTTTCGCCGGGCCGGCGAAGCGCGGAAAAGGAATTCAGCAGGCGCTCAATGGCCTGGGGTACCTCGGCCGCGGCGCAGCGATAGCCGACGGGGCGGGCGACAGCCTGGTCGCGCCCGACGCCGCCGCCGACGCAGAAGTAGTAGGCGTCCACCAGTTGCCCGTTCTGCTTGACCTTCTTGCCCTCCAGGCCGATGTCGGCGATCCAGTGCTGGCCGCAACTGTTGGGGCAGCCGGTGACGTTGAGTTTGAACTGCTGGTCGAAGCCCGGCAGGCGGTCTTCGAGCTCTTCCACCAGCCAGCGTGCGAAGCCCTTGGTTTCGGTGATGGCCAGCTTGCAGAACTCGGTGCCGGTGCAGGCGATGGCGCCGCGCCAGAATGGCGAGGCGCTGGTGTGCAGCCCGGCGGTTTCCAGCTCCATGGCCATTTGCGCGGCGCGCTGGCGGCGCACGTTGACGATGAGCAGGTTCTGCATGTTGGTGGTGCGCAACTGGCCGTCGGCCAGGCGAGTGGAAATTTCCGCGGCGGCGTGCAACTGTTCGGCGGTGATGCGCCCGCGCAGCACGGCGGCGCCAACATAGCAGTAGCCCGGCTGCTTCTGGGCGTGAATGCCGACGTGATCGCGGTAGATATCGAGCGGCGCATGATCTTCCTCGGCCGGGTCGAGCCGGTAACCGAGGCGGTCTTCGATAGCGGCCAGGAAATCGGCTGGCGTCCAGCCGTGCTTCAGGAAGAGAAACTTCAGGCGCGCCTGCTCGCGGCTCTGGCGCAGCACGCCGCTGTCGCGGAAAATTCCGGCGATCGCGGTGGCCACCGGAACTACCTGGTTCCAGGCAACAAAGGCGTCCAGGCGCCTGGCCAGGTGCGGTTCGGCCGACAAGCCGCCGGCCACGCGCAGCGAGAAGCCAACCTCGTCCTGGCCGTGGCGCCGGCGGGTGCTGGCGGTGAAGCCGATGTCGTTGATCTCCGGATAGGAGCACCAGACACGGCAGCCGGTGACCGCAATCTTGAATTTGCGCGGGAGGTTGTAGAACGCGGCGTTGCCGACGAACCGCCGGTCCAGCTCCAGCACCAGCGGCGAGGCGTCGCAGATTTCGTCGGCATCGACGCCGGCCAGCGGACAGCCGGTGATGTTACGGGTGTCGTCGCCGCAGGAGCCCATGGTGGTGAGGCCGGCGCGCCAGAGCTGCTCGAGCAGGCCGGGAAGGTCCTCGATGGTCACCCAGTGGAGCTGGATGTTCTGGCGGACGGTGATGTCGGCGACCCCGCGCGCGTATTTCCGCGCCGCCTCGGCGATGGCGTCCACCTGGTGCGCAAGCAGCAGGCCGTTGGGAATGCGGATGCGCACCATAAACCGGGGAACCGCGCGGCCTTCGCCGCCCATGCCGCCGAGTGCGCCCGCGCCGTCGCCCTGCGTGTACACGCCCCAGGAACGGAAGTACGTTCCCAGCCATTCGGGAGGAATGGAGGCATGGCCCTGCCGGGCGAAGGCGCGAATCTCGTCGAGGCACTCCCAGGCGTTCTTCTCACGCTTGAGGCGCTCGGCCCGCTGTGCTTTGGTTTCGTGAATGTCTTGTGTCATAGCGCAAAAAAGAAAAAGCCCACGTGTCAGGGGCTCTGACGCGTGGGCTCTTGAATTCAGATTATGACGGGACTACGTCACGTTCGCGGGCTCCTCACGCCAGAAGTGTGCGGTCGCGCAACAAGTGCACGCCGCGAAACAACAACAACACTGGCGCAAGCAAGCCAACATGGCTGGCAGTCTAGGCATTGTGGATGCGCTTGTCAAGTATTCGCCCGCAATAGCCGGGACGGTTAGTGAAACCCGGAGTACGACATCGCGAGGGCGGACTGCGGCGCCGTGCGCCGGGGCCTGCCTGCACACAATATTCGAAATGAAGCTGAAACTCAGCGCCGGCGGCTGAAGCGCGGGGCGGAAGGGCGGGCCTGGTAGTCCTTGGGATAGACAACGACGTGACGGCCGGCGGCTTCCCCGGCGCTTTCCGTGCGCAGGTCGTCGTGATCGCGCAGCGCCAGGTGGACAATGCGGCGCTCGCGCGAGGTCATGGGGCCGAACTCATAGGGTGCGCCCGTCTTGCGCACGCGGTCGGCGGCCACGTCGGCGGCCAGCTTCAGCTCCTGGATGCGCATGGCGCGGTAGCCCCGGCAATCGAAGCTGACGCGGTCGTGCTCCTCGCGCCCCAGGCGAAGCATCTCCAGGGCCAGGTGTTCCAGCGAGCGCAGCAGTTCGGCGCCGCGCTCCAGCACCAAGTCGCTGTCGGGGCCGGAGAGTTCCACCAGGATTTGCGGGCGCTCCCAGTCGCGCTCCTCCGGCAGCGGCGGATCGACGGTGATGCGGTACTTGAGCTTGAGGTTCGCTTTCACAATGGTGGCGCGGAGATAGGCTTCAATCTTCCGGGCCGAGGCGACTTTGTCGGCGAGCGGCATGGCGAATGAATGTTGTAACACGGTCGAAGGCCGGTGGTCGATGGCGACGCCCGGCTAGGTCTTCACCGGCACGCCGCTTTTCTTGCGCGCGCGCTTGGCGGCCTCGGCGCGCATTTCCTTGCCGAAGCGCGTGTTGTTGATCCACCACTGCTGGAGGATGGAGATGACGTTGCCGATCACCCAGTAGAGGCACAGCCCGGAGGACAGGTTCCAGGAGATGACGCCGAGGAAGACCGGCATCATCAGGTTCATGATCTTCTGCTGCGAGGGATCCATGCCCGCCTGCGGCGTCATCTTCTGCACCGCCAGGGTGCTGACGATGATCAGGATGGGCAGAACGTGGGCCGGGTCGGGTGAAGAAAGATCGTGCAGCCAGAACCAGGAGGCGTGGCGCAGCTCGATGGCGCTGCCCAGCATGGAGTAGAACGCCACCAGGAAGGGGAACTGGATGAGCATGGGAACGCAGCCGCCCATGGGGCTGGCGCCCTCGCGCTTGAACAGCGCCGCGATCTCCTGGTTCTGCTGCTGGGTCAGCTCCATCTTGGTGACCCGGTCGCCGGGCTTCAGGTTGCTGATCTTCTGCTTGTACTTGTTCTTGATGCCGTTGATCTGCGGCTGCACCTTCTGCATCTTCAGCGCCGACTTCATGCTGGAGAGCCGCAGCGGGAAGACGGCCACGTTGATGATCACCGTGAGGATGATGATCGCCCAGCCCCAGTTGGCGACCCAGTGCTGGTAGGTCCAGCGCAGCCAGATGAACAGCGGCTTGGCGATGAAGCCGAGATAGGTGCCGAAATCGACCAGCGCCTCGAGATTGCCGGCGGGCTGTCCGTTCACCGGCGGAGTCTTGATGGCGTGCAGCACATCCAGGTTTTTCGGTCCGGCGAAGAGCCGCTCCGAGGTATGGCCGCTGAGGTATCCGACGGCCGCCCCCAGCACCTCCACCTTCTGCTTGTCGCCCTCCGGCTTGGCCGGGTCCTTGGGGATTTCCAGCGCATAGCGCAGGGGAACCAGGTTCGCGGCCTTGACGTCATCCGGCAGGAAAACGGCGGCGAAATACTGGTCGGCGGCCCCCGCCCAGGCAAACGGACCCTTGATGGTGTTGCCGGTGGAGACCTTCTTGATGGCCTCGCGGATCACCTTCTCGCTGCCGTGCCAGTTCTTCTCGCCGTTGTAGTAATCCACGGAGGCGGAGGCGTAGGAGGTGGCCGTGGTCTGGTCGCCGAAGCCGCCGGGCCAGGCCGGAAACGCGGCCACCGGCTGGCCGTTCTCGGTGACCTCGGTGTCGACCTTCACCACGTAGGAGTGGTCGAAGTGGAAGGTCTTGCGCACCGTGGTCTCGCCGTCGGCATACTCGAAGCTGATGTCGGCGGGAGCGCGCAGGGTGGCGCCGGCGCTGCTGAGGTAGAGCACCGAGGACAGCTTCTTGCGCAGGTTCTCGTCGTAAGTCCACAGTGAAAGCGGATACCCGTGTTGCTTGGCCGCGGCCTCGTCGATCAGCTCCAGCGGGTGCCCCTGCTCGTCGTCGTATTTCTTCAGGATCCAGGATTTCACCTGCGCGCCGCGGTTTGTGAAGATGATCTTGTAGAGATCGTTCTCGATCACCGTCTCCTGCTCGGCGCCGGCCGCACGGGTGACGGCCGCGGGCGCCTTCCCCTTGGCTTTACGTTTGGCGGGAGCTGCCGCCGGTGGTGGCGCCGGGGCGGGCGCCGGTTGAGCCGCGGCGGGCTTCTGCTGTTCCTGCTTGGCGGGCGGCTGCTGCGGCTTGATGTACTTCATCAGCACCGGCTGCGAGATCAGCAGGACGGCGAAGGTGAGAATGAACACCAGCAGCAGCCGGCGCTCCATGCCGGGATCCTGCTGCGGGTTTTGGAAATCTCCGCTCAAGTCAGTTCCGTCTGGTCCTTGCGGGACCTGCCTTTCAATTCGTCTGCCCGCCGGCTTGCGGCAAGCCGGCATGGTTGTGGCGATGGCCCAGGGGCACGGGATCGAAGCCGCCGCGCGCCAACGGATGGCAGCGCAGCAGACGCCACAGGGCGAGCATGGCGCCTTTCACCGGCCCGTGAAACTCCACCGCCTCGGCGGCGTACTGCGAGCAGGTGGGCACGTAGCGGCAGGCCGGCGGCAGCAGCGGCGAAAGCAGCCGCTGGTAGAGCCGGATTGTCAGCAACAATGCGCGCTTCATCGGTTCATCCGCGCCCCGATTCCTTTTCCGCGATCGCCCGGAAAGCCTGCCCAAGCTGGTCGCGCAACGCTTGAAACTCCGCCGTCCGCGCCGACTTCTTGGGATTGATCACCACGTCCACCGGCACGGCCAGCGACGCCAGGTTGCAGCGCACGGCTTCGCGCAGGCGGCGCTTGATGCGGTTGCGGTCCACCGCCCCGCCCAGCACCCGTCCCACCGTAAGGCCGACGCGAGGCCCGCTTCCCTCGGGCCGGCGCAGGTAGAACACCGTCATGTGCGCGGCGAAATGACGGCGCCCCTGCTGGTACACGCGCTGGAAGTCAGCATGGCGCAGCAGCTTCGAGCCGCGCCGAAAACGCGCTGCGGGAACCTTGCCGGGCGCGGAACCATGATCCTGGCTCATCACGTTTTCCGCCGGCGGCCCGGGCGGCGCCGGTTCCACCACCGGGGCGCCGGCGCGCGAGGCGGAAGACTGGGGTTGAGCTTTCACGCGGGTCAGCCGGCAGGAGCCGGCGCAACTCTACTCACGGAACCCGGGCTTCACCGAAACGCGCTTGCGACCCTTGGCGCGCCGGCGCGAGAGCACCGCTCGTCCGCTCTTCGTCTTCATCCGGGTACGAAATCCGTGCGTCTTCGAGCGGTGACGCCGGTTGGGCTGGAACGTGCGCTTCGGCATGAAACGTTGCTGCTCCTCGGTTGAGAAAATTATGTGCTGGGCAAATGGTAAGTATATCCGACGATGGCGGTGACTGGCTAGGAGTCGTATGCCGCCGCCCGACGGCACGGCGCGCATCTCCGTCGGCCCTCCTTCCCGGCTCGGTACCGGCGCGCGCAATTCTGGAAATTTTTTTTCTGCACCATGCCTGTGTCATAACCGACTGGATACTTGACATATCGTGCCGAAATGCGCGATTTTCGCGGGGTTCCCCTTCACGCGCGACCGCGAACAATTCCCGCGTGGAAGAAATTTTCGTGCTACTATGCGGCGCAGTCGACGTGAAAGAAGAACTGCCTTGATCGAGTGCAAGTCCGGGTTTTTTTCGCAAGCTTCATTACTCCAGCATTGAACGGACACCCGGGCTGTCGGCACGCGAACCGAACGTGCGGCGGCGCTGAAGCACCAAGGCGGAAGTGAAACAAGGATCCGCAGCCTGCCCCTGAGGCTGCTGAAACATTTCAGCAGCCTGCCAAGGCGCGAATCAAGGTTGATGTCGGATTGCCCCCCGCGGAATCCGGTGCGAGATTGAAATGGCCATGTCTTTGTCGTCCGCCACCGCCAGTGTGAATCCGTGGATGCGCATCCTGGATGCGCTGGAAAAAAAGATCAACCGCCACTCCTACGACACCTGGCTGAAGCCGACGCGCTTCAGCCACTCCGACGACCATACGCTGTTCGTGCTGGTGCCGAACGTGGAGTTCGGGCAGATGGCGGAGCGCTACGCCGACCTGATCCTGGAGGCGATTGACGATCTCGGACTGGAGTTCCAGGATGTCTCCTTCGTGACCGGCGCGCCGGCGCCGCCGGCGCCCTCGCCCGCGGCCAGCACCCCGGTGCGCCACGATGGCGGGTTTTCCATGAACACATCCTCCGCGTCGACGGCCTCGGCAGCGCCCGCCGACTCCAAGCCGCAGCAGCAGCAGCGCTTCGACTGGGACAGCGCGGCGCAATTGAATCAGCGCTACACCTTCGACGGTTTCGTTTGCGGCGCCGGCAACCAGTTCGCGCATGCGGCGGCGCAGGCGGTGGCCGAGAATCCCTCCAAGGCCTACAATCCGCTGTTCCTGTACGGCGGCGTCGGCATGGGCAAGACCCACCTGATGCAGGCCATCGGCCACGAGGTAAAAAGGCGGCAGCCGCAGACGTCCATCTGCTATCTGTCGAGCGAGCGCTTCACCAACGAGATGATCAACTCGCTGCGCTACGACAAGATGACCAGCTTCCGCGACAAGTTCCGCAACGTCGAGGTGCTGCTCATCGACGATATCCAGTTCCTGGCGCAGAAGGAGCGCACGCAGGAGGAGTTCTTCCACACCTTCAACGCCCTGCATGAATCCATGCGGCAGATCGTCATCGCCAGCGACCGCCCGCCCAAGGAGTTGGCGGAGATTGAAGACCGCCTGCGCTCGCGCTTCGAGTGGGGGCTGATCGCCGACATTCAACCGCCCGACCTGGAGACCAAGGTCGCCATCCTGCAGAAGAAAGCGGAGTCGGAGCACGTGCAGTTGCCGACCGACGTGGCCTTGTTCATCGCCTCCAATATCCGGTCGAACGTGCGCGAACTGGAAGGCGCGCTGATCCGGCTGATCGCGCACTCCTCGCTGATCGGCCAGGAGATTACCCTCCCCTACGCGCAGCAGGTGCTGAAGAACTTCATCGACTCGCAGCAGCGCAAGGTTTCCATCGACTCCATCCAGAAGTCGGTGGCCGAGCAGTTTGGCCTGCGGCTGGCGGAGATCAAGGCGAAGAACAACTCGCGCGCCATCGTCTACCCGCGGCAGATCGCCATGTACCTGGCCAAGCACCTGACCGATGCGTCGCTTCCGGAAATCGGGCGGCAGTTCGGCGGCAAGCACCACACCACCGTGCTGCACTCCATCGACAAGATCGAGGGGGTCCGCAAGAACGACAAGGACCTGAACCGGTTGCTGAATAAGCTGACCGAGACGCTGGGCGGATAAGCAGCAGTGGTCTTGAGCTGGGCACGGCCGCGAGCCGTGCTTTTTTTGTGATCAAGTATTGGCAGGTTCGGCGGGCTGACTGATTTGTGAGGCCGGGATGTGTTCAGGAGTTGAAAATCAATCAATCGTGAGTTGTGCCACACTGATGAGGCTTGGGGAAAAGTGAGTACGGCAACAGCATGATCAATCGCAGGTCTGATCCGCTTTTCCACCACGCGAGCGAGTATTCCGCAGGGGCCTCTGTGGACGCCATGTGGAAGCCGTGCAAGGCAGGGAAGAATTGCTCTGAACCGTCCGCTTATGGTATGTCAAGCACATTCGACGGCCCTTATGAACAGGCCCGCAAAAACGCCCAAGTCCCAGTTCCAATTTGAGTTGGGCGGATAATCCACATTTCCGGGGTGAACGGCTTCTACTGCTGTTTTATTGATTTTTCTTTTGTTATATAAGTAAGTCCACAGAAGTTGGGGCGAGCAGTGCCCGAAGGCGTAGCAGCCGCGCGGTTCGGGGCAGTATCGCAGACGGGTCATCCGGAAGCGGCGCAGGGGCGTGTTCCGGGGATCCGGGGGAAGGGGCACAGAGGTGACGGAAACAACCGCGACGCGCGTTTCGGACGTCCCCGAGGTCAAGGGGAGCACGATGGAAATTTCGGTCAGCAAATCGGAACTGCTCAAGGAACTTACGGCGACGCAGGGGGTGGTGGAGCGCAAGACCACGATTCCCATCCTCTCCAACTTTCTGTTTGAGGCCGCCGGCGACCGCTTGTCGATTACCGCCACCGATCTGGACCTGAGCCTGCGAACCGGCTGTCCGGCGAAGGTGAAGAAGGAGGGCGCGTGCACCATCCCGGCACGGCGCCTGTTCGACTACGTCAAGCTGCTGCCCGAGGGCGATATCAGCATCAAGCTGCTGGAAAACCACTGGGTCAACATCCGCTGCGGGCGCTCCAATACCAAGATGGTGGGCATGGCGCGCTCCAATTTTCCCAGCCTGCCGGCGTTTCCCGGCGGCACAAGTTACAAACTGCCCTCGCAGATCCTGCACCGGATGATTGCAAAAACGATTTTTGCCATCTCCAACGAGGAATCGCGCTACACCCTCAACGGAGCGCTGCTGGTGCTGAAGGCCGAATCGATGACCATGGTGGCCACCGACGGCCATCGCCTGGCGCACATCGAAAACAGCGCGCCGCGTTTTGCCGGCATGGGCGGGGAGATGCGCATCCTGGTCCCCAAAAAGGCCATGGGCGAGCTGAACACCCTGCTCAATGACTACGACGGCGAATTCGTGGACTTCGCCAAGGACGAGTCCACGCTCTTCTTCCGCCTCGGCGACCGCCTGCTCACCTCGCGCCAGCTTACCGGCCAGTTCCCCAACTACGAGGCCGTCCTGCCGCGCGACAACAACAAGACCGTGTCCGTGGCGACGGAGGCGATTTCCGCCGCCATCCAGCGCGTGGCCCAGTTTGCCGACGAGCGCAGCGGGGCCATCCGGCTGCGGCTGGACAAGGGCGAGATCAAAGTATCGTCCTCTTCCAGCGACGCCGGCGAGTCCGAAGATTCCATTGAAACCAGCTACCAGGGCGACGCGCTCACCGTCGGCTTCAACAGCCAGTATCTGCTGGATTTCTTCCGGGCCGCTGGTTCGGGCGAGATCCGGCTGGAGTTCAAGGACCCGCAGTCGGCCGGCCAGTTGCGCCCCGACGAGCCCGCGGACAGCGAGTTCAAGTACCGCTACATCGTCATGCCGATGAGAATCTGAGGAACAGCGATTCCCAAAAGGAACTTGCCAGGGAGCGGGAATCTCGCTCCCTGTTTGTTTTTTCCGCCCCGGTCCCAAGCCGTTCTCCTACTATTCACGCGGCCCTATGCGGTTGTATTCTCCTGCAGCGCGGAATCGCGCAAGCAACTGGATGTGCTCTCGATGAACGGCCCAAGGCGTTGCGCTTTGTCGGTGGGAGGTGAGGGATGAAGGGTTTCAAGCAATTCCTGTTGCGCGGCAACGTGGTGGACCTGGCGGTGGCGGTGGTGATCGGCGCCGCCTTCGGCGCGGTGGTCACCGCCTTCGTAAAGGACCTGCTGACCCCGCTGGTGGCCGCCCTAGTGGGCAAGCCGGACTTCTCCGGCCTGTACTTTGAAGTGAACGGCAGCCGCTTTCTCTACGGCGAGTTCATCAACGCCGCGCTGGCGTTCATCCTGATTGCCGCGGCCGTGTACTTCTTCGTGGTGCTGCCCATCAATACGCTCATCCAGCGCTATCGCAAAGCGCCGGCGCCCGCGGATCCGACGACCAAAAAGTGTCCCGAGTGCCTGAGCGAGATCCCGATTGGGGCACGGCGCTGCGCCTTTTGCACCGCGACATTACAGGAAACGCGAGCAGCATTGTAGGGTCATGACCAAGCTGGGTTCGGTGGTAAAGGCCGGCGTCAACTACTCCGCCGTGTCCTCCTCCGCCGGCTTTGTGCTCGGAAACCGTGCGCACGCTGTTGGACGCCGACGCTGAGTATAGGAAACGGCAAGAGACAAAGAAAGAAGGCGGTCAGTTATGCATAAATTATTACTGCTGTTTGGTATTGCCATTCTCTGCGTCCCTGCGTTCACCCAAACTGACGCCGCTCCTCTACCGCTCAAGGTGTTGTCGGCGCAGCGCGGAGAGGCCTTCAAATTCGGCTCCGGGCCAGGGGCCCAGACCGTCAAGCCCAAGAAGGCGGCCGATGTCATGCTGGTCCTTCGTATTGCGGGCAAAGGCATCGACAAGGTCAAGCTGGACAAAATCACTCTCAAGGACGGCGACGCAACCTATAGCGCCGGGGGCTGGACCTTTACCCATGACGCCGCCGGAAAGCTGACCCGCGGAGCCGTGCTTATCGCCGTGCCCCGAGCCAAGAGGAAATTCACCCTGTTTGTCGAAGGCTACGTTCCGATTCCCGTAGTGGCCGAGGCGGCGATCAGAGCGGAGTTAAGCTTTCCGTAAGGCGGAAGACGCACTTCGTTCGCGAGAGCGCCGGCGCGAATTCCGAATCCCAGGTGGAACAGAACGACGAGGCGTCGGCCAACAGACGAATTTGTTGCATTGTTGAATCGACAAATTAGGCTGTCACTGCGAGTTGTTTTTCCGTTCGTCAATTCTGAATTCCGGGCTGCGAAAATCCCAGGGCGAGGGCAAACTCCAGGTCCACGGGCGGGCGCTTCCATGTGCCCAAATCTCAGGCTTGTAACCCGTTATTCCACAGCCGCTTAGGCGCGTCTTCCGCCCCCAAATTTCACCCCTTCTGTGGTAAAATTAAAGCTGGCCCGCTGGCGACTAAGTGCAAATAAATTCAATAGTTTGACGTGAATTTCCAGGTGCCCCACAAGGGCACGCCCGCGGGCTTGATTTGTGGCAAGCGGTCTGTCGGTCTTTCCGTCTATCGGTTGTTCAGCGTGCGGGAAAAAGCGGCTGAAAAACTGATACACCGAGTGACCGAACGCCTTCCGGAGATCAATGGCGACCAAGGAAAATGTGAACGCCACGGCGGCCGCTGCCGAGGCGAAATCGGAAAAGAAGAACGGAAAATTGCACCCCAACGGCAGCACCAACGGCAAAGCCGCAAACGGCAACGGCGAGTACACCGCCGATTCCATCAAGGTGCTGGGCGGCATGGAAGCGGTGCGCAAGCGCCCCGCCATGTACATCGGCTCCACCGGCGAGCTCGGCCTGCATCACCTGGTCTACGAAGTCGTCGACAACTCCGTGGATGAGGCGCTGGCCGGCTACGCCGACAAGGTCGAACGTCACCATTCACATCGACAACTCGATCACCGTGGTGGACAACGGCCGCGGCATCCCGATCGAAGACATGGACGTGGACGGCGAGAAGCTCCCCGCCGCGCAGGTGGTGATGACCATGCTGCACGCCGGCGGCAAGTTCGATTCCTCCACCTACAAGGTTTCCGGCGGCCTGCACGGCGTGGGCGTGAGCTGCGTCAACGCGCTCAGCTACGAACTGGAGCTGGAGATCTGGCGCGACGGCTCCACCTGGGAGCAGAGTTACTCGCGCGGCGAGCCCACCTCCAAGCTGAAGAAAGTCGGCACCGGCGAAGAAGACCGGAACCAAGGTCCACTTCACCCCCGACCGCGAGATCTTTACCTCCACCGAGTACAACTTCGACACCCTGGCGCAGCGCCTGCGCGAGCTGGCCTTCCTCAACAAGGGCCTGCTCATCACGCTCACCGACGAGCGCGCCACTGACGCCAAGTCGGGCGAGAACAAGCGCCTGGAATTCAAGTACACGGGGGGCATCGCCGAATTCGTCAAGCACCTCAACAAGGGCAAGTCGGTGCTGCACGAGAAGCCCATCTACATGGAAGCCGAGCGCGACGGCGTGGCCATGGAGATCGCGCTGCAGTACAACGACGGCTACTCGGAAAACGTCTTCAGCTTCGCCAACAACATCAACACCGTCGACGGCGGCACGCACCTGTGCGGCTTCCGCACCTCGCTCACCCGCACCATCAACTACGCCGGCCAGCAGCTCGGCCTGTTCAAGGACGTGAAGGAGAATCTCACCGGCGACGACGTGCGCGAAGGCCTGGTGGCGGTCATCTAGCGTGAAGCTGTCGCAGCCGCAGTTCGAAGGCCAGACCAAGGGCAAGCTCAACTCCGACATCGCCGGCATCGTGCAGGCGTTCGTCAACGAGCGCCTGGGCGCGTTCTTCGAGCAGAACCCGACGGTAGCGCGCAAGATCATCAACAAGGCCATCGACGCATCCCGCGCCCGCGAAGCCGCCCGCAAGGCGCGCGACCTTACCCGCCGCAAGGGCGCGCTCGACGGCGGCGGCCTTGCCCGGCAAGCTGGCCGATTGCTCCGAGCGCCAGCCCGATCGCTGCGAGCTGTTCCTGGTGGAGGGCGAATCCGCCGGCGGCACCGCCAAGCAGGGACGCGACCGCCGTTTCCAGGCCATCCTGCCGCTGAAGGGCAAAATCCTGAACGTCGAAAAGGCGCGCTACGACAAGATGCTCGCGCACGAGGAAATCCGCGCCATGATCACCGCCCTGGGCACGGGCATCAGCAAGGAAGACTTCGATGCCTCCAAGCTGCGCTACGGCAAGATCATCCTCATGACCGACGCCGATGTCGACGGCTCGCACATTCGCACCCTGCTGCTCACTTTCTTCTTCCGCCACATGCAGGAGCTCATCAAGCGCGGCAACGTGTTCATCGCCCAGCCCCCGCTCTACGGCATCAAGAAGGGCAAGGCCACGCAGTACATCAAGGACGACCGCGAGTTCGTGCGCGTCATGGTGAAGCGCGCCTCGGAGGGCATCGTGGTGCGCTATGGCGAGGGCGCGGCCCGCCTGGAGGGCCAGCCGCTCACCCGCTTCATCACCACCCTCAACGAGTACATCGGCTTCCTCGACAAGGTCAGCCGCCGGCTGCGCAGCGAGAAAGTCGCGGAGCTGGCCTCGCGCGTCGATCTGGCCAAGCGCGTCGACTTCGAAGGCGACAAGAACGCCGCGCCGAAAAAGATCCGCGACCTGGAAAAAGAGCTGAAGAAGATCGCCCAGGAAGAGGAATTCAAGGACGTCGCGGCCCACTATGACGACGAGCACAACCTGTGGGAAGTGCGCTTCGTCAACGCCCAGGGCGCCGAGCACGTCATCGGCTGGGAGCTGGCCTCCACCCCCGAGTACCGCCAGATGATGGCCAAGTACAAGCAGATTGCCGAGTTCATGGAGCCGCCCTTCGTCATCGAGTTCCGCTCGCGCGAGACGGCCGCCAACGACAACAAGGAAAAGGAAGAAGACCTCAGCGACGCGGAAAAGGCCGAGCTCGAAAAAGCCGAAAAGAAAGCGCCCAAAGCCGCGCCCCGCCGCAAAGGGCCGGAGCTGCAGCCGGTGGAGAAGCAGACCGTCCGCGAGCTGTTCGACTACGTGCTCAACGAGGGCAAGAAGGATTTCACCGTGCAGCGCTACAAGGGCCTGGGCGAAATGAGCGCCGAGCAGCTCTGGCAGACCACCATGGATCCCGAGCGCCGCACCCTGCTCGCCGTCAAGGCCGAAGACATCGAGGCCTGTGAGGCCATCTTCACCACCCTCATGGGCGAAGACGTCGAAGCCCGCCGCAAGTTCATCGAGGACAACGCGCTCGACGTGAAGAACCTGGACATCTGATCGCATTGCGATCTACCGCAAAGTTTAAAGAACCGTGGAAGCGCGGGCCTTCAGGCCCGCGAATTCGCGCACTCAACAAGGGGCTTTAGCCCCTGTGCCAAACTAGCGGGGTGCCCCAGACGAGCCGGTTTTGCTCGTCTGGGAAAATGCGAGAAATCTGTTTTGCCCCATCCTCCCCCCCGGCGCATAATCTCTCTATCGCCCGCAACAGCAAAACCCGGGTGTCGCGGCCGCCGCGCGCTTCCCCGCGCGTGCGCGTGCGCGGAGCCCGTCCCACCGGCGCGCGCATGGCGCAAATCGTACGCCTGCTCGCCGACAACGCCATGGTGGTGGTCAGCGGCACCAAGCTTGCCCAGGAAATCGGCATCAGCCGCTCCGAGGTATGGCGGCTGGTGCAGCAACTGCGCCGCCTGGGCGTGCGCATCGCCGGACATCCCGCCACCGGATACCAACTGGAAAGCGTCCCCGACCTGCTGCTGCCGGAGTTCCTGGCGCCCGCCCTTCAGGGCACCCTCTTCAGCGAGCACATCCATCATTTTTTTCGTGTCGGCTCCACCAACCTCGAGGCGATGAACGCCGCCGCCGCTGCCGCGCCCGAGGGCAGCGTCTTTGTCGCCGAAGAGCAGACCGCGGGCCGCGGTCGCGGCGGACACGGCTGGCACTCGGCGCGTTCCGCCGGCATTTACTGCTCGGTGGTCTTGCGCCCCAAGCTGCCGCCCGCCGACGTGCTCACTCTCTCCCTCGCCGCGGGCCTCGCGGTGCGCCAGGCGGTGGAGGAAGTCACCGGCATGAAGCCCGATCTGCGCTGGCCCAACGACCTGCTGCTCGCCGGGAAAAAATTCTGCGGCATCCTGATCGAGATGAATGCCGAGGCGACGCGCGTTCGCTACGCCGTGGTGGGCATCGGCATGAACGTCAACCAGGAGTCGTTTCCCGCCAGCATCCAATCGCTGGCGACCTCGCTGCGCCTGGAAGACGCCGGCGGACGGACCTGGTCGCGCCTGGAGCTGACCGCGGCTTTGCTAAAATCGCTCGACCGTGAGTACCGCCGGCTGGCCGACGCGCGGGCGCGCCAGGAGGTGCGCCGCCGCTTCGAACAGCATTCTTCCTCGGCCCGCGGGCGCCGCGTGCGCGTGGAAGAAGACGGCGGCTTCGACGGCACGACCGAAGGGCTGGACGAGCGCGGCTTCTTGCGCGTAAGAACGGACATGGGGCTGCGCACCGTGCTCTCCGGCGGAGTCCGAGAAAAAGATTAGCCACGGATCGCCACGGATGAACACGGATCTGAAGTGAGCTTTGCCGCCTGGCGATTGACAGCCTTGTGCCTTGTGCCTTGCGCCTTGTGCCTTGCGCCTTGTGCCTGGAGCCTTACGCCTTGCTCTTAGTTCTCGATGTCGGCAACACCAATACGGTGCTCGGGGTGTTCGAAGCCGCCGCCGGCTTCGAGCGCGACAGCCAGCCCGCGCGCCTGCTGGCGCACTGGCGCGTGGCCACCATCAAGACCCAGACCGTGGACGAATACGGCGTCCTGTTCCGCAATCTGTTCGCCATGGCCGAGCTGCAGGTCGAGCAGGTGAAGGGAATCGTGATCTCCTCCGTGGTGCCGCCCCATGGACACCACTCTGCGCGAGGTCTGCGAAAAATATTTCCGTTCCAAGCCGCTGTTCATCGAGCCCGGCGTCAAGACCGGCATGCCGGTGCATTACGACAATCCCGCCGAGGTCGGCGCCGACCGCGTGGTCAACGGCGTGGCTGCATTCCAGAAGTACGGCGGCCCCTGCGTGGTGGTCGATTTCGGCACCGCCACCACCTTCGACGCCGTTTCCGCCAAGGGCGAGTACATCGGCGGGGTCATCGCGCCCGGCGTAGGCATCTCCGCCGACGCGCTGTTTGAGCACACCGCGCGCCTGCCGCGGGTGGACATTCGCCGCCCGCCGCGCATCATCGGCAGCAACACCGTCGGCAGCCTGCAGTCCGGCCTCTTCTACGGCTACCTCGGGCTGGTGGACGGCATTCTGGAGCGGCTGATCGGCGAGATGGGCGAGAGCACCAAGGTGGTCGCCACCGGCGGCCTGGCCAGCCTCATCGGCGCGCACTCGCGCTTCATCACCGAGGTCGACGACCTGCTCACCCTGGACGGCCTGCGCATCATCTGGGAGCGCAACCAGCCAGCCCCCAACGCCAAGCACAAAACCACCAACTAAGTTCTCGGTTTTCCGATAACCGATAACCGAAAACCGCCAACCGAAAACTGCTAACCGCTAACCCCTTTTTCCCGATCTGCGTTAATCTGCCGCTGATCCGCCGTGGAAAATTACTTCAACTACTTCACCGAAATCGAGGAACACTTCCAGCGCCGCCGCGGCACCATCCTTCTGCTCTCCACCCTCGACTGGGCTCTGATCGAGACCTGGAAGGACGCGGGCATTCCGCTGGAAGCGGTGCTGCGCGGCATCGATTCGGCCTTCGAGCGCTGGGAGCGCCGGCCTGCCAAGACGCGCAAGGTGAACGGCCTCGCCTATTGCTCCCAGGAGGTGCTGGCCGCCGCCGAGGACATGAAGGAAGCCGAGGTCGGCGCCGCGCCCGCCGCCAAAGACGCCGCCAAAAAAGACAGCGGCTTCGATCCCGCCGAGATCGCCGCCTACCTCGAGCGGAACGCCGCCGCCATCGATTCCTCGCGCGCCGCCCTTCCGCCCGCGTCGCAAGCGCTGGCCGCCGACGGTGCCAAATCGTTGCGCGACCTCGCCTCCAGCCTCCCCGCCAATGCGCGCCTGGAAGACTTGGAACTCCGCCTCACCGTCATGGAAGACAAGCTCTTCGCCTCGCTGCTGGCCTCGACTCCCGACGAGCTGTTGCTCTCAGTCCGCGCCGAGGCCAATCGCGAACTGGCGCCCTACCGCCGCAACATGACCGCCCCGCAGATCGACCAACTGCAGAAGCAGTACGTCCACAAGCGCCTGCTGGAGCAGTACGGCCTGCCTCGCCTCAGCCTGTTCTACATGCAATGAGCCGCGGCAAACCACTACCGCGCACCCTCCCGGCCGCCACCGAAGCTCCCCTCCACGAATGTCATCCCGAGCCCAGCGAGGCGCCAAATCCAGCCCCTTGTCATCCTGAGCGCAGCGAAGGATCTAGGTTTTCCTCTCAGCCAACGAAAAACTTTCAGCGTTGTGTCATCCCGAGCAGAGCGAGGCATCTGCTTTTGCGACTACGCGAAATCTCGACGCCGGTCGCCCGATCATCTTGCACGCTCTCTCATGAATATCCGGCGCTTGCAGAACCGTGGAAGCGCGGGCCTTCAGGCCCGCGAATTCGGCGCGTTTAGGATCGGGCTTTAGCCCCTGTGCCCTCACATCATCGTCGACAATGCGGTACTCTTACTGTAATGCGACCCCTTCGCTATTCCATCAACCTCACATTAGACGGGTGCTGCGATCATCGAGCAATCATCCCGGACGAAGACTTGCATCGTCACGCGGCCGAGATCCTCGACCAGTCCGATGCCCTCCTCTTTGGCCGGGTGATTTACGAAATGATGGAGGCAGCGTGGCGGCCGCCGGCGCGGGCTGGGGCGAGGCCTGATTGGATGGAACCCTTTGCCCGGACGATCGACGCGGCAAAGAAGTACGTCGTGTCGAGCACCCTGGACCGGGTCGATTGGAACGCGGAGCTCGTGCGCGGGGATCTAGGGACGGCCGTTCAGCAGCTCAAGCGGGAGTCGGGTAAGGGACTGCTCGTGGGAGGCGTGAAGCTCCCGCTGGCGTTGGCGGAGCTGGGATTGATCGATGAGTACGAGTTCGTGGTGCACCCCAGGCTAGCGGGCCACGGGCCGACGTTGTTCGCGGGGCTATCGAAGCGTATTGACTTGAGGCTCGTCAGCCGGCTGGAGTTCGGCTCGGGGGCGGTGGCGATGCGGTATGAACCGAGAAGGTAGCCATGGGGCTTGTTAGCCCGAGTCGGCCCC
>CAVUEZ010000014.1:0-66046 GCA_963740615.1 Terriglobia bacterium
TTAAGAGTCAGTTGCTCTGCCAGTTGAGCTACGCGCCCGGACGGGTTTGACGCGGAAAATTGCAGCGCATTCAGTGTAACACAGCGCTGCGGCCAAGCTTCAACCCGCCTCCTCAAGCCGAAGAAGCACGAATGCCCTGGAGCGCCGCTCCCGGGTGCGCGCCCTCCGCCCTGGGCATTGGCGGCAAAGCAAAAAAATCAGCGGCAGGTCCGCCCTGCGCATTGGCAGTAAGCAAAATAATTCAGGGGCAGGTCGGCCCCGCCCCGGGGTTTGATTGCCTGGCTGGAAGTTCATTTCCTGCGGATCACCGCGTCGATCAGCCCGCCGACGGCGAATCCCAGGGCGAATGCGGTCACGATGGTTCCGGTCGGATGACGTTTCACCCGCTCCTTGGCGTCCTCAATCATCTCCTCGGCCGCATCGCTGCTGCTCTTGCCGATCCGCTTGACCGCATGGATGCCATCCTCGAACGCCTCGGCCATCGCCGCGGTCGCGCGCGACACCTTGTGCATCGGATCGACAAACGTCTCTTCCGCTCTTTCCAATACGCTCTTGCTCATGGCCGCACCTCCTGAGGGGTAGACGCTCAGCACAAGGCTAGTCTGCTCCCCACCCGGCGCGAGTCAAGCGAATCCGGCCCTGGCCGCCCCGGTTTTCCTCCCATTTTGGGCGGCAGAATCCGGCGCACCTCGCATCCAAGTAGCTGGTTCTGACGCGCCACAAAACAGGAGCCCTCATGAGCCGCTTCCTGGTCTTCGACCAAGCCACCGCCAATGCCGTCCAGTCGCGCACCGGTGTTCCTGCCGCCATCGATTCCGCGGCCGCCGACCCTGCCTCCATCCTCGCCCGTGCGCTTGTGTCCCAGGCCGCCATCGCCGTCGTGCCCGCCGGCAAACCCGGCAAGGCCCTGCTCATGCGCCTGTCCCGCGCACAAGTGCCACCGAAACCGGAGTCGAAACCCGCCTCCAGCCTCGCTCCCGCCGGCTTCCTCGGCCTCACCGACGCCGTCGACATGGACAGCGAACCGGAGCAGCCCAGGAAGTGGTGGCGGAAAGTTCTGGGCTAGGAGCTGTCAGCTCCCGGCCTTCTGATTTTAGAGTTCGAAAGCACAAGCCTGCCGCTGCATCGACCGCAACAATCCCGGAAGGCGAAAAAAATGGGCAGCCTCACGCTGCCCCTTGCAAATCGATTTTCTGAAAAGGTGTGACTCGGTCCGCACCCTCTCGGCTGAATAGGCTGCGGAAAAACGCGCCGAAGCAACAAGCGAGGCGCTAACGAATGCATGAACCACCGATGCGGCCACGACCGCTGGTGTGCTCAACCTGCCGAAAATCTGTTTTTCCGCAGCCTCGGCAACCTCCTGCCCGGCGGCTAAAACACGAACGCCAGTCCGCCGCGCACCGCCCGGGCTGACTGCACCAGGTAGAGCGTACGCCCGTCGCGCCCGATCACCGGCACATAGCCTTGCGCCAGCAGGTTGCGCAGGTCCACCAGCGCCTCCATCTTCCCCGGCAGAAATCCCGTCCCGGGGATAGGCTGGCGGATAAACACGTTCCAGTAGGGATCCATCTGCCCCGGAGAGCAGTCGAACATGTCCACCGGTGTCAGCGACCTCTGGTTGGCGAACCGGTACGACGAAGCCCACTGCGTATGCACGCGGGGCATCGTTCCCGACAGCCTGGCGCCCAGCGAATGCCGCCACTCCTGGTGAATCGCCGACTGCATCGCCGCCGAGGTCATTTCGCTGCCGGTCACGTCCAGCACTCCGCCCCAGGAATAATTCAGCGTCGCCGTCAATGCGGGTGAGAACCTCTGCTGCAGCACCACCCGCACGCCGTTGGTGTTCAGTTGCCCGGCGTTGTAGGTGAAGGTCCCCGAATAGATGTCGGGCAGCACCTCCGCCAGCGGCTCGCTCAGGTCTCCGGCCCCGGTCAGGGCCGTGTTGCGGATGTGATCGGAGTACGCCGCCACCTGCACCCGGGTGTTGCGCACCCGGTGCGACAGCGAAATTTCCTGGTGGCGCGCCTTCTGCAACACCGCCCCGCGCTCCAGCATCGACACCCGCGGCCCGGCCTCGATCACGTCCCCCAGCGACGACGCGGACCCTTTCGCCCCCGCCATGTTGGGCTCGGCGCTGGCGTAGCGGTACTCCAGCACCGTATCCGGTGACCAATGCAGGTCCACCGACCCAAACGGCTTCATCGCGCTGGCCCGGCTCAGAAACTGCACCGTCTGGTATTCGGTTCCAAACCGCAGCTCGACAAAATCACCCAGCGTGGCCGAATCGGATAGCCGCAAGCTCATCGCCTGCAGCGCCGGCATGCGCTGGTTCACGTCAGGACTGGCATACCGCCGCAGGGTCAGCGCCAGCTCCGGCCTCGAGCCGTCCGCCATCCGGTGCGCGTAGGCCGCCCGCACCACGCCGCTCTGCGGACCTCCGCCGTAGCCCACGTTGCCCTTCACCGACAGCATCCCGGAGGAGAACAGCGGCTTTTCGAAGTTGAACTGGGTGCTCATTTCGCCGGCGCTGCCAAACCCCTCGGCGTCGCTGCCGGCCACGAACGCCAGCCGCCCCTTCAGCGTGCGTTCCTCGCTGCCGTTCCGCGAAACCACCACCGGGCCGCCGTCCAGCACGCGCAGGATGGGACGGTTCGCCGCCGAGCGCAGCGTCCACTTCCATCCCTCCTCATCCTGGCCGCCCTTCGCCTGCGGCAGCAGTTGCACCGCCTCGAACAGGGTGCTCAGCGTCACATTCACCAGCACGCTGGCCCCCGCTTTCAGCGCCACGTTCTCGCGCAAGCTGGGCAGGAACGTAGGCGCCGTCACCTTCACTTGGTATGTCCCGGGCACCAGTCCCGCCGCCTTGTACAGCCCGCGCGCGTCGGTGAACACGGTCATGCCCTGGGTTACGCCGGCGAACACTTCCACCGCCGCGCCCATCTGCGGCACGCCCGCGGAATTCCGGACGTAACCTGTAATCTCGCCCGGCTTCCCCGCCGCGCACGCGGGAAGCGCCAGCGCCAGCAGGATCATTACACATCCGAGCTTTCGCCCCACAAGCACCTCCCTGGTGAATTTGCGGCCCTTGCCTTCCATGGCCCGCCCCGGTCCCCTATTCCACCGCGAATCGAGCGCTCGACTTCAAGTTCTGCTTTGATACTTTGTCATTCACCCTGATCGTGATCTGGTACGTTCCCACCGGCACATTGCTCAGCGGCAGCGACTTCTCCAGCGTCATCTGCTCGCCCGCATGGCCCAGTTGAAGGGTCGATTCGTCCATCTCCACCAGCGGCTTGCTGGTGGCCAGGTTGACCACCTCGTACTTGATCTCCGCCGAGGGTTTGTGCGTTTGCTGGTCGATGCCGAGGTTGTACACCTGCATCCAGAAGTTCACCTTCTGGTCGCGCTTGAAGACCACCGGCTGCCCGTTCGCGGGTTCCACCCGCGGCCGCACCTTGGTGTCGCCGATCACGAAGCTGCCCGCACCCACCTGCTTGGTTGCCACCTTGTGCATCTCGTCGGCCAGGATCAAGCTGGAAGCCGCCAGCTTGTCCTCGCTGAACTCCGGCACCATCACCCCCCGGCTCCAGGTGCCCATCTTGTCGCCATTCACGTCTTTCAACACCAGGTCCAGCCGGTAGCGGCCCGGCCGCAGCGGCAGCGCCTTCCAGTAAACGTGAGCGTTGTTCAGCAGCTTGGGCAGCAACTCCGCCGGCTCCGTGTCGGTCACCGTGTCTTCGAACGTCTGCGCCACCCGCCCGCTCAGCGTGGTCACCCGTCCGAAGATGTGCACCAGCATCCGCTGCACTCCATCTTTCTCGTTCCAGGTGAGGTCCTTGTTCTGGATCTGCACCGTCACCGGTACCAGCACCGTGTCGGAAGTCACCCTCACGAAATCCATGCGCACGTCGAACGGCAGCAGGTTGACGCTGATCTTGTGGCTGACCACCTCTTCCAGGTCTTTGAACTTGATCGCCGGCGGCCGGTTCAGCTTGGCGAACGTTTCCAGCCGCTGGAACTCGGTTCTCTGCAGGTAGTCGCTGAACGGGCTATTGCCCACTCCCGGCTGCGAGTTGTTGGTCATCCCCATCTGCTGCAAGGCGTTCAACCCCGCCCCCGGCACGTTCAGCAGCGCGTCTTTCTCCGTCGGGTCCATCGTCATGTGGTAGTCGTTGCACATGCACGAGTCCACGAACTCAATGATGATCTCCTGCCCCACCCCTTCCAGGTAGCGGTAACGCCATGTCTCGAAGGGAAAGGTCGAAGTGGTCCCTCCGCCCTCATCCGAGTTCCGCTGATAGTAGCCGCCGCTGGGATGCGAGTCGATCTCATCCGCCGGGCCGTACATCACGTAAATCCGCCCCCGGTCCGTCCGCCATCCGGCCACCCCGGCGGCGAAGTGCTCGTTGGCATACGCGATTCGCCGGTAGTGCTCTTCCTTGAACTCGTTCTCCTCCGTGTCCGGCGTGGGATCGCGCCGCAGCCAGAACTGCTCGATGAACTGGTCGCGCTCCTCGTCGTTGGAAAGCTGCTTGAACGCCGCCTTCTCTTCGTCGGTGATGATCCAGCGCACGTCCTGGTCCAGCCACCTCTTGTACGTCTTGCCGAGCTCCGTTTTGAGCGCCTTCTGGTGCTCCTTCCGCTGCTTCTCCGTCAGCGGCCGTTTCAGCGGGTCGACTTCCTGCCCGGCTTGTCCTTGGGAGGCGGTGGCGGCGTTCGCGTCCTTCTTGTTCGACTTGCCGTCCTGCGCCAGCGACCGGGTTGCCGTCGCGCACAATAGGCCGGCCCCTACGCTGAACGCCAGGACTCCACTCCAAACCGCTTTGGACAACATCGAGGATCCACTCCTAAGACACAATTCGGGCGCTTAAATTCTATGTTTTCGCTCCTCCGAAAGCAAGGGATAGGACCCGCTGTTTCTTCTGATCGTCCCCCTTATCTGCTGAGTTGCCAATATTTTCCAGTGATTTCCCCCCTTGTCTTTCACGATTCGTCCCTGCCCCTGCCCCCGCTCCGGCTTCGCTTCCCTGCCGCCCTGCCCCTATAATGGCCAGGGTACCCCGACAATTGGGTGTCGCCTGCTGCTCCTTGCTGCACGGCAAGGGGAACTTCGGCGGACGCCCTTGCGTATTCCTCTTCAGGCAGCCGGATTGCCTTTCATAACGTCGCGGGTTCCGAATTGAGGCGAGTGTGAAGAACGGGAAAAAAGTCATTATCGGAATCGCAGTTCTGGTCTTGCTGGGCGCCATCGTCGGCTTCACCGTGTATGAGAGCGGCAAGGGCGTGGTCGTGGTGCAGACCGGCAAGGTGGTGCGCCAGGAATTGACCTCAACCGTCAGCGCCTCCGGCGAAATCAAGCCCCAGACCTACGTCAACATCGGCGCCAACGGCTACGGCAAGATCACCAAGCTGTTCGTGCATGAAGGCGAACGGGTCAAGAGAGGACAGCTCCTGGCCCGCCTCGACTACGTGCAATCCGCCGCCGATGTCGCCGCCACCCAGGCCCAGCTCGCCGCCGCCAAGACCGACTACACCGCCTCCCAAGCCATGCTCAAGAGCGCCCGCGCCGATCTCGACAAGGCCCGCGCCGACTACGATCGCGCCAAGCTCGATTTCCAGCGCGGCGAAAAACTCTACGGCCAGGAGCTCATTCCCAAGCAGGATTTCGATGGCCGCAAGGCCACCTTCGAGGCCGCCGACGCCGCCGTTGATTCCGCCCGCGCCCGCATCGCCCAGTCCCAGGCGCAGGCCGCCTCCAACCAGGAGCGCATCCGCCAGGTCGAGGCGCAACTCACCCACGCCAGCGACGTGCTCAGCAAGACTGAATACGACTCCCCCTACGATGGCATCGTCAGCAACCTTCCCGTCCGCGAGGGCGAAACCGTCATCATGGGCATCCAGAGCTCTCCCGGCAGCCTGCTCATGACCATCTCCGACATGTCGGTAGTCACCGCCGAGGTCATGGTCGATGAAACCGACATCGTCAACGTCAATCTTGGCCAGCCGGCTGACGTCACCATCGATGCCATTCCCAAGAAGGTTTTCCCCGGCGTGGTCACCGAGATCGGCAACAACGCCGTCGTCCGCTCCACCGGCCTGGCCACCACCCAGACCACCAACGGCAGCCAGGAAGCCAAGGACTTCAAGGTCGTGGTCACCCTCAAGGACCCGCCGCCCAACCTGCGCCCGGGGCTCTCCACCACCGCCAAAATCACCACCGCCACCCGCGCCGACGCCACCACCATTCCCATTCAGGCGCTCACCGTGCGCCAGAAGTCCGACCTGGAGCAGAAGCACGAAAGGGGTTCGGTGCAGGCCGCCACCCCCGTGCTCACCGCCAGGGACAAAGAGGAAATTCAGGGCGTCTTCGTGGTTCGCGACAAGAAAGCCGAGTTCGTCAAGGTGAACACCGGCGTCACCGGCACCACCGACATCGAGGTGACCAGCGGCCTCCGGCCCGGCGAGGAGATCGTGACCGGCAGCTACAAGGTGCTGCGCACCTTGCGCAATGGGGCTTCGGTGAAGATCGACAACACGCTGCCCAAAAAAGCCGACGAAAAATCATAACTTTCCGCCGCGCGCAGCGTCAAAACATGATGTGGGTTGTGTAGCAGCGGAATTTATTCCGCCGGGTGTAACCGAGAGACCATCCATGTCCACCGAACTCGCCAACGTCACCGATACCGTCGTCGCTCCCCCCAACGGGTGCATGATCTGCACCGAGGATCTGTGGAAGACCTATGACATGGGCTCGGAACAGCAGGTGCAGGCCCTGCGCGGCGTCAACCTGCGCATCGGCCGCAACGAGTACGTCGCCATCATGGGTCCCTCCGGCTCCGGCAAGTCCACCCTCATGAACCTGATCGGCTGCCTCGACACTCCCAGCAAGGGACGCTACTGGCTCAACAGCCAGTTGGTCAGCGAGCTCGACGACGACGAGCTGGCCCGCATTCGCAACAAGGAAATCGGCTTCGTCTTCCAGACCTTCAACCTGCTGGCCCGCGCCACCTCCCTGCACAATGTCGAGCTCCCCCTCATTTACGCCGGGGTTCCCGCCGAGGAGCGCCTGGCGCGCGCCCGCGAGGCCCTGGCCTCCGTCGGCATGGAGCATCGCATGATGCACAAGCCCAACGAGCTCTCCGGCGGCCAGCGCCAGCGCGTGGCCATCGCCCGCGCCCTGGTCAACCGTCCCTCCATCATTCTCGCCGACGAGCCCACCGGCAACCTCGACTCGCAGACCGGCAACGAGATCATGGCCCTGTTCGACCGCCTCCACCAGCAGGGCAACACCATCGTGCTCGTCACCCACGAGCACGATATCGCCGGCTACGCCCATCGCGTCATCCACCTCAAGGACGGCGTCATCTCCGGCGACGTCGCCCAGACCGCATCCACTCCCGCTAACACCCGGCGCTGACTTTGATGTAGTCTGGCTTTGCCGGAGTGCACATGCGGTCTCCCAGCCTGTTGTTCGTTCTCCTCCTGGCCGGCTCCTCGGCCCTGGCGCAAATCGGCATGCCGCTCGGCGTCCGCGAGGGGACGCAGCCGCCCCGCAACATCGTCAGCAGCTACTGCCGCATGGATTACCAGGGCTTTCGCCTGGGCAAGGACACCTGGCAGCGCATGAAGCCGCTCACCGTGTGGAAGGAAAATCCCGAGTGGCGGGGGTTCACCATCATATCGCGATACGATATATCAACCGGCGAGCCCGGCCTTCGCTCCGCCGCCTTCCAGGTGCAGTATGCCGTGCTCGGGCGCTTCGACCCCGGCATCGGCTGGGTCGCCGATCCGCACAGCGAGCCCGTTTCCTTCCAGCTCCGCCAGGCGGAGGGCGCCTGGAAAATCGAGGGGCAGGATCCCCCCATCGATCCCCACGTCTCCAAGATCAAGGCCATCGCCTGGCTGAAATCGGCGCTCGACAAGGAAAAGGACCACGCCAACCGCCTCGTCCTCGAAAAGGCGCTGAAGGACCTGGGCGGAAAGCAGTAGCCGGTTTACGGTTATCAGTTCTCGGTTTTCGCTGTCAGGCTGATAGCTTCCCAACCGACAACCGGTAACCGCAAACCGACAACCTCTACTGCGACTCTCCCACGTTCGCCCCGGCGCGTTCCGGCGCGGTCGCGGTGCGGCGGGCGAAGAAGTCATGGTCGTAGAGGTTGCGGTACATGCGTCCGGCGATCTCCGCCGCCTTGGGCCCGAAGGTCGGCCGTCCGCCTTCCAGGTAAATCACCACCGCGATTTTCCCTTCCGTGGTATTGGCGTAGGAGGCGAACCAGCCGAAGCGCCGGCCGTTGTTGGAGCAGGTGCCGGTCTTGCCCAGCACTTCCCCCTCGTGGAAATTCCAGCGCACGCTCTGCGCCGTGCCGTACTCCACCGCCGCCGCCATGCCCGGCATCATTTCCGGGATCAGCGGGCCGATGTCCAGATAGCGCTTCACCCGCGGCTCAAACGAGGCGATCTCCTCCGCCGTGGTGGGATGCTGCAGGTAGTACAGGGTCCCGCCGTTGGCGATGGCCGAGACCAGCGCGCCCAACTGCAGCGGCGTCATCGAAATGCTTTCCCCGAAGGAGCACATGCGGCCCACGCCGCCCAGCTTGCGGTCCAGTTCCTCGTCGGGATACACGCCCAGGTGCTCGCCCTCGATCCCCCATCCCGCCAGCTCGCCCAGCCCGAACTGGTGGGCGTAGTAGCTGACCTTCTCGAACCCCATGCGGCGGCCCAGTTCCTCGAAATAAGCGTTGTTGGAGTGCGCCAGCGCCTGCGTCAGGTTCATGCGGGTGCGGCGGCCGAGCCGGATTCGGGTGTCCTTGGTGACCACGTTCTCGCTCAGCGCCGCCAGCGCCACCGACAGCTTGATGGTCGAGCACGGCTCCGCCCCTTCCGCCAGCGCCATCTTCTGGTTGACCATGGCCAGGATGCGCCCGGAGCTGGGATCGATGGCCACCACCGTCCCGTTCATGTTGCCCAGCGCCTCGATGGCGGCGGCGCGCACCACCGGATCTTCGCCCACGGTGACGTCGCCCAGTCCCTGGTCCTCGTTGACAAACGAGGCCACCACGTAATGCTGGCGATAGCGGTTCCGCCGCAGCCGATGTCCATTCACCCAAACGTACGGGCTCCAACGACGATGCCGGCGCGTGCGGCTGGCGTGGCGCACGCTGCGCCGGGCGCGGTGCTTGCGCTTGCTGCTGATCTTCTTGCGGGTGCGCGAGTTTTCGGTCACCGGTTTAGTTTGCGAAGACTTGCGCGTGGAAACCGTGGCCGCCGTCGCGCTCTCCCCAAGCAGCACCAGCAACGCCAGTACGAGAACGGCTGGGAACACAAAAAAGCGTTTTCTGATTAACATGGATGTCCAAGGACTGCTTTGCCGAAAATCTTTCCGGCACGGAGGCGGCAGAGCGCGGGGGATCGCAACGCGCAAAAAACTCCGGCTGGACCTGTGCGCATAGTAAGAGAGTTCCGGGCCTGATTTCAATCGAAAACTGCTCTCCTGTCCCCGCGTACTTACCTCTGCAGACCTCTGAGATGCAGGCACTTAGGCCAGAGTTGCGGCCGTCCAGCGACTTACGTAATGCACACGTTTTGGGGCGTTGGTGGCGGAAGATGGGTGAGAAGTCGCCGGTGCAGGCGTTGATGTCGAACGTTGGCGGCATGGGGGTGGCGATGTTTGCGCAGGCTTCCGCAGGCTCCCGGGGCTCTTCCTCCTCGCGGGGAATGCCGAATTGATCGAGAAGCAATTCCACCAAGGACTGCTGGCGGGCAGGGTCGTCGGCGGTGGTCTGGCCGTCCATCTCCTGATGCAGGCGCTTGAGGTTGGAAGCGGCGATCTGCAGGGCGTAGAGCTTGAGGGCGGCGCGCTTGGGGTCGAGAGCGTGGTCGTCGAGCGAGCGCATGACCTGGAAGAGGGCAAGCTGGAGGCTCATGGCATCTTCGACCAGGCGAACGGTGTAGTCGGGGCGCTTGGAGTGCGCGGCTTCGTGGAAGACGCAATACTTATGGTCGCGACGGGCAGGCGCGGCGCAGGGGGAGCCGTTGAGCTTGGTGTGCTGGCAGCGAGGAGCGAGGTTGGCGTTGGCGGTACGGTCGGTATTCATATACCCCCTAGTGGGTGTGTGAGTAATGGAATCAACAAGTTGTGCACGGTATACCGTGGATTCGGGACGGTAACCGTGGAGTTGGGTTTGGGCATACCCCACCCAAGCAAAACCGGCTTGGGTGGGCCACCCGGGAATTCGGATACCCGGCCCAGAGATAAAGGGTGGGGCACGCGACGGGAACGAGGTGCGAGATGATTAGCTGTTGTTGGCGAGCCATTGGCGGCCGGCATCGGTGATTTCCCAGACACCGCGTGGAAGATCTTTCTTCGCCTTGATGAGACCGTTAGAACGCATGGCGTTGGCCTGCCAGGCGACGCGGTTTTCCCAACGGATGGCACCTGAATTGACCTTCTCGTAGTCGGCGGGAGTCAGGGTGCCCTCCATCCTTCTGCCGACCAACTCGATGACCTTGCGGCGGCGACCACGTCCCCCGAGTTCGACGAGCGTTTCCAGCAGAGGCTTCCAATAGGTTTTGACGGGGGTGAAGGTGGTGTCCACAGCGGCTTCCTGGGCAGAGGCGGCGAGGTCGACGCGCATTTGCGGGTTCGCGGGAGCACCGATCAAACGATCAATGGCTTCAATTTTGGCGCGTTTGTCGGCAATCTCGGTGCTGAGGGCAGCGGCCTGCTGCTGCAGAGCAGCGAGCTCGTCCTGGAGCGCCGATTTCCAGGTGGAAAGTTGGTGTTGCATGTCGTTCATGTTTTTCGGCCCCTGCGGACCTCACGAATGCATTGTGCCATTTTGAATGAATGATTGTCAATGTATTTATTCAATTCATTGTTTTAAATCAAACAAGTAGGGGTAATCTGTTGTAAGTAATTGATTACGCAATAGATTATTTTATGAATGCCAATTCGACAGACGGAACGTATGGATATCCTTCGGAGGATGAGCGTGTCAGAAGGGCTCGGGGCTAGCGGCCTCGCGGCAAGGCGTGCCGGGCTGGATTAGGACTGCGCAGGCGAGGCCGGTGCGCCGCAGGGACGGGCAGGCGGCTCCGCTTGGCTGCGCCGAAGGGGGACGCCGGGTTTTTGCAGGCCGATGGATGAATGCCGGCGGGCGGGCATGGCGGCCATTGGCGCCTCGAGGGTGGCGGAATGTTGGGCACTGGCTATCGGATGTTGGGGCGTTGTGTTCTTCGCTCAGGGCAAGCTGTTGGGTGGGCACCCGGCGGGGAGAAAGCTTTCAGTCTTTCAGTCATTCCAGTCTTTCAGTCGCTGATTTCTTTTACGCTCCGCCGCTTCACGGCTGCGCGCGGGCCTTCGGCAGAGAGGAAGGATTATTTCTTCCCGAGCCTGTTTCGCCGGCCTAAAGGCCGGCGCTTCCACCGGCGCACGCGAGGATGAGTCGTCGTTAGCTCGCGTCGTCCCTGGCGGGACTGGATCAAAGATCTATGCGGGCGTTCCTGGCACTCGCGTGCCGGGCTGGGTTCTGGTGTCCTTCGGACTGCGCAGGCGAGGGCGGTGCGCCGCAGGGACGGGCAGAAGGGGGACGCCGGGTTTTTGCAGGCCGATCGATGAATGCCGGCGGGCATGGCGGCGATGGGCGCCTCGCGGTGGCGCGACGTTGGGCACTGGCTATCGGATGTTGGGGCGTTGTGTTCCCAGCGCTGAAGAGCTGGGCTGCCTTCAATCGCCCCGGTTGGGGCTCGGGTTGGTGCGGAGTGCGGCGAGGGTGTGAACTTAGCGGTTTGGCAAAGACCCACATCTGCCAACGGTGCAGATGTGGGGCACCGTCGGCGCAGGTGACTGCGTTGCTGCAGCGAGCAAGTGCGCGTGGAGAAAAAAAGACCCCCCCTAGCCAGACCCGAACCTAGGGTGGGGCAGCACCCGTAATTCTCGCGCTCGTCGCGGAAAGAACCAAATTGAAATTTGACCCAAAAATGCGGTCGCTCACCGGATCGCGGCCAATTATTGTTCGCCTTTTCTTCGCTAAATGCAGTACGATGGGATGCGATGGAACGAGAAATCCACAGAACACCAACACTTTTTCAAAGAATTCACAGTATCGACTCAGACGGCCACAGTGTACAAGAAGGCATACAGGCTCAAATGGCCACTGTGTTTCAAGCCTCGCGCACCGAGAAAACGATCGAGTGCAGGACAGAGAAGAAGCTGCGATACGAGCCGTTACCATCAGTTTGGTATGGTGAAGATGCAGACCTAATCGAACGCTTGCTGCAATTTTATCCCCGTACGACGCCAAAACAGATTTTAGACGCCACAGTTAACGGAGGCCGGTTTTGGAGGGGCAGCAAGCGACCTGTGTTCGGCATTGATATTGACCCGCGTCACAATCCGGACTTGGTGGCGGACAATACCGACATGCCCTTTAAGAATGGCGCATTTGACGTTGTTGTCTACGACCCGCCGCACATTCCGAATCAGGGCAAGGACAACCAAAAGGACTTCAACACGCGCTTCGGATTAGTGCTGCGCTCGTCGAAAGAAAACCACTACACGTTTACGCACACATTTCCGCCTTTCCTGAGCGAAGCGTACCGCGTGTTGAAAGACGAGGGCGTGTTGTTTTGCAAGATAACCGATTATGTGCACCACCACCGTTACCAGTGGGCGCACATTGAGCTAATCAATGCGGCGCGTGAGGTTGGTTTCCTGCCGTGTGACTGCATCGTGAAAGTTCGCAAAGGGCCAATCATCGACCCGAAGTGGAAAACCGCCCACCATAGCAGACGCCAGCACTGCTATTGGCTGGTTTTCCGTAAGTCCAACAAATGTGAGTAGCGCGCCGCCCGTGAATGCAAAAGCAAAGCAAACAAAAGCTCGCGTAGTCGCAGGAGTCAGCGCGCCTAGCCCCGCACGGCAAGTGCGGTTCTACCAACTGCTAGTTGGTGCGCGCAAGCGTTGGTTCATGGACGCGCTATCGGATGCACTTGGCCAGCTAGAGCAAAGCTTGGTGAAGGAGGAGATTGGTAAATACGTACCGCCAGAGGCCCAAAAGGCACTTGCGACGGCGGGGCTGCGCGATGAATTTGTGTTTCCCGTTCCAGCCGTACTAGAAACTAAGCCGTCGCTGGTAGGCTACTACCGGCTCTTGCTGGGCGCGCCGCAGAAAAGCTTCTACAAGGGCAGTACCGGCATGGGCCGATTGAAGAGCATGGAGGAAAGCGGCGTCATCAGCGAAAAACAGAAACAGGAGCTGCCTGCGTTTTGCAAGGCAATGGCGCAGCAACTGGCCGAGTTGGTTAAGCAGATTCCAAAGCTTACGGAGCGTGACTTGCGCGAGCCACCGCTGCTGACGTACGGGTCCCAACTGCAAGGTTCCAATAACACACTGATTGGCAAGAAGGCCATGAAAGAAGTGTTCTTGGTCATTGCTGAGATCATGGGAAAGCACGTCGTGGAGCGAACCGAGAACCGGTTGAAAGTGAAGAATTCGGCGGGGCGAGTCGTGCTAATTTCTCTTTCCCACGACCCGGATGTTTCGATTCAAGAATTGATGGCCGACCGCATGCACCACAAGGTTGCCGTCGAAGTGAAAGGCGGCACGGACGTAAGCAACGTGCACAACCGCGCTGGCGAGGCCGAAAAATCCCACCAGAAAGCCAGGAAATTTGGCTTCCCCGAATTCTGGACGGTGATTTCCAAGCAGGGCCTAGAAATGCTCAAACTGCAAAATGAATCACCAACCACCAACCACTGGTTCGACGTGACCGAAGTCCTTGCGCGAAAAGGAAAGGATTGGGAGGACTTCCGCCGGCGGCTCATGATAGCTGCTTTAGTTCCATAAGGCGCGGGGCCATCATGGCGAGGTAGGCTATCATGTCGCTGCCTTTGAGGAAGGTGCGGAAGGCACGCATGACGTTGGCGACCTGGCCGCCGCGCTCGACCAGTTCTTCGTAGGTGCGCTCGGCTTCCTGGTTCCACTCCCAGGTGTCCTCGAAGGCCTTGATCTGGGAGCTGGAGCGGGAGCCGTCCTTTTCGGCGAAGAGGACGTTGTAGTCCTGGCGGGAGTTGAAGGGCGGGTCGAGGTAGATGAGGTCGACGGACTCGTCCTTGACGTAGCGGCGGAGGACGTTGAGGTTATCGCCGTAGTAGAGGTGGTTTTCCGGCATGGTTGCGGGAAATTTAGCACAGATGCAGCCCAGACGAGCAAGCCCGGCTCGTCTGGGGCACCCCGCCGTGAGTAGAAGAGAATTTCCGCGCAACGAAAACCGCGTTGGGTGGGCGGGGGGAAAGCTTTCAGTCTTTCAGTCGCTGATTTCGTTTACGCTCCGCCGCTTCGCGGCTGCGCGCGGGCCTTCGGCAGAGAGGAAGATTATTTCTTCCCGAGCCTGTTTCGCCGGCCTAAAGGCCGGCGCTTCCACCGGCGAACGCGAGGGTGAGTCATCGTTAGTTCGCGTCGTCCCTGGCGGGACTGGATCAAAGATCTATGCGGGCGTTCCTGGCACTCGCGTGCCGAAGGCTGGATTCTGGCGTCCTTCGGACTCGCACAGGTGAGGACGGTTGCGCCATGGGGCGCGTGCGCGTCAGGAAAATTGACCCTTGGTAACCGGGGGGTGGCGTGGCGCCCGCAATGAGTAGGGCATATCAGAGAACATCCCCACCCTGCCGCTCCAAACCCGGGAGCGACAAGGGTGGGGCAGCCCCGAAAGTAGTGAGGGCGAAAGGGATGGGCCAGGCCCCCGAGGGCACGTTTGCCACAGAGAGAACAACCCCGCCCTAGCCAAAACCTGGCTAGGACGGAGCACCCGGCGAAACGTGGTGATGCCGTAGCCGCCTTACTTCGCCGGCATGACGTGTGGCGAAGAATGGTGATGGGCAATGCGCCATTCATTGCCGCGCTTGGTAACCAGCATGGTGAAACGGGATGGACCCGGTACCGGCTTCCCCTCTTGCATGCGGGTGAACTCGTAAAACCCGGTCACTAACACGGCGTTATTGTCGAGTGGGAGACTGTGCCGTTCCTGGATCACGTTCTTGTTGCCGCTTCCCTGCAACTTCAGGTCGGCGAAGTATTTCTTGATTGCATCCGTACCGGTGGAGATGACCGGACTCTTGGTGCCGAGCAGGATTGCGTCCGGCCAATAATTGTTCGCCACGGCGTCCACGTCATTGGCGCTATACGCCGCCGACCAGCGGTCGATGGCGGCATTCGCCTCTTTCGCCGGGCCAGCTACAGCTTCAGTCTGCCAGGTTGCTGGAGATTGCCGCGCCCCGCCTTGTCCAAACACCACTGTCAGCAGTGCTGCCACAAGCGCAATGACAATAATGGTTCTTTTCATTTTGTTTCAGCTTTCTCCATCGTAAGTAGGATGGCTCAGTTCAAGCTTCTTGGCGGAGGAAGTGAAACAAACTTGGACTTCAGGTACACGCTTCACGACCGCCATCGGGGACGAGGGACCGTGTACAGAGGCCGGCACTAGGTTGATAGGTTCGCCCATTATGCCCTCAAAGCGGCGGAAGTCAACGGTTACCATTGTCAGATGAACGCTTGTGATATCCCGTTCCCATCTTGAGGCGCCTTGGAATTCGGGAGCTGAATGCGATCAGGTAACTGTTTTTCATGCTCGGTGGTGCGCCACAGGCCCATCAAGTCAGGCGTGAAATCGGCTTCACCTAAGTTAGGCGCGGAAGTCTGCCGTCCCTGGCGGGACTGGATCAAAGATCTATGCGGGCGTTCCTGGCACTCGCGTGCCGGGCTGGGTTCTGGCGTCCTTCGGACTCGCACAGGTGAAGACGGTTTCCGAGCCTGTTTCGCCGGCCTAAAGGCCGGCGCTTCCACCGGCGGAATGAGTTCCGCCGCTACACAAAACCGGTAATGCACGCGATTCGGGGCAGTTCCGCCGCCCGGCCGCGTTTCCCAATCTGGGTGGGCGGTGGCGCAAGCCGACGTTCGGAAGTGGCCGCGGGCTCGTACAATTGAGGATTATGGAAAGCGTCAGGCCAGACCGTGGAAGAGTGGAGTTCGCGGGCCTTTTGCAGCAATTCGTCGAGCGCAAAATCGAGTTGCGGGCGTACGAGATTTACCAGGAACGCGGCCGCATCGAGGGCGGCGCTCTTGACGACTGGCTGCAGGCCGAGCGCGAGGTCCTGGGCACCAGTATCTTGAGACCGTTGATTCGCAAGCGCCGAGCAATCTGAGAAAACCAAAGTCCCTGTCATCCAAGCAGAGCCATGCGCAGCCGAGCGCAGTCGAGGGACCTTGCGTTTTACCCGACGGCAACAGCCAACGACCAACAGTCAACGACCAACGACCGACAGCCAACAGCCAACGACCGACGGCCGACGGCCAACGACCAGTTCAGTGCGGCGCGGGCGCGGCGGTGGCCAGCGCCTTGTTGCGGTCGCCAAAACCGTGCGCGTGGCGGCAACGTTTGCAGTAGGCCGAGGGCTCAGTGTTGTCCACCCGATGCTGCACCGGCGGGATGGAGCGCAGGTAAGCGTAGATGGCCTTCAGGTCGCGGTCGGTGAGATGGCGGAACCAGGCCCACGGCATGATGGTGGCCAGCGGTCGAGCCTTGACCTTGCCGGTGCGGATCGCGCTGATGAACAGCGCTTCGTCCATGAAAGAGATGCCGGAAGGATCGGGCGTGAGATTGAGCGAGTTGACGGTAATGTTCTTCTTGGGGTCCGGTCCCCAGGGTCCGACGAGCGGTTCACCACCCGCCAGATACATGCCCGGGATGGGCTGGCCGGTTTTGTGGTCGGTGGGTGTATGGCATCCGTCGCAGTGGGCGGCGTTGACCAGATAGGCGCCGTACTTGAGGGGGTCGGAGCGATCAGGTTGGGCGACGTGCGCCTCCGGCGGCAGCGGCTGGAACATGGCCTTCAGAGCCGGAGGAAGCTCGGTCTTGGGCCGGGCTTTGTGCACCGGCGGGATGGAACGGATGTAGACGATGACCGAGGCCAGATCCTCGTCGGATAGCTGGCGGAAATACTGATACGGCATGAGCGGGAACAGGGTGCGGCCGTCGTGGCCGATGCCCCGGCGCAGGGCGCGCACGAAATCGGAGTCCTTCCACTTGCCGGCGCCGAATTCGGGGTCGGGCGAGATGTTGGGCGCCACCACGCGGGCGCCAGGGGGCAGGCCCAGCTCCGCGTTGTCAAAGATGTGGCCGCCGCCGATGGTGCCGGGCAAGGGCCGCGCCGGCCGATGGCTGAAGTCAACTTCGGAATGGCAGCCGAAGCACTGCAGCAGCCCGTTGACCAGGTACTTGCCGCGCGCCATCCGTTGCGGCGTGCGCGCGATCTCCTCGACATCGAGGACCGACCGAACGGACTTGGCGGCGGCGGCGCGCTTGGGATGGGGCGCGGCGGCGCCCGATTGGATGATCAGCAGTGCGCAGGCAATGATGGGCAAGTGGCGCAGGACTCTACGGCGCATTCGTTCCCCCCTCAGAATGTGCGTTGCGGGGTCCCCAAAAACACCAGGCGAGAGTGGGACGAATGTACTACGGATTTGTGGATCGTCAAGTAATTAGTTAGTTAGTTGGTAGTTGGTAGTTAGTAATAAGTGATCAGTAATTAGGTGGTTAGTGGGTGGGGAGATGAGAAAGCGGCGGAATGAATTCCGCGGCTGGCTCGGGTTTTGCCGCTTTCGGTGCAACAAAGGCGTTTGCTCGTGAAACTGCCCTCGGCAAGCGGCGGTAAGCGTTTCAAAAAACCGGTAAAGCTGGTACTATCGCGGGACACAAGCGGTGAACCAGCCGGAATCGCAATCAGCCGTCAGGAGCAGCGGATGGAACCGAGGCAGTTGAGGGCGGGGAGCTACGTTCCCGCGCCCTACGAGCCGCAGTCGGTGGAATTTCCCAGTTTTCCATTGACCTCAGGGCAGTATCCGGTGGGAGCGCAGGGGGGCGTCTCGGTATGGGAGTACCTGCGCACGCTCTACAAGCATCGCTGGCTGATCGTGGCGGTGGTGGTGATGGTGACGACGCTGGCGACGATCGCGACGCTGAAGATGACGCCCATCTACGAAGCCACGGGGCGAATCGAGATCAACCCGCCGGCGCAGGACATTCTGCCATTCAAGGACGCGCACTACTACGGCGGTGAAGACGACGCGCTGGAAATCGAAACCCAGGTGAAGATCCTGCAGAGCGACGCGCTGGCGGCGGAGGCGGCGCGGCGGCTTTCCCCCTCCTCGGCCAAGTTCCTGGGCCTGAAAAGCGATGGGCCGCTGACCGCGGGCGTGATCAGCAAGCTGGACACGACGCAGACAGCGCGCTCGGCGGGCAAGATCAAGGGCGGGCTGACGGTGACCACGGTGCCGCGCACGCGGCTGGTGGACATCCGTTACGCCAGTCCCAACCCGCAGGTGGCGTCGGAGGTGGTGAACCAGCTTATCGATTCCTACATCGAGCGCAACATTCGCAGCCACTTCGAGTCGACCATGCAAGCCTCGGAATGGCTGTCGAAGCAACTGACGGACCTGCGGCTGAAGGCGGAGACCTCGCAGCAGAAACTGGTGGAGTACCAGAAGGAAAAGCAGATTGTCGGGGTGGACGACAAACAGAACATCACCCTATCGAAGCTGGACGAACTGAACCGGGAGCTGACGCAGGCCGAGGCGGAGCGCATCCACAAGGAAGCCACGTACCGAATGCAGAGCGAAGACGCGCCGGATACGGCGGCAAACGCAAGAACCGGCGAAGGCGGCTCGCTGCTGGGCAATCTGAAGAGCGAGGAAGCCAGGCTGAAGGGGAAGATCGCGGAGTTGCAGGTGCTCTACGGGCCGTCGCACCCGAAAATGGCGGAGGTGCGGAACCAGTTGGCGGTGGTGGAAGCGTCGATCGCGGCGGAAAAGAAGCAGAACGAAGGGCGGGTGAAAGGCGATTACCTGGCGGCGATGCAGCGGGAAACGATGCTGCGGCGGGAGTTTGAAAAGCAGAAAACGGAGGCCAACAAGCTGAACCAGAACGCGATTGAGTACACCATGCTCAAGCGCGACGCCGACACCAGCCGGCAACTATACGACGGGCTGCTGCAGAAGCTGAAGGAAGCGCAAGTGTCGGCGGGGTTGAAGTCGAGCAACGTGCGGGTGGTGGATGCGGCGCCGACGCCGAACCATCCGGCGCGTCCCAACAAGCGGCTGAACATCCTGCTGGGAGTGCTGCTGGGGCTGGCGGGGGGAGTGGGACTGGCGTTTCTGATCGAATCGCTGGACACGACGGTGAGTTCGGCGGAAGACGCGGAGATGATCGCGGCGCTGCCGTCGCTGGGGATGATTCCGCTGAGCACGCGGCCGCCGATACGGAGGCTGCTGGCGCGCTCCAGCGAGGCGGGGGCGGGCAACGGGGAATCGCACATGATCGCGCATTTCCGGCCGCGATCGCAGTCGGCGGAGGCGTACCGGGCGCTGCGCACGTCGCTGCTGCTGTCCGGCTCGGGCACGCCGCCGAAGACGATTGTGATCACCAGCCCGCTGCCGCAGGAGGGCAAGACATCGACGGCGCTCAACAGCGCGGTGGTGCTGACGCAGATGGGAGCGCGGGTGCTGCTGCTGGATTGCGACCTGCGCCGGCCCAGCATCCACCGGGCGCTGGGGGTCCCCAACGAGGGCGGCCTGAGCACGCTGCTGGCCACGGGCAAGGGGTTCGAAGGGGCGGTGCTGCAATCGGAGCAGATTCCGAACCTGTACGTGGTTCCGGCGGGACCGCCGCCGCCGCACCCGGCCGAGTTGCTGTCGTCGAAGTATTTCCAGGAATGCCTGGAGAAATGGAAGCAGGACTACGACCACGTGCTGATCGACACGCCGCCGGTGCTGTCGGTGACCGACGCGGTGGTGCTGTCGGTATACGCCGATTCGGTGGTGCTGGTGGTACGCTCCGACGTGACCACGAAAAACGCGCTGCGGCAGGCGCGGGACCTGCTGTCGCAGGTGAACGCGCGGCTGGCGGGAACGCTGCTGAACGGAGTCGACCTGACGTCACCCGGCTCTTACTATTATTACTATTCGTACGGCTACGGCCAGAAGAACCGCTACTACAACGAATCACGGCGACAGTAAAAGCGAATCGGGCGGGCCCCGGCGCTGGAGCCCTGGGGGCCGCGAACTGCGTATGCTCATCCGGTTGCATTCTCCCCGGCGGAAACTGCTGTTTGGAGCGCTGTGCCTGGCGCTGGTGGCGGCGTACGTGTATCGCACCAGCCGCGGCTATCTGGCGGAAAGATGGATGCAGAGCACGGATCCGGCGGTGCTGGAGCGCGCCACCCGCCTGGAGCCGCAGAACGCGGAGACCTGGTACCGGCTGGGGCGGGTGCGGTCCATCCTGATCCAGGACATTCCGGGGTCGATTCCGGCGCTGCAGCGGGCGACGGCTCTGGACCCGCGGCACGCGCGCTACTGGATGGACCTGGCGCTGGCCTATCAGTACACGGGGAACGCCGTGGCGCAGCGCAAGGCGATCGAAACAGCCATCCGGCTGGACGCGCATGATCCGGACATCGCGTGGGAGGCGGGCAATTACTACCTGCTGGCCGGCGATACCGGGGAAACGCTGAAGCTGTTCGGCGCCGCGGTGGAGGGCGACCCGATCCACCGGAATTTTTCGCGGGCCATCCTGCTGAGCCTGAGGGCCACCCATAACGATTACATGCGGGTGCTGGAGGAAGTGGTCCCGCGCGATCCGTGGCTGTACCTGGGATACGCGGACTTCCTGGTGGGAATGCGGCAGTACGAGGCCGCCGACCAGGTATGGTCGCGCACCATGCAGATGGGCAAGCGGGTGAAACCGCAGTTTGCGAGTGGATACCTGGGATCGCTGGTGGCACGCAACGACTCCGAACGGGCACGGGCGGCGTGGAACAGCCTGGCGCAGATCGATCCCGAATTGCAGCCGTACAGCTACTCGGAGAGCCTGGTGATCAACGGGGGATTCGAGCACAACATCCTGAACTTCGGTTTCGGCTGGCACTACACGCGAAAAGACGAGGTGGCGCTGGAGATCGACAGCGAAGCCTTCCACAGCGGCAACCATGCTCTGCTGATGACGTTCGGCGGCGATCCGGTGGCCGACATCGGCCTGCAACAGACGGTGCCGGTGGACGGAGGGGCGTGCTATGAGCTCTCGGGATGGATGCGGACAAGCGAACTGGAAGGAGTGAGCGGCCCGCGGCTGGCGGTGCGCGAGCTGAAGTCGGCGCGCGCCTTGGCGCAGTTGCCGGAGGTGAGCGGCACGCACGGCTGGCAGGAGTTGCAGCAGAACTTCCGTACCGACGCGACAACCCACTTCGTGAACCTGGCGATCGTGCGCGAGCGCGCGCAAACCGCGATTCGCGGGCGGGCGTGGGCCGATGACGTGAGGCTGACACGGATCGCAGCGGAGGCGTGCCGATGAAAACGCCGGCCCCCGTGCTGCCGCGGCGCAGGAATTCGAGCTTTGGATGGGAGAAAACAGCCGAGCGCGGAGTGGTTTGGGATTACGCGCTGGTGGCCGGTTTGGGGGCGGTGCTGGCCGCGGCGGCGCTGGCGTTTGGGGCCACCGAGCCGTGGTCGGAGTACATGCTGGAGTGCGGCGCCGCGGGGCTGTTTGGATTGTGGGCGGCGCGACAACTGCTGGCGGGCGAGGTGCGGATTCGTCCCAGCCCGCTGTACCTTCCGGCGCTGGGTTTCGCCGCGCTGGTGGCGGCGCAACTGGCGTTCGGGATGGCAGCGTATGGCTACGCCACCTGGCAGGAGGCGCTTCGCTACCTGGCGTACGGGCTGCTGATGTTCGTGGCGGCGCAGGTGTTCCACAGCCGGGAGCAGATCCAGCGGTTCCTGGTGGGGATGACGTCGTTTGGGTTCCTGCTGGCCGGGTTTGCCATGGTGCAGGACATGACGTCAAACGGAAAAATCTACTGGGTGAAGCAGCCGCTGCGCCGGGCATGGGGGTACGGTCCGTACCTGAATCACAGCCACTGGGCGGGATTGATGGAGCTGCTGACGCCGCTTCCGCTGGCGCTGATGATGCGCCCGCGCACCACGGGGCCGCAACGGGCGTTGCTGGGGCTGGCGGTGCTGCTGATGGGGAGCACCATCTTCCTGTCGGGCTCGCGCGGCGGAATGGTGGCCTTCGTGGCGCAGGTGGCGCTGGCAGCGGGGCTGATGCTGCTGCGGGGACAAAGGAGCGAGCGGCTTCGAGACGTGGCCATCCTGGCAGTGGTGGGAGTGATTTTTGTCGCGTGGCTGGGCGGATCACGGGTGACGCGGCGGATCGAGAGCACGTATTCCGACGGGGGCACGATGGGAACCACCCTGGACGCGCGCTTCCGAATCGGCATCTTCAAGGACACGTTCGCCATGTTCAGGGCGCGGCCGATCGCCGGCTGGGGACTGGACAGCTTCACCACGGTGTTTCCGCAGTTCCAGAGCTTCTACAGCGACCGGGTGGTGAATGCCGCGCACAACGATTACCTGCAACTGCTGGCGGAGACGGGAGTGATCGGCTTCGCGCTGATGCTGTGGTTCGTGGCGGCGATGTTTCGCTCGGTGCTGCGGCGCCGGGGCCCACCGGGATTGGTGTGGCCGGCGAAGCTGGTGGCGCTGGTGGGGTGCAGCGGGATCCTGGTGCATAGCCTGGCGGATTTCAACCTGCACATCGCGGCCAATGCGGCGCTGTTCTACGTGCTGGCGGCGCTGGCCAGCGTGGAGGACGTGGAGGGAGAGTCGCGGGCCGCGGAGCACCATGAGGACGGGCCTGTCCTGGTGCACGATATCAGCGTGAACTGAGCGGAATCAGCCGGCGGGGTGGGGAGCGACGGCAACCGCCTCGTCGCAATTTCTGGCGGCGCGGGCGCGGCGATAGAGCAGCGGGCCGGAGAACATGGCCAGCAGGGCGCGCCAGCGGGGAACCATGGATTCCGGCAGGCGGGTGGCGGGATCGCGCCAACTGCGCCGGCGGCCGAGCATACCTTCCGCGACAAATCGCAGCAGGCGGCCGCGGTGGCGCGGCTCTTCACTCCACAACATAGCGACGTAGGCGGCGGTGGCGCGCAGCTCCATCAGGCAACGCGCGCGCAATTGCGACGCGGTGGCCGGCAAAGGATGGCGCACGACCGCGGCGGGCGTGTAGACGACGGCATAACCGCGGTCGATGAGGGAAAAGAAGGCGTGGTGCTCTTCCCCGCCGTGGAGCGGGCCGCCGCGTCCCAGGCGCTCGTCGAAACCGGGCCAGAGATCGAAGGCGGCACGGCGAAAAGCCATGTTGCCGTCGCCCAGGGCGCCGAAATTCGCCAGCTCGAACCAGGCGGGAGTCCGGCTATCGACGCGGCGACGCTGCGGGCGGCGGGCATCGTGGGCAGCGGCATAGTGCCAAGGTTGAACATCGTGCTCAGGGAGGATGCCCTCAACCCGGCCGCCGACAGCCATAACGCGGTCATCCGCGAACTCGGCGACCATGTGCTCCAGCCAGTCGGGCGCGGGGAGACAGTCGTCATCGAGATAGGCGACGAGATCGGTGCGGCAGGAGCGGGCGCCGCGGTTGCGGGCGCGCGAAACGCCGGCAACCGGTTCGACCACGTACCCCGCACCGTGCCGCAAGGCGACCTCGAGGGCGGGGTCCCGCCGGGGAGCGCTGTCCACCACCACGATCTCGCAGGGGCGCAGGGTCTGCTGTCCCAGTGCCGCCAGCGCGCGGGCCAGCACCTGAGAACGGTTGTGGGTACAGACGACCACCGTGCAGCTAAGGGTTTGCTTCACCTGCGGAAACTCCTTGGAATTGGCGAACGCACCGGCGTGGCAGGCGCGCCCTAGCATAACAAAAAAGCATTGGAATTGGCTGGCAATCGGAGGGGTCAGTACTCGCACTCGGATGCTAGAAGTTCATCGCATTTCAGCAGCCTGGCAAGGCCAGAAACATCTCTGATCCGCGAACTTCTGATTTGAACTTTCGGTCACAGTTTACGAAAACATGCTCTGACAAGCTTCCCAAGCCTTACCAGCATGGGCCCTACGGGTCCGTAATCGAGTTGGAAAAGCACCGGACCGGCCACGATGAGGCGCGCATAAAACAGCTCACGGATAAGCCGCTCCTTGAGCGTCCCTCCAGGTGCGCATTCCACGTAGGGGACCGATCCGGGCGGGAACTCGGCGGCCGCCGCGAGAAGTGCGCGCACGTAGGGGGCATACACCAGTTGCTTGAGTTCCGGTGTCATGCGGGTACGGTAATTCGGCAGGTTATGTCGCAGCATATAGCGGCCGGTCCTGCGGACGCCGCCGAAATGATAAAAAACCAAGGGATCGGAATCGACCAACGCAGCCCCTTCGACAACGCTCAGGGTGTATTTGGCCGCATTCCAAGGCGCCAATCCAATGCCCTTGCGCTGAGCAACTACAACCCCGGGAAACCTGCTCGGCCAGTCTTCCAAGTAGCCCTCGTCGCCAAACCTGCCGTCTTCGTACCGGCGGTAACACCATTCCAGGCAGCGGTCGCGCCACCAACTTAGACAGGCACGTCCGGCCGCATCATTACGAAAAGCAAGGAGCCCCACGTTGTAGGTGACACCCACAGGATGCCGGTAGGGCACGATCAGAATCGATCCCTCGCCCAGTTCCTCGTACACGGCGTCCACAGCCGAGTAAAAGTAAAGGTCCGCCTCCACATAGGTAAGCAACCGGATCTCGGGATGCCGTGCCAGCAAATAGCAAGGCAGCGCCGGGGTCAAGGTGAAGTAATACTCGATTCGGCTGCGATTTCCACGCGCTGTCAGCAGCGCCGGGTCAGCCTGTTCCAACTCGGAAAGACGAATCAGCCGCACACCGGGCAGGGCGAGCTGTTGCAGCAAATCGAAGGCAATGTCGTCGAGACAGAGCGCGAACAGGGTAAACGGCCGCCCGACGCATCGGACCAGAGACCGGTAGAGCGCCAACCCGTACGGGAGATACCGATGATCAAAGTAGGTGCAGAAATATGGCGCCATCAAATGTTCCCGACCAAAGCTGACACTCGCAGATGCCAGAGCGCTGGCCACGCCGCGGCCCCGGAGGCTACGGTCACGTTCAAGCTGTGTTCGGACCCAGACGATTCCGCATCGCGGGTGCGATACGGCGAACACGGCGGGCCAGCGCCGCGAGCCGTGGATAACGATCGGAGCGCTTACGGCGCCAAAACGCTTTCCAAACGTCTTTGTCGCAAACTTGATGGTCGCGAAGATACTGTTCCAGCCATCTGAAATAGAATTGCCGCGAACCCTCGGCCGTTCCCAACCGCTCCGCCATTGCGCAGCACGAATTCTCATGAATTCGATAGCGGTCCCAACACTGCGCGGCAATGAAAACGGGTACATTCAGATAAACCTTTGCGAGAAATGCCTGATCTTCATAGAGCTGCTGCCGCTTCCGGTCCCAAAGTTCCTCGAAGCCGGAGATGCGGTCCAAGGCTTCGCGGCGCAGCAGGAATGCACTTGGGCAAGGAGGCGTGAAATCGCCCAGAGGAAAGCAAAGCTTTAGCAAGCTTGGAGGGTGATAAACCGTGCCCGGCGGGGCTAACGGCGGAATGTGGTTCTTGCATGAATCACCTGGCTCTCCGGTCCAGTCATACCAATACTCGCTGTGGCCATAGAGCAGTCCCACCTCCGGGTGCATCTCCATCAGTCGTGTTTGCTCTTCCAGTTTTTTCGGCAACCACACATCGTCGGAATCTAAAAATCCAACGTATTCGCCTTTGCTGTGCCGTAGGCCAAGATTGCGCGACGTGCACGTTCCTTGGTTCAAGTGACCTGGATGCTCCAGGTAGTAGATTCGGTCCGGGTACCGTGTAGCATACTGTTTCGCCACTTCGGTTGAGCCATCTGTGGAGCCGTCATCGACGAGCAGCAACTCCCACCGAGGGTACGTTTGGGCCAGAACGCTGTCTATGGCTTCCGCAAGAAACCGCTCTGTGTTGTAGATCGCAACTACAACCGAAACTAAGCGTTGTGGAACTGTTGAGAATGTCATAGCGATTCGGGCGGCTGGCCTGGGATTTTGTCCGACTGCGAAACCCGGCGGGTAAGGCAACTATCTAACAAAGCGACAGTATCCCGCTCCTGCTTATTTCGATTGGCGATCCCCAACCGGATTCGAAACTCTTTAGCACGCTGCCGAAGCCGCAGTTTGCTGCGCAAACGCGGCAACGGACGCATTCCCCACCGCAGCAGGCACTCCAGGCCGGCGATGGAATCGTGAAGCCCAACACAACTCCTGCGCAAGCGAAACACGTCGGTGTCCAATGTATTCAGGCCTTCGCCGGTGGTGAAGGCGATCTCAAACGCGTTACGGACCGACTCACACACAGCTTCGTTCTCGCGTCCATACGGATAGGCAAAGGCGGTGACGGGACGGCCCAGAATTGCCGCCAATTCGTCTCTGCTGCCGGTTACCTCTTGCTTTGCCGCCTCGGGGGCGAGGACCGTCAGATCGGGATGGGTCCTGCTATGTGCGCCGAAATCCATCCCTTGATCGGCCCAATATCGCAGTTGGTCGGCAGTCATCAACGGGTGTATGGCAGAGCCCCGCTCCTGGTCCCACGAATTGACGCCGCCGATATGCCCCGTTACGACAAAAACGGTGGCTGTAAATCCATAACGGCGCAGTACCGGGAAGGCATGCTCGGCGAGGTCGGCAAACGCATCGTCAAAGGTGAGCAACACCGGTTTGCGCGGAAGACCGGTTCCGTCGCGGCGCCATCGCAGCCAATCCGCCGGACGGATGGTGCGATAACCCCTGCCGGCGAGCCACTGCATGTGGCGCTCGAAATGTTTCGGCGTGACCGACAGGTCCGGATACGTGCCCGGCTTCGGACGGCCGACATGGTGGTAGGCCAGCACCGGCAGTTGCACCCCAAACTCGGCTTTCAGCGCCCGGCGGGACCCGGTGAACCGCGCCGCTTCCCGAAAAGTCCGTAGCCCGCTGCGGTACCCCAACAGATGCATACCGCCGCGGTGCAGCCGGGGATGTGTACGCAGCGCGTCCAACATGAGAAACATGGGTCGCAGCACCGGATCGAGCGAAAACGGAAGGCGCACCGCCGCAGCCACGAACAGCCGGTGGCGCAATCTTCCCGAGGCGATGGTGGCCAGCGCGGAAAGCGGTCTGTACTCCGGGTGCTTGCGCGACAAGGCCACCTCCCCGCGCGCGAACATGGGCGAATCCTGTCGCACGACAACTCGATCCGATTTCACATAGAAGTGGTAGGCGACCGCTTCCGGTTGGAAATGAAACTCGGCGCCGGCCTTCCAGAGTCGAATGCCTAGCTCCCAGTCCTCATGGCAATCCTTCATTGCCTCATCGCATCCGCCGATGGATTCGAGTAGCGGTCGCGGCATCGACCGGTTCACCGCCGGCGCTTTGGCCGCCAGCCAGAGCTTCGTGGGAGGGCCACAACCGTTTTCACGCTCCAGTCGCTCTTGAAATCCCTTCCACGAAACCGTCCACTGGTCGGCTATCAAGCCGGGAGGACTGTCCGGATGGAGCAGCACCGGTCCGAATACAACCCGTTTGTTCGCCCCCGCATGGGCCTCCAAGTGCATTCGCAGAAGCGAGGGGACGCATACGATATCGTCATCCAACAGCAGGACCAGTTCCCCCGCCGCCGCTTTCAGGCCAAGGTTGCGCGCCTTGGGCAAGCCGCGGTTCGGCTGGTAGAAATAGCGGAAGCCGCAGCGTGGCCGAAGTCCCTGCAACATCTCTAAAGTCCCATCGGTGGAGCCGTCGACGACGACGATGACTTCAAACTCATGCGCTGGGAAATCCTGCTCGAACACGGCCGCCAAAGTGCGAGCGAGTACGTCCCTGCGGTTATAGGTCGGGATGAGGACGGAAAATTTCATGTCAGCTCGCTACCAGAGCGGGTGAGACCACCCGGGCGGCCGCCGCTTGCATCTTCCACCGCGCTCGGCGGAGTGGCCGTATTGGCTGCCGGCGCCGGTGCTTTTTGGAGCAAGGCCAGTAATTCATCCCGTCTTCCGGGCAGGTCCGGAAGATATTGCTCGCGATACACCAGTTGTAATCCGAATGGGCTCTCGAGAAAGCGCACGCAGTCGTCCGGCGACATCATCGCCAACAGCGAACTCCACCAGGGGGGACTTCGCCAGGAGCGCAGGACTTCCAACGGCGCAGAGTTGTCGGTGTAGATGAGGACGCCGCCCTCGCGCAGCGCGTTCGTCAATTTCTTCGCCGCTCGCTCCAGTCTTTGGCCGCCGCGGATGCAGGACAAAATGTCCATGGCAAAAACCAGATCGTACTGTCCCGGTATGTCGTCCTTGGCCAGATCGAGCAACTCAACCCGGACATTCGCGTACGACGCGCACCGTTGCGCGGCCTGCGCGCAGGCTACGGATGAGATGTCGCAGGCCCGCACCGACCGGCACCGACCCGCCAGGTAGGAGGTAAACACGCCTTCCGAACAGCCGAGCTCCAGCGCGTCTCCCCACTGCTCTCCGCCCAAACGCATGGCGACGGCGGCAAGCACTCGCCGATGCCATTCCTGCCCCTCAGCGGTTTTGAAGTTCCAACTGCCGCGCCGATGGGCGTCGTCCATGAACCTTCTGGGGGCGATCCATACCCAAGCGGCAAACCAGATCTCCTCCCGCAGAAAGCGGAACAAATTTACGACCCTTACCACCCTGGGGAAGCGCCGCAGCCAATTCTTCAGCCTATTCATCACGCGCGTAAGCATCTTTCCTGAAGGCCACCTATAAAAAGCCGCTTCCCCACCGAATGGGACCGCAGGTCACATTCCGTTTGCAGGTTGCTTTCGGAACAAAACAAACAACTTCTCCCAAAACTCAGGATGATTTTTGCGGTCCGGCCGGTAACATTCCCGGTGTACGACGGTCAGACCGGGCGTGCGGCCCAGAACCTTCGCCCATTGATCAGCGCCGGTCGGAAGCAGCAGGCTCCAGAATGAGTGCCGGACCCATTTCGGCATGCGGCTGTCGCTGAACACAAGTAATCCTCCGTCGCGGAGCGCGCGTGCCAATTTGGGGGCGATGTCGTGCTTTCGCCGTCGCCCCGCGACCAGCCATAGCACGTCCATTACAAACACCAGGTCGTATTGACCCGGAATGTCCTCGGTCGCGGCATCCAGGCGCCCCACCCGGATGTTTGCGTACGCCCCGCAACGTTGCGCGGCGCGGGCTACCGCCATGGGCGAGATGTCAAAGGCAGTGACTGATAGGCAGCGCTTCCCCAGTTCTGCCGTGAAAACGCCCTCGGAACAGCCGATTTCCAGTGAATCTCCCCAACTTCCGGTTCCCAGTTCGCGAGTAACGACCGAAAGCGCATGGCGCTGCCACTCTCGCTCGACGGGAGTAGCGAAATTCCACGCTCCCCGAAGGTGCGCTTCATCGGCCACATGCTGCGGGTCACGGCGAAGCTGCCGGGCCTCTCCGGTAAACGAGACGAAAAAGGCCAGGATTTTTGAATACCGGCAAAGCCTCGATACCCGCCGCAGTATTTCTTTCAATTTGCCGGCGGCCGCGCTGACCGTGCTCATCCCTCGCCGCACCTCGCTCGCCATGGCCCGCGATCGGCAGCAAACTCCCTCACGGCACCGCTCACTCGCTCAACCCGCGCGCGCTCCCAGTGTAAGGCGGACCTCACGTCCAGGAAGACCGGGCACAACACCTTAGCGCACCATTCCGAGAAAGTCTTCGTAGCAGCTAACGGCATCGAGCGGATCGTAGTGGCCGGACGCAAGTACACCGCAAATCGACCCGGGAGAGAAGCTGTGCAGCTCATGCCAAATCAGCGGAGGCACGTACAACCCTTCGTTCGTACCGCCCAGGCAAACTTCCCGGCGCGCCCGTCCATCGTCCAGCAGGATCTGGAATGCTCCCGCGATGGCGAAAATCAGTTGTTGTTGGCTTTTGTGCGCGTGGCATCCGCGCCGCGCATCGGGCCTCACATCGAAGATGTAGTAGAAACGCTTCGCCTCGAACGGGAGAAGACAGGTGTCCTCGATCACGCACAGGCTACCGCGGTGATCCACAAATCGAGGAATTGCAACCATCCTGCAGCCACTGAGACGATCTTCCATTTCGGTTCTGGGGTACACACCATTATATTATTGTGCGTGTTCCACATGCGTCCGCCCTGATGATCCTGCATTCCTTCAGACGATCTCCCATGCCATTGCGCAACTGCACGTCAGGCTGTCCACGAGAAGGGTGGTAAAGGGTTATCGAAATCATGACGGCTGTCGTGCGGCAATGCCGGCGTCCCCGGCCGAGGCGCCGTGGTAGAAGAACAGCGCACGGCAGGAGAATCAAGGTTCGGTAGGGGTGCGCGGCCGTCATGACGAATACCGCGAAGACGCGCCGATTCATCGTGCTTCAGTCCGGTGCCCGCCACGGTTACGCGGTTCCAGCGTTTCTGGCGCAAGCCGGCGCTCTGGAGAAATTCTATACCGACTATTGCTCTCATCCTGCCCTGGACCGGTTGTTCTCGGCATGGCCACGGAGATGGACGCCCAAGACGGTCCGCCGCCTGGCCGGCCGCCGCTTACCTCCGGACATTCCCCGCCAGCGGGTCCACCAGATGCCAGCCAGACGGCTTCTGGGATGGATGCTCCGCCGCGATCCCGACTCGCAGCTCGACCGAACGGTCCTGCGCCACGGCTTTGGGCGGGCGAATGCGTTGTACACGAACTCCCTGTATTTGGACTCGGCAGCCGTGGACCTGCTGGCAGCAGCCCGCCAGCGGGGGATCTTTGTGGCCTACGAACAGCTCGGATACCCGGAGGACGTTCGCATCATCCGCGAGGAAAACCGCCGGTTTCCGGGCATCGAAAGCGACATCTGGGGAGAAGACGAGGAATTCGACCCCAGTTGGGAACGCGCAATCTGGGGCGCGGCGGACCGAATTCTGGCGCCTTCCGGGTTGGTGCAATCCAGCCTGATTGCCCTGGGGGCTCCGCGCGAGAGAATCGCCATGGTGCCTTACGGAATCCCCTCGACCTGGCTTGAACTTGAACCCACCCCGAAGCCCGGCAGGGTTCTGTTCGTAGGCCAGGCTGGCTTACGCAAGGGGACTCACTATCTCGCCGCGGCGGCCAGGCTGCTCAGGTCGCGGGGGATTGGTTGCGAAGTTAGAATCGTAGGTCCGGTCGCGCGCCGGCTGTTGAATTCGCCGCTGTTCAGCGGGCCGACCTATGCTGGACCTGTGCCTCGCGTGGAAGTGTTTCGCGAATTCCTTTCCGCCGACATTTTTGTTCTGCCCACCCTTTCGGACTCATTCGCGGTGGCGCACCTGGAAGCGCTTGCTTGCGGCGTCCCCGTCATCACCACGCCGAATTGCGGTTCGGTGGTCAGGGACGGGATGGAAGGCTTCATTGTGCCGATCAGGGATGAGCGCGCTCTGGCTGACAAAATAGAACTGCTGCTTGGCGATCGCGCTCTGCGGGAGAGAATGTCTTTCAACGCGCGTGCAAGAGCCAGGCATTTTACCTGGGAGGATTACAAGCCGCGGCTGCTAGCGGCGCTCGGCGTATCCAACGGCGATACCGCGGCCAGCCCGGACCCAGCCGAGGTTACCCGGCAAAGCTGGCGCCAATGAATATGTGGTCGGCCGCCGGGCTTGGTTCTTCAACGCTAGGCGCCTTTGGCCTTCTTCACCTCTTCGATCAGGGGCGGCACTATGTCGAACAGGTTTGCGACCACGCCCACATCCGCCACCTCGAAGATCGGGGCCTCGGCATCCTTGTTCACCGCCACGATGGTGCGCGCGCCCTTCATGCCCACGATGTGCTGGATGGCGCCGCTGATGCCCAGCGCCAGGTAGAGCTTGGGCGCAACCGTCTGCCCCGAGCTTCCGACCTGGCGGTCCATGGGCAGCCAGCCGGAATCGCAGATCGGACGCGAGGCGGCGAGCTCGCCGCCGAGGGCGTCCGCCAGTTGTTTGGCGAGGTCGATGTTCTTCTGCTCCTTGATGCCGCGTCCGACGGCGACAATGATCACCGCCTGCGTCAGGTCCACCGCCTGCTTGGCAGCCTTGAATGGCGCCTCGGGACGGGTGCGGATGACGCCGTCCGCGATCTCCACATTGACCGTTTCCACCGGTGCTGCGTTCGCGCCGGCCTCCGCCTGGTCGGCGCGGAAGGCGCCGATTTGGAAGGTGGCGAAGTACGGGGGATCGCCCGTGAGCGCGACGTCGGCGGCAAACTTGCCCTGGAACATCAGGCGCGTAAACAGCAGTTCGCTGCCGTCCTTGCGGAACCCAATGCAGTCGCTCACCAGGGTGCGGCCGAGCGCCGCCGCCAGTTGGGGCGCGAAGTCGCGCACCTGGTAGGTATGCGGCATCAACACCAGGCGGGGCTGCCGCCGGCTGATGAACTGCTTGAGCCCGGCAACAAAGCCGTCCGGCGTGTACGGCTCCAGCTTGGGAGACTCAACGTCGTAGACCTTGGCGACTTTCTTGCCGGCCACTTCGTTCGCAATCTCGCCCGCGGCGCTGCCGGCCACGGCAGCCTCCAACGTCCAGCCGGTCGCGGCGGCCAGCGCCTGTGCTCCGGCAATGGTTTCGAAGGAGACGCGGTTCAGCTTGCCTTCGCGTTGTTCGACAACCACGAGGATGGTGTCAGCCATGCTTGCCTGCTCTCTCTTTCGTGCCGTACGGGCGGCAACTAGCTGCTTTCGGCCCGGGCGCGGATGACGTAGCCGCTCACGATCAGCACCAGCCCAAGCACGGCGAGCGCAATCATGATCACCGCGAACCCACTCTTATGGCCCAATTTCAGACCGGCAGGCAGGAAAAACAGGATGAGAAAATCGAAGAACCAGATCACCCCGCCGATCACTTCCAGACTAAGGCCCTTTTCCCGAACTTGTTCTACGTCGGTTTGAACTGCCACAACGCACCTCCGAGATTACCTGGGGTACGCCTTATCACAACCCGCCGCCCGCAAGCTAGGAGCGCAGTCACACCTGAAATCATGCGGCCTTATGCTGCTCGGCTTGCCCGGTGGCGCTCAGGTGCCGGCGGGCCGTCTGGGCCAAGGTGCGGCTGGCGATCGCCTCGCGGCGCATGCCGGCCAGCACCAAACCGGCGCCCACCAGGCCCTCGATAGCCGCCCAGAACAACCACAGATACGAACCGCTGCGGATGCCAACGAACACGTAGACCACGATAATCGCGTCAAACACCACCAGCAGCCAGCCGACCGCGCGCAACGTCAGTGCACGAAGCTGCAGTTCATCGGGTGTCGATTCTTTCTTGCCAGCCTGTTCTTCCATGCGGCCCATGGCACGGCCTCTCCGACCGGCCATCGCCTCGGGCTTCCCGGCACGCCAGGTGTGGCGCGCGCCGGGCAAATCAGATTACGCGCGCTTCGTCACGCAGCTTCTCGACCAGCTTCTTGGCGACTTCGGCGGGATACCCTCCAGCAGCTCGGTCTTCTTGGTCTTCTCAGGTATATAGAGGCGGCGAATCTGCTGAAGGTTGGTGCCCAAGACCGCCTGGACCTCCGCCAAGGTCACTTTCTTGCAGGGGCTTGTTCTTGGCCTGCTTGATGCCGATCAGCGTGGCATAGCGCAGCTTGTTGATGCCGGACTGAATGGTAAGGACCGCTGGCAACGGGCATATCGACGTACTGGAAGTAACCCGGCCTCGAGCTCGCGCTTGACGCGGATGCCGCCGTCCTTCTTCTCGATTTGCATGATGATGGTGGCGTGAGGCCAGCCGAGCAGCTCGGCCAGAATCACGCCGGTTTGCGCGAAGCCGTAGTCATCGGATTGCAGCCCGGTGAAGATGAGATCGAAGCTCTCGTCCTTGGATGGCGGCGGCGAATGGCCTGCGCGGCATTGAAGGCATCCAGGCCGACGAAGGCGGCGTCTTCCAGATGGATGGCGCGGTCGGCGCCTTTGGCCAGCGCTTCGCGCAGCACCTGCTGGGCGCGCGCCGGGCCGGCGGTGATCACCACCACTTCCCCGCCGTGCTTTTCCTTCTGCCGCAGCGCCTCTTCCAGCGCGTAGGCGTCGGGCTCGTTGACCTCGTAGGAGACGTCCTCGCGAATCCAGGTTCCGCTCTCGTTCAGCTTCAGGGGAGCGTCCTTCTGCGGGACCTGCTTCATGCAGACCAGAATCTTCAAAACACACCTCGCGTCACCAGCAGCACGGCGATTTCACCGGCGGCCGGGCAAACGCGCAAGTATAAATGACGCGGGTGGCGCCGCCAAAGCGCGCCGGCCACATCCAAAGTCGTCCAACGCCAAAAAAGGAAAAGCTCCGACTCTCGCCGGGAGCGCAAAGGAATTACAGCGGGCGCTAATCGAGGAAGGCCACGGACTGAATGCCGGACACCTCAAAGCGCTTGCGGCAGCGCATGTTCTTGCACATCACCATGTCGTCGCGCCGGACCATGTAGGAGCGGGCCTTGGCGAACTTGGCGCGATCGCGTTCATCGGCGCGCGGCGGCAATTGCCGTTTCTTGGTGCGTACGATCCAGCCCAGTTCGTATTCGCCCGCCTGCTGGCAGTGCGGGCAGTTCAGCGTGAAAAGCTTCTTGTCCTGCCGCTCGTCAAAGAACTCGCGCTCATCCATGGCCACCCCGCAGAGCTTAAAATTATGGCACAAGCGGGACGGCAGTGCTTGGCGTATGCTGTGGAAGGTTCTCTGGAATCATGCCGCGGAAGAAGAAGCCGAAGCCGTTTCGCGCTGTGACGGCGGTCAAGTCGGCGGCACGGGAGCAGATCGGCGCACCTCCGCCCACCCGCCTGGTCCCCGACCGGAAGAAGAAATCCAAGCCCAAGCACAAAGCGACCCTGCCCAAACTGCTCGCCGATCCTGACGCACAGAGGTGAAAGACTCGGAATCAGCCACGGTGGCTCGCCTGGGGCAACCCGGCCTGACTCGGTTTGACACACCCTGTCGTGTCGTCCCCACCACAACAGCCCGTTCTCAGTTCACACGCCGTACAATGGCCGGAAAGCGGATCGTACTCATTCAACGAAAGGAGCGTGATGTCACCAACGATTGACTGGCCTCCCGTGCTGCGTCGCCGCCGCTTTCCGTTCATTCTCCTTCTCGTCGTTGTCGCCGCCATCCTCTTGGGTGGACGTTCGTCGTTGTCCTATTACGTCGACGCACTCTGGTTCGGATCTCTTGGCTACGGCGACGTGTTCTGGAAGACCTTGCGCATGGAATCCGTTGTTTTCTTCGCCTTTGCCGGGACCACGTTCCTGATTCTGTACGGCTCTTTCCTGGCGATGAAGCGGACATCGCGCGGCTACTTGCCCACCGGTCACACCATCCTCGTCGGCGGCGAACCTCTGAACCTGCCGGTCGAGTCCGTGATGCGCTTCCTGGCGCTCGCCATTGCGCTGTTCATCGCCGCGGTCGCCGGCGTTGCGATGATGATGGAGTGGCCGGCTTTTGCGCTCTATTGGTACGCACCCGGGGCCGCGGGCGGCGTTGTGGATCCCATTTTCGGCAGATCGGTGAACTTCTACCTCTTCACTCTTCCGGTATGGCAGTTCATCGCCGGCTGGCTGCTGGCGCTGGCGGTGATCACTGTTGTACTTAGCGTTTTGTTCATTCTCATCAGCAGCGGCGCCCGTGCGCTCGCCGGAGAGCGCGGCATCTACATCCCCTTGCCCGTGCGTGGCCTCTCCATCGCGCTTGCGTTCCTCCTGCTGGTGCTGGCAATGCGCGTCTATCTCGCGCGCTTCGAGCTGTTGTTCGAGGACCACACGGTTTTCGCCGGTGTCACCTACGCGGGCGCCCACGTCATGCTTCCCGGCCTGCTCGTTGTCTGCGTCGCGTTTCTCGTCGGCGTTGCGATTGCCGCCGTGAATGCGGTTATGCGCATGCCGCGCCTCCGCTGGGTGATCGCCGCAATCGTTCCCGCCGCACTCTGTTATTTCGCACTCCAGGCAATCGCCTGGTATGTCACCAGCTTTATCGTCAAACCGAACGAACTGGTCCGCGAGCGGCCCTACATTGCCCACAATATCGACATGACACGCCGGGCCTATGGCCTGGACCGCGTCTCCCGGCAGGAGTTTCCCGCGGACCCGGGCGTCGAGGCCGTCGATGCAGCGAACAACCAGCTCACGTTGCAGAACATTCGGCTGTGGGACTGGCGTGCCCTGCAGGACACGCTGCGCCAAATCCAGGAAATCCGCACGTATTACGACTTCCCGGACATCGACATTGATCGCTACGAGATCAACGGCAGGCTGCGCCAGGTGATGCTCGCCGCCCGCGAGCTCAACGTGAACAAGCTGCCCGAGAGCAGCCGCAACTGGATCAACGAAAAGCTGATCTACACCCACGGGTACGGGGTCACCATGAACCCGGTGAATGGCTTCACCGCGGAAGGTCTGCCGGAGCTGATTCTGAGCAACATGCCGGTCGAGAGCACGGTGCGCGGGCTCGCCGTCACCCGCCCGGAGGTCTATTTCGGCGAATTGACCGACACCGATGTGTACGTCAACACCGGGCAAAAAGAATTCAACTACCCGCAAGGCCAGACGAACAAACTCACTTCTTACCAGGGGAAAGGCGGCGTCGTTATCGGCGGGTTCCTGCGCCGCATCCTTATAGCCCTCGAGCGCGGCGACATCGGCAAGCTGCCGTTTAGCGACGATGTGACCCCGCAGAGCCGGCTGCTCATGCGCCGCAACGTGCGCGCTCGCTTATCAGCGCTGGCTCCATTCCTGAAGTACGATTCCGATCCGTACATCGTCGTCGGTGAAGATGGCAGGCTGTCATGGATCATGGACGCCTTCACTACCTCTGATGACTATCCTTACTCGCGGCCTTACCGGCTTGACGGCAACTTCGTTAACTACATGCGGAATAGCGTGAAGGTGGTCATTGACGCCTACGATGGAACCACGACGTTTTACGTTTTCGACCCTCGGGATCCCATCATTGCCGCCTACCGTCGTGTATTTCCGACCCTGTTCAAGGATGCGGCCGCCATGCCGCCGGGGCTGCGCAAACACGTGCGCTACCCCGAGCTGTTGCTCCAGGTGCAGGCCAACGTCTACGGCCTCTATCACATGACCGATCCGGAGGTGTTCTACAACCGCGAGGATCTGTGGACGGTGGCCAAGGAGGTCGGCTTAACCGCGGGAGGAGAGCAGGCCACCCAAACCATGGAGCCGAACTTCGTGCTCATGAAGCTGCCGGGCCAGACGGCTGCCGAGTTCGTCGAAATTCTGCCCTTCACCCCGTCCAACCGGAACAACATGATTGGGTGGATTGCCGGGCGCAGCGATGGCGCTCATTATGGCGCCTTGGCGGTCTACGATTTTCCCAAGACCAGACTGGTGGATGGGCCGCTGCAGGTCGAGGCGCGAGTCGATCAGAACGCGCAGCTTTCAGGACAACTGACGCTGTGGAACCAGCAGGGTTCCCACGTGCGCCGTGGAACTCTGCTCGTGATCCCCTCGGGACGCGGGCTCTTGTACGCGGAGCCGATTTATCTGCAGGCCCAGCACAGTCCCATGCCGGAGTTGCGCCTGGTCGTACTCGCGCTGCAGGACCGCCTCGCTTATGGGCCGACATTCGAATCAGCCATGGCGGCACTTTTCGGCGGAGCCGCTTCCTCCACCAGCGCCGTGGCCGCTTCCTCGGAGCCTGCGGTGCGCGCCCCAGCATCCGGCGCCACCTCCCGGCCGGCGGCCGACATCCATGCGCTGATCGCAGAAGCCGCCAAAGACCTCGCCGACTATCAACGCCTCACAGCCCAAGGCAAACTCGGGGAGGCGGGACAGAAGCTGGAACAACTGAAGCGCAGGCTGGACCAATTGAATGCATCAAGCGGTGCCAGCGGGAAATAAGCAACCAATCGTTAGCCGACGGCGAGCAGAACAGGTATGGCCAAAAGATTGTACGACGCCGCATCGACCGTTGCCCTACTGGAGGTGTTCGACCAGAACATAGCATTCTAGGCTTCTCGTCGGTCAAATCATTCTCTCCGCCCAACGCTGGACGCGCAGGAGTCGATGCTGAAAGCGATTTTACGGAACGGCTCGAACGCGGTAAACTGACTTTTACAGGTGACGTTTTACAGATGTAAAATGTCGTTCCTGCTAAGCGAACCTTGGTAAACTGTTGAAACCGTTGACGTAGGCGCGTAGCTCAGTTGGTTAGAGCGCTACCTTGACACGGTAGAGGTCTGGGGTTCGAGTCCCCACGTGCCTACCATTTTTTTCCGCGACTTGCGGCATCGCCCGTCGCCTCTCCCTGCCACTCCAGCCCGATGGTCGGCCCGATGCGGTTATTGTGCGATCGGACGCGAACACGAAGTCTGAGTCCCGGTGATACGGAGTCTGGCTCCTCCAATACCGGAGATACCGGAGATAATCCGTAACCTCCTGACCGGAGTCGCAGCACTCTGCCTGAGTGTTGTGAGCGGTGTCACATCTGCCGTGTCCACCCGTCATAGGACGATGCTGACCTACCAATTACCTTCGGATTAGCAATTCCCAGCTACCGAAGGTGATCTCGTGCTCGGCAAATGTGCTAACGATTCGTGCTCTGCTCTCCACGCCGAGCACGAAGGACGCCTGTTCCGCCTCGACATCGAGATCGGAAACATGTCTGGTGAGACTGAGCGAAGAACGGCCTACATCTGGCTGTGCAACACGTGCTCTCGACAGATGATCCCCAAGGTCTCGGTGACGGGAGACACGGTATCCGTACGGCTTGCATCGACATCCCGCACCACAATCCGGGCTGGCTTACCTGCGCAGCGAGTAAACTGAAATCCCAGTAGGGCCCGACTGCGGCAGACAGCAGGACTGGTGCGAAGACGGTCGATCTGTATAGCAACGCCCCACTGCCCGCCACCAGAATGACACGATTCGAATTCGAACGGATTCACGCGCAATGGCGTCCACCGTCAGGTCGGTACATTTGAAGCAGCAGACGATGGAGAGTTTTGCTTCTTACATTCGCGATGCCGAAGCGGCAATGGAGCAGAATCTGGACGCTTTCGAATCGTTTCTGTGGTCGGACGCAAGTCCCGCGAGAGCCCAGCAGGTACGCGGCGGCGAGATTGTAGCGGAATTCTGGTCGGGCCAGGGGCCGGTGAAAGTCCCGAATGGCTTGATTCATGACTGGATCGGCGCTGCCCTGATTGCCGGTGCGACGGTGAAAAACGTGCTGGCCATGGTACAGAACTACGATAATCACAAGAGCATTTACAAGCCCGAGGTGATTGCCTCCAAACTGATCCGCCGCCAAGGCAGCGATTTTCAAATCTACTTGCGACTTCTCAAGAAGAAAATCGTGACCGTGGTTCTCGACACCGATCATGACGTGCATTACCGTCATGCGAACGGAACGCGCTGGATATGTTGCTCGCGCTCGACGCGGATTGCTGAAGTGGAGAGTGCGGGTACCCCGGAAGAACAAGTGCGGCCGCCCGATACGGGTCATGGATTCCTCTGGCGTCTGCATTCCTACTGGCGATTTCAAGAGCGCGACGATGGGGTGGTTGTTGAGTGTCGAGCCGTTTCTCTGACTCGTGACGTGCCCTTTGGGCTGGCATGGGTAATCGAACCAGTGATTCAGAAATTACCCAAGGAGTCGCTGATCAACACTCTCCAAGCCACCCGCCACGGTATGCTGCTCGGCGCGAATCGTTCATCGCGACCATGACGAATGCGGTTGAACAGGATTCACTGGACGCTCGGAGAGATTTTGTCTCCAGTCGCAGCAGAGGGGAAAAGGAGAATGCGGATGTCAGGCAATAGCGCCCGACGCCCTCAACCAGCGGTCGGCAAGATCGACCTTTGACGGGTGCTTCCGACGTGGCCCCATCTCGGCGTGGCACCGATGTGCGCGGGCAGCGATTGCGATCCCGCCTAGCTCCACCGAGGCCGCGACGAAGCGGTCACATTCGACGCAGAATGCAAGGAAGAAGCGTCCGTGCATGGACACGTAAATGGGTGAAGACCGCTGGCTGGCCATGTAGTGCACCTTGATAGTTGCATGCACTGTATCGCCGCCGTGAAAGGAGTCAATCGCCGACAATGGTGCAATTCGGACTACAACGCAAACCTTTCACTATCCGTGTCTTGGCCGAGTTTCCTGGAGATTTTCCACAGGCCTGCTCTCGCCACTGTATGCGTTTAGACAAATCCGCTCCCCGCAGGTCATGCGGATTGGAGCTTTTCAATTTTGTTGTACGTGTGAATGATTCGCTTAGCTTCGCGTTCGGCCTGCCCGCGACTGACGGGATGTGTAGCGATGTGCAAGAGTTCTTCTGATGACCGGGTGCGGTAGATGCGGTACTCCCACCCCTTCGCCATTTGCGTGCCGCGATCACGGACTAGCGACAACTCGTAAGCATAATTTCCGTTGTGAACTCGCATGGCTCGCTCGCGTTTCTGCATCCGTATGGGTGCTCTCCGAAGCAGTTGAAGGCCAACGGGCGACGTTATAACTGTGGGGCTTGTGCGAAACGGTCGATCTGCGCGCCAACGCCGTACTGCCCGCCAGAAGAATCCGAGCGAACCACGCACCCGTGGCAGGAAACCATGCCGCTTAACGGCAGTCCCGCTTCCCTCGGCAGCAGGACAACGATGTCGATCTCGCTGCCCAGTTCAAACCGGGCGTCAGTGAAAAAGAATACTCCCCGGTCGGAGATGTCTTTCGTGGATGCGGCAATACTGTGCTGCCCAACTGTGACGCTCGCGGGAGAGTCGAAACGAATCCGTTGCTGACGCCTTCGTTCCTTAGTTTTGGAGTCAGTCATCGGTGTCTCGCAGGTGGCCGCCGTTGTCGGAAAGAATACGGAAAAGGCTGTGCCGGAGTGCTCTGGCAATGTGCTACTCCTCAGCCGAATTGTTCCCCCATATTTGGTGACAATTCCGTGGGTCACGCACAGCCCTATGCCCGTACCGTGACTGCCTTTCGTTGTGTAGAACGGTTCAAAAATGTGCGCTCTTGCGGTGGAAGAGATTCCCGATCCCGTATCCGCGACGGTGATGCGAACACCCTTTCGCGCCGAACTCCAATCGTGGGAATCGAATACGTGGATGCGAAGCTTGCCTCCCGTCCTCTGGAGGGCATCGGCGGCATTTACCATCAGATTGGAAAAAACCTGACTCAATTCACCGGGGACGCCATCCACCAGTCCGGGGCTGTCAAATTGGGTCTGGACAACAATGCCCACCGATTGAATCTTGTGTCCATAGAGAGCTAAAACGGCATTGATCAGGTCGGGGATTCTTGTTTGCGAGTGCTGCTCGTCTGCCCCCCGATGGAGCCCCAGCGTAAGACTCGTGATCTGCCGAATTTTCTGAATTTCGCTCTGCGCGATTTTGACGAACTCACTTGCCGTCTCGTCCCACGTTTGCCTTCGCTCCAGCAAGTACAAGGTGTTGGTCACACACTCCAGAGGGTTGGTGATTTCGTGAGCCAGAGTCGCTGCCATCCTGCCCGCAACAGCCAGTCTCTCGGAGTTCCGTAACGCCTGTTCCGCGAGCTTCAACTGTGAAATATCACGGACGATGGCCGAGGCCCCAACCACTCCACCATGAAAATCTAAAACGGGCGATACCGTCGTTGAGACCGGGAGTGAGCACCTGGCTTTCGTCACGTGGACAGTTTCGAAGCGGTCTATCTTCTCCCCCTGCCGCAGTCGTTCCAAAATGTGATGAAACTCATGACTACGGTCAGTCGCCTCCAATAGGGAAATTGGTTTCCCCACGATCTCTTTGGCGCTATAGCCGTACATCTTTTCCGCCGCGAGATTCCAGGTCATGACCGTCCCGTCCAGCGTGTTGCTGATGATGGCATCATCGGAAGATTGCATGATTGCGGCGAGTAGCGGCTGCAACATAGAAGATTCGCCAGCAAACACCTTCTCCGCGATGCCGGGTCCGGGGCGAGTGCGAGACCGGGCTTCATCGTGATCGCCCAACAGTTCTCCGACACTGGCCAGAAGCTGCTCCGGCCCGTCTGCCTTGCTGACCGACGCATTCACGCCTTGCATTCCTTCGGGTGTGTCAACCGTGCCGGACAGCAGGAGAATAGGGACGTTTGGCCTTAGCCGCTTCATTTCAGCAGCCATTCCGGTGCCCGTTGCTCGACCGAGGAGGTGGTCGGTGATCACGAAATCGAACTCTCTTGACTCGAAAAGACAGAGGGCATCCAACGCGGTTGTTGCCGTCACAACCGAGTACCCGTGCCGCTCTAGAATTAATTTTCGCAGGTGTAAGCCGGAAGCTTCATCGTCCACGCAAAGCAGGACGAACGGTTCACTCTCGTGCACAGGGGGCACAGCATTGGAAGCCATAACGTCGGCTTCCGGCTGCGCACCAGTGTTGTGTGGAAGGTCTGCCCGCATGATTCCCACCCCCGTCTCCGGCTGGGGCAGCGAGGAAGAAACTGGTTACGACGCTGGGCAGGGGGAGACCCTACTCTGTTCAGTACGGTACCAGACACAAGGGTGTTGGCGCAAGTTGGCGTTTCTTCTCCTGCTTGCGCTAACCCGTTCATTTACCGTGATCGACGTTGTCAACGCCCAATGCCTGTTTCGTGTGCAACTGTGGAAAAGCGTGTCCAAACTCTTCAATCCCACAGCGTCAGAGTTGCAGATCAGAAGAAGGTATCACGCCGCTAAGAAGCCGGGAGTGCACAGACTCATGGGAGGCTAACAAACTCAGCAAACACTCCTCTGATCTCCATTGGAAGGTCTTTCGCGTTCCGCTTGGTCATGAGTTCATGGCCAGCACCAATGACAGGCAGCAGCTTCGTGGGTGCTGTGACCAGTTTCAGTGCTGCCGTGATCTCCTCAATCGTGCCAAAACCATCACGGGAACCGTGGACGAACAACGCAGGAGTGCGGAGATGTGGGAAGTGGGACGTTCGCAGTTCGGTCGGGCGTTTTGGCGGGTGGAGGGGATAGGAGAGCAGGAGCAGGCCATCGGCCAATTCAGGCTGCGAAGCCGCCAGAATTGACGCCTGCCGTCCGCCGTAGGAGTGCCCGCCCAAGAACATCCGGCCCTGAACTTGTTGCCTCAGTGAGGCAATTGCAGCGCGAAGCCCCTGCTGATCTCGTTCTGCGCTGCCACGAGGAGGCGGGCCGTGCGGTCGCAGTTGACGGAACGGCAGGTCACAACGGAGCACGGTCAGTCCTGATTCGCAGAACGCGGTTGCCAGCGCCACGAGCAGCGGAGATTGGCAATTCGCTCCGGCACCATGGGTGAGCACAATACCGTCTCCCGATGGGCTTGTCGGAGGGTGAAGGTAGCCGCGAACATTCGCGCTGACAGATGCGACTTGTATGACCTCGCTAACTGGGGTGGTCATGTCAGGTATTCTCGACGACCTCATGGGCGGCGTAAGCGGCAATGCCGACAGGACGAGGTTCAGCCCAGTTTTGCAAAGACTGCCACATCGAATTTCGAGTAGTACTTCTTCACGTCCCTCGCCCCGTACTTCTCCCGGAATTTCTCGCCCACCGATGAAACCGCTTTGGCATCCCTGATGGGAACGGCTTTGAATTCCGCTTCCGCGCCCCGAGCATCGATCCGAATCGACGGGTTCTGAAGAACGTTCTTGTACCACTGCGTGCCGGAGCCCTGCACGGGGAGGAGGTAGAGCTTGTCCCCTTCCAGGATGAACCAGACCGGAATTGAGATAGTGCGGCCAGACTTCCTGCCGACAACGCTGATCTTGATCTGGCGATAGCGGGAGAGGCGGTCTTTGAGATCACTGCTCTTCATTTTCGAGGCGGAGTCCAACGGCCGGGACAGGGACTCATTCTGAGTAACCGTCGTCTTCCTCTTCGTCGTCATCTTCTTTTCCGTTGCCGTCTTCTTCGTCCTCGTCTTCTTCCTCGTCTGGCTCTTGCCGGAGAAGGAAATCGGCGGCCACCGACCAATCAGGACGTTCTAAGTCGTGGCATTCTGGATGTGTTCCGTTCATGCCTAATCGTACGCCTTCGGAAGAACGGTCGCCTTCCCACAATTGCGGAGTCCATTTGCGTCGGCAATGCAGACGGGAAAAACGGCGGCGAGGATTTCGTACTCATCGACACGCGCAACCCACCAGGCGTGGGCGCAGTCGGACGTAAAGCTGCCGGAGGCGATTCGCGTTCCGCTGGACGATCTCGATGACAAACCCCGAGATTCCAAGAGACAAACCCATTGTCGCCTACTGCACTTGACCGAATGAGAATTCCAGCGCCAGTCTGGCGCAAAGGCTTCGGCAGAACGCGGTTACCAGAACGTCTGGGCGCTTCAGGGAGGATTGGATGCGTGGCGTGGGGCGAACCTGCCGCTAGGACCAAAACAAAAAGCGGCGTGAGGCGCTATCATGTCGCTCCATGAAGCGGGTTCTCGTGTCGTGGAGTAGCGGAAAAGATAGTGCGTGGACCCTCCATCTACTGCGCCAGCGTCGCGATTGCGAGATCGTCGGCCTGCTCACGACCATCAATACCGAATTTGACCGGGTGGCAATGCACGGGACGCGGCGTTCTGTACTGGAAGCGCAGGCCAACGCGGCAGGACTGCCGCTGTGGGTCGTGCCCCTACCGTGGCCGTGCTCCAATCAGGTTTATGAACAGCGGATGTGCAACGTTTGCGAGCGGGCTGTCAGAGAAGGCGTAAATGCGATTGCCTTCGGTGATTTGTTTCTACCGGACATCCGCAAATACCGGGAGGCCCAATTGAAGCCGACCGGGTTGGAGCCGCTGTTTCCGCTGTGGGAGCAACCGACCGCGCTGCTGGCTCGCCAGATGATCGCCGCTGGGTTGCAGGCCAAATTGACCTGCATAGATTCAAAACAACTGTCACCCGCCTTCGCTGGCCGGGAATTTGACGCGGCACTACTGGATGAACTGCCGCCCGAGACCGACCCCTGTGGCGAACGGGGCGAATTTCACACCTGCGTGTACGCGGGGCCGATGTTCGCGGAGCCCGTTTGCTTGCAGGCTGCCGACGTTGTTCACAGGGACGGGTTCGTGTACGCGGATTTCAGGTGAGTTGCCCGAGTAGGTGCTGCACAAAATGCTGCATATGCGCAGTGTCGAACGTTTTCCACGCATGGCCACAGGTGCAAGACCAGAGATCATTCTTGCGAGCCGACCAGCCGCAGAGCGGACATCGAATTCGAGGCCCGGATGGATCGCGGTTCTTTTCTTCTTCAATCTCCCGATCCACAATGCCGCGGGACTTGGTGGAATCAGAGACAGGACCACATGTGCCGGTATGATGGCCCACTTGGATTCAGAAGTTGTTGAGAACTGCGGTAGATGCGCGGCGAGAACAAAGATGGAAGAAGCTCAGAGTTGGAAGCCGCCGCCGTTGCCCAAGCCTCGGACGTGCCGCCGCAAGGAATCGCGTTCCAGTTGCTCTTCGCGATGTGCATGCCAGCGGATCAGTAGACCGATGGCCACGATTACCGCGACAGCCGAGAACGCCAAGAGACCAACGCCGCCCGCCATGCCGGGAAGAGGAAACATACACGGGCAGCATACTCTCTGAGAGCGCAATTTGGGAATGCGGCAAACGCCCTAGTCGAAGCCCCGAATCCGTGCCGTCGCTGGCATTCGCAAACTGCTCAAGTCGCGCACCTGTAAACCCTACGCCGCACCTTACCGGCCGCAGCGGCATCAGTCCCATACATGCAAGACCTGAAGAATCGAATCGCTCTCGTCACCGGAGCCAGCCGGGGCATCGGTGCCGGAATCGCCGTTGCCCTGGCCCGTGCCGGTACCAATGTCGCCGTCAACTATCACCAGAATGCCGAAGCAGCGAAGGCGGTATGTTCCGAGATTTCCGGCCTCGGGCGCAAAGCATTGGCGGTGCAGGCCGACGTGTCGGTTGCTGCGGACGTAAACCGAATGCTCGCGGATATCGAAGCTGATCTCGGTTCCATCGAAATTCTCGTCAACAACGCCGGAATCGCCATTCCGCGCAAACTGGAGGAGATCACGGAGGCGGAATGGGACGAGGTGCTGACCACGAACCTAAAGTCGGTCTTCCTCGTCACTCAGGCCGTGGTCGGCGGCATGCGGGCGAGGAAGTGGGGGCGGATCATAAACCTGTCCTCGGTCGCGGCACAGACGGGAGGCGCGGTGGGGCCGCACTACGCTGCTACCAAGGCCGGTATCATCGGGTTGACCCACTCTTGCGCAAAGGCATTCCTTCGAGACGGCGTCACCGTGAACGCCATCGCACCCGCCCTAATCGAAACGGACATGGTCAGGAGCAATCTGAACGCCAGTCCTGACCTGATTCCGATGGGACATTTCGGTTCGGTCGAGGACGTCGCATCTATCGCCGTCATGCTGGCGATGAACGACTACATGACCGGGCAGACGATCTCGGTCAATGGCGGCTGGTATATGACCTGATGTCTGCCTTTATGCGACAGCACGCGCTGGAGGCACTCGTTTGCCTCTCGGCTGGAGACTGGCGTGTTCGGCGGTTGTTGAGCAACTGCGCGCCGGCTGCCAACCGCGTGCTTTGCCTGTTCAAACCGTGGTCTTCGATCCCAGCAGTTCCTTGATCTTGCCCAGCAACTGGTCGCGATCCGGCGGCTTATCGAAATAGCCCGCGGGGGCGGGCACTTGCCGGCGTGTCTCGATAAAACGCTTGAATTCATGCGATATGCCCGTCAGGATGATTACCGGAATGTGACGAGTTTGGGGCTCATCGCAAACATTGCGGTACATGCGCACGCCGCTTTCTTCGGGCATGGAGATGTCCAGCAGAATCAGCTCCGGCAGCTCGGCTTTGGCCTTGGCGAAGCCTTCCTTGCCGTTCGCCGCCTTGATCACGGAATAGCCGTTGTCTTCCAACAGGGTGCCGATGAAGGTGAGAACGTCCTCCTCGTCATCGACTACCAGAATCTTTGCAGCGGGGTTTTGCGTCATGATCGTTACCTCACCGTTTCTTCAGCGTTTCTAACGCCCGCTTCAGCGTCTCACGATCCGCGCCCGCCAGGGCATTGGCGAGTTCGGCGCGCAGTTCGTCCTTGGCGTTCCCTTCCGTTTCCGAAGGCTCCATGCCCAGCAACCTGCGCACGGCTTCCACATAGGTGTCCGGCCGCACCGGTTTTTCCAGATAGACTCCAGGTCCGGACATGGTCATTTCCCGGAAATCGGCCCGGCCCAGTTCATCGCGGGCGTGGCCGGTGACAATGAGGACGGGGATTTTCGACAACCGCTTGTCTTTCTGGAGATCGTGGTAGAAGCGCGCACCGGAGTGGTGGGGCATGACCAGGTCCAGGGAGACCAGGTCGGGCGCATTTCGCTGTACCGATTCCAGCGCTTCCAGGCCGTCGCAGGCGGTGTCCACGACGAAACCGGCGTCTTCCAGGGCAGCTTGCAGGTACTCGCGGACGTCAGACTCATCGTCCACAACCAAAACGCGCTTGGGGCTTATGTCGCTCATGATTTCCGCTCGCTCGCTTGCGGCGCCGGTGCCGTGGCATCGCGCGCAATCGCTTTCAGACGCTCGCGGGAAAGACGGATGCGGAACGTGGCTCCTTGACCGGGATTGGAATCCACCTCCATCCGGCCGCCATGTTCCTGCACAATCTTCCGCGTCGTCAGCAGGCCCAGTCCAGTTCCCTTGGTCCCTTTGGTGGTAAAGAACGTCGTGAACAACTTCTCCCGAATTTCCTGGTCGATTCCGCTGCCGTTATCGGCAACCTCGAAAATCAGATCGCCGCCTTCCTCTCGTGTGCGCAGCACCACTTTGCCGTTCCTGTCCGCGCGCATGCCGGCGGCGTCGACCGCGTTGGAAAGCAGGTTGGTAATGCAGGTCTCCATCGCCTGGCGGTCCAACGGCGCCGGATTCATCTTGGGATCAACCTCCAGGGACAGCTCAACGCCTTGCATGCGGGCAGCATCGGTGTACAGGTTGAAGATGTCGCGAACCAGGGCGTTGGGGTCGGCGGAATGCAGTTCGGGTGTGCGGCCCTTGGCAAAGCTCAGGAAATCCTTCACCAGAGCAGTGGTTTTTTCGAAATTGCGCTGCAGCATCTGCCAGCCGGAGGAGATTCGCTTGGTGTCAGCGCGCGACAGTCCGCTGTTCACCATGTACATTCCGCCTTCGATTCCCATCAGCAGATTCTTGATGGTGTGCGCTAGTCCGGCCACGGTCTGCCCCACGGCAGCCAGGCGCTCCGCGTCGAGTTTCTCCTGTTCCAGGCGCTTGATTCCGCGCAGGTCCTCGAGAAAAGCCGCACACCCCAGATGCTGGTCTCCGCTCTTGAGCTCAGCGGCTGAAAAGTGAACGGGAATTTCCTCTCCCTGAGTGGAGCGGACCGCGATCTCCGGAAAATCCAGCAGATGTTTCTCGCACGCCTGGCATTCCGACAACGCTTGCGGCAGCATCTCCCTCAGCCGGTCCGCGGCGGGAAGCTGCGGCGCCGTCCATCCCAGCAATTCGCGCGCCGCGGGATTCATCAGCCTGGGATTCCCCGCGGGATCCACCGCAAGAATGCCCGCGGGAGAGTTTTCGATCAATACCTGGTAAAAATCCTGGGTCTTTCTGAGCTCGCGCTCCAGCTCGTACACCTGGGAAATGTCGGTGGCCATCTGCATCACGTGCGCCACTCCCTCGTGGCTGCGCGAAAGGGGCGAGCTGGTCACGAAGTAATACGCGGGCGAACCATCCGGGTGGACCCCCACCTCGCTGGACACGTGCTCGGCGCCGTCGGCAAACGTCAGAACCGCGGTGCAGTTCCGGCAGGGAGTCTTGCGCCGCTTGCAGATCTGGTAGCAGCACTTGTCCTCCGGTTCGCCAAACGTCTGCCGGAAGCGCGTATTCACACGCACGAGGCGGAAATTCTTGTCGACCACGAAGGCAGCACAAGGCACGCGCTCGAAAAGCAGATCGTACTGCCGCTGCCAGGTGCGGGTTTCCGTCAGGTCGGTGGTCATCTGGACAACATGCTGGATCGCTCCGGAGCTGTCTTTCAGCGGCGCCAGGTGCAACACGTACTCGCAGGTGCGCCCGTGCCGATCGATGCCGGTTTCATCGGAAACGCGCAGGCGGCCATCGTCAAAGGTCGCGTCCGCCTGGCAGTTCTCGCAGATCCGGGATTTTCCTTTGTACACCTCGTAGCAGTGCCGGTCCCGCCAATTGCCGAAGTACTCCTCGAAGTTCTCGTTGGCGGCCACGATTTTGTGGTCGCGGTCAATGACGGCCACATTGAACGGCGCCTGCAACATGCTCCGGCTCAGGAGCAAGCCCACCTCGTGTTGAGTGCGCCGCAACGTCATTTTGTCCCTGCATCCGGGGGCGGCAGCACCACGTTGATGGCTGTCAACCCACGGTGGCGAAGAGCGATCTCCCGGCTGTCGATGACCTCCCGCCTTTCTTTATGGCACCAGGAGCAGCGCGTCATCTCCGGCTTGTTCTTCTCCTTGGCCTTGTTGGTGTGGCACCCGATGCAGAGGCGGTGCATCGCCTCCGTATAGGCGACGGCCCGGTATTGTTTCACCTTGATGGAAGCGCCCGCCGGGACCAGGTACTTGTGGCATTTGTCGCACGCCATGGCCGTGGCCGCGGTGCGGGCGCGGCCCTTGGCGTGGCACTGGTAACAGGCCACCCGTGCCCCGGAGGACGATGCGTGCCAGTCGTGCCGGAATGCGTCGCTGCGGAGGTACATGTCGCGATGGCAACGCGAACACGATGTCCCCTCGTCCCTCGGCAGATTCATATGGTGGCACTTCACACAGGACTGCTTGTCGCCTTCGCGCTTCTCGTGCTCGGCGTGCTTGAAGGCGACGCCGAATCCGTCAAGGTTTCCATCGACAAAGAGGATGTCGCCGCCCCGCGCCCGGTGAGCGGGAGTAGGCTCAAGCCCGCGGAGCTCGGCCGCCTGGACATGCAGGAAGCCGAGTCCCAAAGCCGCCGCCAGAATGAACGCCATCGAATAGGTGGTTCGGGCCGCCACCCCGGGAACTCCGAGCCACGTGTCGTCCACCGCGCCCAATTCGGGCAGCTTGTGCGGATTCGCGTCAGGGTCGGCCGGGCGCTGTTCCCAAACCTTGAAGCGTTCGACCATGAACAGGAAAACCAGCACCACGGCGGAGACCACGCCCACGCTGATGGCAATCTCTCTCCAGGAGGGCAGATAGAATGCGCCGTCGGGGCGCAGGTGGGCGACGCCTCCGACGTCGATTCGGTTGAGCACTACGCCGGCCACCACCATGGTTGCCGCCGCCCATTGTCCCGCGCGGCTCCGCCGTATGCGTGAGCTCGAGAACAGGGCGATGGGCACGGCCGCCATCACCGCCACTTCGAACCAGAACATCGCCGTTCGCCAGTTTGCGGCCAGAAGCTGTCCTGCCTGATGGCGGACCAGCAGGTCGCCCAACCGTACCGCCATGTAAATCACCAGCACCCAGCGGCAGGCGCTGCCGAAGGAGGCCAGCAGTTCGGATTCCGGCTTGCGGTGGTACAGGTACGCGGTCACGTGGCTCTCGAACATCACCATCGAAAGTCCGAGCGCGATGGCCGAGATGAGGAAGAGAACCGGCAGGATGGGTGTGTACCACAGGGGGTGCAGCCGCGACGGCATGATCAGGAACAGCGACCCGAGGGAGGACTGGTGGAGCGTCGACAGCCCGATTCCGATGAGCACCAGCGGCAATCGGGCTTTGATGAGGACAGCGCGCACCCTGGCCAGGCGCGGATATTCCTCGCTGGGGACGGGAAAGAATTCCAGCGCCAGCACCGTCAGGTACAGCATGACGCACCAGCCGACTTCAAACAGCGGCGAGTGCGGGTTCCAGAACACCATCATGTGCCAGATGTTCCACGGCAGGCCGAGATCGAACAGCAGGGAGATGGCGACGGCGATATAGCCAAGAAAAGCGGTCAACACCGCGGGCCGCACCACCGCATGAAAACGGTCAAGTTTGAAGATGTACACGGTCGCGGTGACGATGAATCCGCCCGCGGCCAGGGCCACGCCGCCCATCACGTCGAATCCAACCCACAGCCCCCAGGGGTTGGCGTCGGAGAGATTGGTGCTGCTGCCCAATCCCAACAAAAAGCGGGGAACGGCCACCGAGGCTGCCAGGCCCAGCAGCCCCCAGAGCACGAATTTCAGCGTGCGAACCCTATTCATCCGGTTCGTCCTTTTCCAACTTCATCCGCCGGTCGATGATCCAGTGCACCCCGGCCATCACCGCCATCACGCCGCAAAAAGTGAAGGGCACGGCTTCCATGGCCACCGCGGTGGTGGACGGCATGGGCCTGGCGCCCAGGGAATGGCCGCCGGTCAAGAACGAGAGATCGACGTTGGATATGTAGAGCACCGAGCTTCCGCCCACGTCGTGCTCGCCCCAGACCGTATTGAGGTACACCCCGGGGTTCGCTTGGATTCGCCGATGGGCTTCGGCCAGCAGTTCATCGCGGTCGCCGAAGATGGTTGCCTTGGTTGGGCATGCCTCGGTGCAGGCCGGCTGGCGTCCCTCCTGGATGCGGTCGTAGCACAGGATGCACTTGCGGACGTAGGGGACGGCAGCCTCCCATTCGTAGCGCGGAATGCCATACGGGCACGCCATCATGCAGTAGCGGCACCCCATGCACTTGTCGCTGTCGTACACCACCGCGCCGATTTCCGTCTTGTGCAGGGCCCCGACGGGACAAGCGGACGCGCACGCCGGCTCCAGGCAGTGGCGGCACTGTTTGCGCACCAGCGCGTCCTTCGGCCCCTGGACGATGGAGGTCCAGTTCCGGGCCGACAAGCCGTCGTCCAGGTCCCAGCGGCGCGGAACATCCAGCGTCAGCTTGTTCTGCTTCTTGCAGGCGGCCACGCACTCGTGACAGCCGTTGCACTTGGTCGTATCCGTCAGAATCGCGGCTTTCATTTCGCTGACACCTCTTCGGAGGCGATCACCGCGGAGATGCGCGCGCCCTGCACCCAGGTAGGACGGTCCGCGTAGCCGAGCGTGGCGGCCACCTCATCGCCGGCGCCGGCGGGAAACTTCCACGCCACCGCCGTCACCACATGCGATAGCGGCGCGAGCACGCAGTGCGCAATCTTGGTGAACGGCATCAACAGCATGATCAGGTCCGCCGAGTAAACGTGGACCAGCATGAACCCGTCGTAGGCCTTCGGTCCGATGGCGAGGTTTGCGCAAATGTATCCGCTGGCGAACGGCACCACCAGCAGCAACGGCCAGAGAAAATCCTGGCGGCGGCTGAGCTTGCGGGAAGCCGCATTGAGCAGCCGGCCGCTAAACAGTCCCAGCCCGGCAAGGATGACGATGAGCGCAAGGTAATTCGCCAGCGCTTGGGGAATGGCCGGCCATGCGAACCCGGCGGCACGCTTCCAGAGAAGCACGTGCGCGGCCAGAAATAACGGAACCAGCAGCAGCCCCACGTGGAAGAAAAACGAAATCGTGCTGTAAGCGGGGCGCTTTCTCCACAGGCGGTTCACGGGAAATAGCCACGCGATCGTCTGTCTCGCCACATCCCGCCAGTTCACAATCTTGTCCGGACTGCGGCGGTACGCCTCGGCCACTCCAATGAACGTGAGGACGAAGATGCGCAGCAGGCCGAGCAGCATCAGGCCAAAGGCGATGCGGAACAGCGGCCCGCGACCGAATTCAATCCAGGATTCCACTTCCACCTCAAGTCAGTCGAAGATGATGGCCTTGTACAGCAGGTCATGCAGTCCGACGATCTGGCAATCGATCCCGTGCTCCGCCACCAGTTCGCGCAGTTGCTTTTTGCAGTTGGCGCAAGGCGCGACACAGTACTTTGCCCCTGTCGCCCGGATCTGGTCCGCTTTGGCCCGGCCGCCGACCAGCGTGCGGTAAGGCTGAATCTCGTCGATCGAAACCGTGCCTCCGCCGCCGCCGCAGCAGATGTTGTCGCGCCGGTTCGGCGTCATCTCCACGTAATCGGCGCAGATCGCCTTCAACAACTCGCGCGGCTGCTCCACGATCCACCCGGGCCGCGCGATATTGCACGGGTCGTGATAGGTGACGCGCTCCGCGATTGTCCCCGGCCTCAGTTTCAACCGCCCATCCTTCCATGCCTGGTGCGTGTACTCCATGATGTTGATCACCGGCAGCGCCTCCTTTCCGCCGCAAAAGGTCGGGTAGAAGTACTTGGCGCTGCGCGAAGCGTGACCGCACTCGCCGATCAGGATCTTGCGCACCCCCAGGCGTTGCGCTTCCACCTGGATCTTCTTCACCACGTGCTCCAGGACCTGGTCGCTGTAGAACAATCCGTAGTTAATGCCGTCGAAATATCCCGTGCCGATGGTCCAACTGTCGCCCGTCGCGCGAAACACGGCGCCATTCCCCATGAGCGTCTCGGCTTCCATCAGAAAGTCCGAGACGGCGGGCACGAACAAGTATTCCGCTCCCGCCTGGTCAACCGGGAAGGGCACGTCAACTCCGATTCCTTCCTTGAGTTCCTCGCTCAGGAATTCCAGCGTGTCCAGTAGCGCGGGTACTGGAACCGCGGAGGTATTGCCGGTCGCTCCCACCAGTTGCTCACGCACGCTGACCACCAAGGCGCGGGGGGCGATTCCGATTTCCGACAGAATGTAACGTCCCAGGTGCGTGATCAGGCCATGATCGATGCCCATCGGGCACTCGAAATAGCAGCGCCGGCAGGCCGTGCAGTTGTAGAAGGACTCGGCCATCTCCTGGATTTTTTCGTCTGTCAATCCGGGATCGCCCAGAAGACGCGCCCGCAGCATTCCCGACACGGTGAAGTGGCGGCGGTACACCGACAGCAGCAACTCCGAGCGGTGGCAGGGAACATCCCGCGTATCGCCCGTCGCCAGGTAGACTTGGCATTTCACCGAGCACCGGGCGCACTTGGCGCTCACACGCACATAGTGCTCCAGCGCCAGTCGATAGTTGGTGTGCTTCAGAACGGCGGCGAACGCCTGCAGAAATCGTCGTGGCCGGTCCGCAACCTCATAGTCCTCCACGTGGTAACGGACCGGGAGGCGCTGCCGGCGGAGGATCTCCGGCTTCTTCGATGAACTGAATGCCCTTGCTTGCTCTTCTGTACTCAGCGGCTCCATGCGCCCTCTGTGACCCAAAACGGTCCAACTAGGTGCAATTTGCGTCTAGAGTGGAGCATACCCCAGGGGTTTCCTCCGTGGTGTGATGTGCATCACGGTTCGCTGCCAAGTCGGTACGGGTGGGCGTTTTCTATTGCCTGCGGGACTCTACCGCCCTACATTGGCTCGTTCGTCTCTGAGCATTCCTGACAAGCTCACCATCAGGGCCTTTCCTGTGCCCGCGGAACGCATACGGATAAGGAAACCGAGGCGGGAAGGGACATCTATTTAGCTCTCCGCGAACCCCACGTATTGCCGCGCTCCGCACTCCCTTGACTATCGCTAGGAGCAGGGTTTTGATAATATTTCAAACGATGGAATAGTCGAAGCCCGGCCGCCCTGGGGCCGACTTCGGGACTCAGAGAAATGCGGATGGTGTGCCACCCAGCGTCCTTGGGTGGGTAGTAAGCCAGAATGACCGCCTGTTTCATAAGCACCATCAGGTCCGAGAGCACTGCCTTGTTGGAATCAAATGTGGCCGTGACTCCTCCAGATGAATCCACAAGTTCCTGAAAGACTGATGTAGGCTCCTCTTCTATGCGCGCTTCGGTTTTCCGGCCGACGGGAGGCCGACCCGTAGCACGTCCAATAGTCCCTGCGTACCCAGAGCCGGGCCAAATGTACAAATAAACAGCGATGTCATTATTGAGAACGCTCTGCACAGCCGCAGACCAGTCGGGCTTGGGATGGACGTAAGGATCGCTAAGGAACAGGATTGCCTTGGCCCGGCCGATTGTGCCGTCACTTTTCAGTACCTTGCTTGCGCATTCCAGCGCTTCGCCAAAAGGCATAGGCCTATGTCGGGGGAGGAAAAAGTCACGCACCGCCTGATTCCGATCCTGGCTCAAGGCGACAGAGCGCTTTGGGCAAGGCGGACTGCGAACGACAGCCACAGAGTCCTCTGGGTGCAGTCGGCCTAATGCATCGCGCAGCTCTTGAACCATCTCATTGTACTGAAGCCGGTTAACATTCGTCCCAGGTGCAGGGTATGGCTTTGGCGGCGGTGCTTGAACCCTCCGATTGTGCTGGGGGCGGTTAACACCGGTCCGGAAAGCGCCCATCACCGCGAGGTCAAGAGGAACCTGAACCGACTGAAAGAAAGCAATCTCTTGTCTGACACCATTGTCAAAGATCTGGAAATCTTCCGGCTTCCAATCCCGCCCAAGCACGTTTATCGGGGGCTGAGTGGTTCGAATGGTCACCTGGACAAGGTTGGTTTGCGCCTTAAACGTGGGTTGCTGAGCACTTGCGCAAGGCAACCCCACAACAGCACAGAACGCAAAAAAGGCAACACGCGTGTATGTCATTTGCTTCAATCGTAGCAGCAGGGCCCCATACGCGGCATGCACCTGCTCGCCAGTTCCATCCTGTCGGGGTCGGCGAATGCCTTCCTCACGCTCCGCGCTCCCGTGACTTGCGCCAGGCGCAGGCTCTTGATAGTAACTTCGAGCGATGGAACAGTCGGAACCCATCCGTAACTGCAGGGGATCTGGATTTCACCATCCTATGCGCGGGGGTCGCGGCCCAGTTATTGGCTGCCGATTGGGATGCGCTTGGCTGGATAAGCGGTTCGTTCGCTGCCTTTGCGCACAACGATGTTCTCCTCCCCAGCGGAGGCGCTCATTTCCGCCAGCTCTTTCCAGTGCGAGTTCACATACTCGCTGATGTTCGGGGGCTGAATGTCCTGAGCGGGCTTCTTGAGCCGAGGGGCAATCTCCGTGCGGAGACGCTCCACTAATGTTTGCTTCTCGGCCGGCGAGAACGCTTTCCAGCGCGCGAATTCCGCATCAAGGTCGCCCGGAGCGGCCGGCGGCGGTATGACATTCTTCTGTATTACAATTGGCAGCAGTTCCTCCGTGCTTACGTGTTGCGCAATTGCGGTCAGCGAAACGACGAGCACAAGCATGATTACGACAGAAGAGTTTCGCATCATATGGAACACCTACGAAAACTCTCCGCATTGTTCGAACACAGGTTGCGGATACAATTAAGGAACCCTGGTATGCAGAGAAAAATCGCATTTTGTCTGACCTGCGTTTTTCTTTATATGTGTCTTGCCCCCGCCGCGCTAGCAGTTACGCCCGTGTATTCCAAGAAAGAGCAACAGGTGCGGGCTGCTGTCGCCCAGCTTGGAACGGGCAAGGCAACCAGAGTAGCCGTCAAGCTAAGAGACGGAACGCGCCTGAAGGGCTACATCTCATCTGCCGATAATCAAACATTCTCTGTCTCCGACCTCAAAACCCGTTTAGAGCGGGTCGTTAGGTATTCAGATGTCACTCAGATGCATGCCCAAAACCTTACCGACGGGCAGAAGATTCTGATTGGTGCCGCGTTCGTTGTCGCGTTGCTGACCGCGTTGCTCCTAGCGGCTCACTCAAGCCGTTAAGTGCGTGACCTTGTATGTATCGAAGTTGAGGCCATAATAGAACTCGACAGCTACTACTGTCGCCGGGACCGAGTTACCAGACGAGTCGGTGACCGAAACGGTAACGTTATTCGACACCCAAATGCCATCGTGGGTGACATCTCGTTTCGACCCATCATCGTAAAATGCAATAGCTTGGAATTGTAGGCCAGCAACCGTAATCCCGTTGCCGCCAATGCTTGGTAGACCAATACTTACATTGAGTAGAGTTGGAGCAGTGTCGCTGACCGTGAGAGGAGCCGAAACCGTCATCCCGCCGAGCGTTGCTGAAATAACGGCGCTGCCATCTGAGTCCGCGGTGAATTGACCGATCCGCTCAACCGACAGTACCGTCGGCACGGAAGACTTCCAGCTAACTGACGTGGTCACGTCGGTGGCGGTACCATCCGCAGCGAAGGCAATCGCGACGAAAATACCAGCGGTTCCGGTTCGCACAGTGGCGTTCAGCGGCGCAATCCGCAGGCTCTGATACAGCGAGGCAGGATCACTACCATTTCCACAGCTTGTCGCGGCGAAGCATGCGGCAGTTACAATCAGCACCTTTACGAACCTTGGCATTGCTTCCTCCGAGTTGCCAGAAGCGAACCCGCTCACTGCAGCTTTTGAGCGAGCCCCGAATTCGAATCCAGGATGAAATGCGATCCGTTGATGGGGTGTTCCGGCTCGCCGACGTTAGTGCGAACATCCGCATAAGCACCACCGCGATCCGAAAAGCCCTCGACGACGCAACTGTAAAACGCCTCCGTTGCCCCAAAGTAGTAGGCCCAATACGTTTCATCGTCAATGATGCCGTCCCAGTAGAGAGCATCCAATGTCGAATAGGCAGAAGCAATAATCGACGAAGGAGTGAGGGGAAGCCCATCAGGGTTGAAACCGAGGTAGGTTGAATGCTTGCCGCTAGACAGTGCTACCTCTGGGTGTGTTCCTGCGGGCCAATTACTTAATGACCACGCAATGCTCTGGTCAAATATAGTCCACTCGTGAGCCGCGGTGTAGTAGAAGTACGCGCTATACCCATAAGGATTGAGATTGTAGCTGTTTGGGGCTGTTGTGGGGGCCGAGACGAGCATTAATGAGCGCTCATTGTCGAGATCGTGAGAGCTGACGACCGGCAGCAGCTCGGAGAATGCGAGGCCGGCCAAACCGAAGGCAATCGTCTCAGTCGCTTCACAGCCTATACTAGCCGACAGTCCGTCATCGCGATTCCACAAAGTCAGATAATCAATGCGGAGAACTCCGTATTGCACTCCCGAATTGATCGTGAAACCGAGCGGCTTCACGCGGTAGTAGCTGTGCGGCGGCATGGGGCCATGTAGTGCGATTGGCGTCTCCGGAACGTAGTCACCCATAAGGCCAAACGCAGTCCCTGTGCGCTCTGCAGCCGAAACGTGGTAGTAAGGAGTAAACAGATCGGAAATTTGTGACTCAAACCAGTCCGGTAGCCCGTCGTTATCAACATCCGGTTCAATTATCGGTTCCCAGAAATAAGTAGTATAGAGTGCTGGATTTTGCCCCCAACTGTTGCTCTGGTGCGTCATGAAGTAGGCGTCGAAATTACCTGTGCCGTCGGCTCTTGCTAGTTGCACAAACGAATTATTGTCCGCTTGCAGCCAGAGAATGTCAGTTTTTCCGTCTCCATTGAAGTCGCCAAGGGACAGCTTAGGGTTTGGCCCCCATTGGTTACTCTGGTACGTCTCAAAATATGCGCTGAAGTTCCCGCTGCCGTTCGCAAGCTGCACGAAAGAATGATTCGATTGGTCAAGCCAGAGAAGATCAGACTTTCCGTCACCGTTGAAGTCTCCAACGTCAAGTCTCGGGCTCGGCCCCCAACTGTTGCTCTGATACGTTTCGAAGTAGTCGTCGAAATTGCCGCTTTCATTCGCCAACTGCACAAACGAACGATTGTCTGTCTGCAGCCAAAGAAGATCAGTTCTTCCGTCACCGTTGAAATCTCCGAGATATAAACGGGGACTCGGACCCCAATTATTGCTCTGATGTGTAATAAAATAGTCGGCGAAGTTTCCTGACCCAGTTGCTAGTTGCACGAAGGAGTTGTTGTCTTCTTGCAAGCAGAGAAGGTCTGTCGTTCCGTCCCCGTTGTAGTCCCCAAGGAAAAGCCGTGGATACGCCCCCCAACTGTTGCTCTGATACGTTTCGAAGTAGTCGTCGAAATTGCCGCTTTCATTCGCCAACTGCACAAACGAACGATTGTCTGTCTGCAGCCAAAGAAGATCAGTTCTCCCGTCACCGTTGAAATCTCCGAGATATAAACGGGGATTCGGACCCCAATTATTGCTCTGATGTGTAATAAAATAGTCGGCGAAGTTTCCTGACCCAGTTGCGAGTTGCACAAAGGAGTTGTTATCCTCCTGCAGCCACAGGAGATCTATATTCCCGTCCCCGTTGAAGTCCCCAAGGAAAAGCCGCGGAATTCATTTCTGGGCGATTTCCATTTCGGGACGGACTGCCGAAGCTGAGGCCAATTGGCACCGGCGACTGACAGACTTGCGACTGTTTACGCCAAACGTGCCTGCGGGCATGGGGCGAATCGCTGTGACTGCTCGCATGGGATGCCGGCTCGCCGGCGATGGCAGAACCGTCTTGCGCCATCCGCGCATCTATTCACGCTGACGGTCTGGCTACAGAGGAGAGCGGCGAGTGACGCCATTGCCCGAAAGAAAACACGCAAGCTCTGGTCCTGCTCCCGAAGGAGCGCCGGTCCCCGAGCCGTCCTTTGCCGAGCGTGCGCGCACCCTGGCCTATCTGGGCCGCGTCGGCACGCTCTCCACCTGGTCGCGCAAGCAGCCCGGCTTCCCTTTCGGCTCGGTCATGCCGTACGCGCTGGACGAGCGTGGCCGCCCCGTTTTTCTCATCAGCACCATGGCCATGCACACCCAGAACCTGCACTTGGACCCGCATGCCAGCCTGCTGGTCATGCAGCCTGACTTCGACGGCGATCCCCTGGGCTCCTCCAGGCTCACCTTGCTGGGAAACGTCTGGCCCGTCGGCCGAGCCCGTGAAGCCGAGGCCCGCCAGCTCTACCTGGCCCGCCATCCCAACAGCAAGTACTGGGTGGACTTCCAGGATTTCGCCTTCTACCGCATGGATGTGGTCGATCTCTACTACGTCGGCGGCTTCGGCGTCATGGGCTGGATTGCCGCCGCCGACTATGATGGCGCCCGCCCTGACCCCTTGGCCGACGCCAGCGCCGAAATCATCCAGCACATGAACCGCGACCACATGGACGCACTCATCCATCTGGCGCGCACGCTTGCCGGCATTGACTCCCAGCAGGCGGCCATCACCTCGGTCGACCGCCTCGGCTTCCACCTGCGCCTCACCACCCCGGCTGGCGTGCGCGGCGCCCGCATCGCTTTCTCGCGCGAGGTCGCCAATCCCGCGGAAACCAGAAAGGTCCTGGTCGAGATGGCGCAACAGGCCCGCCGCACTTCGCCCTGAAAGAGTAAAGGGCCGCCTCTCATCCGCGGCCCTTTCTTAATTCTGGAAACTGGAAACTGCCTCACCAGGCGCTCAGATTCACCCTGTCCACCCACTCCGTAATCGCGTTCGGATAACCGGAAGTGTTGGCATTGCCGTTCAGGTCAATCTGAAACTGCACCCCCAACTGGTCGCTCCAGCCCGCCGGCAATGGCCCCGCTCGCCGCACCGAGTTGATTTTGTACGTGTGGTCGGAGCTGACTCCTCCCCGGTAACCGCCGTATTCGATGATGCGCACCGAATCGAACGACATGCCCCCATACGTCAGGTTCGTTCCCGGCGGCACGCGGTGCAGCGTCCAGATTACCCGGTACCACACCCCGGTGCGGAACTGCGCCCGGTGCGGATTCACGCACGGCATGTTGTACATGGGAATCCACTGCCCCAGATCCTGGTCCCAGATGTTCCACACGCCGCCGTTCTGGCTGTAGTCGCACTGCGTGCCCCACATGAATTCCACCGGTCCGGGCGCGCCCTGCACGTTGTTGAGGAACTGGAAGGTGTCGAACTCAAACGCCTGTCCGATCTTGCTGGCGCTGCTGCTCTGGTAGAAGTAAAAGTCGCTCTGGAAATTCTGCGCCGTGTTGTAGGCGCCCAGTTCGCGAATGAACAGCGCGTCCGTCCAGGCATTTCCCTGCACGTACAGCCCGGTGCTGTTGCCGTCGCGGGAAGGACTGCGCTGGTTCAGAAGAATGTTGACGCTCGTGGGATCCGTGCCTCCGGCGCACGCTCCCGTGCATAGCTTCCAATTCGAGCTCTGCTCGATGTTGGAGTAAACCTTGGCGTTCCGGGGAGGAGTTTGGGCGGCCGCTGCACAACACAACAGCAGCGCCAGGGCGGTGAAGAGGGTTCTCATGATGCTCCTGAAATCGGGCGGGAATTCTGAACTGAGTACCGGAAAGATACCGCGGCCTTCTCCTGAACGCCAGCGTTAAACAGCCTTAATCCGGGAACTACTTCTCCGCCTTAGCCCCAGGACGCCAACCTGTGTACAATCCCTGCATCATGAGGAAAATTTGCTCTGTCGCGCTGCTCTTCTTCACCGCTCTGTACGCCTTGGCCGCACCCGCCGCGGCCCCCGCCGCGCCCGCTTCTGCTGCGGTGGGGACCCTTAAAACCATGCGGCTGGATTACTACCACACCGGCAACGATCACCAGGAGATGTTCTCCCTCGACCGCATCGTCATCGAGCCCACTCCCTGGCCCGGCGACCTGCACAAGACCATCGACGACACTAATCTCGGCAAGTATTTCTTCGAAGTCCGCGACCGCGCCACCAACCGCGTCGTTTACTCGCGCGGCTTCGCCTCCGTCTTCGGCGAGTGGGAGACCACCGGGGAAGCCAAGCTGATGAACCGCACCTTCTCCGAGTCGCTGCGCTTCCCTGCGCCCTCCGCGCCGGTGCAGGTGGTGCTCATGAAGCGCGATCCCCAGAATGCCTTTCGCGAAATCTGGTCCACCACCATCGATCCCAAAAACCACTTCATCGACACTTCCCTCCCGCCCTCGCCCGGCCCGCTCCTCGCCCTGCAGAAATCCGGCGATCCGGCCACCAAGGTTGACCTCCTCATCCTGGGCGACGGTTACACCGCCTCCCAGTTGCCGAAATTCGAAAAAGACGCACGCCGCCTGGTCGAAATTCTGTTCTCCACCTCGCCTTTCAAGGAGCACCGCTCCGACTTCAACGTTTGGGCTCTCTGCCCGCCCTCGCCCGAATCGGGCATCTCCCGCCCCTCCACCGGCGTCCATCACCGCACTCCGGCCGGCGCCACCTACGATGCCTTCGGCTCCGAGCGCTACATCCTCACCTTCCAGAACCGGCATCTCCGCGACATCGCCTCCTTCGCGCCTTACGAGTTCATTGAAATCCTGGCCAACGACGCCACCTACGGCGGCGGCGGCATCTTCAACGACTTCAGCACCGTCGCCGCCGACAGCCGCTGGTCCCCTTACGTCTTCGTCCACGAGTTCGGCCATCAGTTCGCCGGCCTGGCCGACGAGTACTACACCTCCGACGTCGCTTACCTTCCCCCGGCGCACAAGTTCGAACCCTGGGAGCCGAACGTCACCGCCTTGCTCGATCCCGCCAACTTGAAGTGGAAAGACATGGTCGAGCCTGGCACGCCCGTCCCTACCCCCTGGAGCCAGCAGGCGTTCGACGATTACGCCAGGCAAGTCCAGGAGCAGCGCCACGAGCTCCGCCGCCGGAACCGGCCCGAATCCGAGATGAACGCCCTCTTCGAGGAAGAGAAAAAGCACGAAGACCAGTTGCTCTCCTCCGACAAATATTCCGGCAAGGTGGGAGCCTTCGAAGGCGCCGACTACGAGGCCAAGGGCTACTACCGCCCGCAGGAGAACTGCATCATGTTCACCCGCTACGACCGCTTCTGCGCCGTCTGCCGCCGCGCCCTCGAACGCATCATCGCCCTCTACACGCAGTAGTCAGGAGTTAGGGAAGCTCTGATCGACTGCCATCTTTGAAGGGGACAGCCTTCAGGCTGTCCGTAAATGCCGCAAAATGGGGGCTGCTTCAAGCCGCCGAGGGAAACTGTTCGTGCTAAAGTCCGCCCATGCTGCACAATGTGCGCCTAAGCGAAGAGTGGATGCTCTCCCCCATCGCCCGCCGCGTCTATCTCATCTGCGCCGTGTGCTCCATTTACTTCTTCGGACTTCGCATTGGCGTGACCTCCGCCATCCGTACAGCGGGGGCAAACGAGCTCAGCGGCTGGCTCAGCATCACGCTGCGCATCTCCTTTCTTCCAGGCATTGTGGGCACGGCGACGCTGTGGATCGCCATGTGGTACTTCTGGCTCCGTTTCGACAACTCACATTGGGCGAAGAGAGCCGCGTGGTTTGTGCTCCTTTTCTTCGTCCCCATTGGTCCAATCGCTTACTATCTCGTGGTTTACCGTCGAGCCGACTTCAGCCAACACGCGGACCGGACCACCCGCGCGCTCGACTCCTCACCCGGCCGCTAAAAATCGTCAATCGTCAATCTTAAATCTTAAATTCCCTGTCACTCCCCCTTGTGCCGTCCATCACAGACTCGCGTGCGATCACGGTTCCAGAATGGGAACCTTCGCGAAAGGACCGCAGATGGCTACCCCTGTCACCCAGCTCAAGCCGGAAACCCTGCGCACCCTGCCCGGGGACGACGTCCGCCAGATCCTGTGGCGCTTTGCCGATCGCTACGACCTGCAGATGCTGGTGCAGTCCGCCCGCTCCGTCGCCCGCGGCCCGGTGGCCCGCCTGGTGGCCGACGGCGGGCGCAACTCCCACGAGTGGACCGAGCGCAAGGCCGAGCTGCTCCAGGCCTTCGACGAGGCCGGCATCACCGCCGTCTTCATGGACCCGGAGCACGGCGGTTTCCTGGCCGGACCCGAAGAATCTGGCCCTGGCCCTGGTCGCCTTTGAACTGGCCTGGGTGGACGGCGGCGCCGCCACCGCCAGCCTGGCCGGATGCCTGGCGCTGGCGCCCATCCACGAGCGCGGCACCCCCGAGCAGGGGAGCGCTACATGCGCCTCGCCTGCCCGCCCGCTCCCGGCGAAGACCGCCCGCATTGGCGCGGCGCCTTCTGCCTCACCGAGCCGATTCCCTACGTCGGCGTCGACACCGGCATGTTGGGCGGCAAGGTGCGCGTCGCCGAATGGGAAGAAGGCCAGGAGCCGGTGCTGCAGGTCGACAAGCGCGGCCGCTTCATCACCAACATGGGCTTCGCCAACTTCGTCACCGCCGCCGTCGATTCCGACGACCCGCGCATCAAGGGCAGCTGCATGGTGATCCTCGAGGAAACCGATCCCGGCGTCTTCGACCGCGGCACGCCCACCAAGAAGCTCGTCCACCAGCTCTCCTCGACCGGCGATCCCATCTTCAGCCTGCGCGTTCCCGCCAGCCGCATCATCGGCGGCTACACCGTGCAGGACGGCGTCATCATCCCCAACTACAGCCACAGCGAAATCATCGAGGCGGTCTTCCGCCGCACGCGCGTCACGGTCGGGGTCATGACCGCCGCCAAGCTGCTCTCCGCCGTCGAGCCGGTCATCCGCTATCAGCGCGGGCGTTTCCGCGGCGCCGAGCAGGCCACGCCCGGCACCGCCGCGTTACGAACTGGGCCTGCAGCAGAAGGAGGACGCGCTCCACCGCCTGGTCGACGTCTGGGCCACCGGCGAAGCCGGCGCCTCGCTCGGCTTCGCCGCCGCCCGCGTCTTCGACGAGCTCGATCCGCTCGAACGCGAGAAGGACGCAGATCCTGAGCGAGCGCAACGTCATTGGCGGCTCGCGCCGAGATGAAGGCCATGCGCGCCGCCGAGGAGCGCGCCCTGGAAGCCCTGGCGTTTCCCGCCGGCAGCGAGCGCCGCCTTGCAGCTCGAATCCGACCCGCTGGTGCGTTTCGTCATTCTCGATCAGTGCCAACGTGCTTTGTCCCGCCACCAAGCTCTGGAACACCGGCCACGGCGCCAACATGATGCGCGAAGCCGTCAGCCTCATGGGCGGCTACGGCATCACCGAGGACTGCCCCGGCTTCCTCGGCCACAAGTGGATGGACGCGCAACTGGAGGCCACCTACGAAGGCCCCGAGAGCCGTGCAGCGCCGCCAGCTCTCCGTCACCATGACCAACGAGTGTTCCTCGCGCAGTTCCGCGACTGGATCGAGGAGATGCGCCAGGTCGCCTCCGACCGTCCCGGCACCGGCGCCTGCACGCTGGCCACCGCGATGCAGATGTGGCTCTGGACGCTCGACCATCTGCAGGCCGCCACCGATGCCGACGGCGCGCAAGCTCTACCACGGCCCGCGCCAGGGCGTGACCTTCCCGCTCGCCGACGCGCTGTGCTGGCTGCTCGCCGCGCGCCAGCAGATCCTCGACCTGCTCGAACTCGAGACCAAGCGGCGCGGAGAATCCGGCGCTGGCCGAAGGCCTGCCCGGTCTCGTGAACTTCTTCACCGATCTCTGCCACGTCCAGTCGGCGCGCGCCGCCGGCGAAGTCGGCCGCATCTGCGCCGAGCTGGTCTTCGGCTACAACCGCCATCCGGCCTGGGACGAAGAAGGCTACCGCGGCTGCTTCCAGGCGGAGGAGCTGGACTCGCTCGAAGGGCTCATTCCCGGCATCGCCGCCTGCGCCACCGATGTCATCGGCGCCGACGGCTCGCATCCCGCGAAGGCGGGTCCGTGCGCCGTGCTCGTCGGCCTGCGGCGCACTTCTCGCGGCTGCGGCAGAAGCTGGACGGCTGCCTCACCGGCGCGCGCCTGGCCAAGGATCGCGCCGCCGAGGCGCTGGCCAAGGTCATGATTCCCGAGGCGCTGGATTACCCCGTATGAATTTCGAGATCGAAGCAAGCGCGGAGACACAACCGGAAGCCATCCAGCGCGATTCCGTCGCCGTGGACATCGCCTGCGTGGGCTTCGGCCCGGCCATGGGCGGCTTTCTCACCACGCTGTCGCGCGCCCTCGCCGACGGCAGCATGCAAAGCGTGGGTGCCCCACATCTGCCCGGGGTTGGCAGATGTCGGGTCTTTGCTCGATCACCCGCCGCAGGTCGTCTGCTACGAGCGCGCCGACGATCTCGGCTTCGGCGTCTCCGGCGTGGTCACGCGCGCCCGCGGCATCCGCGCCAGCTTCCCCGATCTCGATCCCGCGCAGATTCCCATGGCCGCCCGCGTCAGCAGCGAGAAAATGCTCTACCTGCTCGATCCCCTGGGCGCCAGCCGCCGCTCCTTCGCTCTCCGCGCCGCCGACGCTGCCCTGCGCGCCTTCCGCTTCGCTCTGCCGGTGGCGCACCATGCGCTCGAGCTGCCTTACGTGCCCGATTTTCTCCAGAAACACGACGGCTTTGTGCTCTCCCTCGGCCAGTTCAACCAGTGGGTCGGCTCGCAACTGGCGGCCACCGGCATGGTGCAAATCTGGCCCGGAATGCCGGTCGCCGAGGCGCTCATCGAAGACGATCGCGTGGCCGGAATTCGCCTGGTTGATCAGGGCACCGACAAGAGCGGTAACCCGGGCGCGGCCTTCATGCCCGGCATGAACGTGCGCGCCTCGCTCACCGTGGTTGCCGACGGCCCCGTCGGTCCCGTCGGACGCCAGCT
>CAVUEZ010000015.1:0-39850 GCA_963740615.1 Terriglobia bacterium
TGGTGGCCAGGGACGGAATCGAACCGCCGACGCCAGCCTTTTCAGGGTGCTGCGCCTCAACCATCTGAGCTACCTGGCCACGCTCGTCTCCGGAGATCGCGGGAAGGCGGTGTGCAGAACGCGGCAGATCAGTCTCCGGACAGAGCATCCCCGCAGGAATCCTGCCTTCGGGAATCGCTCTAATCCGGCGCACCAAGGCGCCAGCGGCAGGCGCCGTATCTTCCGCTGCGCCGCCGCACCCGCTGATCGGCCCACTGCGCCAGCCTAAGCAGGAAGCTGCCGGCGCCACCGCAGCCTTCGAGTTGAAGAGCGCCGAGGCGAATGTTTTATTTGCCGGCCGCGCTTCCCACGCTGTTTCAGCCAGGAAATCATGTTCCGTCCCTGGCAGTTGCTTCACGCGCACGCTACTTTCGAGGGTCTCCACTTCTGAGCCGGAAAGCGCGATTGCCTCCCGGATCGGGATGTTGCGCGATCCATGGTCCAACATCCTTCTTGGTGTCCTCGCTGCACAAACGCGCCCGCGAACATGCCGCATCCAAATCCCAGGGCCGGGCCAGCCTCTTCTGGATCTCGCCCCAGTGCGCCTTGATGAATCGCCACGTCAGGTCGCGCGTCCCCGGATTGCTGATCTCGCCACCCATCAATTGCAGCATGTCCTGCGACCGTACGGCAGGCGACAGCGCCATTTCCAGGGTACGTGCGCCAGTTCCGGCTGGCGGAAGGCGGCGAGCGCCTCCGTATAGCGCCGCAATTGCTGTGGGGTCTTCGCGCTCCTGGAGCTGCCACGAACTCATCGTACAACTTGGCGTCTCCGCCAAGCGCCGCCAGACTCAGCGCCATCCCGGCCATGTTGGGATCCACCGACGAAGCGTCCTTCAGTACTGCCGCGCCAATTCGGCGGCCTGCCGCATCACCCGCGGGTCCGCGCCACGTAGCCCATGGCGCCGATCACCGTGCTGCGCGTGGTCTTGGCTTCGTCTTCTTCGCCCGGCTTCGCGGTCGAGCCCAGTTGGTCGTAGAGCGGCCGGAACTGATCCCCCACCCAGGCGCGAAACGCGCCGCGGTCCGATCCGACACCAGGTGGCCGGAGATGAAATTCAGGGGCCCGGCAATCGATTGCACGATTTCATGAACGCCGTCACGCCGCAGGTCTTGCGCCAAGTTGAGAAACTGGCCGACCGGATGCTGGCCCGCGCGCACCAGCGCCCACTCGTCGTTGAGCAGGACAATGCGTTCCGCCGGGGTCAGCGCTGTCTCCGCGTCGGCCGCCAGTTTCAACGTCAACTCCGGAGTGTAGGCCGAGCGGTAGTATCCCTTGCCGCCGGCGTTCACGTATGCCCAGGGCGCGCAGCCCTGCACTGTCACCGTCTGCTGCTTGCGGGTCATCAGCTCGCAGCGCGGCGCCTGGCCGGGCGCCGTCTTGATGCACACCGGAATTTGCCACAGCTCGGAACTTCCCTGCTTGAGCCGCTGCGGATCGCTGTAGAAGCGCGTTTGCGACAGCTCGACCTCGGTCTGGCTGCCGCGGCAATGCGCGGTGACGCTCAGCATGGGCGCGCCTGCCTGCTCCACCCAGGTGGGCATCACTTTGTCCACCGGTTTATGCGAGGCCTGCGCCACCGCGTTCCAGAAATCCGCCGCGCGCGTGTTGCCGTAGGCGTGTTGCCGCAGGTAAAGGCTCACCCCCTGGCGGAAACTTTCTTCTCCCACCCAGCTTTCCAGCATTCTGAGCACGGCGGCGGTCTTGTAATAGGCCACGCCGTCGAACAACTGGGCGATCTGCGCCGGGGTATTGGCCTCGTTGCTGGCCGCGTGGATCGGGCGCGTGGACGGCAGTGCATCCAGGTGCAGGGCCTGGGAACTGCCGAGGATTGCTCTCAGCTCCGAGTTCCATTCCGGCTTCCATGCGGCGACCGGTTTCGGAGCCATCCAGGTGGCAAATCCCTCGTTCAGCCAGATGTCGTCCCACCAGGCCGCCGTCACCAGGTCGCCAAACCACTGGTGCGCGATCTCGTGCGCGCTCACGCCGGCCACCGCACGGCGGGCGCCCACCGACGCGTGCTGGTTATCGAGTAGGAGCAACTCCTCGCGATAGGTAATGGCACCGGTGTTTTCCATCGCTCCCGCCGCGAAGTCGGGAATGGCGATCAGGTCGAGCTTCTGGAACGGGTACTTGATCCCGTAGTACTGGCCGTAAAACCTCACCTGCTGTTCGGCGGCGCTCAGCGCGAACGCGCCCATGTCTTTCTTGCCAGGGGTGGCGCAGACACGTATCGGGATTCCGTCGACGCCGCCCTGCAGACACTGGAAGTCGCCCACCTCCAGCGCCACCAGGTAAGTGGACATTTTCGGACTGGTGGCGAACTTCAGCGTGTGTTTTCCCGCGCCCGGCCCCGGCGTATCGGCAAGCAGTTTGCCGTTCGAGATCGCCGTATCGCCCGTGTCGACCACGGCGGTGACATCAAAGGTTGCTTTCATGGCCGGCTCGTCAAAGCAGGGGAAGGCGCGGCGCGCGTCGGTCGCCTCGAACTGCGTCACGGCGTAATTGCGCCGCTTGGTCTTGCTCAGGTAGAAGCCGCGGAGCTGATCGTTGAGGACCCCGGTGAAGCGGATGTGGATGGTGGCCGGCCCGGCGGGCACCGCGTTGGCCAGCGCCAGGGTTGCCATCTCGCTCTTCAGGTCGGTGGACGCCTGCGCCTTCTGCGTGGAGTCTCCCGATTTCACGCTCACGTCCTGAAACCGGATGTCGGCGGCGTTCAGCACGATCTTCGTGGTCGGCTTCAGCACGCGCACGTCGATGGTTTCCTCGCCGCTGAAGGTCGCTTTGCCCAGATCGGGTGCCAGCGTGATCTGGTAGTGACCCGGGACCACGTCTCCGGGCAGCCGTTGGGCATTCGCCACGGCTGCAAGGGAGAGCATCAGCGCAACCACCACAAACAACCTCTTCATATTGCCTCCAAAGAAAAGATTCCCCTGGCACATGCAAAGAATAATAGACTCCCATTCAGCCACATGGTTAGCGTTGGAGGAGGATGGTTGTGATGAAACGCTTGATTTCGCTGATGATCATCGGCCTGGTAGCGGTGGCCACATTCGGCCAGGGCGACGTGCCAGCCTATCACAACGCGCCGCCGCGCAAGGGCGAGAAGGTGCCGCCGATTCTGCCCGCCTCCGAGCGCTGGGGACCGAGCTTCAAGCATGCGGTGCAAACTCGTGCCTATGAGCTGGCGGAAAAAATTCCCGGGGTCCTCTATCAGCAGCCCTGTTACTGCCGTTGCGACCGCTCCGTCGGCCATACCAGCCTGCATAGCTGTTACGAGAGCACCCACGCCGCGCACTGCTCCGCCTGCCTGAAGGAGCTCTATTACGCCTATCAGATGACCCGGCAGCACAAGACCCCGGCGCAGATTCGCCAGGGCATCATTCGCGGCGAGTGGGAGAAGATCGATCTGGAAACGGCTGCCTCCATCCAGTGACGGGCGAGTCGCCGCGCGCAATCGAGCGCTTTCGCGAACCTCGCCCTTCTGGATTGTAGGTCCTCGAATTGGTCCTTTGGTGGAAGCAGATTCCGCGGGTTGACGCGCACCGTCTTTTCTCATATAAACGTGCTCTCGACGGCGCAAGCTTTTTCCACACGCTTGCCCCATTTTGATTCCCGTCGGCGGTTGCGCAGGTGCAACTCGATGAAGAAAAAAGCGGCAGCAAAGGTCCAGCGACCATCTGCTAAGCCACAGAAAAATAAGGTTAAATCGAGCGCAGGCGGTCGCGTTGTCAAGATGAAAATTCCGGTCCAACCAAAGTTTTCGCCGCAGGGGGATCCACGTTTTGCACAGGCTGTGGAAAACTATCAGGCTGGCCTGAAGGCGATGCAGGAACACAAGTTCGACAAGGCCAAGGGCCTGTTGCAGAAGGTGGTGGCTTCGGCCCCGCGCGAACTGGCGGACCGCGCCGCCGTTCACCTGAGCACCTGTAATCAGCGCATGTCTCGCAGCACCACCAGCTTCAAGACCCCCGAGGAGCACTATGATTACGCCGTCTCGCTGATGAACATCGGGGATTATGTTGGGGCGCGCGAGCACCTGGAGAAGATCCTGAAGCAGAGCCCCAAGGTGGACTACGCGGTCTATGGGCTTTCGGTGCTGAATTGCCTGACCGGGCACTATGAGGATGCCCTCAGGGGCCTGGCGGAAGCCATACGGCTCAATTCATCCAACCGGTTCCAGGCGCGGAATGATTCCGACTTTCAGAACCTTGCCGACGACCCCCGGTTCACGGAGTTGATTTATCCTGAGGTGGGATGAATCGCCCCGATAAGGCCCCCTGGGAACCGATGAAGGCCACCAAGTTAAAACCCCCCGCACCGGACGCCATGAGCAGCCGCGGCATCAACGTAGTCGCCATTGGCGGGGGCACCGGCCTGTCGACGCTGCTGAAAGGGCTGCGCGAACATGTGCGGCGGAGCGGGGAAACGGCCGGCGCCGCGGCCATCGGCGAACTCTCGGCCGTGGTCACGGTCACCGACGACGGGGGTTCCAGCGGCCGGCTGCGCAAGGAGTTCAACATCCTGCCGCCGGGCGACATCCGCAACTGCATCGTCGCCCTGTCGGAAGACCAGGCGCTGCTTTCACGCCTGTTCCAGTACCGCTTCCAGGGCGGATCGGAGCTGGATGGACACAGCTTCGGCAACTTGTTTCTCGCGGCGCTGGCCGCGATAACCGGCGACTTCGCCGAGGCGGTCAAGCTCTCCTCGGAAATTCTCACCACCCGTGGCCATATCTTCCCCGCCACCACCTCCAACGTGGAGCTGGAAGCGGCCATGAACGACGGCTCGCGCGTGCGCGGCGAAACCAGCATCACCAAGAGCCAGAAACGCATTGTGCGCCTGGAGCTGTCGCCCCCGGATGTCAGGCCCCTCCCGCAGACCCTGCAGGCGCTGGCGGAGGCGGACCTGATCACCATCGGGCCGGGATCGTTATTCACCAGCCTCATCCCCAACGTGCTCGTGCGCGGCGTTCCGCAGGCGATGGCCGACTCTCCGGCCATCAAGGTGTTCGTCTGCAACCTGATGACCCAGGCCAACGAGAGTCTGGGGCTCTCGGCGGCCGATCACGTGCGCGCCATTTACGATCATGCCGGGTGCGCCATCTTCGATTATGCGCTGGTGAATCGGAGCCCGGCCTCGTCCGCGCTGAAGGCCAAGTACGCGCTGGAAGCGGCCTCCCAGATCATGGCCGATACCGCCGAACTGAACAAGCTGGGCGTGCAGGTGATCTCCGGCGATTACTTGTTCGAGGAGGACGGGGTGGCGCGGCACGCTTACAGCACCATTGCCGGCGACCTGCTGGAACTGGCGGCTCGCAAAGCGTCCCCGGTGGCCACCGGCCACGAGCGCTCCCCCGCCCGGCGGCGGCCGTAAGCAAGGAACGGCCGGCTTCCTGGACCGACGCCCTCAAACTTCCCGCCTGATGCGATAAGATGAATCGCGCCATGCCTACCCGCAAGTCCATAACCCCATCGCGCGACGGGCGCAAGCAGCCGCGCTTCGCCATCGCCATTATGGCCGCCGGCAAGGGCACACGCCTGAAATCCCGGCATCCCAAGGTGCTGCACGAAATCGGCGGAAGACCTCTCCTTCAGTACGTGGTGGAGGCGGCCAAGGCGGTGCTGCCCGCGCAGGATATTTTCGTCATCATCGGGCACGAGGCGGAACGGGTGCGCGAGGCCATGGCGGGAACAGGCGTGCGGTTCGTGCTCCAGGCGGAGCAACTGGGAACGGGACACGCCATCATGTCCGCCCGGGAGTCTTTGTCCGCCTACGACGACCTGCTCGTGCTCTCCGGCGACGTGCCCCTGCTGCGCCCTGAAACCATTGCCGGCATCCGCGACTTTCACCTTAAGAACAACGCGGCCATGACCATTCTCTCGGCGGACTTTCCCGACCCAACCGGCTATGGACGAATCCTCCGCAGGAAACAAGGCGGGCGCCAGACCGACGAGGTGGAAGCCATCGTCGAGCAGAAGAAGCTGACTTCGCATCAGGAGAAGATTCGCGAATCCAACACCGGTGTGTATGCATTCGACTGCCGAGCCCTGTTCCGCCGCCTCGACCAGTTGCGCACCGATAACCCGCACCGCGAATACTACCTGACTGACATGGCGGGCATCCTGACGAAAGCCCGTGAGAGAGTCCTGGTCATGAAGGTGGGAGAGCCGCATGAGGTGGCCGGGGCCAACAATCGGGTGGAATTGGCGCGCCTCGATGCCGAACTGCGGACGCGCAAGTGCGCCGAGCTGATGAATGCCGGCGTGACCATCTTCCGCCCGGAAACCTGCGTCATTGACGCCGAGGTGGAAGTCGGCGCCGACACCGTGATCGAGCCCTTTGTGCAATTGCTGGGTCGAACGCGGCTCGGGTCGGATTGCCGGGTGCGGTCCTATTCGGTGATCACCTCGTCGGAGTTGGGGGACGGGATCACCGTGCGCCAGGGGTGTGTGGTCACTGAATCGCGGGTGGCCGACGGCGCCATTCTGGGCCCTTATGCGCACCTGCGGCCGGGCAGCGACGTGGGTCCGCAGGCGCATGTGGGAAACTTCGTGGAAACCAAGAAGGCTCGCCTAGGACGCGGCTCCAAGGCCAATCACCTCACCTATCTCGGCGACGCGGTCATTGGCGACGACGTGAATGTCGGCGCCGGCACTATCACCTGCAATTACGACGGAGTCACGAAGCACACGACGGTGATCGAGGACGGCGCCTTCATCGGCAGCGACAGCACCCTGGTTGCGCCGGTGAGGATCGGCCGGGGAGCCTACGTCGGCGCGGCCGCCTGTATCACCGACGATGTCCCGGAGGATTCCCTGGCCATCGCGCGCGCTCGCCAGGTGGTGAAAGAAGGCTGGGCAAGGGCCAAGCGCGAACAAATCGCGGCGCAGAAAAAAGGCTGATTTCCCCCAAGGCAGCCGATCCGGCGATATTTGGCGTTTCGCGAGCTGAACTGCAGCCGGGTACAATATTCAGGAACTCTCGCCGGGTGAGAAAGAATGTCTGGTCATTCGAGCGTACGTAGCATCAAGCGGAATCTGTCGTTGCGCAAAGTTTCCCTCCTGCGCATCTTCCTGTTTTCAGCGGTCGCCTCCTTCTCCGTGCTTCTGTCGTCCCTCCTGTTGCAATGGTTCATCTACGACGACTGGATGCACCGCACCGGACCCTTGCGTATTGTGGGAACCGTCCTGGCCTCCTTCCTGACCTTCGCCTTCGTCTTCCGCTGGCAATCCCTGCAGCGCGAACGCCACCAGGAGATGCTGAAGCGCTTTGCCTTGATTGCGCGCATGAACGACCGCATCCGCAACGCGGTCCAGGCCATCGCGTTCAGCACCTATGCATCCAACCCGGGTGCGGCGGAACACGTCCGGCAAGCGGTCCAGGTGATCGACGAGGCCCTGCGTGGGGTGATCGCCGAATCAACCCCGGCCTCCATTCCGTCGTCCCAGGCGGAGCTTCCCGAGCGAAATGTCGCCAGCCGGCGAACCTCGGCGTAGTTGCGCACGCTTCTCCGCAAATCGTATAGCAAATTGCCGAGCCCCATTCCCGACGGGCCTGCGGGTTCCCGGCCGGCAGGCGTTGCGGTTGCCCGCCGGTTCAGGAAAAAGTTTTTTCATCGCGCCCGCTTGTCTTGCCTGCAGACCGGGTGTATACACCGGGGAATCGCCGGGTGGCGCGCGCGTGGGGTGCCGGCCGCTCGCCTGATTTTTCCCAAATCCGCCCCTCGCCCTGCGGCAATGGTTTCGGAGGGAGGTGTGCCATGGAACGCGTCCGCTTCATTGACTATCTGGGAACCCAGATCCTGTTGATCGATTGCACCCAGTGCGGGCCGAATGAACTGCTCGAGATCTTCAAGGAAGTGCAAGGCGTGGTGACCTCGCAACCGCAGGCCTCGCTTCTGACGCTGGCCGATTTCACCGATGCCGAGTTCGACAAGAAAGCAGCCGACCAGATGAAACTGGTCGCCGCCTATGATCGCGGACACGTGAAGCGCTCGGCGATTGTCGGCGCCGACTCGCTGCCCGATGTCTATTACCGCAATCTGCTTTCTTTCTCGGCGCGCGATTTTCCGGTATTCAAGTCGCGCGAGGAAGCCCTCGACTGGCTGGTCAGCGACAGCATGGAGCGCGCTGTCGGCTGATCACTCCGCGATCTGCTTGCGCAGCCTCCGCGACAAGCTCACCGCGATGGAGCGGTAGAACCGCGATCCCAGGTGCGGATAGGTCTCGAACATCTCGTGCAGCGTCCGCCAGGGGACCGTCAGCGCCTCCACCGCTTCGTCGGCCACCACCGTCGCGCTGGCGTTGCTGCCTTCCAGGAAAGCCATCTCCCCCAGCACCTCGCCCGCCCGGACCGACGCGATCTGCCATCCCCGGGCGCTGACCACGCTGGCCGAACCCCGAATGATGAAAATGATGTTCGGGTTCTGCTTGCCATACTGAAAGAGGTCGTCGCCCTTGGAAAAACTTTTGCGCGCGGCTTTGTCCACGATCAGGGCCCAGTCGTTGGCGGTCACGTACTCCAGGCGATTGTTTGCTTCCCGCACCACGGAAAGAAACTCCTCCAATTCCGTTCGCTGCTCTTTCGGCACGCCTGACCCCCTCCCCCCTCGCCGATCCGCATTTCGCGCCGATTATCGCATGAAGACGAAACGAATCCTCCGCCGCCGCGTGCGGCAGGAGGCATCGCATCTCGATGGTTAACCGGAGGAAGCAATCCGTCGGAGCGGCGAAATCATTCCCACTCGATGGTGCCCGGCGGCTTGGAGGTGATGTCGTAGACCACGCGGTTGATGCCCTTCACCTCGTTCACCAGCCGGGTGGAGATGCGCTTCAGCACTTCCCACGGAAGCTCCACCACGTCGGCGGTCATGCCGTCCTCGGAGTGCACGGCGCGGACGGCGCAGGTGTAGGCATAGGTGCGCTGGTCCCCCATCACCCCCACCGACATCACGGGCAACAGAACGGAGAACGACTGCCAGATCTTGGTGTACAGCCCGGCGGCCTTGATCTCCCCGACCACGATGTCGTCGGCGCGTTGCAGGATATGGATTCGCTCGGGCGTCACCTCGCCCAGAATGCGCACCGCCAGCCCCGGCCCGGGGAAGGGCTGGCGCTGAATAATCTCCTCCGGCATGCCGAGATCGCGCCCGATGCGGCGAACTTCGTCCTTGAACAGGTCCTTCAGCGGCTCGACCAGCTTCAGGCGCATCTTCTCCGGCAATCCGCCGACATTGTGATGCGACTTGATGGTCTGCGACGGTCCGCGCACCGAGCGCGATTCGATCACGTCGGGGTAGAGTGTCCCCTGCACCAGGAACTCCGGTTCCTTGTTCCGGGTCTCCCGCCGGTCGCGGTTCACGATCTTCGCCGCCTCTTCCTCAAACACCACGATGAACTCGTTGCCGATGATGCGGCGTTTTCGCTCCGGGTCGGTCACTCCGGCCAGCTTGGCCAGGAATCGCCGCGAGGCGTCTACCGCCACCAGGTTCAGCCCCAGCCGCTGGCGCAGCGTCTGCTGCACCTTTTCGAACTCCCCCAGGCGCAGCACTCCGTTGTTGACAAACACGCAGGTAAGCCGGTTCTCGATGGCGCGCGCCACCAGCACCGCCGCCACCGAGGAATCCACGCCCCCGGAGAGCGCGCAGATGGCGTGCGCATGCGGGCCCACGGTTTTCCCGATATTGGCGACCGTCTCGTCGATGAAGCGCTGCGGCGTCCAGTTCGCGGTGGCGCCGCAGATTCCGAAGACAAAATTGTTCAGAATTTGCACGCCCAGCGGCGTGTGGTGCACCTCGGGATGGAACTGCACGGCGTAGTAGCGGCGCTCGATGTTCTCCATGGCGGCCACCGCGCTGGCGCTGTGCGCCACTTGCCGAAAACCGGCGGGCAGCTCCCGCGCCTGGTCGCCGTGCGACATCCACACCTGCAGCGTGCGCGGCAGGCCCTGGAACAGCCGCGAGTCGCCGTCGATCGCCACCTCGGCGTGGCCGTACTCGCGTTTTTCCGCTGGCGCCACTTTGCCGCCCAGCGCGTGTGCCATGTATTGCAGTCCGTAGCAGATGCCGAGCACGGGCAGGCCGAGTTGCAGCACGCCCGCGTCGGCTGGAGGCGCATCCGCGTCATAAACCGAGCAGGGACCGCCGGAGAGAATGATGCCCGCCGGTTGATAGGACTTGATCTCTTCCAGGGCCGCCGTGCACGGGAGCACGACCGAGAAGACGCTCTGCTCGCGGATGCGGCGCGCAATCAGTTGTGTGTACTGCGAGCCGAAGTCAAGGACAACAATGCTCTCTTGCTGCACGCCCCAGTCTCACAGAAGCGCCTCACCGTGTAAAGGGTTGCCACGAAACCCGCTCCCGACGCCCGTTTTCAGTGTAGACCTTTTACGAAACTTTACCTTCCCGCGCTCATATCTGCGCGTCGCGCGAGCCATTTCCGGGTCTAATAGAACAGAAGCGAACGGAGGCGGAACAATCGCGAACAACGCAAAAGGAGTACCAAGGATGAAACACAAACTTCTGACGATTGCCGCCGCTGTACTTACCATCCCATTCTTGTTGGCGGGCCAAGCCCTGGCCAATGAGGCCGCACCCGGCCCACAACGATCCGTCGTTACCAACTTCAGGAATTTCTCTGGAATCGGTGCGCCGGCAGCCTATCCGGATTTGATTGTAACTGCCAAACAGCCGGTCGAAGTACCGGGGAAAGTGCTGCAACCCGGGCAATACACTTTCCGGCTGATCAATTTGAATAACGAAGTGACGGTCGCCTCCGCCAACAAAACTGTAGGTATTTTCCCGGTTGTGCCCGCCCTTCGCATGCATCCGTCCGGCAACGGCCTGGTGCGCACCGAAAAATCTCCTGCCGGCGGGCCGGACCGAATCTCCGAATGGTTCTTCCCCGGGCAGAGTGACGGCTACCAGCTTGTCTATCCCCGCACCACGCAGCACATTCGTACCATTGCCAAAGCGGAGTAGGCAGTTTTTCATCCAGCGTAAACCGGCGCCCAACGCGCCGGTTTTCTCTTTTTCGCTAGCTGCCGGTCGGCGAAGCCAGGGTCGGCGCCGCCGTACGGGGTTGCGGCGGTTGGGCCTCTGTCGCGGCAACTTCGCTCAGGTCCAGGTACGCCGCCAGCCGCGCGATGTAAAGCAAGTCGGCGGCCGCAAAGTAGGCCAGGCTGACCGCAATACATATCGCAATCGCCGCCGCATTCGACCCGCTGGCGGCGCCGGCAACCAGCGCAGCCACTATCGCCGCCGCTAGGGCAAGGGCGCGCAACAATCCGAACCACCACGCAATTGCCACGTACTCCCCGGGCTCGCCGCGGAACAGGCTGGCGGAATCCGCAATCGACTTCAGCGCCGATCGGCCATCGCGAACAATCCAGATGGGAGCCAGCGCCAGGAACCAGTTCACCGCCGACCAGAGAAATGCAACCACGAAAGCCAGGAGTATCCAGGCGAGGGCTGCCGCGGTCACATCCAGGGCGGGCATCGCCGTCCCCGCCAGAAGCATGGCGCCAACGAATGCGGCCATGGCAGCCAGCGTATAAAGGGCGCGAAGCACGTTAAGAACCGCAAGCGCGCCGAAACGAATTCGCGGCACGCGCGCGGCCGGCGTCGCCAGCAGTGCCTGCATGGTGGCGCCCCGGCCCAGGGTGGCGGCGGCGATCCACAGCGCGCTGATCGCCGGGACCAGCACCACGCAGGCGCGCCCGAATTGCGGCAGCACCTGCGCCAGGATGCGCGCCCCGGCATCGGCGATCACGAACACGTCGCTGCGCCGCGCGATCAGCCGTTCGGCTTCCGATACGTCCACATTCGCCAGGATGCGCCGCAAAGCCGCGATCCCCAGCACCCAGGCGGCCGCGCCGAACCCCCAGCGCCACGCGATTTCTCCCAGCACCAGCGCGGGCTGGCGGAGAACGGCCCGAATTCCGGCGCGCACGTGCACGTTCAGGATTTAACCACAGAGGACGCCGAGGAAAAAACAAACCACGGGTTTGCACGGATTAACGCGGATCATTCAAAACAAATCCGTGTGCATCCGTGTAAATCCGTGGCCGATTTTCTGCCCCGCTCAGCTCTTGCGCTTGGGCGATTTCCGGCTCAACACCCCGATCAGTTCCCTGCCGGCGGCCGGCATGGCCACCTTGCCTCGCTGCACGATCTCGCGGGCGCTCAGCTTCCGCCCATACAGATTCTTGTTGGCGCCGCCATCGGAGCGCAGTGTGGAGCCCTCCAAGGAGACCCCGGCAAACAATCCGCGCGAGCGCGAGTAGCTTAGAATCTCGGCTTTCAGCACGATGTCCGTGGCCGCGGCGGCATCGCGTCCCTTGGGACCCGCGGCGGCGGCGGCATCGGCGCCCAGTTTCACTTTGCTCGACAGCACCGAGTCGGCGCCCTTGTCGTTCATCACCAGCAGGACGAAATCGGTCGCCTGGCCGCCCAGTTGAAGGCCGATATTGCCGCCTTCCAGCGCCATCATCGCCGGCGCGCTCCATGGACCGTTATGGTTCTTGCCGGTGCGGCACGTAATGGCGCCGCGGCCATAGCTGCCGCCGATGCCGATGGCGAACTTCAGCACCGAGGGGAACACGATCACGCACTCCGCCTTGTCCAGAATGTTCTTCGGAATGCCTTCCGGAATATCGAGGATCTCCTTCATCACCTCGGCGGACTCATGCAAGCGGTCCTCTTCTTTCCTTTGCGCGAACAGGGGCGTGGCCAGAGCCACGATGACGGCAACCACAATCAGCCTGCGCATAGTGCACACCTCGTGGGATCTGGGACATTGTAGTCTGACGGGCTTCCGCGCGGGCAGAAACCATGCTCGCCCTGAACCGCCGTCGTCTTGGGCACGCGCTGCCGCCATTACCTGGCGACGATGTTGACCAGCTTCTGCGGCACCACGATGGCCTTCACCACCTGCTTGCCGTTGAGCGAGGAGAGCACCTTGGGATCGTTCAGCGCCAACTGGCGGACGTCTTCCTCGCCGGCATCGGCCGACACCATCAGCCGCGCGCGGATCTTGCCGTTCACCTGCACGGCGATCTCAATCTCCTCTTCCCTCGCCAGCGCCTCGTCGTATTGCGGCCAGGCATGGCGCAGCAGGCTTCCCTGCTCGCCCAGCATCTCCCAGAGCTCGTGCGACAAGTAGGGCGCAAACGGATGCAGCAGCAGGATGAGGTCCCGCTGCGCCTGCGCCAGCAACGGCAGCGGGATGAGGCCGCGCTCCATCTCCGGGCGCAGCAGGTAGAACTCGTTCACCAGCGACATCAGCGCCGAGACGCAGGTATTGAAGTGCCAGCGCCCGCTGAATTCGTCGCTGATGCGCTTGATCGTCTGGTGCAGCCGCCGCTGCATGCGCCGCGCTTCCGGAGAAAGACTCCGCAGGGACGTCGCCACGCCATCCCGGCGCCTCCGGCTTTGCATAGGCGGCCACGAACCGGTAGACGCGCGCCAGGAAATCGCTGCACTCCTTCGACGCCGGCGTCCTGCCAGTCCAGGTCGCGGTCCGGGCGGCGCCGCGAACAGCGTGTACATGCGCGTGGCATCGGCGCCATAGCGCGCCACCATGTCGTCCGGCGACACCACGTTGCCCAGTGATCTTCGACATCTTGGCGCCGTCCTTGATCACCATGCCCTGCGTGAACAGCCGCTGCGCCGGCTCGGAATTCGCCACCAGTCCCATGTCGCGCATGAACTTGGTCCAGAAGCGCGAGTAGATCAGGTGCAGGATGGCGTGCTCCACCCCGCCGATGTACTGGTCGATCGGGAACCAGTAGTTCGCCACCTCGTTGTCAAAGGGCGCGTGATCGTTGCCCGCGTCGGTGTAGCGATAGAAGTACCAGGACGAATCCACGAAGGTGTCCATGGTGTCGGTCTCGCGCCGCGCCGCGCCTCCGCACTTCGGACATGTGGTATTCACCCACTCCGCCAGGCGCCCGAGCGGCGAGCCGCCGGTCAGCGTGATCTCCACATTCTCCGGCAGCAGCACCGGCAGATCTTTTTCCGGCACCGGCACAATCCCGCAGCTGCTCGCAGTACAGCATGGGAATGGGCGTGCCCCAGTAGCGCTGCCGTGAGATGCCCCAGTCCTTCAGCCGATAGGTGACCGTCGCCTTGCCAAAGCCGTGCTGCTCGGCGTGTTCGGCCATCTTCTGCATCGCTTCCCGGCAGCCCATCCCGCTGAACTGGGCCGGAATTGATCAGCAGCGAATCGGTCGCCGGAGTACGGAATGGTCTCGTCGGCTCTCCGGGTCCGGCCGCTTCACTTGCCTGCGGCAGAATCACCACCCGAATCTCCAGGCCGTATTTCTTGCGCAAACTCGAAGTCGCGCTCGTCGTGCGCCGGCACGCGACATGATGGCGCCCGTGCCGTAGTCCATCAGAACGTAGTTCGCCACCCAGATGGGAACGCTTCTCCGGTTGAACGGATTGATGGCGAAGCGGCCGGTGGACACGCCGTGCTTCTCGATCGCGCCCACGTCGCCCACTTCCCGTGCCTTCACCTGCTCGGCGAGCAGCGAATCGACCTTGCGCGCGCAGTTCGGGATTCTCCGCCATCAGCTCGTTCACCATGCGGATGCTCGGGCGCAAGCTGCACCGAGGTGGCGCCGAAGATGGTGTCGACGCGGGTGGTGAAAACGGAAATCTTGTCCGGCGCGTTCTCCACCGGGAAATCGACCAGCGCGCCTTCGCTGCGCCCGATCCAGTTGCGCTGCATGGTGCGAACTTTCTCCGGCCAGCCGCTCAGCTGGTCCAGGTCGCGCAGCAGCTCCTCGGCGTAGTTGGTGATGCGCAGGAACCACTGCTCCAGCTCGCGCTGCTCGACCAGTGTGGTCTTCATGCCGCCAGCAGCAGCCGTGCACCACCTGCTCGTTGGCCAGCACCGTGGCGCACTCCGGACACCAGTTCACCTTGCTCTTTTTGCGATACGCCAGCCCCCGCTCGTAGAGCTTGAGAAAGAACCACTGGTTCCAGCGATAGTAATCGGGCAGGCAGGTGGTGACCTCGCGCTCCCAGTCGTAGGCGAAGCCCAGCCGCTTCATCTGCGACTTCATGTGCGCGATGTTGCCCAGCGTCCACTGCCTCGGCTGCACCTTGGCCTTGATGGCCGCATTTTCCGCCGGCAGCCCGAAGGAGTCCCAGCCCATGGGATGCAGCACGTTGTAGCCTCGCATCCACATGTAGCGCGCCAGCGCGTCCCCAATGGCGTAGTTGCGCACGTGCCCCATGTGCAGCGCGCCGCTGGGATACGGCAGCATCTCCAGCACGTAATATTTCTGCTTGCCGGTGCTGGCCGGCTCGGCGCGATAGAGCGCCGGGTCACCCTCAAAGCGGGCGTACCACTTCTCTTCGATCGGCTGGGGATCGTAGCGCTCCTCGCGCTTTTCGCTGATTTGCGGCGTGTCGGCCATGAATGCTTGAATCCTGATGAGACAAACCTTGATTTTACGGCAGTCGGTGGTCGGTGGTCGATGGTGGCCTGATCGGCGTTCATCCGCGTTCATCTGCGGCTGGTCTTTCGCTTCTTGTCCGCACGCCGGGTGCCCCGTCCTAGCCCGGTTGCGGCTTCGACGTTGTCGCGCGCGCTGCCGCGGCATTACACTGGATGTTTCTACCGGAGGGCGGGCTCTTATGCTGGTAGTCATGGACACGCACGCCACTGAAACTCAGGTGCGTGCGGTATGCGAAAAAATCGAATCGGCCGGCCTGCGGGCGCACCCCATTCCCGGCGCCCAGCGCACCGCCATCGGCATCACCGGCAACCAGGGCAGGTCGAAATCGGCACTCTGAGGACATGGCCGGTGTCAGGAAGTCATCCGTGTCACCAAGCCGTACAAACTGGTCAGCCGCGACGTGAAGACCGACAACACCGTCGTCGTCTTTCCCGGCACTCGACAGCACCATCGGCGGCGTCCACCTCGCGGTCATCGCCGGCCCCTGCGCGGTTGAAAGTCCCGCCAGCAGGCATTTGCGGCGGCCGAGCGCGTGGCCAAGGCGGGTGCGCGATTTTTCCGCGGCGGCGCTTACAAACCCCGCACCTCGCCCTACGCCTTCCAGGGCCTGGGCGAAGAAGGTCTGAAGATCCTGGCGGACATCCGCGAGCGCTTCGGACTGCTCATCGTCACCGAGGCGGTGGACGACGAATCGCTCGACGCTCGTCGAGAAGCTACGCCGACATGATCCAGATCGGCGCCCGCAACATGCAGAATTTCTCGCTGCTCAAGCGCGCCGGACGTGCCCGCAAGCCGGTGCTGCTGAAGCGCGGCATGTCCGCCACGCTGGAAGAATTGCTCATGGCCGCCGAGTACATCATGAGCGAAGGCAACTACAACGTGGTGCTCTGCGAGCGCGGCGTGCGCACCTTCGCCGACCACACCCGCAACACCCTCGACCTCAGCGTTGTTCCCGCCGTGCAGCGCCTCAGCCACCTGCCGATCCTGGTGGATCCCAGCCACGGCACCGGCAAGCGCAACAAGGTCATCGCCCTTGTCGCGCGCGGCCGTTGCGGTCGGCGCCGATGGCCTGATCGTCGAAGTCCATCACGATCCCGACCGCGCTCATTCCGACGGCCCGCAGTCGCTCTATCCCGGAGCAGTTCGACGAGTTGATGGTGGAGGTGCGGCAGATCGCTCCCATCGTCAAGCGCTCGGTCCCCCAGCCCCTGATGGCCGCGGCCGGCAAGATCGGGTGACGGCGTATCCGCGAATCGGGCAATCCGCGGCGTTCTTGCTACAATCACGCCTCGTTGAAAACGAATCTCTTCTTCGTTCTCGCTGTCGTGTCGTTCGCGGCCCTGCTCGCCGGCTGCCGCTCCCAGCGCAACTACCCGGGCGAACTCTATGCCTATGTCAGCAACGGCCGCGGCAACACTGTCTCCGTCATTGACCTGGGCCAGTTCAAGGTGGTCAAGACCCTCAACGTCGGCCGCAATCCCACCGGAGTGACCGCCAATCCCAGGAACAACCAGGTTTACGCGGTCAACACCGATTCCAACAACATCAGCTTCATCGACGCCTCGAAGAACACGGTCGTCGCCACCGTGGGCGTGCACAGCGCCCCCTATTTCCTCAACGTCTCTGCCGACGGCAAGCGCGGATACGTCGCCAACTCCGGCTCCGCCAACGTCAGCATTCTCGACCTCGATCAGCGTCGCGTGCTCGCCACCGTGGGCGTGGGCGCCGATCCCGGACTGGCGCGCGTCTCCCCTGACGGAAAAATCGTGGTTGTCTCCAACCGCGGCGGCGATTCGGTCTCCATCCTCGATACCGATACCCTGCGCGTCCGCGCCACCGTTTCCCTCTGCCGCCATCCCGAGGACATCGTCATCACCCGCGATTCCGCCAAGGCGTTCGTCGCCTGCACCGCCTCCGCGCAGGTCGCGGCTGTCGATCTGAAATCTCTCAAGCTGCTCGCCCTGCTCAACGTCGGCAAGACCCCCATTCACCTCGCGCTCAAGCCCGATGGCGGCGAGCTCTTCGTGTGCAATTTCGATGCCGCCTCCGTCTCCGTCATTGAAACCTCCGCCAATGAGGTCGGCGGCTCTTATCTCATCGGCAATCAGCCGGTCAACGCCGTCGTCAGCGCCGATGATTCCATGCTCTACGTCAGCAACTTCGGCTCCAACGCCATTTCCGTGCTCAGCATCGATGCCGGCCGCGTCATCGATTCCATCCCCGTGGGCAATCGTCCCGATCAACTGGCCCTCACCCCGGCGGAGGATTTCCTGCTCGCCCTCGACACCCAGCCCGGCAACGTCGCCGTCATTCGCCTCACCCAACTGCCGCGCGGCAACAAAATCTCCCTTCCCGAAGCCATCCTCAAAGGGCAGAACCCCAACAAGCTGCGCGCCCTGGTCACCCTGGTGCCGGTCGGACTGCAACCCAACGGGATCGCCCTCAAGCAGGTCATGCCCTGAACACGAATCGCCATCTATCTCGTGCAAGCCGCGCGGTATAGTGACTTTGACCTCCGCATGAAGATCCTCGATCATGTTCCCCTGGCGCCGCTGACCACGCTCCAGGTCGGCGGCCCGGCGCGCTATTTCGCCCAGGCTGCCACGCCCGCCGAAGTTTCTCAGGCGGTGGACTGGGCCAACTCGCGCTCGCTGCCGCTGTTCATTCTCGGAGGAGGCAGCAACCTGGTCATCGCCGACCGCGGCTTTCCCGGGCTGGTGCTGAGGATCGCCATCGGCGGAATCGATCAGCGCCCCGAAAATGGCAAGCAGGTGTTCGAAGCCGGAGCGGGCATCGAATGGGACGCACTCGTCGCCCGCTCCGTCGCCGCCCGGTGCGCCGGCCTGGAGTGTATGAGCGGCATTCCCGGAACCGTGGGCGGCACCCCGGTGCAGAACGTCGGCGCCTACGGACAGGAAGTTTCGGATTCCATCACTGAAGTTCAGGCCCTCGATCTGCGCGACGGCCAGTTGCGCGGCCTGTGCGCGGAAGCTTGCGGCTTCGCCTATCGCGGCAGCATCTTCAACACCAGCGAGCGCGGACGCTTCATCATCCTCCGCGTCTGCTATTCGCTGGAACCCGGTGGCCCGCCCACCCTCCAATATCGCGACCTCAAGGAATATTTCGGTCCGGCTGCGGCGCGCGCTTCCCTCGCCGAGGTGCGCGAGGCGGTCCGCAAAATCCGGCATTCCAAGGCCATGCTCATCGTCGAAGGCGACGAGGACTCGCGCAGCGCCGGTTCCTTCTTCAAGAACCCCGTGGTTGATCCCGCCGAGTACGAGCGTCTTCTCGGCGCCTTCGGCCTACTCCCCAGCTACCCCGCGCCCGGCGAGCGCTTCAAGATTCCCGCCGCCTGGCTGGTGGAAAACGCGGGATTCCCCAGGGGCTACACCCGCCGCCAGGTCGGCATCTCGCGCAAGCACGCCCTCGCCATCGTCAACCGCGGCGCCGCCACCGCCGCCGAAATCGTCGCCTTGGCAAACGACATGCAGCGCGCCGTGCTGGAGAAGTTCGGCATCCAGCTCACCCCCGAGCCCGTCTTCGTCGGCTTCGAGTAACCCGCCTCCGCCCACACCTCATCCGGCGATCTACATTCTCTACGGAATGTCATCCTTGTATCTTCCCCATCAGAACAGTCGTGAGTAGTAGAGACTGTTGCAGTGGGGGAACCGAGGCATCGGTTCCCCCGCGGGCGGACGGCTCCCGTTCATCCTGCGGTGTTTCCACCGTCGCTCAGCTCAGGGACCGCTGCCCAAGTCACGTTCGACCGAACAGTCGCATGATTTTTCAATCGCACCTACAAGGAAGGTTACCGTGACGCGAATCATTTGTGGAGTGGATGTTTCCTCTTTCTCTCTGGAGGCACGCATCGGCCGTGAGGGTGTCTTCGCCTCGTTTGCCAACACCGCCGAGGGGATCGCCGCGCTGGCCCGGTTCTGCCGGGCGCAGCAGGTCGAACTGGTGGCCATGGAAGCCACCGGCGGCTACGAACAGCGAGCCCTGGCCCTGCTCTCCGCCCAAGGCCTGGGCGTCGCCATCCTCAACCCTTGCGCGGTGCGTCGTTTTGCCCAGAGCATGGGATTGCTGGAAAAGACCGACAAGATTGATACGGGGGCCATCGCCTGGTACGCCGAAGTCAAACGCTCGAAGCCGGTCGTGCTGTCCTCGCCCACGCAGCAACATCTGCGCGCGCTGGTGACGCGCTTGCGCCAGCTCACCCAACTGCACACCGCGCAACGCAACCAGCAACGGCTCATCACCGACTCCACCGTGCAGGGCTGCTTCGATGAGCTGTTGGCGTTGGTCAAGCGACAGATCGCCGATCTGGAGCGTGCCATCGCCGCCCTGCTGGCCCAGGATCCGCTGTGGCGGGAACTGAATCAGGCCTTCCGCTCCATCAAAGGCGTCGCCGACCGAACCGTCGCCCGCCTGATGGCCGAGATGCCGGAGATCGGCGCGCTTTCCCACAAGACCATCTCCAAGCTGGCCGGAGTGGCGCCCCTGGCGCGTGACAGCGGCCAGCACCAGGGCAAGCGCAGGATACGAGGAGGGCGAGCGAGCGTGCGCGAAATCCTGTTCCTCGTAGCCGGCGTGGTGGCCCGCTACGAAGCGGACTTCCTCGCCTTCCAGCAGCGGCTGCGCGCCGCCGGCAAGCCGCCCAAGGTGATCCGCATCGCGCTGGCCCACAAACTCCTCGTGCGACTCAACGCCAAGGCCCACGAAGTCCGCCAGCACCTGGGGGTCAGCACCGCCGCGGTTTAAGGGCCCGGCGGACAGATTAACCGGCCCGCTGAAAATTAACCTTCGTCGCCGCCGCCGCCGGGGCTGTGGGAAAGCGGGAAACCGTTTCATCGTTTTCCGCTTTTCCACAACCCTCTTCACACAGCAGCTTGACAACCCAGACAGTCGCTGAGCGAAGCGAAGGATCTATGCTTTCCTTTCAGCTAACGAAAAACTTTTCAATGTGTGTCATCCCGAGCGGAGCGAGGGACCTGCTTTTGTGACTACGCGAAATCTCGACTCCTGTCGCCTGAAACTCTCAACCCCTGTCATCCTGAGCGAAACGAAGGATCTATGCTTTCCTTTCAGCTAACGAACAACTTTTCAATGTGTGTCATCCCGAGCGGAGCGAGGGACCTGCTTTTGTGACTACGCGAAATCTCGACTCCTGTCGCCCGAAAATCTCAACCCCTGTCATCCTTGTATCTTCCCCATCAGAACAGTCGTGAGTAGTAGAGACTGTTGCAGTGGGGGAACCGAGGCATCGGTTCCCCCGCGGGCGGACGGCTCCCGTTCATCCTGCGGTGTTTCCACCGTCGCTCAGCTCAGGGACCGCTGCCCAAGTCACGTTCGACCGAACAGTCGCATGATTTTTCAATCGCACCTACAAGGAAGGTTACCGTGACGCGAATCATTTGTGGAGTGGATGTTTCCTCTTTCTCTCTGGAGGCACGCATCGGCCGTGAGGGTGTCTTCGCCTCGTTTGCCAACACCGCCGAGGGGATCGCCGCGCTGGCCCGGTTCTGCCGGGCGCAGCAGGTCGAACTGGTGGCCATGGAAGCCACCGGCGGCTACGAACAGCGAGCCCTGGCCCTGCTCTCCGCCCAAGGCCTGGGCGTCGCCATCCTCAACCCTTGCGCGGTGCGTCGTTTTGCCCAGAGCATGGGATTGCTGGAAAAGACCGACAAGATTGATACGGGGGCCATCGCCTGGTACGCCGAAGTCAAACGCTCGAAGCCGGTCGTGCTGTCCTCGCCCACGCAGCAACATCTGCGCGCGCTGGTGACGCGCTTGCGCCAGCTCACCCAACTGCACACCGCGCAACGCAACCAGCAACGGCTCATCACCGACTCCACCGTGCAGGGCTGCTTCGATGAGCTGTTGGCGTTGGTCAAGCGACAGATCGCCGATCTGGAGCGTGCCATCGCCGCCCTGCTGGCCCAGGATCCGCTGTGGCGGGAACTGAATCAGGCCTTCCGCTCCATCAAAGGCGTCGCCGACCGAACCGTCGCCCGCCTGATGGCCGAGATGCCGGAGATCGGCGCGCTTTCCCACAAGACCATCTCCAAGCTGGCCGGAGTGGCGCCCCTGGCGCGTGACAGCGGCCAGCACCAGGGCAAGCGCAGGATACGAGGAGGGCGAGCGAGCGTGCGCGAAATCCTGTTCCTCGTAGCCGGCGTGGTGGCCCGCTACGAAGCGGACTTCCTCGCCTTCCAGCAGCGGCTGCGCGCCGCCGGCAAGCCGCCCAAGGTGATCCGCATCGCGCTGGCCCACAAACTCCTCGTGCGACTCAACGCCAAGGCCCACGAAGTCCGCCAGCACCTGGGGGTCAGCACCGCCGCGGTTTAAGGGCCCGGCGGACAGATTAACCGGCCCGCTGAAAATTAACCTTCGTCGCCGCCGCCGCCGGGGCTGTGGGAAAGCGGGAAACCGTTTCATCGTTTTCCGCTTTTCCGCAACCCTCTTCACACAGCAGCTTGACAACCCAGACAGTCGCTGAGCGAAGGATCTATGCTTTCCTTTCAGCTAACGAACAACTTTTCAATGTGTGTCATCCCGAGCGGAGCGAGGGACCTGCTTTTGTGACTACGCGAAATCTCGACTCCTGTCGCCCGAAAATCTCAACCCCTGTCATCCTTGTATCTTCCCCATCAGAACAGTCGTGAGTAGTAGAGACTGTTGCAGTGGGGGAACCGAGGCATCGGTTCCCCCGCGGGCGGACGGCTCCCGTTCATCCTGCGGTGTTTCCACCGTCGCTCAGCTCAGGGACCGCTGCCCAAGTCACGTTCGACCGAACAGTCGCATGATTTTTCAATCGCACCTACAAGGAAGGTTACCGTGACGCGAATCATTTGTGGAGTGGATGTTTCCTCTTTCTCTCTGGAGGCACGCATCGGCCGTGAGGGTGTCTTCGCCTCGTTTGCCAACACCGCCGAGGGGATCGCCGCGCTGGCCCGGTTCTGCCGGGCGCAGCAGGTCGAACTGGTGGCCATGGAAGCCACCGGCGGCTACGAACAGCGAGCCCTGGCCCTGCTCTCCGCCCAAGGCCTGGGCGTCGCCATCCTCAACCCTTGCGCGGTGCGTCGTTTTGCCCAGAGCATGGGATTGCTGGAAAAGACCGACAAGATTGATACGGGGGCCATCGCCTGGTACGCCGAAGTCAAACGCTCGAAGCCGGTCGTGCTGTCCTCGCCCACGCAGCAACATCTGCGCGCGCTGGTGACGCGCTTGCGCCAGCTCACCCAACTGCACACCGCGCAACGCAACCAGCAACGGCTCATCACCGACTCCACCGTGCAGGGCTGCTTCGATGAGCTGTTGGCGTTGGTCAAGCGACAGATCGCCGATCTGGAGCGTGCCATCGCCGCCCTGCTGGCCCAGGATCCGCTGTGGCGGGAACTGAATCAGGCCTTCCGCTCCATCAAAGGCGTCGCCGACCGAACCGTCGCCCGCCTGATGGCCGAGATGCCGGAGATCGGCGCGCTTTCCCACAAGACCATCTCCAAGCTGGCCGGAGTGGCGCCCCTGGCGCGTGACAGCGGCCAGCACCAGGGCAAGCGCAGGATACGAGGAGGGCGAGCGAGCGTGCGCGAAATCCTGTTCCTCGTAGCCGGCGTGGTGGCCCGCTACGAAGCGGACTTCCTCGCCTTCCAGCAGCGGCTGCGCGCCGCCGGCAAGCCGCCCAAGGTGATCCGCATCGCGCTGGCCCACAAACTCCTCGTGCGACTCAACGCCAAGGCCCACGAAGTCCGCCAGCACCTGGGGGTCAGCACCGCCGCGGTTTAAGGGCCCGGCGGACAGATTAACCGGCCCGCTGAAAATTAACCTTCGTCGCCGCCGCCGCCGGGGCTGTGGGAAAGCGGGAAACCGTTTCATCGTTTTCCGCTTTTCCACAACCCTCTTCACACAGCAGCTTGACAACCCAGACAGTCGCTGAGCGAGGCGTCGCTCGACTTTGGCGATGCCGAGTCAACCCCGCGTTTGTTTGGGCTCACGATACGCTGTAACGGCCTTTCGGTCCCAGAGCCCGGCCGCTGTACTCCTTGCTTCTGACTTCCTCTGTGTCTCTGTGCCTCAGTGTTCATCGTCCAGCGGCTACTTCGCTGTCTCCCCCAGCGTCCTCAGGTACAGCACCACCTGCCAGCGCTGCAGCTCCGGCAAGCCGCTGAACGGTGGCATCCCCCGGCGCGCATTCCCGTTGGTGATCTTCCAGAACAGCGCGCCGTCGCTCTGCTCCTGCACCACCGGCAACTGCAGGTCGGCCGCGCTTCCCAGCCCCTGCCCTTTCTCCCCATGGCACACGGCGCAGTCGCGGCGGAAAATCTTGCGTCCGCCGGCGGCCAGCTTCGGCTTGCGCGCCAGCGGATTGGCGCGCTTGGCAGCGCTCTCCGGCGGCTTCCACTCCGGGTCAGGCCGGTAGTGCAGGTTCTGCGCCGCCATCAGACCGGCGCCCGCCAACAGCACACTCAGCAGCCCGCGCCTCATCGCTTGCTCCTGAACAGCGAGGCCACTTTGCTTCCGAAGCCGTTCACCTCGTACATGTACTTAAAGCGCAGGAGCAGGCGGCTGCTCCCCGAGGTCAGGCCCACCGCCGGGGAAAGGCTGATCGCGCTGTTATCGCTCACGTTCCACCGGATGGTCGGCGCCAGGTAATGCGCCGTGTCATGGAAGCCGAACTGCTCGGTGCTCCCCAGCCCTCCGTAGAGTTCCAGCCCGGCCACGAAATTCTCCCGGCACAGCCGGCATGGCTCGCCCGAGGCCAGCAGGGCCAGCAGGCGCCATACCCCCAGTGCGTACCCGAATTCATAACCCTCGTCTTCGCTCAGGTTCTTCTCCACGATGAAATTCTCCGCGATGTTCCAGTCGTGTGCCGTGCTCGACAGGATCAGCTTGGTCTCCACCTCGCGCGCGCGCTCGCCCCGCAGGTCTGAATTGGGCTCGTCGAAGGAGCTGGCATGGCCCACAATCTCCTTGAACACCCGCGAGGCTTCGTTGATGTTCTCGAACTCGAAGTACAGCACCGGGTTGATACGATGCTCCCGCGCCAGCGGACGAAAACGGTTCTCCAGTCTCCACCCGGTGAAGACGGCGCTGTCCCCCTCGCGTGACTGCCCCTCCAGGTAAAACTCCGCCGTCCACCACGCCTTGACCCCGTATTCCAGCTCCAGCAGCGGCGCCGAAAACACCGGCTGGCCGGCGCGCGGGATGCCCAGCGTGTTGGAGAGCGAAATCTCCAGGTTGCCGGGCTCCTCCAGGTGGTGGTCGTAGGTGACGAAGTAGGGTTTGTCCTGGGCCCGCGCAACGGGCGCCAGCGCCAGCAGCATGGCGAGCGGCAGAAGACGGCGAAAATTCATGGGTCAGCCTCGATTGGCCCGGCCGGAGACGCGGCTGCCGGGAAGATGAATCCTAATTGAAAATGAAATTCATTTTCAATTTCAACCAATCCCAGCTTAACAGCGGAGTTCCGCCTCTGACTGGCGTCAGGGCGCACTGTGGGGCTCTCCGCCCCCCGCCAACTGTGCTTGTGTCATTCCGAACGGCCGCAGCCCGTGAGGAACCTGCTCTTTTCTCTGCCACGGCCACTGACCACCGGCCACTTTCCTCACCGCAGCAAATGGCACGAATACGTCTTCACCAGCAGCCACACCTGGCGTCCCACCTCCAGCCCCAGCGCCTGCTGCGCCCCGGGCGTCAGGTGCACTTCCATCTCCAGCCCGTCCTCCCCTCCACAGCGCACCAGCGCGATCACCATCACGTCGCGCCGCGCCAGCGACACAATCCGCCCCGGCAGCAGGTTGCGCGCGCTCAGCCCTTCCGGTTTTTTCGTGGCCAGCATGATGTCGCCGGCTCGCAGACCCACCCGCACCATCTCCCCGGCCTGCACCTGTCCCAGCGGCGCTTCCAGTTGCGCACTCTCTCCGATCCGGCAGGTCATGGTGCCCAGTTCCTCGTGCAGCGCCATCACCTCGGCGTCGAAGATGTTTTCAAACCCCGCCGCTTGCGCCAGCGCCTCCACCCGGGGCGCGTGCAGCACCTCGTGCGGCAGCCCTTCCGCCATCACTCTTCCCTGCTCCAGCGCCACCACCCGCTCGCCCAGTGCGAACAGTTCCTCGCGGCTGTGCGTCACGTACAGCGCCGGGATCCGGTGCGCCTGGTTCCACGCCCGCAGGTCGGCGATGATGGCGCTCTTGCTGGAAACGTCCAGCGCCGAGAGCGGCTCGTCCAGCAGCAGCACCCCAGGATCGGTCACCAGGGCGCGGGCCAGCGCCGTGCGCTGCCGCTCACCGCCGGAAATTGCCCCCGGACGCCGTTGCCGCAGGTGCGCAATGCGGAAGCTGCCCAGAATCGCGTCTACCGCCTCGCGCCGCTGCCCGGCGGGAACCCCATGCAGGCCGTAGGCTATGTTCGCTTCCACGCTCATGTGCGGGAACAGCGCCAGCGTCTGGAAGACGTAGGCTACCCTCCGCCGCGCCGCCGGCACGTTCACTCCCCGCGCGGAGTCGAACAGCACCCGTTCTCCGGCGGCGATCTGCCCCCACTCGGGCGTCAGCAGCCCGGCGATGCATTCCAGCAGCGTCGTCTTGCCCGCTCCCGAGGCGCCGAACAGCATGGTGATGCCGGCCGGCGCCGTGAACGACACCTCCAGCGCGAAGCTCTCCGACAGCCGCTTGCGGAGCGAGACGGCAAGCGCCGATGGTTTTGGTTCGCTCGTAGCCGGACATTGTAATCGGTCGGCGCCGCCTTGCCCCTGCGCAAACAGCGCGCTAATCGCTAATCGCTAATTGCTAATCGCTCCCATCACCGGAACGGCCACACCGCCCACACCTTGCGGTTCAGCGCATACACCAGCGAGAGCACCACGAAGGAAAAAATCAGCAGCACCAGCGACGTTTGCCCGGCCGAGGAAAACTGCGCCGCCTGCACCTGGTCGTAGATATCCACCGACACCGTGCGCGTGATCCCGGGAATGTTGCCGCCGATCATCAGCACCACCCCGAACTCGCCCACCGTATGCGCAAAGCTGAGCGCCACCCCGGTCACCAGCCCGGGCAGCGAAAGCGGCAGGATCACCCGCAGGAACGTCCGCCATCCCGAGGCGCCCAGCGTCGCCGAGGCAGCCAGCAGCCGCGGGTCCACCGCGGCGAACGAAGCCGCGAACGGCTGCACCGCGAACGGCAGGCTGTAGAGAATGCTTCCCACCACCAGCCCGCTGAAGGTAAACGCCAGCGTGTGTCCGGTCAGCGACTCATACCAGCGGCCCACCCAGGTCGTGTTGCCGAACAGCACCAGCAGGTAGTAGCCCAGCACCGTGGGCGGAAGCACCAGCGGAAGCGCCACCGCCGCTTCCACCAGGAATTTCCAGCGCCAGCGCGAATAGGTGATCCAATAGGCGACCGGCAGCCCGATCACCACCAGCGCCGCCGCCACCATCACCGACAGCCGCGCCGTCAGCGCGAACGCCTCCCAGTTCATTTCCCCGCCTCCGGCCGCCCGAAGCCGTAGCGCGCCAGCACCGGCGCCGCCTCTCCCGACAGCACGTAATCCAGAAAGCGGCTGGCGGCCCCCCGATTTTTCGATCTCCTCAGCACCACCGCCGCCTGCCGGATGGGCGGATACAAATCGCCGCCGATCTCCCAAAACTGTCCTTTCTCCTTCATCTCCGGCTGCACCGCCAGCGCCAGCGGAAGAATGGCCGCCTCGGCGTTTCCGGAAGTGGCAAACTGCGCCGCCTGCGCCACGTTTTCTCCCATCACCAGCTTCCCCGAAACCTCCTCATAGAGCTTGGCGCCGCGCAGAAACGCCATCGCCGCTCTGCCATAGGGCGCGTGCTCCGGATTGGCAATCGCGATCTTGTGCACCCGCGCCGCCAGCAGCGCCTTTTCTCCCAGCCGCTGCAGATCGATCTTCGACCTCCCGGGCGCCCACAGCACCAGCTTACCGACGGCATACACCGCCGGCGTGCCTGTCGTCAGCGCTTCCTTCTGCAGCCGTTGCGGGTAGCCCACATCGGCCGAGAAAAAGACGTCATACGGCGCCCCCTGCTCGATCTGCGTCGTCAAATTCCCCGACGACCCCACCACCAGCGCCACCTGCCCGCCGCCGCGTTTCTCATACTGCGCCGCGATTTCCCGCAGCGCCGGCCCGAAATCCGCCGCCACCGCCACCGTCAGCCTGCTCTGTGCCGGCAACTGCCCCGCCGCCACCACCGCCAGCAGCGCCAGCCAAACCCCGCGCCATCGTCGTGTGATCCCCGTCATTGACCTTCTCGCGCCAATTGGTTTCGAATCGAAGCTTGGCATTGTAATCCGGCCGAACGCTTCTGCCAGTTGCGGCTCCGTCCCGCGCGCGCCACAATAGGGGCAGACGTGTAATCTTTTGTAAACCATGGCTCTGCGGCCGCAACCTGCAGTTAGACTTTTGTTGTACTCACATCCTGATTGCGCTTCACCGGAAAGGCCGTTGCTTTCGTGAGCATACTGAAAAGCAAGTGGACGATTGTGGCCGGCGCTCTCATCGCCGTCATTCTCTTTGCCGCCTTCGGCCTCAATCGCAAGGAAAAGACGCAATACTTCACCGCCCGCGTCGAGCGTGGCGACATCCGCCAGGTGGTCGACGCCACCGGCACCATCAATGCCGTCACCTCCGTGCAAGTCGGCTCCCAGGTATCGGGCAACATCTACAAGCTTCATGCCGACTTCAATTCCAAGGTGAAGCGCGGCCAGTTGATCGCCGAAATCGAGCCCTCGCTCTTCCAGGGCGCGCTGCTGCAGGCCAAGGCCGACTACGAAAACGCCAAGGCCAACCTCGCCGCCTCCCAGGCCAACCTGGAGAAGAGCAAGGCCGCGCTGGAGCAGACCCGGGCCGACTACCAGCGCACCCTCGGCCTCACCCAGGCCGGGGTCATGAGCCAGCAGCAACTCGATCTCGCCAAGGCCAACTACGACTCCGCCGTGGCCGCGGTTTCCGCCGGCGATGCCCAGGTGAAGCAGGCGGTCGCCCAGATCGAGCAGCGCAAGGCCGCGGTTTCCGTCGCCCAGACCAATCTCGACCACTCTTTCATCTACGCTCCCATCGACGGCACCGTGGTCAACCGCGCCATCAACGTCGGCCAGACCGTCGCCGCCTCCCTACAGGCGCCTACCCTGTTCACCATCGCCCAGGACCTCACCAAGATGCAGGTCTACACCAAGACCGACGAAAGCAACGTCGGCCAGATCCACGTCGGCCAGAAAGTCTGGTTCAAGGTGGACGCCTTTCCGCGCGACACTTTTTCCGGGGTTGTCTCCCAGGTGCGCATGAATCCCACCACCGTCCAGAACGTGGTCACCTACGACACCATCATCGATTTCGATAATCCCGACCTCAAGCTCTTTCCCGGCATGACCGCCTACGTCACCATCCCCGTGGCCAGCGTCCAGGACATCGTCAAGATCCCCAACGGCGCCCTGCGCTATACCCCGGACATGAAGCCCGAGGAGTTGCGCGCGCTGCTCAAGCGCAACGGTATCCAGGGCACCGGCGGTCGCCGGGTCGCCGGCCATCCGGCGGCCGATGTTCCCGCCCCGCCCGCCGCGCAGCGCCCCGCCAACGGACAAGCTCGAAACGGCGCCCCCAACCTGGGCGCCGGCGCCTTCCGCGCCGCTCAGGCAGGCGAGCAGCCCGGTGGTGCCCTCAAGTCGCGCGAGGCCCCGGCGCTTGATATCGGCATCGTGTGGAAGCAGTTGCCCGACAAAACCCTGCAGCCGGTGCAGATTCGCACCGGCATCACCGACCACACTTTCACCGAAATGCTGCAGGTGCTGCACGGCAATGTTAAGGAAGGCGACGAACTGCTCATCGGCGCGGCCAAGGCCCGCGCCGGCTCCGGTCCGGGCATGGGAGGCCGTCCCGGCCGCTGATCGCATGGCGTCTGTGTAGCGACGGAATTCATTCCGTCGCGCGTATCATTGGAATCCCGGTCCCGGAGGGACGGCGCGACTAAAGTAATACTTTAGCTTTCCATGTCAACCACGCCCCAAACCACGTCTTCCAGCACCGCATCATCGACCCTGCCCCCCGTCATCCAGGTCGAGGACGTGCACAAGTATTACGAGCTCGGCGAGACCCGCGTCCACGCCCTGCGCGGTGTTTCCGTCAACATCCGTGCCGGCGAATTTGTCGCCGTCATGGGCGCCAGCGGCGGCGGCAAGTCCACTTTCATGAACATTCTCGGCTGCCTCGACCGCCCTTCCAGCGGACGCTACCTGCTGGAGGGCATCGACGTTTCCAGCCTCGGCAAGCGCGACCTGGCCGCCATCCGCAACCGCAAAATCGGCTTCGTCTTTCAGGGATTCAACCTGCTCTCCCGCACCACCGCGCTCGAAAATGTCGAGCTCCCCACCCACTACGCCCACATCGCCCGCGAGGAAGGCACGCGCCGTGCCCTGGCCGCTCTCGCCCAGGTTGGCCTCTCCGACCGCGCCGAGCACTTCCCTTCCCAGCTCTCCGGCGGACAACAGCAGCGCGTCGCCATTGCCCGCGCCCTCGTCAACCTGCCCACCATCCTGCTTGCCGACGAGCCCACCGGCAACCTCGACAGCCGCACCGCGGTCGAGATCATGGACATCTTCCAGCACCTCAATGAAGAGCGCGGCCTCACCATCGTGCTCGTCACCCACGAACCCGACATCGCCCAGTTCGCCCGCCGCACCCTCTCCTTCCGCGACGGCAAAATCCGCCGCGACGAAACCCTCAGCAAGCGTCCTCGCGCCTCCGATGTCCTCCAGCACATGCCCATCCTGGAAGACTGAATCCCATGCTGTTCCACGCCCCTCGATCTCCCAATCGCCGCATCCCGCTTTCAGGGCCACACGAAATTTGAACGGCTGTCATCCCGAGCGCAGCGAGGGATCTCGGTTTTGCTTTTGGCTGACAGCTGATAGCTGACAGCTGATAGCTAATCGCTAATCGCTAATCGCTAATTGCTCCCGAGCAAGAGCGAGGACAAATCGGACCCCATGTCATCCCGAGCGCAGCGAGGGACCTGCTTTCAGCACCTCCGCGATTCGAAGGTCCACCACAAAAACAAAAAAAAACCTGTCATCCCGAGCGCAGCGAGGGACCCCTGCGCGCTTCGCCCCCTTCGCAGCATCCAAGGGCATTTCAGCTCAAGGTCCTGCCCTCCGATCACCCGATCCTCTCCGTCCTTTCCGGTTTGAGAACCGACAACCGACAACCGAGAACCGAAAACCGTGCCTTTGGCTGATAGCTAACAGCTAACAGCTAACGCTAATCGCTAATCGCTAATCACTAATTGCTCCCTCGCAATAAGGGTCTTTCCCAATTGACAGCGCACCTGCCCGGCAACATACTCGCCCAAATATGCGTTCAGGCGTCAGGCTGTGCTTATGGTTCGTCTGCGTCCTGCTTCTTGCCTCCATGGCGCTGGCGCAAGGCGCCAAGGTCTCTCCCGATAACCCGGCGGAAACCGAGCGCGACCGTCCTCAGGAGCGTGCTCGCTGGTTCATGCGTGGACGCACCCTCGATGGCCGTCCCGCCGCCGCCCAACTCCATCACGCCTACAACCAGAAGCTCAGCAACCGCGCCCTGCACGCCCAGTCCGTCCTCCAGGGCGCCGCCTCCGGCGCCACCCCGCATCCCCGTTATTCGCCCCAGCCCGCCGGAGGCCCGGTTTGGACCGCTCTCGGCCCGGCGCCCACGGCTACCGCCGCCTATAACAACTCGCAGCAGGATTACGGTCCCGCCATCGGCCGCGTCACCGCCGTGGCCGTCGATCAGGGCGATCCCTCCGGCAACACCGTTTATGTCGGCGGCGCCTCCGGCGGCCTATGGAGGACCACCAACGCCGTCAGCGCGCCCCGCACCTGCAACTCCAATGGCGTTTGCACCGCTCCCGCCACCTGGACTCCCTTGACTGACGGCCAGGCCTCGCTCACCGTTGGCTCCATCGCCCTGCAGCCCGGCAACAGCAACCTGGTCCTGGTGGGCACCGGCGAAGCCAACAACTCCGCCGACTCCTACTATGGCCTCGGCATTCTCCGCTCCACCGACGGCGGCTCCACCTGGACTCTCATCAGCAAGACCTCTGACAATGCCTACGATTTCCACGGCCTGGGCTTCACCCACGTCGCCTTCAGCACCGTCAGCCCGTTAAACGTCGTCGCCACCGCCGCCGCCGCCAGCGCCGGCGTCAACCTCGGCGCCGAGACCGGCGGGCCCAACGTTCGCGGCATCTACTATTCCGGCAACGCCGGCGCCAGTTGGGCGCGCGCCACGGTCTCTGATGGCGCCCGCGCGCCCGACGCCGGCTCCGCCAACGCCGTCATCTACAACCCCATCCGGCAAAAGTTCTACGCCAACATCCGTTATCACGGCTTCTATTCATCCAGCAATGGCGCCACCTGGACTCGTCTTGCCAGCCAGCCCCCCGGCCTCTCGCTCACCGCCTGTCCGTCCGCTACCAACTCCTCCTGCCCGCTCTACCGCGCGGAAATGGCCATCGTGCCCGGCCGCGATGAGATGTACGTCTGGATCATCGACAACAACGACAACGATCAGGGCATTTACCAGACCAAGGACGGCGGCCAGACCTGGACCTCCATCTCCACTGCCGGCATCGATACCTGCGGCGATGGCGCCGATAGCGGCTGCGGCACCGGAAGCACCTCGCAGGGCACCTACAACATCAGCCTCGCTGCCGTTCCCAGCGGAACCGCCGCCACCGACCTTTATGCCGGCGGCGTCAATGAGTACAAGTGCTCCCTCAATCCCACCAGCAATCCCACCTGTACTTCGCCGCGGTTCCTCAACCTCACCCACGTCTACGGCTGCAACCCGGCCGGCAACATCGCCCACGTCCATCCCGACGAGCACGGCATCGATTTCCTCGGCAATGACGTTACCGGTGCCTTCTTCGCCGCCCATCCCGGCTACGATCCTCCCGTCTTCTTCGGCAACGACGGCGGCATCTACCGCGTCCTGCACGATACTTCTCTGAGCAGCGGAACCTGTCCCGCGTCGGGCGCGCCCCCCAGTCCCTTCGACAATCTCAGCGCCTCCGCGAACTTTTCCATGATTCAGTTCGTGGGCTTCTCTCATCACCCCACCGACCCCGCCACCCTGGTCGGCGGCACCCAGGACAACGGCTCACCCGGCATCAGCGGCGCCAGCCCTTCCGAAGGTTCCTGGCTCGCGGTTAACAACGGCGACGGCGGATTCAATGCCATCAATCCCCTCAGCCCCAACGAGTGGTTCACCTCCAACCCCGCGCCCCTCACCTCCGGCGCCGGCATCCAGCGCTGCACCAGCGGCATTTCCTGCACCTACCAGAATTTCTTTTCCGTCGTCACCCAATCGAAAATCGGCGGCGACTATTCGTCCTTCTATACCTTTTTCATGCTCGATCCCCAGGCTTCGGGCCGCATGATCGTCGGCTCCTGCCGCGTCTGGCGCGGCAACAGCGACGGCACCGGCTCTGACTGGTCGGTCAGCGGCAGCGGCGGCAATCCTCTCTCCTTCAATCTCGATACCCAGGTCGCCGCCAGTTGCGGAGACCCCGGCGTCAATCCCACCACCTGGATGGTCAACACCATCGCTGCCGGCGGCCCCTGCAACGGCCCCTGCGATCCGGGCATCACCCCCGCCTCCGGAACCGGCGGCGGCTCCCAGGTCATCTGGGCCGGCATGGAAGGCATTGCCGACAGCCTCAGTGCACAGAGTCAGTGCCCCCCGGGAAACGGCAATGGCTCCCCCTGCGGCGGCCAGCTCTGGCGCACCCTGGCGGCCGATTCCGGCCCCGCCAGTTGGAGCGAGGTCAGCGGCCTCGGCGGACCCAACAGCGGTGTGAGCTGCGCCTCCACGCCCTCCGCTTGCAACATCAATCCCAGGCACTTCAACATCTCCGGCATCGCCCTCGATCCCGGCGACCCCACCGGCCGGACCGCCTATGTCACCGTCATGGGCTTTGGCGTCGGCCACCTCTTCAAGACCACCGATGCCGGCGCAACCTGGGCCAGGCTCGATGGCGATCCCAATGGCGCTGGCCTTCCCGACGCCCCCGCCAACGCCGCCATTGCCGCCGTCGCCAATCCTTCCGTGGGGGTGGAAATCTTTGTCGGCGCCGATGTCGGCGTCTTCCGCTCCATCGGCGATGGCAACTGGACCGAGCTTGGGCCTCCCTCCGGCGCCGGTTCCCTGCCCAATGTCGCCGTCACCCAGCTCAAGATCTACGACAATCCCGCCGACCCCATTCCCCTCCGCCTGCGCGCCTCCACCTATGGACGCGGCCTCTGGGAGATTCCCATCAGCCCCGGTCCGGCCTACACCATGACGGTCGACAACCCCAACCTCTTCGCCTTCGCCGGGCAGACCGCCGCCTATACCGGCAACATTGCCACCTTTAATGGCTACAACAGCTCCATCAACATCACCTGTGCTTCCGGCGCCACCGCTGCCCCCGCCACTTGCCCCAGCTCCGGCAGCCCGGTTACCGTGCCCAGCCCGGCCACCTCCGGAAGCTTCAGCGTCGTCGCCGGAAATCCCTCGGTCGACGATCTCAGCTTCAATCTCTCCGCCGTCGGCACTGACCCGAAGAGCGTTTCCCAGGTGGTTCCCGTCGCCTTCCATGCCGTGGACTTCAGCCTGGGCGCGCTGCCCCCGGCCAGCGTCGGCGCCGGCGATGCCGCCGATGTCAGCTTCACCGTCACCTCCCAGGGACAGTTCACCGGAGACGTGACCTTCGCCTGTTCCGGCCAGCCCGCTGGAACTTCCTGCCATTTCTCTCCTGCCGTGGCCAGTCTCTCGCCGGGCGTCCCCGCCACCGTCCAGTTGACCATCCCGACCTCGGCTTCCACCGCGCCCGGGGCCTATACCGTCGCCGTCACCGGCACCGCCACCCTGGGCTCGGCCACCCAATCCCATCCCGCGTCCCAGCCGCTCATCATGACCGTGCAATCGGCCTCGCAGTCCTTCACCGTCGCCGCCGCAACCCCCATATCGCCGGCCATCGCAAAGCCCGGCCAGCCGATTACCGCCTCCGTCAACGTCACCGCCGGCAGCGGCTACGCCGGTACACTTGCCCTTTCCTGCGCCTTCGACCCGGCCGCCGGCAGTCCCGGTTCATCTACCTGCTCCATGGATCCCGCCAGCGTGCCGTTGGCTTCCACGCAGACCGTCGCCCTCCACCCTCACCATTAGCAGCACCGGCGCCCTGCCCACCAACCCCCGCGTGCTGGTCACCGCCACCGATGCCTCCAACAACTCCAGTCACAGCGTCGGCTTCAATTACTCGGTCGTGGATTACTCCGTCACCCTGGCGCCCCCCAGTCCCACCGCGCCCGGAGGCTCCACCGCTGTCAGCGTCACCGTTGCCGGCCTGAACAACTTCGCCGGCGCCGTGGCCGCAACCTGCAATGCGCAGTCTCCGCTCACTTGCACGCTCAATCCCGCAGGGCCGTACACCTTGAACACCACCACCACGACCGTGACCGCCACCGCCACTGTCACCGCGCCTGCCAACGCCGGCGCCAGCTCCTATTCGGTCACCATCAACACCAGCGACACCCAGTTCTCCTCGCTCGCGCACAACCCAGCGGTTGATATAGCAGTGCAGGACTTCCAGATTGCCGGTACGCCCGCCACCGAAACTGTCACCGCCGGCGGAGCGTCCACCCCCCACACCATCACCATCACCGGGCTGGGTGGATTCAGCGGGACCGTTACTTTGACCTGCGCCTCCGGGCTGCCCCAGCTTGCCACCTGCGCCTTTTCCGCCACCACGATTACCGGCGGCGGTTCCAGCACCCTCACCATCCATACCAAAGCGCCCACCGTCTCCCAGGCTCGCCCGCCAGCCCGCCCCCGGGGCACGCCCCTCTATGCCTTCTGGCTCACCTTGCCGGGCATGGTTGTCGGCCTCTTCGGCTTCACCGCCCGGCCTGAGAGCCGTGGCGGTAAACTGGTCCGATACCTCGGTACAGCCCTGTTTCTTGCGCTCCTGCTGGCCCTCAGCGCCTGCGGTGGGGGCGGAGGCGGCACTACCTCCCCGCCGCCGATTCCCGTGCCCGGAACGCCCGCCGGTACCTATACCATCATGGTTCAAGGCACCTCCACCGTGGGCTCGGCGCAGTTGAACAGGACCGTTCCCATTACCCTGACGGTCCAGTAACCACCAAGCGCCGGTGCCCCAGGTTCGCGCCCCGTGGCGGGTGCCCCAGGTTCGCGCCCCGCCTTTGGGCGCTAACCTGGGTGGACATAACTAAACCATCACCGCCATGCGGCTGCGGCTCCCCCACAATGTCCCCCAATCCCTACTAGGAACCACAAGGGACAACCAAGGGATCCCTTGTGTAAGTGATTGATTCTGTTAAAAGGGTAGGAGGGGGGTCAGGGACACCCTAAGGTTTACGGAAGAGTTAACAGAAATGCCTGAAAACAAGTTCGATCTCCTCATCATCGGCGCCGGAATCGTCGGCCTCGCCACCGCCCTCCAGACCACCCGCCGCTTCCCCCACCTTCGCCTCGCCGTCCTGGAGAAGGAAGACCGTCTTGCGGCCCACCAGAGCGGCCACAACAGCGGCGTGATTCATTCCGGAATCTACTATCGCCCCGGCTCGCTCAAGGCCCGTCTCTGCGTCGAAGGCGCGCGCGCGATGGTCGCGTTCTGCCGCGAGCACGGCATCGCCCACGAGATCTGCGGCAAGGTGGTTGTAGCGACGCAGGAGCGCGAGCTCGCCGGCCTGGAAGAACTCCTCCGGCGCGGCACCGCCAACGGCGTTCCCGGCCTTAGCATGATCGGCCCGGAGCGGCTGCGCGAACTGGAGCCGCACGCCGCCGGCATCCGCGCGCTGCACGCGCCCTCCACCGGCATTACCGATTACGCGGCGGTGGCGCGCAAATACGCCGAATTGGTGGCGGCGGCGAACGGAACGGTGCTGACGGGAACGGAAGTGACGGGAATCCGGCGCCGCGGCGGAGAGGTCGTGGTGCAAACGACGCGCGGCGATTACCAGGCAGGATTCGTGATCAACTGCGCGGGACTGTATAGCGACCGGATCAGCCGCATGGCAGGCGCGGAAACGAACGCCAACATCATTCCCTTCCGCGGAGAGTATTACGATATCGCGCCTTCACGCCGCAGCCTGGTGCGCGGGCTGATTTACCCGGTGCCCGATCCGAACCTGCCGTTTCTGGGCGTGCACTTCACGCGGCGCGTGGACGGCAGCGTGGAAGCCGGTCCGAACGCGGTGCTGGCGCTGCGCCGCGAAGGCTATCGCAAGACCGACTTCAACGTGAGCGAACTGGCCGAGACCCTGGTCTTTCCGGGATTCCGGCGCATGGCGAAAAAATTCTGGAAAGTGGGCGCCGGCGAGTACTACCGCTCGCTGCACAAGCCGGCATTCGTGAGGGCGCTGCAACGGCTGGTGCCGGAGATCGAGGCGCGCGATCTGGAGCGCGGCGGCGCGGGCGTGCGCGCGCAAGCGGTGGATATGAACGGCAAGCTGCTGGATGATTTCTGCTTCGCCACCAGCGAGCGCGCGGTGCACGTGGTCAACGTTCCCTCACCCGCGGCCACGGCCTCGCTGGTGATCGGGCAAGAGATCCTCACCATGGTGGAAACAAAGATGGGCCTGGGAAAAAACGTTTCCACGGTCTGAGGATCCCGCATAAAAGAAAAACCCGGCCGCGGCGGCCGGGCAAATGAATTATTTCTTTCAGCGCTTCGCCGCGTCAATCAGCACAGCATGGCCGGCGAGCGGGCGAGAAACCGTGAGTATCGCGGAAGCGCAGCGGGGATTATCGAAGCTCTTGCGGCCCCTGGTAACCCGCTCGCGGCGTTGGCAGCGGCAGAGCACGCCGCCGATTCACGCCATCCACAACAGCGATCGGCTGTGATTCCATTTCCTCCGCTTTGCCGAGAGCGATGGCATATTCGGGAACAATTTGTTTGATCTTAGCGCGGACCGGCCGAGCGCCGTCGACCGACAAGGAGGCGCGGAGCTCCTCCAAGTGGCGTCTCAGCTCGGGCCAGCCATACGCCACGGTTTCGGTGCGCCGGATTTTTTCGCAGTCCGTGGGCAGCACGCGCTCGTATTCGTAGAACAGCTCCTCGACAAGTTTCTCGCCGGCACGGAGACCGGTGAACACAATCTTCACTTCGTCGATGCTCTTTCCGGAGAGGCGGATCAGGGTGTGGGCAAGATCGAGGATGCGGACGGGTTCGCCCATGTCGAGAACCAGGGTCTCGCCGTGGCATCCGATGACGAAGGCCTGCAAAACCAGGGACACGGCCTCAGAAATCGTCATGAAGAAGCGCTTGATCTCGGGATGGGTGATGGTGAGCGGGCGTCCGTTGCGGAGCTGTTCACGAAAGACAGGGACGACGCTGCCGCTGGAACCGAGAACATTGCCGAAGCGCACGGAAACACAGCGCATACCGCTGGCGGGCCAACAAGAAAGGATCAGTTCCCCGATTCGCTTGGTGCAGCCCATGATGCTGGTGGGGTTCACCGCCTTGTCGGAGGAGATGAGGACAAAGGCCCCGCAGCCGCTATCTTCGGCAATTCTGAGCAAATGGAGGAGGCCGAAAACGTTATTGCCCACGGCTTCCTGGACGTTGGATTCCATCACCGGAACGTGCTTGTAAGCGGCGGCATGGAAAACGGTGGAAACCTGGCGACCCGCGAACACCTTCCGCATGCGCTCGGAGTTGCGGATGTCGGTGACGAAATATTCGGCCAAATTCCCACAAGGCCTGGAGGAAAGCTCGCGCTCGAGATAGAAGGTACCGGTCTCGCTCAGATCGACACAGAGCAATTTCGCCGGGCCATAGTCGATGATCTGGCGGCAAAGCTCGGAGCCAATGGAGCCGGCGGCGCCCGTGACCATGACGACCTTGCCGGCAATATGGCGGCGCACGAGTTCCAGATCCAGGTGAACGGGTTCGCGGCCAAGCAAATCCTCCAGCCTGACGTCGCGCACCTGGGTCAGCCTAGCCTGGCCGCTCAGCAGGTCGCGAATGCTGGGAACGGTCTTGAAGGCGACGGCGGCCTGCTCGCAGGTCCGCACGAATCGACGCATCTGGCCGACGCCGGCGGAAGGGACGCAGATCAGCACTTCATCGGCATCCACGGCGGCCACCACCTCAGGAAGCTGGTCGACGGTGCCGAGCACGGGAATGCCATGGACGCGAAGCTTGCGCTTGGAGTGATCGTCGTCGACACAGCCCACCACTTTGTACCCGCTGCCGGATTGGTTGAGCTCACGGACGATCATGTGGGCGGCCATGCCGGCGCCCACGAGGACGACAAGTTTGCAGTTCTCATTCTCGCGGACGGACTCGGCAAGGACGCGAGAAAAGAGACGAACCCCGGAAAGGATGACGAAAGTGAGCAGCCCTTCGAGCAGATAAACAGAAAGAGGAAAAGCCAGAATGCCGAGGAGATAGCGAACGACGACAAAGAAAACGACGCTGCCCAAGAACACGGCCTTGGAGATATCGAAGGCGTCACTAAGGCCGGTATAGCGCCACCAGCCATGAAGCAAGTTGCAGCGAGCAATGGCCGCCAGGCGAACCGCGACGAGCACGGGCAAGGCCAATAGAAGGATGTGGCGCTGGGGAAGAGTGAAATCGAACCGCAACATCCAGGCCAGCACCAGGGAACACGAAATGAAAAAACCCTGAACGATCGCACTGACCCAAATGCGGCGCTCCAAGACTAGCTGCGCGGTGTTCTTAGCTTTTCTGATCATCACCCTTAGTCCGGAAAACCGAGAAACGGGGAAAAAACCACACCTGTCATGCCGCTATTACCCCAAGGGCCATGGGTAGGCACGTGAGTAACACACGATACACCATTGAAGGGGCGGGATGGAATTTACCATTCAGGAACCCGTGTCGAAAACAAATATCCAGACGGAGGCGAACCACGAGGGACCGGAATCGGGAAATCTCGTTTTGGTAAGCAAGGATTCAGAAGGAGACCGGAATTGTTCCCAACAAGCCGCTGAAACCAAATCCATTGATCCTTCGCCAGGGCAGCGGAGCTCTTCAGGGATCAGATGCCACGCAACTGGGAACCGGCGCACGGCGGGCAGCCACATAAATGACCTTGTAGGTCGACGGGGCACCGGGAGGAATCCGCTCCAGTTGGGCCTGGGAAGCGATACCTTCGGCAATCTCCGGTTGCAAGGCATGGAGCTGTCCGTAGAACAACCGTTTGAGCCATTGCTTGCCTGCCATGGTACCGGGTACAAGGTGCAAGCGAACGGCCAGGAAGCGGAGAAGCGCAGTCAACTTGCCGGCAAGCGAAGGAGCGGAAACACGAAATGCACCAAACGCCTCGC
>CAVUEZ010000016.1:0-52450 GCA_963740615.1 Terriglobia bacterium
GGAAGACGTCGCCGGCAGCTACTTTGGGGTGAGCGTGAGCACGCCGCGCTTTGAGGAGCTGGCGCGCGACGTGGACGCGACCTTGCAGAAAATGCAGCTCGGGTCGCCGGCGCTGCTGCAGGCCACGGCCGGAGTGCGCGAGCGGGCACAGCACTTTTTTTCGGTGCTGCCGCCGGGCGAGGGCCGGTTTGCCTTCGAGAACCGGCGCGAATTCCTGGAGGAGAACGGCGACGAGTACCAGGCGGTGATGCGGGCGCTGGGACGGCTGCAGTCGGAGCTGCAAGGGGTGAAGAACAAGCCCGAAGAGCTGCACATGCTGGCGCGGCGCGCCCAGGAGCTGCAGGTGCAGCTCGGGTTCGTGATGGAGAACGAGGACAAAAACACGGTGTTCTGGATCGAGCGGCGGGGCGGGGGCTTCTCGACGCGGACGCGGTCGAGAGCCTTCGAACCAGAACCGCAAGGCGCCCGGCAAGCTCAGGGCAGGCCCTCGACTCGCGCCGCCAAAGGCGCGCGGCGCTCCTTCGGGATGGCAGGCGGACGCGAGCATGTGTTCCTGCAGGCGACCCCGATTGATGTTTCACAGATCCTGCGGCAGTACCTGTTCGACAAGCTGGAGACGGCGGTGCTCACCTCGGCCACGCTGGCGGTGAACCACGGCTTCCAGTACACGCGCAGCCGGCTGGGCCTGGAGCACACGCGCGAGCTGGTGGTGCCCTCGCACTTCGACTACGAAACGCAGGCCATGCTCTACATCCCGCCGGATTTGCCGGACCCGCGCATGCCCGATTTCGGCGCCAAGGCGGCGGACCGCATCCGGCGGCTGCTGGAGATCACGCAAGGGCGCGCCTTCTGCCTGTTCACCAGCTACGCGCAGATGCACGACATCCACGAGCGCCTGCTGAGCGAGCTGGCGTACCCGCTGATGATCCAGGGGCAGGCGCCGAAGAACGCGCTGCTCGGGGAATTCCGCGCCACGCCCAACGCGGTGCTGTTCGCCACCGCGTCGTTCTGGCAGGGCGTGGACGTGCAGGGGGAGCAGTTGAGCTGCGTGATTGTCGACCGGCTGCCGTTCGCGGTGCCCAACGATCCGGTGGTGGCGGCGCGGATCCGGGCGATCGACGCCGCCGGCGGCCATGCCTTTTTCGATTACCAGGTTCCGGCGGCGGTGATCACGCTGAAGCAGGGCTTCGGACGGCTGATCCGCTCGCTGCATGACCGCGGGCTGCTGGCGCTGATGGACAACCGGATCTTGAAGAAGCAGTACGGGCGGGTGTTCCTGGACAGCTTGCCGAAATATCGCAAGACGACACAGTTGGGCGACGTGGAGAAGTTCTTCGGGGTCGAGTAACCTCTACCACCGGGACACGGTGGCACGGAGAAACGAATGCAGAGATCCTTCGCTGCGCTCAGGATGGCAGCGCTTTTCAATTCATTCACCGAAATGCCTGCCGGCAGCGGTGTGGGCGCCGACGAACGCGGGGTCCTTCGACTCGGGCGTTCGCCCTCGCTCAGGATGACACGCGTCTTTATTGTTCTTCTGTTGATGTCGAGCGCCGCCGTCGCGCAAAGCTCCGCGGCGCCGGCCGAGGCGCGGAAAGCCGCGATCCGGCAGCTTTTGGAGAAGCAGGTAGACGCGTGGAATCGCGGCGACCTCCAGGGTTTCATGGCGGGATACTGGAGGTCGCCGGAGCTGACGTTCTTCTCCGGCGACAAGGTCACGCGCGGGTGGGAGGCGACGCTGGAGCGCTATCGGCGGAAGTACCAGGGCACGGGCAAGGAAATGGGCAAGCTGGACTTCTTTGACTTGCAGATAGAGATGCTGGGGCCGGAGGCAGCCGACGTTCAAGGCCACTGGCACCTGATCATGAAGAACAAACAGGAGTTGGGCGGGCTGTTCACGCTGATCTTGAGAAAGTTCCCGGATGGGTGGAAGATCGTGCACGACCACACGTCGTGACTTCAGATTGAAGATTTAAGATGGTGCGGCCGGAAGCGATCAAGCTGCGGGCTGGAGAGGCGAATGCGGCAAGTCGGCCATTATCGGGTGCTGGAGCGGATCGGTTCGGGCGGCATGGGGATGGTGTTCGCCGCCGAGGACGTGAACCTGGGCCGGCGGGTCGCTTTGAAGTTCCTCTCCGCCGGACTGGCCGGCAACAGCCAGGCGCTGGAGCGCTTCAAGCTGGAGGCGCGGACGGCGTCCTCGCTGAACCATCCCAACATCTGCACCATCTACGAGGTGGGCGAGGACAAGGGCGAGTACTTCATCGCCATGGAGCTGATCGAGGGCGAGCCGCTCGACTTGTACCTGGTGCAGCACCGGCTGGAGCTGCAGGAGCTTCTCGACCTGGCGATCCAGACGGCCGACGCGTTGGACGCGGCGCACTCGCAGGGGATTGTGCATCGCGACATCAAGCCGGCCAACATCCTGGTGACGGCGCGGGGGCAGGTGAAGATCCTGGACTTCGGGCTGGCCAAGCTGGTGGCGGAGCGGCGCGCGGCCAGCCTGGCGGCCGCCGGAACCATGGCCACCGCCGCCGAGCACCTGACCTCGCCGGGACAGGCGGTGGGCACCACCTCCTTCATGTCGCCGGAGCAGGCGCGGGGCAAGCCGCTGGACGCACGCAGCGATTTGTTTTCCTTCGGCGCGGTGCTCTACCACATGGCCACCGGCCGGCTCCCCTTTCAGGGAGACACGGCGGCGGTGATTTTCGACGGCATTCTGAACCGCGTGCCGGTTGCGCCCATCGAGCTGAATCCGCAGATTCCGCCCAAGCTGGACGAGATCGTCCGCACGGCGCTGGAAAAAGACCGCGACCTGCGCTACCAGAGCGCCGCCGAGATGCGCGCCGAGCTGAAGCGGCTGAAGCGCGACACCAGTTCGGGCCGGGTGCAGGTGGCCAGCGGCGCGGCCAGCACGGCATCGAGTTCGGCGGTAACGGCGGCGCCCCCTTCGGCGGTGCAGCCGGCCACCGGGAAGCGCAAGCTTCTGCTGCCGGCGATTGCCGCTGTCCTGGTGATTGCCGCGGCCGTGGGAGGGTATTTCTGGTGGCAGCGTCCCCGCGGTTTCAACCTGCAGAAAATGAGGATTGCGCAGGTCACGGAAAACGGCAACGCGGTGACCTCCGCGCTTTCGCCCGATGGCCGGTACATCGTCTATGCGCAGCGGGATGGCGCGCTGGAAAGCCTGTGGGTGAGGCAGGTCGCGACCGGGAGCAACGTCCAGGTGCTGGCGCCGGAGCAGGCGCACTACGTCGCTCTCAGCTTCACCCCGGACGGAAATTACGTGATGTTCGTGCGCTCCGATACCTCGACGCTGAATTTCCGGTATCTCTACCAGATGCCGGTGCTGGGCGGCACGCCCAGGCAGCTTTACCGCGACGTTGATTCCGCGCCCTCTTTTTCTCCCGACGGCCAGGAGATCGCCTACACCCGCGGCATTGTTGACACCTTCGAAAACGCCTTCCTGGTGGCCAAGGCGGATGGCAGCGGGGAGCGCATTCTCACCAAGCGCAGGTCGTTCAACCCCGGCGGCAGCGCGGTGGCCTGGTCGCCCGACGGCAGAACCCTGGCGACTGTCTCGCCCGAAACCCGGGGGAAGGACAGCGAGTGGGTGGTGGAGCTGATTTCAACGAAGGACGGCCAGGTGCGCGACCTGCACACGTTCAGCTCTCCCGCCCAGGGGTTGGCCTGGCTGCCCGACGGCAGCGGGCTGCTGACGGCGGGATCGGACCTGCAGAGCGCGCGCGGGCAGATTTACTTCGTCAGCTACCCCGGCGGCGAAACCACGCGCTTCACCAATGACCTGACCAACTACGACCAGTGCTGCCTCAACATCACCCGCGACGGCAATGCGCTGGTGGTACGCCAGAACTCGGTGGTGAGCGACATTTGGGTGGGCGGGGGCGACGGTTCGGAGGCCAAGCAGATAACCTCCGGCGAGCCGATCGGACTGGGGCTGGCCTGGGTGGCAGACAAGATCGTGGCCGGCAACCAGCGCTTTCAGTGGTCGGTGATGAACCCCGATGGCAGCGGCTTGGCCGCGCTCACCAACGATGGCAATCTGCATTTCCAGCTAGGCGGCTGCGGCGGCGGCAAGCACGTGGTCTATAACACATGGAAGGGAGGCAGCTTCGAGATCTGGCGAAGCGACCTGGACGGCAGCAACCCGAAACGGCTGGTCGCCGGCGTTCCCGCACTGCAGGGCGGCGCGTGCAGTCCCGACGGACAGTGGGTGTTTTACGCCACCGACGAGGGCGTGAAACGCATTTCCATCGATGGAGGAGAGCCCGCCAATACCGATTTGCCGGTGACGCAGATGGACTTCTCGCCGGATGGCAAGCTGATTCTCTATCTGGATCAGCGCGTCGTAAACGGGAACTACCAGGGCAAAATCGTGGTCGCCCCGGCGGCGGACCCGCACACCCGGTTGCACGAGTTTCCCGTGCCCTACGGCATACAAGGTGTTAGGTTCACGCCCGACAGCCAGGGCATTGCCTTCCTGCTGACGCGCAAGGGCGCCACCAACATCTGGGAGCAGCCCCTGGCCGGCGGCGACCCGGTGCAACTGACGAAATTCACCAGCGGCGAGATGTTCGCCTTCGCCTGGTCGCCGGACGGCAAGCGGCTGGCGATGTCGCGCGGGCGCCGCAAGGCCGACGTGATCATGATGAGCAATTTCCGCTAGATGGCTGGCGGCTTCCCGGGTCACGTGATACAAACTTTCACAATGTCTTCCGGCCCGATCACCGCTCCCATTCCGGTTCACGCACGGGAACAGGCCGCGGCGGCGCACGCGCGCGAGTATGTGGTGGTGCTCGGCTCGCCCATCGGCAAGCCGCAACTGATTGCCGGAACCTTGCTGGCAATTTTTCTGGCGCAATGTGTGTGGCTGGCCATCCACTCGCCCATGCGGCAGATGGAACTCTCCTACATTCGCCGGGGAGAAGTCCTGTTTCAGCGGCACGTGGCGGCGGCGGAGGCGCGGCGCTCGCCGGTGGTCCCGGTGCTGGCGGCGCTTCCGCTGATCGGCTCCGGCATCACGCTGACGCAGGGTGACGCCGGGTTCCTGCCGCATCCGCCGTCGTGGCGCTGGCGGGCGCGGCTGCCGTTTCTGGCCATCGGGGTGCTGCTGGGATCGTCGCTGTGGTACGTGGCGCGGCGGCTCTACGGCAACGCCGGCGGATACATTGCCCTCTCGCTCTATGCCTTTTCGCCACCCTTGATCCTGCGGGCGGCCACCATCCAGCCGGCCACGGTGGCGGCCTGGGGCGCGTTTGGCGCGGTGTTCACCGCCATCGCCGTGGCGCACACGCTGTACGCGCCGCGCGAGGTGGTGCTGTGGAACTGGAAGCGCATCGGGCTGCTGGGGCTGGCCATCACGCTGGCGGTGGGGTCGGAGTTTGCGCTGGCGGCAGTGGCCCTGCTGGCCCTGGGCATGATGCTGTACCTGGTGCCGGAACGCCGTGGCGCGGCGCTGGCGATCATGGCGGCGGCCTGCGCAGTCGCCTTCGTGCTGCTGTTTGCCGCCTACGGCTTCGGCCTGCACGCCATGGCGGCGGGGGTGGGCGGCATTCGCGCCCGCGATTTCGCGCCGCAACTTCTGGGGCGGTCCCTCACCTACCTGCTGCTGGCCCGCTTCTTCCTGCGCATACCGGGTGTGCTGGTCCTGATGGCGGTTTCGCTCATCGCCTACGCGGGGTGGAAGCGGCCCCGCTTTTTTGGGGTGAGCGCGCCTCTGCTGGGCTGGGGACTGCTGATGCTGCTCGGCATCACGCTGCCGCACCTGGGCGGCTACAACCTGTTCGTGGCGGCCCTGCCCTTCGCCTTCGTGTTCATCGCCGGAGTGTTTGCCGACTTGCTGGAGACGCGCTTCCGCGGCCTGGTGTTCGGCGTGGTCACGGGCGTCATCGTGGCGCAGGCGGTGTTCAGCATGGCCGGGCTGGCGAGAATTGGGTAATTGACGAAAGTGACGAATGGGTCCGAACGTTCCTATTGCCCGATTACGCAATTACCCGATTACCCGATCCGCTCAACAACTTCCTCCGGCAAATAGGGTTTTACGGAGTAAGGGCCGGGTCATCGGGGCAGCGGTGGCGCTCCACTTCAAAATCGCTGCCCCGGTGGCCTGTAATTGCTTGTAGCAGCGGAGTTCATTCCGCCGATGGAACTGCGATCGTCCCGAAGCCGGAAACCGCGTCGCTCATAGCGGCGCGGAATCTAATGGAGCGGGGCTATGATAGGGCTATGAAGCGGGCATGGATCATCGCAGCGGTGGGTTTAGCGCTGGCGTTACCGGCATGGGGACAAATTCACGGCATCCCTGCTTCGGTGACGTCCTACGGACCCGGCCGTGGGGCCACTCCCGGTCCGCCGGCCAGCATCACGTCGCTGGGGCCGCGTGGCTACGCCGGTTCCCCGCCGGCTAACTTCACCTCCCCGTGCTCCGGCGCTGGTGCACTGATTCCTTCCGCCCTGGGATGCGCCCCGGCGCAAATCAACAATGGAAGGCACTCTCCGAAGGCGGGCAACCGCGGCCCGTCGCACACCGGCGCAAGACACCATGGCGGATACGCAGGCGGATATGCGCCGCTGTATTTGCCGTACGCCTATCCGGTGGTGGTCGGCGCGGAGCCGGAGCCGCAGCCGGAAGCGGTCGAGGAGCCGGAGCCACCGGCGCCTACCATCTTTGAGAATCGCCCGGCAGCAGAGCCCGCGTGCGTGCGCCGCTTCCACCTCCCGAGGAGGAGCCGCGGGCCGCGGCCGAGCCCGTCGCCGCCGAACCCTCCCCCGCCGAAGCTCGCGAGCAGGTTCCGGTGGTGCTGGTGTATCGCGACGGGCACCAAAAAGAGGTGACCAACTACGCCATCGTGGGCACTACGCTCTATGACCTGGGCGCGTTCGTGGCGCACAAAATCCCGCTTAATGAGCTGAACCTGAAGGCCACCTTGAAGGCCAATGACGACCGCGGAGTGGAGTTCGCCGTGCCGGCCTCGGTGAAGTTGGACTGAAACGCTTGCAGCTATCAGCCGTCAGCTCTTCTTATCTCACCCGGCCAAGCAAGCCTTTTTCTGAGCGCCAGCCTGCTCATGTTTCTGTTATAATGCGGAGTGGTCTTTCCTGGGTGTAACTTCTTGTAAAACCAGAGGTTAGCTGCAAATGCCCAGCGCGATTGCGGGGCGCGCATGGCCGCGCGTGCATAAGCGCAGGCCGCAGGGCCGAAGATTCGAAGCTGACGGCTGAGAGCTGAATTAGATGGCAGACGAACAGAATCCCCAACTTCCCCTTCCACCCGGCGGCGGCGATGGCCAAGGCCCGGGCGCGGCCAACGTGCAGCCCATCAACATTGAAGAGGAGATGCGGCGGTCGTATCTCGACTATTCGATGTCGGTGATCATCGGGCGCGCGCTGCCCGACATCCGCGACGGCCTGAAGCCGGTGCATCGCCGCATTCTTTATGCCATGCACGACATGGGCCTGCTCTCCAACCGCAAGCACGTGAAGTGCGCCAAGGTGGTGGGCGAATGTCTGGGCAAGTATCACCCGCACGGCGACACCGCGCTGTACGACGCTTTGGTGCGCATGGCGCAGCCCTTCTCCATGCGCTATCCGCTGGTGGATGGACAGGGCAACTTCGGCTCGGTGGATGGCGATCCGGCGGCGGCCTATCGGTACACCGAATGCCGCATGACCGCCATCGGCGAGGAGATGCTCGCCGACATCGACAAGGAAACCGTGGATTGGGTCGCCAACTTCGACGACACCACGGTTGAACCGGTGGTTCTGCCGACCACCATTCCCAACCTGCTGGTGAACGGCTCGAACGGCATCGCCGTCGGCATGGCGACCAATATCCCACCGCACAACCTGACCGAGATCGTGGATGCCTGCATCATGCTGGTGAACAAGCCCAGCGCGCAACTGGCGGAGATTCTGCAGATCGTCAAAGGCCCGGATTTCCCCACCGGCGCCTTCATTCACGGGCGGGCCGGCATTGCCGAGGCCTACAAGACCGGCCGCGGGCGTTTTGTCATGCGGGCCGTGGCGGCGATCGAAAACCTGACCAAGGAGCGGCAGGCGATCATCGTTACCGAGATTCCCTACCAGGTGAACAAGGCGCGGCTGGTGGAGCGCATCGCCGACCTGGTGAACAACAAGACGATTGACGACGTCAGCGACATCCGCGACGAAAGCGATCGCGAGGGCATGCGCATCGTGGTCGAACTGAAGCGCGGCGCCGAGCCACAGATCGTGCTCAACCAGCTCTACAAGCACACCCAGATGCAGGAGAGCTTCAGCATGATCTTCCTGGCGGTGGTCAATGGCCAGCCGAAGGAGATGGGGCTGGTTACGGCGATCAATCATTTTGTTGATCACCGCATCGACGTGGTGCGCCGCCGCACCGCCTACCTGCTGGGCAAGGCCCAGGACCGTGAGCACATCCTGGAAGGCTACATCGCCGCCGTGGACCGGCTCGACGACGTTATTGCCATCATTCGCGGCAGCGGCAATCGCGTGGAGGCGCGCGAAAACCTGGTCGCGTACTTCGGCGGACGCCCGATCGAGGTCAACGTCAACGGCCGCAAGTCGAGTGTGTCGGTCGGCCGCAACAAGCCCGAGAAGGGCTTCGACGCCCGCCAGGCCGACGCCATCCTCGAGCTGCAACTGCACCGCCTGACGCGCCTTTCCATCGACGAAGTGGTCAACGAGTTGAAGGAAATTCGCGAGCGCATCGCCGAGTACGAATCCATTCTCGCTTCGGAGAAGAAGCTGCGCGGGGTGATCGTCAAGGAACTGGAAGAGGTCAAAAAGAAGTTCGGCGACGAGCGCCGCACCCAGATCGTGGATGAGGCCGCCGAAATCCAGCTCGAAGACCTGATCGTCGACGAGCAGGTGGCGGTCACCGTCTCGCACTCCGGCTACCTGAAGCGCACGCCCATCACCACCTACCGCTCGCAGCGCCGCGGCGGCACAGGGCCGCATGGGCATGAAGACGCGCGAGGAGGATTTCGTCGAGCACCTGTTCATCGCCTCCACCCACGCCTACCTGCTCATCTTCACCAGCGCCGGGCGTGTCTACTGGCTGAAGGTCTACGAGGTGCCCGACGTGGGCGCCGCCGGCAAGGGCAAGCACGTCGGCAACCTGGTGGCGCTGCAGCCGGGCGAAACGATGCGCACCATCGTCGAGGTGCGCGATCTGGAGGAAGAGAACAAGTACATCTTCTTCGCTACCCGCAACGGCACGGTGAAGAAGACGCCGCTGAAGGACTTCAGCAACGTGATGTCGCGCGGCATCATCGCCATCGGCATCGACAAGGACGACGAACTGGTGGCGGCGGCCATTACCGACGGCTTCCAGATCGTCTTCCTCGCCTCGCACGAGGGCCTGGCCATCCGCTTCGACGAGGATGATGTGCGCACCATGGGGCGGCCGGCGCACGGCGTCCGCGGCATGGATATGAAGAAGGGCGACTACATCGTGGGCATGGCCGTGACTCCCAAGGCGGCGGCCAAGGTGAACGGCGGGCGCAAGAACGGCAAGAATGGCAAGGACGAAGAGGCTGAGGCCGCGCCCAACATGATCCTTTCCATCACCGAGATGGGCTACGGCAAGCGCACGCCGGTGGACGAGTACCGCCTGCAAACGCGTGGTGGCAAGGGCGTGATCAACGTCAAGACTACGTCGCGCAACGGCAAAGTGGTCGGCATCCTGCTGGTCAGCGACCAGAGCGAGGCCATGGTGATCTCGCAGTACGGCAAGATCATCCGCATCGCCACCAACCAGATCCGCGAGGCCGGCCGCTCCACCCAGGGCGTCCGCCTGCTGACGCTGGATACTGACGACAAGGTCGCCGCCGCGGTGGTGATCCCGCAGGAGGAGACGGAAGAAGGCGAGCCGACGCTGATCCAATAGCGGCCTTGGCCGCAGATGAACGCGGATCAACGCAGATCTAGCCGCTGAGGTAGTCGGCATGAGCCGCGCCAGAAGCCAGGGAGTGAGAAAATCTTTTGGGCTGATTCTCACCAGGGGAGGCGGCAGCGATGACATCCGCTCGCAAGCTGGCTGGGCTGCTCGGCTTGGGCGCGGGAGTCTACCTGCTCGCCGTGCGGCCTCGCATGCTTCGCTGGGGCGCTTCGGACCAGGAGGTGCGAGGGCCGTATCCGGGCGCCGATCTGATTCCCCATGGGCGTCGTGGAGCGACCATGGCTGTAACCATCGAGGCCCCACCGTCCCGTGTGTGGCCTTGGCTGGTGCAAATGGGCTGTGACCGGGCCGGCTGGTACAGTTGGGACCGCCTCGACAATGGTGGCAGACCGAGCGCCACCGAGATTCATCCCGAGTGGCAGAAGTTGTCGGTGGGGGATCGCCTGGCTTCAACGCCAAGCGGCAGAGCCTGGTTCGAGGTGGCGGCGCTCGAGCCGGAGCACTTTCTGGGCTTGCGAGCGGCAATCAACATGCGCAGCGGCCGGCCTTTCGATACCGCGGGAGCGCGGCCGCCGTTCTACGTCGATGCCCTGTGGGCATTTCAACTGAAAGCATTGCCTGGCGGGCGTACGCGGTTGGTGGTCAGCGGCTATGGCACCGGTGGACCGCGCGTCCTCCAACGGATTGCGGACCTCCTCTTCTGGGAGCCCGCGCACTGGGTGATGCAGACGCGCCAGTTTGCGAACCTGAAGCGGCGTGCCGAGCGCTGACTTCCGGTGGATTCTCTCTGCCGCATGGCTGACCGCCGGGTGGCCTACCCGGCCGGAGCTTGGCTGGGGCGGCGCCGGAGGCATGAGCCCACGTCCCAATCTGGTACCAACGCCACGGCCCACATCCGAAATCTCAGGCTACCCCGCCCTCCCCGCCCCGCATCTGCTATGCTGCGCCACTGTGTTTGGGAGGGAACATGAGAAAGCTCAGCATTCTGCTCACATTTCTGCTGCTCGCCGGCCTGGCCGCCTGGGCGCAGACGCGCACTTTGTCGGAGGGCACCGACATCAAGGTGCGCACCGACACCGCCATCCCCGCGCATCCGACCTCGGGCGCGGTTTACACCGCCACCGTCAGTGATGATGTGCCCGACATGAGTGGCAACGTCGCCATTCCGCGCGGCAGCCGGGCCCGGCTGGTGGCCACGCCCACCGACAACGGCAAAGACACGCTGCTCGATCTGCGCTCGGTCATCATCAACGGCAGGGGTTATAACCTGACCGCCGCCGGCAAGAGCACCGGCAGCTCCGGCTTGGGCGCCAATAAACGCACTGCCAAGTACGTGGGCGGAGGCGCGGCCGTGGGCGCCGTGCTGGGCGCGCTGCTCGGTGGCGGCAAAGGCGCGGCCATCGGCGCTCTGGTCGGCGGTGCCGGCGGCGCCGGAGCGCAAGTGCTGACCGGAAAGAAAAAAGGGATTCCGGCGGAGACCCAGCTCAGCTACAAGCTGGCGCAATCGCTGTCACTGCGGCCGGTGGCCACGTCCCGCACACGCAGCGGCCTGCACAAGCGCTAGGTGCCGTCCGTGGAACCATAAAACAACCACGGATCGCCACAGATTCACACGGATCGGAACTGTTTTTTCTGATCCGTGTACATCCGTGGAAATCCGTGGTTAAGTGTTTCACCAGCCGAGGCCGGGCGCATGACACCCTAGCGATCCATTGGCAAGGCCTGTTTTTGCCAGCCCGCGAGCCCGTCCTGGTAAACCACCACCTTGTTGTAGCCGTGCGCCAGCAGGACACGGCCCACGGACCGGCTGGCGGCGCAGACGTTGGCTTTGCCGGCGCTCCCATTCTCGTAGAGAACGATGGTGCGGTCGCGCGGCAGTTCGGCGGCGCGGCGTTCCGCTTCCAGCAGCGGAAGGTTGCGAGCGCCGGCGATGCGGGCCCTGCGGTAGTCCTCGGGCGCGCGCACGTCCACGAACACCGAACCGTCGTGGAAGAGCTTTTCGGCTTCCACGGTGTGGATCATGGCGGGCTCCGGCCCCTGGGGCGGATCGACGGTGCAGTCGGTGGAGTTGCCCTGGATGTTGAAGAACGAGCCGGAACCGAATCCGGGAATGCCGGCCGAGGCTGGAGGCGTTTTGCCGTTGTGGGCCGGCGGAGCGCCTGTCTTGGGCGCCGCGCCGGCGCCGCTGGGCACGGCGGGCGCAGTGCCAGCGGCCGCCAATTCCTGGTTCAGCATCTGCTCGAATTTCGCCGGTTCGGGCGCGCCGATGATGCGCTGCTTCCCCAGAAAGAAGGTCGGCGTGGCCCTGACCCCGAGCGCCAGGCCATCGTCGAGGTCGCGCCGGACGGTGGCCAGCGTGGCATCGCTGGTCAGGCAGGCGCGAAACTTAGCGGTATCCAAGCCGAGTTCCCCGGCATAGCGCTGCAGCGATCGCTCGTCGAGTTTGCCATTGGCGGCGTAGAAGCGGTCCAGCGCCTGCCAGAACTTGCCCTGCTGGGCGGCGCATTCGCTGGCCTCCGCCGCGCTGAGCGCGTAGGCATGAATACGTTCCAGGGGAAATTGCCGGAAGACGAAGCGCACCCGGCCGGAATAGCGCCGGCGCAACTGTTGCATCTGCGGCGCGGCGGCCGCGCACGAGGGGCATTGCAGATCGGCGAACTCGACCAGCGTGACCGGCGCCTCCGGATTGCCGGTAATGTGGCTGTCCGGGCGAACCAGCCGGGCGGCAATTTCGGAGGCGGGAGGCAGCGGCGCGGCCACCTGCGCGGCCTGCTCGGCATGGCGGCGCGTCAGCCAGAGGAAAACGGGCGCGCCGGCGGCGATGGCCACCAACAGCACCGTCGCGTAGCGGCGGAGGGCGGCGCGGTCCGGCTGGACGGACGCTCGCAGCAGGGTCAGCCAGAGAATGAAGATGAGCGCGATGGCGACCGCCTGCACCACGCACCAGGCACACCAGGCGTGAACGATCCAGGCCTCGACCGCGGTCAGCGCGACCGAGACAGCCACGCCCAGGCCGGCGATCAGGGCGATGGCGCGGCGGATCCAAGAGGGCGAGGAAACCAGCGGCTCGGCAACGATCAGCAGCGCCAGCAGGCCGTACATGGCCACGCCGTACAGGGGCGTTGGCAGTCCCGCGAAATGCGCAAACCGGCTGGCGCGAACTTCGTCGCAGCCGCTGCCCAGGCACACCATGGCATGGCCGGGCGAGGCGTAGACCCACAGCAGGTAGAGCGAGTCCCCAAGACCCAGCAAGGCCAGCGCAAATGAAAGCGGGCGACGCACGGCAAACGTGCCATTATTCTACATAACAAGGCCTGGATTCCGGGCACGCGCTCGGGGGCGAGCCGGAGGGGTAATCATGGATGTGGTGAACCTGGAGCAGAAGCTGAAGGAGTTTTCCGAGTACTGGCAGCCGAAAATCGTCGGCGAGCTGAACGATTCCTACGTCAAGCTGGTGAAGTTCAAGGGCGAATTTCTCTGGCACCATCACCAGCAGGAAGACGAGCTCTTCCTGGTGCTGCACGGGACGCTGCGCATGAAGGTGCGGGAGAAGGGCGGCGAGCGCGAACAGATCATCCGCCGCGGGGAATTCATCGTGGTGCCGCGCGGGGTGGAACACATGCCAATCGCGGACGAGGAAGTGCAGGTGATGCTGCTGGAGCCGAAATCCACCTTGAACACGGGAAACGTGCGGAACGAGCGGACGCGGGAGGTGCTGGAGCGGATCTGAGACTGGTGAGCTCGGAAGCCGGCAGCCCCGCACTCCCCGGCCATGGCGGTGGCCGCGATACAATCGCGGTGGTCACGATACAATAAAGCCAGCATGTTTGAGGTCAGCGTAGAAGATTCGTTCGCGGCCGGGCACGCGCTGCGCGGCTATCGCGGCAAGTGCGAGAACCCGCACGGGCACAACTACAAGGTCCAGATCACCCTGGCCGGTGAGCAACTGGACTCCATCGGCCTGCTCTACGATTTCAAGGACCTGAAGCAGGCGATGGGCGAGATCATCGACCGCCTGGACCACCAGTTCCTGAATGATATCGACCCTTTCCGCGAGCTGAATCCTTCCGCCGAGAACATGGCCAAATACTTCTACGATGAGGCCACGGCGCACCTGCGCCGGTCCACCGGAGGGCGCGTGAAGGTCAAGCAGGTGAAGATCTGGGAGACCGACACCACCACGGCGACCTACTTCGAGTTGTGAGTCGTGAGTTCTGGGTTGGGGCTCAGAACTGACAACTCAGAACTTCTCATGCGGGTCACCGAGATTTACCGCTCCATCCAGGGGGAGAGCTCGTTCACCGGGCTGCCGTGCACCTTCGTGCGCCTGACCGGCTGCAACCTGCGCTGCACCTGGTGCGACAGCGAGTACACCTTCAGCGGCGGCAAAATGATGTCGGGCGAGGAGGTGGAAGCCGAGGTGCAGCCAACTGGCGGCCAGCGGTCTGGTGGAGATCACCGGGGGCGAGCCGATGTTGCAGGAGGCGGAACTGCTCCCGCTGATGGAGCGGCTGCTGGCCGACGGCTACAGCGTCCTGCTGGAGACCAGCGGCGAGCGCCCGCTGGCGCAGGTGCCGCACGCGGTGCACAAGATCGTGGACGTGAAATGTCCCGGTTCGGGTGAAGGCGGGAGTTTCTGCAGCGATAATCTGGCGGCGCTGGGCCCGGGCGACGAGGTGAAATTCGTGCTCGCCTCCCGCGAGGATTATGAGTTTGCGCGCGCCTTCGTGCGCGAGCACCGGCTGGATTGGCGTGTGGCCGGCGTGATCTTCTCCCCCGCATTTCGCAAGGACGCGGCCGGGGAGCGCGGCACCTCGCATTGCCTGCTTGACCCACGCGAGCTGGCGGATTGGATCCTGGCCGACGGGCTGCAGGTGCGGCTGGGGCTGCAGATTCACAAGTTCATCTGGACGCCGGAGAGCAAAGGCGTGTGAGCATTGACGAATTGCAGAATTTTAGAATTGACGAATCAAGAAAGGTTCGCTGAATCCGTCAATTCTTAAATTCGACAATTCGTCGATTCCCAACAGGATGGCGGACTTGCCCAAAAACCGCGGCAGCTCAGAGTCGCGCCCGCGCGCCGTGGTTCTGCTGAGCGGCGGTATGGATTCCTGCGTGTGCGCGGCGCTGGCGGCGCGCGATTACGACGCGGCGGGGCTGCACGTGATGTATGGCCAGCGGACGGAGGCGCGCGAGCGGCGGGCCTTCGAAGCCATCTGCGAGCGGCTGGGAATCGGGCGCCGGATGGTGGTCCGCAACGAGGCGCTGCGGCTGATCGGCGGCTCGGCGCTGACCGACGAACGCATCGCGGTGCCGGAAGCGGCGGGAGAGTTTGCCGGCCGGGATGCGCGGCAGCCGGCATCCGCTTCCGCGCCTGGCTCCCCGGTGCCGGTCACCTACGTGCCCTTCCGCAACGCGCATTTTCTGGCAGCGGCGGTGAGCTGGGCCGAGGTGCTGGGGGCGGAGAAGATCCTGATCGGGGCGGTGGAGCAGGACAGCTCGGGCTATCCCGACTGCCGGCCGGCCTATTACCGGGCGTTCAACGAGGTGATCCGGACGGGCACCCGGGAAGGGCGCATGGAGATCGTCACTCCGCTGATCGGTTTGCGGAAAGCGGAGATTGTGACGCTCGGCCTTGAATTGGGCGCGCCCTTCGATTTAACGTGGAGTTGCTACAGCCGGGAAGAACGGGCCTGCGGAGTATGCGAAAGTTGTGTCTTGCGGTTGCGCGCGTTCGCAGCGGCCGGCGCGCGCGATCCGATTGCCTATGAGAAATAAGGGCACCGCTGCCCGGCGACAAGGTATTGCCGCGCCCACCAGGTGGTTGAGAAGAGGGCGCGGAATTCATACGGGAGAAATCGAATGAAGCGCAAATTCGTTCTCTGCATCCTCGCCGCGCTGGTGGCGGCAATGTGCGTCCCGGCGGTATGGGCGCAGACGACATCGGTGAGAGGGTATGTCCACGATTTCGACGGCCAGCCGATCGCCGGCGCCAAAGTGGAACTCCTCAACAAGGACAACGGGCGGAAATTCACCATGAAGACCGACAAGCATGGCGCGTACTTCACCATGGGAGTGAACAGCGGGCACTTTGATCTGTCGGTATTCAAGGACGGCAAGCTGGTTTACACAATGCAACAAATTCCGGTCCAGTTGAAGGAAGACGGCAACGTCTACAACATCGACCTGAAGAAGGCGCGGGAGGAGCAGCAGGCGCAGCAGGAATCGCAGCTCACCCCGGAGCAGAAAAAGCAGATCGAGCAACACGAGGAACAAGTAACCAAGATCAAGAGCCTGAACGACATGCTGGCGCAGGCCAAGGCCGCCGAGGACGCCGGTAACCTGGCGGAAGCGGTCAAGGTGATGACCCAGGCGACGGCGGCGGATCCCAGCCGCAACCTGCTCTGGGCGCGTCTGGCCGACTTCGAATTGGCGATGGGGAAGAAGGCGAAGAGTCCGGAAGAGCGCAAGGCCGGCTTCACCAAGGCGGTGGAGCATTACCGGAAAGCCATTGCCATCAAGCCGGAAGGCGGTTACTACAACAACCTGGGCGACGCACTGGCCCGCAGCGGCGACACCCAGGGGGCCATCCAGGCATACGAGCAAGCCGTGAAGGCGGATCCCGCCGGCGCCGGCTTGTACTACTTCAATGAGGGCGCCACGCTGACCAACACCGGCAAAGTGGATGAAGCCAACCAGGCCTTTGATAAGTCCATCCAGGCTGATCCCAACCGGGCCGAGGCGTACTACCAGAAAGCGATGAACCTGATGAGCAAGGCCACCCTCAAGGGCAGCAAGATGGAAGCCCCTCCGGGGACCGAGGAGACGCTGAAGAAGTACCTCGAGTTGCAACCCAATGGCGAGCACGCCGAGGTGGCAAAGCAGATGCTGGCACAAATGGGCTCGACCGTAGAGACCTCGTTTGGGAAGACGAAGAAGAAAAAGTAACAGTATTGGCGGGAAGTCGAACGGTCCGGGGCGCAAGCTTCGGGCCGTTTTATTTGCTATCCGCTCTCCGCGATCCGCTTTCAGCCAACAACGGGTTTTGCCGCCCCCCGCTTGCAAGTTCATTTCCCAGACCTGAAACTAGACGACACATGCTCGAACTTGATACGCCGGTACAGTATGTGAAGGGCGTGGGTCCGCGCCTGGCGGAGGTGCTGGGGGCCAAGGGCATCGGCACGGTCGAGGACCTTCTTTACTACTTGCCCTTCCGCTACGAGGACCGGCTGAATCCGCGCCGCATCGGGGAGTTGCGCCCGGGCGAAATGGCAAGCGTGATCGCCGAGGTGCGGAGCTCGGGATTGTTTCGCACCAAGCGCATGCCGCTATTCGAGCTGACCGTGGGGGATCCGGTGAGCCCCAGTTCTCCGGAGTCCCACCCTAGCCCAAACCGGGCTGGGGGTGGCCAGCTATCCGGGCCGGCGAAGGGGTTGTTCGGCTCCGGACCGACGGACGATGCTGAAGTGCATCTGGTTTCATGGCACTTACCTGAAGGATCGTTTTCGACCGGGGCAGTTGGTGGCGCTCTACGGCAAGGTGGAAGCCGACAAGATGGGGCGCGCCCGGCTGCAGTTGATCAATCCGCAGTTCGAGGTCCTGGATGAGGGCGATGCCCCGGAGGCGATTGCCGAATCGACCGAGATCGGGCGGATCGTGCCGATTTACGAATCGGCGGGCGGCGGCAAGGTGACCTCGCGCTGGTTCCGCCGGATCATCCGCGGCGCGCTGGAGAACCTGACGCCGGAAGTGCCGGACGCGCTGCCGGAGGCGGTCCGCCGGCGCATGTGGCTGATAGGGCGGCGGGAAGCGTTCCGCTTGGCGCACTGGCCGGAGGAGTCGGCGCGGCTGGACGACCTGCAGGCGGCCCGCACGCCGGCGCAGGTGCGGCTGATCTTTGAGGAGCTCTTCTTCCTGGAGCTGGGGCTGGAGCTGAAGCGCCAGCGCATGCGCGCCCTTCCGGGAATTGCCTTCTCCATCGACGAGCGGGTCCGGGAGGCGATCAAGCGCATCCTGCCATTCCATCCGACGGCGGCGCAGAAGCGGGTGCTGAAGGAGATCGCCGACGACATGAAGCGCCCGGCGCCGATGCGGCGGCTGCTGCAAGGCAACGTCGGTTCGGGCAAGACCATCGTGGCGCTGGAGGCGGCCATTATCGCCATTGAGAACGGATGCCAGGCGGCGCTGATGGCGCCCACGGAAATCCTGGCCACCCAGCATTTCCTGTCGGCGCGGCGGATACTGGAGAAGGCCGGCTACCGCATCGTGCTGCTGACCGGCTCGCAGGAGGCCGGCCGCAAACGCGAAATCCGGCGCCACATCGCCCAGGGCGGAGCGCAACTGGTGATCGGCACCCATGCCCTGATCGAAGAAAAGGTCGAATTCGCCAACCTCGGGCTGGTGATCGTGGACGAACAGCACCGCTTCGGGGTGATGCAGCGGCTGAAGCTGATGAAAAAGGCGCTGGCGGAAGACGGGCCGACGGTCGACAGTCGGCGGCCGGCGGCCGAAACGCAGGGCGCGGATGTTCCCCCCGCTCAGCATGACCTCCAGCCGGACACGCTGGTCATGACCGCCACCCCCATCCCGCGCACGCTGGCCCTCACCTTGTACGGCGACCTGGACGTCAGCGTCCTCGATGAGCTGCCCCCGGGCCGCACCCCGATCATCACCCGCCGGGTGGGTGACGAGCGCTCCGATGAGGTGTTCGCCTTCGTGCGCAAGCAGGTGGCCGCCGGACACCAGGCTTACGTGGTCTATCCGGTGATCGAGGAGAACGAGGAAAAGGAGATCAAGGCGGCCAGCAAGATGTACGACGAGATTCGCCGCCGCATCCTGCCGGATTTGCGCATCGGCCTGCTGCACGGACGATTGGACGCCGAAGACAAAGACGGGATCATGCGGCGCTTCCAGGCGCGCGAGATTAACGTCCTGGTTTCCACCACGGTGATCGAGGTCGGGGTGGACGTGCCCAATGCCACGGTCATGGTCATCGAGCACGCCGAGCGCTTTGGCCTGGCTCAGCTCCACCAGTTGCGGGGCCGCATTGGGCGGGGCGCTGCCAGGTCGTTCTGCATCCTGGTGACCGGGGGCAAGGTGACCCCCGAGGCCGAGCAGCGGCTGGAAACCATGGTGCGCACCAACGACGGCTTCGAGATTGCCGAAACCGACCTGCAACTGCGCGGCCCGGGGGAATTTTTCGGCACCCGCCAGGCCGGTCTGCCGGGCTTCCGGGTGGCCAACCTCATCCGCGACCGCGAACTGCTGGAGTCGGCGCGCAGCCAGGCGGCGGCCGTCGTATCCGGGCACGATCCGGAGGTCACCCCGCAGGATTTGTCCCGGGCGCTGGTCCACCTGCGCTCGCACTGGCAGCGGCGCTACGGACTGCTGGAAGTAGGGTGAGCGCCCCCTGTCGGTGATGCCGGTCACCGAAGGTCCTATTGACTTCGTGGTTAACGGGCTTGTCCCTTTTGGAACCCCGATCCGGATTGACACCCTGCTGCAGCTCTGGTAACGTTTCACGTTCCCATATAGTTCTTGCGATTCGAGTTAGAAGCATAAGACTGCAAGCTCCGCGCGCACTATTTCCGAGGCAAACCAGCCTCTGGCGGGGTACATCGAACGAGACTCAGGGGAGTAACCCGGCCTAGGTCCTGTTGGCACCGGAGATTACTTTTGCGCAAGCGTTTTTACATACTTTTTGTGGCGCGCGACGCCGAAGGTCAACTGCGCAAGATTCCCATCCCCTTGCATTACTTCGTGGTCTTCCTGGCGGGAACCCTCATCGGCATGCTGAGCATCACCGGAATCGCGGGATCTTACGCCCGCATGCTGATGAAGGTGATGCGCTTCAACCAGGTGCGGGCGGAAAAGGAACAGCTCAAGCACCGCTACACGCGCCTGGAAAAGGTGGCGCAGGAGCGCGACGTGCAAGTGGCTTCGCTGGGATCGCTGGCCAGCGAGGTGGCATCGCTGTACGGGCTGAAGTCGCAACCGTTGCTGGCTCCCCGGCGGGGCGATTCGCACGTGGCCGAGGACCAGGTGAAGCGGTCGTTGGACCAGCTTTCGATGCTGAGAACTTCGGCGCTCAACGGCGGCGCGGCGATGGGCATCAGCATGGGCCTGCATCGCAACCTGACCGCCGTCGACTGGCTGCGTTTTTCCGAGGAACCCAATCTGTGGCCAGTGGAAGGGCGGATCACCGGCTCCTTCGGCGAACGCATTGACCCGTTCAACGGCGAGGGCGCCTTCCACAGCGGCGTGGACATCTCCGCCAATTACGGGCACCGGGTGATTGCACCCGCCGACGGCATCGTCACCTTTGCCGGCTTCTGCAGCGGCTATGGGCGCATGATCGAAATCCAGCACGCCCAGACTTTCGCCACCCGCTATGGCCACCTCTCCGCCTTTACCGTCACCGTCGGGCAGAGCATTCACCGCGGGCAGGTCATCGGCTACGTCGGACTCAGCGGACGCAGCACCGGCCCTCACCTCCACTACGAAGTCTGGGTGCATAACAACCCGGTCAACCCCTACAGCTATCTCCGCACCACCATCGTCCGCGCCAGCCTGGACACCGCCGCGGGACAGTAAAACCAGCTATTCGGAACCGACCGGACACGTTTCACCGGGAACAGGGGATTCCTCGCTCCGCCTCGGAATAACGGATCTCCCGAGGTTTTAAAGCAAAACAGCCCTCGCGCGGATCTCATTTGGCTCTGTTGACGTCCCTCGAAGCAATGCCTTTGTTGCACCGAAAGCGGCAGAACCCGAGCCCCGCAGGGGCGAACGCTGGTAGCCCAGGGCGGCAGCCCTGGGAAAAGTCAACAGAAAGAGGAGAGTCCCGGAGGGACGGTGCGGCAGCAACGGTCGACCTGATGAGATGTCAACAGGGCCATCTCACTTCTTCTTTTTCGCGCGGTGGCGCGGTGTCTTTGCGGTGGGCTTTTTCTCGGGCGCCGGCGGGACGGACAGGACCGGCGCAGGCGGCGTCTCGGAGACAATCTTCTTCAGAAACCCGGGGGGGATGGTGGCGCTGAGCTGGGTCCGATCCGGAAGTTGGCTGACGGTGACGCTGTCGAAAAATGCCTTCAGATCGGGATCGCCGCTGTCGGCCTGCGCGCGCAGTTCCACCGTGCGGGCGATGGCCACAAAAGCGTTCAGTTGGTCGGAAAGCCGCTGCGCGTCTTCCTGCGTGCGGGTGAAGGCGTCGGCGCGGAATTGCACGGACCCGAGATAGCGCACGGCGGCGACCACCACGGTATCCGGCGGGAAGAAAACATCGAATCCGCCGGGCATAACGAACTTCGAGTTGCCCGCCTCGCCCGCCGATGCGGTGCGCGCCACCGCCCAGGCGACGCTGGCCAGCGGGATATGAGAGTAGTAGCGCCGCAACAACTCGTCGCCGCCCACCTCGAATGTCTGGTGGTAGCGGTCAATCATGCCAAGGATCGCCGATTCGCCCTCCGCGTTGGAGGCCGCCACCGTGTTCTGGTTCAGCACCGCAACCCGCACCGTGCGTCCCGGCAGCCGGATCGCGTACACGGTGGTGTCGCGGTAACTGCTGCTGGAGGTGGAGGTCCTCCGCAGGTAGGCGGTCAGCTTCGGCTGGTCGAACCGGCCGACGAATACCTCGGAATAGCGATTTTCCGGCGCGGCATGGCCGCCCCTGTTTGCGGCCGACAGATGGACGGCGAGCGCGGCCTGGTCCAGATCCCGCTCGAACTGGAAACCGGTATCGCGGACGAACTGGGCATAGTCGGCGTCTGGGTTGACCATGCTCTTGAACAGGCCCGCGGTGCGCAGCGGCCTGAACGTCAAGGTACAGGTACGCGTCAGCGGCGGGCAGCAGGCGAGCGGCCCGCGGCGGAGTGCTGCGGCGGAGCAACAGCACCGCGATTACGCCCGAGGCGACAAGCACCACGGCGAGAACCAGTACGAAGATGTTGCGCCGGCGCATCAGAGGCTATTTGTAATGTAGTAATCGGCAATTTGCAATTTCTACGGCGCCCGGCAGCCAGTTCAAGCGCCCGTGGCCGGAACCAAAACGGCACCCGCTCTTCCCGTTGCGGCTTTGCGATTCTCCGGGCTGGCGCTCACCCGGCCGAGTCCGGTAGAATACTTTTGGACTGGATGTTCCCGGTTGTGTGTTGGTGTGAGTCGTTGGTTCCCGCGGGGTGAGGTCCCCCGAAAGGCGAAGCGGGATTTGGCGCGTCCATGGAAACGGCTTCTCTGTTTGCACGTGAAGTTCCGTTGTGATAACTTCTATGTTTTGTGCCGGGCGGCGGGAAGGTTTTTGCTGGCGTAGCTCAGTTGGTAGAGCATCTGATTTGTAATCAGAGGGTCGGGGGTTCGAATCCCTTCGCCAGCTCCAGAAGCAGAACCCGGGCGTTCAGGCGATAACGCCGGGAAGTGGTTACGGTTGCGGCGCGCGGTCCTTAGAACGTTTTCCTACAGGAAGCTTCCCGTAATGCGGTGCTGAGGCGCGGAAGTATGTTCGCGCCGAAACGCCTTCGCGTCCGCCAAGACAACGGTTACGGCCCAACCGGCCGTTTATGGACAGGTGGCCGAGCGGTTAATGGCAGCAGGCTGTAAACCTGCCGCTCCTTGCGAGCTACGGAGGTTCGAATCCTCCCCTGTCCACCAGGATTTATTTGTGGTGTCTCGTTTCTCGATTGCGCTGGCAATATTCGGGCTGTTAGGGCTTCTGGCGTGGTTCACGTTACCGGATTCCAAGATTCGTGCTGTCACCTTCGCCCTCTTGGCACTGTTTGCGGCGAAGACCTGGCTGCACCACCGGCAACAGAAGCTTGAGCGAGACGCTGAGCGCGATCGGAAGTTGGAACGAGTGAAGTTGGGAAGGCCGATGTAGCTCAGTTGGTAGAGCACTCCCTTGGTAAGGGAGAGGTCATCAGTTCAATCCTGATCATCGGCTCCAGAGTTCGATGTTTTGCTGGCTGAAAGCTGATGGCTGATAGCTGAGAGCTAAAAAGGGCGGGAGTAACTCAGTGGTAGAGTCACAGCCTTCCAAGTTGAGCCGGTTTGCAGGCGTGAGCGAGGCGGAGCCGAACGGGAGCAAGCAGGCGAAATCCCGAGCGGCAGCGAGGGACCTTGGGGAGTGCGCGATTCGAGCGGGAGTAACTCAGTGGTAGAGTCACAGCCTTCCAAGCTGTTGGTCGTGGGTTCGATTCCCATCTCCCGCTCCACGATTAGGTGGTGACCTGCGGTGGGTTTCGAGCAAGCGGAGATTCCGATCGAGAGGCAGAAGGAGTTCAGCCAGCTCCGCGGCGCGATTGAGAGGGCCTTTGCTCCCGCATGCGTGGAGCGATTTTTCGCGGCCCTGAAACGCAAGAACCTCCGGATACGCGATTTCGATTCGCTGCTGTCGGGGCGGATTTTCGAGAGCGTCGACCCGGAACTGAAACAGGGCGGAGCAACCGCGCAGGCGTTGTACGGCGCGTTGGCGGTTTCGGACCAGGGCCAGGTGAGGGAATTTTATCTGGTCCAGGTGGAGCAGGTGCCGGGCGAGTTGCGGCACAAATTTCATCACGTGTATCGAGATTCTTAGAGAGACGGAATTATGGCGAAAGAGAAATTTGCACGCACCAAGTTGAGCCGCTTTGCCGGCGTGAGCGAAGCCTAGCTGAGCGGGAGCCGGCAGGCGAAATCCCGAGCGCAGCCGAGGGACCTTCGTCGCGAGTGATTAGAGCTTAGAGAGAGACGGAATCATGGCGAAAGAGAAATTTGCACGCACCAAGCCGCACGTGAATGTGGGCACCATCGGCCACATTGACCACGGCAAGACCACGCTCACGGCGGCGATCACCAAAGTTCTGGGCAAGAACAACCCGAACGTGAAGTTCCGCAGCTTCGATTCCATCGACAACGCGCCGGAGGAGAAGGCGCGCGGCATCACCATTGCCACCGCGCACGTGGAGTACGAGACGCCCAACCGGCACTACGCGCACGTCGACTGTCCGGGGCACGCCGACTACATCAAGAACATGATTACCGGGGCGGCGCAGATGGACGGGGCGATTCTGGTGGTGGCGGCCACCGACGGTCCCATGCCGCAGACACGGGAGCACGTGCTGCTGGCGCGCCAGGTGGGGGTGCCCTACATCGTGGTGGCGCTGAACAAGGTGGACGCGGTGGACGATCCCGAGCTGCTGGACTTGGTGGAGTTGGAAGTGCGCGAGCTGCTGAAGGGCTACCAGTTTCCGGGCGACGAGCTGCCGGTGGTCCGGGTGTCGGCGCTGGGGGCGCTCAACGGCGAGGCACAGTGGGAAGCGAAGGTGGACGAGCTGATGGCGGCGGTGGACAAAAGCGTGCCCCTGCCGCAGCGCGATCTGGACAAGCCCTTCCTGATGCCGATCGAGGACATTTTCTCGATCTCGGGTCGCGGCACGGTGGTCACCGGGCGCATCGAGCGCGGCAAGGTGAAGGTGGGCGAGGAAGTGGAGATCGTGGGATTCCGGGAGACGCGCAAGACGGTGGTCACGGGCGTGGAAATGTTCAAGAAGCAGTTGGACGAGGGCATGGCGGGGGACAACGCCGGGCTGTTGCTGCGCGGCATCCCCAAGGAAGACGTGGAGCGGGGCATGGTGCTGGCCAAACCGGGCTCGATCACGCCGCACACCAAGTTCAAGGGCGAGGTGTACGTGTTGAGCAAGGAGGAAGGCGGGCGGCACACGCCGTTTTTCAACGGCTACCGGCCGCAGTTCTACTTGCGGACCACGGACGTGACCGGAGTGGCGCACCTGCCGGCGGGGACGGAGATGGTGATGCCGGGGGACAACGTGAATCTGGAGATCGAGCTGATCACGCCGGTGGCCATGGAAAAGGGCCTGCGCTTCGCCATCCGCGAAGGCGGACGCACGGTGGGTGCCGGCACGCTGACGGAGATCATTCAGTAGGAATCGGGTGATCGGGCGATTGCGGAATCGGGCAATTGAATGGAAGCTCCGATTACGCAACCGGGCTGGAGGAAACGAAAGCCGGGCCAAATTACCCGATTACGAAGTTACCCGATTACACAATGGGAGTTTTATGCCGAGGGAAATTGTTCAGTTGCAGTGCACCGAGTGCAAGGACAAGAACTACTCCACCACCAAGAACCGGAAGACGACGCCGGACCGGCTGGAGTTCAGCAAGTTTTGCCGGAAGTGCCGCAAGCACACCCCTCATAAAGAGGTGAAGTAGGGATTGAAAGGATTTGTAATTTGTAATTTGCAATTTGTAATTTGCGAAAGCGCCGGAACTGCCGGTAACCTCGACCAAATTACCAATTACCCGATTACAAATTACCAATGACAACAGGGGCGTAAGCTCAACGGTTAAACTGCCGGTCTCCAAAACCGGACTTGGGGGTTCGAATCCCTCCGCCCCTGCCAGTTTCACAGGCGGGTAAGGCAACGGGGCAGAACAACCAGAAAAGGCAGTCCTAGATGGCAAAGTCGGCAGCAGCGACAGCGATGGGCGAAGGCAGCTTCACCGAAAGAATGAAGTCCTGGCCGCAGCGCGTCAAGACCTTCTACAGCGATGTGCGCATGGAGATGAAGAAGGTCACGGCGCCCAGCCGGAAGGAAGTACAGGCGACCACCGTGGTGGTGATCATCACCGTGTTCCTGTTCGGCGCCTACTTCTGGGTGGTGGACAACTCGATTGCGCGGGTCATCGACATCGTCATACGCCACTTTACTCACCGATAAGGGCCCTCGGGCCGCGCTCTCGCGGGAGCGCGGATGCCGTGGAGCCCGGCAAATTGAAGGAGCGCGCACGCCAGTTCGCCGGCGTCACAAAGTGATGGAAGAAGAGCAGAAAAACGAATCAGGCGAGGAGCAGGTTCCTCCTCAGAGTCCAGCCGCCGGCAACGGTGCTTCGGCCGATGGCGGCGGTGCGCCGCCGGAGGGGACCGAGCAGCCGGGCGCCATTCCGCCTCCCGCGAACCCGAACATGCGCTGGTACATCGTGCACACCTATTCGGGTTTTGAACGCAAGGTGAAGGAATCGCTGGAATCGCGCGTCGCCGCCTATAACTTGGGCGAGAAGATCGGGCGCGTGGTCATTCCCACCGAGCCGGTCACCGAAATCCGCGGCGGCAAGCGCTACACCACCGAGCGCGCCTTCCTGCCCGGCTACGTGCTGGTGGAGATGGACATGGACTTGTCCAACCCGGAGGGACAGAACCTGTGGCACGTGGTCAAGTCCACGCCGCGGGTGACCGGGTTCCTGGGCGCCGGCAACCAGCCCACCCCGATGTCGGAAGACGAGGTCAGCGCCATCGTCTTCCGCGTCGCCGAAAGCAAGGACAAGCCCAAGCTCAAGGTCAAGTTCGAGAAAAACGAGTCGGTGCGCATCACCGAAGGCCCGTTCGCCAGCTTCACCGGAGTGGTGGACGAGGTCAACGAGGACCGCGAGACGCTGAAGGTGATGGTCACCATCTTCGGCCGCGCCACCCCGGTCGAGCTGGAATTCGGGCAGGTGGAAAAGGTCGCGTAAGCAAATGGGAACCTTCAGTGCGAAGCTCCGAATCTGGAACCCGGCGGAGCCGCAGAATGCAGCCGAGATCGAAGCCATGGTAGATACCGGCGCTTCTCTCAGTTGGATTCATCGCGAGCGTCTGGAGAGGCTCGGTATAGGAGCAATGCGGAAGATGGGATTTCGCGCAATTGACGGTCCCATCATGGAACGAGAACTTGCTGCCGTGTGGGTTGCCAGCAACGGCTTTGAGGGACCCGACATTGTCGTAATCGCAGAGCGAAGCGACATGGAGGTGATTGGCGCTCACACTCTCGAAGGACTCGGGCTGGCGGCCGACCCAAGCCAGAAGAAGCTCGTTCCGACGATCGGGCTGGCGTTAAGCGCCGGCGAGCAAAGAACGCAATTAAGAAGTCGTGCGGCTTAGCCGCTGAGGGGAAAGCAAGTTCATGCCGCCGAGGGTTGACGGCTGAAAGCTGAGAGCTGAGAAATGGCAAAGAGGATCACAGGTTCGGTGAAGTTGCAGATTGCCGCCGGCAAGGCGACGCCGGCCCCGCCGGTGGGGCCCGCCCTCGGCCAGGCGCAGATCAACATCATGGAGTTCTGCAAGCAGTTCAATGCGCGCACCAGCGCCAAGGAACTGGAGGGGCTCATCATCCCGGTGGTGGTCACGGTTTATAGTGACCGCAGCTTCAGCTTCATCACCAAGACGCCGCCGGCGGCCATTCTGCTGAAGCGCGCTGCCGGCATCGCCAAGGGGTCGGGCTCGCCCAATAAGGATAAGGTGGGCAAGGTCAGCGAAAAGCAGGTGGAAGAGATCGCGCGCCAGAAGATGCCCGATCTCAACGCGGCCTCGCTGGAGGCGGCGGTCAAGAGCGTCAAAGGCACGGCGCGCAGCATGGGAATCGAAGTCACCGCGTGACCGCGGTAGCGGCGATAGCAACCACGGCACGCGGCAATCGCGCGTAGCGGTGGGAGACGAGGTCAAAAGAAAATGTCGCGAAAACCGGGAAAGAACGTCCAGAACGCACGCGCCCAGGTCGAGAACCGGCCGTACCGGCTCGAGGAGGCCGTGCCGCTGCTGCAGAAGGTCAAGTTCGCCAAGTTCGATGAAACGGTGGACCTGACCATGCGCCTGGGAGTGGATCCCAAGCATGCCGACCAGATGGTGCGCGGCACGGTGGTGCTGCCCCACGGGCTGGGCAAGAGCAAGAAGGTGCTGGTGGTTGCCAGCGGCGAAAAGGTGCGCGAGGCCGAGGCCGCGGGCGCCGATTTCGTCGGCGGCGAGGACATGGTGGAGAAGATCCAGAAGGAAAACTGGACCGACTACGATGCCGTCATCGCCACCCCCGACATGATGAAGTCGGTCGGCCGCCTGGGCAAGATCCTGGGCCCGCGCGGCCTCATGCCCAACCCCAAGACCGGGACGGTCACCTTCGACGTGGCGCGCGCGGTGCAGGAAGTCAAGGCCGGCAAGGTCGAGTTCCGCACCGACAAGACCGGGCTGGTGCACGTGCCGGTGGGCAGGATTTCCTTCACCCCGGACAAGCTGGTCGATAACGCCACCGTGGTCCTCACCAGCGTCATCAAGGCCAAGCCGGCGGCGGCCAAGGGCAAGTACCTGAAGGGCGTCTACCTGAGCTCCACCATGGGCCCGGGGATTCCCATCGACACCGCCTCCGCCGAGGCGGCGGCGAAAGGTTGAGGCGTTTGGCGGGCGTGAGCGATCCCGCGCAGCGGGAGAGCCGAAGCCCGCTGCCGAAACTTCCCGCGTAGCGAGGGAGCCCTCGGCAGCGGCAAATTGCGAAGGGTTCAAACGACAATGGCGGTCACCAAAGCGAAGAAGATCGAGCAAGTGGAAGAGCTGGGCCAGGAGATCAAGCAGGCCAAGACGGCCATCCTGGCCACCTTTTCCGGGTTGAAGGCGGGGCAGACCGAAGATCTGCGCAAGACCGTGCGTAGCGCCGGCGCCCGGTTCCAGGTGGTGAAGAACACCCTGGCGCAGCGCGCCGCCGAAGGCACGCCCCTGGAGCCGGTCCTGAAAGGGCTCACCGGCGTCAATTCCATCGCCTACACCACCGGCGATCCGGTCACCCTGGCCAAGGCGCTGCAGAAGTACGCCAAGGACAATCCGGAGCTGAAGTTCAAACTGGGCGTGGTCGATGGCCGCGTCATTGACTTGAAGGAGATCGAGGCGCTGGCCACCATGCCTTCGCGCGAAGAGATCTTCTCCAGGCTGCTCTTCCTCATCAACGCTCCCGCCCAGCGGCTGGTCACGGTCATCAACGCCGTCGGCCGCGATTTGGCGGTGGTCGTTAACCAGGGCGTGAAGGAGAACAAGTTTGCCGGCGGCGAAGCCGCCGCCGAAGCGTAGGCATTGCGTAATTGCGGAATCGGGTAATCGGGTAATTGAAAACCAGTCCGGCTCAATTACCCGATTACGAAGTTCCCCGATTACCCGATTTGGTCATCCCTGGCCTGGGGTTGCGGAACGGAAATCGTAGTCGCGAAGTCTGGCGCGACGGCGGCCGGAACCGCACTGGAAACCTGGTCAACGGATAACCGCGGCACGGAAGCGTAACGATTTCAATTTGTAGTTTGTAAGCCGTAATTTGCTGTTGGGGTCGCACCGGCTCTCGACCAAATTACCCAATTACAAATTGCCAATTGCCAATTTTTAGAGTGGAGAATCGAAAATGGCGGATTTGCAGCAGTTGGAAGAACAAATTGTAGGGCTGTCGCTGCTGGACGCGGCGCAGTTGGTCAAGAAGTTGGAAGAGCGTCTGGGCGTCTCGGCGGCAGCCGCGGCTCCGGTCATGGTGGCGGGCGCCGGCGCGGGTGCGGCGGCGGCTCCGGCCGAGGAGAAGACCGAGTTCAGCGTCATTCTCAAGGAAGTGGGCGCCAACAAGATCAACGTCATCAAGGCGGTTCGCGAGGTCACCAGCCTGGGCTTGAAGGAAGCCAAGGACCTGGTGGATGGCGCGCCCAAACCGATCAAGGAAGGTGTCGGCAAGGAGGAGGCGGAAAACATCCGCAAGAAGTTCACCGACGCCGGCGCTACCGTGGAAGTGAAATAGGGCGCTCGATCCGGCTCCCGCGAGCCTTTGGGCTTGCTGGGATGCTTGAGCGCCGCCCCCGGCGGGCCCTCTTGGGGCCTTCGGGAGCACCTACGAGGCAGCATGGGTTGGAGAGACCCGTGCCACACAAGTCAACGCTGAATCGGGAGACGGCCGGCGGTCATCCAATGGGTACACGGTCGTGTCCCGAACAGGTGACACACAACAGGCAAACGGTCCTCAGGAGACCGTAGGAACAGGCCAACAGTACTGGCGCGGAATAACAAATTCAGATAGCTGAAGTGCCGCACGCGGCGCTCCCGGGGGAAGTCCGCCCCGAGGGCGCTGCTGTCCTTCGTTTGGGTGCTCCGCCCTTTTTCTCGCCGCGGTTGGCGGGAAAGGACGGGGCTGGCGGCCTCCGAGCTGGCGCCTGCCGGATTTCGGGACGATTCCTGGGGGCGGTCCCACGCCGCCGTTCGCATTGCTGAGGAGTTTTTGAATGCCGACAAAGAAGCATAACGCTTTCCGCAAGCGCCTTGATTTTTCCAAAATTCCGGCGACCATCCAGATCCCCAACCTGATCGAGGTGCAGAAGCGCAGCTACGACCGCTTCCTGCAGATGGATCGCCTGCCCAGCGAGCGCGACGATGCTGGCCTGCAGGCCGTTTTCCAGTCCGTATTCCCCATCACCGACTTCCGCAACGTCTCGCAGTTGGAGTTCGTCGATTACTCCATCGGCAACTGGGAGTGCAAGTGCGGCCACCTCAAGGGCCTGCACCACCTGCGCACCACCTGCCGCAATTGCGGGTTCACGGTGATCACCGACCCCTTCCATCCCGGCGAGGTGCTGTGCCAGAAGTGCGGCACCTACAACGCCAACACCCCGGATTTCTGCAATAAGTGCGGCGACCCGGTCGGGCTGCAGCTCAAGTATGACGTCAGCGAGTGCGAAGAGCGGGGCATGACCTACTCGGCCCCGCTCAAGGTCACCATGCGCCTCACCATCTTCGAGAAGGATGCTGAGACCGGCAATCGCTCCATCCGCGACATCAAGGAGCAGGAAGTCTTCTTTGGCGACGTCCCGCTGATGACCAATAACGGCACCTTCATCATCAACGGCACCGAGCGCGTCATCGTCAGCCAGTTGCACCGCTCCCCGGGCGTCTTCTTCGAGACCGCCAACAACCGCACCTACTTCCTGGGCAAGATCATTCCCTACCGCGGCTCCTGGGTGGAGTTCGAGTTCGACCAGAAGAACATTCTCTACGTGCGCATCGACCGCAAGCGCAAGTTCCTGGGCACCATCTTCCTGCGTGCTCTCGGCCTGCGCTCCGACGAGGACATCCTGCGCACCTTCTATACCGCGGACCGCGTCTCCTTGAAGGACCGCAAGGTCCACTGGGTGCTGGAGCCGGGCATCGAGCGTCCCACCAGCCTGGTGGGCATGAAACTCTCCCACCGCATCACCAACAGCAAGGGCGAGGAGATCGCCCACGCCGGCCGCAAGGTCAACCATGCCCTGATGCGCGAAATCCTCAAGGCGCACGTCACCGAGGTCGAGATGGAACCCACCGACCTGGAAGGCGCCTGGACCGCCACCGACGTGGTCGACACCAGCACTGGCGAGGTCCTGCTGGAAGCCAACAACGAGGTCACCGCCGAAAAGCTCACCAAGTTCATGGATGCCGGCGTGGCCGAAATCCACGTCTTCTTCCCCGAGCGCGACGACGTGGGCATGGTCCTCGGCCAGACTCTGCGCCGCGATTCGGTCAAGACCCCGCAGGAAGCCCTGATCGAGATCTACCGCAAGCTGCGTCCCGGCGATCCCCCTACCCTGGACACCGCCACCGCGCTTTTCCACGGCATGTTCTTCGACCCGCGCAAGTACGACTTCTCCCGCGTCGGCCGCCTGAAGTTCAACATCAAGCTGTTCGACAAGGCCGACGCCACCAATCTCGACAGCCGCACCCTGGAGCCGGATGATTTCTACGCCACCATCCGTTACCTGCTCAAGCTGCGCAAGAACGTCGGCTCCGTCGACGATATCGACCACCTCGGCAACCGCCGCGTGCGCGCCGTCGGCGAGCTGCTGGAGAACCAGTTCCGCATCGGCCTGGTCCGCATGGAACGCGCCATCAAGGAGAAGATGAGCGTCTACCAGGAGATGTCCACCGCCATGCCCCACGACCTGGTCAACGCCAAGCCGGTCATGGCCGCTATCCGCGAGTTCTTCGGCTCTTCCCAGTTGTCGCAGTTCATGGACCAGACCAACCCGCTGTCGGAGATCACCCACAAGCGCCGCCTCTCCGCCCTCGGGCCGGGCGGCCTCTCGCGCGAGCGCGCCGGGTTCGAGGTGCGCGACGTGCACCCCACCCACTACGGACGCATCTGCCCCATTGAGACCCCGGAAGGTCCCAACATCGGCCTCATCTCCTCGCTCAGTTGCTACGCCCGCATCAACGACTATGGCTTCATCGAGTCGCCCTACCGCCGCGTCAAGCAGAGCAAGGTGATGGACTACATCAGCGTGGTCAACGCCGGCGACAGCGATTACCGCGTCGCCGACCACATCGAGAAATCGGAGCTGCTCAAGGCCAACGCCGATCTCAAGGAGCGGCGCAAGCGCCTCATCGACTACGAGCCCTACTCCTTCTATCTCTCGGCGTGGGAGGAGGACAAGCACACCATCGCCCAGGCCAACATCGAACTCGACGACAAGGGACGCATCGTCGCCGAGCTGGTCAACGCCCGCAAGGCCGGCAACTTCGTCCTCGTCTCCCGCGATGAGGTCGACTACGTCGATGTCAGCCCCAAGCAGTTGGTCTCCGTCGCCGCCTCCCTGGTTCCCTTCCTCGAGCACGACGACGCCAACCGCGCCCTCATGGGCGCCAACATGCAGCGCCAGTCCGTGCCCCTGCTGCGCGCCGAGGCCCCCCTGGTGGGCACCGGCATGGAGGGCGTCACCGCCCGCGACTCCGGCGCCGTGGTGCTGGCTCGCCGTAGCGGCATCATCGATTCGGTGGACTCCGAGCGCGTCATCGTCCGCGTCGAGGGCGAGCATCACCCCATGCAGCTCTCCCGCGAGGTGGGCAGCGACATCTACCAGCTCACCAAGTTCAAGCGCTCCAACCAGAACACCTGCATCAACCAGAAGCCCATCGTGCGCAAGGGCCAGCGCGTGCTCAAGGGCCAGGTCATCGCCGACGGTCCCTGCACCGATTTCGGCGAGCTGGCGCTGGGCCGCAACGTGCTCGTCGCTTTCATGCCTTGGCGCGGCTACAACTTCGAGGACGCCATCCTCGTCTCCGAGAGGCTGGTGAAGGAGGATTACTACACCTCCGTCCACATCGAGGAGTTCGAGATCGAGGCGCGCGACACCAAGCTCGGCCCCGAGGAGGTCACCCGCGACATCCCCAACGTCAGCGAGAGCGCCCTCCGCGATCTGGACGAGAGCGGCGTCATCCGCATCGGCGCCACCGTCAAGGCCGGCGACATCCTGGTGGGCAAGGTGACCCCCAAGGGCGAAACCCAGCTCACCCCGGAAGAGAAGCTGTTGCGCGCCATCTTCGGCGAGAAGGCCGGCGATGTCCGCGATGCTTCCCTCACCTGCCCTCCCGGTATCGAGGGCACCGTGGTCGACGTCAAGATCTTCTCCCGCAAGGGGCAGGAGAAGGACGAGCGCGCCAAGGCCATCGAGGCGGCTCAGGTCGCCAAGCTGGAAAAAAACCTGGCCGACGAGATCCGAATCCTCACTGACGAGCGCCTCAAGCGCCTGGAAGGCATCCTGGGCGGCAAGGAGGTGCTCGCCGACCTGCACGACGAGCGCACCAACAAGCGCCTGCTCACCAAGGGCGTCATCCTCGATCGTGACACCATCGAGCGCATCTCCACCCGCAACCTGAAGCGCATCAAGTTCCCCGACAAGGACCCGCGCGTCAACGAGCAGATCGACGAGATCGAGGAGATGACCTCGCGCCAGATCGACGTCCTGCGCAAGATCGTCCGCGAGAAGGTCGACAAGCTGCAGAAGGGCGATGAACTGCCTCCCGGCGTCATCAAGCTGGTCAAGGTCTACATCGCCATGAAGCGCAAGCTCAGCGTGGGCGACAAGATGGCCGGCCGTCACGGGAACAAGGGCGTCATCGCCCGCATCCTCCCCGAGGAGGACATGCCCTACACCGGCGACGGCACCCCGGTGGAGATCGTGCTCAACCCCCTGGGCGTCCCCAGCCGTATGAACGTCGGCCAGATTCTGGAGACCCACCTGGGCTGGGCCTCGCACATCCTCGGCCACAAGATCGCCGATCTGGTCAACACCAACGGCCGCGCCGAGGCCATGCGCCGCGAATTGAAGTCGCTGTTCAAGGACACGCCCTTCGCCGAGGAGGTCGCCGACCTGGACGACGAGACCCTGGAGAACGTGGCCCAGGGCATGGGCCGCGGCGTGTACTTCGCCTCCCCCGTCTTCGACGGCGCCCGCGAGCTGGAAATCAAGTCGCTGCTCAACGAGGCCGGCCTCCCCGAGGGGGGCAAGACCGACCTCTTCGACGGCATGACCGGCGACCGCTTCGAACAGCAGGTCACCGTCGGCTACATCTACATGCTTAAACTCTCGCACCTGGTGGACGACAAGATCCACGCCCGCTCCATCGGCCCCTACTCGCTCATCACCCAGCAGCCGCTGGGCGGCAAGGCGCAGTTCGGCGGCCAGCGCTTTGGTGAAATGGAAGTGTGGGCGCTGGAAGCCTACGGCGCCGCCTACATCCTGCAGGAGCTGCTCACCGCCAAGTCCGACGACGTCTATGGCCGCACCAAGATCTACGAGGCCATCGTCAAGGGCGAAGCGGCCATTGAGCCGGGCGTGCCCGAGTCGTTCAACGTGTTGATTCGCGAATTGCAGTCGCTCTGCCTCGACGTGGAGCTCATCAAGATTGGCGAGCGCAAGCCCGCCCAGGCGGTCACCGCCGCCGATTAGGCAAGAATTGAAATGATCGAGCGGGTGGGTATCGCTCCCGAACCCACTGCCGCTCGAAAATCACTGGCCACTGACCACGAGTCGCTGGCCGCTGTCGGGAGCAAATCGGAGGCTACTTTGTACCGTTCCAGCCCGTTCGACCTCGGCAACACCATCGCTGATTTCGACGCCATCCGCATCAGTCTGGCTTCGCCGGAGAAGATCCGCAGTTGGTCCCATGGCGAGGTCACCAAGCCGGAGACCATCAACTACCGCACCTTCAAGCCGGAGCGCGACGGCCTGTTCTGCGCCCGCATCTTCGGCCCGGTCACCGATTGGGAGTGCCTCTGCGGCAAGTACAAGCGCATGAAGCACCGGGGCGTCATTTGCGACAAGTGCGGCGTGGAAGTCACCCTCTCCAAGGTGCGCCGCGAGCGCCTCGGGCACATCGAGCTGGCCTCCCCCTGCTCCCATGTCTGGTTCTTCAAGGGCCTGCCCAGCCGCATCGGGCACCTGCTCGATATCTCCCTCCGCGACCTGGAGTCGGTCCTCTACTTCGAGGCCTATGTCGTGGTCGAGCCCGGCGATGCTCCGGTCAAGGATCGCGAGATCATCAAGGAAGAAGGCAAGTTCCGCGAGCTTGACCAGCAGTACCGCGCCGCCGGCTTCAAGGCCATGATGGGCGCCGAAGCCATCAAGGAGCTCCTCCGCCGGGTCGAGGTCGAGGAACTCTCCGCCGAGCTGCGCGAGAAGATGAAGAACGAGACCTCCATGCAGAAGCGCTTGAAGTACGCCAAGCGCCTCAAGGTGGTCGAGGCCTTCCGCAAGAGCGGCAACAAGCCTCAGTGGATGATCCTGGACGTTATCCCCGTCATCCCCCCGGAGCTGCGTCCCCTGGTGCCTCTGGACGGCGGGCGTTTTGCCACCAGCGACCTCAACGACCTCTATCGCCGCGTCATCAACCGCAACAACCGTCTCAAGAAGCTCATGGACCTGCACGCCCCCGAGGTCATCGTGCGCAACGAGAAGCGCATGCTGCAGGAGGCGGTCGACGCCCTCTTCGACAACGGACGCCGCGGCCGTGTCCTGCGCGGCGCCAACAACCGCCCGCTCAAGTCCCTCTCGGACACTCTCAAGGGCAAGCAGGGCCGCTTCCGCCAGAACCTGCTGGGCAAGCGTGTCGACTATTCCGGTCGCTCCGTCATCGTGGTCGGCCCCGAGCTCAAGCTCCACCAGTGCGGCCTGCCCAAGAAGATGGCTCTGGAGCTGTTCAAGCCTTTCATCTACCACCGCCTGGAGCAGACCGGCCACTGCACCACCATCAAGCAGGCCAAGGAGATGGTGGAGTCCCAGGAATTCATCGTCTGGGACATCCTGGAGGAGGTCATCAAGGACCACCCGGTGCTGCTCAACCGCGCTCCCACTCTGCACCGCCTGGGCATTCAGGCCTTCGAGCCGGTGCTGGTGGAGGGCAAGGCCATCAAAATTCACCCCCTGGTCTGCACCGCCTTCAACGCCGATTTCGACGGCGACCAGATGGCCGTCCACATCCCCCTCTCTCCCGAGGCGCAAGTCGAAGCCAGCGTGTTGATGCTGGCCTCCCAGAACATCCTCTCCCCCGCCTCCGGCCAGCCCATCACCGTCCCCACCCAGGACATGGTTCTCGGAATTTATTATTTGACCAAGAGCAAGCCCGGCGCCAAGGGCGAGGGCCGCGCCTTCGCCAACATCGACGAAGTGCTGCTCGCGCTGGAGATGGGCGAGGTCGAGACCCTCACTCCCATCCGCCTGCGCCACACCGGCGACGTCATTGACCTGATGTCGGCCTATGACGATCAGGACGTGCTCCACACCGACCCGGTCCACCTGGAACGGCAGTACATCAACAGCACCGTCGGCCGGGCGATTCTGAACGACCACTTGCCCAAGGGCATGCCCTTCATCAACGGCCTGCTCAAGAAGAAGGGCGTCGGCCAGTTGGTGAACTACTGCTACCTCCGCTTCGGCCTGGAAACCACGGTCGAGATGCTGGACGAGATCAAGCAGCTCGGCTTCCTCTACGCCACCCGCGCCGGCCTTTCCATCGGCATCGACGACATGGTCATTCCCGACAACAAGAAGACCCTGGTCCGCGACGCCGAGAAGCAGGTGGTCAGCGTCCAGCAGCAGTACCTGGATGGCGCCATCACCAACGGCGAGCGCTACAACAAGGTCATCGAAATCTGGTCGGGCATCACCGAGAAAGTCGCCGACGAGATGTTCAACGCCATGGAGGAGCAGGACAAGCAGGGCAACCTCAACCCCATTTTCGTCATGGCCGACTCCGGCGCCCGCGGCTCCAAGCAGCAGATTCGTCAGCTCTCCGGCATGCGCGGCCTCATGGCCAAGCCCTCCGGCGAGATCATCGAGACCCCCATCACCGCCAACTTCCGCGAGGGCCTGACGGTGTTGCAGTACTTCATTTCCACCCACGGCGCGCGCAAGGGCCTGGCCGATACCGCCCTGAAGACGGCCGATTCCGGCTACCTCACCCGCCGCCTGGTCGACGTCGCCCAGGACGTCATCATCAGCGAGTACGACTGCGGCACCGTCGACGGCATCTACGTCGGCTCCATCGTCGAGTCGGGCGAGATCATCGAGCCCATGCGCGACCGCATCGTCGGCCGCGTCTCCCTGGAGAAGATCAAGGACTACGAAGGCAACGTCATCGTCGACGTCAACAACGAGATCACCGAGGACCTGGCCAACGCCATCCAGTCCGCGGGCATCGAGCGGGTGAAGATCCGCTCCGTGCTCACCTGCGAGTCCAAGCGCGGCGTTTGCGTCATGTGCTACGGCCGCAACCTGGCTTCCGGACGCCTGGTCGAACTGGGCGAGGCCATCGGCGTCATCGCCGCCCAGTCCATCGGCGAGCCCGGCACCCAGCTCACCATGCGCACCTTCCACATCGGCGGCACCGCTTCCCGCGTCAGCGAGCAGTCGCGCCTCGATGCCAAGAGCCATGGCTCGGCCCGCTTCATCAACCTGCAGACGGTCAAGTCCAAGACCGGCGACCTGGTGGTCATGAACCGCAACGGCTCCATCGCCGTGCTCGACGACAAGGGCCGCGAGAAGGAGCGCTACTCGGTCGTCTACGGCGCCCGCGTCAAGGTCGAGGACGGCCATCCGGTCACCCTCGGCCAGATCATGGTGGAGTGGGATCCTTACACCTTCGCCATCCTCACCGAGATCGGCGGCACCGTGCAGTTCAAGGACCTGCAGGAAGGGCTCACCTTGCACGAAGAGGTGGACGAGGTCACCGGCCTCTCCCGCCTGGTGGTCACCGACTCGCCCGACGAAAAGCGCCAGCCCGCCATCGTCATCAAGCCCGCCACCGGCAAGGGCAGCAAGCGCTACCTGATGCCCTCGCGCGCCCACCTCATGGTGCAGGACGGCGACACCGTCTTCCCCGGCGACGTGCTGGCCAAGATCCCGCGCGAGACCACCAAGACCAAGGACATCACCGGCGGTCTGCCGCGCGTGGTGGAATTGTTCGAGGCGCGCAAGCCGCGCGAGACCGCCGTCATCAGCGAGATCGATGGCACGGTCAAGTTCGGCGAAATCGCCAAGGGCCAGCGCAAGGTCTACGTCACCGCCGACAACGGCACCGAGAAGGAATACCAGGTGCCGCGCGGCGTCCACATCAACGTCCAGGAGGGCGAGCGCGTCCGCGCCGGCGAGCCGCTCATGGACGGCCCCCTCAACCCCCACGACATTCTCGCCGTCCTGGGCGAGAAAGAACTGCAGGCTTACCTGGTGAACGAAATCCAGGAGGTCTACCGCCTCCAGGGCGTCAACATCAGCGACAAGCACATCGAGGTGATCGTCCGCCAGATGATGCGCTGGGTGAAGGTCGAGGACGTGGGCGACACCCAGTTCCTGCTGGAACAGCAGGTGGATAAGTTCCGCTTCCGCGAGGAGAACGAGCGCGTCATCCGCGGCGACGCCGCCCAGGAGGGAGGCCGCCCGGCCACCGGACGTCCGCTGCTGCTGGGCATCACCAAGGCGTCGCTCTCCACCGAGTCGTTCATCTCCGCCGCCTCCTTCCAGGAGACCACGCGCGTGCTCACCGAAGCCTCCATCCAGGGCGCGGTGGACCACCTCCGCGGGTTGAAAGAGAACGTCATCGTCGGCCGCCTCATTCCGGCCGGCACGGGCATGGAGTACTACCGCAACGTCCGCCTCTCGCCCGAGCTGGAAGAAGCTGCCGCGAAGGTCCAGGAAGAGGTCTCGCAGGCCTACGAAGAAGCCGAACGCGCGCTGGAACTCATGCGCCACGAAGGCGAAAGCGAGCCCGAAGAACTGGCCGCCGAGTAGCTGGGTTCTGTGTAGCGGCGGAATTCATTCCGCTGGTTGTCAGTCGTGAATCGCGGGGCCGCCAGGCCCCGCGAGTGCTTGCCGCGTTGGGACTAACACACACACAGGAAGGGGGATCCTTGCTAAAAGGTCCGTTCGGTGATTACTGAAGAAGGTTGCTGTTTTCCATTTTTTCTTGCATGCGCCACATTTGTGAATACAATCGCGCTACAACCTCCGCAACCTCTTGGAGCATCGCAATGAGTCCAATGGCCGTGCACGCTATTGATCCCAAGCCTCTCTTGACTTACATGGCAAAGAACCGCGGTGAGTGCTCTTTCGATGAAGCCATGGAGGTGTTGCAGAAACACGGGTTGAGCGAATCCGACGCTCGGGACGGCATCTGGCGCTTGTTGTCGAATGGCACTATTTGCTTTACGGATGATAGACGCCTACGCTTGCCACCCGCAGTCGCCAAGATCGCGGGATAACGCTCATCGCTAACAGAAGCGCGACACTCGGAAGGACCGCAGCGGCACGAGTGGATCGTTTTTACGACGACAAGACCGTCGACAATAGGCGTGCGTTTCAGCGTGACCGCAACCGGATTCTGTATACAACGGCTTTTCGTCGCCTCGCGCGAGTTACTCAAGTAGTCTCGGCTGATGAAGGCCACGTTTTCCACAACCGGCTGACACACTCGCTGCAGGTCGCCCAAGTTGGCCGCCGGATTGCCGAAAGACTGACCAGTTCCCCGCTCCCGTTTGGTAGTCAGATTGATCCGGACGTTGTCGAAGCAGCGTGTTTGGCCCACGATTTGGGGCATCCACCTTTTGGCCACATAGCTGAGAAGGAATTAGATGCGTTGGCGGTAGAGCACGGGCTATCTGACGGATTCGAGGGTAATGCTCAATCTTTTCGGATCGTGACCCGGCTTGCGATGGGTTCTGTCCCTGTCAACGGCTTGAACCTGACCCGAGCTACCTTGAATGCATTGCTGAAATACCCATGGCGGCGGAGACAGAATCCAGGCAATTTGGATAAATGGGGAGCCTACGATAGCGACAGGAATCATTTCGAATGGACTCGCAAATTCGGACCGGCTGGAATGACGCGAAATATCGAAGCTGAATTGATGGACTGGGCTGATGACGTAACGTATTCCGTTCACGATCTGGACGACTTCTTCCGAGCTGACGTGATTCCACTCGACCGGCTCGTCCTTGATGTAACCGAGAGGAGGAGATTTCTGGATGAGGTCTTTGCGCGACGCGCGGGGAGATTTCCGCCTGGGACCGACGAAACATATCTTCGCGGTGCCTTTGATGGTCTAATCACGGATTTGCCAGTTCGTGAGCCATATTCGCCAACGCGGGCTCAGCGGAATCGTCTTCGGACGGTTACATCGACGTGGATCCGCGACTTTGTGACGTGTGTCACCTTAGATGCGAGCCGTAGGACTTCCTTCATTGCGATCCCGATGAGGCGTCGTGCGGAGATCTTCCTGCTGAAAGAACTGACTTGGCATTACGTCATCAAGAACCCTGCTCTTGTTTCGCAACAACACGGTCAACGAATGATTGTCAGAGGACTTTTCAATACCTTTTTCAAGGAAGCGACTTCCAAGCGGCCAAACAGAGATGTTTTTCCTGTCAGCGTTTCCGAAGTCCTTCCGCCGCTGCCGGCAAAGGGTGCTGGGAGGAGGGAGTTGGCACGCATTCTCATCGATTTCATTTCTAGTCTAACTGAGGAACAGGCTATCTCTACATATCATCGAGTCTCCGGCATTGCTCTAGGCTCTTCTTTGGCTCAGGCTGTCCGCTGAGGTTGGGGAGGTGAGTGATCCACCGTTTTAGGCGGGTGGCGCACCCTTGCGTCGCCTGATCTGTCTCGATCGTGGGTGCCCCACCCGGAGCCTGTCCCGAGCGAAGCCGGGGGAGCGGTTTTCGAAGTTCCTAAGACTTGCGGACTCCCTTCGCCCCGTTCGCGTAATAGGTCCCACCTATGCCCCGGACACTGCTGGCCGGACGTGGCCGAACACTGGGGCCAGGAGATGACGTTCGCCAATCAGAGCATAGCGCCCTGGTAGAAATGCCTTTGGGCAGCATGGGCACTGCATGCCTCCCTGGGGTGCTTCGACTCGGGCATTCGAGCACCCCATCACGCGCAAAACCGGCGCGCGATGGGGACCCCGCTCTCGCCCTCGCTCAGCATGACAGCGATTTAAGGGTAGTTGCTTGTTTTGAGTTGTCTATTGTGGGTTGTGAGTCGCGGGGCCGCAAGGTCCCGCGAGTTCTTCTCCGTTTCTAATCTTCTCAGCCTTCCCAAACCTGAAATTAACCGCTTGTCACCCTGAGCGAGGGCGCACGCCCGAGTCGAAGGACCCCTGCCATTTCCAGGCTACGATGCCGCCAACAGTCATTCTCACCATGGACTACCAGTTCTGGGTTCACATCGTCGCCAGCAAATCCGGCAAGCTGTAGTATGGGGCGGATCGGCGGTCCCGGGGTTCCGCATAGCGCCCTTCGACGAGGTTGGGTTCGCTCTAGCTCTCGATGGCATCGTCGTGTCTCGCCTTGCTTCCTTCCCCCACATAACCTGTGCTACACTGCCCCTGTGCGAAACAACAACGTCACGCTCGCCGTCGACGAGGACCTGCTGCGCGCCGCCCGCAAGGTCGCCCTCGACCGCAACACCTCCGTCAACCAGCTAGTCCGCGACTTCCTCGCTCAACTGGTGCGCGAGTCCGGCCGGCAGCAGGCCGCGGCCAAGCGCATGGACGAGATTTTCAAGAGGCATCGCATCCGCATCGGGCGCCGCACCTGGACGCGTGAGGACCTGCATGAGCGCTGACGCCGCGGAAATCTGCTTCGTCGATACCAACGTCTTCGTCTACGCCTTGACCGACGACGACCCCGCCCGCTCCGCCCAGGCACAACAACTGATCGCGCAACTGCGGTCCGCACAGGCGCTTCGCACCAGTACCCAGGTCCTGTCGGAATTGTTCGTCACCCTGACCCGCAAGGTGCCTACCCCTCTGTCCCCCCGCGCGGCGCTGGACTACCTCGACCAGATTGCCGCCTGGCCCGTCACCTCCCTCGACTACACCGCCGTCCGCGACGCCTGCCAGCTCAGCACCTCGGCCAAGATCTCGTTCTGGGATGCGCTCATTGTGGTTGCGGCTTCTCGCGCCGGCGCCGCTCGTCTCTTTTCAGAGGACCTCAACCCCGGTCAGAAACTCCTCGGCATGGAAGTCGTCAACCCGTTCCAGCCGCATTCTTTCGCCCGCTGAAGCGGGCTCCATTTATGGTTCGTAAGACCACCCGCAGTTGAGTTGCGCGAGCGCAAGGCCATCCCAAGCGGTTTTCCCGACTCGGAACGCCGCCAGCCGCTACAGGTGGCGCAAGAACAGAAGTCCCAGCGTGAGCCGGGGGAGAATGGTGCTTATCCGGGCAAACGGCAAGGGCACGGCTTTAGCCGTACATCAGTATGCCGGGCAGAACGGGAAGGGCACGGCTTCAGCCGTGCCACTCAGCACGTAAGAGACAGCCGGCTTCAGCCGCCGAGGGCAGCGGCTCGAGTACATAATGATCGTGAGCCGGCGAAAACCACCGGTCCCGGGGAAGGGCACGGCTTCAGCCGTGCCGCTCAGCATGTAAGAGACAGTCGGCTTCAGCCGCCGAGGTTCGCACTTGAAACCTACACGCCGCGTTTCACCTCCGGGCACATACTTCGTCACCACAGGCACGGAATCCGGTCGAGCCGTTCTTCAACGCGATACCGTCGCCGAACTGTTCCTCCACACGGTTTACGAATACCGGTCCCAAGGCCGCTTTAGACTCCACGCGTTCGTGGTCATGCCAGACCATGTCCACGTGATCATCACCCCTGCCGAATCTCTGGAGTGCGCGATGCAATTTATCAAAGGCGGATTTTCGTTTCGAGTCTCGCGACAACTCGGGTTGCCGCCGGAGATTTGGGCACGCGGGTTTACCGACCACCGGATTCGTGACGAAAGCGATTTCATCATTCATCGCAGCTATATTCACCTCAACCCCGTTCGGCGGCACCTGGTCGAGCACGCTGAAGAACATCGCTTCTCTTCCGCGCACGGCTCGTATGAACTCGATCCATATCCCTCGGTGGCTAAAGCCCCAGGCATGAGCGCCGGCAATCGGCACGGCTGAAGCCGTGCCCTTCCCGCAAAAGCGGACGACTCATTGAACCGCGTCTTTCGCCCCCCCGGGGACTGCACATTCCGCCGCCTCCGGCGGCTGGTTAGCCCCTCACGCCATCGCCTCCCATCTGTCCCTGTACCACCCCAGCCTATGCGGCTGAGGCTCATTCCTTGTGAGACGGTGCAGGTCCCATCGCAACCTGGGCCAGCAGCAGGTCCCAGGCTTCGCGGTAAGGGCGGTAGCGGTTGCGGGGGTTGCGCGGGTCGAGGGAGACGGTGTTCGTGGTGGCGATGTCGCCAACCGCGCAGCAGCCTGGCGCCGGCCGGGATGGCACGGCAGACTAGGCTGGGGACCGAGTCAGGATTTAGAATATCGGCTAGGGGGCGAATGCCGGGGGGCGTATGAGGTCATTCGGCCCTCTTGCCACTCAGCCCGGGGTTACCACACTTAGCTCTACCCGGCCCGGCCCAAAGCTTGTAAAGTGAACTAGTTACGGAGGAATCCCGTCGGTACCGCGATTGACATTTCCAGTGACCCGGCGCCGCCCGCGCCACCGCCACAGCCGTCACGCGCACCTTCGTCTGTGCTGAAGCTGCTGAAGAACGTCCGCCTCTCTGTCTGGCGTGCCTTCGTGCACGACGCCTTTGGTGTGGCCAAGGGGGGCGCCTACTCCGCCATCCTGACCATGTTCCCGGCGCTCATGGTGGTGGCTTCGGTGCTGGCCACAACCTCCCATGGCGCCGAGTACGTGCGCGAAATCTCCAGCGCCGTGCGCAGCATCATGCCTCCCGGCGCCGCCGCCGCCGTCGAGGCCTATTTCCGCTCCACCCAGCAAAAGCCGGTCAGCGTGCTGCTGGCCGCCTCCGTCATCACCCTGTGGACCGCCTCCGGCGTCATGATCTCCTGGATGGAGGGTTTCAGGAATGCGTACCAGTTGCCGAAGGTGTGGGGGGTGGTGAAGGAGCGGTTCATTGCCTTTGGGCTGGTGATCATGGCGGGCCTGCCGCTGACCTTCGCGACCATGCTGGTGGCGTTCGGAAACCAGATCGAGGCCAACCTGAACGCGGCCCTGGGGCACGCCATCGGCCCCTACCTGCTGATCCTGTGGACGGGCCTGCGCTGGCTGATCGCCATCCTGACCAGCGTGGCAGTGATGCAGCTCATCTACCACAACGCCGTGCCCCGGACGCTGAGCTGGCACACGGTGCTGCCGGGGGCGGCGCTGGCCACCGCCATCTGGTTCCCCACCACCATCGCCTTCGGCTGGTACGTCCGGCACTTCGCGGCCTACAGCCTGTTCTACGGCTCGCTGGCCACGGCGGTGGTGCTGCTGATCTGGTTGTACATCGTATCGATCATCGTTCTGGTGGGGGCCGAGTTCAATGCGCTGCTGTACCCGCGGGCGGTGATGGCGGGGAACGGCAACGATTCCTCGGGCGGACACTAGGCGGGGCGGGTGGGCAATCCGCGCAGTCTGGTAAGTTAGGGATTGCGGGGCCCTGGTCCAGCCAATACATTACCCCTTTACGAAATTCCCGGAATTACCAGAACCGCCGATGGCCATTGCTCACCCCCTCTCGCATCATCCCGGGCGGCCCGCCGAGGCGCATGCGGGAGCCATGCGGGAGCGGAGGGCGAAGATCGTTTGCACCATCGGCCCGGCGTGCAGCACGGAGGCCATGCTGCGCGAGCTGATGCGCACCGGGATGGACGTGGCCCGGCTGAACTTCTCCCATGGGACCCATGAAGAGCACGCCCGCATCATCGAGCGGCTGCGGCGGGCCGCGGCCCGGGAAGGGCGCACCATCTGCATCCTGCAGGACCTGCAAGGCCCGAAGATCCGCACCGGCCGGCTGCGCGAGCGCCGTCCGGTGGCGCTGAAGGCAGGCTCGCGGGTGACGATCACGCCACGCAACGTGCTCGGCACCTCGAGCCTGATCCCCACCAGCTTCAAGGGGCTGGCGGAGGAGGTGGAACCGGGCGCCCGGATTCTGCTTTCCGACGGGCTGATCGAGTTGGTGGTGAAGTCCATCCACGGCGAGGACGTGGAGTGCGAGGTGGTCAACGGCGGCCTACTGGGCGAGCACCAGGGGATCAACCTGCCGGGAACGGCGCTCAGCGTTCCCTCGCTGACGGAGAAGGACCGGCGGGACCTGGAATTCGGGCTGAAGCACGAGGTGGACATGATCGCCATCTCGTTCGTGCGGACGGCGGCCGACGTGACCGAAACCAAGCGGCTGATCGGCGTGCGCCGCGACGACATGCCGGTGATCTCGAAGCTGGAGAAGCCGCAGGGGATCGAGCACCTGGAGGAGATCCTGGAAGTTTCCGATGGGGTGATGGTGGCGCGCGGGGACCTGGGGGTGGAGATGCCGCCGGAGCAGGTGCCGGTGATGCAGAAGCACATCATCCGGCGGGCGGGGGAATGGCGCAAACCGGTGATCACGGCCACGCAGATGCTGGAGTCGATGGTGGAGAACCCGCGGCCCACGCGGGCCGAAGCCAGCGACGTGGCCAACGCGGTGTTCGACAGCAGCGACGCGCTGATGCTTTCGGCGGAGACGGCGAGCGGGAAATATCCGCGCGAAGCGGTGGCCATGATGAGCCGGATCATTGGCGAGGCGGAGAGCCACATGCGCGAGGTGGAAGCGCCGCAGCGGCGGCGGGCATCTCGCCGGCTATCGATTGCGGAGACCATCTGCGAATCGGTGGCCCATGCGGCCGAGGACCTGGAGATGCGGGCGATCGCGGTTTTCACGGAGACGGGAACGACGGCGCGGCTGGTTTCCAAGTATCGCCCCAAGACGCCCATCTATGCGTTTGCTCATCGTGGTAATGTATGCAACCGGCTGAATTTGCTCTGGGGCGTGCGGCCAGTGCCGTGCGAGCACATGAAGACGGCGGAGGAGATGGTGCGCGGCGCGGAACGTGAACTGATGCGCGCCGGCGTGGCCGCCCGCGGCGACGTGGTGGCGGTGATTTCCGGAACGCACGGCACCTCCGGCTCCACCAACCTGATGCGCTTGCATACGATCGGGGAGAACGGCGAGCCCGAGCGCCGCCGGGCGCGAGCGCAGGCGGAGCGAGAGCGCGAGGAGCATACGAGGTAACCAAGGCATGGGCGAGATTCTTTCCATCGCGTACATCCACCCGCAGGAGGGCAAGGAGGCGGAGACGCTCGAGGTGCTGACCGAGCTCTATGGACTTCTGCGCCGCAAGGGATACAGCCGCGATCTGCTCTACCGCAACCTGAAAGACCCGGGACCGTTCATCAACCTGCGCTACTGGGTGTCGGAGGAGATGCGCGACGAGGCGCACGAGGACCCCAACGTCCATCGGTTGTGGCAGCACCTGGGCAATGTGGCGAACGTGGAGGTGATGCTGCGGAACCTGGAAGCGATGGAAGACAACTGGTCAGGAGAGCCATTAGCCATTAGCAATTAGCGGTTGGAGCATCGAGGGCGCGAACTCCGGTGACATCCGGCGTGACTGTTCTGTCGCCCCTGCGGGACTCGGGCTCGGGTGGGCACCCGCGCTAATTGCCAATTGCTCAATTCACCCAGGGTGGGCGGCGGGATTCGCCATTGCCCTTTTTGTCTGGAGGGCGGTAATTGCCGTACTCGTCGAAATACTCGGCGCGGTCGTGCTTGCGCATGTAGACCTCGAACTTGCGCGCGGCGCGCCGCCGTTTCCAGCGATAGTAGGAGTTGCGGATGCCGAAGTAGCGCTCCGAGGCGCCGCCGACCAGCCCGCGCCGGGGCACGAGACGGAGGTAAATCCAGCCGAACAGCGCCCCGCCGAGGTGGGCGAAGTAGGCCACCGACTCGCCGCGATGACCCGGGCCCATGCCCCGGAAGGCGCCCGCCAGGGCGATGAACACCAGCGCCCCGACCAGGTACTTGGCCTTGATCATGAAGGGCAGGGGAAACATCATGAATTCCTGGTCGCCGTGCAGGATGGCGAAGGCGATCATCACCCCGAAGATCGCCCCGGAAGCGCCCACGGTGATGGTGGTCGGACGGATTCCGAGGAAGGCGAAGCTCGAAATCGTCCCCAGGTAGGAGATGGCGACGGTGACCAGGGCGGCGGCAATGCCGCAGAAGAAATAGAACTCCAGGAAGTGGCGGTACCCCCAATCCTGTTCCAGTTGCGCCCCGAACATCCAGAGGGTGAGCATGTTGAACAGGATGTGGAACAGCCCGGCGTGAATAAAAGTGTAGGTCACCAACTGCCAGATCCAGCCGTGCACCACCGCGTAGGGAATCAAGGCGCCGACGGTGGTGAAGATGCCGGCTGCGGCGGGAGAAAACGCGCCCAGGATCAGGATGAGCAGGTAAACCCCGGCATTGATCAGGATGAGCCACTTGACGGCCCGGGTGAAGGGCGGAAAGCCCATGCTCATGGTGCCGTAGCCGCCGCCGCGCCCGCCGCCGAAACCGCGATAGCTTCTTACCGTCAAATCAACAACTCCTCGTCGCGTGAATTGATTGGCAGCCGGGCGCTATCGCCGGCCACAGGCCGAAAATCCGGGAATGGTTTGATGGCCGCGGGGAACTGCCCTCAGGCCCCTTTATTCGATGCCGCCATCCCGCCGGACTCTCCGGTTTATTGGCCGGAATTGGGCAGTGGAGGGCTGGGCAACCGCAGCCCCGGCCACCATCATCAGCGCCATGGATCAGCATGACGCACACCATGAGCCCGATTCCTAAAAGCGTCCTCCGGCCCATGCTTTTCCGGGCAAGGGCCGCGTCACCCGATAAGGCATTGACGCTGCCCGTGAGAGAATCTAAATATTATCAGGATTGCGGAAGCCGCGGGCGCAGGGCGCGCGCGGGACGGCCAGGCGAATAGGGAGGCACACAGATCATGGTTCTTTGTCCGGAATGCGACAGCGATCTTGATATCGAGGTAGACGAGGTGGACGAGGGCGAAATTGTGTCCTGTCCGGAATGCGGCAGCGAATTCGAGGTGGTCACGACCGAGCCGCTGGAGCTGACCCGGGTCGCCGACGAGGAGGACGAGGAAGAAGCAAAGGAAGAAGAAAACGAAGACGGGGACTACGCCTGATGGCGTTCAGGGCGCCGTTTTGCCCAGCGTAGCGAGCGATACCCGCCGTGTGCCCGGTGCCGGCGCAAGTTGAATCCGAGCAGGCCCAGAACAAGTTGAGAGTTTCGGGGTTTCCATGGATGAGGACGCGTTTGATATGGTTCAGCGTAAGGGATTGCCCCCCGGCCCGCACCGGGGCAGGAGTTCAGCCGTGAAACGTGCCTGCTTTGCCGCCGCCATCCTGCTGGCCGTGCCGATGTTCGCGGCGCAGGCGATGGCGAGCGGCGCCGCAATGTCGGACAAGCCGCCGCAGATGCGCACCTTGACCGGCCAGGTGACCAATCAGCAGAACGCGCCGCTGCCGGAGGCCATCGTCTACCTGAAGAACACCAAGACGATGGCGGTGAAAACCTACATCGCCGGGCAGGACGGCACCTACCGCTTCAACGCGCTCTCCCCCAACGTGGACTACCAGGTCCATGCCGAGCACCAGGGGAAGAAGAGCGACACCAAGACGCTGAGCTCGTTCGATTCGCGGGCGACCGCCCACATCAATCTCAGCATCAAGCAGTAGGCGGGTTAGCCCGCCGGATGAACCCTCCGGGCTAGTGCAAATGGAGGATTGCCGCCGGCGGGTGGGGGCGCGCACAATCCCGCCGGTTCCGCGTACCGGCATTATCCATTCTGTTTAACGCTCAAGGTATTTCAAGCTCAAGGTCAACCCAAGGCTCAACCAGGGTCAACAGGGATGCGTGCGGAGGTGCCCGATGAAGGCCCGTCTCCTTCTCCTTGCGTTGCTCGTGCTCGCCTCGGCGTTTCCGCCATTGCTGGTGACACAAACCACGGCGAACGCGACCCAGGAGACCCAGAAGAACAAGCATAAGGATCCGCCGCCGCCCAGCCCACTTCCGCCGGACCCGGTTCCACCCGATCCTATTCCGCCCGATCCTCCTCCTCCGGACCCTCCTCCCGCCGATCCCCCGCAGAGCTATCTGATCACCCGCTACGCCAACAACGCGGGTCCGGCGGCGGCGATTGACCAGGCGGTGCGCTTGATCAACGTGGGCCAGGGCGGCACGCCGATGACCAGCCCAACGGGCGACGTTTGCGCCAGCTTTTACGTTTTCGATGCCAGCCAGGAGATGATCGCCTGCTGCTCCTGCCGGGTGACGCCCGACGGGCTGCTGTCGGTCTCGGTGGCCAACCACCTGACCGCCAGGCCACTGACATCGATTGTGCCGGTTTCGGGAGTGATCAAGATGGTGACGCTGGCGGCGACCGGGGGCGACTGCAGCGCCGACGCCGCATTCACGGCGGCCGACGCGTCGCTGGTCCGGGGATTTTCAAGCCGCATCGAAACCGCGGGCGGGGCCACCTACATCACGGAAAGCGAGATTCGGGCCGTGGTCCTGGGCGCCGATGAAGCAGCCTTCCTGGCCCAAGCGTGCTTGTTTGTCGAGTACCTGGGCAGCGGACGCGGTGTGTGCGAGTGTCCGCCCTCTTAGGCCTTGATTTCTGTTCGCACCTGTAATCCGGACACGCAAAGGAGCAGGAGCCGGCAGTTAGGGTAGTAGTCAACTGGCCACCCCAAGGTGGCCATTTTTTTGGCGCAAGGCGCAAGGCGTCAGGCGCAAGGCAGGCGGGGCGGAGGATGGAATGCAGCCAAAATGGCTGCCCGGTTGGGCAGCCATCCTTGATCTCTGACTCGTGACCCCTAACTACTGATTGTCGTTCCCCGCGCGCTTCCACGACATCAGCTCCTCCAGGGTGGTGGTGGCGCTGGATGCCGGGTGCTTGTAAGCCTCCACGTCGGCGCGGGTGGCTTCCTCGCCCACGGCGCGCAGGCTGAGGCCGACCTTCTTCTCGGAGGGATTCATCTTGAGGATCTTGAAGTCGAATTCCTGGCCGGGCTCCAGCTTCACCCCGGCGCCGTGTTCGTCCACGGCCTCGGAGTTGTGGCACAGGCCCTCGACCCCGTCGGCGATTTCCACGAAGGCGCCGAAGGTGGCCACGCGCAGCACCTTGCCGTGGACCACGTCGCCGACGCGGTGGTCGGAGAAGAACGTCTCCCAAACGTCAGGCTGGAGCTGCTTGATGCCCAGCGACAGGCGGCGATTGTCGGGCTCGATGGCGAGCACCACGGCCTTTACCTTGTCGCCCTTCTTCAGCACCTCGGAGGGATGCTTGACGCGCTTGGTCCAGCTCAGGTTGCTGACGTGCACCAGGCCGTCAATACCGTCCTCGATCTCGATGAAAGCGCCGAAGTCGGTGAGATTGCGCACCCGGCCTTCGACGGTGGAGCCGACCGGGTACTTCTCATGCAGCGTCTCCCAGGGATTGGATTCCAATTGCTTCAGGCCGAGGGAAATGCGGCGCTCGCCGGGGTTGACGTTGAGCACCACGGCTTCCACTTCCTGGCTGACGCCGAGCATCTTGGAGGGGTGCTTCATGCGCTTGGACCAGGTCATCTCGCTGACGTGCACCAGCCCCTCGATGCCCTGCTCCAACTCGATGAAGGCTCCGTAATCGGTGATGCTGATCACCCGGCCCTTGACGTGGGCGCCGATGGGATAGCGCTGGGCCGCATCCAGCCAGGGGTCGGGAGTGAGCTGCTTGAAGCCCAGGGAAACGCGCTGCTTGTCCTTGTCGAACTTGAGAACCTTCACCTGGATCTGGTCGCCGACGTTGACCAGGTCGCGCGGATGGGTGAGCCGGCCCCAGCTCATGTCGGTGATGTGGAGGAGACCGTCGATGCCGCCCAGGTCGACGAAGGCGCCGTAGTCGGTGAGGTTTTTCACGGTGCCGGTCATGACCGCGCTTTCCTGCAACTGCTCCAGGGTGTGGGAGCGCTTTTCGTTGAGATCTTCCTCCAGCAACTGCTTGCGCGAGACGACGATGTTGCCGCGCTTCTTGTTGAGCTTGATGACCCGAACTTCCATCTCCTGGCCCTTCATGCCGTCCAGGTTGCGCACCGGGCGCAGGTCCACCTGGGAGCCGGGCAGAAAGGCGCGCGCTCCCATGATGTCGACGGTCAGGCCGCCCTTGATGCGCTCCACCACCACGCCCTTGATGGGCGCCTTGTCGTTGTACGCCTTGTCGATCTCGTCCCAGGCCCGGAGGCGCGAGGCTTTCTGGTGGGAGAGCTTGGTGTAGCCCTCCTCGGTCTCGCCCTTCTCGATCATGACGTCGATCTCTTCGCCGGGCTGGACGGTTACGTTGCCCTCATGGTCCTGGACCTCGGCGATGGGCACCAGGCCCTCGGACTTGAATCCGACGTCGACGACGGCGTGGGTGGGAGTGATCTTCAGGACCGTGCCCTTGATTACACGGTCCTCGTGGGCGGCCGTTTCAGCCGCTTGCTCGGCGGTGAAGTTTTCCAGTGCGGTTGCGAAGTCGTCCGTCATCTCTTTTTCGTTTCTGGGAGCGGGACCAGGTGCGGTCCACGCAGGACTTTCAGCGGAAGTGCCGGCGCTGATGGCTGGTTCGGGGTTGTCGGGCGGCTGGCTGGGCGCCGGGTTGACGCCGCTGTCTGCCGCCGGCTGGGAGGTGGATGGGGTTTCGTCGCTGTGGGCTGTTCGCTCTTCAAAAACCATAATTCTTCCACCCATCGCACACCGCAGCGCGCGTATGGGGACCACGATCTTTACGGACTGCTGGCGTGGGTCGTCGGGGTGATGATTGCCCGCTTGCGGGCTTGGACAATCCAGCGGTCACACCCTCTGGAGCGGCTGGCCAACCAGAGGACCTCTCGACTATAACAACCGCTAACAAACAGTGTCAAACGCCCGGCGAAATTTTCCCAAGACCTTAGGGAAATCCGCCGCTACCCGGAGCCATTGTTGCAATCGGCGGCGGCCATGCCAAGGTCAGATCGCACATCCCGGTGTGATGCGGCGCACGCGGCGGGCGCAGGGGCTCCAGGCCAGCGCGCCGGGGACTCAGCCGCGGCGAGAATGGGGCCAGCCCGCGCCTTGCGCCGCGGTGGTAGGCTGTCTGGCCATGGACTACATCTTCACTCCCTGGCGCTATGCCTACGTCACCACCGCCGGAAAAACCGCCGGCTGCCTGTTCTGCGACGCGGCGCGGGCAGGCGACGACCGGGGCTCGCTGATTGTCCACCGCGGGCGGCGCTGCTTCATCATGCTGAACGCGTTTCCCTACACCAGCGGCCACGTCATGGTCGCGCCCTATGACCACGTCGACCAACTGGACAAGCTCGCCGAAGCGGCGGCGACGGAGATGATGGGACTTGCCCAACGGCTGGAAACCGTGCTGCGCGCCACCTACAAACCGGACGGGATCAACGTGGGGATGAACATCGGAGCGGCGGCGGGGGCCGGGGTCGCCGGTCACATCCACCTGCACGTGCTGCCGCGCTGGGTGGGCGACACCAGCGTGCTGACCACGGTGGGGGAAACCCGCATCGTTCCCGAGGACCTGCAGACCACCTGGGAAAAGCTCCGTGGAGCAATTGGAGGGT
>CAVUEZ010000017.1:0-9642 GCA_963740615.1 Terriglobia bacterium
ACTTCTCTATGGCCCTGACTCGCCGCCAACGCCAGGTTTACGACTTCATCGCCGGCTTCGTGCACGCCAAAGGCTACTCGCCCTCGTTTGAAGAAATCGGCGGCGGCCTCGGCCTCAGTTCGCTGGCCACGGTGCACAAGCACATCTCGAACCTGGAAAAAAAAGGGCTGCTGAAGCGCGACTATAACCGCAGCCGCTCCATTGACGTCATCCCGCCGCGCGGGCGCATGAAGCAGACCATGGCGGCGCCGTTCTCCCTGCCGCTCCTGGGACGCATTGCCGCCGGCCAGCCGATCGAAGCCATGGAGAATCCGGAGACCATCAGCCTGCAGGATTTCACCGGCGCCAAGGACGTTTTTGTCCTGCAGGTGCGCGGCGATTCTATGCAGGACGAAGCCATCCTCGATGGTGACTACGTGCTGGTGGAAAAGGCCCAAACCGCCCGCGACGGCGAGATCGTGGTCGCCCTGGTGGAGGGTTCGGAAACCACGCTGAAGCGCTTTTACCGGGAGGGCGACCGCATCCGTCTGCAACCCTCCAACGCCGCCATGCAGCCCATCATGGTCTCGGCCGCTGCGGTGCAATTGCAGGGACGCGTCATCGGGGTGCTGCGTAAGTACTGAGCCGGACGAACCACCCAGCGAGTAGCTGGGGGCTAGCCGCTATCCCCTAGCCACTAGCTCCTGCAACTTAGCGCCCTGCACCTATTGAACACTCTGGCACACCCGTTTTGCCATAATTATGCCGGCCGCTCTCCCGCGGTATAAACTGAGCCGGAATATGCCGAGCGAACAAAACTACAAGGTGGATTACGTCGAATTCCCGGCCAACGACATCCAGGCGACCAAGACTTTCTACAGCCGGGTGTTTGACTGGAAGTTCGAAGACTACGGCTTGGACTACACCAGCTTCCACGACGGCCGGCTGAGCGGCGGCTTCGCCAAGGGATTGCCGGTGGTGAAGGGCGGTCCGCTGCTGGTCATCTACGCCGACGACCTGGCGCTCACCTACGCCAAAATCATCGCCGCCGGCGGCAAGATCACCAAGTCGACCTTCGATTTTCCCGGCGGACGCCGCTTCCATTTTACCGACCCCAACGGCAACCTGCTCGCCGTCTGGTCGGATAAATAGCTAACAGCTCTCAGCTATCAGCCATTCATTTCGAACAATGTCATCCTGAGCGCAGCGAAGGATCTGGGTTTCAGCTGTCAGCCCTCAGCTGTCAGCGAATCCAATTGCCCACGCTTACCGAAAACTTAACCGAGAACCGTTAACCATTCATGCAAAAAGCCCGGCTCTCACCGGGCTCCGTTTTGCTGAAAGCTGACAGCTGACAGCTGCTTACGAACTCACTGTCTTCTCCGCCGTGATGTGCCGCTCCAGCGCCTTCTCGATCTGCTCCTTCGGCACGTATCCGACGATCTGTTCCTTCACCTGTCCGCCCTTGAAGATCAGCAGGGTCGGAATGCCGCGAATGCTGTAGCGCTGCGGCGTGGCGGCATTCTTGTCCACGTCCATCTTCCCGACCTTCACCTTGCCGGCATAGGTGCTGGCCACCTCATCCACAATCGGCGCCAAGGCGCGGCACGGACCGCACCAGGCTGCCCAAAAGTCCACGATCACCGGCTGCTCCGACTTCAACACCGCTTGATCAAAATTGGCGTCCGTCACCTCAAAAATCGTGTTACTTGCCATCTATCCCCCTAAATAAGTGCGCAAGTGCCCTCCGCCCGATGGGGCGGCCCAACATCCTACCATTACATTCGATGCAGGAATGACTAAGAAGTAGCAGCCCGGGCGGCGATTTCGCGGCTTGGGAGCCGCCCACAGGCGTCGGAGTTGATCGTTCCAGAGTGTTGCGAGTCAACAGAAGAGGGGACCGAGAGGCGAGCAGGCCGGGCCTGCCCTAGGTGGATGCCGACGCCTGTGAACCGCCCTTAAATGCGACGTCCCGGCTCTCACCGGGACGCCACGGCAGCCCTCCCCCAGAACTGCCTTACAACGACGGGATTATGACTCACCCTCTCGGGAAGTAAATGTCACTTCCGTAATCGCCAGTAATCACCCCAGTAACAAGCCCGCAAGCTCTCGGTTTTCAGCGACTTCGCGCTATGATCCGCTCCTCCACTCGGTCTCGACGGCCTCTAATCCCGAGCGCGGCGAGGGATCCAGGTTCTTAGTCTTAAGCCGTAGGCCCCCGGCGCCCTCGCCGGGGCCGCACTCAATACTCGCCGTAATTCCTCCAGCCGCGGGCGCCCTCGCCCGCGGCAGACTCCTGATTCCTGTTCCCAAATGCGCTACCATTCTGGCAACCCGTTTCGCGTTCACAACTTTTTACGTCTTTTTACCCCGGCTTCACACAAACCATCTCCGAATTCGCTATGTTACTAGCCGTCGTCGCTTTTCAGTGAGGTTGCTATGGCATACCGGCCACGCAGTGAACGCATGCGGCTGCTGATCACGTTGGGTTTCGTGGTCTTTCCGGCGGCGGCGCTCATCGGCTTCAGCGTGCTTCACCTGCGCTCCATCCAGCGCGACAAGGCCATTGAGGCCGCCATCCAGCGCGACTTCCAGCACATGATGGCCATCACCGAAAAGCGCATGGCCCATAAGGCCTACGACATGGTCGCGCAGGTCCAGCCCAAGGTGCCCTGCCCCTACGATTCCGATGCCGGCCCCCGCCTGCAAGCCATCCTCGAGAAACACCCCGAATTCGCCCATGTCTTTACGTGGACCAAGGGAAAGGGGACCGTCATCCGCTCCCAGTCGCGCTACGCCTCCGACGTCCCGGAGATCAATGCCGAAGGCGCGAAAATGGCCGCCATGATTACCGGCTGGTTCGACATGGAGGGCGGCAGCATGGTGGAGAAGATGAAAAAAATCGCCGGCAAGGGCGATCTCCCTTATGTGCCGTCGACCGAGTGGATCAACCGCAACGGCAAGCCCGTGCTCCAGTCCGCCATCTTCTTTCCCCTGAAGGAAAACAGCTCAGGAATCGGCGGCATCGTCTTCGATCCCGATTTTCTCCAGGACAAGTTCTTTCCTGAAATGATGAACAACATGATGGCGGAGAGCGAGGCCGATACCCGCAACAATAACGGCCACTCCGAAGCCGTCATGATGATTCACTCCCCCAGGGAGCCCGCCATGGCTGCCTGTTCCGATTGGGACGGCGGCACGCCCGAGATGGAGCGCAAGCTGGAAGCCGGCTTCCCCGGCCTCATGCTGGCCATGAAGTTCAAGGGCACCACGGTCGATGCCATCGGCCAGAAGTTCCTGCGCACCAGCTTCCTGGTGCTGGGCGGGCTGTCGCTGCTGCTCGCCGCCGGCATGGTCTTTACCTTCCGCGGCGTCAACAAGGAGATGGAACTCGCCAAGACCAAATCCGACTTCGTCTCCAACGTTTCTCACGAGCTGCGCACGCCCCTGGCGCTCATCCGCCTCTACGCCGAAACGCTCGAACTCGGCCGCGTGACCAATCCCGACAAGCAGCAGGAGTATTACTGCACCATCCGCAAGGAGAGCGAGCGCCTAACCTCGCTCATCAACAATATTCTCGACTTTTCCCGCATCGAGGCCGGGCGCAAGGAATACGACTTCCGCTCCACCGATCTGCCCGAGCTGGTGCGCACCACCCTGGAGTCCTACCGCTACCAGATCGAGCAGCAGGGATTCAGGTTTGAGGAACACATCGCCGAAGATATCCCGCTGGTGGTGATCGATCGCGAGGCCATTGCCCGTTCGCTGCTCAACCTGGTGAACAACGCCATCAAGTATTCCTCCGACGACCGCTATCTGGCCGTCAATCTAAAGCGCAGCAACGGCTCGGTCAAGCTGGAGGTGGTGGACCACGGCATCGGCATCCCGCGTGACGAGCAGCCCAAGATCTTCGAGAAGTTTTACCGCGTCTGCGATCCGCTGGTGCACAACACCAAGGGCAGCGGCCTCGGCCTTTGCCTGGTGAAGCACATCGCGCACGCTCACGGCGGCCAGGTCTCAGTAGAGAGCACGCCCGGTAAGGGCAGCAAATTCAGTTTGTTAATTCCCGTGGAACCGCCGCTGGCGGCAATGCGTAACTCTGGCAGTCGACCTGACATTGGCCAGGGTGTGGGGGTGGCATAATGACCAAAATCCTGATCATTGAAGATGAACCCAACATGGTCTCCGGCTTGCGCGACAACTTCGAGTTCGAAGGCTACGAAGTCGCCGCCGCCTACGATGGCGTCGAGGGCCTGGAGCGCGCCCTCAAGGAGCAACCCGACCTCGTCCTGCTCGACGTCATGATGCCGCGCATGAGCGGACTCGACGTCTGCAAGCAGCTCAAGATCAAGCGCCCCGGCATTCCCATCATCATGCTGACGGCGCGCGGCCAGGAGGTGGACAAAGTCGTCGGCCTGGAACTCGGCGCCGATGACTACGTCACCAAACCCTTCTCCATCCGTGAGCTGATTGCCCGCACCAAGGCCGTGCTGCGCCGCGTTTCCAAGTCCAGCGGCAACGGCGAGGCCTTCGGCTTCTCCGATGTCTCGGTCGACCTGAAGAGCTGCCGCGTCACCCGCCGCGGCAAGGCCGTGGAAATCTCGGCCAAGGAATTCGAGTTGCTCAAGTACTTCCTGTGCCACTCCGGCGAGACCCTCAGCCGCGAGCGCCTGCTCAGCGAAGTCTGGGGCTACGAGCACTTCCCCACCACCCGCACCGTGGACGCGCACATCGTCCGCCTGCGCCAGAAACTGGAACCTTCGCCCGAACAGCCGCACTTCTTTCTCACCGTGCACGGCGTCGGCTACAAGTTCGTCGGGTAATAGTGCCGCCGGTGACGAAGCAAGAACAGAAACTCGAAACAGATACTGGAACTCAAAACTGAAACTCGAAACTGAAACTGGAGTTTCCCATGGCCACCAGTCGCCTGCAGAATGGCATTGAATTCCAACAAATCCTGATGACCCTCGCCCCGGAAGTCGCGCGCGCCGAGCCCTCCCCCTCCTCCGACCTGGAATTTCATCTCGCCGCGCTGGAGCGCGAGCGCCGCGAGTTTCACCTCGAATTGCTGGAGGCCGCCCACGTCCAGCGCCGCCTCAGCGGCCCGCGCCAGCTCACCCGCGGCGTCTTCGACATTGCCGGCGAAGTCTTCCCGGCGCGCTACCTGGCCGGCGATTTTGTCAGCGTCATGGATGTTGGCAAGCGCACCTGGGTTTTTCTCGGCGACATTGCCGGCAAGGGCGTGGCGGCTGCCATGTGGTTCACTCACCTGGTCAGCCTGATCCGCTGCAATGCCGCCGCCTGCGACGACACCGCCGCCGTCATGCGCGCCGTCAATCGCGAGCTGTGCGCCTTGCGCCCCACGCCGCCCATCACCTCCATGGTGCTGCTGCGCCTCGACTGGCACTCCGACCGCTTGGAGTATTGCAACGCCGGCCATCCGCCCGCTCTGCTGCTGCGCCGTAATTCCGCGCTCGAGCGCCTCGAGACCGGCGGCCCCGTGCTGGGCGTCATCGCCGATGCTGCGTTTGAGTCGGCGCGCACCCTGCTTCATCCCGGCGACGTGCTGCTGGGCTGCTCCGACGGCGTCCTGGAATGCCGCAATCGCAACGACGAAGAGTTTGGCGACCAGCGTTTCGTCGACCTGGCCCGCCAGCACGCCGGCGAGCCCGCGCACGCCGCCCTGTTTTCGCTCCTCGGAGGCTTGCAGGATTTCGCCGTGGATATGCCGCGCCAGGACGATGTCAGCTTGCTGGTGATTCGCCACACCTAGGTCCACCCTTCCGCGCTTGTCATCCCGAGCGCAGCGAGGGATCTAGGTTTTAGCGTCATGCTGGTTCTAATAAGACTCGGAGGGGTTGTCATCACGACGGAGAGAACGATTAACGACTAGCAATCTCCGCTAATCGCTAATTGCTAATCGCTAACGCTAATCGCTAATCGCTAATTGCTAACCATGGCCGCCCCCGACTCAATTCGCCCGCTCGGCAGCAAGCCGGCGAACTTCGCCGCTTCCTTCGACCCGCTCGACGCCTCGCTCTTCCGCGAAGCCGAGCGCGGCAACGGCGCCGCCTTTGAGCGAATCGCCGCCCGCTACCACCACGCCATCCTTGCTCTTCTGTTGGCCCTCACCGGCTCCGAGCAGGTGGCCCTCGACCTGTGCCATGCCACTCTGCTCACCGCCTACCGAGAGATGCCGCGGCGCCGTGCGCCATCCATGTACGTTTGGTTCTATCGCCTGGCCAGCCATCAGTGGCTCGCCTGGGCCGGACACCATGCCGGCCACACCCGCGCCGATGCCGCACTCTCCGCACGCGAGCGCCTGGTCTTCGCCCTCAAGACCCAGCAGCGCCTGGCCTTGTACACCGCCGCCCAGGTTCTCGACCTGCCCGAGGAGACCGTGTCCCGCATCTTCACCCGCGCCGTCGCCAAGCTGCGCCTGCCACCGCGCTGACCCGCCCTACTCACAATTGAGTTCCCGGCAGACCATCGATCTTCCCCAGCAGTTGTGCTGCTTTGGAACCGCCTCCCAATACGGTTGTTCGCCCGCCTCCGAAGCGTGCTTCCTCGCCATCATTTCCGCCAATGCATGGTACTCCTGAGGCGCGATGCCATTCACCGCGCCATCTGTCCCTCCCAGCGTCCGGGCGACGACGCAGCCAGACGAGGAGTTCGAGTGGTACCTGATCGAGACCTCCCATCCCGGCACGCCGTCGCCCGCGCATCGCCCCACTCGCCTGGGCCCATTCGCCAGCGAGGCGGAATGCCGCGCCGTTCTCGACAGCGCCCGCCAGATCCGCCGCTTCAGCGCCTCGGTTTTCGAGGTCCACAAACAGCGGGAGCGGGACCAGCGTTTCCGGCTTCAGTACCCGGTGCGCCTCTGCAGCCCCGGTACGACCGCACTCTGCAGTTGGCCCGCACCCTCGACCTATCGCTGTCCGGCGCTTGCCTGGCCGGCGTCAAGGTGGCGCTCAGTCCCGGCGACGTCTTGACGGTTCACCACGGCGACCGCCAGGCGCTTTTTCAGGTCGTCTGGGTCGGGTCCGGCGCCGGCGCGGACCGTTGCGGGCTGAAATGCCTGGCGCCCGAGGTCAACATCTGGAAGCTGGATTCGTTTGAGATCACCGCCGACCACCGGCTACCCAGGGAGATCGAGCGCGCCCGCGCCGTGCAGGACCGGCTTTTTCCGCAGCACATGCCCGCCCTGCGCACCCTCGACTACAGCGGGCACTGCATCCAGGCGCGCAACGTCGGCGGCGATTATTACGACTTTCTGCCCTTCGCGCCCGGCGACCTCGGCTTGGTGTTGGCCGACGTTTCCGGCAAAGGACTCGCCGCCGCGCTGCTCATGGCCAACCTGCACGGCAGCCTGCAGGCACAGTGTGCGCTCGGCTCGCGTGATCCGCTTCGCCTGCTGGCCGAGGTCAACCGCCACCTCCACAAGCACACCGAGGCCCACCGCTACGTCACCCTGTTCCTCGGCTGCTACGACGACCGCACCCGCCGCTTGCGTTACGTCAACTGCGGGCACAATCCTCCCCTGCTGCTGCGCCGCGAAGGCGCCACCCATTGGCTCGACGCGACCGCCACCGTCCTCGGCCTGTTTCCCGAGTGGGAAGGGACCGTTGGCGAAACCCAGGTCGAGCCCGGGGACATCGTCAGCATGTTCACCGACGGCGTCACCGAGGCGCACGACGCCCACGGCGAAGAGTTCGGCGAAGCTCGCCTCATCCGCACCCTGCGCATGAATCACGACCTGGAGGCGGCGTCCCTGCTCGACAAAGTAGAACAGGCGGTGGACGAGTTCCGCTCCGGCGACCGCCACGACGACCTCACCATGATCATCGCCCGCGGCGCGTAGCTCTCGAGGCCGAAACCCAAAACTCTGAGACTGGGTCGAACGCTCGCGCGAGCGCGGTTACACAACCTGCTCATGCCGCCCTCGCCATAGCCTCACCAGCCACCTGCGCGGGAGTCTTCTGGGCCAACACCCTGCTTCGGCCAACTGGCTCCACGTCCACGGGTCGCCCCAAAATCGGCCACAACATACTCTGCAAAACGGCGACCGCCGTTTGACCGTAGTCGACGCCCAACTCCAGGGCGGCCTGCTCGAGGTCCAGGATGCTACTCACAGCGTCCCCCGCAAACGTCCGCCACGGCTTCGTGAATGCAGCTTCGAATCTTCGCCTCCCCGCTTGTTCTCGGCGCGTTCGTGCTCTCCGCCTGCGGGTGTGGGCCGAATTGCGGGTGTGGGCCGAACGCCTCTGGACAGCTATGGGCACGAGCGCGGCGCGTCTGCGGGTCTTGCCACTCGTGCTCACTTCAACCGGAATCAGGGCCTCTGCTGAGCTACCTTCGCCTCGCACGCTCACCGGAATGGCCGCTTCCGTGCCCCTCGCGCTCGTCTCTACTGCGACTGGACGTATCGACACGGTTCGCCGCGCACGGGTTCGTGCACGATTGGTTTGTTTTCCATGGGTCTTCCTCGCTGACCTGGAACGAGTCTTCATGAATGCCCCCTGCTGTTTGTTTTCGAACTGATTGAGATACCCGCGCGCAGGAGATGGATTGCTTGGCTCAGGTGAAAAACAAAATCAAAAAATTGGTGCGGACAATTCGTTTCTTTGAAGGACGCCAGGAGACCTGACCATGATCATTTCCCGGATTCGCTACTGGGCCGCACGCCGCGTGAGACCTTGTGCGCCAGGTCGGAGCGCGTCGCAGCATTGCCTACAAGAGGCGGCGTTTCGCACTCAGTCGACACCATATTCCATATAGGTTATATTTTTCATATGGCATGACCGGTCGAATTCACGGATGAATTCGAGGCGTGGTGGAACACGCTTTCCATGGACGAACAGGTCGAAGTCGACGCCAAGGTGCGGCTCTTAGAGCAGATCGGGCCTGTGCTTCCGCGCCCTCATTCGGACGTAATCACGCAATCGCAACACGCCAACATGAAGAAATTGCGCGGCAAAGTCCTGCTGCCGGGTGGTGAACCACGCGAGTTGCGGGTTCTGTACGCTTTTGATCCGAACCGTACCGCGCTCTTGCTCATCGGCGGCGATAAGACGGGCGGTCCCAGCTGGTACGACCGCTTTGTGCCAATTGCGGATGATCTCTTCGACGACCATTTGAAGCAGCTTAAGCGAGAGCGGCAGGACAAAGGAGACGGACACGATGGCAAGAAAGTTCAGCGCATTAAGAGAAAAGATGCCCGCTGAGGCGCGGGAGCGCGCCCCCGCAAAAGCACGCGAATACGCTGAAGAGATGGCGCTTGACGAACTGCGCGAGGCCCGGCAGATGACCCAGGAGCACCTGGCGAAAATCCTGTGCGTAAAGCAAGCCGCCGTGTCGAAGATGGAACGGCGCGCCGACATGTACGTCAGCACGCTTCAGGATTTCGTCAGGGCAATGGGCGGCACCCTCCGAATCGAGGCTGTATTTCCCGAGGGCCGAGTCGAAATCAGCCAGTTCCGACAACTGAAGCGGGCCAAAGGCGCTTAGGACGAACCCGCCGATCAGCGAACTGCAGCCCCGGATCAAAAAACTGGTGCGGACAATCGGCCGCACTCGCTCGAAACTGAAACTGGAAACTGAAACTAAGGCTGGTGCCGGGAGGGGGACTTGAACCCCCAAGGGCCGAAGCCCGGCGGATTTTGA